>NZ_CP065681.1:547500-1924211 GCF_016027375.1 Clostridium perfringens
AACTGGTTGATATTCCAGTACCACTACCATCGTTATTATCGATGGCGTGACGCAGGAGGATAGTGTGTGCTAGCTATTGGATGCTAGTCTAAGCGTTTAGGCAGTGAGAGTAGGCAAATCCGCTCTCATAATACTGAGGCGTGATGGGGAAGGTTCCACGGAACCGAAGTACATGATTCCACGCTGCCAAGAAAAGCGTCTAGAGAGAGAAGTAGTGCCCGTACCGCAAACCGACACAGGTAGGTGAGGAGAGAATCCTAAGGCCGGCGGAAGAATTACAGTTAAGGAACTCGGCAAATTGACCCCGTAAGTTCGCGAGAAGGGGTGCCTACGAGAGTAGGCCGCAGAGAATAGGCCCAAGCAACTGTTTAGCAAAAACACAGGTCTCTGCTAAAGCGTAAGCTGATGTATAGGGGCTGACGCCTGCCCGGTGCTGGAAGGTTAAGGGGAACACTTAGCGCAAGCGAAGGTGTGAACTTAAGCCCCAGTAAACGGCGGCCGTAACTATAACGGTCCTAAGGTAGCGAAATTCCTTGTCAGGTAAGTTCTGACCCGCACGAATGGCGTAATGACTTGGGCACTGTCTCAACTGTAAATCCGGCGAAGTTGTAGTGCGAGTGAAGATGCTCGCTACCCGCGATTGGACGGAAAGACCCCGTAGAGCTTTACTGTAGCTTAGCATTGAGTTTTGGTATTGTCTGTACAGGATAGGTGGGAGACTAGGAAACCAGGGCGTCAGCCTTGGTGGAGTCAACCTTGGGATACCACCCTGACAGTACTGAAATTCTAACTGGCGGCCATGAATCTGGTCACAGGACATTGTTAGGTGGGCAGTTTGACTGGGGCGGTCGCCTCCTAAAAAGTAACGGAGGCGCCCAAAGGTTCCCTCAGAACGGTCGGAAATCGTTCGAAGAGTGCAAAGGCAGAAGGGAGCCTGACTGCGACACCCACAAGTGGAGCAGGGACGAAAGTCGGGCTTAGTGATCCGGTGGTACCTCGTGGGAGGGCCATCGCTCAACGGATAAAAGCTACCTCGGGGATAACAGGCTGATCTCCCCCAAGAGTCCACATCGACGGGGAGGTTTGGCACCTCGATGTCGGCTCGTCGCATCCTGGGGCTGAAGTAGGTCCCAAGGGTTGGGCTGTTCGCCCATTAAAGCGGCACGCGAGCTGGGTTCAGAACGTCGTGAGACAGTTCGGTCCCTATCCGTCGCGGGCGTAGGAAATTTGAGAGGAGCTGTCCTTAGTACGAGAGGACCGGGATGGACTGACCTCTGGTGTACCAGTTGTTCCGCCAGGAGCACAGCTGGGTAGCTAAGTCGGGAATGGATAAACGCTGAAAGCATCTAAGCGTGAAGCCAACCTCAAGATGAGATTTCCCATAGCGTAAGCTAGTAAGATCCCTTGAAGAACACAAGGTTGATAGGTCGGGGGTGTAAGCATGGTAACATGTTCAGCTGACCGATACTAATAGATCGAGGGCTTGACCAAATATAGTATTAATTATGTGCAATTTTGAAAAAACAAAATATTTCTAATAATCTGGTGATGATGTTCTTTAGGGTAACACCCGTTCCCATTCCGAACACGACGGTTAAGCCTTTAGAAGCCGATGGTACTGCACGGGAGACTGTGTGGGAGAGTAGGTGGTCGCCAGGTCAGTATTCCTCGATAGCTCAATGGTGGAGCACTCGGCTGTTAACCGATAGGCTGGAGGTTCGAGTCCTCTTCGAGGAGCCAAATCTAGTGATGATGCGTTTAAGGGTAACACCCGTTCCCATTCCGAACACGACGGTTAAGCCTTTAACGGTCGATGGTACTGCACGGGAGACTGTGTGGGAGAGTAGATGGTCGCTAGGTAAGATAAAGCTTGAATTTTAATTCAAGCTTTTTTATTTTGTAATTTTTATAATATCCACATGAAAGGTTTAATTTTTAAAATTAGATTTTCCTGTGGATATTTTTATTTTAAAAATTATCCACAGAATTTATTGAATTAAAATATAAAATATATTTGTGGATAACTTTTGAGTAGTAATACTTGTCCTATAGCAAGTTGAATTATTATATTATAGTTTAGATTATTTTTAATAAGATTTATAATATTTAAATTTATGTCTTAAGATTGTGAAGTTAAGTTTATGCGGTTTGAGTTTTAAATTAAGTTTAAAAGCACAATTACATTAAAAATAAGATAAGAATATATATTTATTAATAGAATCTTATATTTTTAAATAAAAATTTAAATAAAAAAAGATTTGTATTTTATAATTGATATTCTCTCTATATATAATTTGAGTTAATTTTCAAATATTAATTTAACAACTTTAATAGTTTTTTGCTTTTTATTATCTTTAATACTTTTTAGGAATATAGTAGTATTTACGTTATTGTAAATAGTATAAGTTTCTGTTGATAAAATCTTTCTTATTTTACTTGTGTATAAATTTTAAGAAATTCTCTAATAAAGAGTTTAAAATTAAGGAACACTTTTTATTCTTAAGAATACAATATAGTGTGGTTAAAATATTAAATTATAGTTATAAATTTAATTAATAAAAAGTAATGTATAAAAATAAGTTATAAAAAAATAAGGTATAGAAAAATAAGTTATAAGGATAAATCATAAAAATAGATTATAAAAATAGATTATAAAAATAGACTATAAAAATAGACTATGAAAATAAATTGTAGAAAAGTAATTCAAAATTAAAATATAGTAATTTACTAATTAATTCAATATGAGTTAAGTCTTTATCACATAAAAATAATATTTTTAAGTTAAATTAATGTTATTTTTAGAAAAGGAGCTTTTTAGTGGCTTTATAATGTATTTTTTGTTATATATTAATCTAATAAATATATTTTTATAAAAAAAATCATAAAATTTTTAAAAAATGTATTGACATATTAGCTATATATCTATATAATTAATACTTGTGAAGAGCAAATGTTCTTTGGTGGTAAGGCTCGATAGCTCAGTCGGTAGAGCAGAGGACTGAAAATCCTCGTGTCGCTGGTTCGATTCCTGCTCGAGCCACCAGTGTGGCGCTATAGCCAAGTGGTAAGGCAGAGGTCTGCAAAACCTTTATTCCCCGGTTCAAATCCGGGTGGCGCCTCCATAAAAAACCTCAGTAACTTTACTGAGGTTTTTGCTTTGCAGAAATTTACATATACACACTAAATTTTATTCCAAACACTAAGAATTAAGTGGATTTATATTTTATAAATCCACTTTTTTCATTAAACATTAAAAGAGACATGTTAATATGTCTTTTTTAGTTTATTTAGCATAAATAAAAGTAAATGTTATGCAGTAGCTGGAACTCTCTCCTTTATTCTTCTTAAATCTTATTATAAATAAAAGTACATTTTATGTGGTAGCTAATAAATTCTTATAGCCTTAGTGCAATCTACATGTTTTATTGATGGTTATGATATTAGTTTATCCTTAGCTAGAATATTAATTTCACTATTAACCATAAGAAACATTTAATATTTTATTATTAGTTTATCTTTAGCTGTGTCGAAAAGAATTGATGATCCTATTGGTAAGGTTATATTAGGATAGTCATGACCAAAAGGAATATTATATATAATTGGTTTTTTATATGGTAATAGTATAGAAAGTATAGTATTTATTGTTTTAGGATTATACGGTGTGAAATGTCCTATTAAAAAAGCTCTACAAGAATCTAGTTTACCTGAAAGTTTTAATTGCATTAAGTATCTATCTATAGCATAATTCTCTTCATTTACATCTTCAATCATGAGAATTTTATTTCGAGTATTTATTTCATAAGGAGTTCCTAAGGTGCTACATATCATAGTTAGGTTTCCACCACAAAGAATTCCTCTAAATAGTTCCTTATTTTCCACTTTAAAATCCTTTGTAGATATGTTAATTAAATTGCTCTCATCAGTAAGCAGTGATAGAAAGCTATTTTTAGTTATTTCATCTGAACTAATTTTAGAATTTATCATAGGTCCATGAAATGTTATTAAGCCTGTCTTTTGAGATAAGTAATTTAAGAGAACTGTTAAATCACTATAGCCACATAAAATTTTAGGATTTTTTTTAATTACTCCTATATCTAAATAGGGTAACATTCTTATACATCCATACCCACCTCTATAAGCTACTATTGCTTTAACTTCCTTATCTTTAAACATCTCCATTAAATCTTCAGCTCTTTCTTTGTCAGAAGCAGCTAGATAATCATTTTTTCTTCTTAAATATTTTCCTTCTTTAATTTTAAAGCCAAGATTTTTAAATGAGGATATATTATAGTTTATTACATCAGCACTATCTCCACTGGCAGGGGAAACAATACCTATAGTATCACCAACTTTTAATTTTTGAAATTTCACCATAAAACCTCCTAAAAAAATAGAGAGCATAAATTGCTCTCAATAATCTTTTAGTTAATTATATGCAAAAATATTTTTATGGTTACAGATAAATTTAAAACATATCTTTTTTATATAGTATAAATGCTATTACACCACAAAGTATTACAGATAAAGTCATTATTATATGGAACCCATATGGATGGTGTAATAGTGGTAAGTAGTCAAAGTTCATTCCGTATATACCAGAGATAACTGTAAGGGTAGACATAAGGATTGTAACTGAAGCTAAGACTTTCATCACTATGTTTAGGTTATTAGAAATAACAGAAGCAAAGAAGTCCATGGTACTACCTAGAATGTTACTATAAATATCAGTCATCTCAATAGCCTGTTTATTTTCTATTATTACATCTTCTAAAACATCTTTATCTTCTTCATATCTTTGAATAACATCAAGTTTTAACATCTTTTCTAATGTAATTTCATTAGATTTTAAGGATGTTGAGAAATATACTAAGGATTTACTTAATGAGTGCAATTGTACTAACTCTCTGTTTTTCATTGATTTATGAAGACGCTTTTCTATCATAATACTTTTTTTATCTATTTGTCTTAAGTATAAAAGATAATATGTAGAAACTCTGTTTAGAATTTGTAAAATAAATCTTGATTTTTTAAATGAGTAAAAATTACGAACTTTGTTTGAAGAGAAGTCGGTTAATACCTTGCTATTTTTTAAGCATACAGTAATTAATTCATTTTTTGTATGAATTATTGCTAATGGATAAGTATCATATGTTAAGGAGTTATCCTCCATTTCTGTAAAAGGAATATCGACTATTATTAATATAAAATCTCCTTCAATTTCTATACGAGAAGTTTCTTCATCATCTAAAGGTGCTCTTAAAAATTCTAAAGGAACTCCTGTTTTTTTAGAAATAAGAAGTAATTCTTCCTGAGAAGGTGCTATTATATTAACCCAACAACCTGGTTCAAGGGAAGCAATTTTCTTTAAAGTCCCATCATTTTCACTTAAAGATTTATATATCTGAATCATTTTCTCCCTCCCAAAGCATTAAGTTATATTTTGTTTCAATTATCATTAAACAAGTTATTTAAAATAAAATCAAGATAATTTTTATAATTAGCTTAGATATAACAAAGAAAGTAATAGAAATAAAGAGGTACAAGCAATACAATTACTATAAACTTTAAATATGAGCAATTAAGATTGAAATCAATAAAATTTTACACTTATCTAGGTAGATTTAATTTTTGAAAATTAGTATAATGTGATTTGTTTATAATATTAAAAGTCGGGGGATTTTTAAATGGGCACTATGCATAAGGAAGTTGTCAAAAAAAGAAGGGATGTAGCTATTGTAATTAGTATAGTTTGCATGAGCTTAGCTATAAGCCTATCTAATTTTTTTGGCAATATTAAATTTGAGTCTTTTAATGCAGAGACAATAACAGATCCAATATTTCTAGTTTTAACATTAGTTATATTCTTTAGAGAGTATAGAAAATGTAAGACAAGTTATAAATATTCCATAGTAGCTAATCAACTAATGATTCATAAGGTGAAAGCTAATAAGCAATCAACTTTAGAGAACATAAAGTTAAATAATATTGTTTATTTAGGTAAAGATTATTCTAAAGAAGCAAAGGATTTTAAAACTTCTTCTTGTAAGAAATATGTGTGTAGTTTATTAGATAGAACAGGTCATTATTGTTGTATATATAAAAATGGTGATGGATATAATAAATTCTATTTTAAGCCAAGTAAAACACTTGTTGATAAATTAGAAAAAAACTTAGCTATTTAAGAAAAGAGAGTCTTTTGACTCTCTTTTTTTAATATAAATTTTCCTTAGACATATTGAAGGTTTCTTTAACCTCTGAAAGAAGAAAATCGCTTTCTATAAGATCTAAGGCTGTTGAAATAAGGGCATAAGAAGCTGAAAGCGCTTGTTCTTGAGCAAAGGATGATATTGTTGCATCTGCAAATTCTTTAGTTCCATAGTCAATATTTACATTATCAACTATGTTTATATAAGGATGAATACAAGGTACCTTGTGACTTACAGTTCCTAATGAAAGACCAGCATCTATATCTCTTGGTTTTCCTATGTTTATTATTCCGTTTTCTTTTAAATTATGACTATATAATCTATTTAATACTTGATTAGATAAAAGCTCTTCATTAGGTGGCTCATAAAGTTCAACACAACTTTCTAAGTTCATTGTGTCAGAAATACAAGCAATAAGGTTTCTTATTTTATTTTCTATACATTTTGCAGTTTTGGTGCTTTCTGCTCTTATATATAATTTACCTTCTGATTCAACAGGTCTTAGAAGAGGTGTAACGCCTCCTTGAGATAAAATAGTGTGTATGTTAGCTTTCTTACAGAAGCCCTTAGATAAAGCGTTTATTACATTAAAAGTTAGCATAGTACCATCTAAAGATGTAAAACTATCAAAATCTAAGAAACTTAATCCATCATGACCTTTAAAAGTTACTTTTAGAGGTATAATTGCCTTTGAAGTACCACTTTCAGAGGTTATTATATCTGGGTGAGTTGTTAATACCACATCTATATCATCAAAAATACCTTGTCTAACATAAGTAGACTTAGTTCCACCTAAATATTCTCCAGGACATCCTATTAATATTACTGTTCCACCAGACTTTTCAATTACCTTGCTTAATCCTAAGGCACTTGTAATTGATATAGTAGTAAGAAGATTATGACCTGTTATATGTCCTCCCTTAGATTTAATAGCATCATATTCGCATAAAAAGCATATTTTAGGGTATCCATTTCCTTTCTTAGCATAGAAAGCAGTATCTAAATCTAAAAATTTTTCTCTTACATCAAAATCTCTATCTCTTAGGAAATTACATATATATTTGCAAGCGTCATATTCTTTGTAACTATCTTCAGGATTATCATGCAGAAATTTACAAAGATTAAAGAGAGCTTCTTTTTCTGTAGATAAATAAGAAATAACTTCCTGTCTCATTGAAAAAACCTCCTAAATATTTATAGGATTAGTTTGTGCTACAATAGAAAAAATATTAATTTTTATTTATTTAAATATTTTTCCTGCTGAATTATGTATAGAAAAATATTATATGGAAAAAATATAGAAAAATAGAGATTTAAGGAGTGTTATCTATGAATAAGTCAATTTGTATAATTTGTGGCAAAGAGGGTCATGGTATAATGATAAGAGGAAAATTAATATGCACAGAATGTGAGAAAAAAGCTATAAGTTGTGATATTAATAGTGAATTCTATGAGTTTTATAAAAATAGATTAAAAGAAGAAGTTTATAAGAAAAAATTAGGGTAACAGAGGAGTGGTTAACTTTGAGAAATATTCCTATAATTAATGGGATATCAATGTACTTAAGAGAAGAAATAGTACCTTTTTCTATGCCAGGTCATAAGAATGGACGAGGCTTTAAGGGATTTGAAGAAATACTTTTACAAGGTGATTTAACTGAAGTTGAAGGATTAGATAATTTGCAGCATCCAGAGGGAATAATTAAAGAAGCTGAGGATAAACTTTCTAAGTTATATAAAAGTAAAAAGAGTTATTTTTTAGTTAATGGAAGTACTTGTGGAAATTTAATAATGATATTTTCTTTGTTTAAAGAAGGAGATAAAGTTTTAGTAGAAAGAAATTGTCACAAAAGTATAATGAATGGAATAATAATGAGAAAATTAAAACCAGTTTTTATAAATAATATATTTCATTCAAAATTAAAAGCACCAGTAGGAATTGATTTAAATCATTTAAAAGAGCAAATAAGTTTAAATAAGGATTTAAAAGGAATAATATTAACCTACCCTAATTATTATGGCGTAGGAGTTAATATAGATGAGACTATAAAAATAGCTAGAGAGGCAAATTTAAAAGTTGGAATAGATTCAGCTCATGGAGCACACTTTGGATTTAACAAGTTATTGCCTGAAAGTGTACAAGAATTAAAGGCTGATATAGTTGTAATGAGTGCTCATAAAACTTTACCAAGTTTAACACAGACTGCTTGGATGCATGTTAACAATGAGGATTTTATTGAAGAAATAGAATTTTATAAAAACATTTTTATGAGTACTAGCCCTTCATATATGTTTATGATGAGTTTAGATTATTCAAGAAATTTTTTAGAAGAACATGGTGAAGAGGCATACAATAACTTGTTTAAGATCATAGAGGATTTTAAAAATAATATTAAGGACTTATCATATTTTAAAATATTAGATAAGGAATTTTTAATTAATGGATTAGAAAAAAATATTAAGATAAATGATATTAAGATAGATAATAGTAGAATAGTACTAAACTTAAGGGAAAATTTAAATGGGAATAAACTATTAGATTATTTAAGAAGTAAAAATATACAATGTGAAATGAGTGATAATAAAAATGTTGTTTTAATACCGTCACCATTTAATACTGAAGAAGATTTTAAAATTTTAAAAGATGCTTTAAAATCTTGTGATATAAATTGTCTTAAAGATGAAGAAATAGATTTTTATTTAACAGATTTACCAGAGAAAAAATTAGAACCTTTTGAAGTTTTAGATTTAGAATATGAAAGAATTAATATAAATGATGCTGTAGGTAAAATTGTAGCAGAGAGTATAGTTCCGTATCCACCAGGAGTCCCTATGCTAATAATGGGCGAAGTAATAGAAGAAAGACATGTTAAATTACTTAATGAGTATATGAAAAATAAAGTAGATTTAATAGGGATAAAGGATAAAAAAGTTAAGGTAATAAAGAATAAGTAAATACTTAAAGAATATATTAGTTAGGTTGTATCGAAGTTGGGAGTTAAATAAAGAATATAATAAGTATTTTTTATTTATAAGATTTTGGTACAACCTTTTTAATTTATTAAATAAACGATTAGAAGATTATTTGATATAATAATCCTTGTATTAAAATTATTACATAAGACTTTTTAGGGAGTTTTATAGAATTTATTTAATATATTTTTAGAGAAAAAAACGTGTTTATATAGATTGGAGTAGTTATGGGTAAAATATTTTGCATAATGGGGAAAAGTGGTTCTGGTAAGGATACTATTTTAAAAGAGATAAATAAGGTTGAAGATTTAAATTTAAAAACTATAGTTACATATACAACTAGACCTAAAAGAAATAATGAAACAGATGGAGTGGAATATTTCTTTATAGATAAAGAAAAGCTAGATGATTTTAATAGAGAAGGTAAGATAATAGAATGTAGAGTTTATGATACTGTTCATGGAAAATGGTATTACCTAACTGTAGATGATGGCCAAATAAACTTAGAAGAAAATAATTATATAGTTATTGTAACTTTAGAGGCTTATTCTGAGTTTAGAAAATATTTTGGAGATGAGAAATTAGTACCACTTTACATAGACTTAGATGATGGAGTTAGACTTGAAAGAGCATTAAAAAGAGAGAGAGAACAGAAAAGTCCTAATTATAATGAGATGTGCAGAAGATTTTTAGCAGATAATGAAGATTTTAGTGAAGATAAATTACTAAATAACAATATAATTAAGAAATATAACAATTACAATTTAGAAGAATGTATAAGTGAAATATATGATGTAATAAGAAAAACTTCTAAATAATCTGGGGGAAAATAATATGAAAAATGCATTAAAGTTAACTTTTATTGGATTTCTAATAATATTAGTAGGAATATACTTAGCGGTTTCTGATATAGATACATATGGAGTACATAAAGTTCTTACTATAGTAGGAGTTATTTTAGCTGGTTTTGGCATAAAGAGCATAAAATAACTTAGCTATTAAAAATATTAATTTTAAATAAAAAGTAAATTATATAACTTATGAAATTAAAGCAATAATAAGGTTTGGTTAAGGGTTGTAAATAATGATATAATTATTTAAAACATAAATTTGAATTTTAGGGTAGAGATGTGAGGAGGACGTGTTATGAAATTAGTAATATCTATAGTTCAGGATGATGATGCTTTAGATTTAGTTGATGCGTTAAATGAGAAAGGTTATAGTGTAACTAAATTAGCTACAACAGGTGGATTTTTAAAATCAGGAAATACTACACTTTTAGCTGGGGTTCAAAAAGAAAAGGTTGATGATGTTATAAGTATAATAAAAGATATATGCCAAACAAGAAAGGGCGTTGTAAGTTCATCTGCAAGTGTTTCTGAACCAGGTGGAGTGTATATACCATATCCTATGGAAGTGCAGGTTGGAGGAGCTACAATATTTGTTGTTGATGTAGATAAATTTATAAAGATTTAAAATAGAAAGGAAAGTGCATAAATGATAGGTCACAATAAAGTTAGAGATAGATTTAGTAAAAGTGTAAGTAAAAATGCACTTTCCCATGCTCATTTAATTATTGGTGAGGATGGAATAGGAAAAAGTCTTTTAGCAGATGAATTTGCTTATAAGATTTTAGGAATACCATCACAGAGAGAACATGTAGATATTGTTCATTATAAATCTGAAAAGGCCTCTTTTGGTGTTGATTTAGTAAGAAATATTATAGCTGAGGCAAATAAAAAACCTTATGAATGTGATAGAAAGGTTATAATAATTCATAATGGAGAAAAGCTTACAGTTGCAGCACAAAATGCTTTATTAAAGACCATAGAAGAACCTCTTACAGGTATTTTTATAATAATTTTAAGTAGTAATATTGATTCTATATTAGAAACTATAAGATCTAGATGTCAAATACATAGGTTAGCACCTCTTAGTAAAGAGGAAATTAATTTATATATATCTAAAAAGTATAATGGAATAGATGATGAATTAAATAGAACTCTTATATCTTTTAGTGAAGGTATCCCAGGAAGAGTTGATAAATTCATGAATGATGATATTTTTAAGGATATAAGAAATACAGTTATAGATATGTTAAAAGATATTGGGCATGGGAAAATAGAAGTTCCTATAAAATATTCTGATAAATTTTATAGCATGAAGGGTAACGAAGAGGAAATCTTAGAGACAATAACTATTTTTGCCAGAGACTCAATTATATTTAAGGAAATAGAAAACAACTTGTCCATAATAAATGGAGATAAAATAGATGATATTAGAGAAATAGCTAGTAATTTATCCTATAATAAATTAAATAGGATAATAAAAGTAGTTAATGAGGCCAGAAATAATTTAAAAAGTAATACTAATTTATGGCTAACTTTAGATAGTATGCTGATTAGTATATTGGAGGAATAAAAATGATAGAAGTAATAGGAGTCAGATTTAAAAAAGCTGGTAAAATATATTACTTTGGTCCTAATGGTATAGAGATAAAGAAGGGTCAAAACGTAATTGTTGAAACTGCTAGAGGTATTGAATTTGGAGAATGTGTAATTGGTATAAGAAAAATTAGTGAAGAGGATATCGTTGCACCATTAAAATCTGTATTAAGATTAGCTACAGAGGAAGATATAAATAAGCATAAGGAGAATAAAGCTAAAGAAACAGAGGCTTTTGAAATATGCTTAAAGAAGATAGAAGAACATAATTTAGTAATGAAACTAATAGATGTAGAATATACATTTGATAATAATAAGGTTATATTCTACTTTACTGCAGAGGGTAGAGTTGACTTTAGAGAATTAGTAAAAGATTTAGCAACTATATTTAAGACAAGAATAGAGCTTAGACAAATAGGGGTTAGAGATGAGGCTAAAATGATAGGTGGACTTGGACCATGTGGAAGACCTCTTTGTTGCTCTACATTCTTAGGAGACTTTGCTTCAGTTTCAATAAAAATGGCTAAGGAACAAAGTTTATCACTAAATCCAACTAAGATATCAGGAATATGTGGAAGACTTATGTGTTGTTTAAATTATGAGCAAAGCACATATGAAGAAATAAGAAAAGAACTTCCTAGAGTAGGATCTGTAGTTGAGACTGAACTTGGAAAAGGTGAAGTAGTAGGTAACAACGTATTAAAGGAATTAGTAAGAGTTAAATTACCAAGAAAAAATGAAGAGATTATACAGGATTTTAAAATGTATGATGTAAAATTAATCTCAGGTAGCTATGAAGGTGAAGTAGAGGATACAAACATTAGATTAGAAATTACTGATGAAGCGGATAAAGCATTAATTAAAAATCTAATAAAAGATAATTAAAATTAAATTTTTAATACGGTATAGGGGTATTCTTTAGCATGTTAATTCTAATTTTACTAGAATAGGCTAAATATGCTTAAAAGAGATATTAAATACTTTAAAAATTAGCAAAAATATGATAATATAAATATGGTATTTTTATACCAACATTTTAGGAGGTGTTTTATTATGGCATACAAAATATTAGACACATGTGTAAGCTGTGGAGCATGCGCTGCTGAGTGTCCTGTAGATGCAATATCACAAGGAGATACTCAATTCGTTATAGATGCAGATACTTGTATCGATTGCGGAAACTGCGCTAATGTTTGTCCAGTAGGTGCACCAGTTCAAGAATAATATTATTAAAGATCATCTTCGGATGATCTTTTTTTTGCAGCTTTAGGCTGCTTTTTTTATTTTAAAGTAAATTTTGAATAAATGTAGGAGAGTGTTGGAAAAATATAATATAAAAAATGGTAGGAAGGGTGAGTGATTTGAAACTAAAGGATTTAAGAGTTCTAGAGGGGAGAAATATAAAGGGAGAAGAAAATCTTATATTTATAGACATAGAGGAATCTGAAAGAAAAAGATTATATTGGTTAATAAGTGATTATGAGTTCATATGCAGAAAGATGAATATTGAAGGTACCTTAAAAGAGGCTATATATAATGAGTTTGGAGGATGTGCGTGGTTAACTTACTCTAATAAGGAATTAGCTTTATTTATAATTGAAAGCTTAATAGAGGGAGTAAGTGCAGATAAATTATTAAATGAAGCTGTAGCTAAAAAGCAACGGATTTGGGAGTATAACTTATTAGAAGAGTGTTCTAAGAAAAAAATAGACTTCTTTAAAGAGGATGATGAAATAATAGTAGGGTATGGAGTTAATTCTAAGAGAATAAGTAAAGAGGATTATGAAAATAAAAATTATAATCTGGATTTAATAAATAATGGAGTTATTCCTATAGTATCTATAACAGGAACTAATGGTAAAACATCTACTTCAAGATTAATATACAAAGGTTTTGAGAATTTAGGGTATTTCTCTGGATTAGCTATGACTGGTGGAATAATTATAAATAATGAGTTTGTAAAGAAGGGAGATACTACAGGATTTTATAGTGCTAAAAAGGTTCTTACCAATCCACAGGTTGAAGTTGGGGTTTTAGAGACTGCTAGAGGTGGTATTTTAAGAAAGGGATTAGGATTTAAAAATTCTAAGGTTGCCATAATAACATCCTTAGCAGAGGACCACATAGGGGTAGATGGAATAAAAGATATTAATGATTTACTAGATATAAAATTAATTACAACTAGAGAAGTTTTACCAGAAGGAAAAGTAATAATAAAGGCAGAACCAAAGCTATATGAAGTTCTACAGACAAAAGAAAATTTAGTTTTATTTAATTCTAAAAAGAATGAATATATTGAAAAACACATGAAAAATGGTAAGGAAGCTTGGTTCGTAGAGGATGAAAATGTAATATTTTTTGATGGTAAAGATAAAAATATTATCTCTAATATAAAAGATTTTAAGTTTACTCATAATGGTAATTCAAAAACTAATATAAATAATATTTTGGTATCTATAGCTGCTATATATGAAGTACATAAAAATTTAAAGGAAGTAGTGGAGTGCTTAAAAAATATAGAGTGTGATGTCTATAACAATATTGGAAGACAAAACATAATTGAATTTGAAAATTTTAAGATTATATTGGATTATGGTCATAATCCAGAAGCCTTTGAGAAATTATTTTACCTAGCTAATAAGATCAAAAGAAATAAGATAATTTCTATAGTTTCATCACCAGGAGATAGGCTTGATGAATACATAAAAGAATTAGGAAGAATAGCAGGTAAAAATTCAGATACTATTATAATAAAAGAAACCTTTGATAGAAGGGGAAGAGAGGAATTAGAAATAACTAATTTAATAAAAAGTGGGATAAATGAAGTTGAAAATAAATCAGTAGAAGTATTATCAATAATAGATGAAGAAGAAGCTATCAAAAAGGCAATATCAATGGCCGAAGAAGGAGACATTATAGTAGATTTTACTCAACATTTAGATGTAGTAATACCTGTTATAAATAAATACTTATCTAATCATGGAAAAGAAATTATAGAGGTTGATTTAGAAGACTTTCACTAAAGAAAAAGACTATATCAAATTCCTAAGTAATGGAGTTTGCATATAGTCTTTTATATCATATCTTCAGAAGTTAGCTCTAATATTTTTATTGTAGTATTTTCAGGAAGTGATTCAGAATTTACTGATAAAACTTGATCATGAGTTATTTTAAAACCTTTCATTTCCATTAGAAATTTATCTACAGTATTTAAATAGAAACTTAATTTTGCAGTTTTATAATGCATTGGAATAACGTAACTAGGATTTATATCTAGGATTACCTTTTTTAGATTTTCTACAGAAATAGTTAAATGTTCTCCTACAGGAACAAATAATATATCTATATGGCCTAGTTGCTTTATAACTTTAGAAGAAAGTATATGTCCTAAATCTCCTAAATGACAAAGTGTTATGTCATCACAAAGAATTTTAAATATGAAGTTTTTATCACGTTTTAATCCAAAGCAATCATCATGAAAAGATAAATATGATTTAACTTTGCAAAAGGTATTTTGATAATCAACTAAGTCTGTTAATACTTTTGCTTCATCATTAATGTATTTTGTACAATTATGATCGAAGTGCATATGACTTATAGTAACTAAGTCCACATCACCTTTATAGGGAATATATCCTATATCTATATCAAATGGGTCCATTAATATACGTTTTCCAAGATTAGTTTTTATTAAAAAACAAGAATGACCTAACCAATAAATATTCATTAAAAAGCCTCCTATAAAAATTATTTATATTATTGACACATATAATATAAATAAACATAAAATATAAGAATAATTTATTTGAATTGAATTTATTTAAGGAGATTTAAATAAAAATAATAGATGAATAAGTGTATTACATTGATTAAGTATGTCAAATGTATTAATATATATTGTGTATTAAGGTCAGTAAAGGTCAAATTTTGAGGAGTGATATATATGGCTAAATTGTCAGATTCAATAGAATATTTTCTAAAGGATTTATTAGACCAAACAGAAGATAACAATTTAATAATAAGAAGAAATGAGTTAGCTGATAAGTTTAAGTGTGCACCATCACAGATAAATTATGTTTTAACAACTAGATTTACCTATGAAAAAGGATATTTAATTGAAAGTAGAAGAGGTGGTGGTGGATACATTGTAATAAAAAAAGTAATTCATGAAGTTCATGCTGATAGAAGAGATTTAATTTATGATGAGATAGGTACAGGGATTACATACCATAATGCAGCTGCCATTGTAGATAATTTACTTGAACATAATATCATAGATGAGAAAGCAGCAAATCTTACTAAGGTTGCAATAAATGATAGAACCCTTCAGAGTTCTAAGAATATAAATGAAACAAGGGCAGATATTTTTAAGGCTTTGCTTATGGTATTGCTTAAGTAATTTATGGGAGTTGAAAATTTTGCTTTGTGAGAGTTGTAATAAAAATAATGCAACAATACAATTATTAAAAAGTACTAAGGGAAAAAAAGAAAGCTTAATGCTTTGTGATAAATGTGCAATCGAAATAATGAGCCTTGCACTAGAAGATGAGGAGATAAATTTAGAAGATTTTTTATTAGATTTAAACACTTATATAGAGTGCATTGAAGAGAGGGTTAAGGATAAAGCTTTAGTATGTAAAAATTGTGGAACAAGATTTTCTGATTTTGAAGAGGATAATTTCCTAGGGTGTGAAAAATGCTATGAGATATTTAAAAATAGAATAATATTTTTATTAAATTTAGAAGAAGCAGAGATAAATCATAGAGGGAAACAACCTAAAACAATAAAAAAGGACTTAAAGAAATTAGAAATCTTAAATTTACAAGAAAAATTAAAAATTAATATACTAAAAGAGGAATATGAAGAAGCTATTATTACTAAGAAAAAAATACATGATTTAAAAGAGAGTATAAGGGAGGATAGTAATAGTGGTTCAATGGATTAGCCCCTTAGATAATAGTATAGTAATTGCATCAAAAGTTAAAATCTTAAGAAACATAAAAGGAATTAAATTCACTAAGATGTTAAATGAAGAGGAATTTAATAATCTTTCAAGTATGGTTTTAGGACACTTGAAAGAAGTTGATATTTTGGATAAATGTTATGTAGTTAAATTAAAAGACGGTGAAGAAAAAATAATAGATTACTACAAAGAAAATTTTGGCTTAATAAAATACTTTGAAAATAAGGATAATCTTATTTTTATAATGAATAAAAATGGAGAATTTAATATATTACTGAATGAAGAAGAGCATATTGGGATAGAATGTACAAATAGTGGATTAAGTTTAAGAGAAGTGTATTCTAAGGTAGATAAATTAGATGACTTAATTGAAGAAAAAATACACTATTCCTTTGATTCTGAATTAGGATACTTAACATCAAATATAAAAAATTTAGGAACAGCTTTAAGAGCAAAGGTATTTATACACTTACCTCTTTTAAGTTCAAATAATTTAATAAGAATAATAAAAAATGCTCTAAAGGAAGAAGGAATTATTCTAAAGAGTATATATAATTCAGGAAATAAAGATGTTGGCAATATTTATGAAGTATCTAATATTAAGACTTTAGGAATGTCAGAAAAAGATATTTTAGATTCTCTTATATCTATTACTAATAAATTAATTTTAAGAGAGAAAAACCAAAGAGATAATCTTTCAAAGGATGAGTATATTGAATTAAAAGATGATATTTTAAGAGCCTTAGGAGTTTTGAGAAATACCTATTCAATAGATAGGGATGAAGCTTTAAAATATTTATCTTATGTAAGGTTAGGAGTTGAGCTAGGCATTATAGAAGATCTTAGTTTAAAATCAGTAAATTCTGCTATGATTGAAATTCAACCTGATATGATAAATAACTCATCAATTAAAAAGAGAGATATACAAAGTTTAAAAATAGAAAGAGCCAAAATTATTAGAAATGCTTTAAACACATAATTATAGGGTATTGGGAGGTAAAAGATGCGTCTTGATAATTTTAATGAAAATTCCAAAATAGTAATCAATAAGGGAAAAGAAAGTTCTTTAATGCTAAAACACGGCTACATGGGAACAGAGCATTTATTAATAGGATTAATTAATGAAAATGGACAATGTTCTAAAATTTTGGAAGAAAGCAATGTAACTGAAGAAAAGGTACTTAGTTTTATTAAGCTATATGTTGGAATTGGAGAGGTAAATTATAGTTTGGATGAGGTGCCTTTTACACCTAGATGCAAAAAGATTTTAGATAGAAGTGTTGAAATTGCTAAGGAATATGGTCATAGCATTTCAAGACCAGAGCACATATTATTAGCCTTAATAAAAGAAAGAGAAGGTGTAGCTAATTTAATTCTAACTAAAATAGTAAAAAATGATATAAAAAATATAAGCGATAAGTTAAATAACATACTAGGTAGAATTCCAAGTAAGGAAAGTAAAAGCCTTAAAGAAAAGGAAAAACCAAAAAGAAAAGATACTCCTACATTAAATCTTTATGGTATAAATTTAATAGAAAAGGCAGATAAAAATAAACTTGATCCTGTAATAGGAAGAAAGGATGAAACTCAAAGACTTTTAGAAATACTTTGTAGAAGAATGAAAAACAATCCTTGTTTAATAGGAGAACCTGGAGTAGGAAAAACTGCTGTTGTGGAAGGATTAGCTCAAAGAATTCTATTAGGTGAAGTACCAGATATTATTAAGGATAAAAGAATATTTACCTTAGATGTGACTTCTATGTTAGCTGGGGCAAAATATAGAGGAGAATTTGAGGAAAGACTTAAAAAGGTTTTAAACGAAGTAAAAGATTCAGATGATATAATACTTTTTATAGATGAAATGCATAATATTGTTGGGGCTGGGGGAGCAGAAGGTGCTATAGATGCATCAAATATATTAAAACCAGCTTTAGCAAGAGGTGAAATACAATGTATAGGTGCAACAACAACTGATGAATATAGAAAAAATATAGAAAAGGATTCTGCTTTAGAGAGAAGATTCCAACCAGTAGTTGTAAAAGAGCCTAGTAAAGAAGATTCCGTATTAATATTAAAGGGATTAAGAGAAAAGTATGAAGTACATCACAATGTAAAATTAACAGATGAAGCTATAGAGGCAGCTGTTAATTTATCAAGTAGATATATAACAGATAGATTTCTACCAGATAAGGCCATAGATTTAATAGATGAGGCTGCGGCAAAGGTAAGAATAGAAAGTATGATTGTTCCTCCTAGACTTTTTAAGCAGGAAGAATTAATAGCTAACTTAAAAATTGAAAAAGAAGAAGCTATAAAATTACAGGACTTTGAATTAGCTGCAAAGTTAAGAGATGAAGAATCAATATTACAGGAAGAACTAGAGAGAGATAAAGAGCTTTGGAGAGAAGAAAATTACAATAAAATCTACGAAGTTAATAAAGAACATATTGCAAAGGTTGTTTCAAAGTGGACTCAGATACCAGTAGAAAGGCTTACAGAGAAAGAATCAAGTAAACTTCTTAAGCTGGAAGAAAAGCTTAGTAAAAGAGTTATAGGACAATTAGAAGCAATAAGAACCATATCTAAAGCTGTAAGAAGATCAAGGGTAGGTCTTAAAGATCCTAAAAGGCCTATTGGATCCTTTGCCTTTTTAGGACCTACTGGAGTAGGAAAAACAGAGCTTTGTAAGGCTTTAGCAGAGGCTATGTTTGGTGATGAGAATAAATTTATTAGGCTTGATATGTCTGAATACATGGAAAAGCATGGTGTATCTAGACTTATTGGAGCTCCCCCAGGATATGTAGGATATGAAGAGGGAGGACAACTTACAGAAAAGGTAAGAAGAAATCCTTACTCAGTAATACTTTTTGATGAAATAGAAAAAGCACATCCAGATATATTTAATGTTCTTCTTCAAATATTAGAAGATGGTGTTCTTACAGATGGAAAAGGTAAAACAGTAGATTTTAAGAATACAATAATCATAATGACTTCAAATATTGGAGCAGATAAATTAGATAAGAAAAATGCAGTTGGATTTAGTGCTAAAGAGGATAAGGAACGAGATTATGATAAGATGAAAGGAATTATGTTAGAAGAGCTAAAACAAAATTTCAAACCTGAATTTGTAAATAGATTAGATGACATAGTTGTATTCCATAGTCTAGAAAAGGATCATCTTTTAAAAATTGTTGATCTTATGATATGTTCTCTAAAAGAGAGGTTAAATGATTTACAACTTTCTTTGAATTTTTCTCAAGAGTGTAAAGAATTTTTAGTTAAAAAGGGCACTGAATTAAAATATGGAGCACGTCCATTAAGAAGAGTTATAACTAAATATATTGAAGATAGATTAAGTGAAGAACTTTTAAGTGGAAATATATTAAGAGGATCTAAGGTAGATGTTTTCTTAGAAGACGACGTTGTAAAATTTAAAAAAACTGTTTGATTTTAAGAATAAATAAGGTTATATATGATAAAACATATATGACCTTATTTTTTTATTATTTATCTATATATTGTATTTTAAATTTCGGAATATAATAGAGTTTTTTTGTTAGAATAAAAAATAAAACAAAGAAAAAATATAATTAATAATAATTATTATTGAAAAATTGTTTAACAAGGAGTATAATTAATAAAAAATAGGTACCCTAAGGGGGTACATCGAATAATATATCATATAATACAAATAATAAATTTAACCTCAGTAAGGAGTGTTAGTATGGATAAAGAAATAAAAGAATTAGATTTAATAATAATTGGAGCAGGTCCAGCAGGATTAACATCTGCAATATATGCTTCAAGAGCAAAATTAAGTACTTTAGTTTTAGAAGATAATTTAGTTGGAGGTCAAGTAAGATCAACTTATACAGTTGAAAACTATCCTGGATTTACAGAAATAACAGGAAATGATCTTGCTGATAGAATCCAAGCGCAAGCAGAGGCTTGTGGAGCTATAATAGATGAATTTGATTTTATAGAAAATGTCTCATTAAAAGATGATGAAAAAATCATAGAGACTGGAGATTATATATATAAGCCAAAGGCTGTAATAATAGCTACAGGAGCTACACCTAAGAAATTACCAATTCCAAGTGAAAGTAAATATCTAGGTAAGGGTGTGCATTACTGTGCAGTATGTGATGGAGCAGTTTACCAAGATGAGGTTGTTGCCGTTGTAGGTGGCGGAAATGCTGCTTTAGAAGAAGCTTTATATCTATCTAATATAGTTAAGAAAGTAATTGTTATAAGAAGATATGATTATTTCCGTGCAGAAGCTAAGACATTAGAGGCTGCAAGTAATAAGGAAAATATTGAAATAATGTATAACTGGGATTTAGTTGATGTTCTAGGTGGAGAGTTTGTTGAAGCTGCAAGAATAAAAAATACTAAAACTGGAGAAGAAAAAGAAATTGCTATAAATGGAGTCTTTGGATATATAGGAACAGAACCTAAGACATCTATGTTTAGAGAATATATAAATGTTAAAGAAAATGGTTATATTGAAGGCGATGAAAACATGAGAACTAATGTTAAGGGTGTTTATGTAGCAGGAGATGTTAGAGAAAAGATGTTTAGACAAATAACTACTGCCGTTTCAGATGGAACTATAGCAGCCTTACATGCAGAAAAATATATTTCAGAAATAAAGGAGAGATAAGTATGGTAAAAGTATATTCAGTTGAATGGTGTGGACCATGTAATAAATTAAAAAAATATTTAGAAAAATTAGGCGTTCAATACGAAACAATCACAGTTGCAGATGGTAAGGAAGATAGAAATGAAGTTTTAGAAGTTTCAGGACAAAGATCAGTGCCAGTAGCTGTTATAGGAGAAGAAGTTATAGTTGGTTTTGATAAGCAGAAAATTGATGCTGCAATAGAAAAAATAAGATAGTAGAAGGTGATTCTTAATGAATACTAAAGAAAATATTTTTTATAACTTTATGGGTGGTAATTTCTATGAAAACAAATCAGATAAATTAATAGATATAAAATCACCTTTAGATGGTAGTTTAGTTGGAAGGATACAAAGTCTTTCTAAAGAAGATGTGGATAAAATTATTGATAATGCAGAAAAAGCACAAAAATCATGGAATGAAGTTCCTTTAAATGAAAGAGCACATGTGCTTTATAAAACTGCAGATTTATTAGAAGAGCATAAGGAGGAATTAGCAAATATAATGATAAGAGAAGTTGCTAAGGACAAAAAGAGTGCTTTATCAGAAGTTAGCAGAACAGCTGACTATATAAGATTTACAGCTGATGCTGCAAAGAGTATGGATGGAGAAAGTATACCATCAGATAACTTCCCAGGATTTAATAGAAGTAAAATATCTGTGGTAACAAGAGAACCTTTAGGGGTTGTATTAGCAATATCACCTTTTAACTATCCAGTAAATTTATCAGCATCAAAAATAGCACCTGCTATAGTAGCTGGAAACAGTGTTGTGCTTAAACCTGCTACTCAAGGAAGTTTATCAGCTTTATTCTTAGCTAAAATGTTCCATGATGCAGGTCTTCCAGGAGGAGTTTTAAATACTATTACTGGAAGAGGAAGTGAAATAGGAGACTATTGTGTAACTCATGATAAAATAGACTTCATAAACTTCACTGGAAGTACAGAGGTAGGAAGAAGAATTTCAGAAATAACAGTTATGAAGCCTCTTCTTATGGAACTAGGTGGTAAGGATGCTGCTATAGTTTTAGAGGATGCAGATTTAGATTTAACTGTTAATAATATAATTGCTGGTGGATATTCTTACTCAGGACAAAGATGTACTGCAGTAAAGAGAATATTAGTAATGAATTCAGTTGCAGATAAATTAGTAGAGAAATTAAAAGAAAAAATAAGCAAATTAAAAATGGGAAATCCATTAGAAGTAGAAGATGTAACAATAGTTCCGCTTATAGATAATAAAGCAGCTGACTTTGTTATGGAACTTATTGATGATGCAAAAGAAAAAGGTGCTACTTTAGTTTGTGGAGGACATAGAGAAGGTAACTTAATAGAAGCTACTTTATTTGATAATGTTACTACAGACATGAGATTAGCATGGGAAGAGCCTTTTGGCCCAGTTTTACCTATCATAAGAATAAATGATAAGGATGAAGCTATAAAAATAGCTAATGCATCTAAATATGGATTACAATCATCAGTATTTACTAGAGATATAAATGAAGCATTTTATATTGCTAATAAATTAGAAGTTGGTACTGTTCATGTTAACAATAAGACTGAAAGAGGACCAGACCACTTCCCATTCCTAGGAGTAAAATCTTCTGGTATGGGAACTCAAGGTATAAGATATTCAATAGAAGCAATGTCTAGACCTAAGGCAACAGTAATTACAATAAGATAATAGTTTTATAATTATTATTTATTTCAACCTATACCTAAAGAGCTACAAGTAAATTTCTACTTGTAGCTTTTTTATTGCAAAAAAATAAAGAGATGTAAAAACATCTCTCTATTTTATGTTCCTATTCGTTTAAAGCTTTATCTATAGCATTTTTATCGAAACCAACTATAATAGTTCCATTTATATCTAAAACAGGAACACCCATTTGTTTACTCTTTTTAAGCATATCTTCTCTAGCAACCATATCTGTTTGTACGTTTAAATCTTCAAATTCAACATTTTTTGATTTAAGATATTGTTTTGCTTTAACGCACCATGGACAAGAGTTTGTTGAATAAACCTTTACCATATTATCATCTCCTATGCGAATTAATTTTTAATATATCTTTATTTTAAGTATTAAAAGTGTATAAAATATGTGATTTAAATCAATAAAAAATAATTATTTAATTTGATCATCATTTAAATGGTCATTAAATATTAAATTATGCATTGTATCTTCATTGTTGTTAATAAAAGAAGATAAACTAGTTAGGGCAGTATTAGAAGAATGCAATGGATTTTCATAAACAGTAGAGTTATTACTAAATTTATCATTTAAGTTCAATGGAATCCCTCCTAATTTTTATTTATAGTATTTGATAAAATTTCAATAGATATTCATTAGTATTGATAAAAGTGGAAAATATTTAATGATAAATGATAAAATATAACATAGACTAAATATGAAATTATTACAAAAAGAATGTATAGTGGTCTAGACAAGTTAAAACCAGTTGAGTATAATTTAATTAGGAGGAGAAATCATGATAGATAAAAATAGTCCTATACCTGTGTATTACCAATTAAAAGAGATGATAAAAGAAAAGATAGCAGATGGCACTTGGCAAGTAGGACAGTGTATAGCAAGCGAAAGAGAGTTAACAGAGGCTTATGGAGTAAGTCGAATGACTGTCAGACAGGCTTTAGGAGAACTAGTACAAGAAGGTCTTCTTGTTAGAGAAAAAGGAAAAGGAACCTTCGTATGTGAACCTAAAGTAAAGCAAGAAGATATGATGAGTTTCTCAGAAATTATAAAAAAAGCAGGAAGAAGTTTAATAACTAAAGTTATAGATTTTGAAGTTATTAATACCCCTGAAGAATTAGCAGATACTTTTGATGTGGAAAAAATATATAAAATAAATAGATTAAGATTAGTTGATGGAGAAGCTGTTGCTAATGAGGTTGTTTATATTCCTTGTGAATATTGTGGCTTTGTAACTAGAGATGATTTAGAGGGGTCCTTATTTAAGTTATTAGAAGAAAAGGGACATATTATAGAAAGTACAGAATCATCTTTAGCAGCTGTAATAATGGATGATGAGCTAAAAGTTTTATTTAATGTGAATAAACAAGTACCTCTTTTAAAAAGTCATAATACAGCTTTAAATTCAGAAGGCGAAATAATTTACGTTGAAGATGCAATTTATAGGTCAGACAAATATATATTAGAAATTAATATTTCTAAAAGAGAGGGGAAATTGAAATGAGATTAATAGTTACTAAGAATTATGAGGAAATGAGTAAAGTTGCAGCTAAAGAAATGGCTGAAGATATAAAAAGAAATCCTGAAATTGTTTTAGGATTAGCTACTGGTGGAACTCCAGTTGGAATGTATAAAGAGCTTATTAGAATGTACAATGAAGGAGAATTAGATTTCTCAAAAGTTACAAGTATAAATTTAGATGAATATGTTGGGTTAGCAGGAGATCATGATCAAAGTTATAGATACTTTATGAATACAAACTTATTTGACCACATAAACATAGATAAAAACAATACATTCGTACCTAATGGATTAGCAGAAAATGTTGAAGAAGAGTGCATGGCATATGATTCTAGAATTCAAGACATGGGAGGAATTGACCTTCAGTTACTAGGATTAGGTGCAAATGGACATATAGGATTTAATGAGCCAGGAGAAGCTTTAAGTGTAGGAACTCACTTAACTGATCTTAAAGAATCAACTATAGAAGCAAATGCAAGATTCTTTGATTCAATTGATGATGTGCCAAGAAAAGCTATAACTATGGGACTTGGTGGAATAATGAAGGCTAAAAAAATAATGGTTATAGCAAGTGGAGAAGGAAAAGCTGAAGTTGTAAAGGCAATGATGAGTGGAAAAATAACAACTGAAATTCCAGCTACTATGTTACAAATGCATAGAGATGTCATATTAATAGTTGATGAAGATGCAGCTAAATTATTAAAATAGTTATTACTATCTTAGATTAATATATAAGAAGACTGTTTGTAGATAAAAAGCATTATTTAAATGCTTAAATTTACAAACAGTTTTTATTTTTATTCTAATAATTATTATTAAATCTTTTACATGAATCTTTTTAAGAAAATAGTAATAAATAAGTATGTGATTAGTTATAATGATATGATATGATTATTTAAGGATATATTAGGAAATAATTAGATTTGTACGTAAAATGAAGAAATATGGAGTTGGTAAAGTGGCAAAGGTTAGAAGCATATATGTATGTCAAAATTGTGGATATGAAACACCTAAATGGATGGGAAAATGTCCAGAATGTAATAATTGGAATACTTTAGTTGAAGAGATTAGAGATACTAAGAGTAATCAATCTTCTCCTAAGGTTGAAAGACAAATTGGTGAGCTTAAAAAGATAAAAGAAATTAAATCAGGTGAAAAGGAAAGATATGATACTGGAATTGGTGAATTAAATAGAGTATTAGGTGGAGGACTTGTTAAGGGGTCGCTTACACTTATATCTGGTGATCCTGGAATAGGTAAATCTACACTTCTTTTACAGACAGCCAATAATATTTCAAAAAAATATGGGAAAGTTTTATATGTTTCTGGGGAAGAATCAGAAGAACAAATAAAAATAAGAGGAGACAGGTTAAAAGTTGATGCAGAAGAACTTTATATAGTTTCCGAAACTAATCTTGATGTAATAGAAGCATATATAGATAAACTTGAACCAGCTTTCATAATAATAGATTCAATACAAACAATTTATAGAGAAACAGTTTCTTCAGCACCAGGAAGTGTTTCACAGGTTAAGGAATGCTCAAATGCTGTAATGAGAATTGCTAAAGGAAAAAATATTCCTTTATTTATAGTTGCTCACGTTACTAAGCAAGGGGATTTAGCAGGACCAAGAGTATTAGAACACATGGTGGATACCGTATTATCCTTTGAAGGGGAAAGAACTGAAGAATTTAGAATATTAAGAACCATGAAAAATAGATTTGGTACTACGGCTGAAATAGGTGTTTTTGAAATGCGTGGAGAGGGATTAATGCAGGTTTATGATCCATCTAGCATGTTCTTAGAGGACACTAGTTTTAATCAAGAAGGGTCAGTTGTAATTGGAGTCATGGAAGGAACTAGACCTATTCTTGTGGAAATACAATCATTAGCATCTGAAACAAAAGCAGTTATGCCTAGAAGAACCTCTGTAGGAGTAGAAAATTCAAGGTTAAGTTTAATATTAGCTGTATTAGAAAAAAAATTAAGAGTTCCTTTTTATAATACTGATGTTTATGTAAATGTAGTAGGAGGACTTGAAATAGAAGGTACTACAGCAGACTTAGGAATTGCTATTTCACTTGTATCCTCTGTTAAAGGTAAGGCAGCTAGCTTAGAAAAATTAGTTGTTGTAGGCGAGGTTGGGTTAACAGGTGAAATAAGACCAATATCAAATTGTGACAGAATATTAAATGAAGCAGAAAAAATGGGATTTTTAAATGCAGTTGTTCCTTATAGAAGTTTAGAAAAATTAAAGGGAAGTAAATTAAACCTTATAGGAGTAAAAACTGTAAGGGAAGCAATAGGAAAGATATTTTAAGATGGATAGGTGTGAGTAAATGAGAACTGTACATGATGATGAGTTAAAAAAAATATTAAAAATAATGAGTCCAGGTACTTCTTTAAGGGAAGGATTAGATAATATACTTAGAGCCAAAACAGGAGGACTTATAGTATTAGGGGATAATGAAGAAATATTAGATTTAGTAGATGGTGGATTTAATATAAATTCTGAATATAGTCCAGCATATATATATGAGCTTGCTAAGATGGATGGAGCATTAGTACTTACTTCAGATAGAAAAAGAATACTCTACGCAAATGCTCAGCTTATGCCAAATCAATCTATAAGTACTTTTGAAACAGGAACAAGACATAGAACTGCTCAAAGGGTTGCAAAGCAAACAAATAAAATAGCAATAGCTATATCACAAAGAAGAAATATAATTACTGTTTATAAAGGTGACATAAAATATGTTTTAAGGGATAGTGCAGTTATATTAAGTAAAGCAAATCAGGCTATACAAACATTAGAGAAGTATGTAGCTGTACTTGAAAGAGTAACAAATAATCTTAACATACTTGAGTTTCAAGACCTAGCAACTCTTTTTGATGTAACTACAGCTATACAGAGAACTGAAATGGTAATGAGGATAGTTGAAGAGATAGAGGGTTACATTATTGAGCTAGGAAATGAGGGAAGACTTATTTCTATGCAATTAAATGAATTAGTAAGAAGTATAGAACAAGATGGAGTCCTTTTAATAAGAGATTATTGCTATGACAAGATGGAATATAATGATGTCTACAAAGAAATTCAAGAGTTATCGGCTGAAGATTTATTAGATTTAGATATAATAGCAAAAGAATTAGGATATGTAGGAAAATCTTTAATTGACACATTAGTGTCACCAAGAGGGTATAGAATATCAAATAAGGTACCAAGAATACCTTCAAATGTAATAGAAAACTTAGTAGGACATTTTGGAAAGCTTAAATATATTCTTGAAGCTGGTAATGAAGAATTAGATCAAGTAGAAGGAATTGGAGAAGCTAGAGCTAGAGCAATAAAAAATGGATTAAGAAGAATAAGAGAACAAGTTGCTTTAAATAAAAATTTATAAAAAGAAGTGCCATATAAATATGGCACTTAATATTTATCTAAAAGTAAATTTACCTAAAGTATCCATTTTGTTATATTCTTTTAATAAGATATCAAATAGGTTTAGATCCAGTGCATTGCATAGTGAAGTTAAATAGAAGAGATTATTTCCAAGTTCACGTTCTATAACTTCTCTGCAATTTTCGCATAAGTCACCTTTTATATGAGAACTTAAGCGTGGATTAAGTTCTTCTAAGGATAGGTCAGTATCCTCTAGCATATTCTGTTTTTTAGCACAAATCTCTATGCAACCGCAATTTGTAACGGCTTTGCATATAGCTCTGCTAGCTCTTGCTTGAGATTCTTGATATTTACTCAATATATCTAATATGCTTTTGTGTCTAAGTAAAGAATTATTAACGCTATTTTGAAAATCGTCAAAAATTACGTCCTTCATAGTGTTTCACTCCTTATATACTAATCTTTGACCCTATAGTAATTATAGAATTTTTTGGTTATATTTGTCAAATGATTTAGGTTGCAAAACTAAATATATGTTAAAAACTAATTAGCTTGTTAACTTGACTTTAATATAAATCAAATTTAAAAAGATTTATAGGGGGTAATTTATTAATTATAATAATTAAACAATATTTGTAAGTATTAAAGTGCTTCAATATGGTATAATTAAGAAAATATATTATAAATATTTTACAACTATGAATGATAAAAACTAAACATGTCAATAATTATATAGGAGGTGAGTTTGTGATAAAGAAAATTTTCAGAGTAATTTTCACTATTTTAGGGTTGTTGATTGGATTTGTTTTAGCAGACGGAATAAGAAAAAGTGCTATAGGCAATGAATATTTAACAAACATTTTTTTTAAGGTATCATTTTATGTAATTTTAATTGCTGTTTTTGGAATCATTTTATTTATTCTTTCTCCTTTTATTTATAAATCTATAAGAAAACTTATAACATTTATAGAAAAAGGGATATCTAAATTATCTCCAAGTGAAATAATATTTGGAGCGGGGGGAGCTATAGTAGCTCTAGTATTAGCTTTAGTAATAACGTTGCCATTAAGTAGCTTTTTAAGTGGCTTAAATGAAATGTTAGGACCTATTGTGTCAGTTATCATAAACATAATAGCTATGATTATAGGAGCTGATATAGCTGTTAAGAAAAGAGAAGATATTACAGGATACTTTGAGAATTTTAGAAAAAATCAATCTAAAGAAAAGAAAACAAAGAATTCTTCTAATAAGAAGAATGAGGCTACTCCAAAGGTTTTAGATACATCTGTAATAATTGATGGTAGAATCTTTGATTTATGCCAAACTGGTTTTATAGAGGGAGCTTTAGTAATTCCAACTTTTGTTCTTGATGAATTAAGACACATCTCAGATTGTTCAGATTCTTTAAAAAGAACAAGAGGAAGAAGAGGATTAGATATATTAAATAAAATCCAAAAAGAGCTTCCGATAGAAGTAATCATGTGGGAAGGTGATTTCCCAGAAATAGCAGAGGTTGATATTAAACTTCTAAAATTAGCACAAAAATTAAATGGTAAGGTTGTAACAAATGATTATAACTTAAATAAAGTAGCTGAATTTCAGGGTGTTCCAGTATTAAATATAAATGAATTAGCAAATGCAATTAAGCCAGTAGTATTACCAGGAGAAGAGATGACTCTTACTGTTGTAAAGGATGGAAAAGAATCTGGACAAGGGGTTGCTTATCTTGATGATGGTACTATGATTGTTGTAGAAGGTGGTAGAAAGTACATGGGAAAAGAAATAACAGTAGTTGTAACTTCAGTACTTCAAACTGCAGCAGGAAGAATGATATTTGCTAAATATAAATCTTAAGAGGAATTTAATTATGGGAAAAGTAGTTAGCGTAATATTAGCAGGTGGAAAAGGAAAAAGAATGGGTGCTGAAGTTAGTAAGCAATTCATTGAAATAAATGGTAAGCCTATAATATATTATACTTTAAAAGCTTTTGAGGAGTGTAAAGGTATTGATGAAATAATTCTTGTTCTACCTAAGGATGAAATAGATTATTTTAAAAGAGAAATAGAACCTAGATTTGATTTTAAAATATCTAAAATTATTGAAGGTGGAAAGGAAAGACAGGATTCAGTTTACAATGCATTAAATTCCATAGGAGATTGTGATATTGTTTTAATACATGATGGAGCAAGAGCTTTTGTAAGCAATAAAATAATAGAAGACGGAATAAAGTATTCTAGAGAGTTTGGAGCAGCAGCTCCAGGTGTTATGCCAAAGGACACTATAAAAGTTAAAAATTTAGAAGGATTCTCTGTGGATACACCAAATAGAGCATCTTTAGTAGCTGTTCAAACTCCACAATGCTTTAAATATAATTTAATAAAAAAAGGTCATAACAAAGTTAAAAATGAAAAGATTCAAGTTACGGATGATACTATGATAGTAGAACTTTTAGGAGAAAAAGTTTATCTTTTTGAAGGTGACTATAAAAACATAAAGGTTACAACACCAGAAGACTTAATATTAGCAGAACATTTTGTTAAGTAAGGATCACAAGATAGAGACAGTATATTGACATGTTATTTTTATAAGGATATAATTTTATAAGATTTAAGAAAATTTAATAGTTGTAAAGACTGTGAAAAAGATTAGTAGAAACGCTTATACAGAGAGAAAATACTAGGCTGAGAGATTTTCAACATGTTTTGAACCTACTTTGGAGTCGTAGCAAAAAACTAACCGGGTTTAATACCGTTAACAATGAATAGAGTACAAATTTAGGTGGTACCGCGAAATACAAGCTCGCCCTAAAGTTTTTTAGGGTAGAGCTTTTTTTTATTTTTTAAATGAAATTAATTAAAATATTAAGATTATAAATAGCTTATGAGGAGGTAGTATATTATGAAAATGTCAAATATGTTAGTAGGAACTTTAAGAGAAGTTCCAGCTGAAGCAGAAATAGAAAGTCACAAGCTTATGCTTAGAGCAGGTCTTATGAGAAAGATGGCTGCTGGGATTTATAACTATATGCCTTTAGGATTAAAGGTTATAGAAAATGTTAAAAATATAGTAAGAGAAGAAATGAATAATGCAGGTGCTCAAGAATTCTTAGCATCAGCTTTAATACCAGCTGAGTTATGGCAAGAATCAGGAAGATGGGATGCTTATGGAGCAGAAATGTTTAGATTAAAAGATAGACATAACAGAGATTTTTGCTTAGGACCAACTCACGAAGAGGTATTTACTGATATAGTTAGAAATGAAATAAAGTCATATAAGCAATTACCATTAAATCTTTATCAAATACAAACTAAGTATAGAGATGAAAGAAGACCAAGATTTGGAGTTATGAGATCAAGAGAATTCATAATGAAAGATGGATATAGCTTTGACAAAGATCAAGAAGGATTAGATTTAGCATATGAAAAAATGAGAAAAGCATATGTTAATATATTCAATAGATGTGGATTAGATGCTAAGGCAGTTGCAGCTGATTCAGGAGCTATAGGTGGATCAGGTTCAGCTGAGTTTATGGTTAAATCAGAAGTTGGAGAAGATGATGTAGTATTCTGTACAGCTTGTGATTATGCAGCTAACATAGAAAAAGCTCCATCAACACCAGAACATGCAGAAAAAGAAGAATTAATGGAAGTAGAAAAAGTTGAAACTCCAGCTGTTAAATCAATTGAAGATTTAGCAAAATTCTTTGAATGCTCACCAAAGAAAATAGCAAAAACTTTAATATTCCAAGCTGATGATAAAGTGGTTGCTGTTGTATTAAGAGGAGATAGAGAAGCTAACGAAGTTAAGATAGCTAATGCTATTGGAGAAGTTATAGAATTAGAAATGGCAAGTGAAGAGGCTGTTAAAGAAGCTACTGGCGCAGCTGTTGGATTTGCAGGTCCTATGGGAATAAAAGTAGATATGTTATTAGTTGACCAAGAAGTAGCTAATATGTATAACTTCATAATTGGTGCTAATGAAACTGATATGCACTTAAAAAATGTAAACTATGGAAGAGACTTTGAAGGAATAGTTGGTGACTTTAGAAATGTTACTATAGGAGAAAAATGTCCTGAGTGTGGAAAAGAAATAACTATTTCAAGAGGTACTGAGGTTGGACATATATTCAAACTTGGAACTAAGTATTCAGAGTCTATGGGTGCAACATTTATTGATGAAGATGGAAAAGCTAAACCATTTATAATGGGATGCTATGGAATAGGGGTTACAAGAACTGTAGCTTCAATAATAGAGCAACACAATGACGAAAACGGAATAATATGGCCATTAGAAGTAGCTCCATACCATGTATCAGTTATACCAGCTAATGTTAAAAATGAAGAACAAGCAACTAAAGCTGAAGAAATATACAATGAATTAAGAAAAATGGGAGTTGAAGCTCTACTTGATGATAGAAAAGAAAGAGCAGGAGTTAAATTCAAAGATTCTGAATTAATGGGAATTCCAATGAGAATAACTGTTGGAAAGATGATTGGTGAAGGTCAAGTTGAATTTAAACTTAGAAACGGTGGAGAAGTTGAGACTTTATCTATAGAAGAAGTTTATAATAGAGTAAGAGAAGAATTTGAAAGAGCAAATTTATCTTTATAATTTATAAGATTAACGGAATTGTATATAATTAGAATATAATAATAGAGCTCACCTTATTTAATATAGGGTGAGTTACTAATAATATAAGGTAGGAGGGTCAAGTAGTGATTAAGGTTTATAATACTTTAAACAAGAAAAAAGAAGAATTCATTCCTTTAACTCCAGGAGAAGTTAAAATGTATGTTTGTGGTCCTACTGTGTACAACTTTTTTCACATAGGAAATGGTAGAACATTTATAGTTTTTGATACTATAAGAAGATATTTTGAATACAGAGGATTCAAAGTTGATTTTGTTCAAAACTTTACAGATATAGATGACAAGATGATAAAAAAGGCTAATGAAGAAGGCACTACTGTAAAGAAGATTGGAGATACTTATATAAAAGAGTATTACCAAGATGCAGATGCATTAAATATAGAAAGAGCTACAGTTAATCCAAGAGCTACAGAATTTATTGGAGAGATAATAAAATTTGTTAAGGGATTAGTTGATAAAGGATATGCTTATGAAGTTGATGGAGATGTTTATTTCTCAACTAAGAAGTTTGAGGGATATGGAAAGTTATCAGGACAGAACATAGAAGATCTTCAATCAGGTGCTAGAATAAGTGTTGATGAAAGAAAAAAAGATCCAATGGACTTTGCTATATGGAAAGCTCAAAAACCAGGTGAACCAGCTTGGAATAGTCCTTGGGGAATGGGAAGACCAGGATGGCATATAGAATGCTCATGCATGGCTAAAAAATTATTAGGTGAAACTATAGATATTCATGCTGGTGGATCAGACTTAAAATTCCCTCACCATGAAAATGAAATAGCACAAAGTGAAGCTTTAACAGGTGAACCTTTTGCAAGATATTGGTTACATTCAGCCTTTGTTAATGTAAACAATGAAAAAATGTCAAAATCATTAAATAATTTCTTTACAGCAAGAGAAATATTAGAAAGATATGATGCTGATGTTATAAGATTTTTAATGTTATCAGCTCATTATAGACAACAACTTAACTTTAGTGAAGACTTATTAGAGTCAGCTAAAGCTTCAGTTGAAAGAATATACAATGCTATAGGAAACTTAGAAAACTTAATAGATGAAGTTTCTAGAGAAGAAATGAATGAGGAAGAAAAAGCTTACTTAGAGTCATTAAACAAATATAAAGAAAAATATATTGAAAAAATGGATGACGATTTTAATACAGCAGATGCTATAACGGCTATATTTGATTTAATAAAAGATACTAATACAAATATAACAATTGACTCATCAAAGGAATTAGCTCAAAAAGCTTTAGAGTTAATAAGAGAATTAGGAGCTCCATTAGGAATGTTCCAAAAATCAACTAAAGGAAATCTAGAAGAAGAGATTGAAGCTTTAATAGCTAAGAGACAACAAGCTAGAAAAGATAGAGATTTTACTTTAGCTGATAAAATAAGAGATGAATTAAAAGATAGAGGAATTGTCTTAGAAGATACACCTCAAGGTGTTAGATGGAAGATGATATAATTTAGATAATAAACTTGCAAAGGAACTTTCTTTTGCAAGTTATTATTTTAAAGAATTTTATTTGATAACTATTAAAATAAAAGTAAATTCAATAATTTAAAAAAATCTAAATTTAATCATATTAAAATCTTTGATTGAATTAGATTTGAATTTGTAGTTTAATAGTTTTAAATAAATAAATTCTATATAATTTTTAAATTAAGCTCAAACAAAAGGAGATAAGATATTGAAGAATTTATTATACAGAGAGTTTTCAGAAAGTGAAGCTAGAATGTTAAACCCACTTCAATTAGCTTTAATAGGAGATGGAGTTTACGAAGTTTTTATAAGAAACTATATATTAAGTGAAAATGCAGGTTTATCAGCTCACAAAATACATGTTAAAGCAATACAATATGTAAAAGCTAAGGCACAAAGTGACATAATAAATGCTTTAGAAGATGAGCTAAGGGAAGATGAACTTTATATTTATAAAAGAGGTAGAAATGCTAAGTCAGCAACAGTACCTAAGAATGCAAATGTTAGAGATTATAGAAATGCAACAGGATTTGAGGCTTTAGTAGGTTATTTATATCTTACTGGAAAAGAAGAAAGATTAAATGAGTTCTTATTGAAATGTATAGAAGTTCACGTTTAGGAAGGAGAAATATTAATGTTAAAAGTTAAATTATTACAATATACACCAGAACCAGAAAAGACCATAGCAGCAGCGGCTAAATTATGCTATAGTCCTGTAGGTGTTGATGATATATTAGAAAATTTAACTGATGAAGGCGCGGAAAAGTTTTTAAATATGCTTATGTCATATGGTCATATGTCACCAATAGAGCATGTTTCATTTACTTTTGCAGTAGAAGGAGTTTCAAGAAGCTTAACTCATCAGTTAGTTAGACATAGAATAGCATCTTACTCACAGCAATCTCAAAGATATGTTAAGTTAGATCAATTTGAATACATAGTACCACCAGCTATAGAAAATGATGAAGTTGCTAAAAAGCTATTTATTGACCAAATGCAAGGTGCACAAAAAGCATATGATGAAATAGTTGAAAGATTAAAAGATAAATATATTAGTGAAGGAATTGGTGAAAAACCAGCTGAGAAAAAAGCTATAGAGGATGCAAGATATGTTTTCCCTAATGCTTGTGAAACAAAAATTGTATTTACTATGAATGCTAGAAGTTTAATGAACTTCTTCCATCATAGATGTTGTGATAGAGCTCAATGGGAAATAAGAACTATGGCAGAAAAAATGGTTAATGAAGTTAAAAAGGTTGCCCCAATATTATTTAAGAATGCAGGTCCAAGTTGTGTAGCAGGTCCATGTCCTGAAGGAAAAATGTGTTGTGGAAAGCTTAAAGAGATGAGAACATTATATCTTGGAAAATAGGAATTTTTAAGGAGAGAACAAAATGACAAAGTCAGAAAATAAATATAAACAATTAACTCGTAAGCAAAAGTATGCTTTAGAAAGAGAACAAAGAGCAAGAGAAGAAAAATATGCTAGAAATACTAGAACTTTTGCTGAGGAAGAAGTTAAAGTAAGAGAAGATTTAGTAGAAGGAAGAAACGCTGTTATAGAATTATTAAAGTCAGATAAGACTATAGAGCAAATATTTATAGCTAATGGAAAAATGGAAGGTTCAATAAACAAAATTTTAGGATTAGCTAAAGAAAAGAAAATAGTTGTAAAAGAAGTTGATAGAAAGAAACTTGACTTAATGAGCGAAACTAAAGCTCACCAAGGAGTAATAGCACAAATAACTCCTTTTAAATATAGTACTGTTGAAGATATATTAGATTTAGCTAAAAGTAAAAATGAAGATCCATTCATAGTTATTTTAGATGAATTAGAGGATCCTCATAACTTAGGATCAATAGTAAGAACAGCAGAATTATGTGGTGCACATGGTATCATAATTCCAAAGAGAAGAAATGTTGGAGTAACTGGAACTGTTTATAAAGCTTCTGTAGGAGCTATTGAACATATGAAAATTGCAAAAGTTACTAATATAAATAATGCTATTGAAGAATTAAAGGCTAACAATTTATGGATATATGGAGCTGATATAGCTGGAGAAGAATATAGTTATGAAACAAACTTCAAAGGTGCTTGTGGAATAATAATCGGTAGTGAAGGTAGAGGAATGTCAAACTTAACTAAGAAGAAGTGTGACAAGTTAGTTAAAATTCCAATGGTTGGAAAAATAAATTCTTTAAATGCCTCAGTTGCAGGTGGTATAATGATGTATGAGGTATTAAAATCAAGAATAATAAAGTAGAAAAAGAGTGATGAGATGAGAGTTATATTTATAGATGGTTATAATGTTATAAATAGTTGGCCTAATCTAAAAAAGTCAAAAAATTATAGCTATGATATAGCAAGAACAGAGCTTACAGAAATGCTTGAAAATTATGCTGCTTTTAACTCTTGTAAAATTTATTTAGTTTTTGATGCTCATAAGGTTGCTGGAAATATTGAAAGCAAAGAGTTATCTGGAAATATAATTACTGTCTTTACAAAAGAAGGCGAAATTGCTGATGCATATATTGAGAGAATGGTAGATGAACTAGGAAGAAAAGTAGAAATTGTTGTTGTAACCTCAGATAGGTTAGAACAACAAACTATTTTCCAAAGAGGGGCCGTGAGAATGTCATCTATTGAATTCTACAATGAAGTGTTAAAAGTTCAGGATAACATTAGAAAAAAGGCAGAAAAAAATAAATTAGAATTAGGTAAAAATTTTTTAGGCGATACTTTAGAAGAAAGTGTATTAGAAAAATTAGAAAAAATGAGAAGAGGGTAATATTGACGAAGTCATATATAAACCTTATAATTTATTTGTAATTTATTGGATATTAGATTTTTATCTGGGGGTGTAGAGAATATGGGGATTACTTATGATTTGGCTAAAATCAATAATTATGAAGAATTTAAAGATTTAACAGATAAAGAAGTAGTTATGCTAGCTAAAAATGGTGATAATATGGCTCAAGAATATGTAATAAGTAAGTATGAGCAGTTTGTAAAAGCTAAATCTAAATCATATTTTCTTATAGGAGCAGATAAAGAAGATATATATCAAGAGGGAATGATTGGATTATATAAAGCAATAAGAGATTTTAATCCAGATAAGTTTGCATCATTTAAAAGTTTTGCAGAACTTTGTGTTACAAGGCAGATAATAACTGCTATAAAAACTGCAACAAGGCAAAAACATATCCCATTAAACACTTATATTTCTTTAAGCAAACCTATTTACGAGGAAGAATCTGATAGAACGCTTTTAGATACTGTAGTAGGAATAACAATTACAGATCCTGAATCATTGGTCATAGGTAAAGAAGAGGTTGAAAAAATAGAAAGTGCAATTAATAGTGTGCTTTCTGAACTAGAATTAGAGGTATTAAATTCTTATTTAGATGGTAAATCATATCAAGAAATTGCCTGTGATTTAGATAGAGAAGCTAAATCTATAGATAATGCATTACAACGTGTAAAAAGAAAGCTTGAAAAATGTTTAAACATTAAATAATGCAATTTTTTAAAAGTATTGACAAAGAATTTTATTAGTAGTAAAATTTTTATGGCATAGGTAAATTAAATGAATGTAAGGTGCTCACGTAGCTCAGTCGGCAGAGCGTCGCCTTGGTAAGGCGGAGGTCGTCGGTTCAATCCCGATCGTGAGCTCCAATCCAAAATAAGGAAAATACAACACGCTAGGTAGAGTTTATTTGAATTTTAAAGGAGGAATTTGCAATGTCAAAAGCAAAATTTGAAAGAAGCAAACCACACGTTAACATTGGAACAATCGGTCACGTAGACCACGGTAAAACAACTTTAACAGCAGCTATAACAACAGTTTTAGCACAAGCTGGTGGAGCAGAAGCATTCAAATATGATGAAATAGATAAAGCTCCAGAAGAAAAAGAAAGAGGAATCACAATCAACACAGCACACGTTGAGTACGAAACAGCTAACAGACACTACGCTCACGTTGACTGTCCAGGACATGCTGACTACGTTAAAAACATGATCACTGGAGCAGCTCAAATGGATGGAGCTATATTAGTTTGTTCAGCAGCTGATGGTCCAATGCCTCAAACAAGAGAGCACATCTTATTATCATCAAGAGTTGGAGTTGACCACATCGTAGTATTCTTAAACAAAGCAGATATGGTTGACGACGAAGAATTATTAGAATTAGTTGAAATGGAAGTTAGAGAGTTATTAAGCGAGTACAACTTCCCAGGAGACGATATTCCAGTAATCAAGGGATCAGCTTTAGTAGCATTAGAAAACCCAACTGACGAAGCTGCAACAGCTTGTATCAGAGAGTTAATGGATGCTGTAGATAGCTACATCCCAACACCAGAAAGAGCAACAGATAAGCCATTCTTAATGCCAGTAGAGGACGTATTCACAATCACTGGTAGAGGAACAGTTGCAACAGGAAGAGTTGAAAGAGGAGTTCTACATGTAGGAGACGAAGTAGAAGTAATCGGATTAACTGAAGAAAGAAGAAAAACTGTTGTAACAGGAATCGAAATGTTCAGAAAGTTATTAGATGAAGCACAAGCTGGAGATAACATCGGAGCATTATTAAGAGGTATCCAAAGAACTGATATCGAAAGAGGTCAAGTTTTAGCTCAAGTTGGAACAATCAACCCACACAAAAAATTCGTAGGTCAAGTATACGTACTTAAAAAAGAAGAAGGTGGAAGACATACTCCATTCTTCGATGGATACAGACCACAATTCTACTTCAGAACAACAGACGTTACAGGATCAATCAAATTACCAGAAGGAATGGAAATGGTTATGCCTGGAGACCACATCGACATGGAAGTTGAATTAATCACAGAAATCGCTATGGACGAAGGATTAAGATTCGCTATCAGAGAAGGTGGAAGAACTGTAGGTTCAGGAGTTGTTACTTCAATAATCGAGTAGTTTTAAGCAAAATAACATATAGTTTATCATAATAAGGACTGGGTTAAATAACCTAGTCCTTTACATAGCCAACGTTTGTTGACACTTGTGTATATTTATGATAATGTATTTTAGTAATTAACTAGCAGTGTATTGGTAGATAGAACTACTTTTAATATACAACAAAACTGGAGGTGCTGAACGTGAGAGTAAAAGTAACTTTAGCATGTACTGAGTGCAAGCAAAGAAACTACAACACTATGAAAAATAAGAAAAACGATCCTAATAGAATAGAGATGAAAAAATACTGCAAATTCTGTAAGACTCATACTCTTCACAGAGAAACTAAGTAGTGTTTTGGATAGAAAATTCTAATGCATTATTATGGTGTTAAGGATGTGAATTTATGGCTGCAAAGCAAAATGTAAATGAAAAAAGCAGAGGCTTTGGTATAACAAAGTTCTTTAGAGGGGTTAAGGCTGAAATCAAAAGAATAACTTGGCCACCAAAAGAAGAAGCTAAAAAGGCCATTATTGCAGTAATTGTATTTACTGTAATATCTATTGCTTTAATAGGAGTAATGGATTTTGTATTTAAGAACCTCTTTGAGTTAGTGTTTGGACTTAAATAATATAAGGGAGGTTTGGTGATTTATTCACCGGTATGATATGAGTGATAGAGCTAGATGGTACGTAGTACACACATATTCAGGATACGAAAATAAAGTTAAAGCAAATCTTGAGAAGACTATAGAGAACAGAAACTTAGAATCTTTAATCTTAGACATTCAAGTTCCTATGGAAGAGAGTGCAGAAGAAAAAGATGGTAAGATAAAAGTTACTTTAAAGAAAAAATTCCCAGGATATGTTATAGTAAACATGGTTATGACAGATGAATCTTGGTATGTCGTAAGAAATACAAGAGGAGTAACTGGATTTGTAGGTCCAGGGTCAAAACCTGTACCACTTACCGATGAAGAGGTAGAATCTATGGGAGTAATGAAAACTGCTATGGATATCGACTTGGAGGTAGGAGAAACTATAAACATTATTTCAGGAGCTTTAAGTGGTTTTGCTGCTATAATCCAAGAAATAAATGTTGAAAAAGGCAAAATAAAAGCCTTAGTAGATATGTTCGGTAGAGAAACTCTAGCTGAACTAGATTTTAATCAAGTAGAAAAATTAGATTAAAAATCAGACTAACGTCTCGATCAAGTGGGAGGGCGGAAGTCCGATAATTACCACAGTATAGGAGGAATAAACTCATGGCTAAGAAAGTAACAGGAATGATAAAACTTCAACTTCCTGCAGGAAAAGCAACACCAGCACCACCAGTAGGACCAGCTTTAGGTCAACACGGTGTAAACATAATGGGATTCTGTAAAGAATTCAACGCAAAGACTGCTGATAAAGCTGGCTTAATAATACCAGTTGTAATAACTGTATATCAAGACAGATCATTCAGCTTCATATTAAAAACTCCACCAGCTGCAGTTCTTATAAAGAAAGAATTAGGCTTAGAAAGTGGATCAGGTGTTCCAAACAGAACTAAAGTTGGAAACATCACTAAAGAGCAAATAAGAAAAATTGCTGAATTAAAAATGCCAGACTTAAATGCTGCAACAATCGAAACTGCAATGAGCATGATCGAAGGTACTGCTAGAAGTATGGGTGTAGTAGTAGTAGAATAATTTATTCAAATCGGTGGGAGGTAAAAACCGCTAATACCACAAAGGAGGATTATATTAATGGGAAAGAAATATATTGAAAGTTCAAAATTAATAGATAAAAATGCATTATATACTCCAGCAGAAGCTTTAGAGCTTGCTGTTAAAACTGCAAAAGCTAAATTCGATGAAACTATCGAATTACACGTAAGATTAGGTGTAGACCCAAGACATGCTGACCAACAAGTTAGAGGAGCTGTTGTTCTTCCACACGGAACTGGTAAAGATGTTAAAGTTTTAGTTTTCGCTAAAGGTGAGAAAGCTAAAGAAGCTGAAGCTGCAGGAGCAGATTTCGTTGGAGCTGACGAATTAGTACAAAAAATTCAAGGTGAAAACTGGTTTGATTATGATGTAGTTGTTGCTACTCCAGATATGATGGGTGTAGTTGGTAGATTAGGTAGAGTATTAGGACCAAAAGGTTTAATGCCAAACCCAAAATCAGGAACAGTTACATTTGACGTAGCTAACGCTATAAAAGAAATCAAAGCAGGTAAAGTTGAATATAGAGTAGATAAGACTGCTATAGTTCACTGCCCAATAGGAAAGAAATCTTTCGGAACTGAGAAATTAGTTGAAAACTTCAAAGCTTTAATGGATGCTTTAGTAAAAGCTAAACCAGCTGCTGCTAAAGGACAATACTTAAAATCAGTTTCAGTTTCAGCTACTATGGGACCTGGAGCTAAAGTTAACCCAGCTAAAGTTTTAGATTAATTTTAATAAAGTGCTTGACATAAGTTTAAGTGCATGTTAAAATAATTTTTGTTGAAAAAGTGAATGAAAGTTTCCGTAGACAGTAGGTGCTGAAAGGCATAACGTAGAACAACCTACCGAGGGCAATTATAGTGTATATAATAGTCTTCCTATGTCTACGGGAAGACTTTTCTTATTATATAAAGCAGTTAACTAAACTGTGAGGAGGTGGACACAGTGAACAAAAACAGACAATTAAAAGAAGCTAAAGTTGCAGAGATAAAAGAGAAATTAGAAAAAGCTCAATCAGTTGTACTTGCTAGCTACCAAGGTTTAACAGTAGAACAAGATACAAACTTAAGAAAGAGCTTAAGAGAAGCAGGTGTTGAGTACAAAGTTTACAAAAACACACTAGTTACTCTAGCTGCAAAAGAATTAGGTTTTGATGGAATAGTTGAATACTTAGAAGGTCCAGTTTCAATAGCTTTCGGTTACGAAGATGCTACTGCTCCAGCTAGAATCCTTAACGATTTCGCTAAGGAAAACAAAAAGCTTGAGTTAAAAGCTGCTATAGTAGAAGGAACAGTTTACAACAAAGAGCAAACTGAGCAACTTGCTGCTATACCTTCAAGAGAAGTGTTACTTGCAAAACTTCTTGGAAGTATCAAGTCACCACTATCAAACTTTGCATACTTATTAAGTGCAATAGCAGACAAAAAAGAAGAATCTGCTGAATAATTAATAAAAATAAAAATTTAAAAAACAGGAAAGAAAATTTCGGAGGTGCGAATCATGACAAAAGAGCAAATCATAGAAGCTATAAAAGAAATGAGTGTTTTAGAATTAAACGAGTTAGTTAAAGCTTGTGAAGAAGAATTCGGAGTAAGCGCTGCTGCTCCAGTTGCTGTTGTAGGCGGAGCTGCTGCAGGTGCTGCTGCAGAAGAAAAATCAGAGTTTGACGTAGTATTAACTAATGCTGGTGCAAACAAAATAAAAGTAATCAAAGCAGTTAGAGAATTAACTGGTTTAGGATTAAAAGAAGCTAAAGAAATAGTTGATGGAGCTCCTAAAACATTAAAAGAAGCTGTAGCTAAAGAAGAAGCTGAAGACATGAAAGCTAAATTAGCTGAAGTTGGAGCTGAAGTAGAGCTTAAGTAATTAAAGCTTAATTTTAAAATATTAAAAGAGGTACTTAGTAGTGCCTCTTTTTTTTAACTCAAGAGATTGGGCGTAAAAAATAATTTAAAGTAAATTTTTTTAGAATATTGACAACGGGTATTGCCTATGATACCATAAGTAAATGTACTATTGTGTAATAGTATAAAGTTGAATATGAATTTTATGTATACTACATTAAAAAATGGGTATACTAAAAAGATGATATTGTATGTAATCCGAAAGCATAGGTCCTTAGGGAAAGTATGCTTTTGGCTATTTTAGTTTATACAAGGGGTGAAAGTTGATGGTACATCCTGTCCAAGTTGGAAAAAGAACGAGAATGAGCTTTGCAAAAGTCAAAGACGTGGCTGAAATGCCAAACCTAATTGAAATTCAATTAGATTCTTACAAATGGTTTTTAGATGCAGGACTTTATGAAGTTTTTGATGATATTAATCCTATCTCAAACTTTACTGGAAATCTTGTACTTGAGTTTGTAGGGTACACTCTAGATATGGATAACATAAAATATTCAGTTGAAGAGTGTAAAGAAAGAGACACTACTTATGCTGCACCGCTAAAAGTAGCTGTAAGACTTCAAAACAAAGAAACTGGAGAAATAAAAGAACAAGAGGTATTTATGGGAGATTTCCCATTAATGACAGAGCAAGGAACTTTTATAATCAATGGTGCCGAAAGAGTTATTGTTTCTCAGTTAGTAAGATCACCAGGTGTTTACTACAATTATAATGTAGATAAAACTGGTAAAAAACTGTTCTCTGCAACAGTAATACCTAACAGAGGTGCATGGTTAGAGTATGAAACAGATTCAAATGATGTTATCTATGTAAGAATAGATAAAACAAGAAAACTTCCTATAAGTATACTAGGAAGAGCTATGGGTTTTGGAAGCGATCAAGAACTTCTTGAGTATTTTGGTGAAGAAGAAAGATTCAAAGCTACAATAGAAAAAGATAATACTAAGACTAAAGAAGAAGCATTATTAGAAATCTATAAGAGATTAAGACCAGGTGAACCACCTACAGTTGATAGTGCAATTAGTTTAATAGATTCTTTATTCTTCGATGCTAAGAGATACGACTTATCAAGAGTTGGTAGATACAAGTTTAACAAAAAACTTGCAATTGGTTTAAGAATAGCTAACCAAATAGCAGCAGAAGATATAGTAGATAAATTAACTGGTGAAGTTTTAGTTGCAAAAGGTGAAAAAATATCAAGAGCTAATGCTGAAGAAATCCAAAATAGAGGAATAAATTCAGTTGATGTTTTAGTTGAAGACAGAGTAATTAGAATTATTGGTAACCACTTTGTAGATATACATAAGTGTGTGGACTTCGATATATCAGATTTAAATATCAGAGAATTAGTTCACTACCCAACATTAAGAGAGATCTTAGATAACTATTCTGATGAAGAAACTATAAAAGAAGAAATCAAAAAGAATATGACAAGACTTATTCCTAAGCACATCATCAAAGATGATATATTCGCTACAATAAGTTACCAAATTGGCTTAGCTTATAATATTGGATATGTTGATGATATAGACCACTTAGGAAACAGAAGATTAAGAAGTGTTGGTGAGCTTTTACAAAATCAATTTAGAATTGGTTTATCAAGAATGGAAAGAGTAGTTAAAGAGAGAATGACTATTCAAGACCAAGAAGCTATAACACCACAACAATTAATCAATATAAGACCAGTAGCAGCAGCTATAAAAGAGTTCTTTGGAAGCTCACAGTTATCACAGTTCATGGATCAAACAAACCCATTATCTGAGTTAACTCATAAGAGAAGATTATCAGCTCTTGGACCAGGAGGTCTTTCAAGAGAAAGAGCTGGTTTCGAAGTTAGAGACGTTCACCACTCTCATTATGGTAGAATGTGTCCTATCGAGACTCCAGAGGGACCAAACATAGGTCTTATAAACTCATTAGCTACATATGCTAAAGTTAATGAGTATGGCTTTATTGAAACTCCTTATAGAGTTGTAGATAAAGCAGAAGGTAGAGTAACTGGTGAAATAAGATACTTTACTGCAGATGAGGAAGACCAATACCTAGTAGCTCAGGCTAATGAACCATTAGACGAAAATGGATGCTTTATTGATAAGAAAGTAACTGTTAGAGATAAAGGTGAGGTATTAGTAGTTCCAAGTAAGGATGTTGACTTAATGGACGTTTCTCCAAGACAGCTAGTATCTGTTGCAACAGCAATGATACCTTTCTTAGAGAACGACGACGCATCAAGAGCCCTAATGGGATCAAACATGCAACGTCAAGCAGTTCCTTTATTAAAACCATATGCTCCAATAGTTGGTACTGGAATAGAATACAAAGCAGCTGTAGATTCAGGGGTTCTTCCTAAAGCTAAAAATGCTGGTGAAGTAGTTTATGTAAGTGCTAACGAAGTAAGAGTTAAGAGAGAATTAGATGGTGGTGTTGATACTTATAGACTTCTTAAATTCAAGAGAAGTAACCAAGGTACTTGTATAAACCAAAGACCAATAGTGGCTAAAGGTGACTGGGTACTTAAAGGTGAAGTATTAGCAGATGGACCTTCAACTGATTTAGGAGAAATAGCTTTAGGTAAAAACATAAGAATGGGATTCATTACTTGGGAAGGATATAACTACGAGGATGCTATGCTTATCTCAGAAGAGTTAGTTAGAGAAGACGTATTTACATCAATCCATATAGAAGAATATGAATGCGAAGCTAGAGATACTAAATTAGGACCAGAAGAAATAACTAGAGATATTCCAAACGTAAGTGAGGATGCTTTAAAAGATATAGATGAAAGAGGTATAATCAGAATCGGTGCTGAGGTAAGATCAGGAGATATTCTTGTTGGTAAAGTAACACCAAAAGGAGAAACTGAACTTACTGCTGAGGAAAGATTATTAAGAGCTATCTTTGGTGAAAAAGCTAGAGAAGTTAGAGATACTTCTTTAAGAGTTCCACACGGGGAAGCTGGTATAATAGTAGATGTAAAAGTATTTACAAGAGAAAATGGTGATGATTTATCACCAGGAGTTAATGAACTTGTAAGATGTTACATTGCTCAAAAGAGAAAAATATCTGTTGGAGATAAGATGGCTGGTCGTCACGGTAACAAAGGGGTTATCTCAAGAGTATTACCAGAAGAAGATATGCCATTCTTACCAGATGGTAGACCACTTCAAATATGCTTAAACCCACTAGGGGTTCCATCTCGTATGAACATCGGTCAGGTATTAGAGGTTCACTTAGGATGGGCTGCAAGTGCATTAGGATGGCACATTGCTACACCAGTATTTGATGGTGCTACAGAAACTGATATAGAAGATTGCTTAGAAAAAGCAGGATACAATAGAAACGGAAAAACAGTTTTAAGAGATGGTAGAACTGGTGAAGAGTTTGATAACGAAGTAACAGTTGGTATAATGTACATCTTAAAACTTGCTCACTTAGTTGATGATAAGATCCATGCTAGATCAACAGGACCTTACTCATTAGTAACTCAACAGCCACTTGGTGGTAAGGCACAATTCGGAGGACAAAGATTCGGAGAGATGGAGGTTTGGGCATTAGAAGCATACGGTGCTGCTCATACTCTTCAAGAAATACTTACTGTTAAGTCAGATGATGTTGTAGGTAGAGTTAAAACTTACGAAGCTATTGTTAAAGGTGAAAACATTCCTGAACCAGGAGTGCCAGAATCATTTAAGGTTCTTATTAAAGAACTTCAAGCTTTATGCTTAGACGTTAAAGTTTTAAATGATAATAACCAAGAAGTTAAATTCAAAGAATTAGCTGAAGATGATGATGAAATCGAAGTATTAGAAGTTAACATGGAAGGTACTGAAGATTCAACAACAGAAGAAGCTAAAGAGGAAAAAGGGGAAGCATACATCCCAGCAGAAGAAATTGATGAAGAAATAGACTATGAAAACATAGACTTATTAGACTTCACAAGTGATTTAGACATAGAAGATGATTTTAACTAGGATATAAAGTGTTCCCTTGCTCATGAGAGTAAGGGGATACTTAAAAATTCACATTAAACTATGAAGGGAGGACACACCCTTGTTCGAATTAAATAATTTTGATGCTTTACAAATCGGGTTAGCATCTCCAGAACAAATTAGAGAGTGGTCTAGAGGAGAAGTAAAGAAACCTGAAACTATTAACTATAGAACGTTAAAACCTGAGAGAGACGGATTATTCTGTGAAAGAATATTCGGACCTATAAAAGACTGGGAATGTCACTGTGGAAAATACAAAAGAGTTAGATATAAAGGTATTGTATGTGACAGATGTGGTGTTGAAGTAACTAAATCTAAAGTTAGAAGAGAGAGAATGGCTCACATTGAATTAGCTGCGCCAGTATCTCATATATGGTATTTCAAAGGAATACCTTCAAGAATGGGATTAATCCTTGATATGTCACCAAGAGCTTTAGAAAAAGTTCTATATTTTGCATCATATATAGTTATAGATCCAAAAGAAACTTCATTATTAAAGAAACAACTTCTTAATGAGAAAGAATATAGAGAAGCGTGTGACAAATATGGTGAAGAGAGCTTTGTAGCTGGAATGGGTGCAGAAGCTATAAAAACTTTATTATCAGAAATAGACTTAGAAAGAACTGCTGCTGAACTTAAAGAAGAATTAAAGCAAAGCACAGGTCAAAAGAAAGTTAGAATAATAAGAAGATTAGAAGTTGTAGAATCATTCAAATCATCAGGAAATAAACCTGAATGGATGGTAGTAGATGTAATACCAGTTATACCACCTGATTTAAGACCTATGGTTCAATTAGATGGAGGTAGATTTGCTACTTCAGATTTAAATGATTTATACAGAAGAGTTATAAATAGAAATAACAGACTTAAGAAGTTATTAGACCTTGGCGCTCCTGACATAATAGTTAGAAACGAAAAGAGAATGCTTCAAGAGGCTGTAGATGCTTTAATAGATAACGGTAGAAGAGGAAGACCTGTAACTGGTCCTGGAAACAGACCTCTTAAATCATTATCAGATATGCTTAAAGGTAAGCAAGGAAGATTCAGACAAAACCTTCTTGGTAAGAGGGTTGACTATTCAGGAAGATCAGTTATCGTTGTTGGTCCTGAATTAAAAATGTATCAATGTGGTCTTCCAAAAGAAATGGCTTTAGAATTATTCAAGCCTTTCGTTATGAAGAAATTAGTTGAAGACGGAGTTGCTCATAACATAAAGAGTGCTAAGAGAATGGTTGAAAGAGTAATGCCACAAGTATGGGATGTACTTGAAGAAGTTATAGCAGACCATCCAGTATTACTAAACAGAGCACCTACTCTACATAGACTAGGTATTCAAGCATTCCAACCAGTATTAGTTGAAGGTAGAGCTATAAAACTTCATCCACTTGTATGTACAGCATACAACGCTGACTTCGATGGAGACCAAATGGCTGTTCACGTACCTTTATCAGTTGAAGCTCAAGCAGAAGCTAGATTCTTAATGCTTGCAGCAGGTAATATAATGAAACCTTCTGATGGTAGACCAGTTTGTGTACCTACTCAGGATATGGTTCTTGGTTCATATTACTTAACAATGGATAAAGACGGAGCTAAAGGTGAAGGAAAATACTTCGCATCATTTGATGAAGTAATAATGGCTTACCAATTAAAAGAAGTTGATATTCATGCTAAGATTAACGTTAAAGTTACTAAAGAAATAGACGGAGAGCTTAAGTCAGGAATAATCAAAACAACTCCAGGATTTATAATATTCAATGAATGTATACCTCAAGACTTAGGTTTTGTAAATAGAGAAAATCCTGAAGAAATGTTCAATTTAGAAATAGATTTCTTAATAACTAAAAAGTCATTAGGAAAAATAATAGATAAATGTTACTTAAAGCATGGTCCAACTAAGACTTCAATAATGCTTGATAACATAAAAGCAACAGGATATCATTATTCATCAATTGGAGCTGTTACAGTTGCTGCTTCAGATATGATAGTTCCTCAAAAGAAATATGAACTATTAAAAGAAGCTGATGAAACTGTAGATAAGATCGAAAAAATGTATAGAAGAGGTCTTATATCTGAAGATGAAAGATATGAAAGAGTTATAGAAAAATGGACTGAGACTACTGAGGAAGTTGCGGATACATTAATGAATAGTTTGGATAAATTTAACCCAATATTCATGATGGCAGACTCAGGAGCCAGAGGATCTAAGTCACAGATCAAACAGTTAGCTGGTATGAGAGGACTTATGGCGAGTCCATCAGGTAAAATCATCGAGTTACCAATCAGAGCATCATTTAGAGAAGGTCTTGACGTATTAGAGTACTTCATATCTACTCACGGAGCTAGAAAAGGTAACGCCGATACAGCACTTAAGACTGCTGACTCAGGTTACTTAACAAGAAGACTTGTTGACGTAAGCCAAGATGTTATAGTAAGAGAACACGACTGTGGAACTCAAAATGGTATTTACGTTGAAGAAATAAAAGAAGGTTCAGAAGTAGTTGAACAATTAGCTGAAAGATTAACAGGAAGATATACTGCAGAAGATGTTTTCCATCCAGAAACTGGAGAGCTTTTAGCTGCAAAAGATACTTACATGGATCCAATTTTAGCTGAAAAAATAGCTGACACTGGAATTCAAAAAGTAAAAATAAGATCAGTATTTACATGTGATTCTAAGGTTGGAGTATGTACTAAGTGTTATGGTATGAACATGGCAACATCATATAAAATTAATATTGGTGAAGCTGTTGGTATCGTAGCTGCTCAGTCAATCGGAGAACCAGGAACACAGCTTACAATGAGAACATTCCATACAGGTGGAGTTGCTGGAGCAGATATAACTCAAGGTCTTCCAAGGGTTGAAGAGTTATTCGAAGCAAGAAAACCAAAAGGATTAGCAATTGTAAGTGAAGTTGCAGGTACTGTAAGAATAGAAGAAACTAAGAAGAAGAGAACTGTTTATGTTGTTACTGATTCAGGAGAAGAATATAGCTATGACATACCATTTGGATCAAGATTAAAAGTTAAAGATGGTATAGCTATTGGAGCTGGAGATGAAATAACAGAAGGTTCAGTTAACCCACATGATATCATGAGCATTAAGGGTGTTGATGGTGCAAGAGAATACTTACTTTCAGAAGTTCAAAAAGTTTACAGACTTCAAGGGGTTGATATCAACGATAAGCACTTAGAAGTTGTAGTTAGACAAATGACTAGAAAGATAAAAGTAACAGAGCAAGGTGATACTAATTTATTACCAGGTGTAATGATTGATATGTTCGATTTCAGAGCTGAAAATGAAAGAGTTGAAAGCTTTGGAGGAGAAAAAGCTCAAGGAGATATAGTTCTTCTTGGTATTACTAAAGCAGCTCTTGCTACAGATAGTTTCTTATCAGCAGCATCATTCCAAGAAACAACAAGAGTTCTTACTGATGCAGCAATCAAAGGAAAAATTGATCCTCTTGTTGGATTAAAAGAAAATGTTATAATTGGTAAGTTAATTCCAGCAGGTACAGGTATGATGAAGTATAGATCATTAAAATTAAATACTGAAAACAGTAATCAAGAGACTGAAACAATAATTGAGATTGAAGAATAAGATTAATTTTGTTGACAGTAGTATTCTTAGATGATAAAATACAGTTTGTGTGATTAGCAAAGTACTAAGGGATTAACTTGTCTACATGATTATTTACAATGGAGGTAATCTTATGGTAGACAGACTTTTAGGAAAAAAAGTTATTGGCATAAAACAGTCCACAAAAGCTATGAAAAACGGTGAAGGAAAAATTTTGTATGTTGCAAAAAATGCTAACGATAAAATGGTCACTCCATTGGTAGAATTAGCGGAAAAATGTGGAATTGAAATAAAACATGTTAAAAACATGAAAATTCTAGGGGAAATGTGTGGCATAGATGTAAAATCAGCTGTAGCATTAATCTTAGATTAGAGTGTTAACATCTAAAATTTATATAGATAGTTAAATAATTTATCAGGAGGTGAAAGTATGCCAACTATAAGCCAATTAGTAAGAAAAGGCAGAAAAACAGTAGCATCAAAATCAACTGCACCAGCTCTTAAAGAGTGTCCACAAAAAAGAGGAGTTTGTACTGTAGTTAAAACAACTACTCCTAAGAAACCTAACTCAGCGTTAAGAAAAATCGCCAGAGTAAGATTAACTAATGGATACGAAGTAACAGCTTACATTCCTGGTGTAGGCCACAACTTACAAGAGCATAGTGTTGTTCTTATAAGAGGTGGAAGAGTTAAAGACCTTCCTGGTGTTAGATACCACATAGTAAGAGGAGCTTTAGACTCAGCTGGAGTAGCTAACAGAATGCAAGGAAGATCAAAGTACGGTGCTAAGAAACCAAAGCAAAAGAAATAATTGTTGCTTAAACTTAGTTTAAGTGCTATGTCTTCAAGTTTAGATAAATAACTGTTCGAAGTTTAAATATAGATTATGAAGCAAGCACTTTACGACAATCGATTAAGTTGTGTCGAGTACCGATGAACTTAAACAAAAATTGTTAAGGAGGGAAGAAAAGTGCCAAGAAAAGGACATATTGCAAAAAGAGATGTATTACCAGATCCAGTGTACAATTCAAAAGTTGTTACTAAGTTAATAAATAACGTAATGGAAGATGGTAAAAAAGGAGTAGCACAAAAAATATGCTACGATGCTTTCCAAATAATCAATGAGAAAACTGGCAGAGATGCTATGGAAGTTTTTGAGGAAGCAATGAACAACATAATGCCTTTATTAGAGGTTAAAGCTAGAAGAATAGGTGGTGCTAACTACCAAGTTCCAATAGAAGTAAGACCTGAAAGAAGACAGACTTTAGGATTAAGATGGCTTCTTGCAGCTTCAAGAAAAAGAGGCGAGAAGTACATGAGAGAAAGATTAGCTGGAGAATTAATGGATGCAGCTAACAATACTGGAGCAGCTGTTAAGAAGAGAGAAGATACTCACAAAATGGCTGAAGCTAATAAAGCATTTGCTCATTACAGATATTAATAAAATGAAACTGTTTTGGCTAAAAGCCAAAACAGTTTTGTTGAATTTAAAAACACTATACGTTGAGAGGAGGAGTCACAATGGCTAGACAATATCCGTTAGAAAAATTCCGTAACTTCGGAATAATGGCACATATAGATGCTGGTAAAACAACTACTACTGAGCGTATTCTTTTCTATACAGGAAGAAACCACAAAATAGGGGAAACTCATGATGGAGCTTCAACTATGGACTGGATGGCTCAAGAGCAAGAAAGAGGTATAACAATAACTTCTGCTGCTACAACTTGTTTCTGGAAAGGTTATGAATTAAACATAATCGATACTCCAGGACACGTAGACTTCACAGTTGAGGTTGAAAGATCATTAAGAGTTCTTGATGGAGCTGTTACTGTTCTTGATGCTAAGAGTGGAGTTGAACCACAAACTGAAACTGTTTGGAGACAGGCAGACAAGTACGGCGTTCCAAGAATGATATACGTAAACAAAATGGATGCTACAGGAGCAGACTACTACAACTGTATAAACACAGTTAGAGAAAGATTACAAGCTAATGCTGTTGCAATTCAAATTCCAATAGGTCAAGAAGATCAATTCCAAGGAATGGTTGATTTATTAACTAACCAAGCAATAATCTTCAAAGATGACTTAGGAAAAGATATAGAAGTAAGTGATGTTCCAGCTGATTTAGCTGATAAAGCAGAAGAGTACAGAGCTGCTATGATTGAAGCTATAGCTGAAACTGATGAAGAGTTAATGATGAAATACTTAGAAGGTGAAGAATTAACTCTTGAAGAATTAAAAGTTGCTTTAAGAAAAGCTACTATCAACAATGAAATAATCCCAGTTATCTGTGGATCATCATACAAAAACAAAGGTGTTCAACAAATGATCGATGGTGTTGTTGATTACTTACCATCACCATTAGACATACCTGCTGTTAAAGGTACTAACTTAGACGGTGAAGAAGAAGTTAGAGAAGCTTCAGATGACGCTCCAATGTCAGCTTTAGCATTCAAAATAGCTACTGACCCATTCGTTGGAAGATTAGCATTCACAAGAGTTTACTCAGGAGTTTTAGAGAGCGGTTCATACGTATTAAACTCAACTAAGGGTAAAAAAGAAAGAATAGGAAGACTTGTTAAGATGCACGCTAACTCAAGAGAGGAAGTTGAATCATTAGAAGCAGCTGAATTAGGAGCTGTAATAGGTCTTAAGAATACAACTACTGGAGATACTTTATGTACGGAAGCAGCTCCAATAATACTTGAAAAGATGGAATTCCCAGAGCCAGTTATATCTATAGCTATCGAGCCAAAGACAAAAGCTGGTCAAGAAAAAATGGGTATAGCTTTATCAAAGCTTGCTGAAGAGGATCCAACTTTCAAAACTTGGACTGATCAAGAAACAGGTCAAACTATCATAGCTGGTATGGGTGAGCTTCACTTAGATATCATCGTTGATAGATTACAAAGAGAATTCAAAGTTGAGTGTAACGTAGGTGCTCCTCAAGTTGCTTACAAAGAAACTATCAAAAAGGCTGTTGAAGCAGAAGCTAAATTTGCTAGACAATCTGGTGGTAGAGGACAATACGGTCACTGTAAGATAGAAATGATACCAACTGAAGGCGAATATGAATTCGAAAATGCTATCGTTGGAGGAGCTATTCCAAGAGAATACATTCCAGCAGTAGATAACGGAATCAGAGAAGCTGCAGAAAGTGGTATAATAGCTGGATACCCAGTTATAAACTTCAAAATAAGATTATTCGACGGATCATACCATGATGTCGATTCATCTGAAATGGCATTCAAAATAGCTGGATCTATGGCATTCAAAAACGCTATGGCTAAAGCTGATGCTGTATTACTTGAGCCTATAATGAAAGTTGAAATCACTGTACCAGAAGAGTACATGGGAGACGTTATAGGAGATGTTAACTCAAGAAGAGGTAGAATGGAAGGAATGGACTCAAGAAATGGTGCACAAATCATAAGAGCATTCATCCCACTATCAGAAATGTTTGGATACGCAACTGCATTAAGATCAAGAACTCAAGGTAGAGGAACTTATGCAATGGAATTCGATCACTATGATGACGTTCCTAAGAGCATCCAAGAAGAAGTTGCAGGTAAAAAAAATAAATAATTAAAGAAGCTTTTAAAGCTTCTTTAATATATAAATGTATATAATATTTTTAAATTAAAGGAGGAATTTGCAATGTCAAAAGCAAAATTTGAAAGAAGCAAACCACACGTTAACATTGGAACAATCGGTCACGTAGACCACGGTAAAACAACTTTAACAGCAGCTATAACAACAGTTTTAGCACAAGCTGGTGGGGCAGAAGCATTCAAATATGATGAAATAGATAAAGCTCCAGAAGAAAAAGAAAGAGGAATCACAATCAACACAGCACACGTTGAGTACGAAACAGCTAACAGACACTACGCTCACGTTGACTGTCCAGGACATGCTGACTACGTTAAAAACATGATCACTGGAGCAGCTCAAATGGACGGAGCTATATTAGTTTGTTCAGCAGCTGATGGTCCAATGCCTCAAACAAGAGAGCACATCTTATTATCATCAAGAGTTGGAGTTGACCACATCGTAGTATTCTTAAACAAAGCAGATATGGTTGACGACGAAGAATTATTAGAATTAGTTGAAATGGAAGTTAGAGAGTTATTAAGCGAGTACAACTTCCCAGGAGACGACATTCCAGTAATCAAAGGATCAGCTTTAGTAGCATTAGAAAACCCAACTGACGAAGCTGCAACAGCTTGTATCAGAGAGTTAATGGATGCTGTAGATAGCTACATCCCAACACCAGAAAGAGCAACAGATAAGCCATTCTTAATGCCAGTAGAGGACGTATTCACAATCACTGGTAGAGGAACAGTTGCAACAGGAAGAGTTGAAAGAGGAGTTCTACATGTAGGAGACGAAGTAGAAGTAATCGGATTAACTGAAGAAAGAAGAAAAACTGTTGTAACAGGAATCGAAATGTTCAGAAAGTTATTAGATGAAGCACAAGCTGGAGATAACATCGGAGCATTATTAAGAGGTATCCAAAGAACTGACATCGAAAGAGGTCAAGTTTTAGCACAAGTTGGAACAATCAACCCACACAAAAAATTCGTAGGTCAAGTATACGTACTTAAAAAAGAAGAAGGTGGAAGACATACTCCATTCTTCGATGGATACAGACCACAATTCTACTTCAGAACAACAGACGTTACAGGATCAATCAAATTACCAGAAGGAATGGAAATGGTTATGCCTGGAGACCACATCGACATGGAAGTTGAATTAATCACAGAAATCGCTATGGATGAAGGATTAAGATTCGCTATCAGAGAAGGTGGAAGAACTGTAGGTTCAGGAGTTGTTACTTCAATAATCGAGTAATTTTAACTTTTTAAATAAATTTTTTATTAGTACCGATGAACAACGGGAATTTATGCTTAGTTAAAACTCACTTATATACTTAGCGCAAAAGTTTATAAGCTGAGAGTTAACTAAGAAAAGTTTCTAATATATAGACGTATATATTAGAAGACTCTTTAAAATCTAAAATTAACGCGCAATAGTTTTTAATTTAAAAGAGTGTTCATTAAATAGGCCTTTAATATAAAAGAGTGGATATATTATCCTCTCTTTTATTTTTTTGTTGATTTTATAGAAAAAATAAATATAATATAATTTAGGAAAAATATTTTTGGTAAGAATAATAATATAAAATTTTTTTAGGAATAAAATTCTTGTTGAAAAATTAAAAAAATAGTATATTATTAATATTAGTGCTTTATTTTTTTGAACGGTTTTGGGGTAAAGATAGTACATAAATGTATATGTTAAAACTTCTAAAAAAATACTTGAAAAAACATAATATACATAGTATAATGAAGAAGTTGTAAAGCGAACAGCGATGAATCAAGAGGTTGCCGGACTTCCGGGTAATTCTTGATGAGCATGTTAGGATCTAGAATCCGACGACAGGGGTTACGTGTGCATGTCTAAAGTGTGAAACACCAGGGACAGTTTACACAATGCTTACTGTTGTGCGTTAGAAGTAAAGCGTACATGAAAAGGAGGGAAACCAAATGTCAAAACAAAAAATAAGAATAAGATTAAAAGCATTTGATCATACAATATTAGATCAATCAGCTGAGAAAATTGTTGAAACTGCTAAGTCTACAGGAGCAAAGGTTGTTGGACCAGTTCCACTACCAACTGAAAAAGACGTTATAACAATCTTAAGAGCTGTACATAAGTACAAAGACTCAAGAGAGCAGTTCGAAGTAAGAACTCATAAGAGATTAATAGACATCGTTAATCCATCACCAAAAACTGTTGATGCATTAATGAGATTAAACTTACCAGCAGGTGTTGATATCGAAATAAAACTTTAATAGTTTATTTAGATTGAATTAAGAGATTGAACTGTTATGATTGCAGAGGCAATCCGCTAATATGTTTAGGAGGTGTAACCACATGAAAAAAGCTATAATAGGTAAAAAAGTTGGAATGACTCAAATATTCGATGAGAATGGTAGAGTAATCCCTGTAACTGTAGTTGAAGCTGGTCCATGTGTTGTAGTTCAAAAGAAAACAGTTGAAACTGATGGATATGACGCAATACAAGTTGGATTCGGTGAATTAAGAGAAAAATTAGTTAACAAACCAAGAAAAGGACATTTCGCTAAAGCAGGTGTTTCTTTAAGAAGAACTTTAAAAGAGTTCAGAATGGAAGATGTTGCTAATTACAATGTTGGAGACGAAATAAAGGTTGACACATTTGAAATTGGAGACAAAGTAGACGTATCAGGAGTTTCTAAAGGTAAGGGATTCCAAGGTACAATCAAAAGATGGAATGCTAGTAGAGGACCAATGTCTCACGGTTCTAAATTCCACAGAGCACCAGGTTCAATGGGAGCTGCTTCAGACCCATCAAGAACTTTCAAGAACAAAAGAATGCCTGGACATATGGGAGCTAAGAACACAACTGTTCTTAACTTAGAAGTTGTTAAGATAATGCCTGAAAAGAACATCATCTTAATCAAGGGTGGAATCCCAGGTCCAAATAAAGGCACAGTAGTTATAAGAAACAGCGTTAAGGCTTAATTTCTGTAGAAAGGAGGAAGCGTAATGCCTAAAGTAGGTTTATTTAATAAAGAAGGACAACAAGTTGGAGATATCCAATTAAATGAGCAAGTATTCGGAGTAGAAGTAAACAAATATGCTTTACACCAAGTAGTAGTAGCTCAATTAGCTAACAAGAGACAAGGTACTCAATCAGCTAAAACAAGATCTGAGGTAAGAGGAGGCGGAATCAAGCCTTGGAGACAAAAAGGAACAGGTAGAGCAAGACAAGGTTCTATCAGAGCGCCTCAATGGATCAAAGGTGGAGTTGTATTTGCACCAAAACCAAGAGATTACAGAATGTCAATACCAAAGAGCATGAGAAAAGTAGCTATGACTTCTGCTTTAACTAGCAAAGTTGCAGATATGGTTGTTTTAGAAGACTTAACTTTCGAAGCTCCAAAAACTAAGGAAGCAGTTAAAATGTTAAATGCTTTCGAAGCTAAGAAGACATTAATAATAACAGCTGAAGTTAATGAAAATGTATATAAATCAGCAAGAAACATAGAAGGTGTAACAGTTATGCCTGTTAACAACATCAATGTTTATGATTTATTAAACTGCAAAACATTAATGATAACTAAAGAAGCTGTAAACAAAATTGAGGAGGTGTACGCATAATGAAGTTAACAAGCCATGATATAATCAGAAAACCAGTTATAACTGAAAAGAGTATGGCAGCTATGGCTGAAAATAAATACACCTTCATAGTTCATATGGCAGCTAACAAAGTACAAATAAAGAGAGCTGTAGAAGAAGTTTTCAACGTAAAAGTTGCTGACGTTAAGACTATGAGATTCGAAGGAAAAACTAAGAGAGTTGGAGTTCACATCGGAAAAAGAGCTGACTTCAAAAAAGCTGTTATAACTTTAGCAGAAGGTAGCAGCATCGAATTCTTCGAAGGAATGCAATAATAAAAAGCAGGTATTGGTTGAAGGCCAGATAAGCTATAAGAAGGAGGGACAATAATGGCACTTAAAAAGTTTAACCCAACTACACCATCAAGAAGACAAATGACTATGCCAACATTTGAAGAAGTTACTACAAATGCACCAGAGAAGTCACTTCTTGTTTCTTTAAAGAAAACTGGTGGTAGAAACGCACAAGGTAAAATAACTGTTAGACACCATGGTGGTGGAGCTAAGAGAAAATATAGAATAATAGATTTCAAAAGAAATAAGGATGGAATCCCAGCAAAAGTTGCTACAGTAGAGTACGATCCAAACAGATCAGCTTACATAGCACTTGTTGTTTATGCTGATGGAGAGAAGAGATACATACTTGCTCCTGTAGGTTTAAAAGTAGGAGATACAGTAGTATCAGGACCAGAGGCTGATATCAAGCCAGGTAACGCTCTTCAATTAAAACACATGCCAGTAGGTACTTTTGTTCATAACATAGAGTTACAAGCTGGAAAAGGTGGCCAAATGGTAAGATCAGCAGGTACTTCAGCTCAGTTAATGGCTAAAGAAGGAAACTATGCTACATTAAGATTACCATCAGGTGAAATGAGATACGTAAGAATCGAATGTAAAGCTACTGTTGGAACAGTATCAAACACAACTCATGAGATCGTAAATATCGGTAAAGCTGGTAGAAAGAGACACATGGGATGGAGACCAACAGTTAGAGGTTCTGTAATGAACCCTTGCGATCACCCTCACGGTGGTGGAGAAGGTAGATCTCCTATCGGTAGACCAAGTCCAGTTACTCCATGGGGTAAACCAGCACTTGGATACAAAACTAGAAAGAACAAAAAATACTCAGATAGATTCATCATTAAGAGAAGAAACGCTAAATAGTTTGGAGAGAATTAAATATTCTCTTCACAGTTTGGCGGCATAATTAAGTTTATGAAGGGAGGAAATTCTAGTGAGTAGATCAATTAAGAAAGGACCTTTCGTGCATGCAGGTCTTTTAAAGAAAATAGAAGAAATGAACCAAAATGGAGATAAGAAAGTTATCAAAACTTGGTCAAGAAGCTCAACTATATTCCCACAAATGATAGGCCATACAATAGCTGTTCATGATGGAAGAAAACATATCCCAGTTTATGTTACAGAAGATATGGTTGGACATAAATTAGGAGAATTCGTTTTAACAAGAACTTTCAAAGGTCATATTAAAAACGAAAAAACATCAAAGAGAAAATAATAGTATCCGGGAAAGGAGGATCTTTAGATGGAAGCTAAAGCTATAGCTAAATATGTAAGAATGTCTCCAACTAAAGTAGGAGTTGTTCTTGATTTAATAAGAGGAAAGAACGTAAACGAAGCTTTCGCAATTTTAAAATATACTCCAAGAGATGCTGCTGAGGTTATAAGCAAAGTTTTAAAATCAGCGGTAGCTAATGCGGAGAACAATCACGAATTAGATGCTAACAGATTATTCGTTGCAGAAGCACATGTAGGTCACGGACCAACATTAAAAAGATTCAGACCAATGGATCATGGTAAAGCATTCAGAATAAACAAGAGAACAAGTAACATAACACTTGTTGTTAAAGAAAGAGCTTAATAAGGTAAGGAGGGAAAAGCATGGGACAAAAAGTACATCCTCACGGACTAAGAGTTGGTGTAATTAAAGATTGGGATGCAAAATGGTATGCTGATAAGAAAAATTTTGCTGATAACTTAATCGAAGACCAACAAATAAGAAAATTCATAAAGAAAGAACTTTTCTCAGCTGGAATCGCTAAGATTGAAATCGAAAGATCAGCTAAAAGAGTTAAGTTAAACATACACACAGCTAAGCCAGGTGTAATCATCGGAAAAGGTGGTTCAGGAATCGAAAGATTAAAAGCTAGCTTAAAAAATATAATAGCTGAGAAAAATGTTTTAATAAACATTGTTGAGGTTAAGAACGCTGAAACTAACGCTCAATTAATGGCTGAAAACATTGCTGCTCAATTAGAAAAGAGAATATCATTCAGAAGAGCTATGAAGCAAACTATCCAAAGAGCAATGAAAGCTGGCACATTAGGTGTTAAAACTGCTTGTTCAGGAAGATTAGGTGGAGCTGAAATAGCAAGAACTGAGCAATACAATGAAGGAACAATCCCACTACAAACAATAAGAGCTGACATCGACTATGGATTTGCTGAAGCTGATACAACTTACGGTAAAATCGGTGTTAAAGTGTGGGTTTACAATGGAGAAGTTCTTCCAACTAAAAAAGTTGAAAAAAAGGAAGAAGCTAACGCATAATAGGATGCACTAAGAAAGGAGGAATATAACATGTTAATGCCTAAAAGAGTTAAACATCGTAAGGTACAACGTGGTAGAATGAAAGGTAAGGCAACTAGAGGAAACTTTCTAGCTTACGGAGATTTCGGAATCCAAGCTACAACTTGTGGATGGATCACTAGTAACCAAATAGAAGCTGCGAGAATAGCTATCAATAGATATATAAGAAGAGGCGGAAAGCTTTGGATAAAAATATTCCCAGACAAACCTGTAACTGAGAAACCAGCTGAAACAAGAATGGGTTCAGGTAAAGGTTCAGTTGAATACTGGGTAGCAGTAGTTAAACCAGGTAGAGTTTTATTCGAGTTATCTGGAGTTGATGAAGAGAAAGCAAGAGAAGCTATGAGACTTGCTTCACACAAACTTCCTGTAAAGACTAAGTTCGTTACAAGAAGAGATTTTGAGGAAATGGGTGGTGAAGAATAATGAAAGCTAGAGAGTTAAAAGAACTAAGAACAAGCAATCCTCAAGATTTAATAAAGAAATTAGGAGACCTTAAAGCTGAGTTATTCAATTTAAGATTCCAATTAGCTACAGGTCAATTAGAAAACCCAATGAGAATCAGAGAAGTAAAAAAATCAATAGCTCAAATCAAAACAATCATAAGAGAAGAAGAGTTAAAGATTGAGCAGTAATCCTGAAAGGAGGTAACCGCTGTGGAAAGAAATTTAAGAAAAAAGAGATTAGGTAGAGTTGTTTCTGATAAAATGGATAAGACTATCGTTGTTGCGGTTGAAACAAAGGTTAGACATCCACTATACGGAAAAACTGTTAACAGAACAACTAAGTTCAAAGCTCATGATGAAAATAATGAGGCTAGATTCGGAGATAGAGTTCTTATAATGGAAACTAGACCATTATCAAAAGATAAGAGATGGAGACTTGTTGAGATAGTAGAGAAAGCAAAATAGTTTTCTAAAGTCTGAAAGGAGGTTAATTTCATGATACAACAACAAACCTTACTAAAGGTTGCTGACAACTCAGGTGCAAAAGAAATAATGTGCATAAGAGTTTTAGGCGGATCTAAAAGAAAATTCGGAAATATCGGAGATGTAATAGTTGCTAGCGTTAAAAGTGCAACACCAGGCGGAGTTGTTAAAAAAGGCGAAGTAGTTAAAGCAGTTATTGTAAGATCAGTAAGAGGACTAAGAAGAGCTGACGGTTCATACATCAAATTTGATGAAAATGCAGCTGTAATAATAAAAGATGATAAGCAACCAAGAGGAACTCGTATCTTTGGACCAGTTGCAAGAGAGCTAAGAGATAATGAGTTCAATAAAATCTTATCATTAGCACCAGAAGTTCTATAATAAACGATTAGGAGGTGGCTAAGATGAAGGTACATGTTAGAAAGAACGACACAGTAGTAGTTATATCAGGTAAAGATAAAGGAAAAACTGGTGAAGTTTTAAGAGTAATTCCTAAGACTGGTAAAGTAGTAGTTAAAGGAGTTAACTTAGTTAAAAAGCATCAAAAACCTAATAGACAAAACATGCAAGGTGGAATAATAGAAATGGAAGCTGCAATAAACAGCTCAAAAGTTATGTTATTCTGTGAAAAATGCAAAAAGGCTACAAGAATAAGCCATAAGTTATTAGAAGACGGTGCAAAAGTAAGAGTATGTAAGAAGTGTGGAGAAACATTCTAAAATTTGAAAGGAGGTACTTTACGTGAATAGACTTCAAGAAAGATATGAAAAAGAAGTAGTTCCAGCTATGATGGAAAAGTTCGGATACAAAAACATAATGCAAGTTCCTAAAATAGAAAAAGTTGTTATAAACATGGGAGTAGGAGAAGCTAAAGATAATCCTAAGGTTCTAGAATCAGCTGTTAGTGATTTACAAATAATCGCTGGACAAAAGCCTGTATTAACAAGAGCTAAAAAGTCAGTTGCTAACTTTAAAATAAGAGAGAACATGGCTTTAGGATGTAAAGTTACTTTAAGAAAGACTAATATGTACGAATTCGTAGATAAATTAGTTTCAATAGCTTTACCAAGAGTAAGAGACTTCAGAGGAGTTTCAGCTAAAGCATTTGATGGAAGAGGAAACTACTCATTAGGAATTAAGGAACAATTAATATTCCCAGAAATCGAGTATGATAAAGTAGATAAAGTAAGAGGAATGGATATAATCTTCGTTACTAGTGCTAACACAGACGAAGAAGCAAGAGAATTATTAAGATTCCTTGGAATGCCATTCGCTCAATAATAAGGAGGGGATACGCATGGCTCGTAAGGCAATGATCGAAAAATGGAAAAAAGAACCTAAATACAAAACTAGAGCGTATACTAGATGTAGATTATGTGGAAGACCACATTCTGTATTAAAGAAATTCGGAATTTGCCGTATCTGCTTCAGAGAATTAGCTTACAAAGGTGAAATTCCTGGATGTAGAAAGGCAAGCTGGTAATATAACTAGTAGAATGAAAGGAGGCACAATATAATGGTTATGACAGATCCTATCGCAGACTTACTAACTCGTGTGAGAAACGCGAACTCAGTAAGACACGAAGTTGTTGAAGTACCTTCTTCAAGTGTTAAGAAGGCTATCGTAAATATATTATTACAAGAAGGTTATCTTAAAGGAGTAGAGGAGTACAACGATGGTGTAGTTCCTATGATGAGATTAACTTTAAAGTACGGAGCAAACAATGAAAGAGTTATAACTGGTTTAAAGAGAATATCAAAACCAGGTTTAAGAGTTTACTGCAAGAAAGATGAAGTTCCTAGAGTATTAAACGGATTAGGTATCGCTTTAATATCAACTTCAAAAGGATTAGTAGTTGACAGAGAAGCTAGAAAATTAGGATTAGGCGGAGAAGTTATCTGCTACGTTTGGTAATTTTTTAGAGTGAGAAAATAACATAGATTTAAATAGATTGAAGCAAAGAGATGATTTAAAAAAATATAAGGACCAAATTCACAGGAGGTGCGCATTATGTCAAGAGTAGGTAAAATGCCTATAGCTATCCCTGCTGGAGTAACTGTTACTGTAACACCAGAGAACGTTGTTACAGTAAAAGGCCCTAAGGGTGAGTTAGTTAAAGCTATGCACAAAGACATTAATATAGCTGTAGAAGATGCTCAAGTAGTTGTTACTAGACCAAGTGACGTTAAAGAACACAGAGCACTTCACGGATTAACTAGAGCTTTACTTAACAACATGGTTGTTGGAGTAAGCCAAGGTTTTTCAAAAACTTTAGAGTTAAACGGAGTTGGATACAGAGCTCAATTACAAGGAAAGAAACTTGTTATGAACTTAGGATATTCACATCCAGTAGAAGTTGAAGCAGTTGATGGAGTAGACTTCAAATTAGACGGAACAACTAAAGTTATCGTTGAAGGTATCGATAAAGAAAAAGTTGGAGCAGTTGCTGCTAACATCAGATCATGGAGAAAACCTGAACCATACAAAGGTAAAGGAATCAAGTACTCTGATGAAGTTATAAGAAGAAAAGAAGGTAAAACTGGTAAATAATAAATACTAATATAGAAAGGAGTGAACCTTATGTTCAAAAAGGCAGACAGAAAAGAAGCAAGAGAAAGACGTCACCTAAGAGTTCGTAAGAAGGTATTCGGAACTCCAGAAAGACCAAGATTATCTGTATATAGAAGTGAAAAGAACATATATGCTCAAATAATAGACGACGTTAATGCTGTTACTTTAGTAGCTGCTTCAAGCTTAGATAAAGCTATCGAAGTTAAAGGAAGCAACAAAGAAGCTGCTAAATTAGTTGGAGAATTAGTTGCTAAAAGAGCTATAGAAAAAGGAATAAATGATGTAGTATTCGACAGAGGTGGATACGTATATCACGGAAGAGTTGAGGCTTTAGCTAGCGGAGCAAGAGAAGCCGGATTAAAATTCTAATCTACAAGGAGGGGAAATACATGAGAATCGATCCTAGCACACTAGACCTTAAAGAAAAGGTTGTTAGTATAAGCAGAGTTACTAAGGTTGTTAAGGGTGGTAGAAACTTCAGATTCAGTGCGTTAGTTGTTGTTGGAGACGAGAACGGACACGTTGGTGTTGGAACTGGTAAATCTATCGAAATCCCTGAAGCAATAAGAAAAGGAATAGAAGATGCTAAGAAAAACTTAGTAGAAGTTTCAATCGTTGGAACTACTGTTCCTCATGAAATACACGGAAAATTCGGTACAGGAGATGTACTTATAATGCCAGCTACTGAAGGTACAGGAGTTATAGCTGGAGGTCCTGCAAGATCAGTTCTTGAATTAGCAGGATTAAAGGATGTTAGAGCTAAATCATTAGGTTCAAACAACCCAAGAAACATGGTAAAAGCAACTATCAACGGATTAGCTAACTTAAGAACAGCTGAAGATATAGCTAAATTAAGAGGAAAATCTGTTGAAGAGATAATAGGTTAGGAGGGATAGCGATGCTAAAGGTAACATTAGTTAAAAGCTTAATTGGTAGAAAGAAAGACCATATCGCTACTGCACATGCCCTTGGACTTAGAAAAATAGGTAAAACAGTAGAGCATGAGGGAACTCCTCAAATAAAAGGTATGATAAACAAAATAAGTTATCTACTAAAAGTTGAAGAAGCATAATTAAATAGAGCGTTAGAGGAGGTGTAATAACATATGAAACTTCATGAATTAAGACCAGCAGCTGGTAGTAAATCAGCTCCAAAAAGAGTTGGTAGAGGTACTGGTTCAGGCTTAGGAAGAAATGCCGGAAAAGGTGAAAAAGGTCAAAATGCTAGATCAGGTGGTGGAGTTAGACCTGGATTCGAAGGTGGTCAAATGCCATTATACAGAAGACTTCCTAAAAGAGGATTCACTAACCCATTTACAAAACATTTTGTAACAATCAATGTTGATAGATTAAACATATTCGATAATGGAACAGAAGTTACTCCAGAATTACTATTAGAAAGAAGAGTAGTAAGTAAACTAATGGACGGAGTTAAGATCTTAGGAAATGGAAACATAGAAAAGAGCTTAACTATCGCAGGTTGCAAGTTATCAAAGCAAGCAGCTGAAAAAATAGTTGCAGCTGGAGGAAAAGTTGAGGTGAAATAATCGTGCTATCAACCCTACGTAATGCCTGGAAGGTTCAAGATTTAAGAAAAAAAATAATTTGGACTGTATTCTTAATAGCAATTTTCAGGATGGGAAGTTATATTCCTGTTCCTGGAATTGATACAGATAGTCTAAAAGCTTTAACACAATCAGGAAGCTTAGTAAGCTTCTATGATTTAATTTCTGGTGGTTCTTTTAGTAGATTTAGTATATTCGCTTTAGGTGTTGTACCATACATCAATGCTTCAATCATTATGCAACTTTTAACAGTTGCAATTCCTAAATTAGAACAATTATCTAAAGAGGGAGATGATGGAAGAAAGAAAATCCAAAAGATAACTAGATATGCTTCAATTGTTATTGGAGCAATCACTGCTTATGGAAGTTATGTGATAATTAACAATGTTGGCGCACTTAAGAGCAATTCTCCAGTTAGTATGTTTTTAATATTACTAACACTAGTAGTTGGATCAACTTTCTTAATGTGGTTAGGAGATCAAATTACAGTTAAAGGAGTAGGAAATGGTACTTCTTTGATAATATTTGCAAATATATTATCAAGCTTACCAATGACTGGTTATCAAATATATAACTTAAGTAAGATAGGTAAAATAAATGTTGTTGAAGTAGCATTATTTATTTTCTTTACATTAGCTTTATTAGCAGGTGTAATTTACTTATCATTAGCTGAAAGAAGAATTACTGTACAATATGCAGGTAAAGCCGTAGGTAATAAAATGATGAAGGGACAATCAACTCATATTCCATTAAGTATTATTGGAACAACTGTTATAGCAATAATCTTTGCTATGTCTGTTATGAGTTTCCCAACAACTATAGCTCAATTCTTCCCAGAAGCTGGATGGTCACAATGGATTACAGGATCTTCTTACAGTCCTTTCAATGCAAAGACTTGGATGTATCCAGTATTATATGCATTACTGACTATATTCTTTACTTGGTTCTATACTCAAATAACATTTAAGCCAGATGAAATGGCTGAGAATATGCATAAATCATCAGGTTTCATTCCTGGAATAAGACCTGGAAAACCAACAGAGATTTATTTAGAGAAAGTATTAAATAGAATTTCAATGTTTGGTGGATGTTTTGCTGCTATTATAGCAGTAGTTCCTATTTTAGTTGCAAACTATACTCCTTTCCAAGGAATACAGTTTGGAGGAACATCACTGTTAATTCTAGTTTCTGTTTCATTAGAGATAATGAGACAATTAGAATCTCAATTAACAATGAGACATTACCAAGGATTCTTAAAATAGAAATACAAGTTATGGAGATGATGCCCGTGAAGATAGTTTTATTAGGTCCTCCTGGAGCAGGAAAAGGAACACAGGCAAAATCAATTAGTAATAGATATTCAATTCCTCATATATCTACAGGAGATATCTTTAGAAAAAATATTTCAGAGAACACTCCTTTAGGTATTGAGGCTAAATCATACATGGATAATGGACAGTTAGTTCCAGATGAAGTAACTATCAACATGGTAAAAGATAGACTTCAACAAGATGATTGTAAGAATGGATATTTATTAGATGGTTTCCCAAGAACAGTTCATCAAGCAGAAGCTTTAGATAACTTTTTAACTGAAAGAGAAGAGTCAATAGACACAGCTCTTTTAATAGAAGTACCTAAAGAATTCATACTTGAAAGAATGACAGGAAGAAGAGTTTGTCCTTCATGTGGAGCAAGTTATCACATAAAGTTTAATCCACCAACTAATGATGGAAAATGTGATCTTTGCGGATCAGATGTTATTCAAAGAAAAGATGACACTGAAGAAACAGTTAAGGAAAGACTTGATGTGTATGAAAATCAAACACAACCATTAATTGATTTTTATAAAAACAAAAAGCAACTTTCAGTAGTAGATGGAACACAAGCAATAAACGAGGTCTTTGAGAGTATCTGTAAAATATTAGGGAGCGACAAGTAATGATAATTCTTAAGAATGAGAATGAAATCGACCTAATGAGGAAAGCAGGAAAGATTCTTGGAGAGACACTTAACCTGCTTAAGGAGAAAGTAAGACCTGGTATTACTACTACGGAATTAGATAGAATAGCTGAAGAGTTTATAACTAAGCATGGAGCTACACCATCCTTCAAAGGATTGTATGGTTTCCCAGCTTCATTATGTATATCTGTTAATAATCAAGTAATTCATGGTTTCCCAGGAAGTTATGAATTAAAGGATGGAGACATTGTTTCTATTGATTGTGGAGTTTGTCTAAATGGATTTCACAGTGATGCTGCTAGAACTTTTGGTGTAGGTAATATATCAGAAGAGGCAGAAAAGCTTATTAGAATTACTGAAGAATCCTTTTTTAAAGGTATAGAAAAGGCATATGTAGACAATAGATTAACGGATATTTCTAATGAAATACAGCAATATGTTGAAGCCAATGGATTTTCTGTTGTTAGAGACTTTGTAGGACATGGAATTGGCCGAAAAGTCCATGAAGATCCTGAAGTTCCTAATTTCGGTAGACCAGGCAGAGGTCCAAAGTTAATGGCAGGAATGGTATTAGCTATTGAACCGATGGTAAACATGGGATCATATAGAGTCAAGACTTTAGATGATGGCTGGACAGTAGTAACAGCAGATGGGAAACTTTCTGCACACTATGAAAACACAGTTGCAATTTTACCTAATGGTCCTGAAATATTAACACTTATAAAATAGTTTTAATATATATTGCTTAGTTATAAATTAACATTTGCCTATAAGGAATTTGTAGTTTATGACTAAGGTAATCTTTGAGGTGGATAAGTTGCAAGAAACTGATTTAATCGGTAGATTAGTTACTTCAAATGCTGGAAGAGATACAGGAAAATCATATATTGTGATTGGATTGGTAGATGATGATCTACTAGTGGCAAATGGAGCAACTAAGACTATTGAAATGCCAAAAAAGAAAAAAATAAAACATGTAGTGCTTACTGAGATATTGGATGATGAGTTAAAATCATGTATAATATCAAAGGATAAGAATGCAAATCTTAAAATAAAAAGATTTTTAAAGCTTAGTAGCACTAACAAGGAGGTTTGATTACCTTATGTCAAAAAGTGATATAATTGAAATGCAAGGTACAGTTTTAGAAGCTTTACCAAATGCAATGTTTGAAGTTGAATTAGAGAGTGGGCATAAAATATTAGCACATATCTCAGGAAAGTTAAGAATGAACTTCATAAGAATTTTACCAGGAGATAAGGTTACTGTGGAACTTTCACCATATGATCTTACAAGAGGTAGAATTACATGGAGAGCAAAATAAGGAGGGTTAGCGATGAAAGTAAGACCATCAGTTAAGCCTATTTGCGAAAAGTGCAAAGTTATAAAAAGAAAAGGAAGAGTAATGGTAATCTGTGAAAATCCTAAGCACAAACAAAAACAAGGCTAATAGGTAAATAAAACATAATAAAAAGGTCAATTGGGAGCGAATTCTTATTGACTTTTATTTAAAAGTAAAATATGATTATATAGGCATTTAAATAATAGCAAATAAATTTTAGGTGCGGCTGTGATGGATAAAACCATCAACCTAAAATTTTAAATATAAATAAACAATAGAGCAATTGAGTTACTTATTTAATGTAAATCAATTTCGTATTTTAATTACCAGGAGGTGTAACATTAATGGCAAGAATAGCAGGTATCGACCTACCAAGAGAAAAAAGAGTTGAAATAGGTCTAACTTATATATATGGTATAGGATTACCTACATCACAAAAAATTCTTGAAGTAACTGGAGTTAATCCTGATACAAGAGTTAAGGATCTTACTGAGGAAGAAGTAAACTCAATAAGAAACTACATTAAAGATTTAACAGTTGAAGGTGACTTAAGAAGAGAAGTTGCTTTAAACATAAAGAGATTAGTTGAGATTGGTTCATATAGAGGAATCAGACATAGAAAAGGTCTTCCACTTAGAGGACAAAAAACTAAGACTAATGCTAGAACTAGAAAAGGTCCTAAGAAGACAATAGCTAATAAGAAGAAATAGTTAAGGAGGGAAGACAATGGCAGCTCAAAAAGTTAAAAAAACTAGAAGAAGAAAAGAAAGAAAAAATGTTGAGCATGGTGCAGCACACATCCAATCAACATTCAATAACTCAATAGTTACTTTAACTGATGCAAAAGGAAATGCATTAGCATGGGCAAGTGCTGGTGGCCTTGGATTCAAAGGTTCAAGAAAGAGCACACCATTTGCAGCTCAAATGGCAGCTGAAACAGCAGCTAAAGCAGCTATGGAACACGGATTAAAAAGCGTTGAGGTTTACGTAAAAGGACCAGGTGCTGGAAGAGAAGCAGCTATAAGAAGCTTACAAGCAGCTGGATTAGAAGTTACTTTAATAAAAGATGTAACTCCAATCCCACACAATGGATGTAGACCACCAAAAAGAAGAAGAGTTTAGTAACGTCACGGGAGGTGTAATGAATGGCAAGATATACTGGAGCTACATGTAAGTTATGTAGAAGAGAAGGTATGAAATTATTCCTAAAAGGGGATAGATGTTATACAGATAAATGTGCTTTCGTTAGAAGAAGTTATGCACCAGGACAACACGGAGCAAGCAGAAAGAAATTATCTAACTACGGAACACAATTAAGAGAGAAGCAAAAAGCTAAGAGAATATACGGAGTTCTTGAAGGTCAGTTCAGAAACACATATGAAAGAGCTGAAAAAATGAGAGGAATCGCCGGTGAAAACTTACTTAAATTATTAGAAATGAGATTAGATAACGTTGTTTACAGATTAGGATATGGTGCTTCAAGAACAGAAGCTAGACAATTAGTAAACCACGGTCATTTCTTAGTAAATGGTAAAAAAGTTGATATAGCATCATTCAAAGTATCAGTTAACGATGTTATAACAGTTTGTGAAAAGAGCAGAGGATCAGAAAGATTCAAAATGTTTGCTGAAAATCCAAAAGCTTTACCAAAATGGTTAGAAGCTAACGTTGAAAATTTCGAAGGTAAAGTTGTTGCTGAGCCTGCAAGAGAAGATATCGACGTACCAGTTAACGAGACTCTAATCGTCGAGTTATACAGCAAATAATAATTATTGATCTTAAGAGTACTTTTACAATTGGATCAGTTGCCCTCATAAGGTTGCCATTTTAATATTAAGGAGGGTTTTTAAATGTTAGAAATAGAAAAGCCAGTAATTCAATGTGTTGAATCAAACGATAACGGAACATATGGTAAGTTTGAGATAGAACCATTAGAAAGAGGTTATGGAATAACTCTTGGTAATGCATTAAGAAGAATATTACTTTCTTCTTTACCTGGAGTGGCTCCAACTTCAGTTAAAATAGATTCAGTTCTTCATGAGTTTTCAACAATAACAGGTGTTAAAGAAGATGTTACAGAGATAATCTTAAATCTTAAAATGTTAGCACTTACTATGGAAGGTGAAGGACCAAAAACTATTTATATTGATGCTCAAGGACCAGGTGTTGTTACTGGAGCAGATATAAAAACAGATGGTGATGTAGAAGTTGTAAACAAAGATCTACATATCGCTACATTAGACAACGATGGTAAGTTATATATGGAAATCGTAGTTAATAGAGGAAGAGGATATGTTACTCAAAACAAAAATAAAACAGAAGATCTTCCATTATCAGCTATTGCTATAGATTCTATATACACTCCTGTAAAGAGAGTTAATTTCTCTGTTCAAAATACAAGAGTTGGTCAAATTACTGACTATGATAAACTTACATTAGAAATTTGGACTAATGGAACTATAAGAATAGAAGAAGCGATTTCATTATCAGCTAAAATTCTTATAGAGCACTTCAAATTATTCATGACTTTAACTGACAACGCTAATGATGTTGAGATAATGATTGAAAAAGAAGAAGATAAAAAAGAAAAAGCTTTAGAGATGACTATAGAAGAGCTTGACTTATCAGTAAGATCATACAATTGCTTAAAGAGAGCAGGTATAAACACTGTTCAAGAGCTTGCGGGCAAGAGCATGGATGATATGATGAAAGTTAGAAACTTAGGTAAGAAATCTCTAGAAGAAGTAGAAAGAAAGTTAAACGAGTTAGGCTTAAATTTAAGACTAAATGACGAGTAGGTGAGGAGGTAAAGCCATGGCAGGATATCGTAAGTTAGGTCGTCCTACTGATCAAAGAAAAGCTATGCTTAGAAATCTTGTTACAAGCTTCTTAAAGCATGGTAAAATAGAAACTACTGAAACAAGAGCTAAGGAAACTAGAAGCCTTGCAGAAAAAATGATCACTCTTGCAAAAAGAGGAGATTTACACGCAAGAAGACAAGTGTTAGCATTTGTTACAGAAGAAGAAGTTGTTAAAAACTTATTTGACAACATAGCTCCAAAGTACGCTGAAAGAAACGGTGGATACACTAGAATGTACAAAGTTGGTCCTAGAAGAGGAGACGGAGCTGAAGTTGTTATACTTGAATTAGTATAATATATTTCTTTAGAGAGGATTAAGTTTTTACTTAATCCTCTTTTGTCATATAAAATATTTTATATTATTTTTTATCATGAGTATTTTAAATATATATAACAAAGTAATATATAATAAAACAGAATATATTATTTTTACTACTAGTATAAAATTTTAGATTTAACCTATAATAGTTTTGAATTTAAAGGTATATTATGTGTTTAAAGAAATTTTTTAATAAACATATTTTAAGGAAGATAATTTTATATAAAAGGTTAAAATAAGGAAATATCTATTTACAAAATAAAATTATTAATAGTATTATTTTATAAGTAGGTATTTTTTTTATACATAAAAAAATTATTAAACTCAATACATATTGAGAAAAAGAGTTATGTATTTTAACTCTAAAGTAGTTAAAGGTAGCTTTACAGGAGGCTAGTATGGGAGAAAATATGATTAAAAGTGAAGACTTAGTTTTTAAATATGTCAATGCTGAAGAACAAACTGAAAAGGTTGCAATAAATCACGTTTCTATGGAAGTTAAAAAGGGAGAATTTTTAGTTATATTAGGTCATAACGGTTCAGGAAAATCAACTATGGCAAAGCATATGAATGCTTTATTACTTCCTAGTGGTGGAAAGATGTATGTAGATGGATTAGATACTTCTGATATAGAAAATCTTTGGGAAGTTAGAAGAAGAGCTGGAATGGTTTTTCAAAATCCAGATAATCAATTAGTAGCAACAATAGTTGAAGAAGATGTGGCTTTTGGACCAGAGAATTTAGGTGTTGATCCGAAGGAGATAAGAGAAAGAGTAGATGATTCATTAAAAGCAGTAGGTATGTATGAGTATAGAAAACATGCACCACATTTATTATCAGGAGGGCAAAAGCAGAGAATTGCTATTGCGGGTATATTAGCAATGAGACCTAAATGCATAGTATTAGATGAACCTACAGCAATGCTAGATCCTTCAGGTAGAAATGAAGTAATGAAAACTATAAAGGAAGTAAATAAAAAGTTTGGAATTACTATAATACTTATAACTCACTATATGGATGAAGCTGCACAAGCTGATAGAATAATAGTTATGGATAAAGGTGAAAAGGTAATGGAAGGGGTTCCTAGGGAAATTTTTTCTCAAGTAGAAAAAATAAAGTCAATTGGGTTAGATGTTCCTCAAGTTACTGAATTAGCTTATGAGCTTCAAAAAGAGGGAGTAGATATATCAACAGAAATATTAAATATAGATGAGATGGTGAATGCTTTATGTCAATTAAAATAGAAAATTTAAATCACATATATATGCCTAAAACACCTTTTGAAAAAATAGCATTAAATAATATAAACTGTGAAATAGAAGATGGAGAGTTTGTAGCATTAATTGGGCATACTGGCTCAGGAAAATCAACATTTATACAGCATTTAAATGGATTATTAAGTCCTACTAGTGGGAATATAATAGTTGATGGTGTTAATATAGCAGATAAAAAAGTTAAATTAAGCGATATTAGAAAAAAGGTAGGATTAGTATTTCAATATCCAGAGTATCAATTATTTGAAGAGACTATTGAAAAAGATATTGAGTATGGTCCAAGAAACTTAGGAATCAGTGAAGAAGAAATAAGTAAAAGAGTTAAAAAGTCCATGGAGATGGTTGGGCTTGACTATGAAACATATAAAGACAAATCTCCTTTTGATCTAAGTGGAGGTCAAAAGAGAAGAGTTGCCATAGCTGGGGTTATAGCTATGGAGCCTAAGGTTCTTATATTAGATGAACCAACAGCTGGGTTAGACCCAAAGGGAAGAGAAGACATACTTGCTCAAATAAGACTTCTTCATAAAGAGTATGGAATGACTATAATAATGGTTAGTCACAGCATGGAAGATGTAGCTAAGATTGCTGATAGAGTAATTGTTATGAATAGTGGAGAAATAGTTTTAGATGGAAAGATTGCAGAGGTATTTAAAGAGGTTGAAACTTTAGAAAAAATAGGATTGGCCGTTCCTCAAGTAACTTATCTAATAAGAGAGTTAAGAAACAAGGGCTTTAATATATCAGAAGAGATATTTACAATTTCTCAAGCTAAGGAAGCTCTTTTAGAAATAATAAGGAATAATAATTAGGAAGGATAAGAAATTATGTTAAAGGACATTACTATAGGTCAATATATTCCTGGGGATTCTTTTGTACATAAATTAGATCCAAGGACTAAGATATTAATATCATTTATTTTTATTGCTTCATTATTTATAGTAGATAAGTTTTGGGGATATATATTCATAATTGCCTTTTTAGGTGCAACAGTATTAATATCTAAATTACAATTTAAATATTTATATAAAGGACTTAAACCTGTATTTTTATTAATAGCTATAACAGCAGCACTTAATATTTTTATGATAAAAGGTACAGAAGATACCCTTATATGGCATTGGAAGTTTTTATATATTTATAAGGAAGGAATAAGAACAGCTATATTTATGGCATTAAGACTTATCTTGCTTATAATGGGAACTTCAGTATTAACACTTACAACATCACCAATAGAATTAACTGATGGTATTGAAAGTTTATTAAAACCATTTAAAAAGATAGGGGTTCCAGCTCATGAATTAGCAATGATGATGACAATTGCTTTAAGATTTATACCAACTTTAATTGATGAAACTGATAAAATAATGAAAGCACAAAAAGCTAGAGGTGCAGATTTTGAATCAGGAAACATAATACAAAAAGCTAAGAGTTTAATACCACTATTAATTCCTTTATTTATTAGTTCTTTTAGAAGAGCTGATGAGTTAGCTATGGCTATGGAAGCAAGATGCTATAGAGGTGGCGATGGAAGAACTAGAATGAAGATATTAAAGTATTCTAAAAATGATTTTATTTCTTTTGGAATGGCTGGAGTACTTTTAGTTTTATCAATAGTAGTAAGAGTTTTCTAGTATAAATTAAATTTTGTTTTTACATTTAGACTTTTAATATAAAATAAATATTGATAATATAAAAGAAAGACTGCAAATTTGTAGTCTTTCTTTGTTTGAAGAATTAATTATTTATGATTTAAAATATTGTTTTATAAAAAAATAAAGGAATGATTATATGAGGAATATAAAATTAACTATAGAATATGATGGAACATCTTATTTTGGGTGGCAAAAACAGCCTATAGGAAATACTATTCAGCAGAAGGTAGAAGAGGCTATAAAGAAGGTTACTAAAGAAGAGGTAGAAATATTAGGAAGTAGTAGAACAGATTCAGGAGTCCATGCTAAGGCCTATGTGGCTAATTTTAAAACTAATTCTAATATACCAGGAAAAAATTTTAAGGCTGCATTAAATTCAAAATTACCAAAGGATATAGTAATAATGAATTCAGAAGAGGTAGCTGAGGATTTTCATGCTAGGTATATGACTACAGGTAAAACTTATTGTTACACAATACTAAATAGAGAAGAGCCACCAGCCTTAGAAAGAAATTATGTATATCATGTTAAAAAGCAATTAGATGTTGAATCTATGAAAGAAGCATGTAAATACTTTTTAGGAAAACATGACTTTAAGGCCTTTCAAAGACCAGGTGGGACAGTTAAGACCTCTGTAAGAACAATAACCGATATTCATATTGAAACAGAAGGAAATAAAATTAAAATATATGTGTCAGCAGATGGTTTTTTATATAATATGGTAAGATTAATTGTAGGAACATTACTTAAAGTGGGAAGAGGAAAAGAGAAGCCAGAATATATAAAGGAAGTCATAGATTCTGGTGATAGAAAAAAAGCTGGAATTTGTGTTCCTCCAACAGGATTATGCTTAGAAAAAGTTTTTTACTAAAAGTAGATGAAATGTATTGACACGCCCGTAAGCGTGTATTATAATTGTATTTGTTTGTAAGAGAGATGTACGGGATTCAATATGAATCTTAACATAAAGTACGAGGACATATAAAACCTATTTTAAAATTCTAGGGAGGGAAAACGATGAAATCATACATTGCAAAAGCACAAGAAGTTGAAAGAAAATGGTATGTTGTTGACGCTGCTGGAAAGCCACTAGGAAGAGTTGCTAGCCAAGTTGCTTCAATATTAAGAGGAAAGAACAAGCCAACATTTACACCAAATGTTGACTGTGGAGATTTCGTTATCGTTATAAACGCTGAGAAAGTTGTTTTAACTGGTAAGAAATTAGACCAAAAAATGTTAAGAAAACACAGCTTATACGCTGGTGGATTAAAAGAAACTCCATACAGAGAAGTTTTAGAAAAGAAACCTGAATTTGCTTTCGAAGAAGCAGTTAGAAGAATGCTTCCAACAGGCGTTTTAGGAAGAAAAATGTTAAAGAAATTAAACGTGTACAGAGGAGCTGAGCACGATCACGCTGCTCAAAAACCAGAAGTACTTGAGTTAAGATACTAATTATAAGCTCGGGAGGAGGAGTTCAAATGGCAAAAGTTCAATACATGGGAACTGGAAGAAGAAAGAAATCAGTTGCAAGAGTAAGACTTGTACCAGGTGAAGGTAGAGTTATAGTAAATAATAGAGAAATCGAAACATATTTCGGATTAGAAACTTTAAGAGTTGTAGTTAACCAACCATTAGTTTTAACTGAAACTAAAGACAAATATGACGTTTTAGTTAACGTTCATGGTGGTGGATTATCAGGTCAAGCAGGAGCTATAAGACATGGTATATCAAGAGCTTTATTAAAAGCTGACGAAAACTTAAGACCAGAATTAAAGAAAGCTGGATTCTTAACTAGAGACCCAAGAATGGTTGAAAGAAAGAAATGCGGTTTAAAGAAAGCAAGAAGATCTCCACAATTCTCAAAGAGATAATATATTGCTTTTATGGAAAGAAGGAGGAATACCTCCTTCTTTTTTTATACATTTATATATTTTAAAGAAGTTATTTTTAGTTTCAGTTATTAACAAATTAGAAACAAATATGAGAAAATATATGCTTTGACAATAAATATTAAAAAGTTTTACAAATGGCTATATAACTAAGTATTAGAGGAGTATTATTTTAGTTTGTTTTAATAATTTGGATATTATTTGTAGAAAATTTCAATTAATTGGATACTGTATTAAGTTTAGGTTAAAAAGAAGCTTTAAAACTTAACAAAGCAGATATTATATTGTAAAATGTTATAGGATTGATATTTTAAAATTAAAAATAAAATAAGTTTGTATTTTACAAATTAAGCAAAGTGGAGGAGAAGTATCTTGAAAGATGCAATTTTTACCTTAATTCAAGTTGCCGGTGGATTAGGTCTATTCCTTTTTGGAATGAAGTTAATGGGAGAAGGATTAGAAAATGCCGCAGGTGATAAATTAAAAAGTATATTAGAGAAAGTTACTAAAAATCCTATATCAGCAGTTTTAGTTGGTGCCTTTGTTACAATGGTAATACAAAGTTCAAGTGCCACTACGGTAATGGTAGTTGGATTTGTTAATGCTGGACTTATGAATATAGCACAAGCTGCTGGGGTAATCATGGGAGCAAATGTAGGTACTACCATTACTGCACAACTTGTTGCTTTTAAGTTAGATGAAATAGCGCCATTGTTTGTTATAATAGGTGTTGTTTTATTAATGTCAGCAAAACAAAAGAAAAGAAAAGATATTGCTGATATAATATTAGGTTTTGGTATTTTATTTATGGGAATGGGAATAATGAGTTCAGCTTTAAAACCATTAGCTGATTCACCAATGTTCTCAGAACTTATAATGGCTATAGGTGAAAACTGGGTATTAGGAATATTTACAGGTTTAGCACTTACAGCTATATTACAAAGTTCATCAGCTACTACAGGTATATTAATTGCCTTAGCATCAACTGGTTCTATAAATATAAATATAGTTCTGCCAATATTATTTGGATGTAATATAGGTACATGTGTAACTGCGTTGATAGCAAGTATTGGGGCAAATAAAACAGCACATAAGGCTGCTGCCATACATTTAATGTTTAATATACTAGGTACACTTATATTTATACCATTTTTAAAACCTTTAGCATATATTGTTCAAGAGATTAGCCCTGGAGATGTTCAAAGACAAATAGCTAATGCTCATACAATATTCAATATAACTGCTACTATAATACTTGTACCATTAAGTAAGTACATGATTATGATAGTTAACAAATTAATAAAAGGTGAAGATGAAATTGAACTTTGTGGACCTAAGTATCTTGATGAAAGATTATTAGAAACACCAGTAATAGCTGCAGGTCAAGTTCAAAAGGAAACTTTAAGAATGGCTAATAAAGCTAAAGAAAACTTAGAATTAAGTATGAAGGCTTTTAGAGAAAATAATGAAAGCTTAGTTAAAAAAGTATATGATAATGAAAAACTTATAAATATATTAGAAGAAGAAATAACTGCTTACCTAGTTAAATTATCTAAATGTGATTTATCTGCTAAAGAAAGTAATTTAGTAGCATCAACTTTCCATATTGTAACTGATATTGAGAGAATAGGTGATCATGTTGAAAATATAGCCGATTTAACTTTAGAAAAGGTAGGAAGAAAATTAAAATATAGTGAAGATGCTTTAAAGGAAATAGATTATATATATGATCAAACAATTAGAGCTCTAGACATAACAATTGATGCTTATGCAAATGAAAATGTAGAGGAAGCTGGAACTATCTATGAAATAGAAAGAAAGATAGATGCTTCTCAAAAAGAATTTAGAGAAAATCATATTAAGAGATTAAGCCAAGGTTCTTGCAATGCTTATGATGGTGCAATATTTATGGACTTATTAAGCAACTTTGAAAGAATTGGTGATCATTCTACTAACATAGCTGAAAGTGTTATGGAAGTGCATTAAAGATATTAAAGAATACCTAACATTAGGTATTCTTTTTTCTTTTACTTAGAATATTTCTTTATATATAGGAAAAAATAAATTGAGTTTCATAATTCTAAAAGAGATAATATTTTGAAGTATTTACTAGTAAATATATTCTTTTTAGGATTTAGGATTATAATAATTTAGATTTAAATAGGAGGTATTCTTAATGAAGAAAATAATGAAAATAGTGTCAATTATGATGATATCTTTTTTAGTATTAAATATTAGCTTATTAAAGGTTAATGCAGAAGAAAATAATAAGGTAATAGTTATTGACCCAGGTCATGGAGGCATAGATGGTGGCGCAAAGAGTGAAAATGGAGTAATTGAGAAGGACATTAATTTATCAATATCACTTAAAACAAAAGCTGCCTTAGAGAGTAAGGGATATAAAGTCATAATGACTAGAAGTGAGGATGTAGGACTATATACTGAGGGCAAAAAGGTTAGAGAAAAGAAAATAGAAGACTTAGGAAATAGAGTTAAGATTAAAAAAGAAAATAAGTGTGATGCTTTTATAAGCATACATCAAAATATGTTTCCTCAAAAGAATTGTAAAGGGGCACAAGTATGGAGTGCCAACAATGAACCAAGTCAAAAGCTAGGCAAAATAATACAACAAAAATTTAAGGAAGAAGTTGACCAAAATAATAAGAGGGAAGCAAAAGTTGCAAAAAAAGAATATAAGATTTTAAATGATGGATATGAAGGAGCTTCTGTAATAGTTGAATGTGGTTTCTTATCTAATCCAGAAGAATGCGAACTATTAGGTAAAGAAGATTATCAAAATAAAATTGCAAATACCTTAGCAAATGCTATAGATGAATATTTTAAATAATATAATTTAAAGAAAATTTAGTAATGGCAAACTAACTTCCATATCATTTGGGGTAATTGAGTAAAATTTATAAGATGAAAATATAAGGTTTATAATTAAGAAAAATAATATAATAAATAAAAAACATATTAAGAAATTCACTAACTTAAACTTATTCATAAAAGCTCCTAAAAATCATTCCACTATTATATATATTTTAGTAGATTAAGTTATTATGACATTAAAAAAGCTATGCCCTATGAGCATAGCTTTATTTGCTTTTATATATTTTTAAAGCCTTTTCCTTTAACTTCTGAAACGTCCATTATAGTTATAAAGGCATTTGGATCTATATAATGTATTGTATTTTTTAATTCAATCATTTGTCTTGTAGTAACTAGACAGTAAAGCATTTTCTTTCTGTCATGAGTATATTCTCCTTCAGCTAAAAGAGAAGTTACTCCTCTATGAAGATCTTCTATTATATAATTTATAACTTGTTGTTCCTTATCTGTTATTATAAGCAATAATTGTTTTGAATGTATTCCTTTAATAACTTTATCAACTAAAACTGTTTGTACAAATATAGATATAAGAGTATAAAGCGCTGTTTCTAGTCCAAAGAAAATTGCTCCTACAGCAACGATACACATATTTAATACGAAGCTTAATGAACCTATATTAAAATTTGAATATTTTTTACGTATAATCATGGTAACTATATCTGTTCCACCAGTTGATCCACCTTTAGAAAATACTAAACCATAACCAAATCCACAGATAGCACCACCAAAAACACAGTATAGTAATTTATCATCTAAGGTAATAAGATGTGATACTGGTGCTGTTATCATTAATGAAAGTGATAAAGCTAGCATTCCTATAGCTGAGTTAAATGTAAACTTCTTTGATAGTTTAAAATAACTAAGTATAAATAATGGAATGTTTATAAGTAAAACAACAATACCTGAGTTAACTCCCATTAAGTATTGAAAGATAAGTGCAATACCTGTTGCTCCACCACTAAGAAGTTTTGCATTTGATAAAAATAGGTTTACTCCTAAAGATGCAATAAAGCAACCTATGAGAATAAATGCATTATCAATTAGTAATTCTTTTTTCTCTTTGATGTAATTCATTGGGATTCTCCTAAATTTACAATAAATAATTTCATAGGTAATTATAATGCTTTTTTTGGTAAAGTAAAGCCAATAAATACATTGAAAAAGCAACTAATGTGTTTTTATGGTAAAATACATTGTATATACTAAGAATTTCATTAAATTAATAGTAGAAGGTATATCTTAAGAAAATCGTAATAAATAAATAGGTTAATTTTAATTTTCCTCCTTTACTATTTAGAGGAGGCATAAGTTTAAGGAGTGCTTTATTATGGAAAAAGAAAAGTTTAATGTTTTAGTTGTAGATGATGAAAAAGAAATAAGAGATGCAATAGATATATATTTAAGAGGAGAAGGAATAAATGTAATAAAGGCTGGAGATGGATTTGAGGCCTTAGAGATTTTAGATAAGGAAGACATACATCTAGTGGTTTTAGATATAATGATGCCTAAGTTAGATGGAATGAGAACTTGTTTAAAAATAAGAGAAAGTAGAAATATACCAATAATATTACTATCAGCAAAATCAGAAGATAGTGATAAGATATTAGGTTTAAACATAGGGGCAGATGATTACGTTACAAAACCTTTTAATCACTTAGAACTTGTTGCAAGAGTAAAATCTCAATTAAGAAGGTATGATTATCCTTTAAATAGGGAAAATACTCAAGATTTAATAGTAATAAAAGATTTAACTATAGATACTGTAAATAAGCAGGTTTCTTTAAGAGGAGAAAATATAAAATTAACTGCAACAGAGTATAAGATATTAACACTTTTAGCATCACATCCAGGAAGAATATTTTCAATTAAGGAAATTTATGAAAGAGTTTGGGAAGAACCTTTTTATAAAAGTGAAAATACAGTAACAGTTCATATAAGAAGAATGAGAGAAAAAATAGAAATAAATTCGAAAGAACCTGAGTATATAAAGGTGGTGTGGGGACTTGGGTATAAAATTGACAAATAGTTTTTCAAGATGGTGGAAAAACTATAGCCTTTCAGTAAGAAGCATAGAAAATATGTTTATAGTAATATTTGCTGTGTTTATACCTGTTTTATATATTATCTTATTTGGAGGATACTCCTTTGATAATATAGCAAAATTAAATTCTAAGGCAAATCCTGATATATGTAATAGAGTTATTTATAGGGATGCATTAATAAATCCACATAAGTATAAAGAGTGTAGGTTATTAGCTCAATCTGTAGATATATCAGATTTTCTTTATAATGAGACTAACTATTTAAGCAAATTAGATAGCTTAGAGACAAAAGAACAAAAACAAGCATTTATTGCAAAGCTTCAAGAAAGGGCTACTAGTTATTCTGGTGTAGTTCTTATAAATAAGAAAACAGGAGAATATTACTCTAATAGAGTATGGTTTTATGAAAAACCTTATAATCTTTCAACGCCAAAAGAAGTTTTAGAAAGTTTATCTAAAAATGATAATGTAGTCTTTAAAGAAATAAATTCTTCAGATAATTATGAAGAAATATATTTCTCAAGAGGAGAACTTTATGATTCTGAAATAAATTCAATTAGAATTGCTTTTATAGCAACTATGACTACAACTCTTTTAATGTTACTTTTAATCATAAAAAAATTAGTTATGATTAAAAATATGGGAATAAGAGCATATAAAGACAGCTGGAAAAATGGATATTTCTTTAGATTTTTAGATAGTTTAAATGTTTTAATAACAAAGAAGATGTTTATAGAAGAATTTTTAAAAGATAAGGTTGTTATGTTTGTTATTTCATTTACTATAATATATATTCTTATAAATGGATTTATGAGAAATATAGAATTTGTATGGAAGCAATATCACTATGTTTTAACAGACAATAGATACCTATGGATAATTCCAATTGTTTTAGTTATTCATTTTATAGTAAAGTTTATAAGAAAATATGATGGATTAGATACTGTAATAAAAGGAATAGAAAAAGTTAAAAAAGGTGATACGGATATAGAGATAAAAGATAATGACGATAGACAAATAAGGGAATTAGCAGATGATGTTAATGATTTAAGATTAGGCTATAAGGAACTTGTTGAAGAAGGTATAAAGAATGAAAAGTTAAAAACTGAGCTTATATCAAATGTTTCACATGATTTAAAAACTCCATTAACATCCATAATAAATTATGTAAATATACTTCAGTTAAATAATATAAAGGAAGAGGAAAGAAAAGAATATATAGAAATACTAGATAAAAAATCTCAAACTTTAAAGAAACTTATAGATGATTTGTTTGAGGTTTCTAAGATGTCTTCAGGAAAGGTAGAATTATTTAAATACAATATAGATATAATTCAACTTGTATATCAATGTATAGCTGAAGTAGAAGATGTATATTCAGAAAAGGAAATTGAATTTAAAATAAATGGGCCAGAGGAATGCATGGTTAAAATAGATCCTCAAAGAATGTCTAGGGTATTCCAAAACCTAACTACTAATGCTTTAAAATATAGTTTAGAAAAAACTAGGGTCTATGTGGAAATAAAAGATTTAGAAAATTACGTGGAAATATCATTTAAAAATATTTCTTCCTATGCTTTAGATTTTGATGAGAAGGATATTTTAGAAAGATTTGCAAGAGGAGATGAATCAAGAAATTCAACCATAGAAGGATCTGGATTAGGATTAGCAATCGCTAAAACTATTGTAGAACTTCACAACGGAAAGTTTAGGGTTGAATGTGAAGGTGACTTATTTAAAGCCTTTGTAATAATTCCTAAAAATAAAGATGATAATAATGAAGAATAATAACATAGAGGTTGTTTAACTTAATTTCAATAAATTTTAAAAAATCTATAGCTGTAAAAATTTATGAAGGTTTTTAATTAACATATTTAAAAATAAAGTTATAAGGAGTATAATTACTATATAATAATTTTTATTGTATAAATATTATGATTTTAAAGAAGGTGTAAGAAAATGAGTTGTTTATTTTTAGAATATCCTAAATGTAGTACTTGTAGAAAAGCTAAGAAATGGTTAGAAGAAAACAATATAGATTTTACAGATAGAATGATTGTGGAAGAAAATCCTACTAAAGAAGAATTAAAGGCTTGGTACGATAAGAGCGGAGTTAAATTAAATAAGTTCTTTAACACTTCAGGCAAGCTTTATAGAGAGATGAATCTTAAGGATAAAGTAAAAACAGCTAGTGAAGATGAACTTTTAGACATCTTATCAAGCAATGGTATGTTAGTAAAAAGACCTTTACTTATAAAAGAGGATTTAGTTCTTATAGGATTTAAGGAAGAAGAATGGGCTGAAAATTTAAAATAATAAAAAGACTACAGAGTAAATATCTGTAGTCTTTTTATTTATGCCTACTTAAAAGCTCTAGTACTCTTATTGCAGAAGTAACTTTAAAATGTCAATAATCATTATTAGTCGAATAAAACTAAAAAAAGAAAATATGACTTATATAATAAGAGTTATTCATAGAATAAGCTAACTTTTTCAAGAAATCTGAGTTTTACAAAACAACTTTAAATTATTATAATAAATTGTCAAGATATTGTGCGAAATTTAAAAATAATTACTATATATTGTGGAGGGCTAGTTGATGACACTATTAGAGAGATATTGTGCATGGTCTATAGAAGAACTGAATGATGAAACAGGATTATATACTGAAGAAAAGTTAATGGTTGCTTTAGATAATATAGTTACATCAAAAATGGGAGAAAAAGAGATAATAAAATCTTTCATACAAGTTTCGTTAGAGTTAACTTCTCAAGTAGAACCAAGATGGCAGGAAATTGCGGCGAAGTTATATGTTAAAAATTTATATGAAGAAGTAAGAGTAAATAGAGGACTAGAAGAAGGGGCAAATCCATATGATAATTTCTATGGTTTTATAAAGGAACTTACTGATAAAGGATTATACGGAAAATATATTTTAGATAATTACTCTAAGGAAGATATAGAAGAATTAGAAAAAGAAATAAAAAGAGAGAGAGACTTTTTATTTACATACAGTGGAATAAATTTATTAGCAAAAAGATATTTAGTTCAAGATTTTAATAGATTACCATTAGAACTTCCTCAACAAATGTTTATGGGAATTGCTATGCACCTTGCTATCCCTGAGAAGAAGGAAAAAAGACTTTATTGGGCAAAAAGATTTTATGATGTTTTAAGTTCTATAAAGGCTACAATGGCTACTCCAACTATGTCTAATGCTAGAAAGCCATTCTACCAATTAAGTTCATGTTTTATAGATACTGTAGATGATAGCTTAGCTGGTATATATAAATCATTAGATAATTTCTCAAAGGTTTCTAAGTTTGGTGGCGGAATGGGAATTTATATGGGTAAGGTAAGAGCCTTAGGCTCAGCCATAAGAGGTTTTAAAGGTGCATCAGGTGGAATTATACCTTGGATAAAATTATTCAATGATACAGCCATAGCTGTTGACCAATTAGGAGTTAGAAACGGATCAGTTGCTATTTGGTTAGATGCATGGCATAAAGATTTACCAGAGTTTCTTCAAATAAGAACAAACAACGGAGATGATAGAAAGAAAGCTCATGATATATTCCCAGGACTTTGTTATCCAGATTTATTCTGGAAGTTAGCAGAAAATGATATAGATGCTAACTGGTATATGATGTGTCCTCATGAAATAAAAACTGTTAAAGGATATTCTTTAGAAGATTTCTATGGGGAAGAATGGGAAAAGAAATATTATGAGTGTGTAGAAGATGATAGAATAGAAAAGAGAGTTATGAGTGTTAAGGATATTGTAAGACTTATCATAAAAAGTGCTGCAGAAACAGGAACACCATTTGCTTTCTATAGAGATACAGTAAATAAATTTAATCCTAATAAACACAAAGGAATGATATATTCATCAAATCTTTGTACTGAAATAATGCAAAACATGAGTGCTATGGAGATAGAACAAACAGAAATTAAGGACGAAAATGGTGATGTAGTAGTTATTGAAAAAACTAAGCCAGGAGACTTTGTTGTTTGTAACCTTTCTTCAGTGGTATTAGGAAATGTTGATGTTACATCAGATGAAGAAGTGGAATACGTTGTTGAAACTCAAATAAGAGCAATGGATAACGTAATAGACTTAAATTATTATTCAGTTCCATTTGCTGAAATAACAAACAAGAAATATAGAGCTGTTGGATTAGGAACATCAGGATACCATCATATGCTTGTAAATAATAAGATTGTATGGGATTCAGAGGAACACTTAAACTTTGTAGATAAAGTTTATGAGAGAATAAACTTCTATGCTATAAAAGCTAGTTTAAACATAGCAAAGGAAAAGGGAAGCTATCCATTATTTGAAGGATCCGACTGGAGTAATGGTGATTATTTTGAACTAAGAGAATATAATTCACCACAGTGGAAAGAACTAAAAGAAGAGATTGCTAAATATGGTATGAGAAATGGATACCTATTTGCGGTAGCTCCAAATGGTTCAACTGCCACTTTAGCTGGAACTTCAGAGGGGGTAGATCCTGTTATGAATAGATTCTGGTTAGAAGAGAAAAAAGGAAGCATAACTCCAAAGGTAGCACCTGGATTATGTCAAGAAAATTTCTGGTACTATGTTTCAGCTTACAATGTAAATCAAGAATTTACAGTTAGAGCAAACGGAGTAAGACAAAGACATATAGACCAAGGACAATCATTTAACCTTTATATAACTACAGATTATACTATGAGACAAATAATGAATCTTTATATTTCAGCTTGTAAAAATGGAGTTAAAAGTATTTATTATGTAAGAAGTAAATCTCTAAGTGTTGACGAATGTGAGAGTTGTTCAGCTTAGAATATAAATTAAGAATTTTAAAGATACTCATCTAGGCTTAGGTGAGTATCTATTAATTATAGATAGAGAAATAAAGAGATGAAAGGTGACGTAAAATGGAAATAAATAAAAGACCGCTTTTTAATGAGTTTGGAGATATTGAAACTAATAAAAAGAAAATGATAAACGGTAATACAACTAATTTAAATGACTTTAATAATATGAAATATACTTGGGTTTCAGAATGGTACAGACAAGCAATGAATAATTTCTGGATACCAGAGGAAATAAACTTAGCTCAAGACTTAAAAGATTATAAAAAGTTGACTAAGGAAGAAAAAACAGCATATGATAAAATCTTATCTTTCTTAATATTTTTAGATTCAATACAAACAGCTAACCTAGGAAATATAAATAGTTATATTACTGCTTCAGAAGTTAACTTATGTTTAACTATACAAGCTTTCCAAGAAGCGGTTCACTCACAAAGCTATAGTTATATGCTAGATAGTATTTGTTCACCAGAGGAGAGAAACGAAATATTATTCCAATGGAAGGATGATGCTATATTACTTCAAAGAAATAAATTTATAGGAGACTTATATAATAATTTCTTAGAAGATTCAAGTATGGAAAACTTTATAAAATCAGTAATGGCTAACTATATTTTAGAGGGTGTTTATTTCTATTCAGGATTTATGTTTTTCTATAATTTAGAGAGAAATGGAAAAATGCCTGGTTCAGCTCAAGAGATTAGATATATAAACAGAGATGAAAATACTCATTTATGGTTATTTAGAAGTATAATAAAAGAATTAAAAGAAGAAATACCAGAAGTATTCACTAAAGAGTTAAAAGAAGAATTAAGAGAAATGGTGAGAACTGGTGTTGAACATGAAATCGCATGGGGTCACTATGTTATAGGTGATAATGTTACTGGAATAAATAAAAATCTTATAGAAAGATATATAAAATATATAGGAAACTTAAGAGTTAAAGCTATAGGTTTAGAGCCTTTATTTGAAGGATATAATGAGAATCCAGCACCATGGGTAGATTATTATGCTGATGCAAACCAAGTAAAAACAGACTTCTTTGAGGCAAAATCAACAGCATATGCTAAAGCAGGAGCTTTAATAGACGATCTATAAAAATAGAATTTAATATTTAATTGCATGAATTATAAAGAGAGCTATATCAATACTATTTATGAGAGAATTTATAAATATAAAATTTATGAATTCTTCTAAGTTAAGGTTTGATATAGCTTTTTTTATGCCTATACTAAAATTCATATATAAATAAGAATGATTTAAGTGGTAATAGATTAAGAGTTAATGGAAGATAATTACTAAAATTAGAGTTTATTATAAATGAATTTATTTTATAGAATAAATAAGTTTAAATTTATAAGCATAAGTTAGTATTTTAAAGATTTAATAAGATAATTTTAATTAAATGAGTTATACAATAATGATAATCATTTTCAATAAGTAAGGTTTTATGTTAATATAGCATCATAGAAAACAAAAAAACATTTGGAGGTTAAGTATGGCTAAGATGATGGGACCTCGTTTCAAAATGTGCAGAAGACTTGGATTAAATGTAGTTGGACATCCAAAAGCAATGAAACGAGCTGATAGAGGAACAAGCAGAGCAGATAAGAAATTATCTGATTACGGTATTCAATTATTAGAAAAGCAAAGATTAAGAGCTTACTACGGTGTTATGGAAAGACAATTTACTAGATACGTAGATCAAGCTTTCAATAGTAAAGAACAACCTGGTGAGGCTTTACTTATGATTTTAGAATCAAGACTTGATAATATGGTATATAGAATGGGTTTTGCTAGCTCAATAAGACAAGCAAGACAAATGGTTAACCATGGACATTTCTTAGTAAATGGAAAGAAAGTTAATATACCATCTTTCAGATTAAATATAGGTGATGAAGTTGTTTTAAGAGAAAAATCAAGAAAAACAGAAATGTTTGTAAACAACTTTAAAGATAGCATAGGAAGTGAAGTTCCTTACGTAAGTAAAGAAGAAGATAACTTTAAAGGAATTTTCACTAGAAAGCCTAAGAGAGAAGAAATTCCAATAACAATACAAGAGCAATTAATAGTTGAATTCTATTCTAAATAATAGAAATACTGTATAACTTGTTTAATATTAAATTTAGTTTTAATTATTAGCTGTTCCCGTAGTTAAAACTAAAAAAGTCTTGTCATAATTATACTTCAGAATGTTACTAAACTCTTACTAATAAAAAAACACTTGGAGATGTGCTGGTCTCCAAGTGCTTTTTTCTTTTATTATTTTTTTACATCTATATTATACTTTTTACATTTCAAAGAAACTGTTCTATGAGTTAATCCTAAAGCTTTTCCAGCCTTATTAAAGGATTTGTACTTCTTCATAGCTGCTTCTATTATTTGTTTTTCATATTCTTCAAAGGGAAGTATATGATCAATATCAATATTTAAATTAAAAGACTTTGATTCAACTGGCTTTAAATATGAAGGCAGATAAGAACTATCTATATAATCTCCATCACAAAGATTTATGGCCCTTTCCATTATATTTTCAAGCTCACGTATATTTCCAGGCCAAGAATACTCAATTAGTAGATTAAGGGCATCTTGTTTTATTCCTAATATAGTTTTATGTAACTTTTTATTTAGCTTAGTTATAAAATGTTCGGCTAGTTCAGGAATATCTTCTTTACGTTCTCTAAGTGGAGGAAGATTAATACCTAAGACATTAAGTCTGTAATAAAGATCCTCTCTAAAGGAACCCTCTTCAATCATTTCTTCTAAATTTCTATTAGTTGCAGCAATAACCCTCACATCAATATTTCTAGGAGTTATTCCTCCAACACTTTCAATCTCTCTTTCTTGTAAAACTCTAAGGAGTTTAACTTGCATTGATAAGGGCATATCACCTATTTCATCTAAGAATATAGTACCTGTATCAGCAATAGCAAATTTACCAGGTTTGCTTTGAACTGCCCCAGTAAAAGCTCCCTTTTCATATCCGAACAATTCACTTTCTAAGAGATTTTCAGGAATTGAAGCACAGTTAACCCTTACGAAAGGCTTATTTTTTCTATTACTATTATTGTGTATAGCCTTTGCAATAAGTTCCTTACCTGTACCACTTTCACCACGAATAAGAACAGTTGATGTGGTTTCTGAAGCCTTTTGACACATGTACATTATATCCTTTAGAGTTCTAGTTGAACCTATAATATTATTAAAAGAAGAATTTTTAGATAACTGTCTTAAAAACTCATTTTTATAATAATCTAATTCCTGTTCAGATTTATTTAGTTTTGACATAAGTTCTTTAATTAAACTAACTGGTCTAGAAGTAGAAATAACTCCTTTAAACTGTCCATCAATAAATAAAGGATCAATAGTACTTATAACATTTATACCGTTTTTCTTATGAATTACATCTTTTAATAAAGTTTTTTCTTTAAATACTTTAGCTCTAAGTCCATTAGGAGCAATATCAAAAATACTTTTTCCTATAACATCAGAACTAACTTTAGAAAAGTTTTTAATATATGCAGGATTTAAATAATTTATTATACCATTTTCATCTACAAAGCAAATCATATCCTGTGAATTTTCAAGTATCTTAGTAAATTTCTCATTTATTTCTTTCATACCTATAATATCAGATACATCTTGAATAACACTTACAGCCCCTATAATCTTATCGTTTATGAAAAGAGGAGAGCTATTTACTAAGCCAACTCTGTTATTTATATGAAGAGTTGAGCCATACTTTTTTAAATTACTAAGCATAACATGAGGAAGCTGAGATGATGGAATAACTTCATTAATCTTTTTTCCTTTAACATCTTTTTTATTGCATCCAATAAATCTTAAAGCATATTGATTAATTGTTATTATATTTTGATCTATATCTATAACAACAATACCTATTGGCAAACTTTCAAGAACCTGTTCATTAGCTACTATGCTAGCATCTATTATTTCATCTATTTCACTATCCTCAGATTCAATGGGATTATTTATGTTTTTATCAATAAACTCAAGAAGAGATTGAACAGCTAACTTTTCAATCATTCCTTCATTTTTAGATCCAATTAATATACTTTCATTAGGCAACACCTTAAGAGAAAGTATTGCAAGCATACTTATTCCAAGCCAATCTGTATAGGATTCTTTTTTTATATAGAGTTTAACTTTATACTTAGACTCTATTTCAGAAGCCTTATTAACAATCATAGCAGAGTATCTAGTGTGTAATCCTAAGGGCGTCTTTATAATCAATTCTCTTGAATACATGGAGTAAATCACCGTCCAAAGTTTTATTTTTTTATGAATTTATATAAAAAGTGAATAAGGTTGATATTTTTTATCAAGTATTAATAATATATTATCAGAAAAAAGTACTATTTTAAAGGCTTTATGTATATATATCTTAATAAAAAGATTATTTCAAAAAGAAAATTTGATAAAAAATATCAATGGTAAAATTAGTTTGATATTTTTTATCACATTTAGTATAATAAAAACAACTAATATGACTGAGTATTTTAACGTAAGTTTTTAATAAATAAAATATTTTTATAAGATTTATAGGCATTTTTACTAGGGTTTATGAGTATAATATATTTTGAAAAATATTAATAATTAAAAACTTGGCACGCAAATTGCTGTTATATATAAGCAGTGAATTTGAAAAGTGAATTTAGTTGAATTGTGATTGATATTTAATGTTGTATTTAGTTGAGTACGAACTTAAAGGAGGACTACATAATGAAAAAAGGTATTGCTGCTTCAAAAGGATATGCAATAGGAACTGTATTTATACAAGAACATGAGGAAATAATAATATCTGATGCGAAGGTTTCAGATATAGCAGCTGAAAAAGAAAAATTATCTAAAGCTTTAGCTCAATCAAAAGAGCAATTAGAAGCAATAAAAGAAAAAACAGCTAATGAAATTGGAGAACATGAAGCTCAAGTTTTTGAAGCTCATTTAATGTTATTAGATGATGTAGAGTTTACTGGTCAAATGGAAATGACTATAGAAAATGACCAATTAAACGCTATGAAAGCTGTTCAAAATGTTACAGATACTTTCGTTATGATATTTGATTCTATGGATGACCCTTACATGAGAGAAAGGGCAGCAGATATAAAAGACGTTTCTAAGAGAATAATAGCTAACCTAGCTGGCAAGGGTGGAAACGGAATGGAAAATGTAGGAGCTAACACTGTTGTTGTAGCTCATGACTTAACACCTTCAGATACTGCTCAATTAGATAGAAGTAAAGTTATTGGTTTCTTAACTAATATCGGGGGAAGAACTTCTCACTCAGCTATAATGGCTAGAACTTTAGAAATACCAGCTGTTGTTGGATTAGGTAATATAACAACTTCAGTTAAAAATGGGGACACTGTAATAGTTGATGGTATTGAGGGTGTAGCTATAATCAACCCAGATGAAGCTACTATAAACGAATATAAAGCTAGATTAGAAAAATTTAAAGCAGAACAAGAAGAATTAAAGAAGTTAATAGATGTTAAAACAACTACTAAATCAGGTAGAAGAATAGAGGTTTGCGGAAACATAGGTAAACCAGAAGATATAGATCAAGTTTTAGCAAATGGTGGAGACGGAGTTGGACTATTTAGAACTGAGTTCTTATACATGGACAGAGATGAAGCTCCAACTGAAGATGAACAATTTGAAGCATACAAATATGTTTTAGAAAAAGCAGATGGTAAGCAAGTTGTTATCAGAACATTAGATATCGGTGGAGATAAAACTCTTCCATACTTACCATTACCAGAAGAGATGAATCCATTCTTAGGATACAGAGCTATAAGATTATGCTTAGACAGAAAAGATATCTTTAGAGTTCAAATAAGAGCTTTATTAAGAGCTTCTGTTTATGGAAATCTTGCAGTAATGTTCCCAATGATTTCAGGATTAGAAGAATTCCAACAAGCTAAAGCATTTGTTGAAGAATGCAAAGCTGAGTTAAAAGCAGAAGGTATAGCATACTCAGATTCAATTCAATGGGGTATCATGGTTGAAATCCCAGCTGCAGCAGTTTATGCTGATGAATTAGCTAAGCATGTTGATTTCTTCTCAATAGGAACTAACGATTTAATACAATATACATTAGCTGCTGACAGAATGAGTGAAAAGGTATCATACCTTTACAATCCAATGCATCCAGCTGTATTAAGATTAATCAAAATGACAATAGATGGAGCTCACAAACATGGTAAGTGGGTAGGAATGTGTGGAGAGATGGCAGGAGATGAAAGAGCTATACCAACATTAGTTGAATATGGTTTAGATGAATTCTCAATGAGTGCTACATCAATCCTAACTGCTAAGAAAATAATAATGGAACAAGAATAGTCAATAATATTAAAAATTAATATAGAACACTCAAAACCCTAAGTTTTGGCACGAATTAATTCGTGCCTTTTTTTTATAAAAAAATAAGTTTTTATAAAATTAAATTATTTATTATTGAGTTTTAGGTAAAAATAATAATAATTTAAATAAAGGAGGTGTATTTTTTGTTAAAAGTAATAAAAAATATTGAGGTTTATGACCCAGAGTATTTAGGGAAAAAGGATATTGTTATATTAAGTGATAAGATTGAAGGATTATATGATTCTGTGAATATTCCTAAAGATTTTATAAACATACAAGTAATTGATGGAGAAGGGATGATAGCTGTACCAGGCTTTATAGATTGTCATGTCCATATAATTGGTGGCGGTGGTGAAGGTGGTTTTAGAACCAGAACTCCAGAATTACAATTAAGTAGTATAGTAAAAGGTGGAATAACTACCCTAGTAGGGTGTATAGGAACTGATGGTGTTTGTAGAGATATGAAAGGATTAGTGGCAAAAGCTCATGCTCTTTGTGAAGAGGGAGTAACTTGTTACTGTTATACTGGGTCTTATGATGTACCTGTAAATACCATAACTAAAACTATAAAAAGTGACTTATTATTAATAGATAAAGTTATAGGTGTAGGGGAAATAGCATTATCAGACCATAGAAGTTCTCAACCAACATACGAGCAATTCGTCAATATAGTAGCTCAAGCAAGAGTTGGAGGACTTTTATCAGGAAAGGCTGGAATAGTAAATGTTCATTTAGGTAATGGGAAAAGAATGATTGAATATATAACTAGACTTATAAATGAAACAGAGATTCCAGCAAATCAAATAATTCCTACTCATATGGGAAGAAGTAGAGAGCTTTTTGAAGCAGGAATAAATCATGCTAAGGCTGGAGGCCAAATTGATTTAACCACATCTTCAGATCCTCAACATTTAGAAGAAGGAGAAGTAAGAGCAGGTGAAGGGCTTAAAAAGCTTTTAGATGCTGGAGTAGATATAGAAAAAATAACTTTTTCTTCAGATGGTAATGGAAGTATGCCATTATTTGATGAAAATGGAGAGCTTAAAGGTTTAGGAATCTGTTCTGTTGAAAGTCTTTTTAATGAAGTAAAGGAAGCTATAAAGCTTGGAGTACCTTTAGAGAAAGCAATAAGAGTTATAACTAGTAATGTTGCCAATGTTTTAAAACTATCTCATAAAGGATTTATATCAACAGGAAAAGATGCAGATATAATTTTATTAGATAAGAAAAATTTAGACATAAATTCTGTTATATCTAGAGGTAATATTTTAATGGATAATAAAAAATTATTAGTAAAAGGCACCTTTGAATAACAAAATTATAAAAATTAGATAATAATTATTATTTGTAACATTGACTTAATTTTTTAAATATAATATAATTGTAAATAATAAAGTACCCCTTAGGGGTATATCGGGAGGCGTATATAATGGTAAAACATATAAATGATCAAGATTTTAATACAGAAGTAATAGAAGCAAGTGAAGTAGTAGTTGTTGATTTCTGGGCAACTTGGTGTGGACCTTGTAAAATGATAGCACCAGTTATAGAAGAATTAGCAAATGAAATGGAAAATGTTAAATTTGTAAAGGTTGATGTTGATAAAAACCCAGGTTCAGCTGGAAAATATCAAATTCAAAGCATACCAACTTTATTAATATTTAAAGATGGAAAAGTTGTTGATACTTTAGTTGGCTTTAGACCAAAGGCTGCATTAGTTGAAGCCATCAAAAAATACGTTTAATAAGCTTCTTAAGGAGATGAATAATTTTGAGCGAAAGATATGATATAGCTATAATAGGAAGCGGACCAGCTGGCCTTTCAGCTGCATTAAATGCGAAAATTAGAAATAAAAAGTTTATTCTTTTTGGTAATAATGATTTAAGTACAAAGCTTGTTAAAGCTCCAAAGGTAAATAACTATCTTGGATTCGTTGGAAAAGATGGTATGGATCTTAAGAATCAATTTATGGGTCATCTAAAAGAGATGGATATAGAAATAACAGAGGAAAGAATAAATAGTATTTATGCTATGGGAGAATATTTCGCTCTTATGGTAAATGAAAAGATGTATGAAGCCACTTCAATAATCATAGCAACAGGTATTGAGTACACAAAACCTATGAAGGGTGAAGAAGAATTCTTAGGTAAAGGTGTAGGATACTGTGCCACTTGTGATGCCCCTTTATATAAAGAAAAAACTGTAACTATAATTGGCTATAATAAAGAAGCTGAAGAGGAAGCTAATTTTGTAAGTGAATTAGCAGCTAAGGTTTACTATATTCCTAGATATAAGGGAGAATTTGATTTAAATTCAGAAATTGAAGTTATTAATGATATTCCTGTAGAAATACAAGGGGATAGTAAGGTTACTAAATTAGTAACTAAAAATGGTGAAATAGAGACTGATGGTATATTTGTATTAAGAGATAGCATATCACCAGGACAATTAGTGCCAGGATTAAAAATAACTGATGATCACATAGAAGTTGATAGATTAATGAAGACTAATATAGAAGGCTGTTTTGCTGCGGGAGATTGTACTGGTAGACCATACCAATATATGAAGGCTGCAGGTGAAGGAAATGTGGCTGCTTTAAGTGCAGTAGCATACTTAGACAGTAAGAAATAAAAAAAGCTAACACATTGTGTTAGCTTTTTCTTTAGGTAACATTAAAAAATACATGTTGACCTATACTTTTTTCTCCTGTCTTTTCGACGCCTTTCATCCACGAGCATGTAGCGATTTTAGGGTTATAAAAATATAATGCCTCATTTGTTGGGTCATATCCTTCTATGGCTTTTAGAACGGCATTATAGCTATCACCATCAGGTACTACGTCAATTTTGCCATTTCTAACACAAGAAAAGGCATTTTTCTGTGTTATTACTCCATGAATTGTATCTGGAAATTGAGAATCCGTTGTTCTATTAAGTATTACTGATGCAACGGCTATTTTTCCATCAAAAGGTTCACCTTTACTTTCAGCATAAACTACTTGAGACATTAAATATATGTCATCTTTAGTAAGTGAAATTGTAGAGTTTGAACTTTGGAATACAGCAACAACTTCATTATTTGAATTACTACTTTGTTCTGCTTCAGGATTTGGCGAATTAGAAGCCATTTCTGTTAATTCTATATAATTATTTTTGGTTACATGCTCATTTGATAGAGAAAGCCCTAAAACTTCTTTCTCATTAAGTGTAGTGATAATTAATAAGGCGAAGGTGAAGATAAAGTAATTATAAATACTTTTTTTCATAAGAACCTCCTTTTAGGTAATTATTTTACTTTGTATATTGTAACCAAAAAAATAGAATTAATACTCCTATTTAATTTTTATTATAGTTATCTAAAGACTTTTCAGCGGCTTCTAAGGAATAGATAAACTCATCAAATAAAGTCGAAGATTTATCATAATAATCTTCTGGTGTCTTTTTATTTTCAATTTCATCTAAAAGGCCTTTATAGAAATAGTTAATATACTTATCATAGGATTTTAATGCATTTTCAAGATCTAAGAAAGAATCATTAGCTTGTTCGGGAATAGGTAAGGAATATAAATTATTTTTTAACTCTTGAATAGAAGAAAGTTTATTTTCTATATCTGTAACTAAAACCTTTAAATCTCTATTTGATTCTTTTATTAGGTTAGCTGTTTCAAAAAGTTTTTCATCCATTGAAGAAAGTTTAAGAAGTAATGATTTCATAGAAACAACAAAATCATTCTTTTGGCTTTGGACAAATCCTTTATCTCTATTAGTTTTTATTAGCTCATTTATATAATAAAAAATATCCTGTAGATAATTATTTCCTTCTTTATATAGATATACAGGTATTAAGTTAGACCTACATATAGAATAATAATTTTCACATTCTTTCTTTAGCTTTGAAGCAATAGCGTATTCATCAGATATATTTAAAGCATCTGGAGTTTTCAATATAGAAAGTAATTTATTAAACAATTCTATATTTTTATCTAATCCATCCTTAAGTGGAGAGGATAAATTTTGATGCTTTTGAGAAACTTTTAAAGATTTTAAAGCCGAATTTGTTTCTTGAAGTTTCTCTAATTTATTTTCTATAGAACTAACATAATCTTCAGATGTTATACTATCTTCAGAAAAATCATAAGTAAGATTAATTTCAGAAATAGTTCTTCCTAGGTCTTCAAGTTTAGATTTTTCATTATGTGATCTGAAAAATAAAAAACCTATTATAAATATTAATATAAGAACTGCAAATATTATATATATTAAGGAATTATCAATATATTTTTTATATTTAAAGTCCATAGCAAGTACCCCCTTATATAATTTTCTATTAAAATATATGAGAGAATGTATAATAACATTACCTAGAATATGTAAAACTGAAAAGAAATCATTTAAAATGTATCTTATAATTAGATTTTTATTGTATAATTTAATTGTTACGGTAATGGAGGTGAAATTTGTGCAAGAATTAATAATGATATTTACAAATAGTTTAAAGGATATATCTATTTGGTCCATCATAGATATATTAATTGTAGCTTTTATATTTTATAGGGGATATATATTAATAAAAGAAACAAGGGCAGAGCAATTATTAAAGGGAGTAATATTATTATTGATTTTAATTCCTATAAGCTATGTTTTAAGACTTCAAATGTTGAATTTTATATTAACTAAAACATTAACCATAGGTGTTTTATCAATAATTATTATTTTCCAACCAGAAATAAGAAGAGCACTAGAACATATAGGAAGTACTGCCTTTGATGATTTTCATGTTATTCAGGATGATCAAAAGCTAGAAGAAGTTATTGATCAACTTATAGTAGCAGTAGAGGATATGGCTGAAACTAAAACTGGTGCCTTAATAGCTATAGAGCAAGGAACAGGATTAGCAGAAATAATTTCTACGGGAACCCAGTTAGATGCAGTAATAACTTCTGCATTAATAGAGAATATATTCTTTAAGAACACTCCATTACATGATGGAGCAACTATAATTAGAAATGATAGAATCGTTTCAGCAGGTTGTGTCTTACCATTAACAAATAATAATACTATAAATAAAAAACTTGGTACTAGACATAGAGCTGCTATAGGGTTATCTGAAATATCAGATGCTTTAGTTATTGTTGTTTCAGAAGAAACAGGAGCTATATCTTTAGCTGTAAAAGGTAGATTAACAAGAAATTATGATGGTAAAAAATTAAAAAATATATTATTAAAAGTTATGAGAAATAGACGTGATAAGAGAGGGAAAACTTATGGAGAGAAGGTGAAAATATGCTTAAAAAAATTGAAGGAAAGAATTTCTTAGTAAAATTTATATGCTTATTATTATCCTTTTCTCTTTGGCTATATATAATAAATGTAGAAAATCCAGTGAGAGAACTTAAATTAAACAACGTGCCAGTTCAGGTTGTTAATAGTGAAGTACTTAAGGATTATGATTTAGTAATAGTTCCTAATCAAAATCTGACTGTAGATTTAGATTTAGAAGGACCATCTACTGAAATATATAAGGTCAAAAAAGAACAATTTAAGGTGGTTGTTAATTTAAGTGAGTATGTTTTAAAAGAGGGAGACAATAATATACCAGTACAAATAGAAAGTTATCCTAATAATATAAACATAAAAAACAATGGATTTCTAAGGGTAAATGTTATTCTTGATAAATACCAAGAAAAGAGTTTGCCTATTGTTAGCAAAATAAAGGTAAATACAGAGCATGGTACTTATGCAGATAAAATAAATATAAGCCCACAAAATGCCACTGTATCTGGAGCTCAATCCTTAGTAAGTAAAGTTAAGACTTTAGAAGTAAAAGGTGAGATAAACGATGTTAGCAAGGCTGTTAATATGAATTTACCTGTTGTGGCAGTAGATGGAGAGGGAAACGAAATTAAGGATGTTAATATAAGTCCTAATAAAGTAGATGTATCCTTTGGAGTTAAGAAATCTAAGGAAGTACCAGTTAGTGTAATTACAACTGGCACTCCTAAGGAAGGGCTAGCACTAAAATCAATAACACCAAGTATTGCAAAGGTGACTTTACTTGGATCAGAGGATGCTTTAAGTAAGATTAGCTCTATTGAGACATCACCAATAGATGTTTCACAGTATGGAGATGATTCAGAGGTATCAACAGTACTAAAAATTCCAGATGGAGTAAGTTTAGCCTCTAATGATCAAGCTCAAATTAAAGTTAAATTAGATTTTAGTAAAGATGCTCAAAAGGAAATAGAAGTACCAGTAACTACAGAGGGTACTTTAGATGGATATACTCCAGAATTAGATACTAAAACTATAAAAGTAACAATTAATGGGCCTGAAGATTCAGTAAATAGTATTGATTTAAGCAAATTTAAATGTACTATAGATATATCAAAGCTTACAGCTGATGGAGGAAGTGTAAAGCCTAATATATCAAACTCTTACGATAATATAAAGGTTGTTAGTATAAATCCTACAGAGGTTAAGGTAACCTTTAAAAAGAATACTGATTCAACAGAAAGTACAGAGAATAATTCTACAAAACCAAGTGATAATTCAAATAATAATAATAATACTTCAAACGGAAGTAATAATGAAAATTCAAATAATAAACAATAAATATTTACCACAGATTACTTTAAGCGTATTCTGTGGTAAAATAATTTACTAAAGAAATAAAATGGAGGAAGTTTTATGACTATTAGAATAAATAATATTAGTTTAGATATAAATGAAGATTTAAGTCTTTTAAAAAATAAAGTAGCTAAAAAACTAAGGATGTCTAAGGATGAAATTGGAGATATAAAAATAATAAAAGAATCTTTAGATGCAAGAAAAAAGAATCTTATAAAGTTTAATTACTGTATAAACATAGAACATGAAGATGAAGAAAAAATAGTAGCTAGACTTAATGATAAGGATGTAAAGATAGATAAGGTAAATTATGATTTTGATTTTAACTTTGGGGAGAAAAAACTTCAGCATAGACCAGTAGTTGTAGGATTAGGGCCAGCAGGACTTTTTGCAGCTCTTTTATTAGCTAAGAAGGGATTTAATCCAATTGTCTTTGAAAGAGGAGAAGATGTAGATTCTAGAACTAAAACTGTAGAGGAATTTTGGAGAACTGGAGAATTAAATCCAGAGTCAAATGTACAGTTTGGTGAAGGTGGAGCAGGAGCCTTTTCAGATGGAAAACTTACAACTAGAATAAAAGATACAAGATGCGATTATGTTCTTGATGCTCTTGTGAGAAATGGAGCACCAGAGGAAATAATATATAAAGGGAAACCCCATGTAGGAACTGATATATTAAAAAATGTAGTTAAGAATATCAGAGAAGAAATAAAAAGAAATGGTGGAGAAGTTCATTTCAATTCAAGGTTTGAAGGAATAATAAAAAAAGATAACAAATTAAAAGGGATAAAAGTAAATGGAGAAGAAGTACCTTGTGAAGTAGCAATTTTAGCTTTAGGACATAGTTCTAGGGATACATATGAAATGTTATTTAATGAAGGTGTATTTATGAAACAAAAACCCTTTGCTATTGGAGTTAGAATAGAGCATCCACAAGAAATTATAAATTTAAGTCAGTATGGAGAAAAATATGCTAACCATCCAAGATTAAAGGCTGCCGAATACAGATTAGCATATCAAAGTAAAACTTTAGATAGAGCAGTTTATTCATTCTGTATGTGTCCAGGAGGCGTAGTTGTAAATGCTTCTTCGGAGGAAAAAAGATTATGCGTAAATGGAATGAGTTATCATGCTAGAGATAAAGAAAACGCTAACTCTGCTTTAGTTGTAACTGTAGGGCCCAATGATTTTGGAGGAGATCATCCTTTAGAAGGAATGAAGTTCCAAAGACACTATGAAGAACTTGCCTTTAAACTAGGTGGAGGAAATTATAATACTCCAGTTCAATTAGTTGGAGATTTTATGAAGGATAGAGTTACAACTAAGTTAGGAAAGGTTAATCCAAGTGTATTAAGCAATGGATATAGATTTGAAGATTTAAGAAAGTGTTTACCTTCTTATGTAATAGATGGATTAAAAGAGGGAATAACTGATTTTGATAGAAAGATAAAGGGATTTGGACATAGTGATAGTGTATTAACTGGTATAGAAACAAGAACATCAGCTCCAGTTAGAATTGAAAGAAATGAAAAGTTACAAAGTATATCTTTAGAGGGTTTATATCCAGCAGGAGAGGGTGCTGGCTTTGCAGGAGGTATTGTTTCAGCCGCTGTAGATGGGTTAAAAGTAGCTGAAAATATAATGAAAGAATATCGTGTTTAAAATTTAACAATTTAATAAAAAATAATAAATTGAATATTCTGAAAACTAATGTTTTCAGAATATTTTTTGGTAGAATATAGTTATGGAGAATTAATTTTGAATTGATAAATTTATATAGTCAGTTTTTTTTTGTTTGCAATTGTTATAAATTTAACAAAATTCAAGGAAGAGGGTTGAGTATTATGGCTAAAAATTTTAATGAATTGTTTTCAAAACTAAGAGAGAATGGTATGAAGAAAGTTTCTGTTGCAGTTGCTCAAGATGAACCAGTTTTAGAGGCTGTAAGAGAAGCAAAAGAATTAGGAATAGCTGAGGCTGTTTTAGTTGGTAATGAAGAAAAAATAAAAGAAATAGCTAAGAAAATAGGTATGAATTTAGCTGACTTTGAAATTATAAATGAACCTAACGATAAAAAAGCAGCATTATTAGCAGTAGAACTAGCATCAACAGGAAAAACTGATATGGTAATGAAAGGTCTAGTTGATACTGCTACTTTTTTAAGAAGTGTATTAAATAAAGAAGTTGGTTTAAGAACAGGTCAATTAATGTCACATGTATCTGTATTTGAAATACCAGGAATGGATAGATTACTTTTCTTAACAGATGCAGCTTTTAATACTTATCCAGAGTTAAAAGATAAGGCATCAATGATAAATAACTCAGTTAAGGTTGCACATGCTTGTGGAGTTCAAGTTCCTAAGGTAGCTGTTATAGGGGCAGTAGAGGTTGTAAATCCTAATATGCCAGCAACAATAGATGCAGCATTATTAGCTAAGATGAATGATAGAGGACAAATAAAGGGTTGTATAGTTGACGGACCATTTGCCTTAGATAATGCTATATCAGAAGAAGCTGCAGAGCATAAAGGGGTAAAAGGAGAAGTTGCAGGAAAAGCAGATATATTATTATTACCAAATATAGATGTTGCAAATGTAATGTACAAGACTTTAACTTACATGTCAGAGTGTAAGAATGGTGGGTTATTAGTTGGTACATCAGCTCCAGTTATATTAACTTCTAGAGCAGATAGTTTTGAAACAAAAGTTAAATCAATAGCTATAGCAGCAGTAGTTGCTCATGATTTAAAGTAGAGAATTTGGGGGAGGAAAGTTATATGGCATATAAATTATTAATAATAAATCCAGGGTCTACATCAACTAAAATTGGTGTTTATGAAGGTGAAAAAGAAATCTTAGAAGAAACTTTAAGACATTCAGCAGAAGAAATACTAAAATATGATACAATATTTGATCAACTTGATTTTAGAAAAGAAGTTATTTTAAAGGTATTAAAAGAAAAAGGCATTGACATAAATGAGTTAGATGCTGTTGTTGGAAGAGGTGGAATGCTTAAGCCAATAGAAGGTGGAACTTATGAAGTCAATGAAGCTATGGTTGAGGACTTAAAAATTGGGGTTCAAGGACCACATGCTTCAAATTTAGGTGGAATATTATCTAATGAAATAGCAAAAGAAATTGGTAAGAGAGCATTTATAGTAGATCCAGTTGTTGTTGATGAAATGGAAGATGTAGCAAGATTATCAGGAGTTCCAGAATTACCAAGAAAAAGTAAATTCCATGCATTAAATCAAAAGGCTGTTGCTAAGAGATATGCAAAAGAACATAATACTTCATATGAAGATGTTAATTTAATAGTCGTTCATATGGGGGGCGGAGTTTCAGTAGGAGCACATAGAAAAGGTAGAGTTATAGATGTAAATAATGCATTAGATGGTGATGGACCATTTTCGCCAGAAAGAGCAGGTGGAGTTCCTTCAGGTGAATTATTAGAAATGTGTTTCTCAGGAAAGTATAGCAAAGAAGAAGTTTATAAAAAGTTAGTTGGAAAAGGCGGATTTGTTGCGTATGCTAACACAAATGATGCAAGAGATTTAATAAAGCTATCACAAGAGGGTGATGAAAAAGGCTCATTAATATTTAATGCTTTCATATATCAAATAGCAAAAGAAATAGGATCAATGGCTGTAGTTTTAGATGGAGAAGTTGATGCTATAGTATTAACTGGTGGAATTGCATATAGTGATTATGTAACTAATGCTATAAATAAAAAAGTAAAATGGATTGCACCTATGGTTGTATACGGTGGAGAAGATGAACTTTTAGCTTTAGCACAAGGAGCTATAAGAGTTTTAGATGGAGTTGAAGAAGCAAAGATATACAAATAGATTAATTAATATATATAAATTTGAATAGTTTAGATTGTTTAAGGGAAGAATTTTGTAATTCTCCCTTAAATTTTGTTTTAAAAAAGTGTTCATAAAAGTCTGAAATATTTATATTTCACAAATATTATGTTAGAATAATAACGACGATTTTTAAATTAACTGATTTTTACAATGTATGAGTTGAGGTTTAGTATTAATTAAAAAACCAAAAATTGGAGGAACAGCATGAATAAAATAATAATCAATGATAAGACTATCGAATTTGATGGTGATAAGACGATACTTGACTTAGCAAGAGAGAATGGATTTGACATTCCAGTGCTTTGTGAGTTAAAAAATTGCGGAAACAAAGGACAATGTGGAGTTTGTCTTGTTGAGCAAGAAGGAAATGATAGACTATTAAGATCTTGTGCAATAAAAGCTAAAGATGGAATGGTTATTAAAACTGATAGTGAAAAAGTACTAGAAGCTAGAAAAGAAAGAGTTGCAGAACTTTTAGATGAGCATGAGTTCAAATGTGGACCATGTAAAAGAAGAGAGAATTGTGAATTCTTAAAACTTGTAATTAAAACAAAGGCAAGAGCTCACAAACCATTTGTAGTTGCAGATAAATCAGAATATGTAGATGACAGAAGTAAATCAATAGTTTTAGATAGAAGTAAATGTGTTAAATGTGGTAGATGTGTTGCAGCATGTAGAACAAGAACTGCTACTAACTCAATAAAATTCCACAGAATTGATGGAGTAAGATTAGTAGGACCAGAAGAATTAAAATGTTTCGACGATACAAATTGTTTATTATGTGGACAATGTATAGCTGCTTGCCCAGTTGATGCATTATCAGAAAAATCACATATTGAAAGAGTTCAAGACGCATTAAATGATCCAGAAAAGCATGTAATAGTTGCTATGGCACCAGCTGTAAGAACATCAATGGGTGAATTATTCAAGATGGGTTATGGACAAGATGTTACTGGAAAATTATATACTGCTTTAAGAGAATTAGGTTTTGATAAAGTATTTGATATAAACTTCGGTGCTGATATGACAATAATGGAAGAAGCTACTGAGCTTATAGAAAGAATAAAAAATAACGGACCTTTCCCAATGTTAACTTCATGTTGTCCATCATGGGTTAGAGAAGTTGAAAACTACTTCCCAGAATTAGTAGAAAATCTTTCATCAGCTAAATCACCACAACAAATATTTGGTGCAGCATCAAAAACTTATTATCCACAAGTTGCTGATATAGATCCTAAAAAAGTATTTACAGTAACTGTAATGCCTTGTACTTCTAAAAAATTCGAGGCTGATAGACCTGAAATGGAAAACGAAGGAATAAGAAATATAGATGCAGTTATAACAACTAGAGAGTTAGCTAGAATGATAAAAGCTGCTAAAATAGATTTTGCTAAATTAGAAGATGGTGAAGTGGATCCAGCTATGGGTGAGTACACTGGAGCAGGTGTTATATTTGGAGCTACTGGTGGAGTTATGGAAGCTGCTTTAAGAACAGCTAAAGATTTCATGGAAAATGACAACTTAGATAATGTAGATTACGAAGCTGTTAGAGGATTAGCTGGAATAAAAGAAGCTGAAGTAGAAATAGCAGGAAATGAATATAAATTAGCTGTTGTAAGTGGAGCTGCTAATGTATTTGAACTAGTTAAGTCAGGTAAAATAAATGACTACCACTTCATCGAAGTAATGGCATGTCCAGGTGGATGTGTTAATGGTGGAGGACAACCACACATCTCAGCTGAAGATAGTGATAAAATGGATATTAGAGAAGTAAGAGCTTCTGTTCTTTACAATCAAGATAAGAATTTAGAGAAGAGAAAATCACATCAAAACTCAGCTTTATTAAAAATGTATGAAAACTACATGGGTAAACCAGGTCATGGAAGGGCTCATGAGTTATTACACATGAAATATAAAAAATAATATTTAAAACATAGACAGGATGTTTAATACATCCTGTTTTTTTATATTTAAAAATATCACAATAAAAATAAAATTTATACACTCTATTTAGATTATCATACAAAAAATAAGGAATTCTTTTGTAAATAATGCTCATGGATGAAAACGGTTAATTGGTATAAAATAAAATCATAAAAGAAATTCGAGAAAATAATTGGAATTTATGGGGGAATATTAATATGGCAAATTTATCACTTAAACATATTTATAAAGTTTATCCAGGAGATGTTACAGCAGTTAAGGACTTTAACTTAGAAATAGCTGACAAAGAGTTTATAGTATTTGTTGGACCATCAGGTTGTGGTAAGTCTACTACTTTAAGAATGATTGCTGGACTAGAAGAAATATCAAAAGGTGAATTATATATTGGAGATAGATTAGTTAACGAAGTTGAACCAAAGGAAAGAGATATAGCGATGGTTTTCCAAAGTTACGCACTATATCCACATATGACTGTATATGATAACATGGCATTTGGACTTAAGTTAAGAAAAGTTCCAAAGGATGAAATAGATAAAAAAGTTAAAGATGCTGCTAAAATACTTGATATAGAGCATTTATTAGATAGAAAACCAAAGGCTTTATCAGGAGGTCAAAGACAAAGGGTTGCCTTAGGAAGAGCTATAGTAAGAGAACCTAAAGTATTCTTAATGGACGAGCCTTTATCAAACTTAGATGCTAAATTAAGAGTTCAAATGAGAACTGAGATCTCTAAATTACATCAAAGATTACAAACAACATTCATATATGTTACACATGACCAAGTTGAAGCTATGACAATGGGTACAAGAATAGTTGTTATGAAAGATGGTATAGTTCAACAAGTTGACTCACCACAAGAAATATACAATAACCCAGCTAATATATTCGTTGCAGGATTTATAGGAAGTCCACAAATGAACTTTATAGATGGTACTATAAAAGAAGAAGGCGGAAAATATTTTGCTTGCTTCCAAAGCGAAAAAATTGAAATGCCAATGGATAAAGCTAGATTATTAAAAGAAAAAGGATATATAGGAAAAAATGTTATAATAGGTGTAAGACCTGAACATTTAGATGATGACCAAGAATTAGTTGCAGCAAATCCAACAACAGTAATAAAATCAAAAGTTGAAGTTACAGAGTTAATGGGAGCAGAAAGTTATATCTATACTAAACTTGGAGATCAAAACATAACAGTTAGGGTAAATGGAAGCACTAAGTTACAAAATGGTCAAGAAGCTAAGTTCTACGTTGATGCTAATAAGATTCATATATTCGATAAAGAAACTGAATTAAAATTAGTTTAATCAGCAATAGCTTTAATATAGAGGGGTAATTAATATGTACAGTTTTCATAAGTTCTTAGAAGAGTTATATTTAAATACTAAAATACCTTTTATAGTTGTTTTGGATGACAAGAAATTTGTACTATCAGATTTTGATAATTGTGATAAGGTTTCTTTAGAATTCGAGGTTAATGGTAAAAAGGGAAAAATAATAACTCAAAAGGAATATGAAAGCTGTACTTCTTTATTAAGATATTTAATTGAAAATAAGATTAAAGAAGTTTCAAATAACAAGGAAAAACTTATTAGGAAGGCCTTAAATGGAGTTACTATAGACAAAAATATTATTCATAAGGAATTGGGATTTTTAAAAGGTGATTTCTACATAATTAATGTTTATTTAGCTTCAAACCTTCAAGAAGGTTTAGAACTTGTTAATGAATGCTATGGTAATAAAAATATAGTTAGCATTTTAAAAGAGGATAACATAGTAATTATTGGTGCTTTAGAAGATGTTGATGATCATGTTAATAGTATAAGAGATTCTATTGATTCAAACCTTTATGTAAAATGTTATATAAGCTATATGAAATTAAATAATATAAATGAAATAAAAGAGGCTTATGAGATAAATATGTCTAAGATAAATCTAGCAATAAAATATGATTTGGATGAAGTCATTTATGGAGAAAGAGATTTACTTTTTGAAACTTTAGTTGATTCCATAGATGAGGACTTAAAGATGAAGATGTATGAAGATTTTGGGTTAGGATTTTCTAAGTTAGATAGAGAGATGATAAAGACTATAGAAACATTTTTTAAGTGTGGACTTAATATAAGTGATGCATCTAAGGAATTATATGTACATAGAAATACTCTCATCTACAGATTAGATAAAATTCAGAAGTGTACATCTTATGATATAAGGAATTTTAATGAAGCTGTAATCTTTAAAATAGCTTTTTTAATATGGCGTGGCAAAGAAATAAGTAAGTAATATAATTAAAAGTATATTTATGATAGTAGGAAACCATATCAAAGGAAATGATTAAATTAACTTTGATATGGTTTTTTATTTTATAGTCAAATTCTATTATATATAAAGTTTTAAATGAAAATTAAATTGTTTAATTAGGTATTTTAATATATTAAGTAGAATTTTTACTAAAATATATTTTTATTTAAGATTGTTTGTAAATTATATAGCAAAAATGGTAAAAAAATTAATGGATAAATTTTATACAAAATAATAATAAATTGCAAAAAAACTATTGAAAATGTTTTCTTGTTATTATATAATAAGGTTGGAAACGATACCGAAATGCTTTTAAAAAGATTTTAAATAATTAGTTATTATGAGATATTTTTTTAGAATGTTTTGGTATCGTTTCCGAAAATGAGAATGTAAATTTATAGCTTTTTAGCTAATTAAAAGTTATGAGGGGGATTTTATAATGGGAAAACGTACAAAAATTCTAGCGACTGTAATGGCTGCAACAATGTTATTTGCAGGATCATTAGTAGGATGTGGAGGAAAATCTGATTCAGGTAGTGCTGATGGTTCAGGAAAAGAACTTACAGTATGGTCACATTTAACAACTCCAGAAGTAGAAGAATTAAATAAAATGGCTTCAAAATGGGGAGAAGAAAATGGAGTTAAAGTTAAGGTTGTAGAAGACAAATCAGAAATGCAAGCTTACATACAAGCTGCAAATAGTTCAAAGGGACCAGATATAATGTTTGGACTAGCTCATGATAACTTAGGAACATTCCAAAAGGCTGGACTTTTAGCAGAAGTTCCAGAAGGAATTATAAATGATTCTGATTATGCATCACATCAAGTTTTAGATGCTGTAACAATAGACGGGAAAAGATATGCAGTTCCAATAGCACAAGAAACATCAGCTCTTTTCTACAATAAGGATAAAGTTAAAGAAGTTCCAAAAACTATGGAAGATTTAGTTAAGGTTGCAGAAGAAGGAGCAGGATTCAAATACGATATTAATAACTTCTATGCTACTTATGGATTTATAGCAGCAGATGGAGGATATGTTTATAAAGATAATAATGGAACACTTGATCCAACTGATATAGGATTAGGCACACCAGGAGCTATAAAAGGATATCAATTCGTTCAAGACTTAGTTCAAAAAGATAAATTAATGCCAGCTGATATAACTGGAGATATAGCAAAAGGAGATTTCTTATCTAAGAACACTGGATTCTATATCTCAGGACCTTGGGATGTATCAGCATTTAAAGATGGAGGAGTAAATTTTGGAGTAGCTCCAATGCCAACATTATTTGGAAAACAAGTACCAACTTTCTTAGGTGTTCAAACTGCTTTCGTAAGTGAAAAATCTCAGAATAAAGATTTAGCATGGAAATTAGTTAAATACTTATCAGAAAATTCAGGTGATGTATTGTTAAGTAAAGGTAACAGAATTCCAGTATTAAATAAATACTTAGATAGTGCAGATTTCAAAAATAATGAGTATATGAGTGCTTTCGCAGAACAAGCTAAATTCGCTACACCAATGCCTAACATACCAGAAATTCAAGCTATGTGGGGACCTGCTGGAGCTAACTTACAATTATTAACTTCAGGACAAGTTACACCAGAAAAATGTGCTGAAATGACAGTAGAACAAATTAAACAAGGTATATCTCAACAAAAATAATTAAGAAGTTTTTATAGGGGGATGTAAATTCCCCCTTATTTATAGAAGTTTATATTAAAAAGAGGTATTTGAGGAGGCGAGATATAATGCAAGTTACGAGTGATAGAAGGGCAGATAAAAAGCAGAAAAGGTTAAAAGATACAATAAAAGCAATGCCATATTTGTTACCAGCATTAATATCAATAATTATATTTACTATTATTCCTATAGTTTACACTGTAGTAATAGCATTTACTGATTACACAATGTATTCACAAGGACATATTAAATTTGTAGGGTTTGCAAATTTTATAGAGGTTTTAACAGGACCATTTAAAGAAGTATTTTTACCTGTTTTTGGATGGAATATAATTTTTGCAGTAGTATCAACTGCGGGTACATTTTTCTTAGGATTAATAGTTGCCATGGCAGTAAATAACCCTAATATAAAAGAAAAATCAGTTTATAGGGCAATACTTATAATTCCATGGGCTTTACCAGCTACAGTAGCAATACTTTCATGGCAAGGTCTTTTAAACGGAAGTTATGGAGCGATAAATAATTTATTATTAAATTTACATTTAATATCAAACCCAATTCCATGGTTAACAGATCCAACATGGGCAAGGGTAGCACTTATAATAGTTAATATATGGTTAGGATTCCCTTATATGATGAATGTTTGTTTAGGAGCTTTAGGAGCAATTCCTGATAGTTATTATGAAGCGGCAGATGTTGATGGTGCTAGTAAATGGCTTCAATTTAGAAAAATAACATTACCATCATTAGCTCAAATATCTTATCCACTATTAATTTCATCATTTGCATTTAACTTTAATAACTTTGGATCAGCATTCTTAATCACTAAGGGTGGTCCACCAAGAATGGCTACTCAATTTGCTGGTTATACAGATATTCTTGCATCTGTAAACTATAAATTATCAACACAGTTTGGTAGATTTGAAATAGCATCTGCAATTAGTATAATAATATTCTTAATTTTAGGAACTATATCATACTATCAAATGAAATTAAGTGGACAATTCGAGGAGGTAGAATAGAATGCAAAGTAAAGTACAAAAAAAGAGCGGAATAGTAACTACCTCAGAACTTAAATATGAAAGAAAACTAAGACCTGCTGAAAGAAGAATGGCATGGATATCAAGAATATTTATATGGTTCATGTTACTTGTAGTATTATTCCCTGTATTTGCAGTAGTTTCTGCATCTATGGCTAAAGGAGAAGTTTTTACTCAAACAACTTTAATTCCATCAGCATGGACATTAGAAAATTACGCAAAAGTTTTAACAGAAACAAATTTCTTAATATGGGTTAAAAACTCATTAATAATATGTGTAGTTGTATCAGTAATACAACTTTTATTAACAGTACCTATGGCTTTTGCTTTCTCAAGATTAAAATTCTGGGGAAGAAAGAATGGATTAATGATGTTATTATTACTTCAAATGTTCCCAGCAGCTATGTCATTACCAGCAATATTAGCACTTGCTTATAGACTAGATGGTATGGATCATATAATTACATTGATAATAATACAAGCTGGTGCTGGTGCATTTAATGTTTGGTTACTTAAAGGAGCTATAGATGGTATTCCAAAAGAGCTTACAGAAGCAGCTTATGTTGATGGAGCATCAACTTTCCAAACTTTCACAATGATAATACTACCTTTATTAAGAAATATGCTTTTAGTAATATTCTTATTTACATTCATAGGGGCATATAGTGAATTTATTTTTGCATCTGCCTTATTAAAGAGCCCAGAAAGTTTAACACTTGCTGTAGGTATGCAACAATTTATTACAAATAACTTCTCAGCTAACTGGACTCAATATTCAGCAGCTGCAATAATGGCTTCAATTCCAATAGTTGCATTTGCTACTATTGCACAAAAATATATGGCTAAAGGATTAACTGCTGGATCAGTTAAAGGCTAAGATAATAGAAATTTTATGTGGAATAAATCTTAAATACCTTAAATTTAATAAATACTTCTTATAAGATAAAATATATTGATGGATTTTGTGGAAGAAAAAGTGCCTTCCACAATCCATCAAAATATAAAGGTATCTAAGATTATTAAATTAAAAATATAAAAAATTAGTATATTTATCTAAACTCTTGTAAGTATTATTGCTAATGTTTTCAAAGCGGTTTATAATTAAACTGGTATCGTTACCGAAACAATTTCCAAGTTTTTAAAAATTATAGGGGAAATCAGGAGGAGTTATATGAATATAAGAGACATAGCAAGACTTGCTGGCGTTGGTGTTAGTACAGTATCAAGAGTTATAAATGATCATCCAGATGTAAAGGATGAAACGAGAGAAAAAATCTTAAAGATAATAAAAGAAAGTAATTACATACCTAATAATAGTGCTAGGATTCTTAAGAAAAATAATACAAATAACATAGGAGTTTTAGTAAAGGGGGTATTTAACCCATTCTTTGCTGAGATGATAAACATTATAGGTAATAGAATAAATGAAGCTGGCTACACAATGATATTACAGCAAAATGACTATGCCACAGAGGATGATGTGGATAATTTAATAGCTTTTGTTAAAGAGAAAAGACTTCAAGGTATTATCTGCTTAGGAGGAAACTTTTTAAATATAAATGATGAAAGTTTTCAATTCTTAGATATTCCAGTAGTTTTAACCTCTGTTAATACACTTTCTAAAGAAAGTAAAAGTAAGTTTTCATCAATAGGAATAGATAACGTATTAGCAGCTAAGGCCTCAATTCAATATCTTATAGATAAAGGTCATAGAAACATAGGAATTTTATTAGGAGAAAAAAATGACGTTGGAATAAGTGGATTAAGACTTGAAGGCTATAAAAAAGCTTTAGAGGAAAATAATATACCTTATTCAGAAGAAAATGTATTTATAGGTGATTATGATTATAGTGGAGCTTATAGAGTTACAAAGGAAATTATTAATAATAGAAAAGATATAACAGCTATATTTTCAATATCAGATATTATGGCTGTAGGGGCAGCAAAATCAGTTATAGATCAAGGATTGCAGGTAGGAGAAGATATTTCTATTATGGGATTTGATGGAATGGATATAAGTAAATATTATAATCCAGGAATTACAACTGTAAAGCAGCCTAAGAAAAATATGGCTAATAATAGCATAGATTTACTATTAGCTCTTTTAGCTAAAAAAGAAGATCATAAGCATATAATTTTTGAAACAAAGATAATAGAAAGAGAGTCATGTAAGGAAGTAGTATAGTAATTATAATTGGGGGAGATATTATGAGAATTAATTGTATTAATAATCACATAACTAAATATACTTTTGGAACTCCTTTTAATACTGAGTCAGTTGTTTTAAAAGAAGGTTCAGAAATAGAGAACCAAGGATTAAAGTATTTAAATTTTGAGAATAACACTTTTACATTAAAACTTAAAGAGGAAGATATAGTTTATGGACTAGGTGAAAATGTAAGAGGATTAAATAAAAGAGGATGGAGATATGAAAGTTTTTGTACAGATGATTTTTCACATACTCCAGAGAAAAAAAGCCTTTATGGAGCTCATAACTTCTTAATGATATATGGAGAAAAAACTTTTGGGATATTTATAGATTATCCTGGAAGAGTAAAGTTTGATGTTGGATACACAAGAAGAGATGAATTAAAGATAGAAATTGATGATGAAAATTTTGCTTTATATATTATTGAAGGAGATACTTTAAAGGAAATAGCAAAAAGCTTTAGAGAGCTTATAGGTGAAAGTTACATAGCTCCTAAATGGGCCTTTGGTGCTCAACAAAGTAGATGGAGTTATAAGGATAGTAAAGAGGTTCTTGAAGTCCTAGATAATTTTAATGAATCAGAACTTCCTCTTGATTGTATATATCTTGATATAGATTATATGGAGGATTTCAAGAACTTTACCATAAATAAAGAAGCCTTCCCTGATTTTGAAAACTTTGTGAAGGAAGTTAAAGAAAAAGGAGTCAGACTTATTCCAATAATCGATGCTGGATGCAAAATTGAAGAGGGATATGATGTTTATGAGGAAGGTGTTAAAAATGGTTATTACTGTTTAGATGAGGAAGGAAAACCTTTTGTAGCAGCAGTTTGGCCAGGGAGAGTTCATTTCCCAGACTTCTTAAATAAGGATGCAAGATTATGGTTTGGAAACAAATATAAAGTGCTTACTGATAAAGGAATAGAAGGTTTTTGGAATGATATGAATGAGCCTGCAATATTCTATTCTGAAAAAAGATTAAATGAAGCTTTTGAAAAAATATCAGAGGCTAAAGGAAAGAATTTAGGTATATATGATTATTTTGATGTTAAGGATACATTCCCAAGACTTCAAAATAGTATGGAGGACTATCAAAGTTTCTATCATAGAGTAGGAAATGAAAAAATAAGACATGACAAGGTTCATAATCTTTTTGGATTTAATATGACAAGAGCAGCAGCTGAAGGCCTTGAAAATATAGATGAAAATAAGAGATTTTTACTATTTTCTAGAGCATCAACAGTTGGGATGCATAGATATGGAGGTATATGGACTGGAGACAACATGTCTTGGTGGGAACACATTAAGTTAAACCTTCAAATGATGCCAAATATTAATATGTGTGGATTTATCTATACAGGAGCTGATACTGGCGGATTTGGAGGAGATGCAACAGAAGATTTAGTTATAAGATGGTCACAATTTAGTATGTTTACACCTTTATTCAGAAATCACTCAGCTTTAGGTACAAGACATCAAGAACCATATTCATTTAGAGGTGAAATTGTCAAAGTATTAAAAAATATATTGGAGTTAAGATATGTTATGGTTCCATATCTTTATAGTGAGTATATGAAAGCTGTTTTAAATAATGAAATGTATTTTAAACCATTAACATTTGAATATAGTGATAACTTTGTAAAAAGAGTAGAAGATCAAATGCTTCTAGGTGATAGTTTAATGGTAGCACCTATATATGAGCAAAATGCTTTAGGAAGATATGTATATCTTCCAGAGGAAATGCTTTTATGGAGAGCTAGAAAATATGATGATGGAGATTATGAAGTTTTAGAAAAAGGACATCATTATGTTGAAGCTAAGTTAAATGAAATTCCTATATTTATAAGAAAAAATAAAATAGTAACAATGGCAAGTAAGCCAAGAAAAAGGGTAGAAGAAATAGATACTAGTGAATTAAATCTAATTGCTTTTGTTTGTGATGAGGCTGAGTACATTTATTACAATGATGATGGTATCACTAAAAATTATAAGAATGGTGAGTATGAAGAGCTAAAAGTTAAGATTACAAAAGCACAATCAGATTATGATGTATTAGTAGAAAATAAAAATTCAAGGGTTAAAAAGTTAAATATAAAAATATTTGATTTAAATAAAAATATGATTGAAAAAGAGATATTAATTCAATAATAGTAACTAGGGGGAAGTAATATGAGAAGAGCAAGTGGAATAATAATGCATATTGCTTCCTTACCTGGAAAGTATGGAATAGGTACTTTTGGTAAGGAAGCATTTGAGTTTGTAGATTTTTTAAAGAAAGCTGGACAAGGATGTTGGCAAATATTGCCCTTAGGTCCTACAAGTTATGGTGATTCACCATATCAATCATTTTCAGCCTTTGCAGGAAATCCATATTTTATAGATTTTGATATTTTAAATAAAGAAGGATTACTTGATAAAAAAGATTACCAAGGAATTAATTTTGGAAATGACCCAGAAAAAATAGATTATGCTTTATTATTTGACAAGAAGATGAGAGTGTTAAGAGTAGCATATGAAAAATCTTTAGATGAGAATAAAGAAGAAATTGAAAAGTTTAGAGAAGAAAATAAACTTTGGCTTGAAGATTATGCTTTATATATGGCAATCAAAAATGAAAACGAATTAGTAAGTTGGCAAGAATGGGATGAAAAATTAAGATTAAGAGATAAAAAGACCTTAGAAGAATATAAAGTTAAATTAGAAAAAGAAATAAACTACTGGGTATTCTTACAATATCATTTCTTTAAGCAATGGAATAAATTAAAAGAGTATGCAAATAGTTTTGGAATTAAGATAATTGGAGATATGCCTATATATGTTGCAGAGGATAGTGCAGATGTTTGGGCAAATCCAAAAGCATTTTTATTAGATGAAAATAATATTCCTAAAAAGGTTGCTGGATGTCCACCAGATGCTTTTTCAGAAACAGGTCAATTATGGGGAAATCCTATATATGATTGGAGCTACATGGATGACACAGGATATTCTTGGTGGATTGATAGAGTAAGAGAAAGCTTTAAGCTTTATGACATATTAAGAATAGATCACTTTAGAGGGTTTGAAGCTTACTGGCAAATACCATATGGAGATGAAACTGCTGTAAATGGTGAGTGGGTTAAAGGCCCTGGAATAAAATTATTTAATGCAATTAAAGAAGAGTTAGGTGAGGTTAATGTAATAGCAGAAGACCTTGGTTATTTAACTCAAGAGGTTATAGATTTTAGAAATGAAACTGGATTCCCAGGAATGAAGGTTTTACAATTTGCCTTTGATTCTAGAGAAGAAAGTGATTATCTTCCACATAATTATCCAGTTAACTCAATAGCTTATACAGGTACTCATGATAATGATACATTTAGAGGTTGGTTTGAAGTTACAGGAAATAGAGAAGATGTGGAATATTCTAAAAAATATTTAAAACTTACTGAAGAGGAAGGGTATAACTGGGGGTTTATCAGAGGAGTTTGGAGCAGTGTATCACATACAGCTATAGCTCTAATGCAAGATTTCTTAAACTTAGGAAATGAGGCAAGAATAAACTATCCATCTACTCTTGGTGGCAATTGGCAATGGAGAGTTAAATATGATGCTCTAACTGATGAATTAGCAGAGAAAATATATGATATAACAAAATTATATGGAAGGGTGAATATTAATGAATAAAGAACAAATAAAGAGAGGAATCGAGAGATATCTAAAAGTAAAGTATGGTAAAAGTTCAATTAAAGATGCTAAGGATTTTGAAATTTTCAATGCATTATCACTAACTCTTTTAGAGGGAATTGTTGATGACTGGAATCATACAGAAGAACTTTATGAGAAAGAAAAGAATGCATATTATTTTTCAGCTGAATATTTAATGGGTAGAGCTTTAGGAAATAACTTAATAAGTTTAGGACTTTATAATGAAGTAAAAGAAGTTTTAGATGAACTTGGCTTTGATTTAAATAGAATTGAGGAAATAGAAGAGGATGCTGGTTTAGGAAATGGTGGATTAGGTAGATTAGCAGCTTGTTTTATGGATTCAGGAGCTTCATTAGAAGTACCTTTAAAAGGTTATGGAATTAGATATAATAATGGTTTATTCTCTCAATATTTTGAGGATGGATTCCAAAAAGAAGATGTGGATAGCTGGCTAAAATATGGAGAACCTTGGAGCATAAGAAAAGAGGATGAATTTGTAACTGTTGATTTTGAAGATATGACAGTTAAAGCAATTCCATATGATACCCCAATTATAGGATACGCTAGTAAAAATATAAATACTTTAAGACTATGGAAGTGTGAGCCTGTAAAAGAATTTGATTTTAAATTATTCAATGAACAAAAATATGATGAGGCATTAGAACTTAAAAATAGAGCAGAAGACATATCAAGAGTTTTATATCCAAATGACTCAAATAGAGAAGGTAAATTATTAAGATTAAGACAACAATATTTCTTAGTAAGTGCTTCACTAAAAGATATAATAAGAAAGCATAAAGAGGTTTTTGGAAACGTTACTGAAGATTTTGCAAAGATGCATGCTGTTCAATTAAATGATACTCATCCAGTTTTAGCAATTCCAGAGCTTATAAGACTTCTTGTAGATGAAGAAGGATTTACTTTTGAAGAAGCTTACAATGTAGCTTCAAAAACTTTTGCTTATACAAACCATACTATATTAGCAGAAGCTTTAGAAAAATGGGATGTTGACTTAATAGAGGAATTATTCCCAAGAATATTAGAAATAATTGAAAAGATAGATGCAGAGTTCATAGTTAGCCTTGAAGAAAAAGGATACTCAGAGGAAGAGATAGAAGAGTTTAGAATAGTTAATGATGGAAAAGTTAGAATGGCTAACTTAGCAATACATGTAGGGTTTGCTGTTAATGGTGTTGCTAAATTACACACAGATATATTAAAAAATATTGAGCTTAAAAACTGGTATGAATTATATCCAGAGAAGTTCCAAAACAAAACAAATGGAATAACTCCAAGAAGATGGTTAAGACTATGTAACCAAGAGTTATCAGCTTTAATTACTGAACTTTTAGGAAACGAAGATTGGGTTAAAAATCTAGACTTATTAAAAGGATTAGAAAAATATAAAGATGATGAAGAAGTTTTAAAAAGATTCATGGATATTAAGCACACTAAGAAAGAACAATTAGCTGCTTATATTAAAGAACATGAAGGCGTTCAGTTAGATCCAGATTCAATATTTGATATACAAATTAAGAGATTACATGAGTATAAGAGACAATTATTAAATACTCTATATATCTTAGATTTATATTATAGATTAAAAGAAAATCCAGATATGGATATACCAAAGGTAACATTTATATATGGAGCAAAGGCTTTCCCAGGATATAAGAGAGCTAAATCAATAGTTAAGTTGACAAATGAAGTTGCTAAACTTATAAATAATGATGAATCTATAAAAGGAAAAATAAAGGTTGTATTTGTAGAAAACTACAGAGTTTCTTATGCAGAAAAATTATTCCCAGCAGCAGATGTATCAAAACAAATATCAACAGCTGGTAAAGAGGCATCAGGAACAGGAAACATGAAATTCATGTTAAATGGTGCACCAACTTTCGGAACTAATGATGGAGCTAATGTAGAAATTGTTAGAGAAAGTGGAGTAGATAATAACTTTATCTTTGGATTAGAAGTAGAAGAGATAGAAGAACTAAAAGGAAAATATGATCCAGTTGCTTACTATGAAGCAGATGCAGATTTAAAGAGAGTTTTAGATTCATTAGTAGATGGTACTTTTGATGATGGTGGTACTGGTGACTTTGAAGATCTTTATAATTCATTATTAGAAGAAGGAGATCAATACTTCTTATTAGCAGACTTCAAAGCATTTAAAGATACTGAAGATAAGGTCTTTGAAGCTTATAAAGATAAATTAGGATGGGCTAAAAAAGCCTTTGAAAATACTTGTAATGCAGGTATGTTCTCAAGTGACAGAACAATACAAGAATATTGTGATGACATCTGGGGAATTAAAAAATGTACTAATAAATAATAGGGAAAATAACTTTATAAAAACATAATAAAACTTACAAACATATTGAGAAAATTGCTAGATATTTTCTTTATATTCTTTGTAAGTTTTATGAAAAGTTGTTTTTATATATAACTAGGAAATATAAGTAATCAGAGGAATGGTTTTGCTAAAACTTGAAAACTTAGTATAAATCCAAATTATATTTGGATGTTAGGAATTTATGTTTTTATTAAAGTGTAAATTTAAAGTTTGTTTTTGAGTTTTGTGCAAGGCCTTTTCTAAATTTATATAAAGAATTAAAATTTGTGAAATTTATAGTTAAATAGTTAAATAGTTAAAAGGGTACTTTAGATATTGAATTAAGGGGTGTCAATTTATGAAGTTTGGAAAAAAAGATTGGATTAGTTATGACAGAGGGATAGAAAAAGAGTGGATGCTTACTAATGGCATAAGTGGATTTTGTGGAGGAACTGCTATAGGAGCAAACTGCAGAAAATATCAGGGGTTATTATTAGCATGTACTAATTCTCCAGAAGAGAGATACATGATTCTTTCAAATTTAAATGAGGAAATAAATATTAATGGAAAGCTTCACCAGTTGAGTTCTTGTAAATATACAGATAAAATAGTGGATGGCTTTAAAAATCTTCAAGGATTTTATTATGATGGACTACCTTATTTTAGATTTTTTGTAGATGGAGTAGTTATAAATAAAAAGATTGCTATGGAATATGGAAAGAATACTGTAGTAATAGAATATGACATATTAAACGGAAGTAAAGAATCAAAAATAAATATTGAACCATTATTTACTTTTAGAAATCCAGGAGTATGTAGTGGAGAAGAAAATTTAAAGTTTTCAAAATCTGTGGATAAAAATAAAATTCAACTTACTCCACAGCTAAATGAGGACATAAATATAAGATTTTTTACTTATGGTGGAAAAATAGTAGATAAAACTGATAAAATTGTGGATAAAATTTATTATGATGTGGATAAAAGTACAGGTGATAAGTTTGTGGATAAATGTTACATTCCAGGAACTGTTGAAATAAATTTAAATCCTAAGGAAAGAAAAAAGATTTATTTACTTTGTACTATAGAAAATGAAGAGAATTTTGACTGTGAAAAAATAATAGAAAATGAAGAGAAAAGAATAAATAATCTTAAAAATACCTTTAATGATTCAAGAATTTTAGCTAAATATCTTCCTATTGCAGGGGATCAATTTATAGTAAATAGAGAATCTATAAAGGGAAAAACAATTTTAGCTGGCTACCCTTGGTTTTTAGATTGGGGAAGAGATGCTATGATTGCTATTAATGGATTAACTTTGTCAACTGGAAGATTAGAAGATGCTAAAGATATTATAAGAAGTTTTAGCCTTTATGAGAAAGATGGATTAATCCCAAATATGTTCCCAGGAAAAGGACAAGAGCCACTTTATAATACAGTAGATGCTTCCTTATGGTTTATAAATGCAGTTTATAATTATTTGCTTTATGCTAATAGTTACGAAGCTTTAGAGTTTGTTGAGAAAGAAGTTTATAAAACTATAAAAAATATAATAAAGGCTTATAAAGAAGGTACTAAGTTCTCAATAAAAATGGATGAAGAGGATTCTTTAATAAATGCTGGATCAGGATTAGATCAGGTAACTTGGATGGATGTTAGAGTAAATGGTATAGTGGTTACTCCTAGACATGGTAAACCAGTTGAAATAAATGCTTTATGGTATAATGCCTTAAAAATAGCAGGCTTATTAAAAGATAAGTTTGAAAAAGATGAAAAGAATGAGTACGAAGAGCTAGCGCAAAAGGTTAAAGATTCATTTAATAAGGCTTTTTGGAATGAGGATGGAAAGTATCTTTACGATGTTGTAAATCATAATGAGAAGGATCATAGCTTAAGACCTAATCAGATTTGGGCAGTATCATTACCTTTTACAATGTTAGATAGAGAAAAAGAAAAGTATATTGTTCAAAAGGTTTTTGAAGAATTATATACTCCCTATGGATTAAGAAGTCTAAGTAGAGACCATAAGGATTATCATGGAATTTATATAGGAAAGCTTTTTGATAGAGATATGGCCTATCATCAAGGAACAACATGGGCATTTCCTCTTGGAGGATTTTTCACAGCTTATTGTAAGGTAAATGATTATTCTAAAGAAGCTGTAGAGTTAGTTGATTCTTTAATGAGAGATATGGAAGATCATATTAAAGATCAATGCTTAGGAAGTATTGCTGAAATTTTTGATGGTGATAATCCTTATAAAGCTAGGGGATGCTATGCTCAAGCTTGGAGTGTTGGAGAAATGCTTAGAGTTTATTATGAGGATATTCTAGGAAACCATAAAAAATTAAAAAAAGTCCACAAAGATATATTTATATAAATGTTTTGCTAGAGATTAATTTAATGATCTCTAGCTTTTTTTAATTTTTGTAATTATTAAGTTTGTAATTTTAGGATATAATTAAAGGAAGAACTTAGCGTAAAGGGGCGATTTACATGAGAACATCATTGAATATAGAAAATAAAATTAATATGATAACTGAAATGAGAGGAGATTCTGTATTTCAGGTTTTAGAGTATGATAGTTTAAAGGGAGGAAATTCCTTAGAGCTTGCAGTTAAACTAAATCAAATGAAGGAAGCTAATATAAAGCTTAGACAGGTAAGAATTATTTTAGAAGATAGCTCTGTAAATATAGAAAAGGGAGCCTTAAGCTATATGAGAGGTCCAATATCTATGAAAAATAAGATTGGTGGGCCAATAGGATTAGGTAAAAAACTTTTTTCTAGTAAAGTTACAGGAGAGAGTACATTTAAACCTAAATATGAAGGAACAGGGGATATATTTTTAGAACCTTCCTTTGGTCATTATGCCTTAATTGAATTAGAAGATGATGAAATAATAGTTGATGATGGATTATTTTACGCTTGTGAAAGTAGTGTAGAAATAACTGCCCACATGAATAAATCTTTATCCTCTATGGTTTTAGGAAATGAGGGAGTATTTCAAACTAAGCTTTCAGGAAATGGAATAGTGGTTTTAGAAATACCAGTACCTGAGGAAGAGGTATTTAAATGTAAAATAAATAATGATGTGTTAAAGGTTGATGGAAATTTTGCCATATTGAGAACTGGAGATATTGAGTTTACAGTTGAAAAGTCATCAAAATCACTAGTATCTACAGCTACTGGAGGAGAAGGGCTTTTAAATGTATTTAGGGGGACTGGAGAAGTATGGCTAATACCAACTAAATCTGTTTATGAAAAGCTTGAGAAGGGATGGAATTCCTTAAGACCATTAACAGATCCAAAGGGTAGCTCTAATACTAAGGTATAATTTATCAAGATTAAATTAGTTCTAATACAAGTATTATTTTATTTATTATGATAAAGAGATATAATTAACTTAATAAAGAAAAAATATTTAACTATTATAGAGTTATATTAATATACCAGTAGTTGAAGGAGAAGATTATATGAATGGAGTACAATCTAAACTAAAAGGTAAGGATTTAGATTTTTTATTTGAGGCTATATTAAAGTTAGAAGATATAAATGAATGTTATAATTTTTTTGAAGATATATGCACTATTTCAGAGCTAAAAGCATTAGCGCAAAGATTACATGTTGCAAAAATGCTTAGGGAGAAAAAAACATATACTGAAATTGCAGAAGAGACTAAGGCTTCAACAGCTACTATAAGTAGAGTAAATAGATGTTTAAACTATGGAGCAGATGGTTACAATAATATCTTAAATAGATTAGATGAGAAATAATTAGAAGAATAATTATTTTAAAAAGAGGCATACTACTATCATTAATACTTAAGGAGGGATATAGTATGCCAAATTTAAGCTGTGGTGTAGATAACTGTGCATATAATCAAAATGATATGTGTTCATTAAATTCAATAAAAGTAAATGGTTCATTTGCTAATCATTCAGAAGCTACTTGTTGTGGAAGCTTTGTTGAGAAAGGTGGATTTACTAACGCTGCTGTTGATATGGGCCCTGCAGAGCCAGCAACTAGCGTTGCATGTGAAGCTGAGAAATGCTGCTACAATAAAAACTGTAAATGTCATGCTGAAAGCATAGATATTTCAGGTGATTATGCACAACACCAAGACAATACAGAATGTTCAACTTTTAGACAAGAATAATAAAATATTGATTTTACTAATTTAGAAGGAAGACTATATATTTAGTCTTCTTTTTAAATAAATTTATTTATTTTATTGGACAAGCTTATAATTCTACATATTATTTATATAGTTTTTAGTTTAAATATAACTAATGAAAATTCTAATTATTTATAAGAGGTGGAAAGTTTGAATATATTATTAGTTGATGATGAAGAAAAAATCATTGAGGTATTAGAAGCTTATTTGAAAAAAGAAGGTTTCAGTGTTTTTTCTTGTAGTAATGGAGAAGAGGCTTTAAAAATATTTGATAACAATAAAATAGATTTGATTCTTTTAGATCTTATGCTTCCAGATTTAAGTGGAGAAGAGGTTTGTAAGGTTATTAGGGCAAAGAGTTGTGTTCCAATAATAATGATAACAGCTAAGACTGAGGAAGAGGATTTATTAGAAGGCTTTGACATTGGAGCTGATGATTATGTTACAAAACCTTTTAGTGTGAAACAACTGATTGCTAGAATAAAAGCTATTATTAGAAGAAGCACACCATGTCCTAATGAGGGAAGTGATATTTTAGTCTTTAATAATGGAGAGTTAAAAATTAATGTAGATACAAGAGAAGTATGGGTTAGAGATGAATTAATCACTCTAACATCAACAGAGTTTAATATACTTCTTTGCCTAAGTAGCTATCCAAAGAAAATCTTTACTAGAGACGAAATAATAGAGTTAGTATTAGGGGATAAAAGTGATAGCTTTGATAGGGTTATAGATTCTCACATAAAAAATTTAAGAGGTAAAATAGAAGAAAATACTAGAAAACCTAAGTTCATAGTAACTGTATATGGGGTGGGATATAAATTTGAAGGTAAGAAAATATAAAAGTTTAAATTTTAAGGTTATAGTTCCATCTATAGTTATCATAATAATTGTAACTTTACTTACTGTGGTCATATCTAAATTTTATTTTGATAAAAAATTTGGTGACTATATTATGATTAAAAATCAGAATACAGTACAAAACATTTTGATGGAGCTAAGTGAACAATATTCCGATAATGAGTGGAATTATAAGAATATAGAGAAGATAACTTATAATTCCTTAGATAAAGGGATTATAGTTGCTTTATATGATAAAGAAGATAAGGAAATAATGAACATAGAAAAAAACTCTAAGGATAAATGCAATAGAATTATGAATTTTATAAAAAGTTCTATGGAAGGGAAATATGGCTCTACAACAAGTCAATTTGAACCTGTGTATTATCCTTTAATAAAGAGTGGAGAAAAAATTGGAGAGGTTAGGGTAAAATTTTATGGTCCTATATTTTATATGCAGAATGAATTAGTTTTTCTGGATATAGTAAATAAGATAATATTAGGTATTGGAGTTTTACTTATTTTAGCATCTACAATAATGGGATTTATAATTTCAAGATCCATAACAAGACCAATAAATAAGCTCATGACAAAGGCGAAGTATATCTCTAAAGGAGAGTATGACAAGAAAATTGAGATAAATACAGATATTTTAGAGATAAATGATTTGATAAATTCCATAAATAATCTTTCACAGAGTATAAAAGAGCAAGAGAATATAAGAAAAAGACTTACTGGGGATATTTCTCATGAGTTAAAAACTCCTTTAACAAATATACAGTCTCACTTAGAGGCAATGATAGATGGCATATGGGAACCTACAGAGGAAAGGTTACTAAGTGTTAAGGAAGAGGCAGAAAGATTATCGTCCTTAGTAAGTGATATGCAAAAGTTAAATAAGTATGATGAGTCTTCTATTAAGCTTAAAAAGGATAATGTGAATATAAGTGATATAATTTGCTTTGTAATATTTCAATTTTCTAATTTAGCAAAAAGCAAAAATATAAAGATAGAATATGAAAAAAAGAATATTAATTTATATTGTGATAAGGATAAAATAACACAGGCTTTAGTAAATATTCTTTCAAATGCTATTAGGTATTCAAATGAGGGAAGTACTATTTTTATAGAAGAAAAATTAAAAGATAATAAGGTTATAATATCAATAGAAGATCAAGGTATAGGTATTTCAGAAGAGGATTTAAAATATGTCTTTGAAAGATTCTATAGGGCAGATAAATCTAGAACTAGAGCTACTGGAGGAACAGGAATAGGACTAACCATAGTTAAATCCATAGTATCTTCTCATGGAGGAGAAGTTAAGTTAGAGAGTAAACTAGGTGAAGGAAGTAAGTTTACTATAATATTACCTAAAGAAGATATATGATTATTTTATGGAAAAGTAATTTTATTTATAATGCTATATAAATAAGTAAGATACTTAGAAACTATATAATTTAATACGAAAGTTTGAATTATATGATTATAAAAGTTTAAATTATATAGTTTAGTAAAAAATATACCCCTTAAGTAGATTTTAAAAGGTGGTTTTCTTAAATCTACTTAAGGGGTATTTTAAATATTTATAAGTTAATAAAATATAGAATAATATAAAAAATATATTTTTCTATATAATAACCTATATTTTTATTTTAAATTGTTTAGTTCATTTCTTATTTCATGCATTTCATTTTGAACTTCTTTAACTTTAGCTTTATTGCTTTCAATTCTACCTTTGATATCTTCAACTATTTCTTGGTATTTTTCAATAGTTTCTAAAGAATTGTTTCCAGGTCTAACATTAAATAATCTGTTAGTAAAGTCAGAAAGTCTTTCTTCATCTTGGCTAATATATTTTTTTAGCTTTTTAACAAACTCATCTTTATTTTTAAGTAAAGAGTTTAAGAAATCTTTTTGTTTATTAGCTCTAGCAGCATTTATCTTATCAAAATATTCTTGTCTAGCAGCGTAGAAACCATCTCTTATTTCTTTAAACTCGTTTATAAGTTTTTCATTTTCTTCTTTTCCGCAGAATCCTATTTTAAAGAATTCATCACTTATTTCTTTAACCTTAGCAGAAGCTTCTTTCCAACTATCATTTTCATATAGTTTCTTTAATTCTTCTATAAGAGCTTTTCTTTTTTCTATATTAACTTTGTTCTCAGCTTTTAGGGCATCAAAAAATTCTTGTCTCTTAGCAAAGAAAGCATCCTTAGCTTCTTTATATCCTAGAGAAATTTCTTCATTTCCTTCTTTTCCAGAGAAACCTATACCTTTGAATTCATCGCAAAGAGCATTGAACTTTTCAGTAGCTTCTTTCCAGTTTTCATTATTAACTAAAGCTTTAAGTTCTGAGATAATTTCTCTTTTTCTATCAGCTTTATTTCCGAATTCTTCTCTTAAGCCTTCCATAGCAGCTTTTCTAGTTTCTTGAGCTGCATTTCTAGCCTTTTTAAATCTATCATATAATTCAGTGTTTAATTCTTTACCTGCAAAGCCTATAGCATAGAATTCTTCAGATAAAGATTTAGCTAACATATCGCAAGCTTTTATATCACTTGTATATACTAAAGCTTCAAGTCTTTTTATAACATCTTCTTTCTTTTCAGCATTTTCTTTGAAACCTTCATTTGCTTTTTCAAAGAATTCTTTTCTAGCAGTATAGAATTCATTTTTAGCTTCTCTTAATTCACTTTTTAGGGTATTCTCAGTTTCTTGGTCATAGTAATAAATATTGTTAAACTCTTCAAGAAGAGCGTTGAATTCTTTATTAGCTTCTTTCCAATTTTGAGCACTTTTTGCTAAGCTTCTTATTTTCTCAATTACTTCTTTTTTTCTCTTACAAGAATTTTCTTCTTCAGCAGCTAAAGCTTTAGCAAAATCTTCAGTTTCTATAGGATTTTTATTTTCATCTATGTAATTAGATTCATTAGTTGTCATGTAAATTATCCCCTTTCTTTTATATCACTCAATTAATATTTTAAGGCGTAATGAGACTTATGTCCATAATTAAAATGTTTTCACCAATATTTATGTAGGATATATAGAAATATAAAATTTATAGCTCTTTAAATAGACATAAATTTATTACCTTTATAGTTTCAAGTATATGCTAATATTGATGAGATATTATATTAATATAAATAAATCTATGCAATAATTAGTGAAAATAATGTTAACTAAAACAAGCTAAAAATAATATTTTAGTAATAAATATATTTTATTCATGTGGTAACATAAAAAATGACTATAAAATATAAAGAAAATTTTAATTTTTAATAACTAATATTTGACAAATAGCATTACATACAGTATTCTTTGAAAGTGTAAAAAGTATTAATTAAGTAGCAAAATTATAGGTATTTTAATTAAATATAAGTATAATATAAATTTATTAGAGGGGTGACATAAATTGTCAAGATTATTTGGAACAGATGGAGTTAGAGGAATAGCAAATACTGAATTAACAGCAGAATTAGCATATAACTTAGGTAGAGCTGGAGCTTATGTTTTAACAGAGGGAACTCATAAACCTAAGATATTAGTAGCAAAAGATACTAGAATATCAGGAGATATGCTAGAGGCTGCTTTAGTTGCAGGTATATTATCAGTTGGAGCAGAAGCAGTATGCTTAGGAGTAGTTCCAACACCAGCGGTAGCTCACTTAACAAGAGTATATGGAGCAGACGCTGGAGTTATGATATCAGCTTCACACAATCCAGTTGAATATAATGGAATAAAATTCTTTGATGATAAGGGATATAAATTATCAGATGATTTAGAAGATGAAATACAAAGAGTTATAGAAAGTGGTTTTGAAAATGTACCTTCACCAACAGGAGCTAATTTAGGAAGAGAAATAATAGAAAAAGCTGCTTTAGAAGATTATATAAGCTTTGCTAAAGATACAATAGGAATATCTTTAGAAGGATTAAGAGTAGCTTTAGATTGTGCAAATGGTGCATCTCACGAAGCTGCTGTTAGAGCCTTCAGAGAATTAGGAGCAGAAATATTTGTAATAAATGATAATCCAGATGGAACTAATATAAATGAAAATTGTGGATCAACTCATCCAGAAGAATTAATGGAGTATGTTGTTAAGAAAAAATGTCATATGGGATTTGCTTTTGATGGAGATGCAGATAGATGCTTAGCTGTTGATGAGCAAGGAAACTTAGTTGATGGAGATTTCATCTTAACAATATGTGCTAAATACTTAAAAGAATTAGGTAGATTAAAAGATGATACTCTAGTTGTAACTGTAATGAGTAACTTAGGACTAATGATAGCTTGTAAGAATGAAAAAATAAATACTGCAGTTACAAAAGTTGGAGATAGATATGTATTAGAAGAAATGTTAGCTAAAGGATATTCTTTAGGTGGAGAACAATCAGGTCATATCATATTCTTAGATCATAACTCAACTGGAGATGGACTTGTTACTGCACTTCAAGTAGCTAGCATAGTTAAGAGAACTGGAAAATCTTTATTTGAATTAAAAAATGTAATGAAGGTATTACCACAAGTTTTAGTTAACGCAAAAGTACCTAATAACATGAAAAATATTCATGAAGAAGATGAAGAAATAATAGCTGAAATCAAGAAAATGGAAGCTGCTTTAGATGGTTGCGGAAGAGTATTAATAAGACCATCAGGTACAGAACCATTAGTAAGAGTTATGCTTGAAGGTGAAAATCAAGCTGAGATAGATGAAATGGCTCATAACTTAGCAAGAATGATAGAAGCTAAATGTAATTAATATATTATATTAAATTATAAAAATATTATATAAAACCATAGAATTATAAAAGCTATAAATACATGATAATTTTATTTAAAACTATTCATGTTATTTATAGCTTTTTATGATTTAAAATATTTTTATTTATTTTATTATTAAAAATTATATTAATTTTCTTCAATTGGTCCATATTTATCTGAATCAAGTCTCATTAAGGCAAGGGTAAGTTCTTCAACATGTTCCTTTTCATCCTTAGTTATATCTCTTATCATTTTAACAAGGCATTTATCTTCTATTTTATTTATTAAATCATCATAGAGTAATATGGCCTCGTATTCTCCTTTAATATCATCTCGAATTTTATTTAAAATACTATAAGCAGTTAATTTTTTATTTTCGTGATATATTTTCTTTAAAGGTTTGTCTTTTATTTCTACATGATCAACTGATTCTACATATACTTCAAATTCTTCTTTATCATATCTTCTAAGAGCTTCTAAAAATTGACCATAGTGTCTTTTTTCATCTTCCATTATGTGATGTAATAATTCTTTTATCTCTACTAAAGCAATTTCATCTATATGTTTACTATAACCATTGATGGCAACTATTTCTGAGATTAAAGCTTCCCTTAAAAATCCTTTTATATCCAAGGCTTTTCCTTGAGGTTGCTTTTCTGTAGTATAGCTCATAAAAAATCTCCTAAATTATTTTTATAGTATTTATAATATGATTTTTCCTAGGAAAAGGAACAGTTAAAGATAGATATTTACTTATTCCAAGATTTTTTTATAAGAAATTAAAGCATAAAAATTAATTACTATAAATAAGTAAGCTTTTTTACTGAGAAATTTTAAATAATGGAAAGAATTTATAAATTAATTATACTTTGAAGTTGAAAATGAAAGAAATAAATATAAAAATTTCTTTTATAATATGGAGTTTAAAAAGTTAATTTTAAAATCAAATACTATAGATGTCTATACAACTATACATTAATATATTAAACGAAAGAAATATAGAGGTATAGACAGATAATTAAAAATATTTCTTAAAAATAAATGAAAATAACTAAAAATGAACTAAAATAAGCTTTAAAAGCTTGAATTTTTTTAAAAAAGTGTTAGAATAAGTTTGTGGCTTTTTAGAAAGATGATGCATAGAATATATTAACTTTCAAAATAATAGATTAAAGCGCCAGAACTTAAAGTTTTATTGATAGACTAATAAGTAATTTAACTTTAGTAGATTAAAATGATTATTAAGATTCTTAATAAATTTAAGTTGACGAGGTTGGGGAGTATCGAATTTTCGGCGGATGCCCCACGGTAAAGCACTACCGTAAAAGATTGGTTAAAGCTTAAAAGTGATTTTAAGGACAAAGCCAATTGGGTGTTTCAAACCTTCTATGCAGTAAGAAGTTATATAAAGCTTATTTTGAAAGTTAGAATATAATTTTACAAAAGGGAAGGAAGAAAATAATATGTGCGGAATAGTTGGATACGTAGGACAGAAAAAGGCAACAGATATATTAGTTGAAGGATTATCAAAATTAGAGTATAGAGGATATGATTCAGCAGGAGTTGCAGTTTTAGAAGATAATAAGATAAAGGCTGAAAAGCATAAAGGAAGATTAGCAAACCTAGAAGGAATGTTAAATGAAAATCCAATAGAGGGTGGAATCGGAATAGGACATACTAGATGGGCTACACATGGAGAACCATCAGATGTTAACTCACATCCTCATTTAAATAATAAAGAAACAATAGCTGTAGTTCACAATGGAATCATTGAAAACTACAATGAATTAAGAAACTGGTTAATGGAAAAAGGATATGAATTCAAATCAGAAACTGATACAGAAGTTATTCCAAACTTAGTAGATTTCTACTATAAAGGTGATTTATTAGATGCAGTTATGGAAGCTACTAAACACATGGAAGGTTCATATGCTATTGGAGTTATATGTAATGATGAGCCAGAAAAATTAGTAGCTGTAAGAAAAGATAGTCCATTAATAGTTGGATTAGGAGAAAAAGAATATTTCATAGCTTCTGATATCCCAGCAGTTTTAAATCATACAAGAGAAGTTTATCTTTTAGAAGATAAAGAGTTTGTAGTATTAACAAATGATGGAGTTACTCTTTTTGATGAAGAAAAAAATCCAGTGGAAAAAGAAGTTTATCATATAACATGGAATGTTGATGCTGCTGAAAAAGGTGGATATGAAGATTTCATGTTAAAAGAAATTAACGAGCAACCAAAAGCTATAAAAGATACAATGACTTCAAGAATAATGGAAGGAAAAGAAGTAACTTTAGATGATATATCAATAACTAAAGAATATTTAGATAATGTTGATAGAGTATATATAGTTGCTTGTGGAACAGCTTACCATGCTGGAGTTATTGGAAAATACGCTATAGAAAAATTAGTTAGAATACCAGTAGAAGTGGATATAGCTTCAGAATTTAGATATAGAGATGCTGTTATTACAGATAAAACTTTAATAATAGTATTAAGCCAATCAGGAGAAACTGCAGATACTTTAGCAGTTTTAAGAGATGGACAAGCAAAAGGTGCAAGAGTGTTAGCTGTAACTAACGTAGTAGGAAGCTCAGTTTCAAGAGAAGCTAACGATGTATTATATACATGGGCTGGTCCAGAGATAGCTGTTGCATCAACAAAAGCATATGTAACTCAATTAATTGCTATGTACACATTAGCATTACACTTTGCTGAATTAAAAGGAAGCAAATCAGTAGAAGAAATTGAGGAAATCAAAAAAGCAATGCTTGAATTACCAGAAAAAGTTGAAGAAATCCTTAAAAATACAGATTTAATAAAAGAGTTTGCAGTTAAAGCATCTACAGAAAAAGATTTATACTTCTTAGGAAGAGGTATGGATTATGGAGTTGCAATGGAAGGATCATTAAAACTTAAAGAGATCTCTTACATTCACTCAGAGGCTTATGCAGGTGGAGAACTTAAACATGGACCAATAGCTCTTATAGAAAAAGATATTCCAGTAGTATCATTATTAACTCAAAGAGAGCTTATGGATAAAATGATAAGTAATGTTCAAGAAGTTGTTACAAGAGGAGCTAACGTTTTAGGTGTTTGCTTTAAAGGTGACATGGAAGAAAGTAAGAGAAAAATGTTTGAAGGATTAATAGAAATACCAGAAACATTAAGCTTATTATCACCAGTTTTAAGTGTTGTACCATTACAATTATTCTCATACTATGTAGCTAAAGCTAAAGGATTTGATGTTGATAAACCACGTAACTTAGCTAAATCAGTAACTGTTGAATAAAAAAAGGGGGATTTTGAATATGAATAATGAGAGTTTATTAAAATTATTAGCAGAGTATAAGGAAACTAAAAAGTGCCTTGAAACAGGGTTAAACTGGTTAGAAGAGAAAGACTATGCTAAGGGTAAGTTAGATATAGTAAATGTAATAATAAGAGATTTAGAAGCAGCAATTGGTGCTGAAAGAATTTAATATAAAATTAGCTTAAAATTTTAACCTTATTTATATGTGTTAGGGGTGTTTAAATCATTAAAATAGTATTTAAAATGCTATAAAGTGATTTTAAACACTCCTTATTTTTAGTGAAAAATATATTGAAAAATGATTTTTATTGAAGTATAATACTTTCGCTAAAACCTCATAATTCTGAGGAATAAGCTAATATTAATTAATGAGGTATTTACAGTGGAAAAATTTCAAGAAAATAATATTTTAGAAGATAAAAAAGTATGTATAAATGAAAATGAAGAGGCTTGGAATAAAGAGACATACAATGCTTGGGTAAAGAGATTTGGAACTGCTAAGGAAGCAGCAGAGAAAATTAAATCTATGCCTGAGAAAAAATTAAATGTTTTGTTAGATAAATTTGGAGATGTTAAAGGAAAGAAGATATTTAATCTTATGGGCTCTAATGGAAATAAGGCTGTTGCATTAGCTTTATTAGGGGCAGATGTTACTGTAGTGGATTTCTCAGAAGGAAATAGAAGATATGCTTTAGATTTAGCTGAGGCTTGCGGAGTAAAGATTAACTTCATTCTAAGTGATGTTTTAAAAATGCCTAAAGAAGTTATGAGTGGAGATTATGATATAGTATTTGCAGAGATGGGAATACTTCATTATTTCTCAGATTTATCTCCTTTTATGAATGTTATACATAGTTTATTAAAGGATGGAGGGAAAGCTGTATTAAGAGATTTTCATCCAGTATCAACTAAACTAATAACTTCAAGGGGTTCTACAGCAAAGGTAAGAAAACATAAGGTTACAGGAGATTACTTTGATACTTCATTAGAGGAAAAAGAAGTTGCTTACTCAAAATACTTAGAAGAAGGAGAAGTAGAAAAAGTATTTTTACGTAAGTGGAATTTAGGAGAAATAGTAACTGCCGTTGCTAATACTGGACTTAAGATAGAAAGTTTAACAGAGGAGCCTAATTTATCAAGTGATGTTTTTGATAAAGGGATTCCAAAGACTTTTACAATAGTAGCTAGAAAATAATTTAATAGACTTGGTCGTGTATCAAAATAGATTTTTATAAAACTTACAAACAGTATGAAGAAGTAATTCTCGGAATATGTTTGTAAGTTTTATTATTATATTTTGATACAGCACATTATTTTTTATTATGATGCATTTATACGAAAAGAATATTAAGTGTATTTATATAGTATTGCAATACAGAATATGGTAAAATTATTAAAAGTCTATGAGGAGGAATTTCATATGGATAAGGGAGAGTTAAGAAAAGAAATTAAGCTAAAAAGAGAAAATATAGATAGAGATACTAAGTTAAGGGCTGATGAAAAAATAAGAAAAACTCTTTTGGAAAGTGATATATATAAGAATAGTAAGGTTGTATTTATATATGTAAATATGGACTCTGAAGTAAATACAGTTGAGATAATAAAAGAATTATTAGTTTCAGATAAAAAAGTTGCAGTTCCTAAAGTTATTCCTGTTAGTTTAAAAGAAAGACAAATGAAGGCTTTGAAAATAGAATCTTTACTTCAATTAAATGAAAGTGGTGCCTTTGGAATATTAGAACCAAGCATTGAATGTGAAGATATAAGTGAGGAAGTTGATTTAATTATAATACCTGGTTTAGCCTTTGATTTAAAGGGAAATAGATTAGGATATGGGGGAGGATTTTACGATAGATTTTTAAGTAAATACCCTAATAGTAAGAGAGTTGCTTTATGTTATGATTTTCAAGTTTTTGATGAAATTCCACATGAATTCTTTGATGAGAAGGTTGATTTAATAATAAGTGAAGAGAAAATTATTAGTTTAAAAAAATCATAATAGTAAAATAATATTTTTGATAATTTTACTTTATTGATAATAAATTTTACTTATGTCAGAATTATATAAAATATAATTGTGAGGTGGGGTAAACAATGAAATTTGAAGATTTTAAATATGAAAGACCTAATATAGAAAAAGATAGAGAAGATATTAGATCTTTTATAAAAGAGTTAGAAGAAGCAAAGGACTTTAATGGGGCTAAAGAAGTAATAGGAAAAATAAATAAGATAAGAAATAATACATCAACTATGATGGCCTTATCAGAAGTTAGACACACAATAAATACTGAGGATGAATTCTATAATGAAGAAAGTGATTTCTGGGATGAAAATTCTCCTCTTATTGAAGAAGTTAATAATGAATTCTATAAAGCATTATTAAGTTCACCATTTAAGGATCAAATAGGTGATTATTATGGTGAAACTATAATAAAAGAGGCAGAGTATTCTCAAAAGAGTTTTTCAAAAGAAGTAATAGAGGATATGCAACTTGAAAATAAATTAGGTAGTCAATATCAAAAACTTATTGCTTCAGCTAAAATTGAATTTGATGGAGAGGAAAGAACCTTAGCACAATTAGTTCCTTTTGTAACATCAGAGGATAGAGAAGTTAGAAAAAGAGCATCAGAAGCTAAATATAACTTCTTTGTGAAGCATGAAGATGAAATAGATGATATCTTTGATAAACTTGTAAAGGTAAGAACAAAAATAGCTAAAAAGCTTGGTTTTAATAACTTTGTGGAATTAGGCTATGTAAGAATGAGAAGATATGACTATAATAAGGAAATGGTTGAAAACTTCAGAAAACAAGTTGAAGAGTTTATAGTTCCTATAGATAGTAAATTATATGAAAGACAAGCTAAGAGATTAGGACTTGAAACTTTAAAATATTATGATGAAAAATTTGAATTCTTAAGTGGGAATCCAACTCCAAAGGGAGATTCAAAGTGGATAGTTGAAAATGCAAAGGTAATGTATTCAGAGCTTTCAAAGGAAACCAAAGAATTCTTTGACTTTATGGTTGAGAATGATTTAATGGACTTAGTTGCTAAGAAAGGAAAGGCAGCTGGAGGATATTGTACTAATTTCCCTAACTATAAAGCTCCATTTATATTCTCAAACTTTAATGGAACAGCTGGGGATGTAGATGTATTAACTCACGAGGCTGGCCATGCATTCCAAAACTTTAGAAGTTCTTGGATAGAAATGCAAGAGTGTCAATGGCCAACTATGGAAAGTTGTGAAATACACTCAATGAGTATGGAATTCTTTACTTGGCCTTGGATGTATTTATTCTTTAAAGAAGATACAGATAAATATAAATTCTATCACTTAGGAGATGCCATTAAATTTATTCCTTATGGAGTAACAGTTGATGAATTCCAACACTTTGTATATGAAAATCCAGAATGTACACCAAAGGAAAGAAAAGATGCATGGAGAAGAATAGAGAAAAAATATCTTCCACATAAAAACTACGATGAATGTGATTTCCTAGAAAGAGGTGGTTGGTGGTTCCAACAAAACCATATATTCTTATCACCATTCTATTACATTGATTATACTTTAGCTCAAATATGTGCACTTCAATTCTGGAAAAAAGATAGAGAAAATCATGAAAAAGCATGGGAAGATTATTTAAATCTATGTAACATAGGTGGAACTAAGACATTCTTAGGCTTATTAAAATATGCTAACTTAAAATCACCATTTGAAAATGGATGTGTTGAAAGTGTAGTAGGAGTAGTGGATGAATACTTAGAAAGCATAGACGACAGCAAATTTTAGTTTTTAAAACAAAATTTATGATTTATTTAGAGTATGATTAAGTAAGTTTATTATGAATATAGATTAAATTTATCAAAATTAATAATAACTATAAAATATTATTAATCTTATTTAGTATAGATTTGTTTGCTTAATATTTTAAATTAATATTTCTTTTAAAATAAAAAAACTTGGAGTATTCCTTATGGATTTCATAGGAATACTTCCAAGTTCTTTTTTGATTATAAATTAAAATGTTATTAATATAAGCTTATTAAAAATATAAATAGTATGAAGAGGATATATGTATGAACTTTAGAATTTAAGTAATCATGGAAAGAAATTTGCGTTAAGAAGATTGAATGTTCGACGCGAAGCTAGTTTTCAATCTTTAGTAAATTTCTTGGAATGATTACTATAAATTCTTAGTGAAATACATTAATCCTCAGAATATATTTATATTTTTAGTTAATTAGACTTTGTATTTTCTTAGTTTTCTCTGTTAGCTATTTCAAGAACTATTCTGTTTACGAAGTCAGCTAAAGGCATAGCACCTTCTTCACCGTTCTTTCTGCTTCTTACAGAAACTTCTTTGTTTTCAGCTTCTTTTTCTCCAACAACTAAGATGTAAGGAGTTCTTTCTAATCTAGCTTCTCTTATTTTATAACCGATTTTTTCAGCTCTGTGGTCAGCTTCAACTCTAACTCCTCTTCTTCTTAATTCTTCAACAACTTCATTTGCATAATCAGCATATTTATCTGATAAAGGAAGAACTTTAGCTTGAACTGGAGCTATCCAAGTTGGAAGAGCACCTGCATATTTTTCTATAAGCATTGCTAGTGTTCTTTCATAACATCCAATTGAGCTTCTGTGAATGATGTAAGGACGTTTCTTTTCTCCATCTTTATCGATGTAGTACATTCCAAATCTTTCAGCTAAAGCGAAGTCTATTTGGATAGTGATGATTGTATCTTCTTTTCCATGAACATTCTTGAATTGGATATCAAGTTTTGGACCATAGAAAGCAGCTTCATCATCAGCTTCAGTAAAGTCTATATTTAAGTGGTTTAATATTTCTCTCATTATATTTTGAGTATTTTCCCAAGCTTCAGGATCATTGATGTATTTCTCAGTATTGTTTGGATCCCATTTTGAGAATCTGTAAGTAATATCATCAGCTATTCCTAAAGTTTCCATAACGTATTTAACTAAGTCAACAGTATTTTTGAATTCATCTTCTAATTGCTCTGGAGTACATACTATGTGTCCATCAGCAAGAGTGAATTGTCTTACTCTTATAAGACCGTGCATTTCTCCTGAAGATTCATTTCTAAATAGAGTAGAAGTTTCAGCAAATCTTACTGGTAAGTCTCTATAACTGTGTTGAGTTGAGTTATATATTGCGTATTGGAATGGGCAAGTCATTGGTCTTAAAGCAAATACTTCACTATCTTTTTCCTCATCACCTAAAACGAACATACCATCTTTATAGTGATCCCAGTGTCCTGAAATTTTGTAAAGGTCGCTTTTAGCCATTAAAGGAGTTTTAGTTAAAACATATCCTCTTCTTTGCTCTTCATCTTCTATCCATCTTTGAAGAGTTTGGATTATTCTAGCTCCCTTTGGCATTAATAATGGAAGACCTTGACCTACATTTTCATCAGTAGTAAAGATTCCAAGCTCTCTACCTAATTTATTATGGTCTCTTTTCTTAGCTTCTTCTAAAGCTTCTAAATAAGCATCTAATTCTGATTTCTTAGGGAAAGCAGTTCCATATACTCTTGAAAGCATTTTGTTCTTTTCGTCACCTTTCCAGTAAGCACCAGTAGATCTTAATAATTTAACTGCTTTTATTGGTTTAACAGCCATTAAGTGAGGTCCTGCACAAAGGTCAACAAAATCACCTATTTGGTAGAATGAAATTACTTCACCTTCTGGAAGATCATTTATAAGTTCAACTTTGTAAGGTTCATCCTTCATAAGTTCTAAAGCTTCGTTTCTAGGAAGTTCAAATCTTTTTATTTCAGGATTTTCTTTTATTATTTTTTTCATCTCTTCTTCTAATTTGTTTAATTGGTCAGCAGAGAATGGTTTTTCAGTATCAAAATCATAATAGAAACCATTATCTATTGATGGTCCTATAGCTAATTTATCTTGAGGGAATAATCTTTTAACTGCAGCTGCTAATACATGAGAAGCAGTGTGGTTAAAAGCATGTTGACCTTCTTTAGAATCAAAAGTACAGATTTCTAATGAAGAATCTTCATTAACTATAAATCTTAAGTCCTCAACTTTTCCGTTTAATATACCACAACAAGCATTTCTAGCTAGTCCTTGGCTTATGCTTTGAGCTATTTCAAAAATTGATAGTCCAGCTTCAACTTCTTTTATTGAACCATCTTTAAGTGTAATTTTTATCATATTAATTTCTCCTTTCAAAATAAATTTCTTTTAATTTTCATTCATATAAAATAAAAACTCTCATCCCTCTTCTAAATATAGAAAAGGGACGAGAGTGTATATTCCCGTGGTTCCACCCAATTTGTACTTTAATAATTAAAAATAAAGTACCACTTAAAATTAATCGTAACGTGATTATGACGGACTGGATTAGAGTCACTCAGAGGTAGTCTTCAACTAATTCCATTTAAAAGTACTTACAGCTACTGTACCTTCTCTCTGAAAATGTACCAAAGTTTACTCGTCTCTTCATTGTGTTAATAAATTTATAATATTTACTTTAGATTATAAGTTTATTATTTTTGTATGTCAATGGATAAAATAAAAATAAATTCTAATTGGAATATAAGATATTATAAGGGTTTAGGTGGAAATAAGTTCTCAATATTATAAATTTTAATTCAAAAAAGTTATTAAGTTAATTAAAGTTTTTAGAAAATAATTTGCAAAAAAATCTTGAAATAGAATTTGAAAAATATTATAATAAAAACATAGTTTTGCAGGTGTGGCGGAATTGGCAGACGCACTAGACTTAGGATCTAGCGCCTACGGCGTGGGGGTTCGACTCCCTTCACCTGCACCACTTATGCGGGTGTAGTTCAATGGTAGAACACCAGCCTTCCAAGCTGGATACCCGGGTTCGATTCCCGGTACCCGCTCCAAATTAATATAAAAATATGCGGGAGTGACTCAATGGTAGAGTGTCACCTTGCCAAGGTGAAAGTTGCGGGTTCGAGTCCCGTCTTCCGCTCCATTTATGCGGGTGTAGTTCAATGGTAGAACACCAGCCTTCCAAGCTGGATACCCGGGTTCGATTCCCGGTACCCGCTCCATTTTAAAAAATATAATATGCACCATTAGCTCAGTTGGTAGAGCACCTGACTCTTAATCAGGGAGTCCAGGGTTCGAATCCCTGATGGTGCACCAAGCATCGATTTATAATCGATGCTTTTTTGTTTTTAGAGATTTTTTTGGAAGACTTCATAATTTTATTGAAGTCTTTTTTTTATTAAAATTAAATAAAGAAGTATTTCTTTTATAACTCTTAAATTCTAAACATATTAATATTCTTTAATTAATAAACATATAGGGGGATATTATTAATTAAATAGTAACCTACAAAAGATTTAAGTATTTTATAAAAATTTAGTTTTTAATAAATATTAATTTTTTAGGTAAAAAGGTATATAAACTAAAGTTAGAAGGAAATAAGAAAGAGGGTATTATAATGATTGAAGGAGATAAGGGGCTAAATATTGTTTTTACTGGAGATAGCATAACTCATGGGCCACTTCATACTAAAGGATATAGAAGTTATACAGAACACTTTAGAGAAAGATTAAAAGAAAAGTTTAAAAACAATATTGTTAAAGAGAATATTATAATTTTTAATACAGGTGTTTCAGGAGCTACAACTAGAGATATAATAAGAGATTTTAATATCTGTGTAGATATATGTGACCCTGATATTGTTTTTATAATGCTTGGAATGAATGATTCATCAAATGAAATTGTTCCTTTAGAAGAATATAGAAAAAATATATTAGAACTTATTAATAAAGTTAGAGGAATTGGAGCAATACCAATCCTTCAAACAAGTAACATAATAAAAATGGATTTAAGTAGGAAAAGTCTTAAATTTTATATGGATATTCTTAGAGAGGTTGCTAGAGGAAATGATGTAATGTTAATAGATCATTATAGTCATTGGGAGGACTTAGAAAAAGAAAATTCTAATATTAAAAATGAGCTTCTTAGTGATTTGATACATCCTAATGAAAAGGGGCATTTAGAAATAGTTAAATTTATTTTTAAGGAGTTAGATATTTTTGAAGAAGAAAGTTATACCTGTAATTTAAGTTATCCAATAAAAGCAGAAAATTATCTTCAAAGAAAAGTTGATAATAAGTGTAACAAAGAAATTCTTAATACCATAAGTAATAAAAATCCTTCACAAGAAGAATTAATTAAATATACTAAAGAAAATTTAAATGATAATTTAGAAGCTATAACAAATTTAATAAATGAAGATGAAAAGGGTATATGGGTGTTTTTAGGGGATGGATATACAAATGGTACAGGAGATACCTTTGGTTATAAAAATTATGTTGAATATGTGGAAGAGAGAATTAGATGGGAATTAAATGATGGAAGCATAAATAAAAGGGAAAAATTTATGATTAATTTTGGTACAGAAAAAGTTAATTCAGAATATTTAATGAATAACTTCGAAGATTTAGTATCAAAATATAATCCTAAAGCTGTTTTTATTATGATTGGAGGAAATGAAAAAATTAATCCAGAGGAATTTAAACATAATTTAGTTAATATAGTAAGCAAGGTTAAAAATATAAACTCAATACCTATATTACAAAGTCCAATAAAAAATGGAAGAGATATAGAAGGGTATGTAAAAGTTATAAGAGAGGTTTCTAAGGAAGAGGAAATATTCTTAATAGATAATTATGAGTATTGGGATAGGTTAAGCAAAGTTCAAAAAGAGCTTATAGAATCATGGTTAGTAGAAGGAAGAGCAAATCATAGGGGACATTTAGAAATAGCTAAGAAAATTTTTAAGGATTTAAGAATATATGATCATAATAGTTTAATATGTGGTTTTACCATAGAAAAATTTTAGTATATTAATTAATAAAAATAAAGCTGCATCAAAATTGAAGTAGCTTTGATACAGCTTTCTATATACAACTTATTGCTTTTTGCAATATGAAATCTTCTATATATTCTTCTGAATAAACTTTTCTTCCCATGAGATTAAATATTAAATCATCACTAGAGTATCCTTCTTTATAAAGTTTTAGGTTCTTAGTTAATTTTTTTAAAGAACCAGGGGTAAGACCTAACATAATTTTTATGTCATTACCAGTGTAAAAACTTTTTATAAAGAGTTCTCTTAGGTTGTTTTGCATTTCAAGTTTATAATTTAAATCTATAACTTTGTCTCTATGGGGGCCTATTTTAGACCTGTGATGTTTTTTACACAAATACTTGTAATTAAGTTTAAAATCTAAACCGCCTTCTGACCTATGAACTATGTGATGAACATCTGCATAATCACCACAAATTTCACAATAATAAGACATATAATCCTCCTTAACATTTTAATACCCATTTATAGTAATAAAATAGCATAAAAAAACAGTTTAATCAATATAACGGAGCTTTTCAGATAAAGATTAAGGTATACAAAGGAATTTAGTATTTTTTACACTTTGCTGTTAAAAAAAGTTAGCAATATAATTAAAATATAAAGGATATGAGGGGGTTTTGAGATGCATAACTTATTTCATAGAAGATCAAAGATAGAAGAAAATCCCGAGAAATTTTGGAGGGAATTAATAACAAAAAATGAAACCCTAAAAGGAAGAATGTTTAAGGATGAACCTATAACTGAAGATACGAAATACCTACATTATGTAATATTCAATAGAAAAGTTGGATTTCAAAATGTTTGGGTTATGGTACCTAACTTTAACAGATTAATAGAATTTATAGAGTATGTATTTATGCCAGAAGCATACTATAAGTGGGTTGAAGGGAAAAAGAAATTAATAACTCATATACCTTCAATTGATGTAGAAAAAATAATTTCTATGATAAATAGAAAATCAACAGAAGAAGAAAAAGAAAAAATGAAAAATGACATTGTAGCATTAAGAAAATTAAAAGGGTTAAGTGCTGATAATGGAATGAGGAAAATAAAAATATTCTGTAGTAGATTTAATAATAACTGGCTTGGAAATGATGATGAGTTTTTATACTTAAAAGCTTTTGGCAGTGCTGAAGAGCTAGGAAAGTTTGTAGTAGAAACTAATCTTCAAACAGATAGTGAGGATTCATATGAAAAAACTATAGGAATGACTACAGAAGAATGGTTTAAAGTTTGTGAAAATGCTCATAAGAATAAAGAAGATGAGGAAAAATTTAAAAAAGTTTTATTTAAACACTTAGAAGATATTGTATAAAATTAAATTTTCTTGATATTTTAAAATTGAAATCGCTTAGTATTAATAAAAATATAAAATAAATTGAAAAAAATGTTGACATTTTTTAAATAACTATGTATAATAATTTTTGTTGATTCAAGTTTGTATCTTTAGCTCAGCTGGATAGAGCAACGGCCTTCTAAGCCGTGGGTCAGGGGTTCGAATCCCTTAAGGTACACCATACTGGGATATCGCCAAGCGGTAAGGCAACGGACTTTGACTCCGTCATTCGCAGGTTCGAATCCTGCTATCCCAGCCAGTTTTTTAACTTGGTTTAAAAACTTGACAGCATATTAACAGTATGTTAATATATAAACATACTAAGCGGGTGTAGTTCAATGGTAGAACACCAGCCTTCCAAGCTGGATACCCGGGTTCGATTCCCGGTACCCGCTCCATTTTTTAAAGTTTTACTGTAAAATTATTTTAAAAAATACAATATGCACCATTAGCTCAGTTGGTAGAGCACCTGACTCTTAATCAGGGAGTCCAGGGTTCGAATCCCTGATGGTGCACCAAGCATCGTTTTATAAGCGATGCTTTTTTTATTTTACATAAAAGTATGGGTACATTTGATATAAAAAAATTAAATTAATATAATACTAGTTAATAAGAATTTTATTTAAAAGCAGATTTTTAAGGGGAGATAGAAATGAAACCTATGAATAAGATTGCTGCTATTCATGATATTTCATGCTATGGGAGGGCAGCATTAGCAACAATAATACCTATATTATCTTCAATGGGAAATCAAGTATGTCCACTTCCAACAGCAGTATTGTCAACACATACAGATGGATTTGGAAAACCAGCAATTAGAGATTTAAGTGATTTTATATATGAAACCAAAGATCATTGGAAAAGACTTAACTTAAATTTTCAATGCATATATAGTGGATATTTAGCTGATCCTAATCAAGTTAAATTTGTTGAAAGATTTATAGAAGATTTTAAGGAAGAGAATACTTTAGTAGTTATAGATCCTGTTATGGCTGATAATGGTAAGCTTTATGATGGTATGAGTGAAAAAATGATTGAAGAAATGAGAACTTTAATAAAAAGTGCAGATATAATCACTCCAAATATTACAGAAGCTTCTTTTCTTTTAGGAAAAGAATATAAAGAATCTCTAAATGAAGATGAGATAAAAGAATATTTAGTAGGTCTAGGGAATTTAGGACCTAAAATAAGTATAATAACAAGTGTAACAAGTTCAAGAGGAAATGAATATATTGATACTGTACTCTATGATAGAGAAGAAAAAATGTTTTACACCTATTCTCATAAAAGAATAAATGCTTTTTATTGTGGAACAGGTGATGCTTTTGCCTCATTGCTAATAGGATGGATATTAAGAGGGGAAAGTATTGAAAAAGCATTGGAGAAGTCATGTAATTTTATTGCAGAAGCTATAGAATATAGCGAAAAGTTTGATTATCCTCCAAATGAAGGAATATTACTTGAAAGTTTGTTATATAAATTAATAAGTAAATAAATTATTAAAGTCAAAAAAATAAATTGACAAAGTAATTTTAGAATGATACTATTAAAAAAACAAAATTTAATAAATCTTATCAAGAGAGGTGGAGGGACTGGCCCTGTGAAACCCAGCAACCGGTAATTCTTTGCGGTTAAAACAATGCTAATTTTAAAATGAGAAAAATCAGTAGTAATTTCCCATGCAAAGATTTATAGCGGTGCTAAATCCTGCGGTAGAAACTGAGAGATAAGAAAGAGAGTCTGTAAGAATAATAACTTCTATCCTAGGATAGGAGTTTTTTTATTTTGTAGGATAAAGGATAGATTTATTAAATAGATTAGGAGGAGAGAAAATGAAAAAAGGAAAGTTTTCAGCATTATTACCATTAATAATTTTTGTATCGATTTATTTGGGAACTTCATTAGTAATGAAAGATTTCTACTCTGTATCTGTTTTAGTTCCAGGAATAATTGCAGTTTTATTTGGAATATTTACAAATAGAAAAAGAGGACTTGAAAAGAACATAGAGATATTTTGTAAGGGGGCTGGTAATAGCAATATAATTTTAATGTGCTTAATCTTTATATTAGCTGGTGCCTTTGCAGAGGTTGCTAAAAATATGGGGGCTGTAGAATCTACAGTAAATTTAGGGCTAACAATATTACCTAAAAATATATTAGTAGCAGGAATATTTATAATATCATCATTTATAGCTATATCTTTAGGAACGTCAATGGGAACAATAGCTGCTATAGTTCCAATAGCAATGGGAATTTCAGATAAGACTAATATCGCATTACCACTTATAGTTGGGGCAGTAGTAGGTGGAGCTATGTTTGGGGACAATCTATCAATGATTTCTGATACAACAATAGCAGCAACAAAAACTCAAGGATGTGAAATGAAGGATAAGTTTAAAATAAACTTTAAGGTTATATTACCAGCTGCTATCTTAGTAATTGTAATATATACATTCTTAGGAAGTGGGGCTAATACATCAGTAGGCCAATACGATTATAATTTTATTAAGATTATTCCTTACTTAGGTATTTTAATAGCTGCATTAATGGGGGCTAATGTAATTGCTATATTATCAGGTGGGATAGTATTAGCTGGAGCAATTGGATTCTTTACAGGATCTTTAGATTTAAAGACTTTCTTTACTTCAATATCAACTGGTATAGGGGGAATGAGTGAACTTATATTAATTTCAATAATAATTGGGGGAATTGTTGAAATAATAAAAGAAAATGGTGGTATAGACTATGTATTAAACTTAGTTACTAAGAGAATCAATGGCAAAAAAGGGGCTGAATTTGGTATTGGATTATTAGTAAGCTTAGTTGATGCATGTACTGCAAATAATACTATTGCTATAGTTACAGTTGGACCTTTAGCAAAGGATATTTCAGATGAATATAACTTAGATTCAAAAAGAATTGCAGGAATATTAGATATGTTCTCTTGTGCAGTTCAGGGAATAATTCCATATGGAGCACAATTAATGTCAGCGGCGGCTTTAACTGGATTAAGTTCATTTGAAATAATGAAATTTTTATTCTATCCATATTTAATGGGTATAAGTGCAATAGCATTCATAGCATTTTTCCAAAAGAAAGAAAGTGCTGAAAAAAGTGGGGAGTTAAATGCTATAGCAGTTGAATAAAATATTAAAAAGCAATAAGCGTTAAAAAGGGGATTTATATAAAAGGGGTTTAATAAATTTTAGTATAAAGTAAAAAAAGATAGGCTATAGAAAATAAAACTTACAAACAATATGAAGAGGATATTTAATAATTCTCAAGATATGTTTGTAAGTTTTATTAATTGGGCCTATTTTTTTATTTTACTAAAAGACAAATACTTTGAGATGAGATTCCTTCTCCAGAACCAGTAAAACCAAGTCCTTCCTCAGTAGTTGCTTTAACATTTATTTGATCTAAGTCTATATTTAATGCTTTAGCTATATTTTCTCTCATAGTAGGTATATGAGGAGCCATTTTTGGTCTTTGAGCTATTATAGTTGCATCTATATTTGATATTTTATAGTTATTTTTATTTAAAAGTTCACCTACAAATTCTAGAAGTTTTATGCTATCAGCACCTTTGTATTTAGGGTCTGTATCTGGAAAATGCTTTCCTATATCTCCTAAAGCCGCTGCTCCTAATAGTGAATCCATTATTGCGTGTAATAATACATCAGCATCTGAATGGCCTAAAAGTCCTTTTTCATAAGGAATTTTTACTCCACCTAATATTAAATCTCTATTTTCAACTAATTTATGAACATCATATCCCATTCCTATTCTCATTTTTATCACCTCTTAGATTTATTTTTTCAATGAAAATTTATTTTTATGGTTTAATTATATATAATTCTGTTATGTTATCAAAGCATCAATAGCTATTAAAGAAAATTAAACTTAATTGTAACAAAAATATAGCTTTATAAGATTAAAATCTTTATATGTTTTAATTATGTAAAAGATGTATTTATAATATAAAATTTTATATAGATATCATGGGGGCTATGGTATAATAAATTGAGATTTAATTAAAGAGAATAGCTTATAATAATTGATTAGAAATAATTTTAGTCTGTAGTAATATTATTAGAAGCTTTATGTAAAAGGGATTTAAATAGAAAGGGTGAATTGAGAAGTGTGGGGAAAAATTAGAAATGTATTAGGTATTCTTTTAATAGTGGCAGGAGTATCACTTATTGGAGTAACTATTTGGATGAAATATGATACTTATAGACAGCAGCAAGCTGTTTTAGATAGTTTTAGAAATTTACAGTTTGATGTTCCAGAGGGTGAAAAGAAAGATGCTGATGTGTTAGAAGAAGAAAATACTAAGGAAAATACTAAAGAAAATAGCGATGAAAAGAATAAAGCTGATAAGGTTGAAGTTGAAAAAGACAAAAAGCCAGAAAAAGCACAACTTGAAGAGGGAAAAGGAATAGGTATTTTAAATATTCCAAAGATAAACTTAGAAATAGGTATAATAGAAGGCGTTAGCTATGAAGATATAAAGTATGTAGTAGGTCATTTTCCTGGGTCACCAATGCCAGGGGAAAAAGGTAATTTCTCCATAGCAGGACATAGAATATCATATTTTGGACAAGCTTTTAAGGATATTGATAAGCTTGAAAAAGGGGATAAAGTCAAAGTTACTTACAATGGAAAAGAATATACTTATGAAATAACTGATATGTATGAGGTTACTCCAAATGAAACTGAGGCTTTAAATCCAACAAAAGATGCTACTATAACTATAGTTACATGTACAACTGACGCTAAAAATAGGGTTATAGTAAAAGGAAAGTTAGTGGAATAAGACTGGGTTTTTGCCTTAGTCTTATTTTTTATAAAATATACATAAAGGAGTGTCGCTTGAGTGAGTGAAGTAACTTTTAGAAAAGATAAATATATGTTTTCTACTAGAAATATAAAGAAAAATCTAGATAAAAACATATTGAAAAAAGAAATAAGTACTTTCATAAAAGAGCTTAGAAAATTTAAAGTTGATTTAAAAAGTCTTTCAAGTGAAGAATTTAATCTTGAGGAAAGAAATTTAATTCTTAATATAGCCTATTTTCTAGTAGATGAAGAAGTGTTATTAAGAAAGATAATAAATAGAAGAGAGTTAAAAACAAAGGTCATAGCTAAAAAAACAGGATTTAGTAATGAAAAGATTATAAGTTGGTCAAATTATTTAATAGCGTATTTAATTTTATTATATAATGCAGATTATACAAATTTAGCTATGTATTTAAATATAAATTTTAAGGACTTAGAAAACTTAGCTGTTATAAAGGGTACAAAAGGGGAAGAGGTTGTTCATAAAGGATTAGTTATGTTAGAAGGTAAAAAGAGTACCATAATATTAACTAAAGAAGGACAATTTATAAGAATAAAAACAAGATGTGAAAATAAAGTTGGAGAAGAATTATCAGGAAAAGAGAAGAAAACTTTAAGACATTACAAGACCTTAATAGTTAGCGTGGCTTTAATTGCATTTGTCCTTATAGGAAGTGTTACTTTTCTTTATAAACAACAGGAAACTACCATATTAATTCAAGGAACATCAAAGGTTAAAATTGGATTGAATAGGTTTGATAGAATAGTTTATAGTTATTCTCCAACAGAAAAGGGAACTATATTAATAACAGAACTAAAATTAGAAAACAAGAAATTTGAAGATGGTATGATCTCAATTTTAAAAGGTTTTGAAGAAGAGGATATGCTTCCTCCTAATAGAATTGTGGATGTTTATATAACTGGAAAAATGGTAGACACTGTAGATTTAAATAAGGTTACAGAATATGTTGAGAGTGTAAATAAGGATGATAATGCAAAGAATAATTTTAGAATAAAAATAAATAATTCAGGATATGAGAAGAAAAATTAATTAAGGAAAGGATTATTTATAGTGAGAAAAGCATCAAAAAATAACAATAGAAGAGATAAGAGTTTATCTAATAAAAAGTTTAAGAGTGAAGATAAAAATTTAAATAAAACTAATAAAAATAATAAACAAAAAGTAGCTAAAAAGGCTTCAGTAAAAAATACTATTATAGTATCAAATAAAAATGAAATAAGAGATAAAGTTAGATTAAATAAATATATAAGTGAAACAGGATTTTGCTCAAGGAGAGAGGCTGATAAGCTTATAGAACAAGGAAGAGTTAAGATAGATGGGCTAAAGGCTACAACTGGTATGAAGGTTTCTAAGGGGCAAAGTGTATCTATTGATGGAAAACCTCTAAAGGTTGAAAATGAACTAGTTTATATAGCTTTAAATAAGCCTGTTGGAATAACTTGTACTACTGAGAGCAAGATAAAAGGTAATATAGTTGACTTTATAAATCATGAAAAAAGAATTTTCCCAATAGGAAGACTAGATAAGGATTCTCAAGGATTAATATTTATGACTAATGATGGTGATATAGTTAATAAGATATTAAGAGCTGGGAATAATCATGAAAAAGAATATATTGTCACTGTAAATAAGTCTATAACTGATGAGTTTATAAAAGGAATGAGCAATGGAGTGCCTATACTAGGAACAGTTACTAAGAAATGCTTAGTTAAGAAAGAAAGCAAAAACTCATTTAGAATAATACTAACTCAAGGGTTAAATAGACAGATAAGAAGAATGTGTGAGTATTTTGGATATGAGGTCAAAAAATTAGAGAGAATAAGAATAATGAATGTTAGCCTAGGAAACCTAAAGATAGGATCTTGGAGATACTTAACTAAGAAAGAGTTAGCTGAAATAAACAGATTAACAGAAAACTCTTCAAAGACTGAAGAGGCCTCAATTTAATTGAATGTTAATTACTAGATATATATTCAGGCCTAACTTAATTTCGCAAAGAGTTTCTATTGTTTATTCCAGAATAATAGCTAAGGCTTTTAAACTCGCTATGCTCAAACAGTAAAAGCCTCTTAACGCTATTATTCTTACATAAACAATGAAACTCTAATAGCTCATTAAGATGGCCTTTCATCTATATCTAGTAATTAATACAGTTCAAAATAATTTAAATAGAATTTGTTTTTATAATTTACTTATACAAAGATAATGCTTTTTCGATAAAGGTCATTATCTTTTTTTCGTATAGAATTTTATTAACTTCTAAGGCTTCAGCATGTTTGGCACCTTCTACTAGGTAAAGTTCTTTATAGCCTTTAGTTTTAGCTTTGTATAAATCTACTGCCATATACCATGGTACAAAATAATCCTCTTTTCCATGTATAAACATCATTGGTAGTGATGTTGAAGCTACTATATCTATAGGAACTATTTTTTTCATAGAAAATTTAGCTTTAGTTTTCATAAAGAAGTTTGCAAATATAAGGCTTGGACGAAGAATTTTTCTAACAAGTCTATTTTTATATGCATGTGTTATTTGAAATCCTATAAGTTCGTGAAAGTTAGAGTAACCACAATCTTCAATTACAAATTTTATGGAATCATTTAGAGGAATAGTCTCCATAACTGTTCCAGCTCCCATTGATTCACCATGAAGACCTAAAATTATATCATTGCCAAATCTAGATTTTAAGTATTCTATCCACATGTTTACATCATATTTTTCGTAAAAACCATATGTGGAATATTTTCCTTCACTTTTTCCATGTCTTCTTTGATTCACTATAAGAACATTAAAGCCATTTCTATAAAATATATCAAAGTATTTTAAAGAACCAACATAACAAATAGAAACTCCATGGACTAATACTATAAATTTATTTGTAGGATTTTCATTCATTATAAGTGTTGAGGTTAGATTAAGACCATCAAAGGATTTTAAAGTAATATCTTCCTTAGAAGCAGAATTATATAAGGCTTCGTCAAAAAGATTATTTTCTACATATCTAGTATAACTTTTCTCTATATCGTGAAGTTCTCTAGTTACAGTAGATTTAAATATATATAGACCTGTTGCTAAAAAAAAGACAATAACTAAAATAGCAATAATTATCAATATAATAAGATAGGTCACTTATATCACTCCAATCAGCTTTTAATAGATTTTATTTATACATTATACATAATTATAACACTTAAGAGAAAAATAAAATTAGCCAAATATAAAGTGGAGGTTTATTTTATGAAATTTAAAAAAATTTTTTTATGCCTTATGTCATTACTTCTTATTTTTTCTACTGTAGTTTTAGGAGAAGAAATAAATAAAATAGAAGTTATAGAAAAATCTATAGAAGAAAATACTGACAAGTATGAAATTAAAGTTAAATATCCATCAATTCAAGGTGGAGAAAAAGAGGTTACAGATAAAATAAATAAAACTATAGAGGATTATACTTTAAATTGGATAAATGACATTAAGTTATTAGGAGAAGAGTACAGCAAAGAATATGAGAAGGCAGGAAAAGAAATGCCTAAAATGGAGGCATATAGTCTTTTTGAAGCATTTAATACAGATGAAGTAATTAGTTTACCTGTTTCATATTATCAATATACTGGTGGAGCTCATGGATTAACGACTAAAGTAAGTTATAATTATAATCTTAAAACAGGAAAAGAGCTTAGACTAAAAGATTTATTTAAAGAAGGATTTGACTATAAAAGTATAATTGATAAAAAGGTAAGAGAGGATATTGAAAAAGAGAAGGAGCTTTATTTTGATAATGGAGCTTTGTTTAAGGGAGTTAATGAAAATCAAGCCTATTATTTAAATAGAGATGGAATTATAGTGTATTTTCAGCAGTATGAAATAGCTCCATACTCTTCAGGTATTAGAGAATTTAAAATTCCTTATGGAGAATTAAAGGAAGGATTAATTTATAAATTAGGAAATTAATATTAAGAGCGTGTATCAAAGTATATTTATTATTAAATTTTGATACACGCTTTTTGTGATTAAATTTAAAAGAATATATTTTATTATTAAATAAAATAGGTCTATAATAAATTAAAAAAGGAATTGGAATAATGAGGGAGGGGAAATTCTATGGAAACCTTAAGAGAAAAAATAAATAAACAGAGAGAATATTTTAGTACAGGTGAAACTAAGGATATAAATTTTAGAATAGAAAAACTAAAGAAGTTAAGAGATGTTTTAAAAAGTGAGGAAGAGAAAGTCTTTGAAGCCTTAAAAAAAGACTTAATGAAATCTAGCTTTGAATCCTATGTTACAGAAGTGGCAATGGTATATGATGAAATAAATATGCACATTAAAAATATAAAAAAATGGAGCAAAAAAAGAAGAGTAAAAACTCCATTAGTACAATTCCCAGCAAAAAGTTTTATACAGTTAGAACCTTATGGAGTTGTTTTAATAATAGGTCCTTTTAATTATCCTTTTATGCTTACAATGGATCCTTTAATTGGAGCAATAGCAGCTGGGAACACAGCGGTTATAAAGCCTTCTGAATCAGCACCAGAGACATCTAAAATTCTTAAAGAAATATTAGAAAAAGTATTTGATGAAAAGTATGTTCTTCATATTAATCCAGAAAGAGGAAAAGAAGTTGTAGAAGAACTTTTAAAAGAAAAATTTGATTATATTTTCTTTACTGGAAGTGCTACTGTAGGAAAAATAGTAATGAAGGCAGCTTCTCAATATTTAACCCCTGTAACTTTAGAACTTGGAGGAAAAAGTCCTTGTATTATTGATAAGGATTGTAAGTTAGAATTAGCAGCTAGAAGAATAGTCTGGGGAAAATTATTGAATTCAGGACAAACCTGTGTTGCACCAGATTATTTATATGTTCATAAGGATATTGAAGAAGAATTTATAAAAAAATTAGAGGAAGAAATAAAAAATCAATTTGGAGATAATCCTTTAGAATCTGAAGATTATTCTAAAATGGTAAATGAAAGAGAATTTAATAGAGTACTTTCATATATAGATAAAGAAAAATTAGTTTTTGGAGGGAATTATAATAGAAAAACTTTTCAAATAGAACCAACTATATTAAAAAATGTAACTTGGAATGATCCTGTTATGGAAAGAGAAATTTTTGGGCCTATATTCCCAATTTTACCTTTTGAAGATTTAGATGAAGTAATAAGATTAGTAAATAGTAAGGATAAGCCTTTAGCCATATATTATTTTTCAGAGGATAAAAATAAAATTGAAAAAGTTCTTAATAGTACATCATCAGGAGGAGTAACAATAAATGATACCTTAGTTCATGTATCATCCTCATATCTACCTTTTGGTGGAGTTGGAAATAGTGGTATGGGAGAATATCATGGTAAGTATAGTTTTGACTTATTTTCCAATAAAAAGGGCGTTATGAATAGAAAAACATTCTTAGATTTAAAAATCAGGTATGCTCCTTTCCAAAATAAGTTAACAATTGTTAAAAAAATCATGAAATAAATAAAAAATGAATGAATATGAGTGGATTTGTATGGAAATGATTAAAAAAGTTATGTATAATATACTTAAAGATTGTATATGTTTTCAATGAGCGGATAAAAAGTATTTAAAATAAAGTGTTCAATTTATACTAAAAACATATAACTAAATTAGGAATACAATCTTTGAAAGTTACGTCTATGTACTAATGCCTGTTATTTATAGATGAACTTCTGACAAGCCAATAAGGGTATGATAAGCATATTTAAGATTAAGTTTTTAAGCTTTAAGGTTTGGGGGAGCCTTTTAGTACAATTACTATTGAAAATATGAGTAAATTTTATTTTAAACTTAAGAATAAGAAATTGTTCTTACATGAATTTTATAAGCTTCGACGGGGAAGAAGCTAGAATATCTTTCGACTTATGAATAGATATTAGGGTATTTATATTGAGAAATTATTTTTATTATTGAATTTTGAGAGAATTTATTAAGTATGGTCATTTAAAGGGGACGTTATGAGTTTAAATTAAAATTTATACAGTTATATTTATAATATTGGTTTGCGAAAAAAGGTCTAAGTTATACTTAGATCTTTTTTTCTTGAAATTAACCACTTTTTTTGGAATTAAGCCACATAAGAACCCTAGAAAAAAGTTTTTTTAAAATATACAATTAAGTAGAGAAAAAGTTTACAAAGGTATAGGGGGTTTTCACATGAAATATACTTTCCCAGAAAACTTTTGGTGGGGAGCTGCAACTTCAGGACCTCAGTCAGAAGGTAGGTTTAATAAAAAACATGATAATGTATTTGATCACTGGTTCGATATAAATCCAGAGTTATTTCACAATGGTATAGGACCAAATATAGCATCAAATTTTTATAATAGTTACAAAGAAGATTTAGCAATGCTAAAAGAAATTGGGTTAAATTCATTTAGAACTTCAATTCAATGGACAAGGTTAATTAAAGATTTTGAAACTGGTGAACCAGATGAAGATGGAGTGAGATTTTATAATGGTGTAATAGATGAATGTTTAGCAAATGGAATAGATATAATCATGAATTTACATCACTTTGATCTTCCTGTTGAATTATATGATAAATATGGTGGATGGGAATCAAAGCATGTTGTAGAATTATTTTCGAAATTTGCTAAGACTGCCTTTAGTTTATTTGGTGATAGGGTTAAGAAGTGGGCTACGTTTAATGAACCTATAGTTATTATTGAAGGACAGTTTTTATATAAATGGCATTATCCTTGTATAGTTGATGGAAAAAGAGGGCTTCAAGCTGCCTATAATATAGCATTAGCTTCTGCTAGAGCCATAGAAGAGTATAGAAAATTAGGACAAGATGGAGAAATAGGAATAATAGTTAACTTAACGCCAGCATATCCAAGAAGTGAGTCAAAAGAAGATTTAAGAGCTGCTGAAATTGCCAATGCTTTCTTCAATGAGTTATTCTTAGATCCAGCAACTAAAGGAGAATTTCCTAAGAACTTAGTTGAGGTTTTAGAAAAAGATGGAGTAATGTGGAATTCTACTAAGGAAGAATTACAGGTTATAAAAAATAATACTGTGGATTTCTTAGGGGTAAACTACTATCAACCAAGAAGAGTTAAAGCTAGAGAAGAGGAATATGGTGGAGAAACATGGGCTCCAGAAAAATATTTTGATAATTATGATATGCCAGGAAAGAGAATGAATCCTCATAGAGGATGGGAAATATATCCTAAGGCAATTTATGATATAGCTAAAAATGTGCAAGATAACTATGGCAACATAAAATGGTTCATTTCAGAGAATGGAATGGGTGTTGAAGGCGAAGAAAAATTCAAAAATGCTGAAGGTATAATTGAAGATGATTATAGAATTGAATTCATAATAGAGCATTTAGAATGGCTTCATAAGGCTATTGAAGAGGGTTCAAATTGTGTGGGATATCATTTATGGACTCCAATAGATTGTTGGTCATGGTTAAATTCATATAAAAATAGATATGGATTTATATCATTAGATTTAGAAACTCAAAAGAAAACTATTAAAAAATCAGGAAGATGGATAAAAGAAGTTTCTAAGAATAATGGTTTTTAAAACTTTGAATTTACTTAGCTTAGATGAGTTCTAAAATAAATTTTCTAAGTTAATATGACTACGCAAAAAGTTTTTTATTATAAAATTATAAATAAAATAAATTAATATGAATAAATGAGGAAAGGCTTTAGTTATGGTATTTTTACTTAAACTAAAGCCTTAAATTTTTTTAATACTCACATAATGGAATATTTTCACATAAAATACACTATAACAATTAACGGAGTTGAAGGCAACATGCTTTACTCATTAATTTTAGCAGGAGGAAAGGGTACTAGACTTTATCCACTTTCAAGAAGTTCAAACCCTAAACAATTTCTTAGCATACACAATAATGGGAAGAGTTTTTTAAGTAATACTGTGGATAGAATTAGACCTATAATCCATAAAGATAATATTTATGTAGTGACAAACCAGGAGTATGAAGACAAAATAAGAGATGAACTTAAAGACATAAGAGAGGAAAATATCTTTACTGAACCTGCTAATAAAGAAACTGCAACCTGTATAGGTCTTTCAGCAGCTAAGCTTTTAAAGAAAGATAAGGATGCAGTTATGATTGTATTGCCTTCAGACCATTATATAGAAGGAGATAAAAGTTATCTTCAAACTCTGGAACAAGCCGTAGAGATTGCGGATAAGAAGAGAGCTATTGTTACCATAGGAATAGAGCCAACTAGACCAGAGACAGGTTATGGCTATATAGAAATGGGCGATAGAGTCAATGGACACATTCCTACCTTCAAGATAGCAAGGTTTACAGAGAAACCTAATTTAGAAGTAGCAAAGGACTTCTTATTAAAGGGGACTTATTTATGGAATAGTGGAATGTTCATATTTAGAGCTGATGCTCTCATCACAAAAATGCGATGCAGAATTTAATTTTTTAGATTCATCTGTTTTCATTTTTATCCTCCATAGTATTTAGCTTGTAGTTAATAACTACAGGCTTTTATTTTGTTTTAAATTTTATTTTTACTGCTCCAGTATCACCATCAACAAAAACTTTATCAATTACTGATGATAATAAACTTCTTTTTTGTGGAACGTCTAAATCATCAATTAGAGTTGATAAGTTTTTTAATTTTTGTATGATATTATCACAGTTATTTATCAAAATATCTTGTTTGGCTAATTCATCATTTAATTTATTTAATGAATTTGTTAGCTCTACACTTTTACTTTTTAATTTTGTTAATTTATCAAGTAATATTTGAACAAGTTGAGGGTCTTCTGTAAGAGTAATATTATTTACTAAGTTATCTATTTGCTCTTTATTTTTAGATATTTCATTTTGAATATTTTTAGATAAAATATTTTCTGATGAAGTAGCAAAAGACTCTTTATAATCTTTTAATCTTTGAACTAGATAGCTTTTATCTAAAGACAGTTCTTTTAACTTATTAATTACTAATTTATCAACTTCTGGACCGTCAACATTTTTACTTGCACACCTTACTTTTCCTGAATTGTGTTTTAAAGTACACATATAGTAATGCTTTCTTTTTTTAGTTAGTTTATTTGGAACCCCATATGATACTCTCATAGAGCTTCCACATTGTGCACAGCGAATTATTCCACTTAGTAAAGCTTTATGACTACTACCTAAAGCAGGAGCTTTATATTTATTAATCTCAGCTATTTTTTGTACTTCTAACCAAGAATCTGAATCAATAATTCCTTCATGAGTAGATACGGCATAAATCCATTCATCTGGATTACGTATTTTTCCACTTTTACCTTTTCGTTTTTTATAAATTAATATGCCGTGTATGTCATCAGGTTCACCATATGTTTTTATTCCTTGGGACTTAAAATACTCTATTGTTTTATCATTTGCCTTAACATATACAGGATTAGAAATAATATTTTTTATGCTTGCCTTACTCCAATCTTTTCCTCGGCGAGTTTTAATGTTATTTTGAAGTAGATATTTTTCAACTTGAGAAAGGCTACCTAATTCAATATATTTATTAAATATTAATTTAACTAAATTTATTTCTTTTTCAATTGGTATTAACTCAGAGTAACTTCTATTCTTACCAGAAGAATCAGTAAAATTTTTTCTAGAGCTACTGAAACCAAATGGAAATTCACCACCTAGCCAATATCCATTTGTAGCAAGAGAGTACATGTTATCACAAACCCTTTGAGATATAGTTTCTCTTTCAAGTTGACTAAATACGGAGCAAATATACATCATGGCTTTGCCCATTGCAGCTCTAGTATCAAATTGTTCTATTACTGATATAAATGAAATTTCATTTTTTTCAAGTTCATTTATTAGATTTGAGAAATCACCAATATTACGACTAAGTCTATCAACTTTATAACATACAAGAGTATCAAATTTCTTTTGCTTGGCATCGTTCATTAATCTAACAAATCCAGGTCTTTCTGTGTTTTTACCAGAAAAGCCTTCATCTGAATAGATAAGAGTATTATTTATACCTATATTTTTAAGGTAATTAGTGCAAAGTTGAATTTGATTTTCTATAGAATCACCAGTTTCAACAACTTTTGAACGACGAGCATAAATTGCAGCAGTTTTCAACTAAATACCTCCTCATATATCAGATTTTACTTTATTAATTAAACAGTTCATTGTTTCAATATCTTTAGGAAGAATATCTTTAATTGAATCAATGGTTGCAATACTAAGCTTTTTTATAAGTAAAGATTCATCTTCAATGGAATCTTCGGCTATAAACAATTGTACTTTATCATGTTGATTAGCCATTTTTCCCCCAAAATATAGTGATATACTTTTAATATATATTCATTTAATTTGGGAAAAATAATAGTGACTATTTAAATATTATTTCTATTTCAAATGTTTCAGAAATTATTATTTTATCAATAATTTCATGTAGCAATAGCCTTAAACATCTGTTTTTAATCTTTGAATTTTCTTGGCTAAGTATATCTTCAATAGGATTTAAAGTGTTTACTACATAGTCTTTAAAACAAGCTTTACTAGGTATAGATTTTGAAAGCTTTCTATTTATTTTATTTAAATCATCGTTTAATTGAGACTTAGATAAAATAAGGCTAGTTTTAAATTCTTTAATTGAATCAAGTAACAATAAATTTTTTTCATGATAGTCAATATCAGCAATATCTTTACTCATAACATTAGTTAGTTCTAGCAATCTTGAAATTTCAGATGAGCATTTCATTAATATATCATCACAATGGTTTATATTACTTTCAATTTCATCTTTCTGAACTAATAGGTTGTTATTTTTTTCTTTTAATTTATTTAAATAGTTAGAATAAAACTCATCAAAAAATGCAGGAATACTTAATATTGATTTATAAAGATTTAGTAGTTCTTTAAAAACAATATTGTGAATTAGTGATGCTTTCATTGTAATTGTTGGAGCATTTATTTTTTTAGAAAATTTATCTTTATTATGAGAGCAAAAGTAGACTCTACCAGATGAATTTCCATGATTTTTACTAGTTAAATAATTTCCACAACTTTTACACACAAGCATTCCTTGAAGTAAAAAGGCTGTTGATAAAAATTTAGGGTTCTCATCTTGAAGCTTTCGTATGTTTAAAGATTTTTTCCACAACTTTTCATCTATTATTCTTATGTTTTCATCAAACTTAGAATAAACATATTCATCAATTGGATGTTTTCTTGGATTTCTTTTACCACCTTTTTTATTCCAAACCATAGTTCCTGTATATACTGGATTATTTAATATACTTTTAATACTATTTATTGTCCAAAGTCTATCTTTATTGTAGCTATATTCTGATTTAATAAATTGAACTATATCTTTAGGGGTGTACCCTGTTGTATATAATTCAAAAATTTTCTTAACGACTCTAGCTTCTGGAGCATATATTGAAAGTTTACTTTTTTTACGGTTAGATGGCAGAGCAATTAATTTATAACCATAGGGGGCTGGACCTCCAGCCCATATGTTATTTAATATATTATGTCTATTTCCAATAAGTACCCTTCCACCAATAATACTAGATTCAAGAGCTGCTATATTACTTAGCATATTTTCAAAAAAGTTATTAATAGATTGGTTTTCAGAATTTATCTGTTCACCAGCTTTAGAATATAATATATCGATGTTTAGTTTTTTTAAAGTATGTTTAATTAATAAGCCCTCATATATATCACGAGATAACCTATCATGAGAATAAACTATTAATTTATCAAATTTTTTATAGTTAGCATCATAAATTAATCGTCTTAATCCATCTCTTAAAAATATGCTAGGATTCATTGTATCTGAATCATTATACATATTAAGAGAATTAGATGTTATTGAAGCAGATTGAGTATCAGAATATATTTCATAGGGAACATCACTCCATCCTTGATTGTTTATATACTGTTTTATACTTTCAAGTTGATTAGCTTTAGAGTTATTGCTATCTTGCTTTTCAGTAGATACTCTAGTATATATAGCTATATTTTTAGGGAGTGAATTCATATCTGATATTGAGCTTTCCTTCAATTGGAGATTGTTCATAGTTAATATCCACCTTTATTTCTTTAATAATTTCACTAAATATAGGAATAAAAAATTCTTCATTATTCATAATATGATTAACTATCTTTTCTTTTACTTGTTTTAATAGAACACTATTATTTTCTAATTGAGGTTTAGAACTACACTTTTTATTTATTTTGTTAACTTCATCAAATAATTGATTTAAATAAGAAAGCTTAGTTCTATATTTATTACATGAACTAACATAGGATTTTATTGCAATATCCTTTTGATGTATCTTATCAACATAAGATGAATCGTTTGAAGATAGATAGTTATAAATAGCTTCATATTTATTTAAAGTTTGATATTTAATATTTTGATTTTTAATTTCAATCTTCCTAGAGAGTTTATTAATAAATTGTTCTAGTGGTGTTTGACTTATAGATAAACAATTATCTATAATTTTATCAATAATAAATTTTAATAAGTCATATTTTAGGAATGGATGACATCTAGTTCCTTTGCATGATAGATAGTTATCATCAATTAATTTTAGCTTTTTATTACATTTAGAACATATTAGGCTTCCTTTAAGCAAAAAGTTAGGAGTTCTATCAATTTTAATTAAACTTTTATAAGTTAAATAAGAATATACTGTTTTAAAAATAGATGAAGGAATTATGCCTACTAAATTGTTTGTATTAACAAAGGCTTCAGAATCCAAACGCTCTTTAAAACTAGTAATGCCAGTCTTTTCATCAGTTGAGTATGACAAACCTTTGAAGGGATGATTAGAGTCTAGTAAAATACAACCTGCATATACAGGGTTTCTTAAACAGGCACTTAAATAAGCAGAATTTTTTTTAGTAGTATTTCCTTTAGAAAATAAATAATAAAATTTAACTTCACTTATTTCTTTTTTGACAGATTTTAAATCAGTGTTTTCAATATATTTATTAATTACACCAAAAAGTTCGGCTTCTAAAGATGCATATTTAGTATTGTTTTTAAGAGGAATATCTCTTAAATTAATATTTGCTTCTATATACTCCAATGTATTTTGTAGTGAATTATAGAGTGTATTAATAGAAGCTTGGGGGTTAGAACTATCACTTCTTTTTTCTTCAATAATTAAACGGTGAAAAACAAAAAATATATATTTAATAAATGCTAATTTTATAGGCTCTTGAATAAATATAGATTTTGATTTTCTTCTGTCATTAGATTCTTGTTTTATATATCCAAATGGAGCTTTAGGAGAAGTATATGCACCGCTCTTTCTTCTAAATATTCTACCTTGACTTGCGCGTAAGCTTATTGTATCTGGCTCCATTTCTGCTATCATTACAGAAAAGTTTTGAAAGAATTCAGATTGTGGAGAATTCTCTAATAATGCTTGGTTTGTATCAGAAAACAATATTTTAATGCCTAGTTTATTAAGGATTTTTTTTGTTTCAATCCAATCATCATATCTTCTAACTAATCTATCTAGTCTGTATATAATTATTGTCTTAAATAAACCTGCTTTAGCATCTTCTAAAAGTCTAGAAAATCCTTTTCTTTCTTTAGGAGATGTGGTTTTTCCAGATATTTTATCTATATAAGTGTCATAAAGTAGTAGGTTGTTTTTATTTATAACATCTTCTCCAAGTTTAATTTGTGCATTTATAGAGTTGTTTTCATTTTTAGAAGATATTCTTGCATATATAACAGCATAATTTTGTGAATCATTTATAACTTTATTTAACATTTTTAGATTCTCCATTCTTTAAATCCTCCATAATATCATAATTCTCTATAATATATGATATTAGAAAATTATTTAACTTATTCCAGGTTGATGATTTGTCTATATATGATATTTTCACTTTAAATTTATCATTTTTTTGGATAGTCAATTTATATCACCTCTTTTTTTAAAAGTATATTTGATTTTTTATAATGGGTATTAGGTTAATAATAAGTAAAAATTTCACTGTATTTGTCATCTCAAATAGAATTCTTGACAAATTTACCTAAAGTATTCAATAAATTATATAAAAAATTCAATATTTTATATAAATTTCTTAAAATAAAAAAAGTAAGTAATTTTATATATAATTACTTACTTAATTTGAAAGTATTTTGTTGTAAAAATTTATATCATCAAGTAGCTTGTCTAGTAATAATTGAATTTTTTTAGAATCCCAATTAGGATTATTGGATATTAAATTTAATGATTTTAGTAAAGGTACAAAAGATAGAGATATATTTATGTTTTCTAAAGTTATATCTTTAATATTATCAGAAATTATATGAGAAGATGATATGTTTAAAATATCGCTGATTTTATGAAGTAATTCTAAGTTAAAGGTATCTGTCTTACCATTTTCTATGTTATTTATTAAACCTGGCGATACATTTAAGAGTTTGGCTAATTCTTGAGTAGAATAGCCTTTTTCTTTACGTTTTGACCTTATTAAATTTCCAGCATTATTTATTAATTTACTCATTAAATACACTCCCCACAACAAATATACATTTACATTATGGACAAGTATTATGAATTGTATAACTTAAAAAAGTAAATTTTCATGCATAAAAGATAATAAGCATATTTGGACCATTTCTGAGTACAAATCACGATTTTGTGATATTAGATTTTCAGTCTTAATTAGATTATGTTTATCAATAAACTTAGATATGTTAACTAGAATAAAATCCTTTATAGTTATTTGTCTTTCAGGAGAATTACTATTTAATAAAGAATTAAAAGTGTTTAATTTCATTGAAATTAAGTTTTCAACTTTTTGATTTTCTGCCTTGTTTTTATATTTATCTATATCCTTATTAAGACGGTCTATTTCAGCAAGAAAAGATTCTTTTTCATTAAGTAGGTTTTGATTTTCTAAAGAGACTTGATTAAAGTTTTCTTGAAGAACAGCTAATCGGTCTGTAAGCTCTTTGTTGATTAAATTAACTTTCTCAATATTGATAGTTTCATCAATTTCTATAGATTCAGAAGAGTTTTTAATATCAATATATTCATCGATTAATTCATCAGAAATTTCATAGGTTTCATTGAAATTTTCTTTTATCAAAGAATAAATTTCTTTGTCAGTACAATTAGTTAATTTTTTATTTAGAGAGTTATCATTTTTTATTAAAGTGATGAGTGAATCTATATTAAGCTTTTTCTTTTCTTTAAAAGTTTCAAGAGTAGTTTGTTCAAGTTTTACTTCTTCTAAGTTTTCTTTGTTGTAAATGTTTGGTGTTTTCGATTCTTTTATTGAATTAATTTCCTTTTTAATTTGCATAGAAATATTATCAGAAAGATAGAAAGGAAGTTCTATTTTGTCTCTTAATAAATAGGTTACTTCTTTAGTGCTTTTACAATTTAACAATTTATTGTATATATTAACTTCTTCATTTGAAAGAAAATTTATAATTATTATGGCTTTTAAGCAAATAGATATATAGCTTCTACAAGAATTAAAGTTATCTTCAGATAAATTTAAAGATGAAATAATATCAGATTTATTTTCTCTAATAAATTTGTTTATTTCATTTGGTTTTAAATTAATAATTTCTGAAAACTTTTTGTATTTTAAATATTTTATTACTGAATCAAGATATGGATTTTTACTCATTAAACTTTCCTTTATAATAGTAATATCTATAATATATATGTTTAGTGTTTAATAAATAGTATATAAAAACATAAATGTTTAAAATTGTTATGTCTATTAAAACAATATTTAATATTATTATGATAAAATTAATATAAGATTACAAATAAAGGAGATTAATTTATGGCAAAGCTTACACTACAAGAATTAGAATCAACACTTTGGCAATGTGCTGATATTCTTAGAGGAGAATTATCAGCTGCTGAGTACAAAGATTATATATTTGGAATGTTATTTTTAAAAAGATTAAATGATGAGTTTGATGAAGAAAGAGAAGAGAGAAGAAAAGAGTTTTTAGAAGATGGATTAGATAAAGAGGAGGTAAGAGAACTTTTAGAAGACCCTAGTATTTATGAGACTTTCTTTGTTCCAGAGCAAGCAAGATGGGAAAAACTTAGAAATTTAACTTTAAACATAGGACCAGAATTAGATAAAGCATTTAAAGCTTTAGAAGACGAACCTAAAAACTCAGAACTTGTGGGAGTTTTAAGCACAACTAACTACAATGATAAGGAAAAAGTGCCAGATAAAAAATTAGCACAACTTTTAGTTTTATTTAGTACAGTAAACTTAGCAAACTCAAACTTAGAATCAGAAGATATTCTAGGGGATGCTTATCAGTATTTAATAAAACAATTTGCAGACCAAGGTGGTAAAAAAGGGGGAGAATTCTATACTCCTACTGAAGTTGTTAAGGTTATTACAAATATTTTAAAACCACAAGAAGGGGATAGAATATATGACCCAACTTGTGGTTCAGGTGGTATGCTTATTCAAAGTATAGAGTATGTTAAAAAGCATGGTGGAAATCCTAAGAACTTAAGTTTATTTGGTCAAGAAATAAACCTTTCAACTTGGGCAATTTGTAAAATGAATATGCTATTTCATGGGGCAAAGGGAGCAGATATTCAAAAAGGTGATACTATAAGAGAACCAAAACATACAGAAGGTGGAACATTAAAGGTATTTGATAAGGTATTAGCAAACCCACCATTCTCACTTAAAAACTGGGGAGCAGAAGAAGCTTCACATGATGCTTTTCATAGATTTACTTATGGAATTCCACCAAAATCATATGGAGATTTAGCTTTTGTTGAACACATGTTAGCAAGTTTAAATATGAAAGGTAAAATGGCATCAGTAGTTCCTCATGGAGTTTTATTTAGAGGGTCAGCTGAAGGTAAGATAAGAAAAGGATTCATAGAAGATGATTTAATAGAGGCGGTAATAGGGCTTCCACAAAACTTATTCTATGGAACAGGAATACCAGCAGCTATATTAGTACTTAATAAGGCAAAATCAGAAGAAAGAAAAAATAAAATATTATTTATAGATGGAAGTAATGATTTTGTAAAAGAAGGAAACAAAAATAAATTAAGAGAAGAAGACATAGAAAAAATAATAACTGCATTTGATAAGTTTGAAGATGTAGAAAAATATGCAAATGTAATAGATTTAGAAACAATAAAAGAAAATGACTATAATTTAAACATAAGCAGATATGTAGACACAACTGAAGAAGAAGAACCAGTAGACATACAAAAAGTAATAAATGAAATAAAAGAATTAGAAAAAGAAGAAGAGAAAACAAAAGAGAAACTTAATGGATACCTAAAAGAATTAGGATTTGATGTTCTGTAAGGTGGTGAGTTGAGAAGTGAAAAAAGAAGCAAGAGAAGGATATAAAATGACTGAGTTAGGAGAGATACCTAGTGGATGGAAAGTTAATAAATTGAAAAATATATTAGAAATTTGTTATGGTAAATCTCAAAAAGAAGTAGAAACTGAGAATGGTATATATAAAATTCTAGGTACTGGTGGTGTAATAGGATATACAAATGAATATTTGTGGAATAAGCCATCTGTATTAATAGGGAGAAAAGGTACTATTGATAAACCCATGTATATAGAAGAGCCTTTTTGGACTGTAGATACTTTATTTTATACTAAAATAAATAATGAGAATAATGTAAAGTGGATATATTATTATCTAAATAATATAGATTTAAAAAAATATAATGAGGCTACAGGTGTTCCTAGTCTTAGTGTTAATAATTTAAATAACATAAAAGTAATTACTCCATCATTAAAAGAACAAGAAAAAATAGCAGAAATACTTTCAACTGTAGATAAACAAATAGATAATACAGAAAAATTAATACAAAAAAATGAAGACCTTAAAAAAGGATTAATGCAACAATTATTAACAAAAGGAATAGGACATAAGGAATTTAAAGAAACGGAAATTGGGGTAATACCCAATAATTGGAAATTATTTAAATTAGGTGATATTGTTAAGTTTGAAGGTGGAAGTCAACCACCTAAAAAATATTTTTCTAATGACTATTCTGATGGAATGGTGAGATTAATACAAATTAGAGATTATAAAACAGATAATTTTAAAATTTATGCTCCTAAGGATTTATGTAGGAAATTTTGTGATAAAAATGATGTAATGATAGGAAGGTATGGACCACCAATTTTTCAAATATTAAGAGGATTAGATGGAGCATATAATGTAGCTTTAATAAAAGCTATACCAGATGAAGAAAAGATGATAAAGGATTATTTATTTTATTTCTTAAAAAATGAAAAATTATTCAACTTAATAGATTCTTTATCACAAAGAACATCAGGACAAACGGGAATTGATATGGATGCATTAAAAAACTATTTAGTTCAATTACCAACATTACTGGAACAAAAAAGAATTGTTTCAATTTTAGAAGTGATAGATGGAAAAATTGAAAACTATAAAATAAAAAAAGAAAGTTTGGAAGAATTAAAAAAAGGATTAATGGAACAATTGTTAACAGGTAAAATAAGAGTTATTTAGATTATATGTTATTTAAAGAAGCAATTAGAATATTGCTTCTTATTTTTTTTGTGGAAATAATGTATATTATTATAATTAATTGAAATTTTATGCAATGATGTTATTATTAATATATAAACTTTATAGAGTTGGAGGGAGTAATTTGATAACAGAAAGATTGATGTTACCAAAAGGTTATAAATATATTGAAACAATTGGAAATGGCGGATTTGCTAAAGTTATAAAAGCTACTACTTTTAATGATAATGAAGTAGCTATAAAAATTCTTGATGCATCTAAGATAAAAGGGGTCAGCATAGAAAGGTTTAAAAGAGAAATTAAAATTCATAATATGTTAAATCATGAAAATATAGTTCCTATATTAGATTTTAATACTGATGAGGATGAGGATATAATTTATTATACAATGCCATTAGCTATAAGAAATTTTTCTGAGGAATTAGTAGAATATAGAAAAGATAATTTAGGTAATATGGATGATGATAATGCAGCTTATTATTTTGAAAAAATATTAGATGCTGTAGAATATGCACATAACGAAGGCGTAATACATAGAGATTTAAAACCACAAAATATATTTATATTTGAAAATGAAAGTTTAAAAATAGGAGATTTTGGACTGGGAAAGTTTATAGATAGAGATACTACAAGCTTAACAAAAACTAGAGTTAGTGTTGGAACTGAATGTTACTCAGCACCAGAGCAATATCAAGAAGCTGATGCTAAAAATGTTGATGAGAGAGCAGATATATATTCTTTAGGAAAAATATTGTATGAAATAATAACATTTAATTTACCAATAGCTATAGATAATGAAAAATTAGGAAATTCAAAATTTAAGTTATTGATTAATAAAGCAACAAAATATGACAAAGAAAAAAGATTTAGCAATATAGCTGAAATGAGAAAGATGTTTGATTTACTTAAAGTAGGAAATGTAAGTTTTAGAAGCTCAGAAAGAAACTTTACTGAACTATATAAAAAATATTTAGAAAATAAAGATGAAAATATAATAAAAGACATTATAGAAATATTATTAGAAAATCAAAATGATTATAAACTATATACAGAAAATTTCATGAAATTAGATAGTACTATTTTACAGGTTATGAATAGTAAATTTAAACCAGAATTTAATGAAATTATAGAAGCTTATATAAAGAATATAGATACCTTACATACATTTAGTTTTACAGATAAAATAGCTGAATTTTCAATTAAAATATTAGACATTATAGATGATTTTGATATATATGAAAATATTATGGATGTTTTAGTAAGGCTGGCATATAATCATAACAGATTTTATATTGGAGAAGAAATTGCAAAATATATAGGTACATTGAATGAAAATGATATTGAAAAATTATTAATAATAAATGAAGTATTGCAAAAAAATGAGGTTGAAACAAACTGGCTAAAACCTTATCTTTTAGCACATAAAGTAGAAAGTATATTATATTGTGGGATAAGTTAAGACCTGGAAAAATATTTATATCGTTTGGATTATTAATTATAGGAGAATAGAATGATTGATATTAATTTATTTCAAGACAAAAGAAGTTATATTGACAATGAAGTTATAAAATATATTAATGAAAATTTAAGAGTAATGGTAGAAGTATATAGAGATTATTTATATGATTATAACGGAAATGTGGTAATGGAAATATTAGAAGATGTTTTTCCGAGAGACTTCATAAAAAGAAATAAGACTAAGTGTATTGATATAATTGATGAATTATATGAACTTATAATTTCAAGAAGTATTAGGGATTATATAAAGCCAAAGTATGAATATGCATTATATTATATAATAATATGGTGGATTGAAACACGTGATTATGAAGAAGAATATATTCCATTAAAGCTTCCAGAAAACTTAAAAAATGAAATTATAGGTAATAAATATTATTTAAATGAAGATGGAGATAATATGATTTTAAATCAATTAAATAATATTAAAAATTATCTTGATTTTTGTTTTTGGGATTATGACTTTAGACAGGATTCATTAGATTCGATGGTAAATTTATATATAAAGTATCCTGAACTAGTTTCTGATGCTTTACATGTTGACTTAGATGAATATGTAGATTTTATGTCAGCTGATTTAAGAGAATTATATATTGAAAGAAAAAAAGAAGCGAATACTAATACTAATGTTATATCAAAATGGTCTGAAGAACTAATAATAAAGGAATTGTACAATTCTTTAAGTTTATTGAGTGAGCATATAATTGAAATTAAAGGGAAAAGTGAAGTTGAAATAAGTAATGAAATTTTTAGAATGAATAAGAGGTTATTAAAATGTAAATATGGTTTAGAGTTAGAAAGAGAAGCAGAGATAGGACATTCAAAAGAGAAGTTAGGAGAAACCGATTTATATATATATCAGAATGATGAGGATTATATTAATATTGCTATTGGGGAAAATAAGCTTTTAGAAGGATTTAGTAAAGCGTATGGACAAGTACTTGGATATTTAAATTATAATTTTAATTTTGGATTTACAATATCAATAAGCAAGAAAAAAACTATTAGAGATGCTTATGATTATATTATTAAAAATTTAATGGAAAAAGATGATGAGGAATTTAAAATTAAAAATATTATTAAATTACCATTTGGAGAAAATTATAAATATTTAATTAAGAGTATACACAGTATTCCAGAGGATAAATGTAGAACAATGAATTTATATCATTTAATTTTAGATTTGAATGATTCTGAAAGAAAAAATATTGCGCGTAAAGCAAGAAATTAAGTTTACATTATATAAGCAAATATATAATATGAATTTTATAGTGATATTTATGACTAAAATTATAGAGATATATTAATAAGATTTATAATTTTAGCATTAAAGGAGGATGAAAATGGCATACTTAGGTAATGAAGAAACTTTAGTTGAATTACCAGCTGTTGAGTATTTAGAAAAGAATTTAAAATATTCTTTTATTCATGGCAAAGATTTAACTCCTGAAAGCGGGGAGAGAGATTCTTTATCTGATGTTGTTTTGGTTGATAGATTAAGAGAGGCTTTAAGAAGGTTAAATCCATGGATAAATGAAGAAAATTTAGATAGAGCAATTAGACATATTTATAGGGCGGATAATCTAGGAAGTGGTTTGTTAGAGATAAATGAAAAGATATATGATGCATTAGTAGATTTAACTTTTACTGTTGAACAGGATTTGTTTGGGAACGGACAGAAAAAGCCACAGACAGTTCATTTTATAGATTGGGATGATGTTGATAATAATGATTTTTTAGTTGTTAGGCAGTTTGAAGTTCAAACTCTTTCTGGAAAGTCTATATTTCCTGACATAGTTATTTTTATTAATGGTATTCCAATAGTTGTTTTAGAAGCTAAATCTCCTTTTTTAGAAAAGGGAAATAATGAATGTATTGGAAAGAAACAAGCTTATGAACAGTTAAGAAGATATATGAATGCTAGAGATGAGTCTTTAGGAGAAGGAGCTCCAAAGCTATTCTATACTAATTTTTTTACTGGAATTTTAAATAGATATAATGCTTATGTTGGCACTATAAGTTCAAGTTATAATTACTATTTAGAATGGAAAGACCCATATCCATTTAAGCTTGAAGAAGTTGAAGATTATAGAAATTGTGGACAAAATATATTCTTACAAGGATTTTTAGAAAAGAAAAATCTTTTAGATTTAATGAGAAACTTCATAGTTTTTGAGGCAGAAGATGGAGTTGTAATTAAAAAGGTTTGTAGATATCAACAATTTAGAGCTGTGAACAAAGCTCTTAAAAAAATTAAAAATGGAAAAGATAAGATTTCAAGAGGAGGAGTTGTTTGGCATACTCAGGGGTCAGGTAAATCTTTAACTATGGTTTTCTTAGCTAGAAAAATTAAGAGAACACAAGGATTAACAGATTCTACAATAGTTGTAGTGACAGATAGAATTGACCTTGATAAGCAAATAGCAGGAACTTTTGAAAGAACTTTAGGTAAAATAACTACTCCTGTTAGAGCTGATAAAATTGATAAAATGAAAAAATTATTATCAAATCCTCAACCACAAATTATAATGACTACTATTCAGAAATTTCAAAGTGAAAATGAAGAAAAGGAAGTTATGCTTTATGGAGAAAAATTAACTCAAAAATATGCTGTTGAGTACCCTGTTTTAAGCACAAAACAAAATATTATTGTATTGGCTGATGAGGCTCATAGAAGTCAATATAAGGACACCGCAGCTAATATGAGAAAGGCATTACCTAATGCTGTTTTTATTGGATTTACAGGTACTCCAATAGATAAAGATGATAAATCAACACCAAGAACTTTTGGAGGATATATAGATAAATACTCTATTAAACAAGCCGTAGATGATGGTGCTACTGTTAAGATTGTTTATGAAGGTAGAAGACCAGACTTACAGGTAATAGGAGAATCTTTAGAAGAATTATTTGAGGAAGCTTTTTCAGATAGAACTGATGAAGAAAAAGAAGCTATTAAACAAAAATATGCAAATAAAAAAACTATTGTTGAATCAGAAGATAGGATTGATGAAATTGCTAAAGATTTATTAAAACACTATAAAGAACAAATACTTCCTAATGGGTTTAAAGCACAGATTGTATGTGTATCAAGAGAAGCTTGTGTAAAATATTATGATGCTTTAAATAGACATATGAAAGAAATATTAGGTGAAGGATTTGAAGCTCAAGTAATATTCTCAGGAGATAATAATGATAAACCTCACTTAAAAAAGCATTTTACTACAAAATCAGAGCAAGAAAAGTTAATAAAAAGATTTAAGAAACCTATAAATAAGGACAAGTTAACATTTTTAATAGTTAAAGATATGTTATTAACAGGATTTGATGCACCTATTGAACAGGTTATGTATCTTGATAGACCATTAAAAGAACATACTTTACTTCAAGCTATTGCAAGGGTTAATAGAACATCAACAAGAGAAGTTGAGAGACAACTTGAAAATGGAGAAATAGTAAAAGAAAATATTACAAAGCAATGTGGATATATAGTAGATTATTATGGGATTTCAAATTACTTAGAAGATGCTTTAGCTATATTTGATAAAGAAGAATTAGGTAAACCTATGGAATCTTTAGATGATTTATATAATGAAATGTTATCTTATAGAGAATCTATAATGTCTATGTTTAGAGGTGTGGATAAAAATAATTTAGATGCTCTTGTGAATAAAATTGAGCCAGAAGATAAAAGAGCTGAATTCGAATTAATGTATAGAAAATTCTCGGGGGCAGTGGAAAGTCTTTTACCATCACATGTTGATACAGAAATATTAAATGATTTGAAATGGCTATCATATATTAGAGCGGCTGCTAAAGCTAAGTTTAGTCCAAGTGAATCAATAGATATAGCTGATTGTGGAGAAAAAGTTAGAGAAATAATAGAAACTCATTTAAAATCATTAGGAGTTAGAAGTTGGATTGAACCAATAACATTATTTGAAAAAGATTTTAAAGAGAAGATAAACACTCTAAAATCAGATGAAGCTCAAGCATCTGCTATGGAACATGCAATTAAGCATACAATTAATATTAGAAGAAAAGAAAATCCAGTTTATTATGCTTCTCTATTGGAAAGACTTCAAAAGATATTAGATGAAACAAAAAATGATTGGATTGAAAGAAAAATAAGATTAAATAAGTTTATTAAGAATCATGTTGAAGATGGAGCTGCTAATGAAGCGAGTGATTTAGGGCTAGATGAGAAAGAGTTTGCGTTCTTTAAAGTAGTAAAAAAATACTTAGAAGATGGTGGCGAAGAATTCATAGCCAAAGAAGAAAAAGCTTGCTATATATCGGATGAAACAGTAGAACTTTCAAAGCAAATTGCTAAAGAAGTTAAAGAAATTGCTGAAAATGCAGGAATTGATTGGGTTACAACTCCGTATAAAACTAATAATGTTGAAAGAGAAATAAAGTTAATGCTAATTAGAAAATATGCTAAGAAAATTCCTAGAAATATTAGAGAAAAATTAATGGAACCACTTCTAAATTTAGCCAAGATACATTTTAATATAGTTTAATTATTATATAATTCTAAGCAGAATAATTAAAATCTGAGGTAGAATATGAAAAGTAAAATACAATTTGGAACAAAAGAAATAGAATTCAGAATTGAATTTAGAAATAGAAGAACTATAAGTGTTTCAGTGGAGCCACCTAAAAATATTTTAGTAGTTGCTCCTATGAATACTTCTGAAGATGAAATTAAGGAGATAGTTAAGTCAAAAGGAGCTTGGATAGTACAAAAGCTTTTTGAATTTAGACATATAGAAGAGAAGAAAGTTAAAAGAGAATTCGTTAATGGCGAATCATTCATGTACCTAGGAAGAAACTATTCATTACAAATTCATGTGGATAAAACTTTACAGAATAATTCATTTGTAAAATTATTTAGAGGAAAGTTTCATGTCTACGTAAAGGAAAAAAATGATGAAATAATAAAAAAGGCTATGGAAGAATGGTATAGAGAAAAAACTGAGGAACAAGTTGCTAAAAGAATAAAATACTATCAAAAATTTTTTAATAAGAAACCAACAGATATAAAAGTTAAAGAACAAAAGAAAAGATGGGCTAGTTGTACAAGTAAAGACGAATTACTATTTAACTGGAGATGTGTAATGGCTAAATCAACAGCTCTAGACTATATAATTGTCCATGAAATGTGCCATATGTATTATATGAACCATTCTCATGAGTTTTGGCAATTATTATCTTCAGTAATGAGTGATTATGAAGTTAGAAAAGAGTGGCTTAGAGATTATGGAATACGAATGGATATTTAATGGGAGAAACTAAATGAATGATAATGAATTCAAAGAAAAATTTGATATAAGCGATTTTAAAAAAGAAAAATTTAATAGCAAGTTTTATAATCCAGATTTATATTTTAAAAATAATGATGAAGCTATTTGGATAGAACATTCAAAAACTGGAGATAGAAAGGTGCATATAGGTGAATTATGTCAATTCATAAATGTAGTTAGTGAATTAAATAAAAATATGATTTTAATATTAGATGGAGTAGGTGAAACTGCACCAACTCCAATATTGGAAAGAGATAGACTAAGGTTTTACATGAAAGGCTTTAATACATCTTTAATGGAAAATATAAATTTTATTGGTGTCGTAAAAAATAAAGAAGATATAAATAATTTAACTTTTGATGATTTGAAAAAAAAGTGTGAGATAATTTATAAGAAAAGTTAAATTTATTAGGCAATTAAATGGATGCAGTATACTACAACCATTTAATTACCTAAATTTAAAATAAAAATATTATCTATTAAATTTAGATTTTATTGATGAAAAGATTATAAAAGCTAGTGGCATTTGCCACTAGCTTTCTACATTATTTCGCTTATTTTTCTATATTGTAATCTTGTAGGATATTTTAAGTAAGATTCGAACTTATAAATATCAACAGGACTAATATTAAGTTCTTTTGATAAATCTTTTTGAGTGTATTTGAAAGCTTTTCGTATATTTAAAATATCATTTGCGTAGTCACCTAAAACAAATAAATAATATTCATCTGCTATTAGTGTGTAAGGAATCATAAATAGCCCACAAAAGGTTTTAAAATGTTTAGGAGAAAGATACCCCTCATCTAAAGTAAATGGATAATGAACATATATAAATATATCTATATTTTCCATATATTCTTCTTCGCTAATATTATAATCAGTTACAAGTTTATAATATTTTTCTTTCATTGATTGCTTTAATTTCTCTTGATATAAGTTAAATTCTATGTTTCCAATTACTGGCTGTTGCATTGCACTTTTATTAAGAGTACTGATGTTATATTGAGAGAAATTGAAAAATATATTCCTAAGATGTATAAATGTTTAATGGAGATATATCAACACATTGGAGAAGATGATGAGGAAGAAATAATAAAAGAGCAGTATTCTTTAATTGATGGAATATCTATAGATTTTGGAGTAATGCAAAAAACAAGAAGATCCTTTGTTATAAAATGTGATTTTTCTTGGGATGATATAGGTACTTTCTCAGCTCTAAGTAGATTTTTAGGACCTAATGGAAATAATAGAACTTCAGATAATGTTTTTTTAGAGGAATGTGAGAATTGTTCCGTTTTTGGAAAGGAAAAATTAATAATAGGATTTGGAATAAAAGATCTAGTATTAGTTGATGCAGGAGATGTTATTTTGGTCATGGACAAAGGTAGGGACCAAGAGATTAAGCATCTATTAAATTCTATTAGTGGTAAGAAGGAATTTAAAGAATATCTATAAGTTTATAAACTTATGTAAAAAAAGTCCTATATCATATACTTTAGGTGTATGATATAGGACTTTTTAGTTACTTTTAATATCTATAATTTAGTTAAAAAGACATAAAATTATTTAAAATTTAAATTTAATTAAAATATAACTAATTTTAATCCTTAAAATATGTTATAAAGATATTTTTATGTTATTATAGTAATAATATAAGTTTGAACTTTACGGAGGTATTGTTTTATGAGTGATAGAATTGTAGATTTTAATGAGTTAAAAAATAAGGCAAGAGATAAAGATATAGATAAATTTGAGTCATATATTTATGATTTATATTATTCAGTAGCTCAAGGAAAAATGAGTATGATGGAGCTTTCTAGAGAGATAACTAAATATATGAATGAAAATAATATTTCTCAAGAAAAGTTTTTAAATATTCAAACAGAAATGCTTAAGAGATATGGCTTTGATATGGGTGATATTGAAGGGCAAATGAAAAACTTAGGTATAGATATGAGTAACTTAGGAATTCAAGGTGGAGATTATGAGAATTTAAGAAAAACTTTGAGTTTTCAAGAGAAGTATAAGGGAAAAGTAAAAACATCTACTGTTACTACATATTTTATTAAAAACGAAAAAAATGATATTGAGTTAATTTTAGAAAATAATAAAGTTCTTATAACTAGTCCTAAAAATATAGATCTTCAGGATAGTGAATTAAATGAGTTCTTATGTTCATACAAAAAAACTCTTTCAGATGATCTTTTAGATATAAGAATTTGTGAAAATGTAGGACAATATAATTATTAATTTGTATTTTATAAGCTAGGAATTGAAGTTTTTCATTCCTAGCTTTTTAATTTTAGGAACTTTTATATAAATCTATAATGTTTTATTAAAATTAAAATTTATTTTAAATAGAGTAAATATTAAAAGAAATCTTCTCTTAAGCATTACGATATAAAAAAGCAAAATTGGAATATAAATAATAATTATCTTTAAAATGTAATAATTTTAAGAATTAAATAGGTAAATTGGGTTAAAACTGTAGAGGAGGAAGCATTTCATACAATAAATAAACCGTTTATTAATAATTAATTAATAAATTTAAGTTGTTTTTGTAATATACTTTTAATTGATATGAAATATCATATTAATAAGAAACTTTTTTAAAGAGATTAGAGGTAATAAATTATGTTAATGAACACTCATATTCTTATTGCACAAAATATATTGAGAGATGTTGACGTAGATTTTAAAATAAGTGATAAAAACTTTATATATGGAAATGTAAAACCTGATATGGTTTCAAAATATAAATTAAAGAAGCATTATTTAGATGAATCTTTTGATATGATAGTTAATAAGATAAAAAAATTAGCATCACTTAGTATGTATGATTTTAAAAAGAAATTTTCAGTTAGTAGATTTAGTCAGGAGTTAGGAGTTATATGTCACTTTATATGTGATTTTTTCTGTATTCCTCATAGTGAAAGATGGGAATTTAAGCATAGTATGAATAAACATGTTAAATACGAAAAAGAGTTAGCTAGTTTTGCTAAAACATATACTCCATCACAGGATGATTTTAAAATATGGGGTAATATGTCTGTGAAGTTTTTCTTAGAAGAAGCTCATAAGCTATATAGAAAAAGAGAAAGTTATGAGAATGATATGCAATATGCATACTTTGCATGTAGAAGTATAGTTAAATATATAAGTGATTGCATAGCTAGAAATACAAAGGCAGTCTATTCTGAAGCTATAGCTTAATACAAATATTTCCTTTAGATGATAAAATATGTTAAAATCAATTATATATATATTGATTAAAGTAATTTTTATAATAGAAAGGAAATGAGATGGAGAGTAAGGTAAATGAACCTATATATAAGCAAATTGCTTTAGATATTGCAGGTAGAATATATAATAATGACATAAAGGTAGGACAAAAGATGCATGGTAGATCAACTTTAGCAAGTAGTTACAATGTATCACCAGAAACAGTTAGAAAAGCTGTTAAATTATTAGAAGACATGAAAGTAGTATCATCAAGCAAGGGTAGCGGAGTAACAATTATTTCAAAAGATAATGCTTATAATTTCATAAATAGGTTTCATTCAATTGAAAGTGTAACATCTTTAAAACATGATATAGAATCCTTAATGGAAGAAAAAAAGGCTATAGAAAAAAATATAGGTGAAATGATAGATAAAATAGTGGATTACTCTAACAGACTTAGATATACAAATCCTTTAACACCTATAGAAATAGAATTACCAAAGGATTGTACTCTTATAGGTAAGAGTGTTTCAGAGTCTAAGTTTTGGCAAAATACACAAGCTACTATTGTTGCCATAAGAAGAAAAGGAGAGCTTATAATATCTCCAGGACCATATTTAAAGTTTGAAAAAGATGATAATCTCCTTGTAGTTGGAGAAGAAGACATATTAAAAAAGATAGAAATGTTTTTAAATAAATAATGAAAAAAGGCTGTATCAATAAAATTTTTGGTGCGGTCTTTTTTTAGTTGCATTTTTTGTAAAAGAGACATATAATAAAAGTGAACATATGAACAGATGCTCATATGTAAAAATGAATAATAGGAGTTAAGAATATGGATAATAATAAAATAGAAAGTTGTAACTGTTCTTATATCCATGAAGATATATTAAGTAGGGTAAAAGAACATTTGCCAAAGGAAGAAGTACTTTATGAATTAGCAGAAATATTTAAAGTTTTTGGAGATTCAACAAGAATAAAAATTTTATGTGCCCTTTTTGAAGGAGAAATGTGTGTATGTGATATGGCTGAACTATTAGGTGTAAGTCAATCAGCAGTGTCTCATCAATTGAGAGTTTTAAAACAAGCTAGGCTAGTTAAGTTTAGAAGAGAAGGTAAGATAGTTTATTACTCTTTAGATGATGATCATGTTAAACACATATTCAATGAAGGTTTAAATCACGTTTTAGAGTAAAGGAGGTATTTAGACATGAAAGATATAAAGCTTTATTTAGACGGCTTAAACTGTGCAAACTGTGCTGGGAAAATTGAAGATAAAGTTAATAAACTTACTGATGTTGATGAAGCTGTCCTTAATTTTTCAACAAAACTTTTACTTATAACTCCTAAAGAAGGGATTTCAGAAGAAGAATTAGAAGAGAAAGTTGAAAAAATAGTTTTAGATTTAGAGCCAGATGTGAAAGTTTTAAAGGATAAAAATAAAATAAAATCTTCAGTTAATACATGTAATGATGGATGCTGTGGAGAAGGAGAATCTCATAAACACAATAATGTAGAGAGTCACTCACATTCTCATGAACATGGACATTCACATAGTCATGGAGGAAATTCAGGTATAGAAAAGAAGGAACTTTTTAGACTAGGAATAGCTTTAGCCTTATTTATAATAGGAATGATAGTTAATTTAGATAAAATGTATGAATTTATTATATTTGGTGTAGCTTATATTATAGCAGGTGGAAAAGTTCTTTTAAGGGCATTTAAGAATATTTTAAGAGGACAAGTATTTGATGAAAACTTCTTGATGGCTATAGCCACAATTGGAGCTTTTGCTATAGGAGAATTCCCAGAAGGGGTAGCAGTAATGCTTTTCTATGAAGTAGGAGAAATGTTCCAAGACTATGCTGTAAATAAATCAAGAAAATCAATATCTGATTTAATGAATATAAGACCAGACTTTGCAAATTTAATTGATCTTAATGGAGAGGAAAAAAGAGTATCTCCAGAAAGCGTTAATGTTGGATCAATCATAGTGGTAAGAGCAGGAGAAAAAGTTCCTCTAGATGGAGTAGTTTTATCAGGAGAGGCAACTCTTGATGTATCTGCATTAACAGGAGAATCTTTACCAAAAGAAGTTGAGGCAAAAGATGATGTATTAGCAGGATCAATAAACAAAAGTGGATTATTAAAAATAAAAGTAACAAAAAGTTTTGGAGAATCTACAGTTTCTAAAATATTAGATTTAGTTGAGAATGCAGGAAATAAAAAATCACCAACAGAGAAATTTATAACTAAGTTTGCAAGATATTATACACCAGTAGTTGTATTCTCTGCCTTAGCCCTTGCAATTATTCCACCTTTAGTAATAAGTGGAGAAAGTTTTTCCCCATGGATTTCAAGAGCTTTAATATTCTTAGTTGTTTCATGTCCTTGTGCTTTAGTAGTATCAATACCACTTGGATATTTTGCTGGAATTGGTTTAGCTTCTAAAAATGGTATTTTAATAAAAGGAAGCAACTATTTAGAGGCACTAAATAATGTAGAGAGTATAGTTTTTGATAAAACGGGAACACTAACAAAAGGTACATTTAAAGTTAGAAAATCAGAGAGCACAAGCAAGTTAACTAATGAAGAATTATTAAAATTAGGAGCTTATGCAGAATATTACTCAAATCATCCAATTGCTAAATCTATAGTAAGTGAGTTTAATGAGGAAATCAACAAAGGCTTAATTTCAAATTATGAAGAAATTTCAGGAAAAGGAATAAAAGTAGACATTGATGGAGAAACATTCTTAGCAGGTAATTCAAAATTAATGGATATGTTTAATATAAAAATTACTCCAATTCATGAAATAGGTACTGTTGTTTATTTAGCAAATGAAAAGAGTGAGCTAGGATATATAGTTATTTCAGATGAAATAAAAGAGGACTCTAAAGAAGCCATAAGTGGATTAAAAGAAATAGGAGTTAAGCAAACAATTATGCTAACTGGAGATAATGAGAAGGTTGGAGATAGTGTTGCCAAAGAATTAGGCTTAGACAAAGCATATTGTAGTTTATTACCACAAAATAAAGTTGAAAAATTAGAGCAAATTTTTGAAGATAAGAGTAAAGGTAAAAAAGTTGCTTTTGTTGGAGATGGAATTAACGATGCACCTGTACTAGCTAGGGCAGACATAGGAATAGCTATGGGTGGAGTTGGATCAGATGCAGCCATAGAAGCTGCAGATGTGGTAATAATGGATGATAAGCCAAGTAAGATAATAAAAGCAATAAAAATAGCTAAGAAAACAAATAAAATTGTATGGCAAAATATAATCTTTGCTTTAGGTGTTAAAATTATAATATTAATATTTGGTGCTTTAGGAATGGCTAATATGTGGGAAGCTGTATTTGGAGATGTAGGTGTAACATTAATAGCAGTAATAAATTCAAGTAGGATATTAAAAAATAAAAATTTATAGGCGTGAAATTTGTCTAATGTTGTTGACAAGAGCTAGTTTTTTTGCTATCTTAATATGGTAAGAATACTTTCAGGCATAGGGTATAGATTGTAAATAATTCCCTTAAACTTTTATATTAAACATTATGAAATGTTTAAATAGGCTTGTGTGCACGTAGGGTTTTAGCCACGCAAGCCTTATTTTTTTTGTAGAAATTTATTAGAAAGATAGTTTATAATAGAATCACATAAATTTAATAATATTAATTAATGATATAAAAAATGCAATTAAATGTAAAAAATACACTTTAATACATATATTTTTGATAGTGAAACCAAAAGAATGTTAAAATATAGACAAACTTTTTAGGGTATGGTAATATTTTAGAAGGTTAAATTTGTAATTTTATCATTTGATTTTAGAATACAGTCTAAAAAGTAATTGCTTTTTAAAAAAAGAACAATTTTAGAAAGAGGTGCTATTAAAATGGAAAAGAAAAAAGGCATATCTATGGCTGTTATAAAAAGATTGCCTAAATACCATAGATATTTACAAGAATTAATGGAAAATGATGTTGATAGAATATCTTCAAAAGAGTTAAGTGAAAAAATAGGCTTCACTGCTTCTCAAATAAGACAGGATCTTAATTGTTTTGGAGATTTTGGGCAACAGGGATATGGATATAATGTAAAAGAGTTATACAATAACATAGGGAGTATATTAGGACTTACAAGAGACTATAACACAGTTATAATCGGAGCTGGTAACATAGGGCAGGCTATTGCAAACTACAATAGTTTCAATAGATTAGGCTTTAAATTAAAAGGTATTTTTGATGCTAATCCAAGAATGTTTGGAATAAAAATAAGAGATGTTGAGATACAAGATGTTGAAAAATTAAAAGATTTCGTAAAAGAAAATGATATTGAAATAGGTATAATCTGTGTTCCAAGAACAAATGCTCAAAAGGTATGTAATGACCTTGTTGAAGGTGGAATCAAAGGTATATGGAACTTTGCGCCTATAGATCTTGAGGTGCCAAAAGATATAAGAGTAGAGAATGTACATTTAAGTGAAAGTATGATGACTTTAGTATATCTTTTAAATCACAATGATGTAAAATAAATTGGATTTATTTTATAAAAATTTGTTTAATATGGAAAAATAGTATTAGATTTTCAAAAAAATATATTGAAAAATTTACTTTTAAGTTTTATAATTTAATTGAAGTACCGAGTACTTCAATTATTTTTTTGTCTTTGCTTGTTACAAAATTAACAATAAATTCTGGAAAAAGCATAGGATAAAAAATATTAAGTTGTTAGTTATTAGTTGTTAAGTTATTTAAAACCATATATTCGCTATGGTATATGAGGGAGGAAATACAATGGAATTAAATAATGTAATCTTTGAAAAAGAGGGAAACATTGGGGTTTTAACAATTAACAGACCTAAGGCATTAAATGCACTAAACTCAGAAACTTTAAAAGACTTAGATACTGCTATAGATCATATAGAAAAACAAGATGATATATATGTTGTTATTTTAACAGGTGCTGGAGATAAAGCATTTGTTGCAGGCGCTGATATAGCAGAAATGAAAGATCTAAATGAAGAAGAGGGTAAAGAATTTGGACTTTTAGGTAATAAAGTGTTTAGAAGATTAGAAAATTTAGACAAGCCTGTAATCGCTGCTATAAACGGTTTCGCTTTAGGTGGTGGATGTGAAATTTCTATGGCTTGTGATATAAGAATAGCAACTACAAAGGCTAAGTTTGCTCAACCTGAGGTTGGATTAGGAATAACTCCAGGATTTGGTGGAACTCAAAGATTACCAAGAATAGTTGGACCTGGTAAGGCTAAAGAACTTATTTACACAGGAGACATGATAAAAGCTGATGAAGCTTTAAGAATTGGTTTAGTAAATAAGGTTGTTGAACCAGAGAATTTAATGGAAGAAGCAATGTCATTAGCTAAGAAGATATCTAATAATGCACCAATAGCTGTTAAGTTATGTAAAGATGCAATCAATAGAGGAATTCAAGTTGATATAGATTCAGCAGTAGTTATAGAAGCTGAAGATTTTGGAAAATGTTTTGCTACAGAAGATCAAACAGAAGGTATGAGTGCTTTTGTAGAAAGAAGAGAAAAGAACTTTAAAAACAAGTAATGTTTTAAACAAAATGGTTGTGTGGATTTAAGGAGGGTAATTAAAAATGAACTTTCAATTAACAAGAGAACAAGAATTAGTTAAGCAAATGGTTAGAGAATTTGCTCAAAATGAAGTTAAGCCTATAGCTGCAGAAATAGATGTAACAGAAAGATTCCCTATGGAAAATGTTAAGAAAATGGCTAAACTAGGAATGATGGGAATTCCTTTTAGCAAAGAATATGGCGGAGCTGGTGGAGATACTTTATCTTACATCTTAACTGTTGAAGAATTATCAAAAGTTTGTGCTACTACAGGAGTTATAGTTTCAGCTCATACTTCATTATGTGCTTCATTAATAGATCAATTTGGTACTCCAGCTCAAAAAGAAAAATATTTAACTCCACTTGCAAAAGGTGAAAAATTAGGTGCTTTTGGATTAACTGAACCAGGAGCAGGTACAGATGCTGCAGGACAACAAACTACAGCTGTATTAGAAGGAGATAATTATATCTTAAACGGAAGTAAAATCTTCATAACTAATGGTGGAGTTGCAGATACTTTCATAATCTTTGCTATGACTGATAAGAGTCAAGGTACAAGAGGAATTTCAGCTTTCATAGTTGAAAAGAATTTCCCAGGATTCTCAATTGGCAAGTTAGAAGAAAAAATGGGTATAAGAGCTTCTTCAACAACTGAGTTAATCATGGAAAACTGTGTTGTTCCAAAAGAAAACTTAATCGGAAGAGAAGGAAAAGGATTTGGAATAGCAATGAAAACTTTAGACGGTGGTAGAATAGGTATCGCTGCTCAAGCATTAGGTATAGCAGAAGGAGCTTTAGAAGAAGCTGTTGCTTACATGAAAGAAAGAAAACAATTTGGTAGATCATTATCTGCATTCCAAGGATTACAATGGATGGTAGCAGAAATGGATACTAAAATAGAAGCTGCAAGATTTTTAGTATATAAAGCAGCTTGTTTAAAAGAAGAGGGTAAACCATATTCTATAGATGCTGCAAGAGCTAAATTATTCGCTGCAGATGTAGCTATGGAAGTTACAACTAAGGCAGTTCAATTATTCGGTGGATATGGATATACTAAGGAATACCCAGTAGAAAGAATGATGAGAGATGCTAAGATAACTGAGATTTACGAAGGAACTTCAGAAGTTCAAAAAATGGTTATCGCAGGAAGCATATTAAGATAATTTTAGGAGGGCTTTGAGATGAAAATAGTAGTTTGCTTAAAACAAGTGCCAGATACAACAGCTGTTAAAATAGATCCAAAAACAGGAACTCTTATAAGAGATGGAGTTCCATCAATAATAAACCCAGAGGATAAACATGCTTTAGAAGCTGCATTACAATTAAAAGATAATAATGGAGCAGAAGTAACTGTATTAAGTATGGGACCACCTCAAGCTAAATCAGCTTTAAGAGAAGCTTTATGCATGGGAGCTGATAAAGCAATTCTTATAACTGATAGAGCATTTGCAGGTGCAGATACATTAGCTACTTCAAAGGCTTTAGCTGGAGCATTAAAGAAATTAGAATATGACATAATATTCGCAGGAAGACAAGCTATCGATGGAGATACTGCACAGGTTGGTCCAGAAATAGCTGAACATTTAAATATTCCTCAAGTAACTTATGTTCAAGGCGTTAAAGTTGAAGAAGATGGATTATTAGTAAATAGAGCTTTAGAAGATGGATATGAATTAATAAAAGTTGAGGCTCCAGTACTTTTAACTGCTATAAAAGAGTTAAATGAGCCAAGATACATGAATGTTAAAAATATATTTGAAACATCTGATGATGAAATCTTAGTATGGTCAGCTGATGACATAGATGTAGATAAAGCTGAATTAGGGTTAAAAGGATCTCCAACAAAAGTTAAGAGATCAATGACTAAAGAAGCTAAAGGTGCAGGAGAAATAGTTAAAGAATCACCTAAAGATTCAGTTACTTATGTACTAGGCAAATTAAAAGAAAAACACTACATCTAAGGATTATGGGAGGTATTTAAGATGAATAAAGCAGATTTCAATGGCGTTTGGGTTTTTGCAGAGCAAAGAGAAGGTCAATTACAAAAAGTTTCATTAGAATTATTAGGTGAAGGTAGAAAAATCGCTGATAAATTAGGATCAAAATTAACAGCGTTATTAATAGGAAATAAAGTTCAAAATTTAGTTGAAGATTTATCAAGACATGGTGCTGATGAAGTACTAGTTGTTGATGCTCCAGAATTAGAACATTACACAACTGATGGATATACAAAAGCTATATGTGAATTAGCTAATGCTAAAAAACCAAATATAATTTTCATAGGAGCAACATTCATAGGAAGAGACTTAGGTCCAAGAGTTGCTGCAAGATTAGAAACTGGTTTAACTGCTGACTGTACATCTTTAGATGTTGATGTTGAAAGTGGGGATTTATTAGCAACAAGACCAGCATTTGGTGGTAACTTAATGGCTACAATAGTATGTCCAGATCATAGACCACAAATGGCTACAGTAAGACCTGGAGTTTTTGAAAAACTTCCACTAGGAGAAAATGATGCAACTGTAGAAAATGTTGAAATAAAATTCAACTCTAATGATATAAGAACAAAAATTGTTGAAATAATTAAAGAACATAAAGATATTGTTGATATATCAGAAGCTAACGTATTAGTTGCAGGTGGTAGAGGTATTGGTTCAGAAGAAAACTTCAAAATGCTTAAGGAATTAGCAGAAGTTATGAATGGATCAATAGCAGCTTCAAGAGCAGCAGTAGAAAAAGGATGGGTAGATAAAGATTACCAAGTTGGACAAACAGGAAAAACTGTTAGACCAAATATATATGTAGCTTGTGGTATATCAGGAGCTATTCAACATGCCGCTGGTATGCAAGATTCAGATATGATAATAGCTATAAATAAAGATGCTAATGCTCCAATAATGAAGATTGCTGATTATGCAATAGTTGGGGATGTAAATAAAGTTGTTCCAGAATTCATAGCTCAATTAAAAGCTATGAAGGAAGAAGCTTAATTAATAAATAATATAACAAGGGTAAACTTATAAAATTTTTCAATTAATGGTGTAGGACTTTTCTGTTAAGTCAGAAAAGTCCAATTAAAGAGAGTATTTAGGAGGAACTTAATATGGAAAAGATTTTTGTAATTGGTGCAGGTACAATGGGTGCTGGAATAGTTCAAGCATTTGCACAAAAAGGATATGAAGTTATCGTTAGAGATATCAAAGACGAGTTTGTTGATAGAGGAATAGCTGGAATCAACAAAGGTCTTACTAAATTAGTTTCTAAAGGAAAAATAACTGAAGAAGATAAAGAAGCAGTATTATCAAAAATCACTGGAACTACTGATTTAGGATTAGCTGCTGACTGTGATTTAGTTATAGAAGCTGCAGTTGAAAATATGGAAATCAAAAAACAAATTTTCGCTGAATTAGATAAAATCTGTAAAGAAGAAACTATATTAGCTTCAAATACATCTTCATTATCAATAACAGAAGTAGCATCAGCTACAAACAGACCTGATAGAGTTATAGGAATGCATTTCTTTAACCCTGCAACAATAATGAAACTTGTTGAAGTAATAAGAGGTATGGCTACTTCACAAGAAACTTTTGACAAAGTAAAAGCTATGTCAGAAGCTATAGGAAAGACTCCAGTAGAAGTTGCTGAAGCACCAGGATTTGTAGTTAATAGAATACTTATCCCTATGATAAACGAAGCTATTGGAATATATGCAGAAGGAATAGCTTCCGTTGAAGATATAGATACTTCAATGAAATTAGGAGCTAATCATCCAATGGGACCTTTAGCTTTAGGAGATTTAATAGGATTAGATGTTTGCTTAGCTATAATGGACGTATTATTTAAAGAAACTGGAGACAGTAAATACAGAGCTCACAGTCTTTTAAGAAAATATGTTAGAGCAGGATGGTTAGGTAGAAAAACTGGTAGAGGATTCTACAACTACAACGCATAATATTGAAAGTTTAAAAAGTTTATAAGGTATAAATTTTCTATAGTATAAATCTGATATTATTAAATATTTTAAAGTATATATTATAGGAAGAGATTGAAGTAAAGTAAGAGATTGATATTTTATCAATCTCTTTTTTCTTTTATAAAAAGCTTTTTATTTAAATAATTTTATCAGGTTGATTTAATTTAGAAAGTTCATTATAATTAAAAGAATGAAAATTGGTGTTAATTAATAATTTTTATCATTAAAAGGAGGTAGTATGTTAAAAAGATTTATACGTTATTATAAACCATATAAAAAATTATTTATTTTAGATTTATTAGCGGCATTTTTAGTTTCAGCTTGTGACTTATTTTATCCTATGATTACAAGAAATATAATTAATGATGTTATTCCAAATAAACAGATAAAATTATTGTTTGTTTTCGCAATTGTACTTACTCTAATATTCTTAATTAAGGCAGGATTGAACTATTTTATGCAATATTGGGGACATGTAGTTGGAGTTAGAATGCAAGCTGATATGAGAAGAGACTTATTTGATAAACTACAGGATATGCCTAATAAGTATTTTGACAATAATAAAACTGGAGTTATTATGTCTAGAATTATAAATGACCTTCTAGATATATCAGAATTAGCTCACCATGGTCCAGAGGATTTATTTATATCATTAGTTATGTTAGTAGGATCCTTTATAATTTTATGTACAATAAATGTACCTTTAACAATTATTACTTTTGCTATAATACCTTTTTTACTTTTTTATACTATTCATAAGAGAAATAAAATGAAAAAAGCATTTAAAGAGACAAGAGTTAAAACTGGTGAAGTAAATGCTACTATAGAAAATAGTATTTCAGGAGTTAGAGTAACTAAATCTTTCGGTAATAAGGCTTATGAAATGGAAAAGTTTGATAAGAGTAATGGTATATTTAAGAAAGCTAGAGAACATGCTTATAAGGCAATGGCTGAATATTTTTCAGGGATGTTTTTCCTTGTAGATATGCTTGAACTTATAGTTTTAATAGCAGCTGGATATTTTACTTACTTAGGAAAAATAAATGTAGGGGATTTTGCAGCATACTTACTATATATAAAGATGTTCTTACAGCCTATTAGAAAACTTATAAATTTCAATGAAATGTTCCAAAATGGAATGTCTGGTTTTGAAAGATATGAAGAGATAATGAATGAGGAAAATGAAAAAGAAATTCCTAATGCAAAGGATCTTAAGGATGTAAAAGGAAAGATTACAATAAAAGATGTTACTTTTAGATATGATAATAAAGAGAGTATTTTAGAAAATTTCAATTTAGATATTGAAGCAGGCAAAATGGTTGCTTTAGTTGGTCCATCAGGTGGAGGAAAGACAACAATATGTAATCTTATACCTAGATTCTATGACTATGAAAGTGGTCAAATCTTTATTGATGATGTGGATATAAGTACTGTTACTTTAAAATCTTTAAGAGAAAATATTGGTATAGTTCAACAAGATGTATTTTTATTTACAGGAACTATAAAAGAAAATATAATGTATGGAAATCCTAATGCTACAGATGAGGAAGTTATAGAGGCAGCTAAGAATGCATGTCTACATGATTTTATTATGGGCTTAGAAGATGGATATGATACATTTATAGGTGAAAGAGGGGTTAAGCTTTCTGGAGGACAAAAGCAAAGAATTTCAATAGCTAGAGTATTCTTAAAGAACCCAGCAATATTAATATTAGATGAAGCTACATCAGCCTTAGATAATGTTACAGAATATGAAATACAAAAAGCTTTAGAAGAATTAAGTAAAGATAGAACAACCCTTGTAGTTGCTCATAGACTTTCAACTGTTAAAAATTCTGATGAGATAGTTGTATTAACGGATAAAGGCATAGAAGAGAGGGGAACACATGAAGAGCTTATTAAGCTTGGTGGTGTTTATAGTAATCTTCATAATTTATAATTTAGTTTAATTAAAACTGTATTAAGAGTAATTTTATTTGCTTTTAGTACAGTTTTTATTTTTATATAGGAATACTTTACATAATCTTTGAATATACATATAATAGGAGAATTATATTTTATATTTAGCAAGGGTGAATTTATGAATAGTAAAAAGATTGTTAATACTATATATTACATAGTTATTTCTATGTTAGTTATAATATTAGTAAATAATTTTATGAGTAAGTCAGATTCAATATTTAAAGCTGTTGGATTTAGAACATATTCAATATTAAGTGGAAGTATGGAACCAGAGATTAATACTGGAGATTTAGCTATTGTTAAGAGTATTGATGCTGATGATGTTAAAGTTGGAGATATAATAACATTTAAATATGAGGGGAAAGTAGTTACCCATAGAGTTGTTGAAAAAAATGAAGAGGGATTTATAACAAAGGGTGATAATAATAATGCTAATGATACTGAAATAGTTAGAGGAGAAGACTTAATAGGAAAAGTTTTATTTCATATGCCTTTCTTAGGATATGTTACAGTATTTTTATCAAAGCCAATAGTAATATCAGGACTTATGGTCCTAATTGCAATAAGCATACTTTGGGATACTTTTAAAGTTGATAAGAAAAAAACAATAAAGGCTTAGCTTAATAACATGGAGGGTGATTCGAAAGAACACCTATCCATGTTTTTCTTTTTATATTATATGAAAAGACTATTTATTAATAACTTTTATTAGTATAATATTATTAGTATAAGGTTATTATTTAAAATATTAATGTTTTAAGTTTAATCTTATTTATATGTATTTTTAAAAATAAAGTTTTTATTTATAATAGCTAAAAGATAGAAGTTTATAGTAATAAAACTTTATTTAGGAGGATAATATGTTAGTTGAAAAAGCAAGAGAAAAGTGGGATAAGAAACATGATTTAAATTGTGCAGAGTGCATAATGTACGCTGCAAATGAAGAATATAATTTAAATTTATCAAAGGAAACTTTAAAAGTAATGTCTTCTTTTGGTGGAGGATTAGCAATAGGAAATGTATGTGGAGCAGCAACTGGGGCAGCAGGTGTTTTAGGCCTTATGTTTACAGAGGATAGAGGTCATCAGAGTCCACAAACTAGAGCATTAACACAGGAATTTATGGAAAAGTTTTATGATAAATTGGGATACTATAATTGTACTGACTTAAAAGCTAAGTACAAAAAAGATGATGACAGAAGATGCATAGTTATGATAGAGACTGCAGCTGAGGTTTTAGATGAAATCGTAAGAAGAGAAAGATAGGTGAAAAGAATGGATTTTAAAAGTGTAGAATATGGAGAGAACAAAGTAATATTAAAAGATGCAAAAAATTTTAATATAAAACAAGTTTTTGAATGTGGTCAATGTTTTAGATGGGAAAGAACAGAAAGTGGTTCATACATAGGAGTTGCCTTTGGAAAGGTTATAGAGTTAGCTCAAGAAGGCCATGATGTAATAATATACAATACTAACAAAGAGGATTTTGAAAATATTTGGGTTGATTATTTCGATTTAGAAAGAGATTATTCAAAAGTAAAAGAAGCTTTATCTTGGGATGAAACATTAAAGAGTGCTGTTGAATTTGGATATGGAATAAGAATATTAAATCAAGATCCCTTTGAACTTGTTATTTCATTTATAATATCAGCAAGAAATAGTATTCCTGTAATTTCAAAGACAATAAAGAAAATCAGTGAAAGATGGGGAGAACCAATAGAGTATAAGGGAAATACTTATTATTCATTCCCAACTCCAGAAAGTCTATCTAAGGCTTCAATAGATGATATAAGAGAGACAGGAGCTTCATTTAGAAGTAAGTATATATGGGATACAACTAAAAATATATATAACTGTGAGTTAGCTAAAAAGGGAATACTAGATGCACCAGAAGAAGATATAGTTGAAATATTAGAAAAATATGATTTAGAAAAGATAACTAATATGGATGCTGATGGATGTCATAAAGGACTTCAAGAATTTATGGGAGTAGGAGCAAAGGTAGCAGACTGTATAATGCTATTTTCTATGAAAAAAAGTTCTGCATTCCCAGTAGATGTTTGGGTTAAGAGAGCAATGATGCATTTTTATGGAGCTGATGATGCTTCATTAAATAAAATAAGAATTTTTGCAAGAGAGAGATTTGGAGAGTATTCTGGATTTGCTCAACAATATCTATTCTATTATGCTAGAGAAAATGGAATAAAGATCTAATAAAAAAACTTACAAACATATTTAGAGGATTACTAGATTAAGCTAAGGATTAAAGTTCTAAAGCTTATTTAGATATTCTCTTTATATTGTTTGTAAGTTTTATTTTGATATAGTACATTTTGTTAATAACGGCCTTTTTTACGAATAGCTTTTGATTTTTTTATAGTAACATTAGCATCGCCAGGTTGTTTTTTTATGAATTTTAAGTAACGCTTAATTTTTTCATCATCTTTAAGTCTTGGGAGAGAATTAAGCCTAACAGCCAATTCATAGTTACTATATAAAGCATGTACTTGTTTATGACAAGGAACACAAAGCCAGGTTGTTTCATCAAATCTTCCACCTTTTTCACGAGGAATGAGATGATGTTCTGTGATTTTAGGAACTTTTCTTTCACAAAGAGCACATATATGAGTTTCTTTATTCATATTCATCACACCTTAAATAATTAAAATACTTATAAATATTATAATATATGTATTTAAAATTAAAAAAGCCGTTACTTTAATAGTTTGAAAATTTAAGAGAATTTATGCTAAATTTTATTTTATTTTAAATATTATTTTTATTTTAAATGTTTATGTTTTTTAGAGTATAAAATATTTTAGATATTATTGAAAGTATCATTACTAGAGATAAAATGAAAATTGCTAAAAATAAAAAATAAGATTCAGGCAAAACATTTATTATTGGATCTTTTTTAGGATCAAATATCCAGTAATCATTATTGAAAAATATTTTATGAAATAGGGTAAAGACTTTTGAAAAGTTTAAGTAAAAACTTAAGATTAAACTAAGAAATATAAATAAAACTTCATAGAAGAAAATATTAAAAGCTTTAAATGATATTTTTAGTTTGAATTTTTTTGATATTATAAATAAAATTATTCCTAAAATTAAGCAAGCTAATCCTATTAAATATATTGAAGAAAAAATTTCTTTAACTTCTAGAAAGTGAAATTCTCCTATAGGACTTATTTTAAAGTTTTTAAATTTAAGAACTTCTTCTTGGGGAGAATTTAAATAATGAATTATATTATTATAGTCATTTAAAATTTCTTCACTGCTAAGGTTTTTATACTTAGGGATTATATTAAGTTTAATAAATAGGGAATAGAGCACAGGAGAAATATTTAATGTTAAAATAACAGAAAATACTACTGAACTTATTAGAAGGTAAAATGAAAATAATATATCTTTTAAAATCTTAATCATTATGTCTCCTTAAAATAATTATTTTTATTTATTCTAGACTTTTTTATTAAATATTAAACAAAAATACATATTTTAAGAAAAATTTTAGTATTAATTTATAGTATGTAATGTATTAAGAGATAATAATATGGAAATAAGTAATAAATAGATGTATATATATGAAAAAAGTAAATTGAAGAAATTTCAAAAGAATAGCAGAAAACTTAAGATAAATTACCTTAAACATGGAAAATAATAATAATATATTCTAAATAAATAAATTTAGTTATTGAATTTACAACTGGTAAATTATATGATAATAGTAAGAATTAGCACTCTATATTAATGAGTGCTAAACAAAAATTAATTAGCATTTTTAAGGAGGGTTTTTTAATGAGTATTAAACCACTTGGAGACAGGGTTGTTATTAAAAGATTAGAAGCAGAAGAAACTACTAAAAGCGGTATAATAGTTACTGGAACTGCTAAGGAAAGACCACAAGAAGCAGAGGTTGTTGCTGTGGGACCAGGAGCAATAGTTGATGGAAAAAGAACAGAGATGGAAGTTAAAATAGGAGATAAAGTATTATATTCTAAATATGCAGGAACAGAAGTTAAGTTCGAGGGGGAAGAATATACTATTTTAAGACAAGACGATATACTAGCAATAGTTGAATAGTTTTAAAATATAAGTGATTTAGATATTCATAATATATTTGGGAGGTAAATTAATATGGCTAAAACATTATTATTCGGTGAAGAAGCAAGAAGATCTATGCAAGCGGGTGTAGATAAATTAGCTAACACTGTTAAGGTTACATTAGGACCAAAAGGAAGAAATGTTATTTTAGATAAAAAATTTGGATCACCATTAATAACAAATGATGGGGTTACAATAGCAAGAGAAATTGAACTTGAAGATGCTTATGAAAATATGGGAGCTCAACTTGTAAAAGAAGTAGCTACAAAGACTAATGATGTGGCAGGAGATGGAACTACTACAGCTACCTTATTAGCACAAGCAATTATAAGAGAAGGATTAAAAAATGTAACAGCAGGGGCAAATCCTATATTAATAAGAAATGGAATTAAAACTGCAGTTGAAAAAGCTGTAGAGGAAATACAAAAAATTTCTAAGCCTGTAAATGGAAAAGAAGACATAGCTAGAGTTGCTGCAATTTCAGCGGCTGATGAAAAAATTGGTAAGCTAATTGCAGATGCTATGGAAAAGGTAGGAAATGAAGGCGTTATAACTGTAGAAGAATCTAAATCAATGGGAACTGAGTTAGATGTTGTTGAAGGTATGCAATTTGATAGAGGATATGTATCAGCTTATATGGTTACTGATACTGAAAAAATGGAAGCTGTTTTAGATAATCCATTAGTATTAATAACAGATAAGAAAATAAGCAATATACAAGATTTATTACCATTACTTGAGCAAATAGTTCAAGCAGGTAAAAAACTTTTAATAATAGCTGATGATATAGAAGGCGAAGCTATGACAACATTAGTTGTTAATAAATTAAGAGGAACATTTACTTGTGTTGGAGTTAAAGCACCTGGATTTGGTGATAGAAGAAAAGAAATGTTACAAGATATAGCCACTTTAACAGGAGGCGTTGTTATATCTGATGAAGTAGGCGGAGATTTAAAAGAAGCTACATTAGATATGCTTGGAGAAGCTGAAAGTGTTAAGGTAACTAAAGAAAGTACTACAATAGTTAATGGAAGAGGAAACTCAGAAGAGATTAAAAATAGAATTAACCAAATAAAATTACAATTAGAAGCTACTACTTCTGAATTTGATAAAGAAAAATTACAAGAAAGATTAGCTAAATTAGCAGGTGGGGTTGCAGTAGTTAAGGTTGGAGCTGCCACTGAAACAGAGCTTAAGGAAAGTAAGTTAAGAATAGAGGATGCTTTAGCAGCTACAAAGGCAGCTGTTGAAGAAGGAATAGTTCCAGGTGGTGGAACAGCTTACGTAAATGTAATAAATGAAGTGGCAAAATTAACTTCTGATATTCAAGATGAACAAGTTGGTATAAATATAATTGTAAGATCTTTAGAAGAACCTATGAGACAAATAGCTCATAACGCAGGACTAGAAGGTTCAGTTATAATAGAGAAAGTTAAAAATAGTGATGCAGGTGTAGGATTTGATGCTTTAAGAGGAGAATATAAAGATATGATTAAAGCTGGAATAGTTGATCCAACTAAGGTTACAAGATCAGCTCTTCAAAATGCAGCATCAGTAGCATCAACATTCTTAACAACAGAGGCTGCTGTAGCAGATATTCCAGAAAAAGAAATGCCTCAAGGTGCAGGTATGGGAATGGACGGAATGTATTAATAAAAGAATAAAAAGGATGACAGTTAAGTCATCCTTTTTTTATGTAATTCTTATTGAAAATAATTACATAATATGATTAAAATGGTTTAAATGTCGAAAAAGTGATTGAAAAGTTTATGAAAACAGGTTATTTAGAAATTAATTGTAATTAAAAGTATTAATTTTAAGTTTTTAATTGGTATAAAAAATATATATTAAAAAAAATAAGAAATATTGTATTATTTTGTAGACAACTGGGAAAAACTGTGTTATTATAAATACATAAGTTACAAATGATTTTTGAAAAACAAAAGAATTATAAATACTAAAGATAAAATAATGACTAACAAATGAATTCATAGAACGAAAGATATTAAAGTTACATATGAGTTAAGTTTAAAAATAGTTTTTGCTATTAAAACAAAAGACATTAGAGAGATACGAAAGAATTTATAGAGTACTTAAATAAGTTAGAATAAACAAAAGATTTAAAAAAACTAAAGATTTAAAATAACTTAAGACTTGAAATAACATAAGAGATTAAATATACAAATGATATATTAAAAGAGATTCTTTAAAAGAATCTCTTTTTTTGTGTATATAAATGGTAAAAATGTCCATAATCCTAATATAAATCTAAAGTTAAAAAATATTTAACTTTAAAAAATATAAAAGGAGGACCATAAATGTTATTACTGAAAGCAAGTGCAATATGTGGAAAAGGAAATGAAGGGAAAAGAAATAAGAAAGGGGGATTCACATTAATAGAATTAACTGTTGTTTTAGCTATTATGGCTATAATTTTAACGGTTATAGCTCCAAATTTTTCATCTGTTAAGGATAGTGCTAAGGCAAAAGTAGATAAACAAAATTGTGCTGCTATTGAAAGATCTGTGGAAATGTTATTGGCAGAAGATGCTATTTCAAGTAGTGTTACAAATATAAAAATAACTTCAAGTAATGGAAATGTACAAATTTCAGGAATAAGTGATGATATGGGTAAAAGTAAGTTACAAGATTTACTTGAAGATTTAGATAAGCCTCAAAGTGGAGAATCTTATAATGTAGATATAGAAAATGGAAGAAAAGTTACGGTGTCTATAGTATAAATATATTTTAATTAAAGTAATTTCATAGGGGCTGTATAAAATATAATAATAAAACTTATTTTACTACATGCCCTTATTTTTTAGGATTTAAAAAGATGATATTTAATTATTTATTAAATAATATTTAACAAAACATTAAATAAATGAAAAAATTAAATTATTCGTATAATGAGTAAAAAAAGCTTAATCAAAAATGTTTACAAAAAATTTCAAGATGTTTATAATAATTATGAAATATTAATAAATAATTCATTTTTGAATGATTTTGGAGGAAATGTGTCTATAATATTTTTTTTATTTGGATTAATAATTGGAAGTTTTTTAAATGTGTGTATTTTTAGAATTCCTGCAGGGGAATCTATAGCATTTCCGCCTTCACATTGTGGTACATGCAAAAAACAATTAAAGCCTATAGATTTAGTACCTGTTTTTAGTTATTTGTTTTTAGGTGGAAAGTGTAGATATTGTAAGAGTAAAATATCTATAAGATATCCACTAATAGAATTGCTTACAGGTTTTTTATATTTTTGTGTATATAAATATTATGGTATATCTTTTTTGACAGTTAAGTACATAGTCTTAATTACATTTCTCATAGTAATTTCATTTATAGATTACGATACCCAAGATGTTTATGCGGTTACTACTTACCCAGCTGTAATACTTGGGATTATTTTTGCCCTAATAGAAAAGTTTTATTTTGGAGAAAACTTATTAAATTATTTTATGGGATTAGTAATATCAGCTTTAGTAATATTTTTAATTAGTAAATTAACTGGAGCTATGGGGAGTGGAGATATAGAGATACATGCCATAGCAGGAATTTTTTTAGGGTGGAAATTAGCAATAATAAATATATTTTTATCATTTATTATTGGGGGAATAATAGCAGTATTAGCTATTTTGTTTAAACAAAAGAAAAAAGGTGATTATATAGCCTTTGGACCAGCTATAGGAATATCTACTATTATTTTAATATTTTTTGGAAACATAATAATACCAATATATTTTGGGGTGTAAAAAATTTAATATACTAGTTTAGATTAAGTTTTATAGTTAAATTTTTAACTTGAAAAGGAGGCATTTTCTTTGATTAGTTATCAGAAAAAGCGTTTAGGAGATATACTAATTGAATCAGGAAAGCTTACAGAGGATAAGCTTAAAGAAGCATTGATTATTCAGAAGCAGGTTGGAAAGAGGCTTGGAGAAATTTTAGTTGAACAAAACTTTGTTACTGAAGAGGATATAATAGAAGTTTTAGAAAAACAATTAAATATTGAAAGAGTAAATCTTGAAATTATAAGAATAGATAGAAGAGCTATAAAGATGATTTCAGAAAATGTTTGTAGAAAGCATTTAATAGTTCCATATGAAATAGATGATAATACCATAAAAGTTGCAATGGCAGATCCCTTAGATATAGTTGCAATAGATGATGTTGAGATTTCTACAGGTTTAAATGTGCGTCCTTATATAGCAGTAAAACAATCTATTCAAAGAGCTATAGATATATATTATTCAAACCAAAAGGTTTTATCAGCAGCGGAAGAATTAACTAAGGAAGTTGATGAAGGAAATAATCTTATTTTAGATAATATTGAAGAAGTTGATAACTTAGATAATGCTCCAATTATAAAAATGATTGAATATGTAATGAAAAATGCAGTAGAGGAAAGAGCTAGTGATATACATATTGAAAGCTATGAAAATATATTAAGAATTAGATATAGAATAGATGGTAAATTACATACAATATCTACTTTGCCAGTAGATACCCTAGCTCCCTTAGTTACTCGTATTAAAATTTTAGCAAACTTAGACATATCAGAGAAAAGACTTCCTCAAGATGGAAGAATTCTTACTAGATTTGGAGATAAACAAATTGATTTAAGAGTATCTATTCTTCCAATGATAACAGGAGAAAAGATAGTTATAAGAATAATAAACAAGGAAAATTTTATAATTTCTAAGGAAGGGCTTGGAATAAAGGACTATGAACTTAATTTATTAGAAAAAATAACAAAGCATTCTAATGGAATAATTCTTGTTACAGGTCCTACAGGAAGTGGTAAAACAACAACGCTCTATACTATTTTAAATGAGCTAAATACAGATAGTAAAAATATTATTACTATAGAAGATCCTGTTGAAGTATCAATTGAAGGAATTAACCAAGTTAATGTTAATAATAAAGTGGGGTTAACTTTTGCAACGGGATTAAGATCTATATTAAGACAGGATCCAGATATAATAATGATTGGAGAAATAAGAGATTCTGAAACGGCTCAAATAGCAATAAGATCTGCTATTACAGGTCATTTAGTTTTATCAACTTTACATACTAATAATGCTCCATCTAGTATTTTAAGACTTGAGGATATGGGGGTTCAAAGATATTTAATTGCAAATGCTATTAAAGGAGTTATAGCTCAAAGACTTGTTAGAAAAATTTGTCCAAAGTGTAAATTACAATATGATGCTACACCATATGAAAAAGAAATATTAAATATAGATAAAAATGAAGAGCTTATACTTCATAAAGGTAAAGGTTGTGCTTATTGTAATAATACTGGTTATGTAGGTAGAATGGGTATTTATGAAATTATGGAAGTGACTAAAGAACATAGAGAGGCTATTTTAGAAAATAAAAGTGCGGATATTCTTAAGGAGATTTCAATTAAAAATGGCATGAGAACTCTTGGACAAGCATGTAGAAGTTTAGTCTTAGAGGGAAATACCACAGTTGAAGAAATGTTAAATATAACTTATGATATGTAATTTGCTAAAAGAAAAGGAGATGAATTATGGCAATTTTTAAATATAAAGCTATTAATTCAGAAGGACAAAGAATAGAAGGTTCTCAAAGTGCTGATTCTGAAAGTCAAATCAGGGAAATGCTTTTATCAAATCAATATTATCCTCTAAGTATAGAAAAGGAAAATAGTAAAAGTAAAAAGAGTTTTTCTTTTAATAGTAAAGTGAAGCTTAAGGATATAGGAGTATTTTGTAGACAGTTTTATGTTATGTTAGATTCTGGATTGTCTATTGGTAAGGCTTTAAATATATTAATAGAACAATGTGAGAAACCAAAGCTTAGGGAAGCCTTAATTGGAGTAAATGGAGAGTTGAAAAGAGGAGAAACCCTAGCAAGTTCCATGAGAAAAAGAAAAGATGTTTTTCCAAACTTACTTACTAGTATGATTGATGCTGGGGAGAGAAGTGGTAACTTAGATATAATCTTAAAAAGAATGGCTGATTACTACGAAAAAGAGACAAAGATAAGAGGAAAGATAAAAAGTGCTATGATTTATCCTATAGTTCTTGGAGTGGTAGCTATTATTGCTATTACTTTTATTCTTACCTTTGTAATGCCAACCTTTGTGCAGATGTTTGAAGAAAATAATGTAGACCTTCCAATATCGACTAAGATGGTTCTTGGGACAAGCAAAATGTTAGGTAAGTATGGAATTATAATTTTTTTAATTTTAGCAACAGCAATTATATTACTTGGCAAATATTTAAAGAGTGAAGAGGGTCAATATAAATTAAGTTCAATAAACTTAAAAATTCCAGTAATAAAAAAATTAACTCAAAAAATAATAGTTTCTAGATTTACAAGAACTATGGGAATAGTATCATCAAGTGGAATGTCTTTAGTAACCTCTATAGAAATAGTTGCCTCTGTAGTTGGAAATAAAATTGCAGAAAATGAATTATTAAAAGTAAAAGAAAAGGTCTTAAAAGGGGAAGGGTTAGGAGATTCAATAATGAATATAAAAATCTTCCCGCCAATGCTTGCTTCCATGGTTAAGATTGGAGAGGAAGCTGGTTCACTAGATAGCATATTAGATAAAACCGCAGACTTTTATGATGATGAACTAGAAAGAGAAATAAAAACAGCAACAGCCTTAATAGAGCCATCAATGATAGTTCTTATGGGAATAATTATAGGATTCCTACTAATTTCAATATTAACACCTATGTTTAAAATGTATAACAGTATAAGTTAGTTTAAATTTTAGGAGATGAAAAAAGTGAGTATTAGAAGTGAGAGAAAGAAAAAAGGCTTTACTTTAATAGAACTTATTATAGTAATAGCAATAATAGGAATATTAGCAGCTATAGCTATACCAAACTTTTTAGCTATTCAAAGAAAAGCTCGAATTCAAGCTGATATTGCAACAGGAAAAACAATATATGATGCTACTATAGCGTTGATTGCTGAAGGAAAAGAAGGGTTTAATATGCCTGAGAAAACAACTATAAAAGATAAGGATGGAAAGTTGATTACTTATTATGGATATGGTATTGACTTATCTAGTTCGAGTGATGAAAGAGCAAAAGAATTAAGAAAGTATATATTAAATAGCACTAATTTAAAACCTAAGGCATTTAAAGGTTGTCATTTTTATGTAAGTGTTACATTTGATTTTTCAGATAATAATTCAAATAATGGCTACGATTTAACCAAGCCAATAGTTAAAGTAGATATTGTAAATTCGGATAATAAATCTAAGGGAGAGGCTTATCCAAATAATGAGCTTTTGAAGTGAATTAAAAGTTAGTAGACTTTTAATATAGATTACATATCATTTTAAGGAGGAAAACCAATGAATACAAAAAAACAAACTAAAAAGAAAAAAGGTTTTACGCTAATAGAGCTTATTATAGTAATAGCAATCATAGCAATATTAGCAGCAATAGCAATACCAAATTTCTTATCAATACAAAGAAAAGCAAGAGTTAAGGCTGATATAGCAAGTGCAAAAACAATATATGATGCAACATCAGCTTTAATTGCAGAAGGGAAGATAGTACCAGGATCAACTGATTTTGGAGATCTAAATAATGTTACTTCAATAACTGAGACAGGCAATAAAGATATTGTGGATTTACAAGGATATTTACAAACAATACCTACTCCTAAGTCAGTAGATAACTCAACATTTGCAATTTCAATAACTAATACGGAAGCTAAACCTGAAATTGAAGTTTATATAAAACCAACAACAGGAAGCGAAATTAAAGTTTATCCTGAAACTGGTAAAGATAGTGAATATGATTTGAATAAGTAAGGAGTATAGGAAATGAAGTCAAAAAAACAAACTAAAAAGAAAAAAGGCTTTACTTTGATAGAATTAATTATAGTAATAGCGATAATAGCAATATTAGCAGCAATAGCAATACCAAACTTCTTATCAATACAAAGAAAAGCAAAAGTTAAGGCAGATATAGCAAGTGCTAAAACAATATATGATGCAGCATCAGCTTTAGTTGCAGAAGGAAAAATAACATCAAATACATCATATATAATAGATAGTGAAGCTGATAATGACGTAGAAAAATATTTACAAACAGTTCCAGTTCCGCAGTCAAAAAATAATGATGTTTTTGCAATTGTAGTAGATCCAAATGGTAAGGATGCGGTTATAGGTGAGAAAGGTAAAGTAGAGCAGCCATCTCAACCAGCTAAAATAGAAGTATATTTAGTACCTAAGGGAACAACAAAGGAAAATATAAATTCAGAAAGTAATAAAATTTTGGTTTATCCAGCTACTAGTGCAGATTCGGCTTATAAATTAAATTAACTATATAATTATTAAAAGTGTAAGGAAATAGTTCCTTACACTTTTCAACTATAAAGGTAAAGGAGGGAAAGTTTTGGCAATAGAAAATAAAGAGAAGAAGAGTATATTGCATATGGATGTTTCTGATATACTTAAGTCTCTTAAGAAGAAAAATTCTGAGAAAAAGAATGATAAAAAAGGTAGTAAGAAAAAAGCTAAGGCTGTTATATGTAAAAAAGCTATTTCTATTGATGTTGGAAGTGAGAATACCAAGGTTGTTGTTGGGAGATATCATAAAAATAAGGTTAGTATAGACAAGGCTTTTTCTTTTAAGACTCCGAAAGGCAGTATAGATGATGGTCATATTAATGATATAGATAATTTAGCTATGGCTATTAATGACGCTTTGGATTCTAATAATGTTAAGAATGATAATGTAATTTTCACTACAAACAGCACTTCTATTATAAATAGAACAATTATTATTCCAAAGGTTAATGAGGATGAAATAGAATCAGTTATTAAGTACGAAGTTCAGCAATATCTTCCTATAAACTTAGAGGATCATATGATTCAATATAATGTTTTAGGAGAAAAGGTTATTGAGGGAAATGAAAAGCTAGAGGTTTTAATTGTTGTTTATCCAAATAAGATGGTTTATTCCTATGCAGAGCTTGTTAATAAAATGGGTGGAAAACCCTATGCTTTAGATTTAAATTATAATTCTAAAAGAAAAGCTTATTGCGTAATGAATCCTGAAATAAAGGAGTCTATTTTAAGTATTGATATGGGAGCTGAGAATATAGCTTTAACAATAATGAAAGACAATGAGTTAATACTTATAAAAACTACAAAATCTGGTGGGAATTATTTAAATAGTAAAATATCAAAGGTATTAGAAATTTCATTAGAAAATGCAGAAATGCAAAAGAGAGAAAATTGTAATTTGATGAATAGAGAAGAAGGGCCTTTAGAGCATGTTGTTAGAGAGGTTGTAGATTCTTGGTTTGATGAAGCTAGTAGAATAATTAAATATTATAAAAGTAAAAATACTCAAAATAATATAGACAAGATATATATTTGTGGAGGAAGTTCAAACATAAAGGGACTAGAAAGATATGTATCTACTAAACTAAACATGAAAGTAAAGATAGTTCAGGGAAATAGTAATATAGAATTTAAAAAAGGCGTTGAAGAAGTGAATATTTCAGAATACATAAACGCTATTGGAGCCTTAATAAGACTTTAGGTTGGTGATAAATAATGAGAGATTTTAACTTTTTCTCCCATATAACTGAGGAAAGAAAAAGTGATTCAAAAAGAAAATACATAGGATTTGGATTAATTGGAGCTTTAGTCTTTATATTTGTAGTTAATTTTTCCATAAATATTATACACGGGCATGTTTTAGATAAAAACATAAGTTATTATGAAGGGGAAATATATAACCCAGATATGAAAGAAAAGTTAGGTGTAGCAACGAAGGTTGAAAAGGAGCATGATGCTTTAGAAAAGTATTACAATGATGTGAAGGTGGCTACAGAACAAGTTTATGATAATAATTATGTAACTACTCAAAGAATTAAGATAATAAATAGTACTGTTCCTAAGGATTTAGTATTTACTCAAATAAGTATAGATAATAAAACTTTAACAATACAAGCATTATCAAAAACAAGAAGTGCTATAAGTGATCTTCAATATAACTTAAATAATTTAGGCTTTATAGAAAATACATACATAAGTGGAATTGGAGAAAGAAATGCACAGGGAGACTATTCATTCTCCATAAGCTGTACTTTAAAGGAGGTAGGAAATAATGAAAATTAATAAGAGAGAAAAAACTTTATTATTTGTCCTAGCTCTAGGGGTTGTTGGTTTTGGATACTATAAAGTGGTTTGGGACTATCAATATAACAAATTAAAGGATTTAAAATCAAAAGAACTAAAAGTAAAAGAAGAATATAATCATGATGTGAAAATGGTTAATTCCATAGAACCTAATAAGGAAGAGATAAATATTTTTAATTCAGAAATTCAAAACTTAACATCAGGATTTTATTCAAACATATCACAGCCCAATATAATATTAGAATTAAATAATCTTATGAATGATGCAAATGTTAAAGGAACTATGAATTTTTCTGAAATAAAAACTATGCCAGTTATGGACAAGCAAGAGGGAGATTCCTCTAGTAAAAGTGAGGATGATGAAAATCCAAATCAAATACAGGGAATAGTTAATGATTATAATAATATAACTGATAAGAAGAAAAATGAAGATAACAAAGATAAAAAGCAAGAAGAAATATATAACTTAAGCCAAATGACAGTTTCATTAAGTGTAAATGGTACTTATGATAATGTTATGAAATTTATGAAGTCTATTGAAGAGAATCCAAAGCACATAAATATACTTAATTTTAATTTAAGTGCACAAACTGATGGAAATGTATCAGCAAATATGAATATACAACTTGTTGCAATTCCAAAGATAGATGCTTCAAAAGAAGAGTTTACAACAGCTGATGAGAAGTATGGTAAAGAAAATCCATTTTCAGGAGCAAGTGCAGTTGGAACAGGAACAATAGAAAATGAATTAGAAAATTCAAAGGTTAAGAATGATTTCTTAATGACTGTTAGGCCTATAAATTCAGATTTACCAACAATAGTTTTAGGTAAATCAGATGATAAGGATAAAAAAACATATTTAAATAATGATGAAAACTCAGTAAGTAATATTGAGATGTACATTTCAGGTGACAATGGAAAGTACTATTACAAATACAAGGTTGAAGGAAAAAGTTACCCAACAAAATTTGAGGGCAATGGAGAAGAATTTAAACCAAATGGAAATGATATAAACTTTGAAATATTCTCAGAGAAGAGAGTAAATAAAGATGATAAATCTGGAGCTAACATAAAAATTGTGAATAGTTCAGATAAAGAAGTTAATTTAATAATAAATAAGGATGACGAAAAAAGTCCAAGAGTTAATGTAACCACAGATGGCAAGGTTAAAGTGATTAAAAACTAATAGAAAAGGTGTGTGAAGCTATGGGTATCAAAAAAAGAAAAAGTAAAAAAGGGTTTACAGTAATAGAAGCTATAATTAGTTTAGTTTTGTTTACTTTAATAATGATACCCCTAGGTAGCTTTACTTTAACAGCTGTTAAAACATCAGTAAAAAGTGCCACAAAAGAGCAGGCTATAAATGCTGGACAAGGTGCCTTAGAACAATTAAAAACAATTAAGTTAAGCCAGCTTAAGAAAATAGACTCAGATGCTAATTATAGTGAAAGTCATAAAGCTACATTAAAGCTTGGAAATTTAAATGTTATAAAGACAAAGGATGATCCAATTTATAAAGTTGAAGGTGAATATTTAGATCCTAATAATAAGAAGAAGTTTAAGATAGATGGAGACATAACACAGGGGAAGCTTGAGGATAATGGAGAAAGTGATAAGGAACATACTTTGGATAAAAAAGAGCCGGAAAAAAATTATGTGGTATATATAGGAGAAAGCCTTATAACAGTTTATAAAATTGTTTCAAAAGAAAATATTTTAAAAAAATACATAGATAACAATACAATTAAAATAATTGATGATAAAGATAATGACTTGGAAGAAGCTAAAATAGTAAATGGAAATTTTAAAGGAAGTAGTATAAAGCTTAGACAATGGTTGCTTATAAAGAATAAAGAACTAAAAAATAATGGTAATGAAATTACAACTCTTTTTATAGATGAGAATAGTAATGGTGAGATAAATATAAAAGCAGAAAATGAAGATAAGGGTGAAGAGCTATCAACCCCTGATAGTCCAAGTGAAGAAAGAAAAAGGCTTGTTAAAATATTAAATGAATATACTGATGATTTTGAATTAGAGGATGGAGAGAAAAAAACTGATATAATGGTATATTTTTATAGGAGTTATGCAAATAAAAAAATAGATTTAAAAGTATCAAATAAGTGTTTAGGAAGTCAATTGAACATTTATACATGTAAGAATGAAGGAAGTGGAATAAGATATAACATTTATACTTCAACTGAAAATCCTCATGGTGATATAAGTGTATTTAAAAATTATATAGAGGGAAATAGTGAAGATTTGAGAGGGCAATTATTTAATATTAATTTAAAGGTTAAGGAAAAAGATGAGGTTCTTTATAACCTTAATACAACTGAGTTTATAGGAGGATGATAGCATGTTTTATAGTAAAAAAAGAAAAGGGGCAACTCTTGCTTATGTAATAGTAGTATTAGCAATAATTGCTGTAATAGGTACTGCTATAGTTTCACTTTCTTTAACAAACTATAAGGCAATGATTGTCCATGGTAAGAAAACTCAAAATTTATATATGTCAGAATCAGGACTTGATAAAGTTCAAAAAGCCTTAGATATTCTTACTGCTAAGGCTATAACTTATGGAAATGATGCTGTTGCAAAAGAAGATGCATCATTATCAGCAGAAGAAGATTTAAAATCAGGTGGTAATAAAACAGAGGATGGTTATAAAAAAATATCATCTGAAAAGGAAGAAAGTCAGAATAAAATATTCAAGAAGGCTTATAAGGAATATATTATAAAGCAATTAAATCCTAATAGTGAAGTTAGTAAAAATGAAAAAGTATTTTTATTACAACATAATAAAGTTAAGTTTAATAACAATTTAATTAAAATGGCTGAAGAAGATAAAAATAAAGAAAAAAATGAAGAGGGTAATTATGATATTACACTTATTGATATAAATAATAAAAAAGTATCTAATGGAAGTAGTTTAAGTGGAATTTTAAATTTTAAAACTATATCTGATAATGATAAAAAGGAAGAAATAAGTTTAAGATTAGATTCTAAGTTTAATGTTAAAGAATCAGATGGAGATAAGAACTATAAAGATGTATCTTTAACTTTTAATATTGAAGTTCCAGATTATAATGGAGCTTATAAAATTGAAGAGTTTCCTTTATATAATGTATGTTCAAATGGTTTAGTTGTTGGAGAAAACTTAAATGTTGGTACAGGATCTACATTAAATGTTGATGGGGGTATTTTTGTATCAGCAAATGTTGTCAAAGAGAAAAAATTTACAATTGGAAGTATGGTTAATAAAAAAGAGGGAGATGGGGTTGTTATTAATGGAGGAACACTTAGTGTTAATAATGGCTCTTTGGTAAGTAAGAATGATATAAGACTTGGTGGAGAAGGAAGCAATTTAAAAGTTGGTTGTGAAACAGAAGAGAATAAAAATAATAAAAGTAATTTGAATTTAAATGATGAATCAAAAAAAGCTCATAGTAATTTAAATAATAATTTAGGTGTATACACAGGAAATCTAGGGATAAATGGAAATAAGATTGGTTTTGATAAAGAGGTTAGCAATGGAAATATTATTTCTAATTATCCTGTTTATGCAATGAACGATTTAATATTAAATGGGGAGAAATCATCAATAAATTTAAATGGTGGTTTTTATGGGATAAATAGTAATAGGTCTCAAGATGAATTAACAGGTAAAATAAATAATTCTAGTGCAATTATAGTAAATACAGATGATATAGGAAGTGGATCAAGTATAAATATAGGACAAGAGACCATTATAATGGGAACAGCTTACATAAATACAACACCTGAAGCCTATCAAACTGGGGAGTCTGTTTCTGTTAAGGGAAATTATATTGCCTATACAGTTGATAATGGAAATGTGGAATTTAAATATTATAATCCACTACAACTTGCAAAGTTAGATTCTGTTGATGAAAAAGCAAAATATTTTAAGGATAATATTAAAAATGCAAAGGGAACTATACATTTAGATGGAATAAGTTTACCTGATAATACAACTAGTATAGGAGCTACCATAAGCAATAATGAAGTAAAGCTAAACAATAAAAATGCTACCCTAGACAATATAACTGATATTAGCATAAATCAAGTTGAGAAGTATGAAAAGGCAATTAATTATATAGGGAGCTTAATTAATACAAAAAATAATGATAATTCAGAAATTGAATTTCCTGATAAGGAAGTAAGAAAAATTGTGGATATTAAAGAGAGTGATGGAAAGTTAACTAAGGCAATAATCTATATAGATTCTAAAAATGATAAGGGTGGAACTCTTACAATTAAAGATGGAAAATCAACAGAGGTAAGGGATAATGAAATAAATCTAGGAAATGGAATTGGTGCAGGAATAATAGTTACAAAGAAAAATGTAATATTAGATTCTAAAAATTTAAAGTTTAATGGAACTATTATAACAGCTGATAATCTAGATGTTAAAGGAAGTAATAAAATTGACTTAGTATATAATGACAATATTATAAAAAAAATAATATCTCAAAATTACGATTCTTTTAAAAATTTATTTAGAGGACAGGTTTGCAATAATTTCATTACAATAAAATCACAAACTAACATGAGTGATAATACTTTAAATTTAGTTAAAACAAGCAACTGGAAAGTAAATTAAGCTATTAAGAGAAGGTTGGTGATTAAATGAAAAGTTTAAAATTAAAAAAAAGAGGACTTTCTCTTATAGAATTAGTTGTGGCACTATCCTTAATAGCAATAATATTAATGATAGTCAGTCCATTCTTTATTTCAAATTATGTAACTTTAGATAAGACAAGCAATCAAATAGATTTTCAAAGGGAAGCAAAGGCCATAATGAATTATTTTACTGACTCAGCTATGGAAGCATCTAATATAGAAAGCTTAACTAATGTTAAAAATGAAGTTCTTTCAAATAATAATTATACTGAGAGTCTAAAAAAGAACTCTTTAAAATCAAAAGATGGCTATCTTAAACTAACTTTTAATAACAGTGAAAACAAGAATGAACATACAACATTTATATTAAAAGATAGATCATTATATATGAAGAAGAATGATTCAGAAGAATTTAAAATAGGAGATTTAGTTAGTAGCATTGAATTAACTTCTTTAACAGAAGGAGGATCTCAAGGAGAAGTAATCAATAATTTCAAAAATGCTAATGCCATCAAAATTGAAATTACATTTGATACTAAAAATAATACACCATATAAAGTAAGCAATATATTAACCTTTAGAAATAAAAATTAATTTTGGATGGAGGTGAATTAGATGAAAAAATTTAAAAGTACAAAAAAATATAGCTTTTTTGTTATAGTTACAATTTTAATAGTTAGTATGGTGAGCATGCTTGTTTATGGAGCGTTAAATAAAGAGCAATTTAAAGTTAGAATAGAGAATAGTTTTAGTGAATTAAAATATGGAGAACAAAAGGAAATTACATATGAAATAAACCCAAATCCAATTAAGTTTAAAGATAATGTAGAGAAAGATGTTGTTTTAGTTTTAGATACATCTCAGACTGTTAATAGAGGAAAAAGTTATGAGAAGATATCAGAAGCTGCACAAACTTTTGTTAAAGGGTTACTTAATGGATATAAAAACTTAAAAATAGGGATAGTATCCTATAATGAAAAAGCTGAGATATTACATAGGTTTGATAATTCTGCTAATTCTATTAATAGTGATATAAAAAAATGTTATGATAATTACAATATTGATAGTGGCAATCATCTTGGAACTAATGTTGGTGATGCTTTTAGATTAGCTATATCTATGTTAGGTAAGGATGTTAATGCCAATAAAGAAAAAATTGTTATATTTATGTCTAATGGTAAGCCCAATGCTTATACAGGAAAATTTTATAAAGGGCCTGAAAGTACTCTAAGTAAAGAAAAAATATCTTCATTAAATTGGTATGAACAATATTTATATAAAATAACAAGTTTAAATGGAAGTGAAGAGGAATTAGGAAAAGAGTCTTTACAACAAGAAGAAAATGCAATTAACAATAAAATAAAAGATTATGAAAAATATTTTTATAATCCAGAAGGTTTGGATAAATATGGGGAACAAAATTTTCAAAAGAGAGGATTAAGAATAGATAAAGTTAATCCTTTAATTTACTATGAGTATAGAATAAATAATGCTAAAGATTATATAAATGAAATTTATAGAGGTAAGTCTACATATTCTGTAAATGTACTGCCTAATAAAGATGATGGAGCAAATATAATAAGTTATTACATGGGTTCAGAAATTGGTTATGCATATTCATTGAAGATGGCAAAAGAAATGAAAGATTTTGGGATATCAACTTATCCAATATATTTTGATAATGATGGAATTGATAATAATAAAAAGAATAATGATACTAGAGAGAATACTATGAAATTAATATCAAAATTTGCCGGTAATAATGAGAATGATGGTGTTACTAGTGTAAATACAGTTTACTCAAATGATATAACAGCTTCATTAAATGATGTTTTTACAAATCTTGATAAGAATATAAAGGACTCTTATTCAGTTAATGATGCAAAATTAACTATAAATATACCTGAAGGTTTAGAAATAGAATCTATAAATTATTCAGGAAAAACAATAAAAATAAATAAAGAAGATTTAAATGATGGAAAATATGAATTACCAATAGATAATTTAAGTTATGAACTTAATGAAGGAAAAACTACTTATACTTATAATGGTAAGCCTTTGGAAATCGGAATTACTGTAAAAGGAGTAAATACAAGTGGTCATGATCAAAACTGCACTATAACTGGAGATATTTATTCTAAATCAATAGAAGATGGTGAGAAAACTGACCTACCTAATCTAAACATAAATGTTAAAAGTGGATTTCAGGTTGAAATTACAGTTAACGATTTTATAGGAAATGTTGGGGAAAAATATGATAGTAATAATATAAAACTTGAAAATAATTCCTTTAATTTTATTCAAGATACAAAAAGATTAATTGGAGATGGAAATGCAAATATTTCTGTTAAGGGTATGCCAGAAAAAAGTGATGAGGAGTATTGGATTAAAACTTGGTTTACTAAGGAAAATAGTAATGAAGAAATAAATAAAGAGGAATTTAAATTGAATAATATAAATTCTGATATAGATTTAGATAACTCTCATAATTTAACTTATCAATCATATAATGTTGATAATTTACAAGCAACGGGTAATAAGGATCTTTGGAATAATAGAGATATAGTTTTTGCTAAAAAGCAAAACAAAGGTATTTTACCATCAAATAAAATAGCAACTGAGCCTTATGTAGGATTTACTAAAAACAACAATGATAAAGCGTACTTAGATATAAATAATGATGATGTTAAATTAACTTATGAAGGAAATAATTTAATTTATCAATATACGGATAACACATATTCTATATGGAGTTATAAAAATAAAGATATTTATTTTTATTATCCAGATAATCAATGGTATGACAACTATAGAGGATGGAATATTGATAAAATAAATGTAAATAACAATAAAAAATATACGTTTAAACATAATACAATTTTCTATGAACAAATGGACTTGGGAAATAAGTGTGGTTATAGATATCCAGGATTTCAGTATAAGGAAGCAGATAAATATTGGGGATATATAAAACCAGAAAAATCAGGGTGGTATCTATTTGCTACATATTCAGATGATGGGTCAAGATTTAGTATAACTAAAGATGGGAAAACTTATGAATTATCTAAAAGTGAGTTTGGATTGAATGTAGATAAATATAATAACTGGTATATAAAAGAGGATTATAGCAATTTTAAAGTGCATGGGTCTGCGTTTTATAGTTCATTTACTCCTATATATTTAGATTCAGATAAATACTATCCTATACAGTTAGAATATTTTAACTGGGGCGGAGGTGGTTCCTTTAAGTTAGGTTATTATAAGATAGATAATTATGAAAAGAATCAAAATGAAAAAAATATTTTAGAATATTTAAGTAATATAGTAGCTAATAATGATTATAAAAGGGATTCTAATTTTTATAATATTTTTTATAGGGAAGGTTATTGGCCTAACTATAACTATTATTTAAAGGAAATATTTAATGATTATTTAAATAATATTAAATTCAATTGGATGGGAGAATCAAAAAAGGGTGGTTTTACTTTGTACCCATCCAAGAGTAATGATCCAGGTGATATTGCTGATGAAGTTTTTGAAGGAAAGTCTGGAGTTAAATTGCCTACAGGTGCTGGTGTATATACAATGCATTATAAGATTATAACTAGGGAAAAAGGCAGTGACAAATCTGGACGAGTTATAAATGATAATGTTCAATCGGGTGAATATGGAAAATTTGAAGTTAAGGATTTGTTAGACACTAGTATAAGTGTAGTTGGTTCTAACAATAAAAAAGAAATTTATTTAAATGAAAAAGCTAAGGCTATTTATAAAATGGTTCCTAATGAGATAAAAGCTGAAGATATTATAAGAGATGGAAGAACGCTTCCTAAAGAAATAAAATTAACAGGAATAAAAATTAATGGTATGCTTCCAAGTGGAATGAAGTTTGATGAAAATAATAATCCTTCAATAAATCTAGGAACTGAAAGTGATGGAGAAAGAAGATTCTCTACTGATAAACTTACTGATATAACTTATACTTTAGAAAATGGGGTTTATAAAGGATCAGAATTGAGTAAAGATGTAAATGTAAATATAGAGTCAAATGGACCATTTGAATTTAAATCAAGTGAAAATAAGGTTGGGTTTAAGCTTAATTATGAATATAAAATAACTAACCCTATGTTTGAAGAGTTTAAAGGAACTTCAGTAAGTGCTAGTGAACCAACTAAAATAGAGAAGTTTGGTATTTTAGATTCTTCATCATCTGATAATATAAAAGATTCTAGGGAAGGGGTACAAGTTGTTAATGGCATACCTCTTAAAATCGCTATATTAGCAGATGTTAAATCACCTAATTCTATTATTGATTTAGGGTTTAATTCCCAAAATATAAAATTATCTAAAGATACAGAGCCGCAATTTAAGATTAAAATTTATAATAAAGGAAATTTAATTAATTGCGAAAAAGAATTTACTATTGATAAATTAGAAGGAAACTTAATTGAAGGATTAAATAGTGGAATTAAAATTTCAGGTTTAGATGTTGGAGAAAAAGTAATAGTTATAGAATTAATTCCTAATAACATAGAAATTAATAATAGTGCCTTATTAAAAACAAAAGTTGAAAATAGTAATGATAAAGAACATTTAGCTAAGCTTGATTATGCAGAAATGCCAGATGTATTTTAATCTAAAAGAAAAATAAGATCATAAATTAATTTGTGGTCTTATTTTTGTATTTATTAATAAATTTTAGAGCATAATATATTTAATTAAGACTTAAAAATAAGATTAATATAGAAATGCTTTAGTATTATTTAATAAAAAGTGAATATTTATTTATAACTAGGAAAATAAAGGGAATATTTCATTGAAAAGCTTTATTATTATAAGTAATATGTAAGATATATATAATAAAATAAAAAATGTATGTATTAATATGAAAAGTACCACTAATAAGTATATACTATATTAAATGAAAATAAGTGAATTATTTCTTGCAAATAATATATAATATGATGTTAAAAAATCAGTTGTGAACTTTTGGAATTTATTTTATGCATTTTGTTGACAAGCTTTCTTTCATAGATTATAATAAATAAAAATTAAACAAAACGGAATATAAACAAACTCGTATAAGCTTTGAATAAGGCAAGGCGTTTCTACCGGAAACCTTAAATTTCCGTCTATGAGTGAATTTGATATACTATAGGTGTACTATAAGCATATTAACTTCACTTGGGAGTTATTATGCTTTTTTTGAAAATAAAATTTCATCTTTTGTGTATATTTGCAAGTTTGCTTTCAAAAAATAAGTAGAAGTTTAAAAGGTAGAAATACGGAAAAACATTTAATTGTACGTAAATAACTTAAAGATAGTGTGTGGAGGCGATAGTATGGCAAGAATATTAAAAACAGCATATACATTTGATGATGTATTACTAGTACCAAACAAATCAGAGGTCCTACCTAATGAGGTTTCTTTAAAAACTCAATTAACTAAAAAAATTCAATTAAATATTCCATTAATGAGTGCAAGTATGGATACAGTTACTGAATCTAAAATGGCAATAGCTATGGCTAGAGAAGGTGGAATAGGAATAATCCATAAAAACATGACAATAGAAGATCAAGCAAGAGAAGTTGATAGAGTAAAAAGACAAGAAAATGGAGTAATAACAGATCCAATATTCTTATCAGAAGATCACACAGTAAGAGAAGCTTTAGATTTAATGGCTCAATACAGAATTTCAGGAGTTCCTGTAACAAGAGAAGGAAAACTAGTTGGAATCATAACAAACAGAGACATAGTATTTGAAACAAACTACGATAAAAAAGTTTCAGAAGTTATGACAAAAAGTCCATTAGTTACTGCGAAGGAAGGAACTACATTAACTGAAGCATTAGAAATATTAAAGCAACATAAAATAGAAAAGCTTCCTTTAGTTGATGATGAAAATAATCTAAAAGGACTTATAACTATAAAAGATATAGAAAAAGCTAAAGCTTTCCCAAATGCAGCTAAAGATGAAAAAGGAAGACTTTTATGTGGAGCTTCAATTGGTGTAACTAATGACATGATGGAAAGAGTAGATGCAGTAGTTAAAGCAAAGGTTGACGTTATTGTTTTAGATACAGCTCATGGTCATTCAAAAGGAGTTATTGAAGGAGTTAAGAGAATAAAAGCTAAATATCCTGAACTTCAAGTAATAGCTGGTAACATAGCTACACCAGAGGCTGTAAGAGATTTAGCAGAAGCAGGTGCAGATTGTGTTAAAGTAGGTATAGGCCCTGGATCAATATGTACTACAAGAATAGTTGCAGGTGTTGGGGTTCCTCAATTAACAGCAGTTATGGATTGTGCTGAAGAAGGTAAAAAATTAGGAATACCAGTAATAGCTGACGGTGGATTAAAATATTCAGGGGATATAGTTAAGGCTTTAGCAGCTGGAGCTTGTGCAGCTATGATGGGATCAATCTTTGCAGGATGTGAAGAAGCACCAGGAGCTATAGAAATATATCAAGGTAGAAGCTATAAAGTTTACAGAGGAATGGGTTCACTTGGAGCTATGGCTAAAGGATCAAGTGATAGATATTTCCAAAATGGTACTAAGAAATTCGTTCCAGAAGGTGTAGAAGGAAGAATTGCTTACAAAGGACATTTAGCAGATACTATCTACCAACTAATAGGTGGAATAAAATCAGGAATGGGTTACTTAGGAGCACCAACTTTAGAAAATTTATATGAAAATGCTAATTTTGTTGTTCAAACTTCAGCAGGATTTAGAGAAAGTCACCCTCATGATATAAACATAACTAAGGAAGCACCAAACTACAGTGTTAACCAATAATTAGATTAAAAGCTTCAGCAAAATGTTAAAATATATATTAAGTTTTAACATTTTGTTGAATATATTTTATACATAAACGGAAAATGAAATTGTGGAGGAAAGCAAATGAGAGATTTAGTTTTAGTTGTCGACTTTGGTGGACAATATAATCAATTAATAGCTAGAAGAGTTAGAGAATGTGGAGTTTATTGCGAAATAATACCTTACACATATAGCATAGAAAAAATAAAAGAAAAGAATCCAAAGGGAATAATATTCACTGGTGGACCAAACTCAGTTTATGGAGAAAACACTCCTACATTAGATAAAGAAATATTCAACTTAAATGTTCCTGTATTAGGAATATGTTATGGAGATCAATTAATGGCACATCTTTTAGGTGGAAAAGTTGATACTGCTCCAGTAAGAGAATATGGAAAAACTAATGTAACTTTAGATAATTCATCAAAATTATTTGCTGGAATAGAAGCAGATGAAACTTGTTGGATGAGTCACACTGATTACATAGCAGAAGCACCAGAAGGATTCAAAATAATAGCTCATACAGATGTTTGTCCAGTAGCGGCTATGGAAAACGAAGAAAGAAGACTTTATGGAGTTCAATTCCATCCAGAAGTTGAGCACACTCCATTTGGTCAAAACATGATGAGAAATTTCCTTTACAATATATGTGGATTAGAAAATTCTTGGTCAATGGCTTCTTTCGCAGAAGAAAAAATAGCTGAAATCAAGAAAATAGTTGGAGATAAAAAATTAATATGTGCATTATCAGGTGGAGTTGATTCATCAGTTGCAGCAGTTATGGTTCACAAGGCTGTAGGTAAGCAATTAACTTGTATCTTTGTTGACCACGGTCTATTAAGAAAAGATGAGGGAGATCAAGTAGAAAAAATCTTCAAAGAAGGTTTTGATATGAACCTTATCAGGGTTAACGCTCAAGATAGATTCTTAGGTAAATTAAAAGGAGTTTCAGATCCAGAAACTAAGAGAAAGATAATCGGAGAAGAATTCATAAGAGTATTTGAAGAAGAAGCTGGAAAATTAGGAGACATTAAATTCTTAGTTCAAGGAACAATTTATCCAGACGTTGTTGAAAGTGGAACAGATACTTCAGCAGTAATTAAGAGTCACCACAACGTTGGAGGACTTCCAGAAGATATGGAATTCTCATTAATAGAGCCATTAAGAGAATTATTCAAAGATGAAGTAAGAGCTGTAGGAGAAGAATTAGGAATTCCTCACCACTTAGTATGGAGACAGCCATTCCCAGGACCAGGATTAGCTATAAGAGTTCTAGGAGAAGTAACTGAAGATAAATTAGAAGTTGTTAGAGAAGCTGATGCTATATTTAGAGAAGAAATAGCTTTAGCAGGTCTTGAAAGTGAAATATGGCAATACTTCGCAGTATTACCTAACATTCAATCAGTTGGTGTTATGGGAGACGAAAGAACTTACTGCCACACTGTAGGATTAAGAGCAGTTACATCATCAGACGGAATGACTTCAAACTGGGCTCATATACCATATGAAGTTATAGATAAGGTTTCAAGAAGAATTGTAAATGAAGTTAAGGGAGTTAACAGAATTGTTTACGATGTAACTTCAAAACCACCAGCAACTATTGAGTGGGAATAATATAAATAATTAATTCAGATAGGTATTAATCCTATCTGAATTTTAATATAATTTATCTGGTTAAAAATTCTTAATAGGTCTAAATCAGATAAAATTTAAGTATCCAAACTAATCAAAAGATATATAAATTTTTATTACGGATAAATAGGCAGTCATTTTAGTATGATTGTCTATTTATCTTGTTATAATCAATAAAAATATATGCTTTTTTATTAGATTATAATAATATTTTGTGGATAATTTAGAGTTTTAATTTTGGTGGATAATTTTATATTTATAAATTACTTATAATTTAAAATAAAAAAGTAGCTATGAAATTTCATAGCTACTTTTGTTTTATATAAATGTTTTATTTTGCTGATTTCTTTTGTAAAGCTTGGAATAAAGCTATTACTCCAATTGCTACAATTATTAAAACTATAAATACTGAAAATCCTTGTGAATATCCAGCAAATCCTGATCTGTTTAGGAATGATGCCATTACAGGAGGTATTAAGAATCCACCTAAAGCACCTAATCCACCAATCCATCCTGAAGCTCCACCCATTGCCTCTGGAACTGCATTAGGAACTATTTTAAATACTGCTGCGTTTGCAACTCCCATACCAATAGCAAGTAAGATTATACCTATTATTGCTAAAGTCATAGTTGAAGCAAAAGTCATACAAATTGCACCTATAAGTGCTATTCCTAGAGAAACTATAGTAGTTATTTCTCCACCATTTTTATCAGCAACTTTTCCACCATATATTCTAGTTAATGAAGTTAATATAGAATATAAAGCTGTTAAAAGACCTGCAACTTTCATATTTAATCCGAAATAAGTCATCCAGTAGTTAGGGAACCAACCTGTTAATGCTAAGAATCCACCAAAAGTTGTGAAATAGATAAATACTAAAGCCCAAGTTTTCCATGACTTAGCTGATATTAAAAGTGTTTCACTTGCTTTTCCCTTAGGGAATAATTCTTGACCATACTCTTTTGATGCTATTTCCTTAGCTTCATCTTTATTTATTCCTTTGTCAACAAGTTGGAAGTACCAAGCATTTTGACCTATTTTTATGTAAATTACAGTACCAACTATTAAGAATATTAACCAAGCTAAGTAAGAACCAGGTAATCCTAATAGAGGAAGTGCTAAGTTTGGAATTAATAATGCAAATATTCCAGGTGCTAAGTTACCAACACCACCATATATTCCTAAAGCTACACCTTGTTTGCTTTTTGGGAACCAATATGATGCTTGGCTGACACCAACAGAGAATGTTGCTATACCACATCCAGATAATAGTCCAAGTGCAAATAATAAATAATAATATTGATTTAAGTTATCACTAAAGAAAGCTAATACTATGTATAAACCACCCATACCTATTATTGATAAAAGTAGTAAAACTATAAGTGGCTTTCTCCCACCAGTTGTGTCAACCCATGCTGAAAAAGGTATTCTAAGTAAAGAACCTGATAAGTTAGGGGCTGCAATAAGTAATGCTAATAATACTGGATTAAGGTTTACGAAAGCTTCTTTAAATACTGCAGAAGTTGGTCCATAAAGAGAAACTGCTGCAAAACCTATGAAGAAACCTAATGTAGCTCCTATTAATCCACGATTTGGATTACCTTTAAGATTTAAGTTTTTCATCTCATTCACTCCGTTTTTTCTTTGATTGTTAATTTTTTAACTCTGAAATTTATAATTATCTAATAAATACTTTGAAAGTATATCATCAAATAAAAGAATAAACTGTAACTTTTATCACGAAAATAAAAATAATTTTATAGTAACAAATTACTAGAATTTCATATTATATATATTATTATCTTTAAAATTAATAATTTAATACATATTAGGCATATATTTAAAATAACTTATTATTTAGTCCTTAGATTCATTAATTGTAATTAATAATCTTTTTGAGAAAATATTTATAATGAAAAAATAATTTTACAATATTGCAAAAATATTGGAAATAATTTAAAATACAAATAATATAATTTTAAAAGACGTGTGTTTTTCTATGATATACACTTGAGTTTTTGATAAAGTAATTATATATTAATGTTTATTTTAATAATTTATTAATTTAAGTATGTGCTTAAAAATAAATTACAAACTATATAAGTGTTCACATGAAAATGAAGAAAAATACCTAATAAAATTTTATTTTAAAAATCACATTAAATGTATGTTATTGTAACAATATTTTTTATATGGGGCATTTAAATTTTGTTACATAACAGCAATAAATATATTAAAAGGGGGCAGATTAAATGAAAAAAAGAAAATTAGTTGCATTATTAACGGCAGGGTTAGCAGCTTCAATGTTATTTGTAGCATGTGGAGGAGGAGCTAACAATACAGCTCAAGGAAATGGTAATGGTTCAGAATCAGGAGGAACTACTAAGGATTTATCAAAGCCAGAGAGAATAGAGGCATCAAATCCTAGTGCACTTCCAGATGCTGCAAAAAATAGAACTGATACTTTAATAGTAGGAACTACAGATCCAAAGGGTGAATTTGTTCCAATATATTCTTCTACTCTTTATGATTCATGGGTTAACAAGTTAGTATTTGATGGATTGATTACTAATAATGAAAAGGGAGAACCAATTCCAAATGTAGCAGAAAGTTATGAAGTTTCTGAAGATGGAAAAACTTATACATTTAAATTAAATAAGGGTATTAAATTTACTAATGGTCAAGAATTAACAGCAAAGGATGTAGCATTTACATTTACTTCTATTTGTGATCCAGGATATGATGGACCAAGAATGGATGCTGTAAATAATTTAGTTGGATATGAAGAGTACAATAAGGGCGATGCTAGTAGTGTTGAAGGTATAAAGGTTATTGATGATTATACAATATCATTCACTAACAAGAATACTGATGCAGCTGGTATATGGAATTTTGAATATGGAATTATGCCTGAAAGTGTTTATAAATTTGAAAAAGGAAACTTCCAAGCTGTTAAGGATAAATTATTAGAGCCAGTAGGTTCAGGTGCTTATAAATTTGTTCACTTTAAACCAGGACAAGAAGTTAAGTTTGAAAAAAATGCTGATTACTGGAAAGGGGAGCCGAAGATTCCTTATATAGTAATGAAAGTTACAAATGCACAAACATTATTACAAGAATTAATGGCTGGAACAGTTGATATAGATAGAGTTGGTGCTAAACCAGAAAATATAGATCCATTAAAACAAGCTGGATTCTTAAATTTAGATTTATATATGCAAAATGGTTATGGATATATAGGGCTTAACTATGGAAGTGATAAGGTTAAAGACCCTAAAGTAAGACAAGCGTTACTTTATGGATTAAATAGAGATGGATTCATGCAATCTTACTACCAAGGATATGGTCAAGTTTATAATTCACATATTCTTCCTACTTCATGGGCATATAACCCAGATGTTCCTAAGTATGAATACAATCCAGAAAAAGCTAAAGAATTACTTGATGAAGCTGGTTGGAAAGATACAAATGGAAATGGAGTTAGAGATAAGGATGGAGTTGAATTAGAACTTCAATGGTTAACTTATACTGGTTCTAAATATGTTGATGCTTTAATCCCAATAGTTCAACAATCTTGGGAACAAATAGGTGTTAAAGTTACTCCAGAACTTATGGAATTTGGAACAATGATGGATAAAGTTAATAACAGAGAATATGATATATTCAATGGTGCTTGGAACCTTTCAATAGATCCAGATCCATCAGGAATATTTGCAATTTCTCAAGATGTACCAGGCGGATTTAATAATATTGGATGGAGAAATGAAGAAGCAGATAAGTTATTAAAAGAAGGTAAAGGAACAACAAATCAAGAGGAAAGAAAGAAAGCTTATGCTGAATGGCAATTAAAATTCTCTGAAGATGTACCTTATATTCTTCTTGGAAATGCACAAGAAATGTTTGCATCAAATTCAAGAGTTAAAGGATATAACCCTTCAACTTATATAGATTGGACTCACGATGTTTATAAACTTGAATTAGATAACAATAAATAAAATTTAAAATAAATTAAGAAATTAGCCTGGACAAAAAATCCAGGCTAATTTTGAAAAATGGGGGGAACAGCAATATGCTACAGTATATCACTAGAAGAATACTATTAATAATACCGACTATTGTTGGTGTATCATTAGTACTTTTCTTCATATTTGCTATGGCTCCAGGAGATGCTATTACAGCAAATATGGATCCAAATATGAGTGTAGAAACAAAACAAGCAATAAGAGAAAAATATCATTTAGATGAGCCAAAAACAACACAGTACATGTATTGGTTAAAAGGCGTTGTAACAGAAGGGTCTTTAGGAGAATCTTTTTACTATAAAAGACCAGTTTCAGAAGTAATGAAAGACTTTATACCAAATTCCTTTATTTTAGGAGCGGCATCACTAATTTTGGGGCTTATAATTGCGGTGCCAATAGGTATAGTTTCAGCAACAAAGCAATATTCATTTTTTGATAAATTTTTTACGGTATTTGCCCTTATGGGAATATCAATGCCATCATTTTTCTTTGGACTTATATTAATTAAATATTTAGGAGTTCAACTTAATTTATTTCCAATATCGGGTATGACTACTCCAGGAAGTGCATATACAGGAATGCAATATGTTCTAGATGTATTAAAACATATGATTTTACCACTTATAGTTTTAACTCTTGGAAGTGTAGGTGGATGGATGAGATACACAAGATCAAGTATGCTTGAGGTAGTTAGACAAGATTATATAAGAACTGCTAGGGCAAAAGGATTAAAAGAGAAGGTAGTTATATATAAACATGCTTTAAGAAATGCACTTATACCAGTTGTAACACTATTAGGAATGTCAATTCCAGGATTATTCTCAGGTGCTACATTAACAGAAAAAATATTTAACTGGCCAGGAATAGGTCCAGTACAGTTAAGTGCAGTTAATAACAGAGATTACTATCTACTTATGGGTATAAACCTTACTTTGGCTATATTAGTTTTAATAGGAAACTTACTTGCTGATATTATATATGCATTAGTAGATCCAAGAATAAGGCTTAAGTAGGAGGTGCTTTTTATATGCAAACAGAATTAAATAAAGAAGTTAAAGTGAAAAAAGAGAAAATAGAAAGCCCTTGGACTGTAGCTTTTAAAAGATTGAAAAAAAATAAGTTAGCTTTAGGTGGCTTATTTATATTGTTGGTATTAGTTTTAATTTCAATATTAGGACCAATGTTATATCCACATGATCATTTAACCATAGATTTAGTAAGAACTAATCAACCACCATCAGCACAGCATTGGCTAGGAACTGATGAATCTGGAAGAGATGTTTTAGCTAGACTTATGTACGGGGGAAGATATTCACTTTCAATAGGTATAGTTGCGGTAGGAATTTCTATAATTATAGGAACAACTTTGGGGATATTAGCAGGATATTATGGAGGATTTATAGATAGTTTAATTATGAGAATTGTTGACGTATTTATGTGTTTTCCATTCTTATCATTATTAATAATGGTATCTGCTATAATGTCAGATTTAAAAATACCACCAGAGTATAGAATTTTTGTAGTTATGTTTATTATAGGGGCACTGAGTTGGACTGGTACCTGTCGTATGGTTAGAGGTATGGTCTTATCTTTAAGAGAACAAGAATTTATGCAAGCGGCAGAAGCTTTAGGTCTATCAGATGCTAGAAAAATGTTTTTACACTTATTACCTAATACATTAGCAGTTATTATAGTTTCAGCTACATTGGGAATTGGTGGAGCTATATTAACAGAATCATCTTTAAGTTTCTTAGGTCTTGGAGTTACACCTCCTACACCAACTTGGGGGAATATGATACAAACAGCTCAAGATTACTATACATTAACAAATAGATGGTGGTTATGGATACCTCCAGGAGTATGTATATTCTTAACTGTTATATCTATAAATATTTTTGGAGATGGATTAAGAGATGCTCTAGATCCTAAGCTAAAGGTCTAAGGGGGCGAGTGTAATGGGAAAAACATTAGTAGAATTTAAAAATCTTGAAACTCACTTTCATACAGGTGAGGGAATTGTTAAAGCAGTAAATAACGTTAGTTTTAAAATAAAAGAAGGGGAGACAGTTTGTGTAGTTGGAGAATCTGGATGCGGAAAATCTGTTACTGCCATGTCTCTTATGAGATTAATACCAAGTCCTCCTGGAAAAATAGTTGGAGGAGAAATTCTTTTTGAGGGAAAAGATGTTTTAAAGTTCACAGAACAAGAACTTATGGATATGAGAGGAAATGATATATCAGTTATCTTCCAAGAACCTATGACATCATTAAACCCAGTATTTAAAATAGGAGATCAAATTTGTGAAGCAATAATTCTTCATCAGCATTTATCAAAAGAAGAAGCTGAAAAGAAAGCTATAGAAGTTTTAAAAATAATTGGTATAGCTAGAGCAGAAGAAATAATGAAATCTTATCCTCACGAATTATCAGGAGGAATGAGACAAAGAATTATGATTGCTATGGCAGTTTGTTGTAATCCTAAGCTTTTAATAGCTGACGAGCCTACAACTGCCCTTGATGTTACAATTCAAGCACAAATTCTAGATCTTATGAGAGATATTAAAGAGAAATTAAATACATCAATATTATTAATAACACATGACTTAGGAGTAGTTGCTGAAATGGCTGACTATGTTGTTGTAATGTATGCTGGTAAGGTTATTGAGGAAGCTCCAGTTTTAGAGCTTTTTAAAAATCCTCTTCATCCATATACACAAGGTTTACTTAAATCTAAGCCATCAGTTAATGGAAATGAAACTAGACTTTATTCAATACCAGGACAAGTTCCTAATCCGGTAGGTATGCCAGATAATTGTTACTTCAATGAGAGATGTGATAGATGTATGGAAAAATGTAAGGATGTTCAACCTACTCTTGTTGATGTAGGAAATAGACATAAAGTTTCATGCTGGTTATATAAGGAGGGAAAGTAGATGGCAGATAATACAGTTTTAAAAGTTGAAAATTTGAAAAAATACTTTCCGATTAAAGCAGGAGTTTTTTCTAAGACAGTTGGAAATGTAAAAGCTGTTGATGGAGTAAGTTTTACTATAGATAAGGGTGAGACTTTAGGATTAGTTGGAGAATCAGGTTGTGGAAAATCAACAACAGGAAGAGCAATTTTAAGATTATTTGAAAAAACAGATGGAAATGTATATTTTGAAGGAAAAGATATTTTTGCTCTTAAAAAGAAAGAACTTAGAGATTTAAGACCAAAAATGCAAATGATATTCCAAGATCCATATTCATCATTAAATCCTAGATTATCAGTAGATTCTTTAGTAGGAGAGGCTCTTTTAAGTCATAAGTTATGTAGTAAAGATGAATTGCCTGAAAGAGTAGCTAAAACTATAGAAAGATGTGGACTTGCTAGATATCATATGAAAAGATATCCACATGAATTCTCAGGTGGACAAAGACAAAGAATAGGTATAGCAAGAGCCTTAATTTTAAATCCAAGTTTTATAGTTGCAGATGAACCTGTTTCAGCACTAGATGTTTCTATACAATCACAGATTGTAAACTTAATGATGGATTTACAAGAAGAAATGGGATTTTCATATCTTTTCATATCTCATGATTTAAGTATAGTAAAGCATATTTGTCATAAAATAGGTGTAATGTACTTAGGTAGCTTAGTTGAATTAGCTCCTAAAAATGAACTTTATGATAATCCATTGCATCCATATACAAAGGCATTATTATCAGCAGTTCCAATACCAGACCCTACAATTAAGAGGGAGAGAATAATATTAAAGGGTGATATTCCTTCACCAGCTAATCCACCAAGTGGATGTAAGTTCCATACTAGATGTCCATATGCTATGGATAAATGTAAGAAGGAAGCGCCAGAATATAAGTGTGTTGGAAAAGATCACTTTGTTGCATGTCACTTAGTTTAATTAAAATTGGGTTTTATTTATTAAAATGTAAAAATTGAATTAAAAAATTAAATTTTATGTAGTGTAGGGGATTAAATTCTCCTACACTATAACTATATATAATAAAATTTCATTAAATATATAAAAAGTTCTATATTGTATTGTAATCCATAAATAATAAATGATAAAATATTAACGTGTGGTAAACAGGGGGAATTAAGTTTGTTTTGGTTTAAAGATGAAATAACTAGAAGAAAAGAAAAAGAAGAATATGAGAAATTAATGGAAGAAGTTAAAAATAAAGAAAAGCCAACTTTTAAGGATTTGGTTGCTATAATGTTAGCGCAATACGCAATAATACTTCCAATGGTTTTTGGAGGCTTAATTATTTTTGCGATTATATTATATATATTAATGGCGTGGTTAAAATAAATTTATAAACGCTAATGGAGGTAGTAATAATGAAAAAAGGATTAGTTGTTGATTTATCAAAAGCAGCTCCATATTTAAAATCTCACGAAGTTGCTTACATGCAAGAAACTATAAACCAAGCACACAATAAGTTACATAATGGAACAGGTGCAGGAAATGACTTTTTAGGATGGGTTGACCTACCAGTTAATTATGATAAAGATGAGTTTGCTAGAATAAAAGAAGCTGCTAAGAAAATACAAAGTGATTCAGATGTATTAGTTGTTATAGGAATAGGTGGTTCTTACTTAGGAGCAAGAGCTGCTATAGAAATGTTAACTAATAACTTCTATAACTCTATGTCTAAAGATAAGAGAAAAACTCCAGCTATATTCTACGCAGGAAATAACATAAGCTCAAGCTACATGGCTGATTTATTAAAAGCTATTGATGGATTAGATGTAAGCTTAAATGTTATATCAAAATCAGGTACTACTACAGAACCTGCTATAGCTTTCAGAATCTTAAAAGATTACATGGAAAAGAAATACGGAAAAGAAGAAGCTAAGAAGAGAATATATGCTACAACAGACGCTAAGAAAGGTGCTTTAAAAACTTTAGCTGATGCTGAAGGATATGAAACTTTCGTAATTCCAGATAATGTTGGAGGAAGATTCTCAGTATTAACAGCAGTTGGATTATTACCAATAGCTGCAGCTGGAATAAACATAGATGAAATGATGGAAGGAGCTGCTGATGCTAGAGAAGAATATGCCAATCCTTCATTAGCTGATAACGAATGTTACAAATATGCAGCTGCTAGAAATGCTTTATACAATAAAGGTAAAGCTATAGAAATATTAGTTAACTATGAGCCATCAGTTCATTACTTCAATGAATGGTGGAAACAATTATATGGAGAATCAGAAGGAAAAGACAACAAAGGATTATTCCCAGCTGCTGTTGATTTCTCAACTGATTTACACTCAATGGGACAATACATCCAAGAAGGTAGAAGAGATATCTTCGAAACAGTTATTAATGTAGGATCTCCAAGAGAAGAAATAGTAATCGAAGCTAACGATGAAAACATAGATGGATTAAACTTCTTAGCTGGAAAAACTATGGACTATGTTAACAAACAAGCATTCAGAGGAACTTTACTTGCTCACAATGATGGAGAAGTTCCAAACGTAGTTGTTAATGTTCCAGAATTAACTCCATACTACTTCGGAAGATTAGTTTACTTCTTCGAAAAAGCTTGTGGAATCAGTGGATATGTTTTAGGAATAAATCCATTTGACCAACCAGGTGTTGAAGCTTACAAGAAAAACATGTTTGCTTTACTTGGAAAACCAGGCTTTGAAGATTTAAAAGCTGAGTTAGAAGAAAGATTAAAATAATATAAATTTAATTATAAAAAGGAGCTCTTTTTAGAGCTTCTTTTTTGTTTTAAGAGTATAATTTTATTAATATATAAATTATTTATTATTTTAAGAGTATTAGTAAATTAATAAGAATGTGTATAATTTTATTAATGGATAATTATTTAATATTCAAAAAAAGATAATAGAGAATATATTATGGGAGGATTATAAAGGTGAAAATAATTATTGATGGTGATGGATGTGCAGGAAGAGATATAATTGAAGAGGTTGGTAAAAAGCATTCAGTTAAAATATTAATTTATTGCACAATAAATCATATGATAAATTCAGATTACTCTGAGGTGAGAATGGTTGATGGTGGATTTCAAAGCGTAGATATGTATGTGGCTAATAATACTTGTGAAAATGATATTGTAATAACTCAAGATTATGGAGTTGCAGCTATGGCTTTAGGAAAAGGAGCTTTAGCCATTAGCCCTAGAGGATATATTTATGACAATGATAATATTGATAGATTACTTTTTGAAAGACATTTAAGTCAAAAAAATAGAAGAGCTGGTGGGAAATCAAAAGGAAATCATAAAAGAAATAAGGAAGATGATGATAGACTTTATTATAATTTAGAAGTTTTGATAGAAAAGGTAAAGGCTATTTTAAATTAGATATAATAAAATAAGGTTTGAAAAATTAAAAAATAAGTTTGGAAAATTAAAAAATAAACTTTGTAGAATTAGAAGATAAACTTAATAAATAATGTAGATAATATTTAAATGATATTAAAAAGAAATCTCAGAGTGGCTGAGATTTCTTTAATGGTTTGATTATATGGATATAATAAAATTAGGAGATTTACAGTGTTAAGTAACACTACCTATATTATAGACAGTTTTAAACTTTTTATACATTTTATAAAAGTAGAAAAAATGTAGAAATAGAGTGTTTTATGGTAAGAAAAATAGAAAATATTTACATAAAAACAGAAGTATAATATAATTTATTTATCTATAATGTTTCGGGTTTTAGGGGGAGTGATTATGGGAGAATTACTTTTAGAGTTAGATACGAGAGATATAATAGAACATAATAGTCCGGTTAACATAAAAATAATAAATAACACTAATGACAATTTAAGATATAAAATCTTAATAGGAAAGGATGGAATTTGGGAAACTTTAAGAGAATTTGAAAAAGAAGATGAATTTATATGGACTCCTAAAGAAGATGGAGAGTATATGATTATGGTTCAAGGAAGAAAAGAGGATTCAAATAAGCCTTTTGATTACAAAGTTACTGAGGGGGTTAATGTGAAAAGAACAGTTCATGGCCTTCAGGATGAAATGAATAAAGATGAAATAAATAAAGATGAAATTAAAGAAGAAAAATTAATAAAAGGAATCTATCTAAATAAAGATGTATTTAATGTTGGAGAGAAGGCAGAGTTAAAGGTTGATAGTAACAATGAAAATATTATGTATAGATATTTTATAAGTGGAAAGAACGGATGGCAACTTATAAAGGATTATACATTAGAAAATAAATTAAATTATACTATTAATGAAAGTGGTCAATTTGAGTTTTTAATTGAATGCAAAAAAACAAGTTCAACTAATACAACAGATGATTATGCCACAGTTATATTTACATCAAAAGAATTTGTAAAGCCTGAAATAATTAATTTTATTAATTTAAGTGAAAAATTAATAGTAAACTCAGAGCTTACCTTTGAAGTGGAAGCAAATTTTGAAGATGAAAGAACAGCACTATATAAGTTTGTAAAAATTTCACCTGATGGAAGTAGAACTTGCATTCAAGATTTTTCATCAAGCCGTATAGTAACTTTTAAAGAATTTAAAGAGGGAAGATATAAGCTTTTATGTTTAATAAGAGATATGTATTCTAATAAGGAATTTGATGATAGAGCCGTTATGGTATATGATATAAAACCATATGAACCATTACAATTAAGAAGTTTTACTACAGATTTAAGCTCACCTCAAGAAAAAGGAGAGGTAATAGAGATAAAAGCTGTTATTGATGGAGGAAGTGATATCCTCTATAGATTTAAAATAGATGGAGAAATATCTGAGGATACGGGTTATACAAGAAATAGTACTTTAAAATGGAATGCTAAAAAAGAAGGAAATTATAGAATAACTCTTTGGGCTAAGGATGAATCCTTTATTGGAGATTATGAAATAGAATCTAAATTAGATTATAAAATAGAAAAAAAGGTGAAAAAGCCAATAAAAATAACAGAATTAATATTTGATAGAGATAAGACACCTTTAATAAATGAAGTAATAAAACTTAGGGTTAGTGCAGAGGGTGGTACTGACTTAAAGTATTCCTTCTTAATAATTAAGGATGGTAAGACTATAGAGAGTATTGATTTTGGAAGTAATAATTGGGTAGAGTTTATTCCAAGTGAAAAAGGAAATTATCAGCTTGATGTAAGAGTAAAAGACAAATATTCAACAAAGGAATATGATGTGCATACTGTTTTAAATTTTAAGGTTAGGGAGTATGCAGAAGGGAAAATTGATCATATATTAGTTCCAGCAAAGGAATATTTTTTAGTTGGAGATGATATTGATATTGAGGTAATAGTTCAAAATACTAGACAAGTAAAGGTTAAGTATGTTACTAAAGTAAATGGACAAGTAGTAGAAGAAACTGATTATGTAAAAAATAAGAGGTTTAAAGTTACACCAAAATGTCCAGGAAAATACACAATTGATATATTTGCTAGAAATATTAAATGTAAAGAGGGATTTGATTCAAGAAGAGAAGTAAGATTTTATGTTAGTGAAGCTCTACCTATTACAGACACTAAAATAAGTACTTCTGATAAAGTCTTTAAAATTAATGAAGAGATAAACTTTTCTACAAAATGTGAAGGTGGAAGTAGAGTTTGCTATGAATATTATATAATGGTTAACGGAAATTGGTCTTTAGTTCAAAAATATAGTAGAAAGAGTTATTATTCTTTTAGACCATATGTACCAGGAAAGTATAAAGTTTTAGTATTAACTAAAAGTTATTATAAAAAATGTGCTTATGAGGACTATGATACTTTTGAATTTAAGGTAGAATAAAATATTAAAGTTTAATATATGTTTAGGACTTTGTTTTACATAATATTAATTTTAAGATAAGCTTTTAAGACTAATATTAGTTTTAAATTATTTGAATTTAATATTTACTTAAAATAGAGTCCTATTTATTTTTATAGTTTTAATAAAACTTTTAAAAGGAAAAAAGAGAAAATTTAAAAAAAGAAATTGGAATAGATTTTTTAAATATTTAATTGTTTTAATAAATTTGATAGGATTTTATGATTAATAATGTGATTTTCTAGTTTTTAAAGATTTAATTATTTAAGAAGGATAATAAGTTGTAATTAGTTAAACTTTGCTTTATACTAACCACAGATATAAATGTGATTTTTTACGAAGGAGTGACTATTTAGTGGAAAGATTGGATAAGGTTTTATCAAACTTAGGATACGGAACGAGAAAAGAAATAAAGCAAGTTGTTAAAAAAGGATTTGTAACAGTTAATGATGAGAAGGTTAAAGATAGTGGACTTCAAATAGATCCTGAGAAAGATACAATAGTTATAAATGGGGAAAAAGTAGAGTATAAAAAGTACATATATTTAATGATGAATAAGCCAGCTGGAGTAATTTCAGCAACTTATGATAAGAGAGATGAAACTGTTATCGACTTATTATATATGGAAGATCAAGTTTTTGAACCATTTCCAGTAGGAAGACTTGATAAAGATACAGTGGGATTATTATTATTAACTAATGATGGAGATTTAAATCATAAATTAATTTCACCTAAATATCATGTTGATAAGGTTTATTATGCAGAAATAAATGCTCCTATAACAGAAAAAGATATTAAAGCTTTCGAAAATGGTGTAACTTTAGATGATGGATATAAATGTATGAGTGCAAAGCTTAAGGTTATAGAAAATTTAGAGGATTCATCTAGAGTAGAAGTTACAGTTCAAGAGGGGAAATATCATCAAGTAAAAAGAATGTTTGAAGCTAGAGGGAAAAAGGTTGTTTATTTAAAAAGAACTTCTTTTGGAAATCTTCCACTTGATGAAAGTTTAGAAGAAGGCGAATATAAAGAGCTTTCAGAAAGTGAATTAGCGGTACTTTACAAAAATTTTTAAAAATTTAAATAGTAATGATTGTAAAGGGAAAATTCATGTAGGAAAACTTGCAAAAAAAATATTAGATTACTTGCAATTTAAGTAAACATCTAATATAATAGTTGTGCGAGGATAAATAAAAGGAATAAATAGCCCCCTTTTTATTTATTGCTTATTGCTGAGACGCAACCTAGCCCCAAGGGTTGCGTTTTTTATTTGCAAAATAATGCAAGAAAAAATGCGTTTAAAATTAGTTGTTGAAATAATATATTCAGTTTATATGAAGAGTTGATACTTTAAAGTATCAATTCTTTTTTTATACTATGATTTAAATAAATATTGTTATATTGATATAGCATATATAAGTATTTATTTAAAAGGCTTGCTCTAAAAACTGTTCCCAAAAGAATTAGAAATATACTTTCAATAAGTAAATTAAGTTTATTCTTAATATTATGTAATATTTTTCTAAAATAAATATGAACTGAGTTATTTTTTTTATAGTTGATGAATATAAATATAAAGTTAAATTATATTTATTATGTTAATACTAGTAAGAGGGGGGGAAACAGTATGAGGAGAACTAAAAGCGTATTTTTATGTACACTTTTAGCAACATTAGCTTTTATGCCAGTTAAAGATAATATTATATTTGCTAAAGAAAAAGCTGGCGTTACTATTGATGTAGTGGAAGAAAAGAATAATTTGTTTAATGAAGAAATTATTTGGGAACCAGGAAATTTAGAAGAAAGCTCAATAAAAATATCTAATAATTTAAGTGAAGATATAGTTATAAAAACTCTAAATTTTCATGATGAAAAACTCTTAGACTATGTAAATTCTTCATATATTGATGAGGGGGATGAAAGGTATAAATATTTTTTGGAAAATGCATTTATTACTGTAAAAGACAGTAGTGATCTGATTTTTCAAGGAACTCTTGAAGAGGTTTTTTCAGAAGGAAATATTAAATTAAAAGATGGAATAAATGTAGAGTCTAATAATAGTAAACTTATAGATTTAGAAGTAAAGATTTCTAATGACTTAGATAATAGAGGACAAGGCATACAAAATGCATTTAGTCTAAGTATTCAATATGAATATGAGGATGAAATAAATAATGGAAGTGGAAACTTACCAAATACAGGGGGCTTTAGCAATAACAATTTTATGGTTTTTGGAGTTCTAGCTTTAGGTATAGGAGCATCAATATTAAAGTTACCTCAAAAAAAGGAGGAGATTTAATATGAAAACCCTTAAGATGAGAAGAATAATTTCATTAGTATTAGCTATAGGGATAACAGGAGGTTTAGGAAGTGTAGCCTATTTTTCAGATAAAGAAAAAGTAAACGGTGATTTAAAGTTAACTTTAGGAACCTTAAGTTCTGAGGCTACAAAAACAGTTAAAATAGAGAAAATGGACATAGAAGTTCCTGTTAGTGATACTTTTATAATAACTAATAATGGAACTTTAGATCAAAGGATGACATTAAATTTTAAAAATTCATCAATAGGAAATGATGGACTAGAGAAAATAAAGTATTCCTTAAGTTTTGAAAGTAGTGAAAATAGAAATATACAAGGGTATGGAAATGGAGAAGAGACATTACTTTCACTATTTAATAAAAATATTCAATTATTAGATGCAGAGGGTAATGAAGTAGTTTTAAATGATGGTGAAGTTTTAACTGCTACATTAACATTAAATATGCAAAGAGATATGCCAGAGAATTATTCTAATGCAGAATTTAAATTTGATTTAAATATAGGGTATGCTCAGGAAAATAGTAAGTAGTAGAGGAGGAGTTTAAGTGATTAGTAAGAATAAAATTATAGCATTAATTTTAGGAGTTTCACTTGCTTCAAGTGCTACTTATGGAAGTTATGCTTATTTTAGTGGAGAGTATTCAGTAAAAAATACGGTTAAAATAGTTGAGTTAGATCCTAAGGAAAGTCCTTTTGAAATTTCAAAGATAAGCACTAGAGAAAACTCTCTTGTATTAGAGTTTTCTAAAAAAGTCTTCTACAGTGGAGAGAATATAAATAGTGATATTGTTGGAAGTGAAACTTTTTTAGATAATGTTGAAATTTCAATAGAGGGAAAGGAAATTATAATAAGTAAAAAGGATGGAGAATTTTTAATTCCTGTTGGAATAGAAAATAATTTGCCAAGTATAAAATTAAATAGTAATTTTGAAGATAGATTTGGTAAGGATTTAGAAGAAATAACTTTATACTTATATGAAGATTCTAATGGAAACATCACATGGAGTTTAACTAATGATCAAAATGGTAATAAAGAAAGTCAATCTAATAATGAGATTAAGGGAGATGAAAGGGTTAAACCTAATAGTGAGATTAAAGAGGAGGTTATAGATCAACCTAATAATGAAGTTAAAGAAGAATCTTCAATAGAAAATTCTAATAATGAAGTTGAAAATATTGAGACTCCAAAAAGTGGAGATGAAAATACTACACCTGTAGAAGGAGAGAATTTACCTAAGGAAGAAAATTTAGAGCAAGAAAATATTAATGAAAATGAGCTAAATAAATCTTTAGGAGAGGGAGAAATTTCAAATAATCTTACTAATATTAATTAAGAAAAAATATATGAAATAAATTAAAGAGGTAAATTTAAAAGATTATATTTAAAGTAAGAGTATTATATTTGAAATAAATGGTCACATTTTATAATGTGGCCATTTATTTTTTATTAATCATGTAAAAGAATAATATGTTTGATAGAATATAATATATAGATTTATATGGTATAATAAAGTTTAGTTTTATTGTAGGAAGAGGAGTGATCTAATGGATTTAAAAAGCTTGCTTAATAAAGAACAATATGAAGCAGCAACCACAATTGATGGTCAAGTACTTATATTAGCAGGAGCAGGTTCTGGTAAAACTAGAGTACTTACACACAGAATAGCATACATGATAGAAAATGATATAAAACCTTATAATATATTAGCGATAACATTTACAAATAAAGCAGCAGGGGAAATGAGAGAGAGAGTAAAATCTCTAGTTGGTGAAGTGGCAAACAACATGTGGATATCAACATTTCATTCATCTTGCGTGAGAATTTTAAGAAGAGAAATAGATAAATTAGGTTATAGTAAAGACTTTACAATATATGATTCATCAGATCAGAAAACATTAATAAAACTTGTAATGAAAGAGCTTAATATTAATGAAAAAGAGATAACTGATTTAGAGATTTTAGGTACTATAGGAAAAGCAAAGGATAATATCCAAAGTGCACAAAGTTTTAAGAAAGAAAATGAAGATAACTTTAGAAAAAATAAAATAGCAGATGCATATCTTTTATACCAAAAGAAATTAAAAGAAAATAATGCCCTAGATTTTGATGATTTAATAGTAAAAACTGTTGAGTTATTTAGAAAGCATAATGATGTATTAGAGTTTTATCAAAATAAGTTTAAATACATAATGATAGATGAGTATCAAGATACAAATAAAGCTCAATATGAATTTGCTAAGCTTTTAGCTGCAAAACACAAAAATATATGCGTAGTTGGTGATGATGACCAATGTATTTATGCTTGGAGAGGGGCAGATATAAGAAATATATTAGATTTTGAAAAGGATTATCCAGAGGCTAAAGTTGTTAAGCTTGAACAAAACTATAGATCAAAAGGAAATATTTTAGAAGCTGCTAATAAAGTTATAAAAAATAATGCAGAGAGAAAATTTAAGATTTTAAGAACTGAGCAAGTAGAGGGAGAAAAAATAAGTATTCATAGAGCTTACTCAGATAAAATGGAAGCTTCCTTTGTTGTTTCAGAGATAGAAAAATTAAAAAGTGATAAAGGATATAAATATAAGGATTTTGCTGTTCTTTACAGAACAAATGCACAGTCTCGTAATTTTGAGGAAGCATTAAGAAGAGCAGGAATTCCATATAGAATTTTTGGAGGGCTAAAATTCTATGATAGAAAAGAGATAAAAGATATTCTTGCATACTTAAAAATAATAGTAAATCCTAAAGATTCTATAAGTTTAAGAAGAATAATAAATGTTCCTAAAAGAAGTATTGGAGATACTACTGTAGAAAAACTTCAAAATCATGCAACTGAAATAGATGATACATTATACAATGTTTTATTAGATGTAGATTATGTGCCAGGATTAACAGCTAGAAGCATAAATCCTATTAAGAAGTTTACTGATATGATGGAAGAAATAATGGTTATGTCAGAGCAACTAAGTGTATCTCAATTAATTGAATATGTTTTAGAGAAAACAGGTTACTTAAAATCACTTAAAGATTCAAAGCTTATAGAGGATCAAAGTAGAATAGAAAACTTAGAAGAATTAGTTTCTGATGCTGTTGAATTTGAAAAGAGTAATGAAGAAGATAAATCATTATCAGCTTACTTAGAGAAGGTTGCTCTTGTTCAAGATATGGATGATTTAGAAGCAGAAGATAATTATGTAATGCTTATGACAGTTCACAGCTCAAAGGGACTAGAATTCCCAACAGTTTTCTTAGTTGGTATGGAGAACGGAATATTCCCAAATGCAGCTTGCTTTGAACATGATAATCAAATGGAAGAGGCTAGAAGACTTTGCTATGTTGGAATAACTAGAGCTGAGGAAAAATTATATATGACATCAGCTGAAACAAGAATGATATTTGGTAAAACAGTAGCTTATGGACAATCAGATTTTATATCAGAAATTCCAGCTAACATAAAAGACTATGTAAATATCAATGGGAAAAGTTCAAGTAACTCTTTCAAAAATAGTTCACAAACTTATGGAGAGACTAGAAAAACTTATAATCCTCATAGCATTAGAGGAGGAATGAGTGCTTCTAAAGCAAATGAATCCCTAAATAAGACCTTATCAGGAAAATCTTCAGGTAATGCAGGAATAGATGAACTAACTATGGGAAGAAAAGTTAAGCATCCTAAGTTTGGTGTAGGAACATTAATAACAAAGAGTAAAGTTGGAGATGACTATAAACTTACAATTGCCTTTGATAGTCAAGGAGTTAAACATTTAATGTTTAGCTTTGCACCACTAGAGCTTCTTTAATATAGAAATTTACTTTAATAAGGAGTAGATGAGTAAGATGGATAAGAAAAAATTAATAGAAGAGTTAGTTGAAGAGTTAAATAAATATGCTTATGAATATTATGTTTTAGGAAATTCTTCAGTAACAGATAAAGATTATGATAAAAAATACTATGAATTAGTAGATTTAGAAAAGGAAACAGGATATAAATTACCCTATTCACCTACTCAAAGAGTTGGTGATGTAATTCTTCCTGAGTTTAAAAAATACACTCATAAAGCTAGACTTTGGAGTTTAGACAAAGCTCAAACTTTAGAGGAAATTAGAGAGTGGCATAATAGAAATGTTAAATTCCTTGAAGAATATAATAGAACTTCAGATGAAGAATTACCACCATTAAAATATATTTTAACTAAAAAGTTTGATGGATTAACAATTAATCTTTCCTACGATGAAAATGGAGTATTAGTTACTGGAGCAACTAGAGGAACTGGGGCTATTGGTGAAGATGTCACAGCTCAGGTTAAAACTATAAAATCAATTCCATTAAAAATTGATTGTCATGATTTTCTAGAAATTCATGGAGAGGCTATCATGACTACAGAAGCCTTTGAAAAATACAATAGTGAAGCAGAGACTCCTCTTAAGAATTTAAGAAATGGAGCAGCGGGAGCTTTAAGAAATTTAAATGTAGCAGAGACAGCTAAAAGAAATTTATCAGCTTTCTTCTATGATGTTGGATATAAGGAAGGAGCTCCTTTTAAAACTTATATGGAAATGTTAAATTTCATAAAAGTTAAGGGATTTCCAATGGATGATTATATTAGGGAATGCAAAACTTTAGATGAAATTCAAAAAGAAATTGATTATATAAGAGATATAAGATTTGATTTAAATTATGATATAGATGGATTAGTTATAGCTATAGATGATATAAGAACTAGAGAACTTTTAGGATACACAGTTAAATTCCCTAAGTGGGCTATTGCATATAAATTTGAAGCACAGGAGGCTACAACTAAGCTTTTAGATGTTGAATGGAATGTAGGTAGAAGTGGAAGAGTATCTCCAACAGCTATCTTAGATCCAGTAGAGTTAGCAGGAGTTACTGTTAAGAGGGCTACATTAAATAATATGGATGATATAGCTAGAAAGGGAGTAAGATTAGGAGCTGAAGTATTTGTAAGAAGAAGCAATGATGTTATTCCGGAAATAATGGGAGTAGTTCCTGAAAGTTTAGAAGGTACAAAGGAAATTGAAGAACCAAAGGTATGTCCAGCTTGTGGAGCACATTTAGTTCATGAAGGAGTTCATATCTATTGTGAAAACACTTTAGGATGTAAGCCTCAAATGGTTAAAACTATAGTTCACTTTGCTGGAAGAGAAGCTATGAATATAGCTGGTTTTTCAGAAAAAACAGCGGAGCAATTATTTGAAAAACTTGATATAAGAGATATATCAGATCTTTATAAATTAGAATATGAAAAATTATTAGATTTAGATAAGTTTGGTCCAAAGAAAGCACAAAATCTTTTAGATGCCATAGAAAAAAGTAAAGATTGTACTCTAGAAGCATTTTTATATTCCTTAGGAATTCCTAATGTAGGAGTTAAAACTGCTAAGGATTTAGTAAAGAGATTTGAGTCTTTAGAAAACCTAGAGAAGGCTACTTTTGAAGAATTAGTATCTGTTCAAGATGTTGGAGATATAGTTGCTAGAAGTATAATAGAATTCTTTAAAGAGGAAAGAACTTTAAAAGTAATAAATGAATTATTATCCCTTGGAGTAAACCCTCATTATGAGAAAAAAGAAGTGTTAGAAAGTCCATTTATGGGAAAAACAGTAGTAGTAACTGGTACTTTAGAAAACTATTCTAGAACATCAATAAAAGAAAAATTAGAATCTTTAGGAGCAAAGGTTTCAGGAAGTGTAAGTAAAAAGACTGATTTTGTAATAGCAGGAGAAGCAGCTGGTTCAAAATATGATAAAGCTAAATCTTTAGGTGTTACTATATTAAGTGAAGAAGAATTTGAAAATATGATATAAAAAAATAAAAGCTATGTGAGTAATTTCACATGGCTTTTATTTTTCCTCTATATTTGAGTTTTCTTTTATTTCCTCTGATATATTTGTATCCTCTTCTGATTCTGTATCAGTTTTAATATCTTTATCTAAAAGGTTTTCTTTTATTTCAGAATATGAAACTGAATCATCCATAGCATTTAAGTTATCAAATATTTTTTCCTTATTTCTTATTAGAGATATATTGTGTGCTATTTTTTCAAGTAAATAATTCTTATACTTTATTTGTCTGTAAGCTTTATTTGCAATTACAAAACTCCAGATTCCTAAAAATATCATTATTAACATGAAAAGTATAGCAACAACTTGAACTGCTAAGGTCATTTAATTTTACCTCCATATAAAATAATAAATAAATTATACCATAAGAATAGTTATAAATAGTATTAAATAATTATTACATTAAAACATATAATTTTAGTAAGTGATAAATAAGGAGATAAGTATATGCTGAAATCTTTTTATGTTCTTATGAATTCAAAGAATATAGAAAAGTCATTAATGAAATTTAGGAAGATATCAATAAAAAAAGTAAGCCAAATAATAATTAAAGAGTGTATTAAAGAAAAATTAAATTATGAAATCATAGAAAAGAATAATAATGAATTTATAGTAGAAATAAGTTCTAGTAGAAAAAAGACTTTAATAGTATTTCATAAAGCGTTAGCTGTAACAATTTATGATTACTATAAGTTTATACGTTTAATACAAGATAGAGAGATAGATAAGGGCGTATATATTACCACAGGAGTTTTTCAACAAGATGTTTATAACATGGCAGAAACAGATAGATTTATAAATAGAATAAAACTTCTAAATGGAAAAGACTTTGTTGTTAAGCAAAGGTGGATAAAGAGAAAGAAACATCATCATATTTCATACGACAAATTAAGTTTTAAATCTTTATTTTGAGGGTAAAGATTTGTTTTATATAAAATTTAATGAGCTTAAATTACTTTCTTATGTTTTATAAGTATAAACATTCCTTTTACCATGTTATTTAGATAGTTTTTATAACTATATTTAGAAATAAATTAAATAATTAAGTGATATAGTTATTAATAATTTGAAGAGAAAAGATTATTGAAGAAGATAATTACATGTTTCATATGAAAAGTTAAGTTTTAAATGCTTATTTTGAGGGTAAAATAAGCATTTTTATATAAATTTTAATGAGTTTAAATTACTTTCTTATGTTTAATAAGTATAGAAATTCCTCTTACCATGTTATTTACATAGCTTTTATAACTATATTTAGAAATAAATTAAATAATTAAGTGATATAGTTATTAATAATTTGAAGAGAAAAGATTATTGAAGAAGATAATTATATGTTTCATATGAAAAGTTAAGTTTTAAATGCTTATTTTAAGGGTGAAATAAGCATTTTTATATAAATTTAAATAAGTTTAAATTACTTTCTTATGTTTAATAAGTATAGAAATTCCTCTTACCATGTTATTTAGATAGTTTTTATAACTATATTTAGAAATAAATTAAATAATTAAGTGATATAGTTATTAATAATTTGAAGAGAAAATATTATTGAAGGAGATAATTATATGTTTCATATGGCAAGTTAAGTTTTAAATGCTTATTTTGAGGGTGAAATAAGCATTTTTATATAAATTTTAATGAGTTTAAATTACTTTCTTATGATTGATGAGTATAGACATTCCTTTTACCATGTTATTAATAGTTTTTATAACTATATTTAGAAATAAATTAAATAATTAAGTGATATAGTTATTAATAATTTGAAGAGAAAATATTATTGAAGGAGATAATTATATGTTTCATATGGCAAGTTAAGTTTTAAATGCTTATTTTGAGGGTGAAATAAGCATTTTTATATAAATTTTAATGAGTTTAAATTACTTTCTTATGATTGATGAGTATAGACATTCCTTTTACCATGTTATTAATAGTTTTTATAACTATATTTAGAAATAAATTAAATAATTAAGTGATATAGTTATTAATAATTTGAAGAGAAAATATTATTGAAGGAGATAATTATATGTTTCATATGGCAAGTTAAGTTTTAAATGCTTATTTTGAGGGTGAAATAAGCATTTTTATATAAATTTTAATGAGTTTAAATTACTTTCTTATGATTGATGAGTATAGACATTCCTTTTACCATGTTATTAATAGTTTTTATAACTATATTTAGAAATAAATTAAAGAAATAATATCATTTATTTGATTTATTTCAACTTATATTTGTCAATAATTTAAAAGGAAAAGATTATGAAGGAGATAATTACATGTTTCATATAACAAGTTAAATTTTAAATCCTTATTTTGAGGGTAAAGATTTGTTTTATATAAAATTTAATGAGCTTAAATTACTTTCTTATGTTTTATAAGTATAGACATTCTTTTTACTATGTTATTAATAGTTTTTATAACTATAAGTTGAAATAAATTAAAGGAATAAATCAAGGAAATAAATCAAAGAAAGTATATTTAGAAATAAATTAAATAATTAAGTGATATAGTTATTAATGAAGGAGATATTTACATGAAGAAAGTAATTTTATTTATATGTTTAATAATTTTATTAGTAGTTGGAGTAGGAAGGAGTTATGTGGACGTAACCCCTGTTTCTAATATGAACTTTGAATATAATGAAGGGCTTATATATTCTCTTGAAAGTTTACCAGATACCATAAGGCCTAGTGAATCATTAAATAAAGGAGAAGAGGATTTAGTAAGCAATATATTTTCAGGATTAGTTGAGGTAAATGAAAAAGGAGAACCAATTCCAGACCTTGCTATGGGATGGAAGGTTAGTGATGATGGCTTAGAATATACATTTAAGATTAATGAAAAAAATAAGTGGAGTAATGGCACAGAAGTGACAGCAAAGGATTTTCAAATATTTTTTAGGGATTTATTAAGTCCAGATAATGAAGATTATACAAGTAATGAGTTATATAGTATTTACGGAGTTAAGGATTATAGAGAAGGGAAAATTGATTTTAGTGAAGTAGCAATAAGTAGTCCTGATGATTATACATTGGTTTTAAGAATGAACAATAAGGATGATGATTTACTTAAAAATTTAGCTAAACCTATATATAGACTAAGAGATTTAAATGAACCATTAGATAATTACAAGAAAGATTTTAATGAAATATCATATACTGGGCCATATGTTATATATGATGTAACTAAGGATGGATTTATAAGATTAAAAGACAATCCTTATAATAGTAGCGAATTAGAAATAAAAGATATAGCTTTTAAGGAGAAAGAGTCTGATGAAATTGAGTTAGCAGCTTTTAATTTAGAAAAAGTAGATATTTTAAAGAATCCTCCTATAATATATTCAGAGGATATAGGATTATATAAAGATTTAAGTAAATATAATAGTGATATTTTAAAGTTAATGATTGTAAATAGTGATAAAGCTGAAATGGCTCAGGGAATATCTAATATTATGCAAGTTTTAATTAGTGATAGTAATATATTAAAAAATAATTTAGGAAAACCATATATAAAAGTAATAAATAACAAAGAAGAAATTAACTCAATTAAAAAGGATGGAGCTAAAGGAGATTATAAGATTAATGAATCAGAAAAAAATAATCTTAAAGAATCAGGTAAAAATACTTTGAAAAAGGTTCTTAATAATAATGAGGTAGTAAAAATAGTTGTAGGAAATAATGAAGAGGATAAAGCTTTAGCAAATGAACTGAAAAAATTTTTAGACAAGGAGCTATCTATAAAGAGTATAGTAAAAATTCATGAAGAGGGTATAGAGGAAGTAATAAAAAGTGGAGAGTTTAATATAGCTTTTGGTGAATTAAACTTAAATGAAAAAAACTCAGAAAGCTTAAAAAAAGAAGATATAGATAAAGAAGAGGGAGAAGTAGAGGATAAGAGTGAAGAAAGTGAAAAAGAAACTGCTACTTCAGAAAAGCCTAATTTAAGTTTAGTTAGTTTATATTTTAAAAATGATGTTTGGTGTAAATCGCCAAAGGTTAATTATTTATTTATTGATTCAAATGGAAATTTAATATTAAAATATAGCAGTTAAAATACTTATAATTTTATATGAAAGTAAATTTGCACTCTAAGTATTAAAAAAACTTTAGGGAAATTTATTTTACATAAGTAACCCTAAATTACAAATTGTATTTAATAATAAAATCTAAGCTAATAAAATATATTTTCTGTCATATAGATCTAAATCATAAAGCATATTTAATAAAAAACTTATAAATAGCACATTAGGAAAAGAAAGATTATAGAAGTTCCTAGAAAGCTATTTATAAGTTTTTAATTGTTTTATGAAGCATAAATTATTATAAATCAGTAGAATCAAGAATATTTTTCATTTTATCATCTAAATCCTCTTTTTTATCTATTGAAGAATCATTATATTCAGATATTTCTCTAGTTAAGTTTGGGTTTGTTGGTGGTGGAGAAATTTCATCAACTTGATTTTCATTAGTTATAGAATTATAGTCTGATTCTCCAGCATCAGGTGGAACTATAGGAGTCTTAGAGTTAAAATTATTTAATTTAGGAAGTTTATTTATTTTTTGTACATTCTTTAAAGAGTCTATTTCTTCTACTAACATAGCATTTTTTTTCTCTTTAGGAGTATCAGTAATAAAATCTATATATTTATCAATAAAACTATTTATAAATACAAAGAATATAAACATATTTTTTGTACTATCAAAGGTAGTTTTATCTGAAGTGAAAATTGATTTTTTTGTAGAGTACTTTAGATTTTTTGTAAATATAGGTGCCAATCCTGTAAGTTCAGGGCTATTAGCATTAGTCATTCTAAACATTGATTCATCAATTAAATCATCAGGCTTTAAAGAGAACTTTTTATATCTTTCATGAGAATCTAAATTTGGTGCATCAGGGAAACTAGTTACTATTCCTGAGTTAACTATATAATTTTTATAGACTTTAGATATTATATTCTCTCTTTTATCTGAGGAATCCTCATCTAAATCAAAGGACATTAAAAGGTTAGTTAAATATAAGCATATTTCCATGTTAGAATATTTATACTCTTTTTTATCTGTTCCTTTTAGGATTATTCCCTTTTCATCATTAAACATATTACAGAAAAGCGCAATTAAGTCTAAGTAAGCATCTTTAAATATAAGTATGTTTGTATTCTTATAGCTTAAATACATATTTAAGGCTAGTAGAGAAGTTGTTTCAAGATTAGAAAATGTGCTATTTGATTCATAATATTTGTTTAATATGAAATCAGATAAATCTAAAACTAATAATTTACAATCTTCATTATTTGAATATAGAAGCATGTTATTTAAGCAATAGTCTATTTTGCAACATTCATCTAAGGAAAGTAAGTATAATTCTTCTTTAAAATTAACAAACATGTTTAATATTTGAAGTGCAAAATCTTCATAGGTTTTGCTATCAGAATCTTCAGGAGCTACTTTACTATACATATAGTAAGCTAACATCATTAATGCTTGATCTGAGTAAGACATTTCATCTTCTTTTTCACTTATATTTAAGCCAGACTTAGAAGAAGACTCATCATTTTTTTTATTTACAAAAAAACCTTCTGGATTTCTTAAATAGGTATAGTAAAATTCCAGTTGAAGCTTACTTAAATTTTTATAAAAGGCAGCTCTTTTATAAAGTGCACTATTAATATTTTTAAATTTTTCATAGTAAGAACAAAGTCTTAAAAGAGAAAGGGTCATTAATGCATTAGATGAAACTGGAATATCTTTTTTAAAGGTGGTATCATCCCAAGTTTTTGAATACTTAGAAGAATAAATATTAGGCTTTGCTTTTTTATATATACAAATTAATGGAGTATTATTTTTAAAGAATGATATCTCATCTTTTTTGAAATTTTCTTTAAGATTTTTGTAATTTGTAGATATTCCACACCTAGATTCAAGTACTATATGATTTACTGATTCTTTTGAAAGAAAAAGTAATTGTGATGCTATCTCTTCTTTAGAAAGAGAATTAGCTTTGAAGAATGAACCTATATACTTCAAATAATTCACCTCATGATATTATTTCTTATATATATTAATATGAATTTTTATTATAAATATTACCTAGTGAGTACATAATACTTTTAGGTGAAATAAAGGTTTAGAGGGCTTTTTATAGGCATAATTTTTATATATAATCCATGTTGATAAAGGATAAAATAACCAATATACTATTCTTATAATTAGTGTTTTGAAAATAAATTAAGGTAAGGAGATATTGAATGAGAAGTAGTGGAAGAAAAAAAGAACAGATAAGACCAGTTAAAATAACAAGAAACTTTACTAAATATGCAGAAGGCTCTGTATTAATAGAAGTTGGGGATACTAAAGTATTATGTACTGCTTCAATAGAAGAGAAAGTTCCACCTTTTTTAAAGGGTTCTGGAGAAGGATGGATAACTGCTGAATATAACATGCTTCCAAGAAGTACTCAAAGTAGAAAACAAAGAGAGATAAATAAACTTAAAATAGATGGAAGAACAATGGAAATACAAAGACTTATAGGAAGAGCTCTTAGATCAGCTGTAGATATGAAAGCTTTAGGAGAAAAAACTATTTGGATAGACTGTGATGTTCTTCAAGCTGATGGAGGAACTAGAACGACTTCTATTACAGGTTCATTTGTGGCATTGGTTGATGCTGTAAATAAACTTCATCAAAAGAAACCTTTCAATGTTTATCCTATAAGACATTTTGTCAGCGCAGTAAGTGTTGGAATAGTAGGGGAAGAGAAAGTATTAGACTTATGCTATGAAGAAGACCATGTAGCTAAAGTAGATATGAATGTTGTAATGACAGAAGAGGGAGAATTTATAGAAATTCAAGGAACTGGAGAGGCTGGACCTTTTTCAAGAAAAGAATTAGATGAATTATTAAATCTTGCTGAAAAGGGAGCAAAACAAATGATACAAGCACAAAAAGATGCTTTAAAGACAGATTCTTTATGGATAGGAACAGGGAGAGAGTAAAATGAAAAAATTTATACTAGCAAGTAATAATGCACATAAGGTAAAAGAAATAAAAGAAATATTAAAAGATTTTAATTTAAACATATTATCTTTAAATGAAGCAGGAATAGACATAGATGTTGAAGAGGACGGAAAAACATTTGAAGAAAATTCTTTTAAGAAAGCTAATGAAATAAGAAAGTATTTACTTAGTAAGGGTGAAAGTGATTTTATTGTAATGGCTGATGATTCAGGACTAGAAGTAGATTATTTAAATGGAGCGCCAGGTATATATTCTGCCAGATATGCAGGGGAACATGGAAATGATTCTAAAAATAATGAAAAGTTATTAGAGGAATTAAAAAATGTTAAAGAAGATGAAAGAAAAGCTAATTTTATATGTGTAATAGTTGCAGTTACAGATAAAGGAGAAAAAATAGTAGCAGAGGGAAAAAGTTATGGAGTAATTTTAGAAGCTTTAAGTGGAAATGAAGGTTTTGGATATGATCCTTTATTTTTCGTACCAGAATACAAAAAAACTTTCGCAGAAATGACTTCAGATGAAAAGAATGCTATTAGCCATAGGGGAAGAGCTTTAGAAAAACTAAAGGATAATTTAAAAGGGATACTTAAATAGGAGGAGAAGAAATGAAAGTAGCTATAGTCAGTGATACACATGGAGTTACTCATGTTATTGAATATATAAAAACTTTACTAAATGATTCATATGTTCTTATACATTTAGGAGATAATATAAATGATGTTAAGTTATTAAGTGAAGGTTTTAAGGGAAAGGTATATTCTGTTGTAGGAAACTGTGACTATGAAAGAAATGGGCAAGTTGAGCAAGTTATTGAAATTGAAGGCAAAAAATTTCTAATAACTCATGGACATAAATATACAGTTAAATATGGATTGGATAAAATTTACTATAGAGGACTTGAATTAGGAGTAGATGGAGTGATTTTTGGTCATACTCATAGAAAAGTAGCCTTAAAAGAGGGAAATATGTGGATAATAAATCCTGGTAGTCCATCAATACCTAAAGATGGAGAAGCAAGTATAGCTTTTATGAATGTAGATTCTGAAAATGTAGAAGTAAGCTTTTTTTCTATTTAATTAGAATTAAATTAAAAAATAAGTGCTAATACATAAAAAAAGCCTATGTATTAGCACTTTTTTTAAAAAGAAAACATAGATTTTATCAGGGTTTCAGAGGGTTCGATAAATTTTTCTAAAAAAACTTTAAAAAAAGTGTTGACATAATAATAACTATACTGTAGAATAACTATTGTCGTCGCGAGAGAGCGGCGGTGAAACAAAGCCTTCGGGGTGTGGCGCAGATGGGAGCGCGCGTGGTTTGGGACCATGAGGTCGCAGGTTCGATCCCTGTCACCCCGACCATTATGCGGGTGTAGTTCAATGGTAGAACACCAGCCTTCCAAGCTGGATACCCGGGTTCGATTCCCGGTACCCGCTCCACAAAATGTTTCAAAAGTTAAGCAAAAAAGTGCTTGACAAAACATTTAAAACTAATTAAAATAAATTTTGTTTTCAATGTGTATCTTTAGCTCAGCTGGATAGAGCAACGGCCTTCTAAGCCGTGGGTCAGGGGTTCGAATCCCTTAAGGTACACCATATGGTGGGCGTAGTTCAGTTGGTAGAGCACCAGATTGTGGCTCTGGGTGTCGCGAGTTCGAGTCTCGTCGCTCACCCCATATTGGGATATCGCCAAGCGGTAAGGCAACGGACTTTGACTCCGTCATTCGCAGGTTCGAATCCTGCTATCCCAGCCAAAATGTGATTTGCTAGCTCAGTCGGTAGAGCACGTGACTTTTAATCACGGTGTCCAGGGTTCGATTCCCTGGCAGATCACCAAAACAAAATTTATTATCATGATTTGCTAGCTCAGTCGGTAGAGCACGTGACTTTTAATCACGGTGTCCAGGGTTCGATTCCCTGGCAGATCACCAAATTTAATTTGCAGATGTGGCGGAATTGGCAGACGCACTAGACTTAGGATCTAGCGCCTACGGCGTGGGGGTTCGACTCCCTTCATCTGCACCAATTAAATTTAATTTTAAGCATTCAATGCGGGAGTGACTCAATGGTAGAGTGTCACCTTGCCAAGGTGAAAGTTGCGGGTTCGAGTCCCGTCTTCCGCTCCAATATGCGGGTGTAGTTCAATGGTAGAACACCAGCCTTCCAAGCTGGATACCCGGGTTCGATTCCCGGTACCCGCTCCACAAAATGTTTAAAATGTTAAGTAAAAACACTTGACAAAACATTAAAAAACATTTAAAATAATAATTGTTTGATGTGTATCTTTAGCTCAGCTGGATAGAGCAACGGCCTTCTAAGCCGTGGGTCAGGGGTTCGAATCCCTTAAGGTACACCACACTTCGGGGTGTGGCGCAGATGGGAGCGCGCGTGGTTTGGGACCATGAGGTCGCAGGTTCGATCCCTGTCACCCCGACCATTGTGCGGGTGTAGTTCAATGGTAGAACACCAGCCTTCCAAGCTGGATACCCGGGTTCGATTCCCGGTACCCGCTCCATAAATGTTTAAAATCATTTCAAAATTTATTAATGTGTATCTTTAGCTCAGCTGGATAGAGCAACGGCCTTCTAAGCCGTGGGTCAGGGGTTCGAATCCCTTAAGGTACACCATATGGTGGGCGTAGTTCAGTTGGTAGAGCACCAGATTGTGGCTCTGGGTGTCGCGAGTTCGAGTCTCGTCGCTCACCCCATATTTTGGGATATCGCCAAGCGGTAAGGCAACGGACTTTGACTCCGTCATTCGCAGGTTCGAATCCTGCTATCCCAGCCAAAAACTTGATTTGCTAGCTCAGTCGGTAGAGCACGTGACTTTTAATCACGGTGTCCAGGGTTCGATTCCCTGGCAGATCACCAAATTTAATTTGCAGATGTGGCGGAATTGGCAGACGCACTAGACTTAGGATCTAGCGCCTACGGCGTGGGGGTTCGACTCCCTTCATCTGCACCATTAAATTTAAACAAGCATTCAATGCGGGAGTGACTCAATGGTAGAGTGTCACCTTGCCAAGGTGAAAGTTGCGGGTTCGAGTCCCGTCTTCCGCTCCATATGCGGGTGTAGTTCAATGGTAGAACACCAGCCTTCCAAGCTGGATACCCGGGTTCGATTCCCGGTACCCGCTCCATTCAAAAGATAACCGAATCGGTTATCTTTTTTTTATTTTTAAAAATATAAGCATCTATAGCTCAGCTGGATAGAGCGTTGGACTTCGAATCCACAGGTCGCGAGTTCGAATCTTGCTAGGTGCACCAATTTTAAGGGTTACAATGATTTTGTAACCCTTATTTTTTTAGGTTAATTTTTGAAAATAATTAATTAAATGATATTATAAAATTATAGGTAATATATAAGATTTACAATATAGATAAAAGTAAATTAGTAATTATAAAGTTTAAAGTGATTATTAAGTGTTTAGCTAGAGGAGGAAGTAAAATGAGAGTATTAGAAAACCTAGAGCCTAAAAGTGTATTTAGATTTTTTGAAGATTTAACAAGAATACCACATGATTCTGGAAATGAAAAAGAACTTAGTGATTATCTTGTTAAGTTTGCAAAGGAGAGAAATCTTGAAGTTATTCAGGATGAGGCACTAAATGTAATAATTAAAAAGCCTGCTACTAAGGGGTATGAAACTGTACCAGGAGTTATAATTCAAGGGCATATGGATATGGTATGTGAAAAATTAAAGAGTAGTAATCACGATTTTAAAAAAGATCCTTTAAAATTAAGAATTATTGATGATAAATTTGTTTATGCTACAGATACTACTTTAGGAGCAGATGATGGTATTTCCTTAGCCTATGGATTAGCTATCTTAGATTCTAATAATATAGAGCATCCAGCAATAGAGTTTGTAGCAACTACAGAGGAAGAAACAGTTATGGGGGGAGCTACTGCTTTAGATACTTCACTTTTAAAAGGAAAGGTTTTATTAAATATAGATGCTGAAGAAGAAGGAGTATTTATTGCAGGCTGTGCTGGAGGAATAATGGTTTATCCAGAAATAAATGCTGAATTTGAAGAGTTTAATGGAGAAGCTTTAAAATTAGAGATTTCAGGTTTTAAGGGTGGACACTCAGGAATGGAAATCCATAAACAAAGAGGAAATGCTAATAAGTTAATGGGAAGAATCTTATATGCTTTAAGCAAAGAAGTTGACTTTAACATTGCATCAATTAAGGGTGGATCAAAACATAATGCAATACCACAATATTGTCAAAGCATAATTGCAGTTAAGAAAGAACAGGTAGAAAAGGTTAAAGAAATTTGTACTGCCTTAGAAAAAGATTTAAAGGCAGAATACAGAATTGGAGAGCCAGATGTTAATCTTTCTGTTAAAAGTATTGAAGGAGTGGAAAAACAATTAACTAAAAAGGTTACAGAGGATGTAACTAGATTTTTAGTTTTAGTTCCAGATGGATTACAATCTATGAGTCAAGAGATAAATGGATTAGTTGAAAGCAGTTTAAATCTTGGAATAGTAGAAATGGTAGAGGATAAAATTAAATTTATTATTGATATAAGAAGTGCAGTTAAGAGTAAAAAGATAGAAATTACAAATAGAGTAGAGGCTCTTTGTAAAGTTATAGGAGCTAATATGACTAAAGATGGAGATTATCCAGAGTGGGAATATGAAGCAGAATCAAAAATAAAAGATTTAAGCATTAAAACTTACAGTGATTTATTTGGAAGTGAGCCTCAAATAACAGCTTTACATGCAGGTCTTGAGTGTGGAATCTTTAAAGAAAAGATGGGACAAGAGGTAGAAATGATAAGTTTTGGTCCAGATATATTTGATGTGCATACAGCAAATGAGCATTTTAAAATAGAATCTGTTGGAAGATGCTATAGATTCTTAACTGAATTATTAAAGAACATGAAATAATGATTAAAAACTTTATAATAAATTCTATAGTTTAAAGATATTAGTTAAATAAGAATTTAAATTTATGAAAGGTGCATAGGTTAGAATTTATATATAGAAAGAAAACCAGTTTAATATTTTCCTATAAAAAGTACCATAGATCAGAATTAATAATAAGAGTGTGTAGTAATTAAGATTATAAAAATATTATAGTAATAAAGTAGCAAGAAAAAATAAAAGAGGATGCATACAATAATTTTTAATAAAACTTATAGAAAGTAAGTATGAAAATATGTTTTTAAGTTTTATTATTAGATTGTATGTAACCTCTTTTTCTTTAAGGGTAATTATCTTACCACTCTCTGCCATTGTCTCCTGCCATAGAATTATGAGTTATACTTGGATATAGAACAGAATAATGGTCTAATTTATATGTACTAGTATTGAATACAAATAGTATTTTAAAATCTTTTGTTATTTTATATCCAATAATTTTTTCTTTTGATTTAGTTGTAACAGTATAATCAGGCTTCCCAAAAAAGTTTTCTACATTATTTAAATCTAAGCTTTTTAAATCCTTATTTAAAGATCTAATTTCAAAGATTTGATCACCCTTATTACATCCAAATGATAAATTATAGGAATCAAAATTAAAGTAATTTCCTTTAGCTTCAGCAACATAATTTTCACTAGAAGGTTTTCCTAATTTGTCAATTACATCATATATTGAATCACCTAGTTTAAAATCATAGTCAATAATTTCACCTTTTACAGCCTTTTCTTTAATATCTTTTAATAATTTTTCGGCTTTATTATCTAATTTTTTATTAGTATTTTTATTATTGGAAACATTGTTATCTTTGTTATCTTTATGTGAAGCATTGTTAGAGTCAGATTTTTTAGTGTCATTATTAGAACTGTTATTATTATTGGAATTAGAATTTTGCTGATTACTATTTATTATTTCTACAGAAGAATCACTTGATGAATTAGAAGAATTTGTACATCCTACAAATAGCAATGCAAAAATTATAATAACTAAAACTGGTACAAGTAACTTTTTCACTTTAATCACTCCTATTATATTTTTAAAATTAATTAAATTATATATTTTTTGTTTACAAAAAAGTTAACAAATTTATTAATTAATAAAATTTAAGCCTTTTGTTAAAATAAGATAATTCTAATTTTTAAAATAGATTATTAATAATAGTGGAAATAATATAATTTATAGTGTGATAAATGAGATGATAATTTATATAATTACAAATATATTTTCAAATGTTTTTTTAGGTGGATGGAGTGTTATATTATATAAGTAAGCCATTTTAATAAACATTATTAATATTTGGAGTTTATTTTATAAGAATCTCTGAAGTTTTTGTTTTTTTATATATTACACAAAGCCTTATACATATTAATTAATTATAATGAAAAATTTTTATACATATTATAATCTTTAAATATTTAGACAATAGAAAGGAGCTTTATATATGAAAGAATTAATTAATTTATATTTTCTTTTTATAAAATTAGGATTTATGAATTTTGGAGGGGGATATGCTTTATTTCCAATATTACAAAAAGAAATAATTGAAAAAAGAAATTGGATTACTAATGAAGAGTTAATGGATTACTATGCAATTGGTCAGTGTACCCCAGGAGTAATTGCAGTAAATACAGCCACATTTATAGGTCATAAAAGAAAAGGAAATCTAGGAGGAATACTAGCAACCCTTGGTTTTGTTACTCCATCATTAATAATGATAACAATAATTGCTACATTTATTGGAAACTTTTCAGATCTTCCAATAGTTAAGAATGCCTTTGCTGGGATTCGTGTATGTGTAGCAGTATTAATTTTAAATACAGCAATAAATTTAATTAAGACATCAGTAATTGATATTAAAACATGTATTATTTTTGTATTAGTAGCTGGATTTTCTATATTTACAGATATATCTCCTGTTTTATATGTAATAATAGCAGGAATAGCAGGAATAGTATTAAGATCAATTGGAGGTAAAAAGAATGATACTAATTAGATTATTTTTAGAATTTTTTAAAGTTGGTCTTTTTGCCGTAGGCGGTGGAGCTGCTACTATACCATTTCTATATAATATTTCAGATAAAACACATTGGTTTACTCATACTGATCTTGCAAACATGATTGCAATATCTCAATCAGTACCAGGTGCTATGGGAATCAATATGGCAACTTATGTTGGTTATGCAACCTATGGAGTTTTAGGTGCCATTACCTCAACCATAGGTATTATAGTACCTTCAATAATTATAATTTTAATTGTAGCGAGAGTCTTAGCAAAATTTAAAGAAAATAAAAGAGTGGCTGATTGTTTTTATGGATTAAGACCAGCATCAACAGGTCTTTTACTTGCGGCAGGCTTTGAAATAGTAAAAATATCAATATTAACTTTAAATAAATATGCAGAAACACATAATATTACAGATATATTATCAATTAAAGCTTTAATATTAGCAGGAATTTTATTCTTTTTTATAAGAAAATATAAAAAGTCACCAATTTTTTATATTATTGCCTCAGCCATAGTAGGTATAATATTCAATTTTGCTAAATAATAAAGAAAAAAATAAATAATAATTTATCAGTAAAAGGCATTTATTATTTTAAAAGATAAAAGTATTAAAGAAACTTATTTTAATAATAGGATTCTTTAATACTTTTTCTATTTTAAGCTATGTTTTAATTAGTAGAATTTAAATGAAATCTATAAGAAATAATATCTAAATAATTGATTTTAAGTTGTTATTCGACTTTAAAATATAAAAAAATACATTTTAGAATCTTCAACTGAACCAAGTGTATCTATAGATAAAAAAGAGAGAAAAAGTATGAAATTAGAAGAAAAATAAAAATAATTATGTTAAATGGAAATGATTATATTAAAAGGAAGTTATAATTGTGATATCATAAATATCGTCATCAAGAACAAACAAGAAACGCACTACAAGATGACAATGGTCTTTGAAAATTAAACAGAAGATATTAACATAAACCAGCAATTCTTTTATAAGTAATATGAGTATAGATTAAACTTTTAAATTGAGAGTTTGATCCTGGCTCAGGATGAACGCTGGCGGCGTGCTTAACACATGCAAGTCGAGCGATGAAGTTTCCTTCGGGGAACGGATTAGCGGCGGACGGGTGAGTAACACGTGGGTAACCTGCCTCATAGAGTGGAATAGCCTTCCGAAAGGAAGATTAATACCGCATAATGTTGAAAGATGGCATCATCATTCAACCAAAGGAGCAATCCGCTATGAGATGGACCCGCGGCGCATTAGCTAGTTGGTGGGGTAACGGCCTACCAAGGCGACGATGCGTAGCCGACCTGAGAGGGTGATCGGCCACATTGGGACTGAGACACGGCCCAGACTCCTACGGGAGGCAGCAGTGGGGAATATTGCACAATGGGGGAAACCCTGATGCAGCAACGCCGCGTGAGTGATGAAGGTTTTCGGATCGTAAAGCTCTGTCTTTGGGGAAGATAATGACGGTACCCAAGGAGGAAGCCACGGCTAACTACGTGCCAGCAGCCGCGGTAATACGTAGGTGGCGAGCGTTATCCGGATTTACTGGGCGTAAAGGGAGCGTAGGCGGATGATTAAGTGGGATGTGAAATACCCGGGCTCAACTTGGGTGCTGCATTCCAAACTGGTTATCTAGAGTGCAGGAGAGGAGAGTGGAATTCCTAGTGTAGCGGTGAAATGCGTAGAGATTAGGAAGAACACCAGTGGCGAAGGCGACTCTCTGGACTGTAACTGACGCTGAGGCTCGAAAGCGTGGGGAGCAAACAGGATTAGATACCCTGGTAGTCCACGCCGTAAACGATGAATACTAGGTGTGGGGGTTTCAACACCTCCGTGCCGCCGCTAACGCATTAAGTATTCCGCCTGGGGAGTACGGTCGCAAGATTAAAACTCAAAGGAATTGACGGGGACCCGCACAAGTAGCGGAGCATGTGGTTTAATTCGAAGCAACGCGAAGAACCTTACCTACACTTGACATCCCTTGCATTACTCTTAATCGAGGAAATCCCTTCGGGGACAAGGTGACAGGTGGTGCATGGTTGTCGTCAGCTCGTGTCGTGAGATGTTGGGTTAAGTCCCGCAACGAGCGCAACCCTTGTCGTTAGTTACTACCATTAAGTTGAGGACTCTAGCGAGACTGCCTGGGTTAACCAGGAGGAAGGTGGGGATGACGTCAAATCATCATGCCCCTTATGTGTAGGGCTACACACGTGCTACAATGGCTGGTACAGAGAGATGCAATACCGCGAGGTGGAGCCAAACTTAAAAACCAGTCTCAGTTCGGATTGTAGGCTGAAACTCGCCTACATGAAGCTGGAGTTACTAGTAATCGCGAATCAGAATGTCGCGGTGAATACGTTCCCGGGTCTTGTACACACCGCCCGTCACACCATGAGAGTTGGCAATACCCGAAGTCCGTGAGCTAACCGCAAGGAGGCAGCGGCCGAAGGTAGGGTCAGCGATTGGGGTGAAGTCGTAACAAGGTAGCCGTAGGAGAACCTGCGGCTGGATCACCTCCTTTCTAAGGAATACATCTTAGGACAACTAAGATGACAATGAATTCTGGATAATATCTCTGTTTAATTTTGAGAGACTAAATTCGACAAAATACTACAAAAAAGTATTGACAACGAAAAAGTTTCTTGATAAAATAATATGCGTTGTGAGAGCAACGATTAAATATGGGGGTATAGCTCAGTTGGGAGAGCACCTGCCTTGCACGCAGGGGGTCAGGAGTTCGAATCTCCTTACCTCCACCATATGTGGGTCTATAGCTCAGGTGGTTAGAGCGCACGCCTGATAAGCGTGAGGTCGATGGTTCGAGTCCATTTAGACCCACCATTGTTCTTTGAAAATTGCACATAAATTAATATAGAAACAACAAGCCAAATTGGCAAAACCAATTTCTATTCTTTGTAAAATGAGAACTATAACTAATATAGGTCAAGCTACAAAGGGCGCATGGTGAATGCCTTGGCATCAGGAGCCGATGAAGGACGTGATAAGCTGCGATAAGCTTCGGGTAGGCGCACATAGCCTGAGATCCGAAGATCTCCGAATGAGGAAACTCACATGGGAAACCCCATGTATCATTAAGTGAATACATAACTTAATGAAGGTAACCCAGGGAACTGAAACATCTAAGTACCTGGAGGAAGAGAAAGAAAAATCGATTTTCTTAGTAGCGGCGAGCGAAAGGGAAAGAGCCCAAACCGGAAACTTGTTTCCGGGGTTGTGGACAGAACATAACGATTGGTAGGACGTAATCGAAGAGAACTGGAAAGTTCCACCGTAGAAGGTAATAGTCCTGTAGATGAAACGGGAAATCAATCAGTTCTGATCCAGAGTACCACGAGACACGTGAAACCTTGTGGGAAGCAGGGAGGACCACCTCCCAAGGCTAAATACTACCTGATGACCGATAGTGAAGCAGTACCGTGAGGGAAAGGTGAAAAGAACCCCGGGAGGGGAGTGAAATAGAACCTGAAACCGTGTGCCTACAACCGCTCAGAGCCCCTTATGAGGGTGATGAGGTGCTTTTTGTAGAACGAGCCAACGAGTTACGGTATGTAGCAAGGTTAAGTACTTAAGGTACGGAGCCGAAGGGAAACCGAGTCTGAATAGGGCGACTAGTTGCATGCCGTAGACCCGAAACCGGGTGACCTATCCATGGCCAGGTTGAAGCGAGGGTAAAACCTCGTGGAGGACCGAACCACGTTGCTGTTGAAAAAGCATGGGATGAGCTGTGGATAGCGGAGAAATTCCAATCGAACCCGGAGATAGCTGGTTCTCTCCGAAATAGCTTTAGGGCTAGCGTCGAGTATGAGTAGTGGAGGTAGAGCACTGAATGGGCTAGGGGGCATAGCGCTTACCGAACCTTATCAAACTCCGAATGCCACATACTTTGAGCTCGGCAGTCAGACTACGAATGATAAGATCCGTGGTCAAAAGGGAAACAGCCCAGATCGTCAGCTAAGGTCCCAAAGTGTAAGTTAAGTGGGAAAGGATGTGAGATTTCTAAGACAACTAGGATGTTGGCTTAGAAGCAGCCATTCATTAAAAGAGTGCGTAATAGCTCACTAGTCGAGAGATCTTGCGCCGAAAATGTAACGGGGCTAAACTTACCACCGAAGCTACGGGCTTGAACTTAGTTCAAGCGGTAGGAGAGCGTCGTAACCGGGCTGAAGTCGTACCGTAAGGAGCGGTGGACTGGTTACGAGTGAGAATGTTGGCATCAGTAGCGAGATGTGGGTGAGAATCCCACAGGCCGAAAACCTAAGGTTTCCTCAGGAAGGTTCGTCCGCTGAGGGTTAGTCGGGACCTAAGCCGAGGCCGAAAGGCGTAGGTGATGGACAACTGGTTGATATTCCAGTACCACTACCATCGTTATTATCGATGGCGTGACGCAGGAGGATAGTGTGTGCTAGCTATTGGATGCTAGTCTAAGCGTTTAGGCAGTGAGAGTAGGCAAATCCGCTCTCATAATGCTGAGGCGTGATGGGGAAGGTTCTACGGAACTGAAGTACATGATTCCACGCTGCCAAGAAAAGCGTCTAGAGAGAGAAGTAGTGCCCGTACCGCAAACCGACACAGGTAGGTGAGGAGAGAATCCTAAGGCCGGCGGAAGAATTACAGTTAAGGAACTCGGCAAATTGACCCCGTAAGTTCGCGAGAAGGGGTGCCTACGAGAGTAGGCCGCAGAGAATAGGCCCAAGCAACTGTTTAGCAAAAACACAGGTCTCTGCTAAAGCGTAAGCTGATGTATAGGGGCTGACGCCTGCCCGGTGCTGGAAGGTTAAGGGGAACACTTAGCGCAAGCGAAGGTGTGAACTTAAGCCCCAGTAAACGGCGGCCGTAACTATAACGGTCCTAAGGTAGCGAAATTCCTTGTCAGGTAAGTTCTGACCCGCACGAATGGCGTAATGACTTGGGCACTGTCTCAACTGTAAATCCGGCGAAGTTGTAGTGCGAGTGAAGATGCTCGCTACCCGCGATTGGACGGAAAGACCCCGTAGAGCTTTACTGTAGCTTAGCATTGAGTTTTGGTATTGTCTGTACAGGATAGGTGGGAGACTAGGAAACCAGGGCGTCAGCCTTGGTGGAGTCGACCTTGGGATACCACCCTGACAGTACTGAAATTCTAACTGGCGGCCATGAATCTGGTCACAGGACATTGTTAGGTGGGCAGTTTGACTGGGGCGGTCGCCTCCTAAAAAGTAACGGAGGCGCCCAAAGGTTCCCTCAGAACGGTCGGAAATCGTTCGAAGAGTGCAAAGGCAGAAGGGAGCCTGACTGCGACACCCACAAGTGGAGCAGGGACGAAAGTCGGGCTTAGTGATCCGGTGGTACCTCGTGGGAGGGCCATCGCTCAACGGATAAAAGCTACCTCGGGGATAACAGGCTGATCTCCCCCAAGAGTCCACATCGACGGGGAGGTTTGGCACCTCGATGTCGGCTCGTCGCATCCTGGGGCTGAAGTAGGTCCCAAGGGTTGGGCTGTTCGCCCATTAAAGCGGCACGCGAGCTGGGTTCAGAACGTCGTGAGACAGTTCGGTCCCTATCCGTCGCGGGCGTAGGAAATTTGAGAGGAGCTGTCCTTAGTACGAGAGGACCGGGATGGACTGACCTCTGGTGTACCAGTTGTTCCGCCAGGAGCACAGCTGGGTAGCTAAGTCGGGAATGGATAAACGCTGAAAGCATCTAAGCGTGAAGCCAACCTCAAGATGAGATTTCCCATAGCGTAAGCTAGTAAGATCCCTTGAAGAACACAAGGTTGATAGGTCGGGGGTGTAAGCATGGTAACATGTTCAGCTGACCGATACTAATAGATCGAGGGCTTGACCAAATATAGTATTAATTATGTGCAATTTTGAAAGAACAAAATCTTTCAATAAAATGTTCCTCGGTAGCTCAATGGTGGAGCACTCGGCTGTTAACCGATAGGTTGGAGGTTCGAGTCCTCTCCGAGGAGCCATTTTTTTTTGCAAAAATTTGATTTAAAATAGATTATTTAAGTTATGAATTAATAGTTATATTAATTTATAGCTTTTTTTGTATTTAAAGAAAATTTTATTTAATTTAGTATTTTTAGTGTAAGCTATTTGTAATTAAAGAAAGTGTGATATTGTATATAATTAAGAAAGGATAAAATAATATCTTTTTTTATTAACAAAAAACTTTAGTTGTATTGGTATAATTAAAAAGGAACAACGCAATATTATTACATAATTAATGTAATTAAAGAATTTAATATATTTAAATTTAAAAAGTATATATAAGGAGTTGAAGAATAGAGATGAAGATTTTATTAGTAGAAGATGAAGAAAGTATAAGAGGCTTTTTAAGAATAAATTTTCAAAGAGAAAACTTTCAAGTTATAGAATGTGAAAGTGGAGAGGAAGGAGTAAGAAAGGCTTTAATAGAAAAGCCAGATATAGCAATACTTGATGTTATGTTACCTGGCATGAATGGGTTTGAAGTATGTCAAAAGTTAAGAGAAAGTTTTCCTAGAATGGGAATAATAATGTTAACTGCTAAAGGTGAAGATATGGATAAAATCATGGGGCTTCAGTTTGGAGCAGATGATTATGTTTTAAAACCATTTAATCCACTAGAGATAACTTTAAGAGTAAAAGCATTAATAAGAAGGTTAGAAGGAATAAATGAAGAAAATAATAGTGATTGTATAGAAGTAGATAATTTTAAATTAGATTTATATTCTCAAAGTTTATATAAAGAAAATGTAGAAATAGATGTAACACCTAAAGAGTTTTTACTAATGAAAATATTCATGCAAAACCCAGGAAAGGCCTTTACTAGAGATGAATTGTTGAATTTAGTATGGGGAATAGACTTTTTTGGAGATCCAAAGATAGTTGATGTTAATATAAGGAGATTAAGATCTAAAATAGAAGAAAACTCTTCAAAACCTAAATACATAGAAACTGTATGGGGAACAGGATATAGGTGGAAGAGATAAATCTGTTTTTGTGAAAATCCTAAAACATTATGATTAGAATAGGATTTAGATGGAAAGGATAAATCTATATATTACAGTATTCATAGGAATTTTATAAAGAGATATAAAGTATAGAGTGAATATTAAAGCTTATATTTTAAGTTTTTAGTATATATAGGTGAAAGATAGGTGCATATTTTATGAAGAGTATAAAGACTAGGCTAATGAAAAACTTTTTAGTTCTTTTATTATCAACTATTATTATAGTTTCAGCCATGTTTTTGATTTTTATTTCTAGATATTATTATCAAAATACAGAGGAAATATTATTAAGTCAAATTAATATATCTGTAGATTTTTATAAAAGATATTTATCAAATGTTAGTCTAGAAGAAAATGTTTATGAAGATGTAGATATATTTTGGAAGCAAACAGATGCTCAAGTTCAAATTTATAACTTAAAAGGGCAGTTAATAATGGATTCTATAGGTTTAGAGCCTAAAGAGTATAATACTCCTGTAGATGTAAAAAGAGCCTTAGAAGGAGATACAGCAAAGTGGGTGGGGACTGTACCAGATTATACTGGTAAAGTAATGGCAATTTCAGCACCACTTAGAAATTCTTCAAATGAAATTGTAGGAGTTATTAGATATATAAGTTCACTTAGAAATGTGGATAATTTTATATTAAATTTCTTTTTAGTATTTTTAGTAATAGGATTAACAGTTTTAGCTATTGGTATAATTTTAAGTTACTTCTTAGCTAATAGTATAGTAAATCCAATTACAGAATTAATAAAAGTTTCTGAACAAATGGCTAAGGGAAATTTAAAAGTAAGAAATAAGATTGTTACTAATGATGAAATTGAAAAGTTAGCTGATAGTCTTAATATAATGGCAGAGGAAATTGAAAATAGGGAAATATTAAAAAATGAATTTATTTCTTCAGTTTCTCATGAACTTAGAACACCATTAACATCAATAAAAGGTTGGGCAATAACTTTAAATAATGATTTTACAGATAGAGAAACCTTAAAGATGGGCTTTGACATAATTGAAAAAGAAGCTGATAGATTAAGTAATATGGTAGAGGAGCTATTAGACTTTTCAAAGTTTGTTAGCGGAAAAATAAAATTGAAATATGAAGAAATAAACCTAAAAGAATTTATAGAGTACTTAAGGTTATATATGAATCCTAGGGCAGAAAGAGAACATAAAGAACTTATACTAAAAGGGATTACAGAGGACTTTATAATTGTAGGAGATAAGGACCGATTAAAGCAAGTATTTATAAATATAATAGATAATGCTTTTAAATTCACTCATGAAAATGAAAAGATAACAATAGAGTTTGTATATGCTGATGAAGGAATCTATATAAACATAATTGATACTGGATGTGGAATAAGTAAAGAAGAGTTGCCTAGAGTAAAAGAGAAATTTTACAAGGGTAAAAATTCAAAGTCACAAAATGGAATAGGATTATCAATATGTGATGAAATTATAGCTTTGCATGAAGGGACTTTGGAGATTTATAGTGAATTAGGTAAGGGAACGAAAGTGGTTATATATTTACCTAAGAAATTAATCAGGAGTGTTGAGGATGATTTAAATTAATCAAAAGAGGTGTTTTATGAAGAAAATTTTTTTAGTCTTCTTTACTATTATTAGCTTTTTTATGATGGGATGTTCTCAAAAAGAATCTTTTGATATATCTAAAATAACTCCACCAGAGTCAGATAATATAAAGATATTAGGGGAATGGGAAGTAGTAAGTAAGTTACATGATAGTGATGAAAATAATTCAGGTAGCGTAAGTGGTGCTTTTCACTTAGAGAAAGATGATATTGTTAATATAAGTAAGGATGGCGTAGTTGCAAATGGAATTAGCATAGTTAATCCAAAGTTTAAGTTAAAGAGAATGGAGAGAGAGGTATTCTTTAGAGAAATAGATAATATATCAATAAAAAATGAAATAAAGGATGCAATAAAAAGTGAATATATAGATGTGAATTCTATATATGATAGTAATAAAACATATTTAAGTATTATTTCAATTAATGATGATGAAGCATATTTATTATTAACTGATAATCTTATTAAACTAAAAAAAGTTTCTAATGTTGTTACAAAAGAAGAGATTAGTGAATCAGAGAAATCAGATAGCGATAAGAATACTAAAAGAGAAAATACTATAAGTCCAGAGTACTATCAAAAGGATGTAGGAATTTTACTTGGACTTAAGGAACCTGCGCATATAGAAGATGATGATTTTGAGGAAGCTTCTTATAAAACTTTATGGATTTCTGTAATTAATAATGAATTACAGCCAATAATGGTTTTAGATAATTCTCTTTTATTACCAAGAATAAATGGATTCTCCAATATAAGTTTAAGTTCAACTTTAGATAATGGTAAATTTGAAAATAAACTTAAGGTTACAAGTAAAAAGAAAGATCCTAATGATAAGACTGAAATAAAGGGTGAGAAAAATACTGAAGGAATATATGAAGAAATAACCTTTGTAGGAAATGACTATATAGGATTAGAGTCTTATTCTGGAAGTGATGATTTTAGAGGTACTTTTAATGAGTATAGTATAATTCCTATTAATACTATGGATACTCATAAGAGTATGGATATAGTAAATTTATTTGGAAAAGAACAAGAGGAGAATTTTAATAAAAGTGAAAAGAATGCTATTCAAAAGTATGATATTGATGGAAGAGAGTATTATTCTAAAAATAAATACTCAAATATAACTCTTCAAAGGAAAAATGGTAATTGGCATTTAGAAGGAATATTAAACGAAAAAAGTTCAATGGATTACCCTAAAACTTTTGATATAAATATAAATCCAGTTCCTATATTAGTGAATTATGATACTTTGGCAGTTCCATGGAGTCAGGTTTTATCTCTTGGAAGAGATGTTAGAGATGTTGTTACAGCACCAAATGGGAAAATAGCCATAACATTGGCTAAAGATAAGTTATCAATATATAAAGTTATTGATGGCCGAATTGGAGAAAGATTAGGGGAAATAAATATAAATAACGATGAAAAGATTGTAATGGCTGAATGGGCTGTAGGAGATTATGTAAAGTATTGGGATGAGACTGTTGAAAATGTATATGGTGCTAAGAAAATAAGTGAATAGAATATAATAATTTATTATTAAAGTATAAATATAGGACAGTAGATAGTTTGGTGTAAAAAAACAAAACTATCTACTGTTTTTTTAGTTTTAGGTCTCTAGAAAAGAAAAAGGAGCTGATATAAAATCAGCTCTCTTTTTTTTAATTATTTTTAGAATTATCATTAGGTATTTTATCTTTAAAATAATCTGCTCTAATCATTTTATCAGATAGATCTAATACATTTCCTACTATTTCTTTTTCTTTATCTGTAAGTTCACCTTTAATTGTTTTATCAGTTAAAACAGCGTAAGATCTCTTAGTGTTTAATAGATTTCTACCTAAAGCTGTATTTTGATATACATTATTATCTACGCCTAATAGATATAAAAGAGTTGGCATTATATCTATTTGACCACCGTAAACATCGTCTTTTACAGGTGTCTTAATGCTTGGATTATAGATAATTAATGGAACTGTATGATTTCCATTGTCTAACCACCAAGATTCAGGATTAGATAAGGATTCTATCTTACTGTTATAGTATTTATGAGGACCAGCATGGTCACCTTCTATTGCAATAACAGTGTTATCTAAAAGACCATCTTTTTTAAGCGATTCTATGAACATTCCTATTTTAGCATCTGTATAATGAATGCTTTGGAAATATCCTCCTAAAACATTGTCATCAAGTTCAGGGCTAAGTTTTAATTCACGGTATTCCTTTGGTAAATCAAATGGTCCGTGGCTTGTTAAAGTAACTGTAAATGCATAGAATGGTTGTTTTAATTCTTTAATCATTGGTTCAATTTGTCTAAAGTAGCTTCCGTCACTTAATCCAAGACCTATATTTTCATCACGATCAAATGAATAGTAATCTACAAATTTATCAAAACCTATACCATTTAAACCTTGAGCATAGTTCCAGAAAGAACCTTTATCTGAATGGATAGCAATAGTGCTATAGCCATCTTTTTCTAAGATATTAGGTAATGAGTTATAAGTTGTAGCTGGGTTTCTAAAGAAAGTACTTCCTTGTCTTAATGGTAACATAGAAGTATTAACCATTAAGTCAGAATCAGAGCTTGTACCTTCGTTAACTTGTTCAAATATATTAGGTAAGTAAATTGAATTATTTAATAACTTATTTATATTTGGAGTTATTTCTTGTCCATCTACTTTTTTATTTATAACAAAGTCTTCAAGGGACTCAACTTGTATTACTATTAAGTTCTTTCCTTTGAACATTCCCTTAAATTCATTATCAGGAAGATTCTCATTTTTGAAATCATAATATTCTTTTATTTTTGCTTCATCATCAGCTGTCATTTTATAAGGTTTAGAATTCTTATAAACATTATATATATCAAAAATATGATAACCAATTGGTGAGAAGTATTCTACTGTGTTAGTTGGATCATAGTTACTAAATAAGTATGAATTTTTAACATTTTCTCTTTTTAATACATTAACGTTAAAAGGAACATAGCCTATATAACAAATTGATACAAGTAAAACAATTAAAGTACCTTTCCAATTAGACTTACAGTTTTTAAAGCTTTTTCTAAAAATTATAAAAGCTATTATTAAAATAATAAAGTCTACGAAGAATAGTAAGTCATATGGACTAGCCATTGAAAAAATACTATCTCCAAGATTATCTAAGTTAGCAGTTTGTTTTAATAGCATTACTGATGGAACTGTTTGGAATCCTCTAAAATACCAAATATCCATTACTGTAATTAAGGTTATAAATAAATCTACAATTATTAATGAGAAAAATTTACCTTTGTTTTTAAATAAAAAACATATGCTTACAAATATTGCTGCAAATGCTATGTAATAATTAATAAAATAAGAAGCTTGTCTATACCCTAAACCAAAATTAAGCGTGTAAAGGTTTTGGTTTAAAGAGAAACCTAAAAAAAGTGCTCCTTTTAAAACTATGGCTATAAGAGTAAATATGTAAAAACCTAGTCTTATTAAAGCATTTTTATTAAGAGACTCCTTAAATTTAGAAAGCCCGTTATTTAATTTAACTTTTTCTTGCATTGAAACACCCCTTCTTTTATTATTCAAAGCTGTTAATATTATATCATAAAACAATATGTTCATAGTATGAAGGAATTATTACAAAAAAGTTTAAAAAGAACTTTTTTAGAATAACTTTGATTTTCTCAATTTACAAAAATGTGATATCTTTATAATATAGATTATTTTAAGAGGTGAGGTCATGAAAAAAATAGATTGTTTAGGTATGGCTTGTCCAATGCCAGTTATAAATACAAAAAAATATTTTGATTCAATAGAAGAAGGGATTGCAGAAGTATTAGTTGATAATGAAGTAGCAAAAAATAATATCTGTAAGTATGCAGAAGGATGTGGATATAATTTTGATGCTTCAGAAAAAGAGGGAAATTATATAATTAAAATAGAAAAAAATGGTGAGAATAAAATAGAAAAGAAGGAAGATGACTTTGTAATAGTAGTAGGTACTGATAAATTAGGTCAAGGTAATGATGATTTAGGTACTATACTTATGAAAGGATACCTATATACCTTATCAGAAAGTGATATCATACCTAAGGAACTTATATTCTTAAATGGTGGAGTTAAGCTTACTGTTAAAGGATCAGAAGTTTTAGAATCATTACAAAACTTAGAAAAGCGTGGAGTTAAGATACTAAGTTGTGGAACTTGCTTAGATTTTTATGGAATAAAGGATGATTTAGCTATAGGAGAAATAAGCAATATGTACACTATAGTTGAATCTATGAATACTTCTAATAAGGTAATAAAGTTATAATACTTTTGAGAGGAGAAAATATTTTTAGAGTATGGAGAATATTTTATGTGAGTATGATGTTGTAGTTGTTGGTGGCGGAATAAGTGGAATGGCAGCAGCTATAAGATCAAAAGAAAATGGCATAGGAAAAGTTCTGCTTCTTGAAAGAGAAGATGTTTTAGGTGGAGTTTTAAATCACTGCATACATTGCGGCTTTGGAAAAGAAATTTTAGGAGAAGCTGTTACTGGAAGTGAATTTGTAGAGTACTTAGTTGATAAAGTTCATAAGCTAGGCATAGATGTTAAATTAAATACTACTGTATTAGAGATAAGTAAAGATAAAGAGATAAGTTATGTTAATCCAGATGAAGGTATGAAAAAGATGAAAACTAGGGCAATAGTTCTAGCTACTGGAAGTAGGGAAAAGTTTAAGGGAAATGTAAGTGTTCCTTTAAACAAATTTACAGGTATATATACTTCAGGAACTGCTCACAGATTTATAAATCTTTATGGTTATCTTCCAGGGAAAAAGATAGTTATAATAGGTTCACATGATAGTGATATGATTGTAGCTAGAAGGCTTATTATAGAGGGAGCTAAAGTAGAAGCCATAATTGAAAGTAAGGACTATTTAAATTCTTCTCAATATATTGTGGAAAATATAATTGAAGCCTTTGATATTCCTGTTAAACTTGGATATACAGTAAATGAAGTTTTAGGTACTGAAAGAGTAGAGGGAGTAATTATAAGCAAAGGTGGAGAAGAGGAAAGTTTTATAAAATGTGATTCACTTTTAATATCAGTTCCATGGATACCAGAAAGTGCTTTAGGTAAAAAGATGGGATTAAGAATTTCTAATAGTAGCGAAACTATTTTAGTAAATGAAAACTTTGAAACATCAGAAAGTGGAATATTTGCTTGTGGAAATGTTCTGCATGCCTATGAACTATCTGACTTAGCAACAAAAGAAGGATTTAAAGTTGGAGATGCCATTAAAGAGTATCTTGAAAATTAATTTTTAATAAGACTAAAATTCAGATTAATATTTAAGTTAATTTTAAATTTTAGTCTTATTTTATGCTTTAAAGAAGGTTATAATTACAAAGAAATATTTGTTTTAGTGAAATTTTAAAAATTTCAAAGGTATAGAATTAAAGATAATTTTTTAAACTCGTTTTTACTAAGTTAGATACTAATATATTTCCTTTTATACTTAAGTGCAATCCATCAGTATAATTTAAAGAATCAAAAGGAAGATTAGAGTTTAAATCTATAAATAACAAATTGTTTTTTTCACAGAATAAATTTAATTCTCTAGTATAATTCTCTAGCTTAGAATTACATTTTTCATAATCAATAGAAGAATCCCACCTTTTAATAGCTAAATCACCATATATTTTAGGGGGAGATAAAATTATTGGTTTTATGTTAAGTGAATTACAATCATCAGTCATTAACCTTATGTTATCAATAATTGAACTAATAGATTTATTCATTATAATATCATTTGAGCCACACATAATTAAACAAATCTTAGAATCACTTGATTTTAAGATTTCATATATTCTAGATAAAATACCAGTTGAAGTGTCACCATTAACCCCTTTGTTTATGAATTTGTTTTTTTCATCATTTAAAAGAGAAACCCAAGAATTTTCTTGTCCTACACCATAGCCAAAGGTAAGAGAGTCACCTATACAAATTATATTCATATAATCACCTACATCCTTAGTAAACATTTTTTGCAAATAATGGTTGTCCCTTTATTAGCTGTAACAAAATCATTTCCAATAATAGCTTTATTACAAATAGCACATACCTTATTTGAAATTTCTTTATTTATGGAAGAACTTTTTTCTTCTTTATTAGTATTAGTAGTTTTTCTTTTTTTATTAGGTGGTGGTGAATAAAGAAGTTTTTCAACTTTTTCTTCACGTTTATTTATTTCATAATTAAAACTATAAGAACTTTCGCCAAAAAGTTCTAATTCAAATCTAGGATTTTCTTTATCATAAAATTCCTCTGTTATTATTCTTCTTATTTGCATATCATTTATTATTAATCCACTCTTTTCAATTCCATCGAAGATACTTTTTGTTATGTTACCTGTATCGGGATGTCTCTTAGAACTTTTATAATAAACTTTTAACACAGCTATTAAAGATTCTTCTAAAATAACATTAGGATTTTGAATTCTTGCTTCGTAAGCAATTTGCTCTTCATACAATGCATATCTATCATGATATTTTCCAGAATTGGATGGTAAAATTGCTCTACCCTGTGCATTTGATAGCTTGAAATTTGATTTAGTAATAGGTGAGCCTTTTACTATAACTTTTGCGTATGAATTCATAGTAAACCTCCAATCATATGATATAATAATATAGATTATATCATAATGTAACATTATGTATTTACATTTCTTGAAAGTATTTAACAGATAAAGTATAATACTCTATGTTTACATGAAAAATTAAAATTAAGAGGGATAAAAATGGATAAAAAAATTATATTAGCAATAGAAAGTAGTTGTGACGAAACAGCGGCAGCTGTAGTAGTTAATGGTAGAGAAGTTTTATCAAATATAATATCTTCTCAGATAGATATACATACAAAATTCGGTGGAGTAGTTCCAGAGGTTGCATCAAGAAAACACATAGAAGCTATAAATGCAGTGGTAGAGGAAGCCTTAGAAGTTGCAGGAGTAACATTTGATGACATAGATGCAATAGCAGTTACATATGGTCCAGGTTTAGTTGGAGCACTTTTAGTTGGACTTCAATATGCTAAAGGATTAGCATATTCTTTAGATAAACCATTAATAGGAGTTAATCATATAGAAGGGCATATAAGTGCTAACTTTATAGATCATAAAGACTTAGAACCACCTTTTGTTTGTTTAGTTGTTTCAGGAGGACACACTTTTGTAGTCCATGTTGAAGACTATGGAAAGTTTGAAATAATAGGCGAAACAAGAGATGATGCAGCAGGAGAAGCTTTTGACAAGGTGGCAAGAGCCGTAGGATTAGGATATCCAGGAGGACCTAAAATAGATAAATTAGCTAAGGAAGGAAATAGTGATGCTATAAAATTCCCAAAAGCTAATTTCCATGATGATACCTTAGATTTTTCATTTAGTGGAGTTAAATCAGCTGTCTTAAATTATTTAAATAAGATGGAAATGAAAAATGAAGAAATAAATAAAGCTGATGTTGTAGCTAGTTTCCAAAAGGCCGTAGTTGAAGTATTAACTGATAATGCAATAAAAACTTGTAAGATGAGAAAGGCAGATAAAATAGCCATTGCAGGTGGAGTTGCTTCTAATAGTGCTTTAAGAGAAAATCTCCTTAGAGAAGGAGAAAAGAGAGGAATAAAGGTTTTATTCCCATCACCAATACTTTGTACAGATAATGCTGCCATGATAGGAAGTGCTGCATATTTTGAATTATTAAAGGGAAATGTATCTGAAATGAGTCTTAACGCAAAACCTAATTTAAGATTAGGAGAAAGATAGGGGCTGAATTATCAATGAGGTTTATTCCGTACTCAAATGGATTTCATAAAATGAACAAGAATATAAAAATAAAGCCTATAAACGTAATTAGGAATATTTTTATATTTATATTAGCTCTAGTATTTATAGGCTTTGCTTATCAAATGATATTAAACAAAATCGATAGTAAAAAAATAGAACTAGATAACAAGTATGTAAGAATTGATAGTAAAAAAAATTATTATAATTTCCAAGGAGAAAGTAAACCAACTATAATAATGAGTTCTGATATAGGCTTAGGATTAAGTGAATGGAGTAAGGTTCAAGAGCTTATAGAAAAGGAATATGGGTATAGAACTTTTTCTTATGATAGACCAGGATATGGTTTTTCAGAATCAGTAAAAGATGATGGTGTTAAAGAACAAGCTCAGCATCTTAGAATGATTCTTAAAAAATCAGGGATTGGTGGACCATACATACTTGTTGGAGAAGGATATGGTGGATTAGTAATGTGTAACTTTGCTGAACTTTATCCTGACTTAGTTCAAGGAGTTATTCTCGTAGATCCAATAAGTGAAGAAGCTTTAAGTAAAAATAAAGACTATATGAAACAGTATTCAAGTGAAAAAATCAGTAGATTTATACAAAAGTATGGTTCATACTTTGGATTAACATCAATAATGAATAAATTTGGTATGTTAAAAAATCCAAATGGTTTAGAGGAAAATTTAAGTAATGAAAATCTTAAGGTTTATAATATTTTAAGAACAAAAAGTGATTATAATAGTGGATACTATAGTGAGCTTACAAATATTTTAGAGCAAAGTAGTAATTCACAAAAATCTGGTTTATTAAATGGTAAACCTTTGAGCATAATAGTTAATGATAATGCTTTTACTAAGGAGCAAGAGAGTTTAAAGAAACTTACTTTAGACAATAAAGTTCAAATAATAAATGCTAAGAATAAGACAGATGTTATACCTTTAGAAAAGCCAGAATTATTTTTAGATAGCATAAGATTTATTCAAGATAATAGCTTGGAAGAGCAGAATTAGCCTAAGAATATAGACATATCCTATGACATAGAAATGACATAAACATGACATATAAATGACACAAAAAATGGTTATTATAAACATGTGGAAAACAAATGTTTAGGAGGGTATGAACAATGAGTGATTTCAATAAAAAAGATGAAAACTTAAATGACTACTTTGGTTTTGATGATAAAGAAAATAAAACTTTAGATTCAGATAAGGACATAAAAGACAAAGAAAATATAGAGTCAAATAATGATACGAAGCAAACTAACATAGATGAAACTCAGCAATTAAATATAGATAATGAAATTAATTCGAAAGATGAAGTTAAAAAAGATGATGATAAAAACTTCTCTGACGTAAAATCAAAAAGCTCAAAAGAATCTAATGATAATAGTAAAAACAAAAAAGTAAAGAAAAAGAGTGGATTTAAAAGAGGAATAGCTCTAGTAGCAGGTGCTGTCATAGTTGCTATACTAGGAGGAGCTATAGGTGCTGGCGGAGTTTATTATGCTTTTAAAAATAGCATACCAGTAAGTACACTAGAGAATAATAGTAATACCTCAGTTAATCCACCAGCCTTTAAAGGGGAAGATGGAGAATTAACTGTTCCACAAGTAGTTGAAAAAGTTACACCTGCCGTTGTAGGAGTATCCACAAAGAGCTTAGTAAGAGACCAATTCTTTAATGTAAAAGAACAAGAAGGATTAGGATCTGGATTTATAATAAATGAAGATGGATATGTAGTTACAAACTACCATGTTATAAATGGAGCTCAAGAAGTTAAAGTAATATTCTCTGATGGAAAAGAAGTAAATGCTAAGGTTGTAAATTACGATGCAGAAAGAGATATTGCAGTAATAAAAATAACAGACGATGTTAAAATGCCTGGAATAGCTCAATTAGGAGATTCATCTACAGTTAAGGCTGGTGAAGAAGTAATTGCTATAGGAAATCCTCTAGGAAAAGAATTTAGTTCAACAGTAACTAAGGGTATAGTAAGTTCACCAAATAGAAAGATGAAGACTGAAAACGGAAATGTATTAGATTATATACAAACAGATGCAGCTATTAACCCTGGTAACAGTGGTGGTCCATTAATAAACTCTAAGGGAGAAGTTATTGGAATAAACACTGCTAAAAAAGTTGGTGAAGATATTGAAGGTATAGGATTTGCAATTCCTATAAATGAAGTTAAAACAAGATTAGGTTCATTATCAAAACCAATATTAAAACTTGGTATTACAGCTAGAACTGTTACTCCAGAATTAGCAAAAGAAAATAAGCTAGAAGAAGGAGTTTATGTTGTAGGAGTACAAGAGTTTAGTCCAGCAGAAAAAGCAGGATTAAAAATAGGTGACTTAATAGTTGAATTTGGTGGAAAAAGAGTAAAAACTTTAGAAGAATTAAATCAAGTTAAAAGTCAATATAATGATGGAGATTCAGTACCAGTTGAAATAATTAGAGATGGTAAGAAAGTAAACTTAAATTTAACATTAGTTGCTAATTAGTTTAATTAAGGATGTATATCAAATAATTTTATTATTATTTTGATATACATCTTTTTTATTGAAAATAAAATGTAAAATTTTAGATAAAAATCAAATATATTCAAAGAAATTCATTGTTAATTATTATATTTGACTATAGAATAGTAGTAATAGTCATTTTAAATATATATTTTATCTAAAATAAAAATACATGGTGTAAGCAAAGAATGGTATTAGTTTAGGAGGATTATATATGAAAAAATTAGTATTATTATGTACACTAGGAATGTCTACATCTTTATTAGTTTCTAAAATGAGAAAAGCTGCAAAGGAATTAGGGATTGATTGTTCTATAGTTGCAATAGGAGAATATGACATTAAAAACTATGAAAAAGAGGCAGATATAATAATATTAGGACCTCAAGTAAGGTATTTATTTAATAGTTTAAGAAAAAAAATAGATAGTAATATACCAATAACTCTTATAAATAGTGCAGATTATGGAACCATGAATGGGAATAAGATTTTAAATCAAGCCTTAGCACTAATGGATAATAAGGAATTATCCACAAATAATTTGTAAGAAATTTTAATAGGGGATCGTATAAGAAGTCTTTTTAAAAAGGGCCTTATACGATTTTTATTTATATATTTAATAAATTGAAAATTTAAATATATATATATTGAATTGAATAAGTTAGTCAAATATACTAAAAAAATAGTGAGGTTTTAAGGAGGAGAGTATTTGGAGAAATTAGTGCTTGGTATAATAGGTATTTTCTTTGTAATTAGTGGATTTGATTACATAAATAATAATAAATTGGGGTTGGGAGATAAATTTAAAGAGGGTATGATATCCATGGGATCAATAGCTATATCCATGGTAGGTATATATTCTCTTTCACCTTTAATAGGAGAAGGCATAGGATTCTTATTAACTCCAATAAGTAATTTTATAGGAATTGATTCATCTATATTTCCATCAATGTTTTTAGCTGTAGATATGGGAGCCTTAGGGATTGCAGAAAGTTTATCATCAAATATTCACATGTATTGGATTTCTGGGGTAATAATAGCTTCGACTTTAGGGGCTACCATAAGCTTTTCTATTCCCTTAGCTTTAGGAATTATAGAGGAGAAGTATCTTGAAGACCTAACAACAGGTTTATTATATGGAATAATGACTTTACCTATAGCTCCAATAGTTGCAGGTTTATTTTTAGGAGTGGATATTAAATTATTACTATTTAATATTTTTCCATTAATAATATTTGCTATATTATTAGCAGTTTTTATGAATAGGTTTAAAGATACGACAGTGAAATTCTTTATTAAATTAGGTAAGCTTATACAGCTTGTTAGTATATTGGGGCTTTTAGTTTTAGGATTTTTATCTATTATAGGAATAAAGCCTATAGGAAGTATTTTACCTATAGATGAGGCTTTAAGTGTGGTTGGTAAAATAGCTATATTCTTAGGAGGAGCATATCCTTTAATTAATTTTATAACAGAAAAATTTTCAAAGGTCTTAAGTAAAATAGGAGAAAAGATAAATATAGATGAGTTTTCTATTGCGGCTTTTTTAGGAACTCTTGCTTCAAACATAATATTATTCCAAAGTTTTAATAAGATGAGCTCTAAGGGAAGAATAGCTTTAACTGCCTTTAGTGTAAGTGGAGCCTTTGTAATTGGAGGACAGCTAGGTTTTGTATCTCTTAAGACACCTGAGATTATAAATATTTATATAGCATCAAAATTAATAGCTGGTATAACTGCCATGGTTGTAGCTTTAATAGTACATAGAAAGACAGAAGAAAACTTAAATGATGAAATTCAAAGTGAAGAGAATATTCCAGTTTTAGAATCTTAATTTTTTAAGGGTAAAGTCCTATAGTTTTTTTAAAAATAAACATTTAATTAGAACATAGCTTTTTATTTAAAGGAAATATTAATTTTAATAAAAAGCTATGTTTTAATAATTTATATAAATTTTGTTTAATTTGCTATTTTAAAAGAATGGTCAAGTAATTTAAAATTATTTTTTAGTCCCTTTGATATGAAGATTTCTTTAGATTTAGTTACAAAAATACCTTCTATTTCAGGAAGTGATTCAATTAACTCTAAGCCATCTGAAAGTCCCATGCCAAAGGTTGATGTTGAAAGAGCATCACCATCTATAGATTTTGAAGAAACTATGGTTACAGAAGCTAAATTATTATCATAGGGATATCCAGTTTTAGGGTTTAAAATGTGATGATATTTAGTATTATTAATTTCTAAATAACGTTCATAGATCCCAGAGGTAACTACTGATTTATTACATATACTTAAAGTTCCTAGGGGAGCACCTCTGTTTTCAAAAGGATTTTGTATTCCTATTGTCCAATTTTCATTTTTATTTTTCTCACCTAGGGCGAAAATATTGCCACCTAAGTCAATAATAGCCTTAGATACACCTTCCTCTATTAATATATCTGAAATAAGATCTGCTATATATCCCTTAGCTATAGCACCTAAGTCTAAAACCATATTTTCTTCTTTTAAAAATACAGTGGTATTTTCCTTATCTAAAATAATATTTTCATAATTTATTAATTTTATAGTATCTAGTATTTCATTATCATCAGGAACTCTTGCATCTTCACTTCCTATTCCCCATAGCTTAACTAAAGGGCCAATAGTTATATCAAAGTTTCCTTTAGAAGCTTTAGAGTATTCTAGTGATTTTTCTATTATGTCAAAGGTGGTTTTGGTAACCTTTACTGGTTCTATACCAGACTTTTCATTTATTTTATTAATTTCAGAGTTTTGTATATTTAAACTTAATAATGATTCAATTTCACTTATTTTATTAAATGCCTTATCTATGATTCCTTCATCAAATTTATCATATAAAGTTATATTTACTATTGTCCCCATAAAAAAACTAGATTTGCTTATAGGTTCTTTTTTTATGGAGCATCCATTTAAAGTGAAAGTTAAAATCATACATAGAAAAATACAAATATGTCTTAAGTTCTCCATTTTACCCTCCTAGAAATAAGATAATATGTTTTACCTAGTCTACTAAAGTTGCTTCAGTTTTTCCCTCTTCAGCATTCTTTAATACTTTCTCAGCTAATTTTTTGAATTGATTAGAAGAACTTGTTGCTCCTGTAATAACATCTATGTCAGAAGATTGTTTTTCTATTAAGGCTTTCTCAAGTTGAGGTTCATATTCAGCAGGTCCAATTCCTGAAACTCCTGTCATTTTTTCATTATAATCTTTATCTTCACGTTTCATAGCATTAGTTTCACCATTAAATTCATTATATTTTGCTTCAGTTATTTTACCATCTGAAACTTTTATACTTAGTTTAGCTTTATAGCCATGGTCATCAGCCTTAGCAGTTTCTACAGTATAGTCCCCATCTTTTAATTTAGAGTTGTTTGAAGCTCCACAAGCAATAAAGTTAGAAGCTACTAAAGTAGATAATATAAGAGCAAAAAATTTCTTTTTCATAAATTCCTCCTAAATAATTTTGTTACTATAAATATACTTTTTAATATTAAAAAAATTCCTTAAAGAGTAATAAAACAAATAATTTTAACTTTAAAATCATATATACATAACAAGGAACTGTTAATAGGGGAGAGTTTATTATGAAAAAGTGGGATTTGATTATAATTATAGTTTTAATAATTCTATCTTTAATGCCTATTAGACTTCTTATTTCAAGTAATAATAGTGGAGATTTAAAAAGAGTAATTATAAGTGTTAATGGAGAAGAATATGAAAGTTTAGATCTTAAGGAAAATCTTAATAAGATTATTAAAATTGAAGAGGGATTAGAGATTAATGAGATTTGTATAAATAAAGGGCAGGTATATATGAATCATTCAAATTGTACAGATAAAGTGTGTATGAGACAAGGAAAGATAAGTAAGATAGGAGAAAGTATAGTATGTCTACCTAATAGGGTTTTTATTGAAATTAAAGGTGAGGAAGAAGGAGAGTGCATATTATCTTACTAAAAAATTAAGTTTAAATCAAAAAGCTTAGGATTTAAATTTTATAATACTATAGAATTTTAGTAATAAAATTTAGTATTTAATAAAATAGAATTCTAATAAGGTGCAACAGATAAGATGAATAAGACAATACGGTGTTTAATAAAATAAAATTCTAATTGGAGTATTAATAATTAAAAAGGGGAGTTATATATCATGAAGACTAAAAAGTTAATTTATATAGGGGTATTAGTTGCACAAGCTTTAGTTTTATATATTTTTGAAAGTATGATACCTATGCCTTTTATTACTCCAGGAGCAAAGTTAGGATTAGCTAATTTAATAGTGGTTATAGGACTATATACCTTAGACAATTATAAAGAATGCCTATGGTTAATATTTTTGAAATTAATTTTATCAACCCTTATTATGGGATCAGTTTCTACATTTATTTTTGGATTAGGAGGAACGATTTTAAGTTTCTTAGGAATGATTTTAACTAAGAATATATTAAAAGAAAAGGTATCGGCTATTGGAGTTAGCACTGTTGGGGGAGTTTTTCATAATTTAGGACAATTAATTGTTACAGCTATTGTAATTAAAAATATAGGCATATTAAGTTATCTTCCTTTTCTATCTATAGCAGGTATAGGAACTGGCATTTTTATTGGAATAACAGCTAACTACCTATTAAAGCATATGAAAGCTTTAAATAACTTAGATTATCATAGAAACATGGCAAATTAAATTGCTTTTAGGAAAAATTATAAAGTTATCAATTAAAATATCTTTATGAAAATAAAAACTTATAAATAATATTAAGAGAATATTTAAATGAATTTTAGACATTAAGCTAGTTTATAAAATAATTCTTTTAAAGGTTTTAAATTAAACTTTAGACTTTCAGTTAAAATTCATTAATTCTCATAATATATTTATAAGTTTTATTTATTAACTATAGTTTTTGAAAAAATAAATTTTTATGCTTTTATTAATGAGTTTTTAGAGATTTCTATTACCTTCTTATATACCTCTAAGGTTTTCTTCGCTGTTTTTTCCCAAGTAAATTCTTTGCTTCTTTCAAAACATATATCTTCTAAATTATTTCTAAGTTTTGAATCATTTAATAGATTTTCTAGTTTTGAAGATAATTCCTTAGGGTTATTTGGATCAACTAAGCTTTCTTTAAAGGGAACAACTTCAGGAATAGAAGTTATATTTGAGGTTAAAACGGCAGTCTTACAACTCATAGCTTCTAAAGGAGGTAAACCAAAACCTTCATATAGAGAAGGATAAACAAAGAGAGTAGTTGCGTTATATAAGGTTGGTAAATATTCATCCTCTATAAATCCGGTGAAAATAACCTTATCTTTTATAGGTAAACTTTCAGTATAGGCCTTTAATTTTAATCCCTCGTCTCTTAATCCACCTACAATTAAAAGTTTATAATTTTCATCAATATTTTTATGAATATTGTTAAAGGCATCAACTAGTCCCTTAACATTTTTTCTTAAGCTAAAGCCACCTATATACATAATAAATGGTCCATTGAAATTAAATCTCTTATTAACATCAAATAGGCATTTTTCCTTATCTAAAGGTTTATAATTTTCATTAGCTGCCAGTGGAGTTACAAAAATATTTTCAGCAGGAAAGTGTGGAAAAAATCTTAGAATATCACTTTTAGAGTATTCTGATACAGTGATTATTCCTGTTGAATTATCAATTATTTCAGGCATACTTTGAAGAAATTTTTTTAAGTAACCTTTACCAACGGTTTCAGGTAAAATGTAAGGAATTAAGTCATGAATAGTAACCAATTTTGCAAAGTTTCCTTCAGAGGAAAGTCCAAGTCCATTTTGAGGAAGGTGAAGCAAATCTATATCCTCTTTTATTCCATAGGATGGTATATAGTAATCTTCAAAAAAACGTTGATGTTTTCTAGAAGACATTATTATTTTAGTATTTTCACTTTCAAACTCAGGTATTTTTTCTCCAGAGCATAATAAATCATAAGATGAATCCTTATCTAATTTTAATATGTTTGTTAATAGGTTATATGTGTATGTTCCTATACCTGTCCCTCTATACCAAGTTGCACCTCTTGCATCTATTAAGTTATACATTAAGATTCCACTCCTTAGAAAAATAATCATTATAATTAATAATATTAATAAATAATATAAAATGTGCATGTAACAAGAAGAATTTAAGGAACATATACTAATTAAAAAGTGACAGTAGGAGTAAGTTTATGGAACATGATTATATAAAGGATAAAATCTTACTTAACTATGGTATAGAAGTCAAAGAAGTAATAAAAGTGAAAAACACATATAAAATTATAACCAGTGATGAGGAGTATTGTTTGAAGGTAATAAAGTATCAATATCCTCATTTTTATTTTATAGTTTCTGCTCAAAAGCATCTTATGAAAAATGGCTTTAATTCAATTCCTAAAATATTAGATACTATTGATGGAAAAGATTATGTAAGGCTAGATGATAAATTAGCTTATTTAACTCCTTGGGTAAAATGTAGAGAATGTGATTATAAAAATAAGTGGGATTTAAGCTTAGCAGCGAAAAAGCTTAGTGAACTACATAATAGTAGTGAAGGGTTTGTTATAAATAGAGATCTTAAGCCTAGAATAGCATGGGGTAAGTGGTATAAGATCTTTGAGACAAGGGGAGAAGAAATTCTTGATTTTAAAAAAAGAATATATCAGAAAGCATATATGTCAGACTTTGATAAGTTATATCTTTCTATTATGGATGAGGAGTTAAAAAGAGTTGAAAGAACACTTTCTCATATAAAAACTAGTGGATATTTTGACTATATGAAAAAGGAAGTTAAAAAATTAGGCTTTTGTCATCATGATTATGCAAATCATAATGTGCTTTTATTAGAAAATAATGAAATAAATATAATAGACTTTGATTACTGTATTTTAGATTCTCACTTACATGATTTAAGTAGCCTATGCATTAGAACAATGAAAGAGGGGAGATGGGACTTAAATTTATTTAAATATATAATAGAGAGTTATTCAAAGAATAAAGAAGTAAGAAATGAAGAGTTTCCTATTATAGCTTCTTTTATTGAATTCCCTCAAGCTTATTGGCAACTAGGACTTCAATATTATTGGGAACAACAGCCTTGGGAAGAAGAACATTTTTTAAAGAAACTAGGTAAATACGAAAAAGATAGAGAGTTTAGACAGAACTTTGTTGATGAATTAAGCAATTTTACTTTGAGGTGATTTAAATTTGAGTGAAAAATTAGAATTGTTTTTAAGAGAAAATAATATAGAGGTATTACCTAGAAAAGAAATAGAAAGAGAAAAAAGAGAATTAAGATTTTATGATCCATTAGAGTATTTAAATACACTAAGTGAGATTCACAAGGAATTTTTAAAAGAGGAAAATAGGATAAAATTTAAATTTAGAAATGATATATGGAAACAGGTTCAAATTTTTAAACTTTGGAGTAGAAGAGTAGAGAGATTAGAAGACAGTAATAAATTGATTAATAAGGCCTTAGATGCATCAAAAAAAAGCTTAGACTGCATTTATAATATTAATTATAAAGAGCTTATAAGAAGAGCTATGGAAAGGGAAGAAGTATGTATTGGTAGGATATATTATGAAGTTAAGAATGGGGAGAAAAGGATTTTTATAAAAAATACAGAGGATATAAAATTTAATATGGTGGAAGAGGATTATTATAACTATTTAAAAAAGATAAGAGGAAACTATAAGGATGAATTAAAGGATTTACTTCTTGAAGTAGTAGAGAAAGAAAGCTTAGATTTTAAAAGTTATGTTTATATAAACTCATTGATTCAGTATCCATATAATTCAATGAGGTATTTGCAAAATAATTATATAAAGGATTTAAAGATTAAAAGTAATGAATTAGAAGAATTATTACTTAAAGATTATCTTATATAGTAGGGGGAGAGGTTTATGAATAAGATTAGATATAAAGATGAGAAATATTTATGTAGATATGATTTAGATATTAAATTATTTGAAGCTTTAGGACTAGATATATTTGATTTAAGACCAAATAGAAATGTATTTTTATTAGATACAAAGCAAGGTAAGAAGATTTTAAAGATGATAAATTATGATGATGACAGATTAAACTTCATAATCCATTCAACAGAGTACTTAAGGGAAAGATATGATGGTATATTAAAAATAAATAAGCTTCCAAATGGAGAGTGGAGATTCAAATGGAAAGGAAATTATTATATATTATTAGACTACTTTGAAGGAACTGAATTTAATATAGCTAATCCAATCGAATTAGAAATAATAACAGATGCAGTAGCTAAACTTCATAATGCAGGAATGGGAATTCAAGAGGCTACTTCAAAGGAAATGAATGAAAAAAATAGTGAGCTTTTTAAGTTAAAAGATTATTTTAAAAATAGTAAAAAAGATTTAGAAAAACTAAAGGAAATAGTGGGAAGCTATAAGTATAAAAATGAATTTGATGAAATCTTTATAAAAGAAGTAGATTATCATTTAAGTGATGTAGAGAAGTGTATAGATTTATTAGAAAAGAGTAAATATGATGACTTATGTAGAGATAAAGAAAAAATAACTTTATGCCATAATGATCTTGCCTATCATAATATATTATTTAATCAAAATAAGGTAAGCTTTATAGACTTTGATTATTGCAATATAAATTTAAGGGTAATAGACTTATGTAATTTTATAATTAAGAGTATAAAAAGATTTGGATTTAGTTTAGAAATGTATGATTCTATTATAGAAAAGTATGATAAGTTAAACAACTTATCAAAGGAAGAAAAAGAGTTAATGTATATATATTTAAGATTTCCTCATGATTTTTATACTGTTTCAATGCAATATTATTATAAATTAAAGGATTGGAAATATGAGTCCTTCTTAAATAAATTAGAAAGGAAATTAGAATATACAAAGGAAAAGGAAATTTTATTAAATCATATAAATAACTAATAAAACTAAGTAAAAGGTACCGTATAAAATAACTAATAAAACTTATAAATTGATTCTTAGAAGTAAGAAATTCTATTAAAGTTTATAAGTTTTATGTTTAAATTTTTATACAGTACCTTTTCATTTTAAAATAATAAATTTTTTTATAAGACATATTAGAACTAAATTTTAGAGAGTATATTTTAAATTTGTGAAGAAATATGTTTGTAGACCTCAAGTGTATTATAAGCAGTTTTTTTCCAATTAAATTTACTTGAATGACTTAGCCCTTTATAAATCATAAGGGAATAAAATTTATGGTTATTTAATAAGGTCAGTATATTTTCCTTTATTTCATCAACATCATAAGGATCAACTAAAAGAGCAGCATCTTGGCATACCTCAGGCATTGAGGTTAAATTAGATGCTATTACAGGGGTTCCGCAGGCCATGCATTCTATAGGAGGTAATCCAAAGCCTTCATAAAAAGAAGGATAAACTAATGCTTTACTAGCACTATAGAATATAGGCATATCATTTATAGGAATAAATCCAGTAAAAATAACAGATGAAGATAAATTTAACTCATCTACTTTTTTTCTGTAAATTTCATATGAAGGTCCCTTAGTTCCTATAATAACAAGCTTTAAATCTCTTTTATAAGAATTTTTTACTAAGTTAAAGGCTTCAATAAGTCCTAAAATATTTTTTCTAGGGCTAAAACCACCTACATATAATAAAAAATCCCTATCTATACCATAGTGTTTTTTTAGATATTGAGATGAGTGGAATTTATTTAATGGGGTATATATTTCTTCAGCAGCCAAATGAGTAACAAATATTTTTTCCTTTGGGTAAGAAAAAGTTTTACTTATATCTTCTTTAGAAAAGTTAGAAACTGTAATAATTCCATCTGTGTTATTTAAAATATTTTGTATATTTTCATTAAAAATTTTTAAAAAGGTTTCACTAACTGTATCAGGCATTTTCATAGGGATAATATCATGTAGGGTAATTACGGTCTTTATATCATTAGGTTTTGAAAAGCCTATACCATTTTGAGGAATATGATATATATCACCTATAATATTTTCTTTAGGATTTTTTGTATTTATAAATTCCCAAAAGTTTTTCTTATCATTTGTACTTGAGGATAAATAATTAAAGTTATTCTTTTTAGGTAATTTTAGAGAGGATGCTTCTGGAGTAAGTATGTTATATTCATTTAAAAAATCTATCTGGTGTAGATTATTTATTATTTGATAAGTGTAGTTACCAATTCCAGTACCACGGTATAAGGTAGCTGCCCTTCCATCAATACATATTTTCATAGCATATGTCCTTTCAGTATAAATATATATTATTATATTTATATATGGAATAAAATGTTAATAAAACAAGAGGTTGTTACATATAAATATGGTAGGGGGTGAATAGATATGATGAGAGAGTTTGAAATAGAAAGACAATTTGATATTAAAATAGAAAAATTAAAACCTAATAAGGGTGTATATTATTTAAAGAGTAATAAGGGTGACAGGTGTTTAAAAAGGATAAACTATGGAACTCAAAAACTTCTTTTCGTTTATGGAGCAAAGGAGCATTTAGCTAAAAATGGATTTGAACATATAGATAGATATTTCTTAAATATTGAGGGTGAACCTTATGCTCTAGTAAATGAGGATTTATATACTCTTTCAAATTGGATAAAGGGAAGAGAGTGTGATTTCACTAACATAGAAGAGGTTAAATTAGCTGCTAAAAAGTTAGCTGAATTACATGAAGCCAGCAAGGGATATGATCCACCAGAAAACTCAAAATTAAAAAGTGACTTAGGAAGATGGCCATATCTTATGGAGAAGAGAGGAAAAGCCTTAGAAAAAATGAGAGGAATGGCTAGAAAGAAAAATTTAAAAAAAGATTTTGACATTATTTATATAAAAAATGTTGATTTTTATAAGGAGTTAGCAATAAGAGCCACAAAAATATTAAATAATTCAAAGTATTTAAGTTTATGTGAGGAAGCAGAGGCTGAGAAAGTATTTTGTCATCATGATTATACTTATCACAATATAATAATTGGAGATGATAATGAAGTATATATAATAGACTTTGATTATTGTAAAAGAGAAATAAGAACATATGACATAGCTAACTTCATGAAGAAGGTTTTAAAAAGAGTTGACTGGAATATTGAATATGCAGAGGCCATAATAGATGCTTATAATACAGTAAGTCCATTAAGAGAAGAAGAATATGAGGTATTATATGCATACTTGTTATTCCCACAAAGATATTGGAGACTTGCAAATAGATACTATTATAATGAAGTTATGTGGGGACAAAATATCTTTATAAATAAAATAAACAACATAATTAATGAGAAAGAAAGTTATATGAAATTTATTGAAGAATTTAAAAGTAAATATAACCAAGTTGGATAATTATATTTTAGGTGCCTACTAATTAGGCACCATTTTTTATTTTGCTTTATAGTTGATTTAATATTATATTGGATTTTTAATAGATATTTTTTAATTTAAATAAAAAAAACAATAAATTACATGAGTATATAGTATCAGCACACTTACAAATAAATCTTCATATTATGATAATAGGACTATATAAGTTAGGAGAAGGTATATGAAAGTTGGAGATTTAGTAGTAAGAAAATCATATAGTAAGGATATAACTTTTAAAATTATAGATATTAAAGAAAATGATGAAGGAATAACTTATATTTTAAAGGGGCTTCATATAAGGATAATAGCTGACTCTAAGGGAGAGGATTTAGAAAAAGTTGAGGATGACTTTGCTGGAGATAAAGATAAATCCTTTGATTCTAAAATGAATGATATCATTAAAAAAGTAATTTTGAGTAGAGAACAGAAAAATAATCAATTAATGACAAGAGGAAGTGAAGAGGATAATTTAAAAAGGACAGAAAAAGAAAAAGGGTTGGTATTTGGAAGGCCTGGGAGAATACTTCATATAGATGGAGATCCATCATATATGGAAACCTGCTTAAAGGCGTACAAGCAATTAAACTTAAATGCTGTAGGAATAGCAGTATCTGAAAGAGAACAACCTTTAAAAATTTTATCTTTAGTTAAGGAATATAATCCAGATATAGTTGTATTAACTGGCCATGATGGGGTTCTTAAAGATTCCAAGGGAATGCTTGATTTAAATAATTATAGAAACTCAAAGTATTTTATTGAATCTGTAAAAATTTTAAGAAATTATAATTCAAGTTATGATGAGCTTGTTATTTTTGCTGGTGCTTGTCAATCTTGTTATGAAAGTATTTTAGAAGCAGGGGCTAATTTTGCAAGTTCACCTAATAGAGTACTTATACATTGTTTAGATCCAGTTTTAGTATGTGAAAGAGTTGCATATACAAGAATAGATGAAATTGTTTCAATAAAAGATGTTATAGAAAATACAATAACTGGAATAAAGGGAGTTGGTGGATTACAAACTAGAGGAAAATATAGAGAAGGTTATCCAAAATCCCTATATTTAAATTAATAGAATAAAATAAGACATTTAAGTTAATAATATAATTGGATGTTTTAGTTTAAATATAGTATATTTTTGTTGACAAGACATGGACTTATATAGTAAAATTATTTATTTATTGAAAAAACATCCCCTTTAGTGTATAATGTATAATAGAAAGAGGGTGTTAAAATGAGTACCAGACTTACATTGAATTCCATCAGAAAAAGCATAGAAGATCACGTAGGTGAGAAAGTTAAGCTAAGAGCTAATGGTGGAAGAAAAAAGATTTTGGAAAATGAAGGAATACTAGAAAGTGTTCACCCAAGTATTTTTGTAGTTAGATTACAAAAAGACACCCAAAGGAAAGTGACATACAGTTATTCAGATGTACTTACAAAAACGGTTCAACTAGATTTTGTTGGTTAAATAAAAAAGTTAGCTAATTAATTAGCTAACTTTTTTGTTTTATTTATTTAACAAAAAAAAGAAAGATGGTGGGTTTCCATCTTTCAACTATGGTATAAAAGGGTATTGAGAATTTATGAGAGGTTATATGGTCAATAACCATCTTTATAATACGACATATTTTTTAGTATGTCAACACTTTTAATAAAAAAATGTCGAAAAAAGATAAAAAATTTTAATTTTACTTTAAAAAGTTATGTAAACGTTTATAAAATATGGGTTTCAATAAAAAAATAAATAAAGTATCAATAATAAGAATTATCATAAATTAATTATCATACATATATATTATAGTATTAGATTATTTAGGAGGGATAAATTTGGTTAATTTAGATATTATTAAAGAAAGTCTTGGGTTTGAGAAGGTCTTAAGTGAAAACTCTTTAGATATACCTTTTAGAGAAGAATACTTAATACCAGATACTCAACCAGATGTTCATGATGTACTTTCAGTTGATACTAAAGTATATATACTTAACAGAGAAGTTCAAAGTGATAGAGTATTATTAGAATATGAAGTTGAGTGTAATATTATGTACTTAGCTAGAGAAGAAGAAGGTTTAGGGATAAATAGCGTTATTTATAAAGAAAAAAATTCTAGCTTTATTGATATAGCTGGGGCTGAACATAGTATGATGTGTGATATGGAATGTGATTTAGAACATATCGATGCGAACATAATCAATGAAAGAAAGATAAGAGTAGAAGGAAAACTAAGAACCAAGTACAGGGTTTATAAAGAAGAAAAAATAGATGTTGTTAAAGAATTAGATGGTTTAGGAGATTTACAAATAAAAAGAAAACCAGAAAGTATAGAGAAAAATATTACAAATATGGTTTGTTCAATGAGTGGAGAATTACCTATAAACGTAGGTATGGATAAACCTCAAATAGGAAAAATAATAAAATGTGGATATATGCTTCATAGACAAGAGATAAAATTAGGAGAAGATAAAGTACAAGCATCTTGCTTGGCTAAAATTAACGTTCTTTATAGAGCTTATGATTCTAGAGAAGTTGTAGCTTTAGAAGAGGATTTATATTTATCTAATGATGAAGAGGTTGTAGGTGTAAATTCAGATATGAATTGTAATGGATATTTTGAAATCAAAGGTCATGATGTGAAGATTTCTCAAAATGATTTAGGGGAAAGTAGAATAATAGATGTTAATTTATCTGTTGATGCAAATGTTGCAATATCAAAATTAGAATTTGCAGAAACAGTTGAGGACTTATATTCACCAACGCAAAATGTAATGCCTTTAAAAGAAGTTTGCAAGATTAATATGGCTGTTAGTGAAAATTCAAATGAATCAGTAATAAAAGGAAATATAGACTTAGGAAAAAATGGAGTAGATGCTACTCAAACAGTTGATTGTAAAGGTAAAATAGTAGATATGGAAAGCTATTTTATGGATCAAAAGGTTGTTATAAAAGGTAATTTATCTGTTGAATCAATATACAAGACAACTGATGAGGAAAAGGGACTTAATAAAGTAAGTGGAGAAATTCCTTTTGAAGTTGCTTTAGATATGCCAAATTCTCAGTCTGGTATGACTTTTGATACTAAGGCTAATTTAGAAGATTTACAATGTAGTATAGAAGGAAATAGCTTAGCAGTTAAAGCAGTAGTATATTTTTATGCTAAATGTTCAGATGTTTTTGATAAAGAATATGTTAAAGACATTGAACAAAATGATGACACTGTTGAAAAGAAAGCATCCATTACTATATACACAATTCAAAAAGGTGATACTTTGTGGAATTTAGCAAAAAAATACAAGACAACAATAGATACTTTAGTTAAATTAAATGATATAGAAGATCCAGATTCTATATATGCTGGCGATAAAATTATGATTCCAGGAAGAGCAGTTTTATAAAAAAAAGAGTTTTACGATATTATGTCGTAAAACTCTTTTTTATGAATAAATATAAATTTTATGGCAAAAATAAGAAATGCATGATTTGAGGTGAATAATTTGAAAAGTAGTAGTAAAAAAAATTTAATAATAATAGGTGGAGCAGAAGATAAAAAAGGGGAAAAGATTATATTAAATTTTGTAGCAGATAAATTTAAAGAATCTGAAGGAATTATGTTGATTGCAACCATAGCTACAGAATCACCTAATATAGTCATAGAACAGTATAAAAATATATTTTCAAGTATGGGGATAAGGGAAATCAAAGAGCTTCGTGTCATAGAAAGAGAAGAAGCTTTTGATGAAAATAATATTTCTTTAGTAAATGAGGCTTCAGTAATATTTTTTACTGGAGGAGATCAGCTTAGAATAACTAGTTTAATTGGGGGAACTCCTCTTTATGATACATTACAAAAAAGAAGTAATGAGGGATGTTACTTTGTAGGAACATCAGCAGGGGCTTCTGTTATGAGTGATGTTATGATAGTTGGTGGAGAAGAAGAGGAATCACCTAAAAAGAGTACACTAAATATGTCTGCAGGATTAGGTTTAATTAAAAATACTCTTATAGATCAACACTTTGCTCAAAGAGGAAGGATAGGTAGATTATTATCAGGAGTGTGTCAAAATCCTGAAGTTTTAGGAATTGGTATAGATGAAGATACTGCTATAGTAATTAATGATGATGAATTAACTGTAATTGGTAGTGGAGCAGTTTATTTTGTAGATGGAAGAAATATTGAATATACAAATGTATCTGAGAAAAAACAAGATGAGGTATTTAGTATATTTAATATAAAGTTACATGTATTAACAGCAGGCAAAAAAATGAATTTATCAACTAGGGTGCCTTTTGAGGAGGAAAGAAATAAAAATGAAGATAAATAATCAACGTATCTTTGAGGGAAGAAACATATATTCACATAGAAAATGTATTAGATTAGATGTTGATTTAGAGGGATATTGTGAAACTCCTACTAAAGATATTGATGGATTCAATGAAAGGTTATTAAGTTATGTTCCAGAGTTATATACTCATAGGTGTGGAATAGACATAGAAGGTGGATTTGTTCAGCGTTTAAAAGAGGGAACATACTTAGCTCATGTTTGTGAACATACAATTATAGGAATACATAATAAACTAGGTATAGATATAAAATACGGAAAAGCAAGAGAAATAAAGGATGATTTTTATTACATAATATTTGAATATAAATTAAAAAGAACAGCAATATTAATAGCTGAATTAGCCATAGATCTGATAAATTCAATAATAAAGAAAAAAGATATTAACTTTGATGAAAGAATAGAAATAATAAAGAGAGTTATTATGGAAGAGAGCATAGGGCCATCAACAAAGGCTATATGTGATGCGGCTAAAGAAGTTGGTCTTCCTATAATTACAGTAGGAAACGAAAATTTATACCAAATAGGTTATGGAAAAGCAGGAAAGAGGTTTAGTGCCACTATTGGCAATAATACAAAGGGAATTGCTATAGATATAGCCTGTGATAAAATGCTTACAAAAGAACTTTTAGATATACAGAACTTGCCTGTTGCCAGAGGAGAAAAGGTATTTAACACAATACATCTTCTTGAAGTGGTTAATAGAATTGGGTATCCTGTAGTATTAAAACCACAATGGGGAAGCAAGGGGAATGGAGTTTTTGTAAATATAAATAGTGAAAAAGAACTTTTAAGAGCCTATGCTGAAATCACAAAAGAATGTAAAGAAATAATGATAGAAGAATATAAGGTTGGAAATGACTATAGAGTAATGTTAGTGGATTATAAGGTAGTAGCAGTTTCTTTAAGAAAACCTCCATATATAACAGGTGATGGAGTAAGAACTATTAGAGATTTAATAGAAGCTATGAATGCTAATCCACTAAGAGGAGAAGGACATGAAAAACCTTTAACAAAGGTTAAAATAGATGAAGAATTAATAAATAGATTAAGCAAGCTAGGATATTCTCTAAACTCAGTTTTAGAGTATGGAGAAAAAGTTACCTTAAGAGGAAATGCAAATCTTTCTACAGGTGGAAGTGCTGAGGACTATACTGACTTAATATGTAAAGAAAATATTGAAATTTGTGAAAGAGCAGCTAAAACTATTGGATTAGATATATGTGGTATAGATATTTGTGCAAAATCGATAGCAGAACCTCTATATGAAAATGATGGAATAATCTTAGAAGTTAACGCAGCCCCAGGAATAAGAATGCATCATTTTCCTACTATAGGCAAAGAAAGAAATGTAGGAAGAAAAATTTTAGATAATATGTTTAAAGAGAATTATTCTAATATTCCTGTTATTTCAGTTACGGGAACAAATGGAAAAACTACTACAGTAAGATTAATATCTTATGTTTTAAATTTAATTGGATTTAATGTAGGGTGTACAACGACTTCCGGAGTTAAAATAGGAAATAAGTATATACATAAAGGTGATGACACAGGATATAATAGTGCAAGGTCTGTATTATTAAATCCAGAGGTTGATATAGCAGTTTTAGAAAGTGCAAGAGGTGGCTTGGTAAGAAGAGGATTAGCTTATGATTTAGCAGATGTAGGAGTAATAACTAACATAAGAGAGGATCATTTAGGAATAGATGGAATAAATGATATGGAAGATTTGTCTTTTGTAAAATCTTTAGTTGGTGAAGCTGTAAAAGATAATGGATATTCAGTTATAAATGCTGATGATGAATGGAGCTTAAAAGTTTTAGATAGAATTAAAAAGCCTAAAATATTATTTTCAATGAATGAAAATAATAAATATCTACAGGAAAATTTAAAACATGGAAATCCTATTGTGTTTTATAGAGATGAAACTATATATGTAAAAAATAGAAGTAAAGAATACAAAATAGCTTCTGCAGAGGAAATGAAGTTTACTATGAATGGTAAACTAAAGCATAACATAGAGAATGCTATGGCAGCTTGTGCAGCCTTAGTTGGGATAGAAGTTGATTATTGCATCATATCTAAAGGGCTGAAACAGTTTAAATCTTGTGAAGAAGACAACAGAGGAAGATTTAATATGTTTGACGTTAATGGTATAAATGTAATATTAGATTATGGTCATAATATTGATGGATACAAGGTGGTTATAGACTCTCTTAAAAATCTTGGTTTAAAAAATATAACTGGAATAATAGGGGTTCCTGGAGATAGAGATTTAAATACTATGAAAGAAGTCGGTAGAATAAGTGGAGACTTTTTTGATTCCATAGTTATAAAAGAGGATAAAGACTTAAGAGGAAAAGATAAAGGTGAGGTTGCTAGTATAATAAACGAAGGTGTATTATCATCAAATAGAAAAGATTTAAATGTAAAAATCATATTGTCAGAGGAAGAAGCACTTAGAGAAACTTTAAAGTTAGCTAAAAAAGGTGAAACTATTATAATGTTTTTTGAAGATTACGAATCTCTATATGATATAATAAATGAATTTAAAAATAAGGGCACAAAAGATTTAAAAAGTGCTAGCATATAGTAAAAATAATTTAAAAGAGAAATCTTCTAGTAGGTAATTTAGAAGATTTCTCTTTATTTTAATTAACTCTTTATGTTTTTAGAAGAAAATAATATAATTATATTTAGCTTTAATTAATGTAAGAAGGGTGATTATATGAAAATGAAGGCTTATGCAAAAATAAATATAGCCTTAGATGCTATTGGAAAAAGAGAAGATAACTATCATTTATTAAGAATGATAATGCAAACAGTAGATTTGTATGACGTTATAGATATAGAGAAAAGTAATGATAGTAATATAAGCATTTCTTGTAATAAGCATTATGTCCCTACAGATGAAAGAAACTTAGCATACAAAGCGGCAGTGTTATTTAGAGATGAATTTAATATAAAAGATGGTGTAAAAATTAATATTAAGAAGAATATACCTGTAGCTGCAGGTATGGCTGGTGGAAGTACTAATGCGGCGGCAGTTTTAGTTATAATGAATAAGCTTTTTAATGTAAATGCTAGTTTAGAAGTGTTAAAAGAAATAGGACTAAAAATAGGAGCAGATGTTCCATATTGTATTGAAGGTGGAACTGCTTTATGTGAAGGAATTGGAGAGATTATAACACCTTTAAAACCTTTTGAAAATAAAATATTAGTTGTATTAAAACCTAATTTTGGGGTATCTACTAAAGAAGTTTATACAAATTTAGATATAAATAAGATAAGAAAACATGTTAATATAGAAGGCTTAATTCAAGCTATGGAAAATGATGATTTAGATTATGTATCAAAAAATATGAAAAATGTTTTAGAAAATGTAACTTTAAAGAAGCATACTATATTAAAAAATATAAAAGAAGATATGAGAAAAAGTGGAGCCTTAGGTGCAATGATGAGTGGAAGTGGACCTACTGTATTTGCTTTTTTTGATGATATGCTAACAGCTCAAAGAGCTTTTGAATTTTTAAAAGGAAAATATAAATATTCAGATGTATATATAACAAGAACTATAAATAGCAATAATTTATAAAAAAATATTTTTTTATTGTATATAAAAAATACTCCTTGGTAATAATCAAGGTATCAGGGGGTGTTTGTTATGAAAAAAATATTATCAGTTTTATTTTTAGGAGTTATATGTTTATTTATAGTAGGAAGTTCTTTAAATATTAAACAAGCTTTAGGTGTTACAGAGGAAAATGTTGTTGAGGATATAAGTGAAAAGTTAATAAGATTTCATGTTTTAGCCAATAGTGATAGTGATATAGATCAAGACTTAAAACTTAGAGTTAAAGATGAGGTATTAAAATATATTTCACCTATATTAAATGAATCACAAAGTTTAGAGGAATCTAGAGAAATATTAAAAAGAGAAGATAAAAACATTATAAAAATAGCTGAAGATTATATTAAATCACAGGGATTTGATTATACTGTTGAAACAACATTAACAAGAGAAAATTTTCCTGTTAAAGAATATGGCAATATAGTTTTACCACAAGGAGAATATGAGGCTTATAGAATACTAATTGGCGAAGGAAAAGGTCAAAATTGGTGGTGTGTTATGTTTCCACCTTTATGCTTCATAGATGTTACTAAGGGACAAGTTGCCTATGATGAAACAGAGAAAAAGATGAAGGATGTATTATCAGAAGAAGAATTTAAGAGTGTTAATAAAAAGGAAAATAACGTAAATTTTGAATTTAAGGTAATTGATTTATTTAAATAAAAGAATTAACATATGATAATAAAGTGATTTTTAGGAGGAAAAAATATGACTAGAGCATTAGCCATGGTTTCAGGTGGATTAGATAGTATATTAGCTGCAAAGTTAATAAAGGATCAAGGAATAGAGGTAATAGGAATATGTTTTAAATCTTATTTCTTTAATGAAGAGAATGCAAAGAGAATGTGTAAACAAATAGATATGCCTTTAGAGGTAGTAGATTTTTCAGAAGAACATTTTGAAATGGTTAAGGACCCTAAACATGGTAGAGGAAAAAATATGAACCCATGTATAGATTGTCATGCAATGATGATGAGATATTCAGGAGAATTATTAAAAAAGTTTGACGCTGACTTTATAATAACTGGTGAAGTTTTAAATCAAAGACCAATGTCTCAAAATAGACAAGCATTAAATACTGTTAAAAAAGAATCAGGATTTAGTGAAAAAATCTTAAGACCATTATGTGCTTTAAACTTAGAGCCTACAGAGATGGAGTTAAATGGCTTAGTAGATAGAGAAAAATTATTAAAAATATCAGGTAGAAGTAGAAAGACTCAAATGGAGCTTGCTGAAAAGTGGAATATAGTTGATTATCCATCACCTGCAGGGGGATGTAAATTAACAGAGCCTGGATATGCAATAAGATTAAGTGATTTACTTGATAATCAAGAAACAGTAGCTAAGGATGAAATTGAAGTTCTTAAGTATGGTAGACATATGAGAATATCACCAAAAAATAAAGTTATAGTAGCTAGAAATGGTGAAGAGTGGAAAGAAATAGTTAAGTTTAAAAAAGAAGATGATATTTTAGTAACATCTAAAAATTCTACTGGGGCTCCTGTTATATTAAGAGGAGAATTTAATAAAGAAGATTTAGAAACTGCTGCTAGAATATGCGGAAGATATTGTAAAGAAAAAGATAGCGACGCTGTTGAAATAAATTATGAGAAAAATGGAGAGATTAATACAATAACAATAACTCCATTTAAAGATGAAGAACTTAAAAAATATATGATAAATCAATAATTGATTTAGAAAGGATATTATTATGAGTAAAAAAGCTATAATATCAATATGTAGCACTCAAGATATTGGAGAAAAAGAAAAAATAGAAGTTGTAACTGTTGGAGAATTTTCTATTAATGGAGATGAATTTATAGCTACTTATGATGAAACTGAGATATCAGGAATGGAAGGAACAAAAACAACTCTAAAAATAAAGGGCGATAAAGTTGTATTACATAGAGAAGGAACAACTAGCACAAAGATGGAATTCCAAAAAGATAATACACAAGTGGCTCTTTATAATACTCCTTATGGAATGTTAGAGCTTAAGACATCAACAAAAGAGTTAGATTTAGATGTTAATGAAAAGGGAGGAAATATATCTATAAAATATCATCTAATAGCTGGTGGACAAGAACCTATAAAAACAAATCTTGATATGAAAATAAAAGTAGAAGATTAGTCTATAAATAGATAAATAAGGCTGTACCTTTTGGTACAGCCTTATTTTTATAAATTATTTATTTTTAAAATAAAAAAAGTTGAAACTAATTTCAACTTATGAATTCCAATATTAATAATTAATTTTATTAAATGTGAGCAAAATATAAATAGTAAACGTTCTATAAATAAAAAATTTAAAAAACACAAAAAAAGTACTAGACTTCTACATTAACTTTTGATAGAATATCTACTATGTTATTAAAACAAGCAATAAAAAACCCATTCTAAATGAGGTAATTATCATTATAAATGAAATAAAGAACGATGTCAAGAATAAATTTACATTAGGAGGAAGAGATATGAGCAAAAATACTAAGTATGTATTTGTAACAGGTGGAGTTGTTTCTTCATTAGGAAAAGGAATAACAGCTGCTTCATTAGGAAGATTATTAAAAAACAGAGGATTAAGTGTAAGTATTCAAAAATTTGATCCATACCTAAACATTGACCCAGGTACAATGAGCCCATACCAACATGGAGAAGTTTTCGTAACTGATGATGGTGCTGAAACAGACTTAGACTTAGGTCACTATGAAAGATTCATAGATGAAAACTTAACTCAAAACTCAAACGTTACTTCAGGTAGAGTTTACTGGTCAGTAATATCAAAAGAGAGAAAAGGTGAATACTTAGGAGGTACTGTACAAGTTATACCTCACATAACTAATGCTATAAAAGATAGAGTACATAGAGTAGGAAAAGAAAGAGATGTAGATGTAGTAATCACTGAGATCGGTGGAACAATAGGTGATATCGAATCATTACCTTTCTTAGAAGCTATAAGACAAATCAAGTATGATGTAGGTAAAGAAAATGTTTGTTTCATACATGTTACATTAGTACCTTACTTAGGAAAAGCTGGTGAGTTAAAAACAAAACCAACTCAACACTCAGTTAAAGAGTTAAGAAGTATAGGAATTCAACCAGACATAATAGTTTGTAGATCAGAAAAAGAATTATCAGAAGATATCAAAAAGAAAATCGGATTATTCTGTAATATAGATGCAAGCGAAGTTATCCAAAACTTAGATGCAGAGCATTTATACGCTGTTCCTCTAATGTTACACAAAGAAGGATTAGATAGATTAGTTTGTGAAAAATTAGGTCTTGGATGCAGAGACATAGATAATGCTGAATGGATAGACATGGTTCATAGAATAACTCACTTAACTCATACAACTAAGATTGCTTTAGTTGGTAAATATGTTGAGTTACATGATGCATACATATCAGTAGTTGAAGCTTTAAATCATGGTGGATTAAGCAATGACACTAATGTTGAAATAGAGTGGATAAATGCTGAAGATGTAACTAAAGAAAATGTTGATGAATTATTAAGTGGAGTAGATGGAGTTCTAGTTCCAGGTGGATTCGGAGACAGAGGAGTAGAAGGAAAGATCGAAGCTATAAGATGGGCTAGAGAAAACAAGAAACCATTCTTAGGAATATGCTTAGGAATGCAATGTGCTGTTATAGAATACGCTAGAAACGTATTAGGATTAGAAGGAGCTCATTCATCAGAGTTAAATCCAGAAACTCCATTCCCAGTAATCGACTTAATGCCTGAGCAAAAAGATGTTGAGGATTTAGGTGGAACAATGAGATTAGGATTATATCCATGTAAATTAGAAGATAATACATTCTGTAAGGATGTTTATGCTTCAGATTTAATCTACGAAAGACATAGACATAGATATGAGTTCAACAATGAGTACAGAACTCAATTAATAGAAAGCGGATTAACTATAGCTGGTACTTCACCAGATGGAAGATTGGTTGAGTGTGTAGAAGTTAAGGATCATCCTTGGTTCGTAGCAGTTCAATATCATCCAGAGTTAAAATCAAGACCAAACAGACCTCACCCATTATTCGTAGGATTTGTTGGTGCTGCATTAAACAATAAATAATTTTAGAAATATTAAGGATATCTAACTTAAATGTTAGGTGTCCTTTTTTTATTTAATAATATTAGAAATAAAATCTTATAAAAATATACTATATGTAGATTAGATTTTATGTGATATGATAATAATATAAATATTTAACATAAGAAATTTATACATTTTTAAATAGGATATTCGAAAGTTTCTATATATAAAAGTCTTAAGGCAATCTAAAACAACTTTTCTTTACCTTATTCCACTAATTAAAAAAGCAGGAGGTGCTTAAATTGAATATAGAACAATATGAAAATATGACTTTAGTTCAGCTAAAAGAGCAGGCTAAAGAATTAGGAATAAAAAATATAAGTAAAAAGAAAAAAAGCGAATTAATTGAGGAATTAAAAGCTGAATTCAATAAACAAAATAGCAATACTAAAGTAATACATAAAGATGGTGTTATTTTAAGAGAAAAAATATCTCAAAAAGAGCAAGGTGGAAATAAAGAAAGTTTTTCTGGTGAAAGAGTAGTTAGAAATAGCAATAATTATAATAACAATAATAGTAATTATAATAATTCAAATGATGAAGGAAAAAAAGAGCAATTAAAGGACATGATAAGTTCATCAGACTCTGCTAAGGGAATACTTGAAATACTAGATAATAATAATTTTGGTTTTTTAAGATGTAGAAATTATTTAACAAGTGAAGATGATATATATGTTTCTCCATCACAAATAAGAAGATTTGGATTAAGAACTGGGGACGAAGTCCAAGGTAAAGTTAGAATACCAAAGGATGGAGAAAAGTTTAAAGCTTTACTTTATGTAGAGAGAGTAAATGGTGAAAGTCCTGAAAAAGCAGTTGGAAGAAAAAAATTTGAAGAGTTAACACCAATATATCCAAAAGAGAGATTAAGACTTGAGACTGAAAATGGAAGAGATTTAAGTTCAAGACTTATGGATATAATTTGTCCAATAGGTAAGGGACAAAGGGGGATGATAGTTGCACCACCTAAGGCTGGAAAAACAACTCTTTTAAAAAGAATAGCTCAAAACATATCAAAAAATAATCCTGAAGTTAAACTTATAGTACTTTTAATAGATGAAAGACCAGAAGAAGTAACGGATATGAAGAGAAGTATAGATGGAGAAGTAATCTATTCAACTTTTGATGAAGAACCACAAAACCATGCTAAAGTTTCAAGTATAGTATTAGAAAGAGCTAAAAGAATGGTTGAACAAGGAAGAGATGTAGTTATCTTAATGGATTCTTTAACAAGATTATCAAGAGCCTATAACTTAACAGTTACTCCATCTGGAAGAACTTTATCAGGGGGACTAGATCCAGGGGCACTTATAATGCCTAAGAAATTCTTTGGAGCAGCTAGAAATTTAGAAGAGGGCGGAAGTTTAACAATTTTAGCAACTTCTTTAGTTGATACAGGAAGTAGAATGGATGATATGATTTTTGAAGAGTTTAAGGGTACTGGAAATATGGAGGTACACTTAGATAGAAAGCTTCAAGAGAGAAGAATATTCCCAGCTATAGATATTTATAAATCTGGTACTAGAAAAGAAGATTTATTATTTAATGAAGAAGAAAGAGAAGCTTCATATAAAATAAGAAGAGTATTACAAAAGGAAAATAATATAGAGGATGTAGCTGAAAAGCTTATAAATTTATTATCAAAAACAAAAAATAATAAAGAGTTTTTACAAGTTGTTTTAAAAAGCAATTTAGAAAATTAAATAAGTTTTCAAAACAAAAGAAGATATTAAAGTCTATAAACTTTAATATCTTCTTTTATTATAAGAATCATTTAGCATCTTAGTGCAAAGTTTAATTGTCCCTTCTAGAGAATAAGAACTTAATACATCTAAAATACTTTTTCTCATATTAATTAATTTATCATTATCTTTATTTAAATCATTAATTACCTTATTTAATTCTTCCAAGTGGTTGATAGTAATTGCACAATTACTTTTAGATAAAAATTCTCTATTTTCACTTTCTTGACCTGGAATTATAAATGGAATTATCATTGGTAAATGACTTAAAAGTGATTCTGTAGTAGTTAGTCCACCAGGTTTTGTAATAATTAAATCCGAACTTTTCATTATCTTAGGTATTTCATTTGTGTATCCTAAAATATTTAACTTTTTATTACCCTTTATATGCCCATATTCTTTACACAATTCTTTCTTTAACTCAGCGTTGTTTCCACAAACAATAGTTAAATTTAAAGGGTTCTCATTTTTGATTAGGGTTTTTAATACTTTAGATATGTTATCTAACCCCATACCGCCTCCCATTAAAAGAATATTTAATGGTGATTGGATAATATTTTCTACATAGTTATGGTAATCTTCTTTATAAAAATCTTGCTTTACAGGTATACCAAAAGGAGATATTTTTTCTTTAGGTATTCCCTTTGAGGCTAGATTTTCTTTTGTAAAATCACAAGCAACTATGTAATGATCAATTATTTTAGAAACATAAGTATAATGACATTTAAAATCAGTAACAACAGAAATAACTGGTACTTTTATAATTTGTCTTTTCTTTAAATAAGAAAGAATACTTACTGCTAAAGGATGGGTTGTAATTATTAAATCTGGATTAAAACTATCAATAAATTTAGCTAATTTATTTGCAACTGGCAAAAATAAAAAACTAACTAAATTATTTATAAATTTTATATTACTAATTTTGTAAAGTAGACCATAAAGAGTTCCAAGGGAACTTGCACATAAATCGTATCCATTTACTATTGATCTATCAAAGAAACGGTTCTCCTTAAGAAAATCGTGTACAAGAATTTCTGTATCATCATTCTTTATAAGTTCCATTAAAGAGTTAGCTGCTTGATTATGACCATAACCAGTAGATGTACTTAAAATAAGAACTTTTTTCATCATATCCACTCACTTTTACTAAAAATCTATTTGCAAAAACAAACTTTATTTGAAAAATATGCCTTATAAACAAAAATGGGAAAGATTTGAGTCTTTCCCATAAAGAAATTATTTATTAAGATTAAATCTCTTGTTGAATTTATCAACTCTTCCGCCAACATCAACGATTTTTTGTTTTCCTGTGAAGAATGGGTGGCACTTAGAGCATATTTCAACTTTAAGTTCTGGTTTAACTGAACCAGTTGTGAAAGTGTTTCCACATGCACACTTAACCACTGTATCGTGATGGTATTCTGGATGTATGCCTTGTCTCATGTAATTCACCTCTTTCAAAAATAAAAAAATGTTGCTAAACAACTATTAACAAGTATATCATGGGGATATTTAATCGTCAATAGTTTAAAAGCTTTCTTATTTAAGTTATAATCATATTTAGAATATTATAAAAGGATAAGGAGTTTAAAGTTAAAATGAGCAAATTATATTTTAGATACGGAGCTATGAATTCAGGTAAATCTACACACCTTATGCAAGTAGCACATAACTATGAGGAAAGAGGTATGGAAGTTATAATAATTAAACCATCTACTGATAAAAAAGGTGGAGATAAGGTTGTTTCAAGACTAGGTGTTGAGAGAGTTGTAGATATTTTAATAGATAATGATGAGAATATTATAGAAACAATTGAAGATAGACTTGAAAAAGGAAGAAAAATAGATTGTATAATAGTTGATGAAGTTCAATTTTTAAAAGCTCATCACATAGATGAATTATTTGAAATTGCAGTTGGTAAGGGAATACCAGTAATTTGTTACGGATTAAGAACAGACTTCCAAATGAATGGGTTTGAAGGAAGTGAAAGACTTTTATTATTAGCACATAGTATAGAAGAAATGAAAACTATATGTAGATGTGGAAGAAAAGCTATATTAAATGGAAGAATGATAAATGGAAAGTTCACATTTGAAGGAGAACAAGTGGCTATAGATTTAGTTGATAATGTAGAATATCAATCTCTATGTGGACAATGCTATTTTAAATATAAATATGGTAAGGATTCTGATAAGTAGTTAATGAAAGGATAGGGTTCAAATTATGAGAAAATGCCAAGTAGGCGGTCAAGCAGTATTAGAAGGCGTTATGATGAGGGGATCAAAAGGAACAGCCACAGCAGTTAGAACTCCAGAGGGAGATATAGAGGTTTCTTTTGAAAAAACTATACCATATACAAAGAAAAATAAAATTTTAGGACTACCTTTTATAAGAGGATTTGTAACTCTTATAGAGTCTTTAATTGTAGGATTAAAATCATTAAATTATTCAGCAAGTTTTTTTGATGATACAGAACCATCTAAATTTGAAGATTGGTTAAATAATAAATTTGGTGAAAAAGCTAATAATGTAATAATTACACTTACAATTATGCTTTCCTTTGTATTTGCCATAATTTTATTTGTAGCAATACCAACTGGAATTACTTTTTTACTTAAAAAACTTAATCTTCCAGATTGGAGTTTAAGTGCTATTGAAGGAATCATAAGTATTGGTATGCTTTTAGGATACATGTACTTAATGGGAAAAGTAGATGATATAGAAAGAGTATTTCAATATCATGGAGCAGAACATAAGACTATATTCTGTTATGAAAATGAAGATGAACTTACAGTTGAAAATGTAAGAAAATATCCTAGATTTCATCCTAGATGTGGAACAAACTTTCTGTTTTTAGTTGCTATTGTAAGTATATTTATATTTTCCTTTACTAAATGGGATTCAGTTGCTCAGAGAACGGCTATAAGAGTAGCAATGTTACCAGTAATATCAGGAATAACTTATGAACTTATAAGATGGCTTGGCAAATCTCAAGGAAATTTTGCAAAGATAATAGCAGCGCCAGGATTACAATTGCAAAAATTGACTACAAGGGAGCCTGATGATTCACAAATTGAAGTAGCGATAGCTTCTTTAAGGAGGGCTGAAGGATTGAAAGAACCAAATAAAAAAGTTGGAGAATTGTTAAATTTAGGAAATGAAACTTTAAAAGAAGTGGGTATAGATACATATATATTAGATACTCAATTATTATTAGGAAAAGTTTTAGAAAAAGATAAAATATGGCTTATAACGAATAAAAGTGAAGAAGTTAAAAAGTCAGATGAAATACATTTCTTAAACTTATTAGAAAAAAGAAAATCAAAAATGCCTATGCAATATATTTTAGGAACTTGCGAATTTATGGGATTAGATTTTTATGTAGAAGAAGGAGTTTTAATTCCAAGAGGAGATACTGAAATAATTGTAGAGGAAGTATTAAACAATATAGATGAAGATGCAGAGATTAATGTATGTGATTTATGTTGTGGAAGTGGAGCTATAGGCTTATCTTTAGCTAATTATAGAAAAAATATTATTGTAGATTTAGTAGATATAGATGATATACCAGAAAAAGTTACAAGAAAAAATATAAGAGAATTAGAATTATCAAAAAGATGTGGCTTTATTAAGAGTGATCTTTTAAGTGAGGTCATTAAAAAAGGAAATAAGTATGATATTCTAGTTTCTAATCCACCATATATAAGAACGGAAGTCATAAATACTTTAATGGAAGATGTTAAGGATTATGAGCCGCACTTAGCTTTAGATGGGGGAGAAGATGGTTTAATATTCTATAGAAGAATTATTGATGAATCTTTAGAAATATTAAAAGAAAATGGTATATTAGCTTTTGAAATAGGACATGATCAAGGTGAGGATGTTAAAAATCTTATGATTGAAAAAGGATACTACGATGTTAAGGTCATAAAAGATTTAGCTGGTTTAGATAGATGTGTTATAGGAAGAGTAAGCCTTGAAAGATAGCATAGTAGTGTGCTATAATTGTAAAATATGAAAATCTGTATACGGAGTGATAATAGATGATACTTGATAGATTAAATTTTATTGAAAATAAATATGATGAACTTTCAGTTAAGATTAGTGATCCTTCAATAATGGCTAACCAAAAAGAGTGGAGAAAGCTTTGTAAGGAACACGCTGACTTAGAAGTTATAGTTAATAAGTACAAAGAGTACAAAGAAGCGACAGAAGAATTAGAAGCTAACAAAGAGATGCTTTCAGAAGAAAGTGATCAAGAAATGAGAGAAATGATAAACTCTGAAATCAAGGACTTAACAGAAAGAAAAAAAGAATTAGAGGACGAAATACAAATTCTTTTACTACCAAAAGATCCTAATGATGATAAAAACGTATTTGTTGAAATCAGAGGTGGTGCTGGTGGAGATGAAGCAGCACTATTTGCAGCTAATCTTTTCAGAATGTACACTAAATACGCTGAAAAGAATAGATGGAAAGTTGAACTAATGAGTGCAAATGAAACTGACATTGGAGGTTTCAAAGAGGTTGTATTCATGATAAAAGGAGCAGGTGCTTATTCAAAACTTAAATATGAGAGTGGAGCACACAGAGTTCAAAGGGTTCCTGATACAGAAAGTTCAGGAAGAATACATACTTCAACTGCTACAGTAGCTGTTTTACCAGAAGTTGATGATGTAGAAATAGAAATAAACGATAAAGATATTAAAATAGACGTATTTAGAGCATCAGGTAATGGTGGTCAGTGCGTTAACACAACTGATTCAGCTGTAAGAATAACTCACTTACCTTCAGGATTAGTTGTTTCATGTCAGGATGAAAAATCACAGCTTAAAAATAAAGAAAAAGCTATGAAAGTATTAAGAGCAAGATTATTCGAGCAAGCTGAAGCTGAAAGATTAGCTGGTATTGCTGAAGATAGAAAGAGTCAGGTTGGTACTGGAGATAGAAGTGAAAGAATAAGAACTTACAACTATCCACAAGGAAGAGTAACTGATCACAGAATAAACATGACTTTATATAAATTAGATAGTTTCTTAGAAGGTGACATAGACGAAATATTAAATGCTCTAATTACTGAAGATCAAGCTCAAAAGATGAAAGCAATGGGTAATACTGAATTTTAATATACAAAGCCTTACATGAATAATGTAAGGCTTTAAAAATACATAGTTTTAAAATGGTAATTAAAGAGGAATATAATTATGGATATAGATAAAGCTATAAAAAAACAAAAAAAATCATATAAAAGATTCATGTTTGTTATGGTAATACTTCTAATATTATTACCTCTTTTGGTTTGTTTTTTTGAAGTTTATAAGGATTTTCTTATAGTATATTTAATCTTTTTAGAAATTTTTATAGTTATTGTTATGATTAAAAATTTTAATAATATAAGATTAGAATATACTTGTGAAAATGGAATTCTAAGAATAAAACCTAATGTGTTATCTAAATATAAGTATATATACTGCGATAGAGTAGGTTTAGTTCATACAGAAAATGAACTTGAAGATATGAAAATTATAATTGTCTTTACTAACAAAGGAAGAAAAGGTAAATTTGGAAAGCAAGTAGGAGAGTACTTTTGTAAAGTTCATCCTGGACTAAGCAAGGATTATAATAAGATGATTAAATTAAACAAGGAAACACAATGGTATTATATAATAATAAAAAGAGGGGCTTTAAAGAAATTTAAACTTTTAGATGACATTTATAAAAATTGTGTTACAGCAACTTATACAAATGATAGTATTGAAAATATAAAGATCGCAAGAGGTCAGAAGAATTTATAAAAGATGAAGGTGATATTGTTTTATGAAAACAAAAGTACAATTCATAAAAGATATAGATAAAGATATAAAATATTTAGAGGAAGCCGCTGAAATAATAAAAAATGGTGGTATTGGGGCATTTCCTACTGAAACAGTTTATGGATTAGGCGCAAATGCTTTAGATGGAGAAGCTGTTAAAAAGATTTTTGTGGCAAAGGGAAGACCGCAGGATAATCCTTTAATAATACATATAGCTGATAAAAAAGATATAGATAAATATGTTGCTGAAATACCTAAATATGCACAGGAGTTAATGGATAAATTTTGGCCAGGTCCTTTAACAATAATATTAAAGAAAAAAGATATAGTTTCAGATGTTACATCAGCAGGTTTAGATACAGTTGGCGTTAGAATGCCAAATGATGAAATAGCCTTAAAGCTAATAGAACTATCAGGAGTTCCAATAGCAGCACCATCAGCTAATATATCAGGAAGACCAAGTCCTACAGATATAGAAAGATGTGAAGAAGACTTAAATGGAAGAGTTGATTTTATAATAGGAGCTAAAAAAAGTGAAATAGGAGTAGAATCAACTATAGTAGATGCAACTGGTGAACATTTATGCGTTTTAAGACCTGGAGGCATAACTTTAGAGATGTTAAAGGACATAGATGAAGGAGTATATATAGATAAAGCTATATTAACTACTTTAGACAAAGACACAAAACCTAAGGCACCGGGAATGAAGTATAAACATTATGCACCAAAGGCAAAAGTTAGAATGGTTCAAGGTCCAATAAATAAAATGGTTGAAAAAATTAAAGAAATAGTGCATAATTACATAGATGAAGATTTAAAAGTCGGAATTATGGCAACTGATGAAACAATTTCTATGTACAATGAAGGAATAGTAAAATCATTAGGAACTAGAGAAGACTTAACTTCTGTAACAAAAAATTTATTTGAAATGCTTAGAGCTTTTGATGACTTAGGGGTAGATGTTATAATAACTGAGGCTTTTGAGGAAAAAGATTTAGGTGTAGCCATAATGAATAGATTAAAAAAATCCTGTGGATTTGACATAACAATAGTTTAAGAATATATATGGAAGGAGCTAGATAAAAATGAAACTTTTGAGAAAAAGGAACTGTTTTGAATTTATATTTTTTAAAAATTCTATATTTGTTTTTTTTGAAAGTTTAATACCTTTATTTAGTGTTCTTCCAGTTAATAAAAAAAGTGCTTTTTTATTTGACTTACTATTTAATTTTTTAAATTAAGTAGTGTTATTAGTCATTGAAAAAGCACTTTTTTTAAAATAATATATTAAAACAAACAGGTATAATGGAGGTTAATGAAATGAAAATAGCAATTGGTTGTGATCATGGTGGATTTAATTTAAAAAACACAGTGATAAAACATTTAGAAGAAAAAGGTATTGAGGTAAAAGATTTTGGTACATACAGCACAGATTCTTGTGATTACCCTGATATATCTATACAGGTTGCAGAAGCTGTAGCTAAAAAAGAATTTGAATATGGTATATTAATCTGCGGAACTGGTATAGGAATATCTATAGCAGCAAATAAAGTGCCAGGAATAAGAGCAGCATTATGTTCTGATACATTTAGTGCTCATGCAACAAGACAACATAACAATGCAAATATTCTAGCTATGGGTGAGAGAGTTGTAGGACCAGGATTAGCGTTAGATATAGTTGATACTTTCTTAAATTCAGAATTTGAAGGTGGAAGACACCAAAATAGAATAGATAAAATAACAGCTATTGAAGAAAAGTATTCAAAATAATTTGATAAAAAATATTTTTATATAAATTTTAGGAGGAAGATACAATGAGTAAAGTAACAGAAATAACACATCCACTTATATTACATAAGTTAGCGTTTATAAGAGATAAAAATACAGGGTCTAAGGATTTTAGAGAACTAGTAAGTGAAGTTTCTATGCTTATGGCTTATGAGGTAACAAGAAATCTTCCTATGGAAGAAATAGAAATAGAAACTCCAGTTTGTAAAACTAAATGTAAAGTTTTAGCTGGTAAAAAAGTTGCTATAGTTCCAATATTAAGAGCAGGATTAGGTATGGTAGATGGTATGCTACAACTTATTCCAGCAGCAAAAGTAGGGCATATAGGATTATACAGAGATGAAGAAACTCTTCAACCTGTAGAATATTTCTGTAAGTTACCACAAGACATAGCTGAAAGAGATGTAATAGTTGTTGATCCAATGTTAGCTACAGGTGGTTCAGCTGCAGATGCTATAACTCTTTTAAAGAAAAGAGGAGCTAAGCAAATAAGACTTATGTGTTTAATTTCTTCACCAGAAGGAATAGAGTTTGTACAAAAAGCTCATCCAGATGTTGATATATATGTTGCATGTATTGATGAGAAATTAAATGATCATGGATATATCGTTCCTGGATTAGGTGATGCAGGAGATAGACTATTTGGAACAAAATAGTTATAATTTAAATAGCTACTTAATTTTAAGTAGCTATTAATTATTTTTGGAGGTAAATGATTCATGGAAAAGATAAAAGTTTTAACTATCTTTGGAACAAGACCGGAAGCTATAAAAATGGCTCCATTAGTAAAAGAATTAGAAAAAAGACCGGAAATAGAATCAAAGGTTTGTGTAACTGCTCAACATAGAGAAATGTTAGATCAAGTTTTAGAACTATTTGATATAAAGCCTGACTTTGATCTAGACATAATGAAAAATCGTCAAACTCTTACTGGAATAACAAATAGAGTTTTAGAAGGATTAGAAAAAGTATTTACAGAAGAAAAACCAGATATGATACTTGTACATGGTGATACTACAACAACTTTTGCGGGAGGATTAGCAGCATTCTATCAACAAATAAGAGTAGGCCATGTTGAAGCTGGACTTAGAACTTTCGATAAATATTTCCCATTCCCAGAGGAAATGAATAGAAAGTTAACAGGTGCTTTAGCTGATTTACACTTTGCTCCAACTAAAGGATCAAAAGCTAACCTTTTAAGAGAAGGAATAAATGAAAATGACATAAAAATTACAGGTAACACTGTAATCGATGCTATGGAACATACTGTAGAAGATAACTATGTTTTTGAAAATGATGAATTAAATAAAATAGATTTTGAAAACAAAAAAGTTATCATGATAACTGCACATAGAAGAGAAAACTGGGGAGAAGGTATAGAAAATATCTGTACAGCTTTAAATAAAATAGTTGAAGATAATAAAGATGTTGAATTAGTTTACCTTGTTCACTTAAATCCAGTTGTAAAAGATGTTGTTTATAAAAATCTTGATGGTAAAGAAAGAGTACATCTTTTACCACCACTTGATACAAAAGAAACTCATAACTTAATGAATAAATGCTTTATGGTTATGACTGATTCAGGTGGATTACAAGAAGAAGCTCCTCATTTAGGAAAACCAGTATTAGTTTTAAGAGATGTTACAGAAAGACCAGAAGCTGTTCAATCAGGAACAGTTAAATTAGTTGGTACTGATGTTGAAAAAATATTAGAAGAAGCTAATTCACTTATAAATGATGAAAAAGCTTATGCCAAAATGAGTAAAGCTATAAATCCATATGGAGATGGTAAGGCTTCTGAAAGAATAGTAAAAGCTATTTTAAATTACTTTGGAAAAAATGATGAAGAAGTAGAAGAATTTATAAGTAAATAAGACTTTGTTAAAAAGTTTAATAAATATAATTTGAATAAATGGTATAAATAGACAGATATTTAGAATATTATAGAAATTTTAATAAAAGACTTCTATAATAAAGCTAAATTATCTGTCTTTTTTTTCGAAAAGAGAAAAAATAATAAAAAAGATTGTTTAAAATTTAACAAAAAATATTGAAAGCTAGTAAATTTATGGTTATAATTAAATCAGTTAGAAAAAATATAGATTTTTGATAAATTTTTACCTAAATGGGAGGTTTTTGATATGAGAGAGGTAGTTATTGCAAGTGCAGTAAGAACAGCATTAGGTTCATTTGGTGGTTCATTAAAGGATGTTCCTGCTGTAGATTTAGGAGCTTTAGTTATTAAAGAAGCTTTAAATAAAGCTGGTGTAAAACCAGAATGTGTTGATGAAGTTTTAATGGGAAATGTAATTCAAGCTGGATTAGGACAAAACCCTGCAAGACAAGCAGCTGTAAAAGCTGGTTTACCAGTTGAAATTCCTTCAATGACAATAAATAAAGTTTGTGGTTCAGGTTTAAGATGTGTTGCTTTAGCAGCTCAAATGATAAAAGCAGGAGATGCTGACGTAATAGTAGCTGGTGGTATGGAAAACATGTCACAAGGACCATATGTTTTAAGAACTGCAAGATTTGGTCAAAGAATGGGCGATGGAAAAATGGTCGATGCTATGGTCAATGATGCTTTAACAGATGCATTTAATGGATACCACATGGGTATAACTGCTGAAAATATAGCAGAACAATGGGGATTAACTAGAGAAATGCAAGATGAATTTGCTGCAAATTCTCAAATTAAAGCAGAAGCAGCTATAAAAGCTGGAAAATTCAAAGATGAAATAGTTCCAGTAGTAATTCCACAAAGAAAAGGTGATCCAATAGTATTTGATACTGATGAATTCCCTAGATTTGGAACAACTGCTGAAAAATTAGCTAAGTTAAGACCAGCATTCAAAAAAGATGGTACAGTTACAGCTGGTAATGCATCAGGTATAAATGATGGTGCTGCTGCATTAGTTGTTATGAGTGCTGAAAAAGCAAAAGAATTAGGAGTAACTCCAATTTGTAAAATAGTTTCTTATGGTTCAAAAGGATTAGATCCTTCAATTATGGGTTATGGACCATTCTATGCTACTAAAAAAGCTTTAGAAGGAACTGGATTAACAGTTGCAGATCTTGATTTAATAGAAGCAAATGAAGCTTTTGCAGCTCAAAGTTTAGCAGTTGCTAAAGATTTAGAATTTGATATGAGTAAAGTTAACGTAAATGGTGGAGCTATAGCTTTAGGACATCCAGTAGGAGCTTCAGGGGCTAGAATATTAGTTACATTACTTCACGAAATGATGAAAAGAGATGCTAAGAGAGGTTTAGCAACACTTTGTATAGGTGGAGGAATGGGAACTGCTTTAATAGTAGAAAGATAATAAGTTTACCATTATTATAATATATATTTTAAAGATACTATCCTATCTTGGGATAGTATCTTTTTTTGTGAAAAATTATTTAAAATTCATGTTTAAGTTTAAAAATATATTTAAAAAAATGCACTAATTTGAGAATAAAAATTCATATTAGAAAACAGATAATTTATTTAATTTCCTATAAAAAACATGAATAATAGTAAGAAGAATAGAAAAAAATAGGATTAAAGTAAAGAAAAATATTTAAAATATTAGATTTTGAAAAAAAAAAATAAAAAAATGTGAATAAATATTAAAAAGGTTATTCAAAACCTTTTAAGTTGTATGTTTTATTCTTAATAGTGGTTTAAAATTTTTTTGATAAAAAACCCTATAAAATATACAATTTTATAACAAAAACTTTTAAAAAAGGATTTCAAAATCGAAAATAGTAATCGAAATTTAATTTAAGTTCTTATATAGTAATTTAAAAATTCAGAAAAATGAAATAATAAATTCAAAAACATTCATAAATAATTTGTAAAAGAGTAAATGAGAGTTTTTAAGAGTAAAAATGAAGGAAATAGTTAAAATCACTTTAAAATATCAGAATATTAATAAATTCAACCAAAATTTAAATTTTATTAATATTAGATTCGGGAATATAATTAGTAAAGTAACATTGCGGAACTATGGAGGTTATATGTGAACGCTAAAATTAAAAGTTTAGTTTTTTCAATTACGAAGACTAACATTTTATTAACAATAATAGCAACCCTATTAATTAGTTTATTTAATTTTAGATTTGGGGTGGCTTTTTTAGTTGGAAGTGCAATTGCAACAATTAATTTTACAGCAAATGCAATTGTAATTAACAAAGTCATAAGTAATAGAAGAGGAGCTTTAAAGATACAATTAAGTTTTGTATTAAGAATGCTTTTGATTCTTTTATTTACACTAATCTTTATGAGAGATGTTAAGGAATTAGCATTTTATTTAATAGGATTCATTTTACACCAGATATCAATATTTATTTATACTAAAAAAAATAAGGCCTTATAAAAAACAATAAATAAATATTTATATACATATATAAATTAATACTAAGATAGAAAGGGAGTGATTCCGTGGATATCTTTGCACCATTGTTTACAGTTAAGATTGGTAGTTTGACAATAAGCAGTACAATTATTTTTCAATGGGCAGCAATGCTTCTTATAATAGTTTTTGCTTTATTATCAACTAGAAATCTTAAAAATAAACCAGGTAAGTTACAAGTTGTTTTAGAATCAATCTATCAAACAGTTTATAACTTAGTAAAGAGCAACATGGGGGAAAGTTATATTGGTTTTGTGCCTTATATAGGAACTTTAGCAATATTCCTACTTGTATTAAACTTTTATGGGTTAATAGGGCTTGCACCTCCTACTCAAGATTTAAGTGTTGCAGTGGCATTAGCAATTACTTCCTTTGTTGTTGTTCATGTTAATGCTATACGTAGATGTCATATTGGAGGATATATCAAAGGATATTTTAAGCCTTATCCACTAATGTTACCTTTAAACTTAATGGAGAGAATTATTTTCCCAGTATCTCTTGCACTACGTTTATTCGGTAATATGCTAGCAGCTACCTTATTAATAGACTTAATGTATTCAGGTTTAGGACACATAAGTTGGTTTGCTCAATTAGGTATGCCAATACTAGCACATGGTTTCTTCGATGTATTTGATGGAACAATACAAATGATAGTATTTACTATGTTAACTATGGTAAATATTAAAATTATAGCAGATCACTAAGAAAAGTTAATTAAACAAATCAAAGTAACTTTATTTGATTTGAAAAAGGAGGAATTTTTAATGGATATGAAGTTATTAGCAGCAGGTATCGCTGTATTAGCAGGTATAGGAGCAGGAATAGGTATAGGTATTGCAACTGCAGGAGCATTAGAGGCAACTGCAAGACAACCAGAAGCATCAGATAAGATTCAAAGTTTATTCATCATGGGAGCTGGTCTTTCAGAAGCAACAGCTATCTATGGATTAGTTGTTTCAATAATCTTATTATTCGTTGCTTAATATCAAATTACGTACTTTTTATTAAGAACTTGTAGTAATTAATAAATAAAGATAATAGAGTTAATATAATTGACTCCGAAGGGAGGCTGTGATTGATATATGGAAATAGATTTTATGAGAATATTAGCTACAATCATTAACTTTATAATATTAATTCTTATACTAAAACATTTTTTCTGGGACAAAATCAAAAGAGCCATCGATGCAAGACAAGAGGCTATAGATGAAACTATCTTAAAGGCCGATGAAGATGCAGAAAAAGCAAGAAGATTAAGATTAGATAATGAAAGAATTCTTAAATCTGCTAAAGAAGAAGGCAGAAAGCTTAGAGAAGAACAGAAAAAAGAAGCTGATAGAATTTATAAAGAAATAGTTGATGATGCTCATAGAGAAGCTGAGGCTATAATAAATAGAGCTAATATTGAAATTCAAAGAGAAGAAGAAAAAGTAAAATACGAGTTAAAGCAACAAGTAGTTGATATTTCTGTAATGCTTTCAGAGAAAGCACTTGGAGAATCTATTGATGAATCTAAACATAGAGAATTAATAAATGATTTTATTGAAAAGGTAGGTATCTAATTATGTATGAATATTTAGATCGTAGATATGCCTTAGCTCTATATGAAGTTGCAGAAGAAAAGAATAAAGTTGAAGAATACTTAAATGATTTAAGAGAAATCTGTGATATCATTTATGGAAATAATGAACTTTATGAAATAATAAAACATCCTCAAATTAGTACTGTAAGAAAGAAAAAGACTTTCAGAAACATATTTGAAGGAAAAATAGATGATGAGTTACTTTCATTTTTAATGGTTCTTATAGAAAAAGATAGAATACTTTATCTAAGAGAAAAATTAAAAGAAATGGAAAAAATTCATCTAGAGAGAAACAATACTTTACTTGCAGAGGTAAAAAGTGTTGTTCCATTAACAGAAGATGAAGTTACAAGACTTGTAGCAAAGTTAGAAAATAAATACTCAAAGAAAATTTTATTAAAGCAAGAAATAGATAAAAGTATCATTGGAGGACTTTATGTCAGAGTTGGCGATGATGTTATAGATGGTACTGTTAAATCTAGACTTGACGATATGAAACAGATAATGCTTAAGAGAGAATAGAGGTGAGTCTATGCATATTAAACCAGAAGAAATAACTTCTATAATCAAGAATGAAATAAAAAACTATGAAAAAGAGTTAGAAACTGTTGATTCTGGTACTATCATACAGATAGGTGACGGAGTTGCCAGAGTTTACGGGTTAGAAGAATGTATGGAAGGTGAACTTCTTGAATTCCCTAATCAAGTTTTCGGTATGGCTCTTAACTTAGAGCAGGATAACGTTGGTTGCGTTCTTTTAGGATCTGAAGAAGGTATAAAAGAAGGAGACATCGTTAAAAGAACTGGAAAAATAGTTGAAGTACCAGTAGGAGAGGACTTAATAGGTAGAGTTGTTAATTCATTAGGTCAACCTATAGACGGAAAAGGTCCTATTAAAAATGATGGATACAGAGCTATAGAAGTACCAGCACCAGGTATCTTAGAAAGAAGTTCTGTTAATGAGCCTCTACAAACAGGTATCAAAGCAATTGACTCAATGATACCAATAGGTAGAGGACAAAGGGAGTTAATTATAGGAGATAGACAAACAGGTAAAACTGCTATAGCTATAGATACTATAATTAACCAAAAAGGTAAAGATGTTATATGTATATATGTTGCTATTGGACAAAAACAATCAACAGTAGCTAACATAGTTAACACTTTAACTGAAGAAGGAGCTATGGACTATTCAATAGTTGTAACTGCATCAGCATCAGAATCAGCTCCATTACAATACATTGCACCATATTCAGGATGTACAATGGGTGAATACTTCATGAATAAAGGTAAGCATGTATTAATAATATATGATGACTTAAGTAAGCACGCAGTTGCTTATAGAACAATGTCACTATTAATTAGAAGACCACCAGGAAGAGAAGCTTACCCAGGGGATGTATTCTACATCCATTCAAGATTACTTGAAAGAGCTGCTAAGTTATCAAAAGAAAATGGTGGAGGCTCATTAACAGCACTTCCAATAATAGAAACATTAGCAGGAGACGTAACAGCATATATCCCAACTAACGTTATATCAATAACAGATGGACAGATATTCTTAGAAACTGAGTTATTCAACGCAGGACAAAGACCAGCTGTTAACCCTGGTATATCAGTTTCAAGGGTTGGAGGTAACGCTCAAATAAAAGCAATGAAACAAGTTTCTGGTACATTAAGACTAGAACTTGCTCAATATAGAGAGTTAGCATCATTTGCTCAATTTGGTTCAGACCTTGATAAAGATACTCAAGCAAGACTTGAAAAAGGTAAGAGACTTATCGAGATCTTAAAACAAGATCAATATAAGCCAATGGCAGTTGAAAAACAAATTATGATAATATACGCTGCAGTTAACAATTTCTTACTAGATATCAAAGTTTCAGATATTAAGAGATTTGAAAAAGAATTCTTAGAATATATGGATACTCATCATAGAGAAATTGGTAAAGCTATATTAGATAAGAAAGTTTTAGACGATGAATTAAAATCTGCTTTAGAAAGTGCTATAGTAGAATTTAAAAAAATATTCTTAATGTAAAATAAGAGCATAGCTTTTTAATTAAAGCTATGCCCACATTTTTAAGAATGGAGGTGGAGCTTAAATGGCAGGTGCAGGACTTTTAGAAATTAAAAGAAGAATAAAAAGTATCAAAAACACAAGAAAAATAACAAAAGCTATGGGACTTGTTGCCACTTCTAAGTTAAGAAAAGCTAGACAAAAACTAACTGAAAACAATCAATATTTTAGTAGTCTAGATGAAATTGCTAGAGAATTAATCGGATCATTAAATAGCAATAATAATCCTTTACTTAAACCCAATGATAATCCTAAAAAGTTAATAATATTATTAGCATCAGATTCAGGATTATGTGGTGGATTTAATGGTAATACTGCGGCTTTTGTAAGAGATAACTATGAAAATAATCTTGAAAACATAGAAGCAGTAGTAGTAGGAAAAAAAGGTATCCATTATGTTAAGAAAAACAAGATTTCTACTTTAGCAGAATATGTTGATTTAGGAGATACACCAAACGTTGGTGATGCATCAACTATAGTGAATAAAGCTGTTAAAGAATTTACTGATGGAAATTTTGGAGAAGTAAGTTTAGTTTATACTAAATTCTTTTCACCTGTTAAGCAAGAGGTTGTTGAAGAAAAATTATTACCACTAGACTTAACTGGAGAAAAAGGTAAAGTTTCTTTCTTAATCGAACCTGATGAGGATGAAATAATAGATTCATTAGTTTCATCATACTTAAAAGGTAAATTCATGAATGCTATGTTTAATTCAAAAGCTAGTGAACAAAGTGCTAGAATGCAGGCAATGGACGGAGCAACTAAAAATGCCGATGATTTATTAAACTCATTAGATGCTAAGTACAATAGAATAAGACAAAGTATCATAACACAAGAGATATCAGAAATCGTTGGTGGAGCAGAAGCACAAAAATAAGGAGGTACTCAAAATGTCTAATAATATAGGTAAAGTAGTTCAGGTTATTGGACCAGTTGTAGATATAAAATTTGCAAATGATGAACTTCCTAATATATTTAATGCAATACACATAAAAATGGACGATGGAAAAATCTTAGTTTGTGAGGTAGAGCAACACGTAGGAGACGATATAGTTAGAACTATAGCTATGGAAGCTACTGAAGGACTAAGAAGAGGTGTAGAAGCTGTTGATACAGGAGCACCTATATCAGTACCAGTTGGTGAATGCGTATTAGGAAGAATATTTAACGTATTAGGTAAACCACTAGATAGTGGAGCTGAAGTTAATAACGAAGAAAAATATCCAATTCATAGACCAGCTCCATCATTTGAAGAACAATCAGTTGTTCCTCAAATGTTTGAGACAGGAATAAAGGTTATCGACCTTTTAGCACCTTACCAAAGAGGGGGAAAAATCGGTCTATTTGGAGGTGCAGGTGTTGGTAAAACAGTTCTTATCCAAGAGCTTATAAACAACATAGCTAAAGAGCACGGTGGACTTTCTGTATTCACAGGAGTTGGAGAAAGATCAAGAGAAGGTAATGACCTTTACTATGAAATGATGGAATCAGGAGTTATAAAAAATACAGCATTAGTATTTGGACAAATGAACGAACCACCTGGAGCAAGAATGAGAGTTGCTTTAACAGGACTTACTATGGCTGAGTACTTCAGAGACCAAGGTCAAGACGTGTTATTATTCATAGATAACATATTCAGATTCTCACAAGCTGGATCAGAGGTTTCAGCTTTATTAGGAAGAATACCATCAGCTGTTGGTTACCAACCAACTCTTGCTACAGAGATGGGAGCTCTTCAAGAGAGAATCACATCAACTACCCATGGATCAATTACATCAGTTCAAGCGGTATACGTACCAGCCGATGACTTAACTGACCCAGCTCCAGCTACAACATTCAACCACCTTGATGCTAAAACAGTTTTATCAAGAAGTATAGCTGAAATAGGTATTTACCCAGCTGTTGATCCTCTAGATTCTTCATCAAGAATATTAGACCCAAGAGTTGTTGGAGAAGAACACTATGAAGTTGCTTCAAAAGTTAAGCATATATTAGAAAGATATAAAGAACTTCAAGATATCATAGCTATCCTTGGTGTTGATGAGCTTGCAGATGAAGATAAATTAATAGTTGCTAGAGCAAGAAGAATACAAAAATTCTTATCACAACCATTCACAGTAGCAGAGCAATTTACTGGAATGCAAGGTAGATATGTTCCAATAAAAGAAACTATAAGAGGTTTCAAAGAAATATTAGAAGGTAAACATGACAATGTTCCTGAATCAGCTTTCTTATTTGCTGGAACAATAGAAGAAGTACTAGAAAAAGCTAGAGCAATGGCCCAATAAAAGGGGTGAATAAAAATGAATAAATTTAAGTTAATTGTTACAACACCAGAAAGAGTTCTTATTTCAGGTGAAGTTTCAAGAGTCTTATGTAAAAATGCTGTTGGTGAGTTTGAAATATTAGCTGGTCACCAACCTTATTTAACAGCAACTGTTCCTACTGTTACAAGAATAGATGATGAGAATGGTGAAAGTAAATACTTATTTACTTCAACAGGATTAATGAAGGTTCAAAATAATGAAGTTACTTTTTGTGTAAATTCAGCAGAATGGCCTGAAGAAATCGATGAGGCAAGAGCTATGAATGCTAAGCAAAGAGCAGAGGAAAGATTAAAAAATAAGACTGATGAACTAGATGAAAAGAGAGCTAAGTTAGCCTTAGCAAGAGCTATGTCTAGATTAAAGTTAAAAGAAATGTAATTTATATAAAGCATACAGGAAACTGTATGCTTTTTTTATTATGATTATTCTTCTTAATAAATATTTTTATGTAATTAATAGAACTTTTTCAGATTATTATAATATATTGATAATATAACAGGAAGTAAATGTATAAAAATACTACTCTTGACAATAATTAGATTGGAGGGGTGGTATATTAATGAATAATAATATTTTTATAGCAGCATTATTTTGTTTCTCGCTTATTTTTAGTCCAAGCACTATGAACTTAGATAACAAAGTTTATTCTAAGGTGGAAGAGGAAATTTGTAATATAGAAGAGTATGGTATGAAAATAGAATATATTACAGATGAAAATATAAAAGATGAGTTTAACAATATTAGTGATTATATTAAAATTGAAGATTTTGATAGTATAGTAGAAAAAGAAAATGAGATATATTTAAATACTTCAAAAGAGCAATTTAATTTAGATATTAATCTAATAGAAGAAAATTCAAAAAGTAGAGTTCAAATAGTAATTGTTTCTAAAAATAGAATTGATTTTAATGATATTAAGGAATATTTTCAAGTTATTCATAATAAAAACATGAAAAATATAAAATATTATACTTATATAAAAGGGAATATTAGAGAGAATAATAATATAGATGAAATTGAAGAAAAACTTATAAAATCGATTGGTAAGAGTAAGGTAAAGAAAAACAAAAGAATAAATCTAGAGAAAGGCACTACAGGAATAATTAATCTTAAGAGTGATTACCAGTTTAATTACTCCATTATGACATATGAGGAAGATAGGAAGTTGATTTTAGGAACTCCTATTATATTCACAACATATTAAAATAATTTTAATGGAGGATAATATGGATAAAATAGTAGTAAAAGGTGGAAAGAAATTAAAAGGAGAAGTAAATATAAATACAGCTAAGAATTCAGTTTTACCAATAATCGCAGGAAGTATATTAGCTACTGATGGTGTACTAATAAATGAATTACCAATGTTACAAGATGTTTTTACAATTTGTAATGTTATGGAGCAATTAGGATATGATTTGAAAATAGATAAGAAAGAAAATAAATTAATTGTACCACCATTAAATAAAGATCCTTTAATTCCAAGTGAGGATTTAGTTAAAAAAATGAGAGCTTCATTTTTAATAATGGGGCCAATGATAGCTAAATATGGGGAGTTTAAATTAGCTAGGCCAGGTGGATGTAATATAGGTTCTAGGCCTATAGAATTACATTTGAAAGGGCTTAGAGCATTAGGTGCTGAAGATAGTAATTGTGGCAATGGATTTGTATGTATAAAGGCAAAAAAATTAACAGGAAGTAAAATATATTTAGACTTTCCATCAGTTGGAGCAACAGAGAATATAATGATGGCAGCAACTATGGCTAAAGGGACTACGGTAATTGAAAATGCAGCTCAGGAGCCAGAAATAACTGATTTAATTAATTTTTTAAATTCTATGGGAGCTAAAATTTATATTGAAAAACCAGGTAAAATAATAATAGAAGGTGTTGATTCATTAACTTCAACTGAGTACACTCCTATATATGATAGAATAGAAGCTGGAACATTTATGGTTGCAGCAGCAATAACAGGATCAGAAATAAAAATAAATGGAGTAAATAAAGATCATTGTTCAGCTATAATATCTAAGTTAAAAGAAGCTGGAACAGAGTTTTTTGATATCCATAATGATGAAAATAGTATAATAGTAAAGGGTAATGAAGAAATAAAGCCAATTAATATAAAAACAATGCCTTATCCAGGATATCCTACTGATATGCAATCACAAATGATGAGTTTATTGAGCATAGCAAAAGGAAGCAGTATCATAACTGAAAGTGTTTTTGAGAATAGATTTATGAATGTAGATGAATTAAGACGTATGGGTGCAAACATACAAGTAGAAGGAAGAACGGCTTTAATTGAAGGAGTAGATAACCTCACTGGATGTGAAGTTAAGGCAACTGATTTAAGGGCAGGAGCTGCTTTGATTTTAGCTGGACTTGTAACAAAGGGAGAGACAATAGTTACTGATATATATCATATAGATAGAGGTTATGTTGAAATAGAAAATAAGTTCAGGGCCTTAGGTGCTGACATAAGTAGAATATAAGTCAACAGCAGTGCTGTTGACTTTTTTTACTTTAAATAATTTTATTATAAGTTCGAGTTTTAGAAAACTTAGCATATACATAAACTGTATTAATAAGTTTTAGGAGGATTTATGATAAATAGAAAAATTTTAGAATCAGTAATTTTTATTGTAACAATTATAGTGAGTATAGTTTTTATACCAATACTTTTTGGTTTTTTATCTAGTTCAAGTATGGCTGAAAGTAATAATAAAGTAGAGAAAGTTAAAAATAAAAAGTTAGTTGATGTAGTTAACTTAAAGGAAGTTGAAGTTTACATATCTAAAGAAAATAAAGTGGAAAAAGTACCATTAGAGGAATATGTCTTATCTGTAGTTTCAAGTGAAATGCCAGCTACTTTTCATGAAGAGGCATTGAAAGCTCAGTCTATTTTAGCAAGGACATTTGTTATAAATAAATTAATTACTGGATGTAACAATATAAAGGAAGGAAATATATGTGATACTACTCATTGTCAAGCATATTTAAATATTAATGAAAAGAAAAAAGCTTGGGGTAAAGATGGGGATGAATATTTAAAAAAATTAAAAAAAGTTGTTAAAGAAACAGAGGGGAAAGTTCTATCATATAATGATCAGTTAGTAAAATATCCTCAATATTTTTCTACAAGTTCAGGAAATACAGAGGATGCAGTTGCTGTATTTTCAGAAGATGTACCTTACTTAAAGTCAGTTGAAAGTCCAGGGGAAGAAATATCACCTAAATATGAGAGTGAAATCAGTATTTCTATAAGTGATTTTAAGAGTAAAATTAAAAAATCTATTCCTAATAGTGATTTAGGAAATAATATAACTGAAGAAGTTAAAATATTAAATAGGAACACAGGAGGAACTGTAAATGACATAAAAATAGGGGAAGCTACCATTAAGGGGAAGGAATTTAGAAAAATATTTGGACTAAATTCTGCCAATTTTACATTGGAAGTTTTAGATGACAACATAAAAATAAAATGTTTAGGATATGGACATGGTGTTGGCATGAGTCAATGGGGAGCTAATGTAATGGCAAAGGAAGGCAGTAAATATGATGAAATATTAGAACATTATTTTAAAGGAAGTAAAATTGAAGAAAGTAATAAAATTTTAATAGAGTAATAAGAAGAACAAGCAAATAAATTTTGCTTGTTCTTTTTTTATAAAAAAGATTTATATAGGTGTATTAATTTAGGATAAATGGACAGAATTAGAAACGGAGGTGTTGAAAATGAATAAAAAAGACCAATTTAAGAGATTTATTAAAAAGGATGGATTTTATGTAGTTTTATTTGTTTGCCTATGTTTAGTAGCAACAGTTGGAGTAGTGGTAGCAAATAAAAGCACAAATAACACAGTAGAAGAAAATATAGCAGAAAACACTATAGAAAATACAGAGGATAATAGCACTACAACTGGTAATACTTTTGATGATGCTGAACTAGTTGAAGGAAAAACAGATATAGCAAATGATTCAGAAGAGATTGCATCTAATGAAGCTAATGGTGAAGAAGTAAAACCTGAAGCAAATAATGCTGATAAGTCAGTTGCAACTTCAAGCCAAAGTCAAAGCTTTACATCACCAATTAAGGGTGGAGTTATAACAAGATTATATAACTTAGAACCTAGATTAAATGAATCAGGTCAAAGTGCATCTGTTTATAAAGGAATAGATATAGAAGCTGCTGAGGGAACTGAAGTTTTAGCAATTGGTGATGGTAAAGTTGTAGAGGCTGGAAAAGGAAACTCAAAAGAAGGTTGCTTTGTTAAAATAGAGCATCAAAACGGTATTGTTGGTTTTTATGGAAACTTAGATCCAGAGATTAAAGTTAAAGAAGGGGATAATGTTAAAAAAGGAGATTCTATAGGTAAGATTGGAAAAACTATTCAAAATAGTCCAAGTGATAGAGTTTCTGAAAATTATTTAATGTTCCATATGGAAAATTCTAAGGAGCCAGTAGATCCACAAAAATACTTAAAAGATATTCCTGTAAAAGAATAATTTAATACATAATCAGCTGCTTATAAAAAAAGCAGCTGATTAAAAATTTAAGAATATTTTTAAGGAGGTAAGGTTCTTGAAAGATTATATTGAGGAGAGAGTTTTAGAAGTGGCTCAGTACATTATTTATTCAAGGGCTACTATAAGAAAAACAGCTAAAGTTTTTGGTGTAAGCAAGAGTACTATACATAAAGATATGACTGAAAGATTGCCTAAGATAAATCCTGATATAGCTGAAGAAGCAAAAAGTATATTAGATTTAAATAAAGCTGAAAGACATATTAGAGGTGGAAAGGCAACTAAGTTAAAATATAAAGTTGTTGAATGATGAAAATATTCCTTATATAATAAAAGTTAGTATTTATGTATATTTTTATAGAAATTAATAATTATTATTATATATTAGGGAGTTGTAAACATGTGGTTTTGGAGAAAAGGTACAGATATGGGTATAGACCTTGGAACAGCAACTGTTCTTGTCTATATGAAAGATAAAGGTATAGTCTTAAAAGAGCCCTCAGTAGTAGCCATAGACAAAAATAAGAACAAAGTTCTAGCAGTAGGAGAAGCTGCAAGACAGATGATAGGAAGAACACCAGGTAATATAGTAGCATTAAGACCTATGAGAAATGGTGTTATATCAGATTACGAGATGACAGAAGCTATGTTAAAGTATTTTATCAAGAAGGGTGTTGGAAATAGAAGAATATCTGCCCCTAAAGTAATGATATGTATACCTTGCCAAGCGACTGGGATTGAGAAAAGAGCAGTTATAGATGCTGCAAAGAATTCAGGAGCTAAAAACGTATATCTTATAGAAGAACCCTTAGCTGCTGCAATAGGAGCAGGATTAGATATATCAAAGGCTAGTGGACATATGGTTGTAGATATAGGTGGAGGAACTGCAGATATAGCTATAATATCCTTAGGCGGAATTGTTATAAGGGAGTCTGTAAAAGTAGCTGGAGATAGATTTGATGAAGCTATAATTAAATTTGTTAGAAGTAAATATAAACTTATGATTGGTGAGAGAACAGCAGAGGAATTAAAAATAAATGTTGCCACAGCTGTTGAAGGCAATAGAAAAGAAAGTATGGAAGTAAAGGGAAGAAATCTAGTTACAGGTTTACCAGGAATAATAACAGTAGATAGTGAAGAACTTAGAATTGCTTTAAAAGATGATGTTAGCATAATTGGTGAAGCTGTACATTCTGTTCTTGAAAAAACACCACCTGAGTTAGCAGCTGATATAATAGAAGAAGGAATTCTTATGACTGGTGGAGGCGCTTTATTAAATGGCTTAGATAAGTTTATTGAACAAAGGACAGGCGTTAAGGTTAGAGTTGCTGATGATGCTGTAAAATGCGTAGCTGAAGGAACAGGTAAAGTATTGAAAACATTTGAAAAATTAAATTTAGGCATGGATGATTTAGAAGTGAAATTAATTGATGAGTAAAATTAACTATATATCTCTTAATATTAAGAGATATATAGTTAATTTTTTTTGTTTTTTAAATAATAGGAGTGAATTAAAGAATCTACAATAACTTTAGACATATCTAATATAAAGCTTAACCTAATTGGTCTACTTGTAAATAGGTCTATATTTTCGGAGGAATCAACTATAGCTATTATAGACATATCTCCAACACTTCTTAAGGATTTACCAACGCCCTTTCCAGGGTGAATAGGTTCATTTCTAGCATGAATTTCACCAATAGAGTTAGAATCTCCTAGGCAAGCATCTATGGCTAGTATTTTATAACCAGGATAAGTTTTTAATATTTCAGTTATTTTTTTATCAAGATTAAGAGCATGTATAGGAGAATCAAGTGTACCAAATACTTTTAAAGGAAAGAATTTTTCTCTTAGTAGGGTACCAACTAATGGACCTAAGCAATCACCTATACATTTATCAGTTCCTATACATACTATAATGGTTTTTTCATCTATATGATTTTTTAAAAAATTTGAAATCTCGTAATATGCCAAATAATTTTTGTAGTAAGTTTTTATTTTATTCAAGGCTTCACCTCCTCATTAATTATATGAAGGAAGTGTTAGAAATATTAAATGGAAGTATAAAAAAGATTTTAGGTGGTAATTATTAAAATGGAGGTGAATATACTTATGAATAAAGGGCTTTTAAGTTTTTTAGTACTATTTTTTACTACATTAATAATGGGAGCAATGACGTATTTTGTTAACTTAAATTATGAAGAAGCTAAATTAAAAGCAGAGAGTGTAAAAAATCAAAAGAATGAAATTTTAAATATTAATGAAGAGGAAAATGGACAAAAGGCTATAGAAAACAATAAAAAAGAGTTAAAAGAAGATAGAGAGAAAGAAAATATAAGTGAGAATAACAATAAGCAAAGTAATGATTTAGATAAATCTCAATTAAAAGAAGAAAAAGAAATAGAAATAGAAATAGAAGGTAAGTCTAAAGAAAATGCTATAAATATCAAAAAAAATGAAAAGTCTAAAGAAAAGGTAGCTGAGGAGAAATCATCAAAAGAAAGCAAAGAAGTATTTAAAGTAGATAAATATTCAATTCCTAAAAAGATAAATAAAGCAGATAAGTTTAAATTAATGTCTATTGCTAAGAATTTATCTTTAACTGATTACGGAGTTTTATTAGAGCATATTAAGAGAAATGATGAGTTAGATGCTGCTATTGATATATTTAAAATACTTAAGGATAAATTAGAAGAGAAAGAATATAAAGAAATGAAAGATATATTAAGTCCATACATAAATATTGAGTTGATTGAAGAGAAAATATAAATGAAAAAAAGAAGTAAAATAAAGAAATTGAGAGAAATTTAAAAATAGATTAACATAATGTTTGAAAATAGCCTAAAATTGAGTTTGAAATAAAAAGCATAACAATATATACTAAGTCTTGTCGATTGGCGATGAGCCAAAACGACAGAGAAAAATAATAAATGTGCTGGTGTGGCTCAATTGGCAGAGCAGCTGACTTGTAATCAGCAGGTTATCGGTTCAAGTCCGATCATCAGCTCCATAAGTGGTGGAATTCCCGAGTGGCCAAAGGGGGCAGACTGTAAATCTGTTGTCGGACGACTTCGAAGGTTCGAATCCTTCTTCCACCACCAATAAGGTCGCATAGCTCAGCTGGGAGAGCACCTGCCTTACAAGCAGGGGGTCACAGGTTCGATCCCTGTTGCGACCACCATTAAAACATAATAAATGCGCTGGTGTGGCTCAATTGGCAGAGCAGCTGACTTGTAATCAGCAGGTTATCGGTTCAAGTCCGATCATCAGCTCCACAAGTGGTGGAATTCCCGAGTGGCCAAAGGGGGCAGACTGTAAATCTGTTGTCGGACGACTTCGAAGGTTCGAATCCTTCTTCCACCACCATTTATAAAAAACAAAATATTGATATGCTGGTGTGGCTCAATTGGCAGAGCAGCTGACTTGTAATCAGCAGGTTATCGGTTCAAGTCCGATCATCAGCTCCATATGTGGTGGAATTCCCGAGTGGCCAAAGGGGGCAGACTGTAAATCTGTTGTCGGACGACTTCGAAGGTTCGAATCCTTCTTCCACCACCAGAAAGAGACACTATTAATTAAGTGTCTCTTTATTAAAATAATATCTTAATAAAATAGAATAATTAGTATTTATATACTCTTATCCAGAGAGGTGGAGGGAAAAAGGCCCTATGAAACCCGGCAACCAGTGAGAAATCACTACGGTGCCAATTCCGGTAAAGAAATTCTTTACAAGATGAGAGAAGATAAATTTAGTGTATAACTAAAATCTCTTCTTAAATCTTTAAAGGTTTGAGAAGAGATTTTTTTATTAACAAAAATATTTTAAAGGCGCGCATTAAAATAAAGTTTGTTAATTAAGCTTTAAAGATATTATTTTGAATCGTGGGAAGATAAATTAAGTTATTTGTTTAAATAAACAGGGTTGGAATAAATAAAAATGAAAGGGGTGAATTAGCTATCTTATTATGATAGTAAGATAGCCTTAGCCATGAGAAGATTATTTACATCAGAATCAGTTACTGAAGGGCATCCAGATAAAATATGCGACCAAATTTCAGATGCAGTTTTAGATGCTATATTTGCAAAAGATCCAAACGCAAGAGTTGCTTGTGAAACAGCTGTTACTACAGGATTAGTAATGGTAATGGGAGAAATAACAACTAATTGTTATGTTGATATCCCTAAAATAGCTAGAGAAACTATAAAGAACATAGGATATGATAGAGCTAAATACGGTTTCGACTGTGAAACTTGTTCAGTTATGACTACAATAGATGAGCAATCATCAGATATCGCTATGGGTGTTGATGAAGCTTTAGAATCAAGAGCTGGAGAAAAAATTGACATAGATGCAGTTGGAGCAGGAGACCAAGGAATGATGTTTGGTTTTGCTACTAATGAAACTGAAGAATTTATGCCAGCACCAATAGCTATGGCTCATAGATTATCAAGAAGATTAACAGAAGTAAGAAAGAACGGAACTTTACCTTACTTAAGACCAGACGGAAAAACACAAGTTACTGTTGAATATGAAAATGACAAACCAGTTAGAATAGATGCAATAGTAATTTCAACACAACATGGTCCAGAAGTATCTCAAGAACAAATACAAGCTGATTTAATGGAACATGTTATAAAAGCTGTTATACCAGCAGAGTTATTAGATGAAAATACTAAGTATTATATAAATCCAACAGGAAGATTCGTTATCGGTGGACCTCAAGGAGATGCTGGATTAACAGGAAGAAAGATCATAGTTGATACTTACGGTGGATATGGAAGACACGGCGGTGGTGCTTTCTCAGGAAAAGACCCAACTAAAGTTGATAGATCAGCTGCATACGCTGCTAGATGGGTAGCTAAAAACTTAGTTGCTGCAGGAATCGCAGATAAATTAGAAGTTCAAGTTGCTTATGCTATAGGAGTTGCTAAACCAGTATCAATTATAGTAGATACTTTTGGAACTGGAAAAATATCAGACGAAGAAATAGTTAATATAATAAATAAAGTGTTTGATTTAAGACCAGGAGCTATAATAAGAGATTTAGATTTAAGAAGACCTATATATAGACAAACTGCTGCTTATGGACACTTTGGAAGAACAGATTTAGATCTTCCATGGGAAAACTTAAACAAAGTTGAAGAAATAAAGAAATATCTTTAATATATAGAAAAGCTTAGGATTTTATATCCTAAGCTTTTTATTTTTCTATAAATTTATTATTTTAAGATGAACTAGTAATTTTAAAATTAAGATAAAATAAAAAAGCACTTTGAAAAATCAAAGTACTTTTTTTATATTAAGCTTTATGAACTAATTTTCCATTAACTATTACATATTTTATATCTATATTATCATCAAAAAGAATTAAGTCAGCATCATAGCCTTCTTTAATTAATCCTTTTTTATCATCAACTTTACAGTGTTTAGCTCCATTATAAGTAGCCATTTTTATAACTTCATTAAGTGGATAATTAGTGTTTTTAAATATATTTTTAACTGCCACATCTAAAGTTAAAATTGATCCTGCTAAAGAACCACTTAATAATCTTGCAGCTCCATTTTTAACTTCAACATCTTGTCCTCCTAATGAATACATTCCATCAGGCATACAGCAAGCCATCATAGCATCAGTTATTAATAAAACCTTATCTGTTCCTTTTTGTTTATAGGCAACTCTTAAACTTGGATATGCTATGTGAATACCATCTGAGATTGTTTCAGTAGTTATTTCACTATCAAAAACAGCACCTACAACTCCAGGTTCTCTATGAGTAAATGGAGTCATTGCATTGAATAAATGAGTGGCATGAGAGCATCCACACTTTATTCCTTCCATAGCTTCTTTATAAGTAGCTTTAGTATGTCCCATTGAAACAACTATACCTTTTTCACTTAAGAATTTAGTAAGTTCTTTAGCGCCTTCTACTTCAGGAGCAAGAGTTATTGAAACAACATCATCTTCATGTTCTCCAACTAATTTATAGAAGTTTTCTTTTGTTGGAGGGATTAAGAAATCAGGATTTTGAGCACCTATTGCACTTGGGCTTATAAATGGTCCTTCTAAGTGAGCACCTAAAACATTAGCTCCATCTGTTCCTTCAGTTTTTGCTTTATGAATAGCTTCCATTGATTTGCATACGTCTTCAGCAGCTACAGTCATTGTTGTTGGTAAAAATGAAGTAGTACCATGTTTAACTATAACCTTTGATATTTCATTTATAGCTTCATAAGTACCATCCATAGTATCGTGACCACCAGCACCGTGTATATGAACATCTATAAATCCTGGAGATAGGAATAAGCCTTCTCCATCAATTACTTCACAATCACATTCTTCTTTAGGATTTATAGCCTTTATCTTTCCGTTTTCTATAAGTATATTTCCTTTTTCAATCTTATCTAAATATACTATATTACAGTTTTTTATTAACATACGAATCACCTTCCTCATAATAATCTTAAAATTTTAATTTGTGTAAGTCAACAAAATAAGCACTATGATTTAAATTTAATAATTGTGATATAATTAATAGTAATAACAATTCAAGAGAAACCTTTTAGGAGGTAATATGGAAGCATTAAATGGAATAGTTGAGAGTATAGTATTTAAAAGCTCAGATACAGGGTATACAGTTATAAAATTTAGAGAAAATAATATTATTCATACAGCAGTGGGAGTTTTACCACATGTAAAAGAAGGTCAAAATTTAAAAATTACAGGAAGTTGGGTTAACCATTCCCAGTTTGGAAAACAATTTAAGGTAGAAGAATGTGAAGAGATATTACCTACTTCAAAGGATGGAATAGAAAAATATTTATCTTCTGGGATAATACAGGGGATAGGACCTGTTACGGCAAAAAAAATTGTAAATAAATTTGGAGAAGATACTCTTAATATTTTAGATAATAATATTGAGAGATTAAAAGAAATAGAAGGAATAGGTAAAAAGAAGTTAGAAACCATAATTGAGTCTTATAGAGAGCAAAGAGAATTAAAAAATATAACTATATTTTTGCAAACCCATGGATTAAGTGTAAATCAATGTTTGAAGATTTATAAAAAATATGGGGCTAGTTCAGTTGATACAGTTAAAAATAATCCATATATACTTTGTGATGAAATTTCAGGAATAGGATTTAAGACTTCTGATAAGATTGCTAGAAGTTTAGGAATAGAAATTGATTCACCTTTTAGAATTCAAAGTGGTATAAGATATGTAATAAATGAATTTTGTGCTAATGGGCATACTTTTATGCCAAAGGATGAACTTATAAAGGAAGCAAGTAATGTATTAACTGTAAGTGGAGATATAATAGAAGAAAATATTAAAAATGCAGCTTTAGATAGAAAAATAAAGTTAGAGAAAGTTAATGATAAAGAAGGTGTTTTCACAATACCTAATTATTATTGTGAGCTTGGAATAACTAATAGGATTTTAACTTTAGCTATAAGCAATTTCCAGGATATAAGTGTAGATGTAGATCACTTAATACTTCAATTTGAAAAGAAAAATAATATAACTTTTGCAGAATCACAGAAAGACGCTATAATAAGTGCTTTTCAAAATGGAATAGAGATAATAACAGGGGGACCAGGAACAGGAAAGACCACTATAATAAAGTGTATAATTGAAATTTTTGAAACTTGTGGATTAAAGGTTCTTTTGGGAGCACCTACTGGAAGAGCGGCTAAAAGAATGAGTGAGTCTACAGGAAAAGAGGCTACCACAATACATAGAATGCTTGATATGGGAGTCTTTGAAAAAGAAGAAAGTGTTTTTGTAACCAATGCAGAGGAACATTCCTTAGAGGCTGATGTGGTTATAATAGATGAGGCATCAATGATTGATATAACTTTAATGAATGCTTTACTTAAATCTATTAAGGTAGGTACTAGGCTTATAATAGTAGGAGATGTTGATCAGCTTCCATCAGTAGGAGCTGGAAATGTATTAAATGATTTTATAGAGAGTGGATTTACAAAGGTTGTACGTCTAAAGGAAATATTTAGACAAGGAAAAGAGAGTATGATTGTAGTAAATGCACATAAAATAAATAAAGGTGAGATGCCTAAATTAAATGAAAAAGGTACTGATTTCTTTTTCATAAGAAATGATATTCAAGAGGGAATATTAAATACTATTATAGATTTAATAAATACTAGGTTGCCTAAGTTTAACTCAAATTGGGATAAATTAAAAAGTATACAGGTTTTAGTTCCTATGAAAAAGGGTGTATTAGGAGTTACCAATTTAAATGAAAGAATTCAAAATGTCTTAAACCCAAAGGCTCCATATAAAAAAGAAAAAGAATTTAGAAGTATGGTATTTAGAGAGGGAGATAAGGTTATGCAGATAAAGAATAACTACTCTCTAAAATGGACCAGAATAGCTGGAAAAGGTGAGCATGAAGGCTTGGGTGTATTTAATGGAGATATGGGATTTATAGAAAATATAGATTTAGAAGGGAAAAAACTATCTATAATCTTTGATGATGAAAGAAGAGTTATTTATGATTTTATGTATTTAGATGAGTTAGATTTAGCTTATGCAATTACAATACATAAAAGTCAAGGAAGTGAATTTCCAGTAGTAATAATACCTGCATATATGGGTGCACCATTACTTATGAATAGAAATTTATTGTATACGGGAATAACTAGGGCAAAAGAAATGGTTGTAGTAGTTGGAATACCTAAAGCATTAAAATATATGGTTGATAATACAAGGAGTATGGAACGTTATTCCTCTTTAAATTGGAGAATAAAAGAAGTAATATCTAATGAGGTTTTTGAACAAGATTAAATTAGGGGGATTTAGAAGTGAGCTTATATGGCAATAATTTAAGGGTTGAGAATAGATATAGTCATATATTAAAGAAATGGTATGTAAAAAGCAATGATAGGTTTATAAATTTAATATGTGAGCCTTATCAAAAGTTGAACTTTATTGAAAGTTTAATTAGTGATTGTTTAATAAATAATGAAAAAGTTTTGTATGTAGGTAAGAGTAGAAAAGTTTGTAAGAATGAGCAATTAAATTCTATGAATTTTGATTTTGTAAATTTTAATAATATTTTTAATATAAAAAAGAATTTTGATTTAATAATATATGATGATGTAAGTTTATATTCAAATAAGAGTAGTATTGAATGCAATGAGGATTTAATGTACTTAAAACGCCTATCTAAGAAAATAGTAATATGTTCAGTAGATAAGGTATTTAATAATATAAAGCACATAGAAATATTAAATAATCAAAGAAAAACACATTTCTTAGAGCCAAGACTAATAACAACTAGAGTTAATTTAGAAACTTCAATGCCTTATACCTTATATGATTATATTGAATGGTTTATAAGAGAAAAGAGAATCTTGGTTGTATATGTTCCAAATAAATTTAACTTAAATAAAATTTATGAATATTATACTGAGGATTTAAATTTAGAAAATAAGGTTAAAATAGTAAAAGAAGATAAAAAGAATTCCTTTTTAAATATAGTAAATGAAAGTAGATTTAAAAAAGAAGGGATTATTTTTATAACAGATTCATTACATGAATATTTTGATTCTATTCCAGAGTGCGATATGGTGATTTATTCTTTTGAAAAAGATATTGTTGATTACAAAAAAATAATATTTGCCTGTGGAGCTTTATGCAAAGATAAATGCACTGGAAGAGAAGTAATATTATTAAGTAATGAAGAGGGAGATAACATAGAAACTGCTAGGAGGTTAGCAAGAGGCTTTAATAAAACTTTATGGAGAGAGTCAGAGATAAGGTAGATTATTTATTTAAATGTTTTTTAGAAGCTATTTATCCAACAGAAGAAAAGTGTTATGTATGCAATAAAGATGGAGAAAAAATAATTTGTGATAAATGCAAAGGGGAAATACAAAAGGCAAATGAAACTCTTATTATTGAAGAATGTGAAATGTTAATCTGTTCTTATTATTCTTTTATAGTTAAGGATTTAATATTAAGACTTAAATATAAAGGAGATTTTCATGCTGGTGAAATATTAGTTATGTTACTAGAAGAAAAAATAAAAGAATCAAATTTAGATGTTGATTTTATAACATATGTTCCCGTAGCAAAGGATTCCCTTAAAAAGAAGGAATTTAACCAATGTGAATATTTATCAAAAGAATTAGGAAAGCGACTAGGGATTAAATCCATAGAAACTTTAAAAAAGAGAAATAAGGTGAAAGAACAAAAGTCATTATCTAAGGAAGAAAGAGAAAAAAATGTGAAAAATGCTTTTAAGCTTAAAAGATATAAGAATTTAGAAGGAAAAAGTATTATACTTTTAGATGATGTAATGACTACAGGTTCCACATTAAAGGCCTGTGTAAGAGAACTAAAAAAAATTAAAGATATTAAAATTTTTTTATTGACTATTGCTAAAAGTAATATATAATAGTAATGTAGCTAGGTTTGTGGTTGAAAGTCGATGCCAGTCGCAGGCGAAACGATCCACGTAAGTTAAACAAAGTTTTAATGAGCATGGTGCGGCTTAGAAGTAAGACCTACCAGCCAATAAAGGCTGAGAGGGTTAGTAGTGAGAGGTTAACTCCGGGTAGCGAAAGCTCCAGTAGGCGAGTGTGGGGTCAAAGACCAGGTCAACTAGCTATAAAAAGGGACTATGATTTTCATGGTCCTTTTTTATTTTTTGTCAAGTTACATCTGTTATAAATAAATTAAGTAAAGAGAAGATTTAATTAGACAATTAAGATCTATATTATAAAAAATTAAGTTAATTAAAATAATTAAAACTTGTATAAAATCCTTTAACAGAGTACAATTATAGTATAATATTTAAACCTTTACATTGTTTAAGGTTACTTGTTTTTTTGAAAGGGGCTGACGATATGAAAGTAACAGTACATGCTAAGAATATAGAGTTAACAAATGCTTTAAAGGATTGTGTAGAAAAGAAAATATCCAAGTTAAGCAAGTATTTTGAACCAGGAGTTGAAGCAAAGGCCACTTTAAGCGTAGAGAAAAATAAACAAATCATAGAAGTTATGATTCCTTTTAATGGAATATTATTAAGAGGTGAAGAATCTACAGACGATATGTATAAGTCAATAGACTTAGTTGAAGAAAAAATCGAAAGACAAATAAGAAAACAAAAAACTAGATTATCAAAGAAAAATAGATATGATTCATTAAGATTTGCTCATATAGATCCAATAGAGGATATGAAAGAAGAAAAAGAAGCAAAAATAGTAAAAACTAAAAGATTTGATGTTAAGCCAATGGGAGCTGAAGAAGCCGTTTTACAAATGGAGCTTATAGGACATGACTTCTTTGTATTCCAAGATCCAGAGACAAATCAACTAAATGTAGTTTATAAAAGAAAAGATGGTAATTATGGTTTAATTGAACCAGGATTAGGCGAAGAATAATAGAATAAATATAAAAAAAGATGTAGGTTTTTACCTACATCTTTTTATTTTTATGTAAAAGTTTTATCTAAATTATTACATTTATTGAAAATAGGTTACTATAAATGGTATAATCTAATGAGAATTATTTTAAATAATTTTTTTTGAAAATTTAGAATAATGTATATATGTGTTATAATGAGATAATTATTAGAATATTAAGCATATAAGAAAGTAGAATTGAGGGATATTATAATGGGATTATTTGATAAAATATTTGGAAGTTATAGCGATAGAGAAGTTAAAAGAATAACACCTATTGTAGACAAAATAGATTCGCTTGGGCCTGAAATGGAAAAACTATCTGATGAAGAATTAAAGCAAAAAACATTTGAATTTAAGGATAGATATGCTAAAGGAGAAAGCTTAGATGACATGCTTCCAGAAGCTTTTGCTGTTTGTAGAGAAGCATCAACAAGAGTTTTAGGAATGAAACACTATAGAGAGCAATTAATTGGGGGTACAGTTTTACACCAAGGAAGAATAGCAGAAATGAAAACTGGTGAAGGTAAAACATTAGTTGCTACTTTACCTGTTTATTTAAATGCTATAGCTGGCAAAGGTGTTCATGTAATTACAGTTAATGATTATCTTGCAACAAGAGATAAAGAGTGGATGGGTCAATTATATGAATTCTTAGGATTAACTACTGGAGTTATAGTTCATGGATTAACTAATGATCAAAGAAGAGAAGCATATAATGCAGATATAACTTATGGAACAAATAATGAGTTTGGATTCGATTATTTAAGAGATAACATGGTTATTTACAAAGAAGAAAGAGTTCAAAGACCATTACATTACTGTATAGTGGATGAGGTTGACTCAATTCTTATAGATGAGGCAAGAACTCCTCTTATAATTTCAGGTGCAGGAAGTAAATCAACAGATCTTTATAAGATAGCTGATTTCTTTGTTAAGAAATTAAGAGAAGAAGAAGATTATACAATAGACGAAAAAGCACATGCTGCAATGCTTACTGATAAAGGGGTTGCAGAGGCAGAAAAAGCTTTTGGAATAGAAAACTACGCAGATGCTAATAACATGGAATTACAACACCATATTACTCAAGCATTAAAAGCTAACTATGTAATGAAGAGAGATAAAGATTACATGGTTAAAGATGATGAAATAGCTATAGTCGATGAATTTACAGGAAGACTTATGGAAGGTAGAAGATATTCAGATGGTCTTCACCAAGCTATTGAAGCTAAGGAAGGTGTTAAAGTTCAAAGAGAATCTAAGACTTTAGCAACTATAACATTCCAAAACTATTTCAGAATGTACACTAAATTAGCAGGTATGACAGGTACTGCTCTTACTGAGGAAACTGAGTTTAGAGAAATATATGGACTAGACGTTGTTGTTATTCCAACTCATAGACCAGTTCAAAGGGAAGACCACTCAGATTTAGTATTTAAAACTGCTAAAGGAAAATATGATGCCATAGTGGAAGAAATAATAGAAACTCATAAGACAGGTCAACCAGTTTTAGTTGGTACAACTAGTATAGAAAAATCAGAATATCTTTCATCTTTATTAAAGAAAAAAGGTGTTCCACATAAGGTTTTAAATGCTAGATATCATGAGCAAGAAGCTGAAATTGTATCTCATGCAGGTGAGTTAGGTAACATAACAATTGCAACTAACATGGCTGGTAGAGGTACTGATATTAAACTTGGAGAAGGTGTTTTAGAAGTTGGTGGTTTAAAAATCATAGGTACTGAAAGACATGAATCAAGAAGAATAGATAACCAGCTTAGAGGACGTTCTGGTCGTCAAGGAGATAAAGGTCATTCAAGATTCTATATCTCTTTAGAAGATGATTTAATGAGAATATTTGGATCAGAAAAACTTCAAGCCGTTGTTGATAGATTAGGACTAGAAGAAACAGAGGCTATTGAAAGTAAAATGGTTACTAAATCAATAGAAAATGCTCAAAAGAAAGTAGAAGGTAACAACTTTGATATAAGAAAAACATTATTAGGATACGATGATGTTATGAATAAACAAAGAGAAGTTATCTATAAGCAAAGATCACAAGTTTTAGAGGGTGAAAACTTAGAAGACAGCGTTCAAGCTATGATTGAAGATGTTGTAACTAGTGCTGTTCAAGCTCACTTAGGAAATATTGATGAAGATGATTTTGAAAAAGAACTTGGAGATTTAATAAAATACTTAGAAGATATAATGTTACCACATGGTAAATTCACTGTAGAAGAATTAAAAACTTCTTCAAATGAAGAAATTACTAGAAAATTCATTGAATGTGCTAGGGAAATCTACAAGGAAAAAGAAGAGTTCGTTGGCTCAGAGCAAATGAGAGAAATTGAAAGAGTTATAATCTTAAGAGTTGTTGATACTAAGTGGATGGATCACATAGATGATATGGATCACTTAAAACAAGGTATTGGATTAAGAGCTTACAAACAACAAGATCCAACTCAAGCTTACCAAATGGAAGGTAGTGCTATGTTTGATGAAATGATAAATAACATCAAAATAGACACAGTAAGATACTTATTCCATGTAAAAGTTGAAGCTGAAAAACCACAAAGAGAAAGAGTTGCTAAGGAAACAGGAGCAAGTCATGGTGGAGACTCTCAAGAAGTAAAGAAAAAACCAGTTAAAAAAGAGCCTAAAGTAGGTAGAAATGATTTATGTCCATGTGGAAGTGGAAAAAAATATAAATCATGTTGTGGAAGAGAAGTAGTTTAATATAATTAAAAGCCTTTGCATTATTTGCAGAGGCTTTTTTGCATAATTTTATTAACAGATAAAATGCTATGCTATGAATTGTACATATAATATTGGAATGACTTGTAATTATACTGATATACAATTTTTTTTTAAATATTTTTATGACCTTTAAGATTATATTTAAATTTTTTGCTGAATATGATGTTATTGTTTTAAATAGCTATAAAATGATATACTTTATAATATCAAAATAATTAAAGCTAGGGGTGAAGTTTTTATGATTATGGAACTTGAAAATCAATTATCAAAGTTACATGAACTAAAAAATAATTTAAAGGAAATGGGGGCTTCACTTTGACTTAGCATCTTTAGAGAAGAAGAGTGCAGAATTAGAGCTTAAGATGCAAGAGGCGGGATTTTGGGATGATGTCCAAAAGGCCCAAGAAGTAACCCAAGAAGCAAAAAGAGTAAAAGATAAAATTGATAAGTTTAAAAATTTAAATGAAAGAATAGATGATGTAGAAGTATTAAAAGAGCTTATGGAAGAAAATGATGAAGAAACAGCACAGGAAATAATAAGCGAAGTTAAGGCTTTAAGTAAAGAGATAGATACATTAAAAATAGAGACAATTCTTTCTGGTGAATATGATAGAAATGATGCCATATTAACACTCCATACAGGTGTTGGTGGAAGCGATGCTAATGATTGGACAGAAATGCTTCTTAGAATGTACACAAGATGGTGTGAAAAGAAGGGATATTCTTTAGAAACTATTGATTATTTACCTGGAGATGAAGCAGGAGTTAAAAGTGTTACGTTAAAAGTTAAAGGTGAGTTTGCTTATGGATATTTAAAGGCTGAAAAGGGTATTCACAGATTAGTTAGAATATCACCTTTTAATGCTAATGGTAAAAGACAAACTTCCTTTGCTTCAGTAGAAGTTTTACCAGAGTTAACATCAGATCAAGATATAGAAATAAATCCAGTAGATTTAAGAATAGACACTTATAGAGCAGGTGGCGCTGGGGGTCAGCATGTAAATAAAACTGAGTCAGCAGTAAGAATTACTCATATTCCAACTGGAATAGTAGTTCAATGCCAAAATGAGAGAAGCCAGTTTTCTAATAGAGATACTGCCATGGGAATGTTAAAGTCTAAACTTATAGAACTTAAAGAGAGAGCTCATAAGGAGAAAATAGAGGATTTAACAGGTGAATTAAAAGATATGGGATGGGGAAGTCAGATAAGAAGTTATGTTTTCCATCCATATTCAATGGTTAAGGATCATAGAACTAATGTTGAGACATCTAATGTTAACGGAGTAATGGATGGAGATATAGATAATTTTATAATTGCCTATTTAAATTCATAAAAAGGTGACTATATAAAAAACTTATAAATAGATTATGAGAATTAATGAATTTGAATTAAGAATTTTAAGTAAGCACTTTGAAAATATATTAAAAACTATTAAGCAGCTAGTCTGGTATTTAGTTTTTTAGGTTAACTTTTCCATATAAGGGCTTAAATGCTAATTTCTATTTAAAGGTACAGTAGATAGTTTTGTGTAAAAAACAAAATTATCTACTGTTTTTTTGTATAATCACTTTTTAATTTTATATTTTTTAGTTATATAATTTAACTCCTTAACTTTAATATTAAACAAAGTAAAGCTGATAATATTAGCAATATAAGAACTTTTGAGTCTAATAAGAATAATCCAGAGGATGAGTAAGCTGAGTCAAATATCTCGCTCCACACCACAGAGAAACTTCTATCTATGGCTGTAGGACTTATATATTCAATTTTATCTTCTGGTGTGTGAATTCTTGTTACATCACCATCATTTATTGTTATTGCATCAAAACCTTCTTTAATAAAGCTTGCGTGGTCAGAGGAATCTTTATTTTCTATAATATTAGTTATGTTCTTTTCATTACAAATTTCACAAAGCCTATCTAGTAAATCACTGTGGAAGCAAGTATCTTCTCCTGCCATAAATGTAAGGGGAATATCTTTGTCACTTCCAATCATATCAAAGTTAATAACTGTAGCATCTTTTAATAATTCTTTATTTTCCTTAGCAAAATTTTTAGAACCTAGCAATCCAAATTCCTCCGCATTTAGAGAGACTATTATTATATCTCTTGATGGTTGAGGAAGTGAGGCTAGAAAAGAGCTTAATTCTAATAAAAATGAAGCACCAGAAGCATTATCTAAAGCACCTCTATAAATTTCACCAGAAAGTCCTTTTCCCATATGATCAAAATGAGCTGTTAAGACTAAAGGGGGTAAAAATGGATTTTTACCTTTTATAATTCCAGTAACATTGTTAACAACTTTCTCTTTAACCTCATAAGGGATAAAACAGTCTATTTTGTAATCTTTATTTAAATATGTCTCTAGTTCTTTTATAAGATTTGGAGCTACTACCACATATAAGTCACAAGGGGTATCCTCAATAAAAGAGCTTCTAAAATTAAAAGAATCTACTGGAGAGGAGAGAAATACAACACTGTTATTAGATGAAGAAGTTCCTTTCATTATTGTAGGAAGAACTTTAAATTCATTTGTATTATCAAAAGTTATATGATTTACCCTAAAGTTTATAAAGGCTTCTTTAAAATCTACTCCATATTTATATGAAGATACTAACTTATTATTTTTATCGTAAACTTTTAAATAAGGCTCTCCTTCAACTAAAATAGGGGCTTTTACATTGAAATCTTGAAGATAACTAGAATTAAGTTTTTTTATGTTTGATTTAATAAAAGAATTTTCAATGAATTCTTGAGCTAAGTAATTACCTTCATTTCCGCAAAGTCTTCCTTCTAATTCATCAGAGGTTAAGTATTCTATATTCTTTAAAACACCTTCTCTTTCAAAGGGATCAAGCCTATTTTTATAAACTAGAGAGAGTTGTATAAGCAAAATAAATGTACAAAGAAGTATATTTATTGTGGCTATATATAATTTTTTCATATTATCCTCCATAAATAATTAGGTTATAATTAAAAGTATGAGATTTAAATTATGTTTATTCAAAAAATTACTATTAATATTAAATTAATAGATAAAACATAGGAGGACATTATGGACAATATAAATCATATTTTATCAAAGGAACTTGGTATTTCATTAAAACAGGTAACAAGCGTTATAGAAATGTTAGATGAAGGAAATACAGTACCTTTCATAGCTAGATATAGAAAAGAAAGAACTGGTGGATTAACAGATGAGGTTCTAAGAAAATTTAATGAGAGATTAACATATTTAAGAAATTTAGAAAGTAGAAAAGAAGATGTTTTAAGAATAATAGAGGAGCAAGAAAAATTAACTCCAGAATTAAAACTAAAAATTGAGAAAGCTACTACCCTTACTGAGGTTGAAGATATATATAGACCTTTTAAAGCTAAAAAGAGAACAAGAGCTACTATGGCTGTTGAAAAAGGATTAAAGCCATTAGCAGAGCTTATTCTATCAGGAGAGTTTAATGGTGATATAGTAGAAGAGGCTAATAAATATATTAATGAAGAAAAAGGTGTTAAAAATGAAGAGGAAGCTCTTCAAGGGGCTATGGATATTATAAGTGAAATAATATCTGATAATGCTGATTATAGAAAATGGATTAGAAATTTTGTTCAAAAGGATGGAATAATTCAGGTAAAGGGAAGCAGTGAAGAACAAACACCTTATGAAATGTATTATGATTATAAGGAGCCTGTTAGAACAATTCCATCTCATAGAATATTAGCTATAAATAGAGGAGAAAAGGAAAAAATTCTTTCTGTTAAAGTAACTTGTAATGATGATATAATTATAGATTATTTAAATAAAAAAGTTTTAAAGGGAAATAAAATTACTGATAAGTATTTAGAAGAAAGTATAAAGGACTCCTTTAAAAGACTTATATATCCTTCAATAGAAAGGGAAATAAGAAGTGAATTAACCTCTAAGGGAGAAGAGGGAGCAATTGATATATTTAAGGCTAATTTAAAAGCTCTCTTAATGCAAGCTCCTATTAAGGGAAAAGTTGTAATGGGATTTGACCCTGGATTTAGAACTGGATGTAAGGTAGCAATCTTAGATGAAACAGGAAAATTTGTTGAGAATACAACAGTTTATCCAACAGCCCCTCAAAATAGAATTGATGAAACAATAAGTACACTTAAAAAACTTATTAAAAAACATGGAGTTCAAGTTATTTCTTTAGGAAATGGAACAGCTTCAAGAGAATCAGAAGAAGTAATTGCAAAGATGCTTAAGGAAATAAAAGAGGAAACAGGAAAAGAATTATTTTATGTTATAGTTTCTGAGGCAGGTGCTTCTGTTTATTCAGCATCAGAACTTGCAAATAAGGAATATCCAGACTTAGATGTAACTGTAAGAGGAGCAATTTCTATAGGAAGAAGACTTCAAGATCCATTAGCTGAGCTTGTTAAAATAGATCCTAAGGCTATAGGAGTAGGACAATATCAACATGATGTAACTCAGAAAAAACTTGATGAATCCTTAGCAGGGATAGTTGAGGATTGTGTTAATAATGTAGGAGTAGATTTAAATATAGCAACTCCATCATTATTAAGTTATATTTCAGGGATAAATGCTTCAATAGCTAAAAATATTGTTGATTATAGAGAAGAAAATGGTAAGTTTAAAAGTAGAAAAGAGCTTTTAAAAGTTAAAAGATTAGGACAAAAAGCTTATGAACAATGTGCAGGATTCTTAAGAGTTATGGAAAGCAAAGAAGCTTTAGATAATACTTCAGTTCATCCAGAGTCATATAAAGTAGCTAAGGAACTTATAAAAACTTTAGGATATACAGAAGAAGATTTAAAAAATGGCAAATTAGTAGATATAGATGAGAGAGTAAAAGCAAAAGGAATTTCTAACTTAGCAAAAGAATTAGAAGTTGGAGAACCAACACTTAATGATATTATAAAGGAAATTAAAAAGCCTGGAAGAGATCCAAGAGAGGAATTACCTAAACCAATATTTAAGTCTGGCGTAATAGAAATGAAAGATTTAAAACCAGGTATGATTTTAATGGGGACAGTTAGAAATGTATCTGATTTTGGTGCTTTTGTAGATATTGGAGTTCACCAAGATGGATTAGTTCATAAGAGCCAAATGGCAGATAGCTTTGTTAAACATCCACTTGATATAGTTAAGGTTGGAGATGTTGTAGAAGTTAGAATATTAGATGTTGATTTAAAAAGAAAGAGAATTTCATTATCAATGAAAAAAGAAGGTTAAGTTAGAAAATTAATTAAAATAAGTGAAAATTTTAGTAGATAAAAATATTTAATATATTGAAATTTATATAAAAAAGAGTTAAAATTATAACAAATGAAATAAAAAAAGTCTTCAGGGCGGGGTGTAAGTCCCCACCGGCGGTAAAGCCCGCGAGCTAGTTTTTAGCATGATTCGGTGAAATTCCGAGGCCGACAGTATAGTCTGGATGAAAGAAGATGAGTGTTTAATGATTTAAATTCTGAATTTATATGCCCTGATATAAGTATATGTATCAGGGCTTTTTATTTGAAAAAAATCATTAAAGACTTAATAGCCCCAGAGGAAGTAACTTTTGGGAGGGGACAAAATGAAAACAAAAACCTTAAACACAAACAGATTCATTAAATTATCACTTTTATCTGCGATTGCAGTAATACTTATGTATATTGACTTTCCAGTAATACCTATATTCCCATGGCTTAAGATTGATTTAAGCGATGTGCCTGCACTTATGGGAGCCTTTGCTTTTGGTCCATTAGCAGGGGTAATAATAGAACTTATGAAAAATTTATTAATATTAATAGTAAAGGGAACTGGAACAGGATTTGTAGGTGAGCTTGCTAACTTTTTAGTTGGAGTGGCTTTAGTATGGCCAGCAGCTTTAGTTTATAAGAAAAATAAAACTAAGAAAACTGCTATTTTAGGAATGGTACTAGGAGTTTTATGTATAGAAGTGGTAGGAATATTAGCTAATGTTTATTTATTACTTCCAGCATACGGTATGGCTATGTCAAAAGCAGAGTTAATGCAATATGTAACAGTTGGATTAATTCCATTTAACGGAATAAAATCTATATTGGTTTGTGGAATAACATATGCTTTATATAAAAAGGTTTCTGTATCAATATTTAAGGTTGAACCTATGCTAGATAAACCAAAACAAATGAAAGAAAATTTAGGATAATAGAAAGGGACTATATCAAAATGATATAGTCCCTATTATTTTATATTAGTGTTAAAGATTTAGATAAAAATAAATACTAATAAAAAATATATTCTAAATATCATGTCTCCACATTATTATGGCGTTTTCTTTTGGATTATTGTAGAAGTTTTTTCTTATCCCTTCTTCCTTAAATCCATGCTTTTTGTAAAGGGATTGAGCAGGAATATTAGACTCTCTAACTTCTAATGTAAGAGAATTTATATTATTTTCTTTACATAAAGTAATTAGATTATCTATTAAAAGATTTCCAATTCCTTGTTTTCTATATTCAGGATGAACTGCTATGTTAGTTATATCTCCCTCATGAAAAACAATCCACATGCCAACAAAACCAATAATCTTGTCTCTATGTAAAGCAACAAGATATTTTGCTAGTTTATTAGAAAGTTCTTTTTCTATAGAATCCATATTCCAAGATTCTGCAAGACTAAGTTTACTTACTTCAAAAACGCCCTTAACATGGGAAGAATTCATAAGTTCTATTTTATATGAATTCATTATTTTAATCTCATTCTTTCTTCATATTCTCTTTCAGCTTGAGATTTTCTTAAGTATATAGGAGCATATGTATTTAAATCATGAGAAACTCCTGACTCTAATAATCTTAAGCCTAATTCTCCAACTGATGCTGCTCTTGGATAAGATGAATGACTAGGTGCAAAAGAGCCATTAGGAAGAGCTTCTTTTAAAGCTTCCTTGTGTTTGCTTATTCCATCTCCTACAAAGATAACATCCTCATTTTTTTCTTTTACTTTTTTAATTAAGTCAGTTAAAGAAATGCATTCTTTTTCACTAAGAGATACTAGCTCATCTCCTTCTTTTTTATATAGAGAAGCATATACATTTCCTCTAAGAGCATCTATAATAGGACAGATTATTCCATTAAATCCTGAAATATTATAAGCTAAAGCATCAAGGGAAGAAACGCAAACAGAAGGTTTTTTACTTCCAAAACTTAATCCTTTAACAGTTGCCATACCAATTCTAAGTCCAGTAAATGAACCAGGACCTTCACTAATAGCAAATCCATCTAAATCTTTAATTTTTAGATTATTATACTTAAGTAAATCATCTATTAAGTCCATTAATAAAACGGAATGTTGTTTTTTATCATTTAAGTTTATTTCTCCTAGAACTCCTTTTTCACTAACAAGTGCGCAAGTAGCTGTGCTAGAAGATGAATCAATAGCTAATACTAACATTCTTTTATCTCCTTTATGTAGTTATATCTATCACCATAACCATTAATACTTATTTTTCTAAAATTTTCACCCATATCAGGTAATTTTTCTATTTTTATATGTATATACTCTTCAGGAATAAGTTCTTCTATGTAATTAGCCCATTCAATTAAGCTTACTCCATCACCAAAGATATATTCATCAAAGCCAATTGCTTCAATTTCATCGGGATCATTAACTCTATAAACATCAAAATGATAAAGAGTTAATCTTCCGCTATGATATTCATTAACTATATTAAAAGTTGGACTAGTTATATGCTCGTCAATTCCTAATCCTTCTGCAATTCCTTTACTTATATGAGTTTTGCCAGTTCCTAAGTCTCCAGTCAAACAAAGAATATCTCCTTTATTTACAAGAGAACCAAGTTGTCTTCCAATATGCATAGTTTTATCTACACTATCTACTATAAATTCCATAAAGAACTCCTTTCAAATTAACACTCTTTAATCATTCTATCCAAATTTAAAGAAAAAGAAAAGAGAGAGTAGATTTAATAAAGCATTTAAAGTTTTATTATGTTTCTTAAATAGTTAAAAATTCTCCTAATATTTAATAAAACATATACCTATAAAATTATTATAATATTAACAATAAAAGGGGAAAAGTATCTTTAATTAATACTTTGATAAATTTAATATAATTGGATAACTATGTAATAATATAATAGTATAATAATAGTGTATAGTATGTAAATTTAGGAATTGGGGGGATTTGTATGTTAGTAAAAGCTATTATGACAAAGAAAGAAAATCTAGATTTAGTTGATTCTAATACTAAACTTAAAGATGCACTAAAAATCATGGAGGATAATAAGTTTTTATCAATTCCTGTAGTAGATGGAGATAAGTTTAGAGGGGCAGTAGCTAAAAGCTCTATCTATAAATATTACTTTAAAAATAATTTAAGCAAAGATGAAGTATTAAATAATATTACTGTAGGTGAAATATTAAAAACAGAAGTTCCTATAATAAATAAATCAGAACATATAGAAAAGGCAGTATCCATGCTAGAAAGAATGAGAATTTCTTTTGTGGCTGTTGTAGATGAATTTGATAATTTCAAAGGAATATTAACTCATAAGGCAGTTTTTAGAGAATTTAACAATGCTTTTGGACTTAATAAAGGGGAAAGAATAGTAATAAGATCTTATGATGTTCCAGGACAATTATCAAAAATAACTAAGACAATATCTGAAGAAGGTGGAGATATATTAAGCATAGTTATTGTAGATACAAAGAGTCTAACTGATGTTAAAGAGGTTATAGTTAGGGTTAAAAGTATAGATGTTGAAAATATTAAAAAGAAATTAAAAGAGTCAGGATTCAAATTAGCATAGTAAACCATTATAAACATATAAGTATAGAGCATATATAATATTGATTTTTTAAATTTATATTATATATGCTTTATTTTAATTGATGAAGATAAGAGTGAAATGATGAAATAATTAATTTAAATTTAGCTAAATATATTTTTTTATTAGCCAATATTATATTGTTTTATTAGAGTATTAATGTGGATTTTTTATTAAAAATAAAAAATTACATAAAAAACTCTTGCGTTAAGTTTATTTTTAATATATAATAAATTCTGTGTTCAGGGGTATGGCTCAATTGGTAGAGTAGTGGTCTCCAAAACCATTGGTTGTGGGTTCGAGTCCTACTGCCCCTGCCAATTAACACAATAAATAACATAATATTATAGGGGTATGGCTCAATTGGTAGAGTAGTGGTCTCCAAAACCATTGGTTGTGGGTTCAAGTCCTACTGCCCCTGCCAGAAAATCAGTGAATTAATTCACTGATTTTTTTTTGATTAATTTTAAATGAAAGATTATATTCTGAAAACATGTAAATTATATATAAATATTATAAACAATTTCAGAACAATGTATAATGTTAAGGGTAAAGTTTAAAATTTAGGGGGATGAAAAATAGTGAGAAAACTAATTAAACCATTAAGTGTAGCTACAATGATGTTCTTATCATTAAATTTAGGTTTTTTTAATGGTAAGGTTGTTAAGGGGGAAGAGATTTCTAATGAAACTAAGGTTACCATCTTAGGAACCTCAGATATACATGGAAGATTTGTTCCTTGGGAATATTCATCAGATACGGAGAATAAATCAGGAAGTTTATCACAAATATCAACAATTGTTAAAAAGGAGAGAAATGAAAATCCAAATTTAATTCTTGTAGATGCAGGTGATTCAATTCAAGATAACTTTGTTGAAACTTTCAATAAAGGACCTCACCAACCTATGGTTTTAGGTATGAATAAGATGAAATATGATGTTTGGGAAATGGGAAACCATGAATTTAATTTTGGATTAGATGTGCTTAAACATGTAACAAGTCAATTTGAAGGAAAGGTATTAGCTGGTAATATCTATAATGATGATGGAACAAGATTTATGGATGGATATACTGTTATAGAAAGAGATGGTATAAAGATAGGTATTATAGGTATGGATACTCCAATGATAAAAGAGTTTGAAAAACCATATAATATAAAAGGAATTGAATTTAGAGATCCAGTTAAAGAAACAAAAAAGATTATAAAAGAATTAGATGGAAAAGTTGATGCCATGATTGGAGTTATGCATATGGGATTAGATAATGAAAATGCTATTTCCAATACAGGTGTTACAGATATTGCCAATCAATGTCCAGAGCTTACAGCAATTGTAGGAGGACATATGCATAAGTTAGTTAAAAATGAGGTTGTAAATGGAGTTATTATAACTGAACCAGGAAAATATGGACAGGCTGTATCAAAAATAGATTTAACATTTAAAAAAGAAAATGGAAAAAATGTACTTAAAAATAAAAATGCAGATACTATTTCAGTAGCTAATGTAGAATCAGATAAAGAAATAGAAAATCTATTAAAACCTTTCCATGAAGAATTGCGTAAGGATGCTAACTCAGTTATTGGAAGACTTGAAGGGGTTAACATGGTAGATGAAGATTACATAAAAGGAATACCTACTATACATATAGAAGATACTCCATTAATTGATTTCTTTCATGAAGTAGGAAAATATTATAGTAAAGCAGATGTAATAGCTTTATCTATAGATAATGATAAGGCTAAGTTAAATGTAGGTGATATAAAGAAGAAAGATATAGCTTATAACTATAGATATACTGGTGGAGAAATAAGCGTTTATGAAGTAACTGGAAAAGACTTAAAAAAATATATGGAATGGGCAGCTGGCTATTTTAATACATTAAATCCAGGAGATATTACTCCAAGTTTTAATCCTAAAAGAAGAGCGTCAAAGTATAGTACTAATGATATGTTTGGAGGAATAACTTACAAAATTGATTTACGAGAAAAAGAAGGTAATAGGATTAAAGATGTTAAGTATAAAGATGGAAGAGAACTTAAGGATACAGATGTTTTAAAACTAGGAATGAATTCATATAGACTTGGACAATTGCAAGGAAAAGGAGGAATCTTTGAAGGAAAAGAATTTAAAAAACTTTGGGATTCTAAGACAGCTTATGGAGAAGAAGAAGGAACAATAAGAAATTTAGCTATAGATTATATTAAAAATGTTAAAAATGGCCTTATAAATGCAAAAAAACAAAATAATTGGTGTCTATTAGGAATAGATCCAAATTCAGAAAACTATAAAAAGGTTAGAGATTTAGTTAATTCAGGAGAATTAAAAATACCTACATCAGAAGACGGAAAATATACTAATATAGCATCAATAAATGAAAAAGATTTACCTTTAGATAATAATACATCTAAAGAAAATGAGGAAAATCTTAACTTAGATTCTATTAATAATAAAAATAATAATAAGGATCAAGGAGTTAATGAAGAAAGTAAAAAAGATGTGCCTAAAGTAGAGGAAAACATAGAAAAACAAAAAAATAATAAAGAAAATAATTCAAATGAAGATAATACTTTAGTTAAAGAAGATAGTAAATCTAAAGAAGTGAATGAAAAAAATAATGAACAAAATAACATTGAGGAAGTTTCTAAAAAAGAAAATAAACTTCCTAACACAGGATCTCCTATAGGTGCAGAAGCTATGTCACAAATAGGTATGTTATTATTAGGTGCAGGTGTAATATTAAAAAAGAAAAATAAAAAATAGATTTTTTCTGGAATAACATGGTTAATAATCCTTCTATTTCATAGGTTTATAATCTGAATTATGGTTAATATAATAGTGTAAGCAAGAGATAAACAAATTTCAAGCTTACAAATTACCAAAGCCAAAGGAGGAATTAGAAATGTCAAAATCATTAGTTCCAGAAGCAAAAAATGGATTAAGTAAATTCAAAAATGAGGTAGCTAGAGAATTAGGTGTACCATTCTCAGATTACAATGGAGACCTAAGTTCAAGACAATGTGGTTCCGTAGGCGGCGAAATGGTAAAAAGAATGGTAGAAGCTTACGAAAGTCAAATAAAATAACAAACCTTTCGCTAATACTGAATTAAAGAAAAAAGATTCATTAAAAAAATAGGAATAATTATAATGATTATTAAATAACCATTATAAAAATCCTATATTATGACTCTAAAAATTTATAACAGGAGAAAGTGTTATGGAGGGTAAACCGCCAAAACATGATGCTTAAACTTCTACCGCAAAAAAGATTACATAGAGGATTTATATCCTCTATGTAGTCTTTTTTTTTGACAATCTCTATGATAAAATTAGAATAAATTGGAATAAGAGAGGTGTCATATTGGTGAAAAAGGTAAAAATATTGCATTGTAGTGATATTCATTTTGATACTCCTTTTAAAGAGTTACCAAAGGAAATTGGTACAATGAGGAGAGCTGAGTTAAGAGAAAGCTTTAGTAAAATAATAAATAGAGGAATTGATGAAAAAGTTGATTTAGTTCTTTTAGCGGGAGACCTTTTTGACAATGATACTATAGAAAAGAGTACTCTTACTTTTATAAAGGATCAAATGGATAAACTTAAAAAACATAATATAAGAGTATTTATTTCAGCAGGAAATCATGACCCATATAATAAAAAATCTTTTTATAATATGGTTAACTTAGGCGAAAATGTTCATATATTTAAGGATGAAATTGAAAGAATAGAAATACCTGAATTAAATACTGTTGTTTATGGAGCATCCTTTAAGGAAAAATATATAAAAGAGTCAAATCTTAAGGAGTTTACTCCAAAAGAAGAGGATAAGGATTTAGTAAAAATAATGGTTTTACATGGTGATTTAGGGAATAATGAAACAGGAGAGTATAATCCCTTATTATTTAAGGAAATAGAAGAGAGTAAGATGGATTATATTGCTTTAGGACATATTCATAAATTTTCAGGAATAAAAAGAATCGGTAATACCTATTATGCATATTCAGGATGTCCAGAGGGAAGAGGATTTGATGAAGAAGGAGATAAAGGAATAATATTAGGAGAGGTATCCCTTGGAGTTGTAGACCTAGATTTTATAAAGACTAATAAAAGAGAGTATTTTCTTAAGGAAATTGATATATCAAATTGTAAAACTAAAGAAGAGGTTATAGATAAGATACTTAATACTATTTCAAAAGAATCAAGAGAAAAAAATCTATTTAAAATCATCTTAAAAGGGAATATAGAAGAGTCTTTTAAAATAGATAGTGATTTAATAGAAAACTTAATTAGAGATAAATTCTTTTACTGTAAGATTGTAAATTCTACTAGAATGAAAATAGATATTGATGAAATGAGCAATGAGTATTCAATTAAGGGTATTTTTTGTTCTTTAATCAAGGATGCTTTAGAATCTAATGAAGAGGATGAAGAGATACTAGATATAGCTTTTAGAATTGGTATGGAGAGTATTTTAGATGGAGAAGTGAATTTAAATGATAATTAAGAAAATAAATGTGAAGTCCTTTGGAAAATTAAAAAATAAAGAAATAGAATTAAAAGATGGATTAAACATAATATATGGTGAAAATGAAAGTGGAAAAAGTACATTACAATCTTTCATAAAGGTAATGTTATATGGAGTTGATAATAAAAGAGGCAAAAAAACTTTATCAGATAGAGCAAAGTACACACCATTAGGGGAAGGAAGTTTTTCAGGAGAGTTACTTGTAGAGGATAATGGTGAAGAAATTTTAATAGATAGAAGTTTTGGTAAAACAAAAAAATATGATGAGGGAAATATATTAAATAATATAACTGGAGAAAAGATAAATAAATACTCATGGCAAGAACCTGGTAAGGATGTATTTAATCTTTCTAGCGAGGGATTTAAGAATACTCTATTTATAAGTCAAATGGGGTGTACTGTAGAGAGTTCAAAGCAGGATGATGTATTAAATAAAATTATTAATATCTTAGAATGTGGAGCTGATGAGGTTTCTTATAAAAAAATAAAAAATAATTTAGAGGAAAATAAAAAGTCCTTAACTAATTCAAGAAAAACAGGAAAACTTGATTTATTAAGAATTAAAGAAAGTGAGCTTTTAGAAGAAAGATATAAAAGAGTAAAAATTCATGAGGAAAATATAGAAAATGAGCTTTACTTAAAAGGATTAAAAGAAAAAAGAACTGACTTAAATTTAAAAATAGAAGAATTAGAATTACATAAGAAAAATTTAAAAAAATCAGAATTAAAAAATGAGTATGAAAATATAAATGAGTATTTAAATAAAAAAGAAAAATTAGAAGAGGAATTAAAAGTTTTATTAGAAGAGTTAAAAGGTGTACAAGCTATATGTGATTTGAAAAAGTTAAATAACTTAAGAGATGAGTTTAAAAATTATGAGTTTCTAAAAGAATCACTAAAAGAAAAGGAAGATAAAATAGATAAGTTAAAAGAATCTATTTATGAGTATAATGAAAAATTAAAGAGTTATGGAATTTTAAATGAAATATCAAATAATTTAGAAACTAAATTAATAGAGCTTAGGATTGAAGATGATAGATTAAGAGAAAATTATCAAGTTATTCAAAAGGTAAAAGAAGAGCTTTATCAGTTAAATGAAAAGAAAGATGATTTTTTAAGTCATTTAAATGCTTTAAAATTAAATGATAATTTGGTGTTACAAATAGAAAAGGATTTAGATAAATATAATAATGAAAAAATATATCCTTCAATAAATGTAAACTTAAAAGATGAGAAGAATATTATTGAAGAGGAAAGTAAAAGTTTTTCAAGAAAAATTTTTCTCTTTAGAGTTGGGGAAGTAATAAGTATTTTATTATGTGCTTTCTTATTTATATCCTATTTCAAGAGTGAAAATATAATCACTTTAGCACTTTCAATTTTAGGTATGTTATTATTTATATTTTTATTAGCTAAAAGTAGCTTAAATAAAAAAGAAAAAAATAATATAAGTAAAAGAATAAATGAAATAGATGAGCTTATAAATGAGAAAAAGGAAATAGAAGTATTAAAAAGTAAAATTGATGAATATAAACAATTCCTTAAGGTAAAAGATGAGTATTCTATTAAAGAAACTTTAGAGGATTATAGATTTATTAAAAAAGAGTTAGATATTCTCTATGTAGAAATTAAGGAAAAAGAGAAAAGTTTGATTTTATTAAAAGAAGATGAAACTAAGGAAAAAATATTAAGTAATGAAGCTTTTATAGATAAGTTACTAAGAGTTACAGGGGCAGGTTCTATAGATGAAATCTTAGAACTTTCAAGGGAAAAGAAAAGCCAGGAAGATTTATTAATAAGAAAAAAATCAGAATTTAATGAGATTAAGGAAGATTTAAATCAATTAAATAATAGAAGATTAGAAATAGAAGGGAAAATAAAAGCTTATTTAGAAAATACATCACTACAAAATATTACTTTAGATGAAGTATATTCTAGATTAGAAGAAATAGAAGCTAAAATAGAATATAAGGAAGGCTTAAAAAATAAGTTAAATAGTGTAGAAGAAAATTGCAATCTATTACTTAAGGGAAGAGATATTTTAGAAGTTAAAAATGGACTTTCATATGAGGAATCAGAGATTAAAAATGAAGTTTATAATAGTGAAGAAGAAATCTTAAATGAAATAAAATTAAAAAATAATGACTTGTTAAATATTGAAAAAGAAATAAAGGATGTAGAATATTTAATTAGTAGCAAAGAGTTAACCTGTAGAAGTTTATTTTTAATAGATGAAGAGATAGCGGAAGTTAAGGAAAGGATTAAGTCCTTAGAGAAAAAACTTAAGGGGGTTGAGATTGCAACAAACTACATGGAAAAAGCCTTTAAGGAACTTCAAAAAAGTTTTGGACCTGTTATAAATAAAAAGGTAGAAGATATCTTTAAAGATGTAACTAAGGGTGCTTATAAAGATTTAAGAGTATCAGAAGATTATAACTTAGTTGTTAAGGATACAAAAAGCAATAAAATTATGGATGCTTCTTATCTAAGTAGTGGAACATATGACCAAATATATTTAGCATTGAGACTTGGCATAATAGACATAATATTTGAAGATAAAAAAGTTCCAATAATATTAGATGAAAGTTTTACTCAGTATGATGATAATAGATTAAAAACTATGTTAGATATAATATATAAGAGAGTTTATAAAAATCAAATAATTTTATTTACATGCCAAAAAAGAGAAATAAATATTCTTAAAGATAAGGAAAAAGTAAATATAATAGAGCTTTAATTTAAAATGAAGGGCTTATATCAAAATAAATTTTATATAACTTACAAACAATTATTAGCTAGACCTAGTAATTCTAGGAATATGTTTATAAGTTTTATTTATAATATATTTTGATTAGGCCTTTTTATTTTTATGATAGTTTTATTATAAATATTGACAATAATAGAAAAGTAATATAAAGTTTATATTATAATAATGCGAATCATTTGCAAACAGGAGGAAGTATGAGAAGGAAATTAGTATCGATTTTTTTAGGAGTAACAATGGCTGCTTTTTTTGTTGGGTGTCAAAGTGCTAAAACAGCAGAAAATAAAAAGGATAACGGTAAGGTTGATGTCACTGTAAGTATTGAACCTTTAAGAGAGTTTACTGAAATAGTTGGTGGAGATAAGGTAAATGTTAAGACTATGGTTCCAAATGGAACAGAGCCACATGATTTTGAACCAAAAACTCAAGATTTATTAGAGTTAAATAAGGCTAAGGTTTTTGTTTATAATGGATTAGGTATGGAACATTGGAAAGAGCAAGTTCTTAATACAATGGAAAATAAAGATGTGAAAGTGGTTGAAGCTTCTAAAGGGGCTGAAGTATTAAAAGAAGGTGATAAGGTAGATCCTCATCTTTGGTTAAGCTTAGATGGAGCTAAAATAGAAGCTCAAAACATAAAAGATGCTTTAGTTGAGGTTGATTCAGATAATAAAAGTTATTACGAAGAAAACTTTAAAAAGTTTGCAGAGAAATTAGATTCTTTAGCAAATGAGTACAAAGAAAAGTTTAATGGATTAGCTAATAAAGACTTTGTTACTGGTCACGCTGCTTTTGGATACTTATGTAGAGAATTTGGATTAAAACAAGTTAGTGTAGAAAACTTATTTGGAGAGGGAGAAATAACTCCTCAAAAAATGCAAGAGATAGTTGAGTTCTGTAAGAAAAATGATATAAAAACAATTTTTATGCCTGAGTTAGCAAGTGAAAAAATTTCTCAAACTTTAGCTAATGAAGTTGGTGGAAAAATTGAAAAAATATATACTCTAGAAAGCAATGAAGATGGTATAAGTTATATAGATGCTATGAAAGAAAATCTTTCAAAAATATATAATGCATTATCATCACAAAAATAAAAGAGAATAGTTAGTATTGTTACTTAGTTAGAAGGCAAGACTTAGATTTATTATTCTAATACCTATTAATAATAAAATAGGTGTTTTATAGGAATAATAAATTTAAGTCTTTATTTTTTGTGTATTTTAGGAATTATAAAGAAAGAAATCATTTAAAAGGAGAGATTAAGATGAAGAAAGCTTTTGGAGTTTTACAAAGAATAGGTAAAGCTTTGATGTTACCAGTTGCTTTATTACCAGCGGCAGGTTTATTACTTGGATTTGGATCAATGTTTCAAGATCCTCAGTTTTTAAGCTTAGTGCCAGCATTAAATGCAGGGTGGTTTCAATTAATAGCTACAATAATGTCTGATGCAGGTAATATAATATTTTCAAACTTAGCATTATTATTCGCAGTTGGGGTAGCTGTAGGATTATCAGAAGGAGACGGTGTTGCAGGTCTTGCAGCAATAGTTGGTTTTTTAATACTTAATGTAACAATGGGAATTGGTGGAGGAATAACTGCCGACATAGTTGCTGGTACTAAAAATGGTATGTATGCCACAGTTCTTGGAATACCAACACTTCAAACTGGAGTATTTGGTGGAATTATTATGGGAGTTATAGCCTCAGCTTTATATAAAAGGTTCTATAAGATAGAATTACCTTCATACTTAGGATTCTTTGCAGGTAAAAGATTTGTCCCAATAATAACTGCTATTTCTGCCTTAATTCTTGGAGGAATAATGGTATTTGTATGGCCTCCAATACAAGGTGCCTTATTGTACTTCTCACAAAATATGATAAGTGCTAATCAAACCCTATCAGCTTTATTATTTGGAATAATAGAAAGAGCATTAATTCCATTTGGATTACATCATATTTGGTATAATCCATTCTGGTTCCAATTTGGAGAATACACAAATAAAGCAGGTCAATTAATAATGGGAGATAATCAAATATTCTTTGCCCAATTAAGAGATGGAGTTCCATTTACAGCAGGTACATTTATGACTGGAAAGTTCCCATTTATGATGTTTGGATTGCCAGCTGCAGCCTTAGCAATGTATCATGAAGCTAAACCAGGTAAAAAGAAAATAGCTTCAGGTATTTTATTCTCAGCTGCCTTAACTTCCTTCTTAACAGGAATTACTGAACCTTTAGAGTTTGCATTCTTATTTGTTGCGCCAGTATTATTTGCAATCCACTGTGTATTAGCAGGGTTATCCTTTATGATAATGCAATTATTAAATGTTAAAATAGGTATGACTTTCTCGGGGGGACTTTTAGACTTTATACTATTAGGAGTAATTCCAAATAGAACTAGATGGTGGTTAGTAATACTTGTAGGATTAGGCTTTGCTGTAATTTACTATTTCTTATTTAGATTCTTTATTAGAAAGTTTGATCTTAAGACTCCAGGTAGAGAAGATGATGATATATTTGATGATATGGATAATGAAACTGTAAATGATGACTTAGCTGCTGAAATTTTAATAGCTTTAGGTGGTGCAGGAAATATAAATAAATTAGATGCTTGCATAACTAGATTAAGAGTTACAGTTAACGATTCAAGCAAAGTTAATAAAGAAAGATTAAAAGAGCTTGGAGCAGCTGGGGTAATGCAAGTTGGAGAAAATATTCAAGCTATATTTGGTGGAAAATCAGATATACTTAAAACTCAAATTAGAGAAATTATGAATGGCATGGGAGAAAAGTAGCAAAATTAAATAGGAAAATTAGTTAATTGTTTGAGATAAACTTTTAAAAATACAAAAAATACAAGAAAAATAGGTCATATCAGAATAAATTTTATTATTAGTTTTTGATATGGCCTTTTTATTTTAATTTTAAAGCCTTAATTTAAGTATATTTTTAATTTTTATATAGACTTTATTTATAAGAGATTTAAATCATTTTTTCATATAAATTTAGAAAGTGTCATAGTTTAAAGGAGAGTCTTGCATTAAAATATGTTAACTATGGTATAATATTAAAAAAGTGTTTTGAGAGGATAAATATGGAGAATAGAAAAGATATTTATGAAAAAAGAATAGAAGAGTATTCAAGTGCTTTAAAGAGATTAAAGAGAGACTATAATATAATCAGCGCATTAAGATTAGTAGTTTCTTTAAGTATTTTATTTTTTATTTACTACGCTTATAGCATAGGATCAATAAGCTTTGGAATCATATTATTTTTGCTAAATTCTATATTATTTTTATATTTAGCAAAGGTTCATGAAGGTATAGTAAATAAAATAAGTAAAAGAGAAGCTCTTATAGATGTTAATAAAAAAGAGATTCTTAGGTTAGAGGGAAAGTGGAGAGAATTTAATGACTTAGGAGAAGAATATTTAGATAATAAGCATCCTTTTATAAATGACTTAGATATATTCGGGAAAAATTCTTTGTTTCAATGGATAAATGAAACTGGTACTGTTTATGGAAGAGAGAAATTAAGTCATTTATTAAAGTTAGAAGAACTTCCAAATAAAGAAGAAATTTTATTAAGACAGGAGGCTTTAAAGGAGCTTTCTAAAAAAGTGGATTTTAGACATGAATTTATAGCTTCATTAAAAGATAAAAAAGGAAAAAAAGAGAAGTATTTAGGAGAATGGTTAAAAGAAGACAGTAAAGCCATATCACCTTTATTAAATATTCTTAGAATAATAATGCCAGTAATAAATATTGGAATTACTATTTTAGTTGGTATGAATATTATTTCATGGCAAATATTATTAATTTCTCTTGTTATAAGTTATGGTATTTTGAAGCTTGGCAATAAGGAAGTTATTAAAGGATTAAATATATTTGAAGATTTAAAATATAGAATAAAAACTTATGTAGAGGCTTTAGAGTTAATAGAAAAAGAGAATTTCCAGTCAAATATAATACAAGGTATAAAAAGTAACTTAGATATTAAGGGTAAAAGTGCTAGTAAAGAGCTTAAAAGCTTAGAAAAGATAACTAGCTGGCTTTATGATAGGGGAAATGCCTTTTATCTTTTATTAAACTGTTATTTACTTTGGGATTATCAAATTCTATCAAAGCTTGAAAAGTGGAAGAGTTCTAATAAAGATGAGTTTTATAAATGGATGATTTCTTTAGGAGATTTAGAGGCTTTAGTTTCTTTAGCTGGATTTACTTATAATAATCATGGATGGGCTATACCAAAAATAAATGATGACTATACTTTAAAGGGAAAAAATCTTAGCCATCCAATGTTAGGAGAAAAGGGCGTTGGAAACAGTTTTGATATTAATAAGGATAAGAGAGTAATCTTAATAACAGGATCTAATATGTCAGGTAAGAGTACATTTTTAAGAACTGTTGGATTCAACTGTATATTAGCTTATCTAGGACTTCCTGTAAAAGGAGAAAGTTTTGAAGCGCCAATATTAAAAGTTTATACTTGTATGAGAACTGGAGATAATCTTGAAGAAAGTATATCTTCATTTTATGCAGAGATACTTAGAATAAAGATTATAGTTGAAGGAGTAAAAAGAGGAGAAAAGATTTTATTCTTGTTAGATGAAATATTTAAAGGAACAAACTCTTTAGATAGACATGAGGGAGCAGAGATATTAATAAATCAACTTTTAGAAGGAAATACCTTAGGATTAGTTTCAACTCATGATTTTGAACTTTGCGATATGGAGAAAAAAGATTCTACTATACAAAATTATAATTTTAGAGAATATTATGAGGATAATAAATTAAAGTTTGATTATATTTTAAGAAAAGGTGTTTCACAAACAAGAAATGCTAGATATTTAATGAAGATGGCTGGAATAGATATTGAATAAAATTATACTTCTATATATAAACAGCAAAATAACTTAATTTTAGACAAATTAAATTAATTTTGATATAATAAACAAATGATGTATTTAGTGAAAAAGCCTTAAATGGCTTTTTTTCATGAGTAGAGTTATTAGTAAAAGAGGACTTAGAATAAATAGCAAAAAATTAGGAGGCATGTATATTTTGTTTACAGAAAAGGTAAAAGCAAAAGAATATTACATAAAGGATTTATTAAGTAATAAGTTCTTATTTGAAATCCCAGATTATCAAAGAGCATATTCTTGGACTAAAGAAAATTTAAAGCAATTAGTTGAGGATATTTGGGAGTCAGTAGAACTAAATAAAGCAAGAGGAAATAAAGAGTTTGATCAATATGAGCCATATTTCTTAGGAAGTATTGTTTTATGTTCTAAGGAATATAAAGATGATGGCTGTGGAATATATGATGTAATAGATGGACAACAAAGACTTACATCTATAATCATGTTAATTGCTGCAATAAGAGATTTAATAGATAATGAAGAGTATAAAAAAGTATTATCTGATTTAATATATCAAAAACCAAATGTTCTTATGGGAATTAAAGAGAGCATAAGAGTTAAGGCTAGAGGAAAAGAAGAAGAGTTCTTTAAAAAGTACATATTAACTAATGGTGGAACAGAATTAGTTAAAGATTTAGACATGGAAGAACTTTCAGAAGCTAAACAAAATATGGTTAATGCAATAGAAGTATTTAGAGATAGTTTCTTTAATGAAAATGGAGAACTTTTAGAAGAAAAGTTAAATGAGTTTATAGTTTATTTACTTCAAAAAGTTGTACTAGTTGTAATAACAACAGAATCATTTACTTCAGCATTTAGATTATTCAATGTAATAAATGCAAGAGGATTACCTTTAACAGATTCAGATCTTTTAAAGAGTGAAAACTTAAGAGTTATGAATCCTGAAATAAGAAAAGAGTACACTGATATTTGGGAAAGTCATGAACAAGATTTAGGTAAGGAAAAACTAGATCAAATCATAGGTTTCATGAGAACAATGAAGCTTAAAAATAAAGTTGAAGAAAGCGTATATGAAGAGTTTAGCAAAAAGATATTTAGAAATGAACCAGAATATCTAGGAGTTAACTTTGTAAATCATTTAACTGCTGTAAAAGCTTTATATGACAAGTATATAATAGACGGTAATCTTGAAGGAGTATCAGAGGAAGAAAAATCTTATTATAAAAACTTAATAAACATAATGAGAGAATTCTTACCATATGATGATTGGATGGCAGCAGTTATTAGATTTGCTGAGAAATTCAATGATGATAAGTTAGTCTTAGAATTTGTTAAAGTTCTAGAAAAAAGACTTGTTATTGATTGGGTAAACGGAAATTCATTTGCTGATAGATTAAATAGAGTTTATGGAATTTTAGAAGCTATAGAAGAAAAAGATTCTTTAGAAGAAATAAAAGAAGCACCAGTATTCTTATATGACTTAGAGAGAACAACTGCATACTTTGAAAATGCTTTAAATGATATAGATTTCTATAGCAAAGGTAGAATGATGATACCTAAGTATATCTTCGTAAGACTTGATATGGAAAAGAGAGCTAATGAAGTTTTAGATTATAGCGATAAGATTATGATAGAGCATGTTCTTCCTAGAAATGCTAAAGAAGCTTATTGGAAAGATAACTTCTCAGCTGATCAAAGAAGGAACTGGGCTAATAAGTTTGGTAACTTAGTTATAATAACAGGTGCTAAAAATACTAGAGCTAACAATAAACCATTTGCTGAAAAAGTTGAACAATACTTAAGTAAGAAAAGTGATTTTGCTATAACTAAAGAAGTTTTAGAATTATCTGATTGGAATATGGATTCATTAAAAGATAGACATGAAAGCTTAGTTAATAGAGCATTAGAACTTTGGACTAAGTTTTAGAAATTAAAAGGGCATGTATCAAAATAACTTTTATTGTTATATTTTGATACAGCCCCCTTTTTTATTTAAATAAAAGTTAAGTTTTGTCTATTGAAAATTAGGAATTAACTCAATAAAATAAAAGTTATTAGATAGGATAATTAAGATTTATTATTAGAAAAAGTAGCAGATAAATAATAAATCAATTTTAATGAAAAAATCCAAAATTCATGGCATAATTATATATGGATATAGATAGTGAGAGGATGTAGAGAATGGGGTATGTAATAATAGACCTAGAATTTAATAATATGCAAAATATTACAAAATTTTATCCTAATATTTATAATGAGCAGAAAGATTTAAAGGAATTAGATTCCTATAATGAAATAATAGAGATTGGGGCTATAAAATTAAATAAGTTCATGCAAGAAGTTGATGAGTTTAAGACATATATTAAACCATCAGTATTTAAGGTTTTAAATCCAAAGATAATAGATATAACAGGAATAACTGAAGATCATTTAAAAGATGGAATTAAATTCGAAGATGCCATGGACAACCTTAAAGATTTTATTGGGGAAGATGATATACTTTGTTCCTGGGCTACTGATGATATTGTTCACATAGTTAATAATGCTAAGTATCATTCATATAAGAATATAAGTTGGATAAAAAAATATATTGATATACAAAAATATTGTACAAAGATATTAGCGCATAAAAAATCTTTAAGCTTAAAACATGCTTTAGAAGAGTTAAAGATAAAAATGGATAAAAGTAAACTACATGATGCACTAAATGATGCTGTTTATACGGCAGAGGTTTTTAAAAGATTATATAATGGTAAAAAGGTAAAAGAGTATATAGTAGAAGATGTCTACAATATGCCTTCTATAAGGGTTAAAGATTTAAAGAATTATAATTTAGAGTGTGAAGATGTAGAATTTAAATGCCCTAAATGTAATATTAAAGTTGAAATGGACCATCCTTTTAGATTATTTAGTTGGAGATTTGTATCAATAGGAAAATGTCCAAAATGCAATAGAAATGTTAGACAAGAGGTTGTACTAAAAAAGACCTTATCAGGCAATTTAGTTTATGAATCTACAAACTCTTTAATAAATGACACAGAATACATTGATCTTGACTATAAATTTAAAAAGTTAGCTAAATGACAATAGATTGTCACTTAAAAAAACATATATATGATAAAATAAAAGTATAACAATTACTATAAAAAATTAGGGGAACTGATATATTATGAATATTGCTTTTTTTCTAACACCAAAAAGTGAAGTAGCATATGAATATACTGATGCAACAATGAGACAAGTTATCGAAAGAATGGAGCATCATGGATATACAGCTATTCCACTTATAGATAAAACAGGAAAATATGTGGGTACATTAACAGAAGGGGACTTACTTTGGACTTTAAAAAGAAATCCAGAGCTTAATTTTAAAAATACTAACACAGTTAGTGTAAAGGAAATACCAAGAAGAGTTAAACACAAAAGTGTTTGTATTAATGAAAATATGGAAAGTTTAATATCATTAGCAATCTCTCAAAACTTTGTACCAGTTGTTGATGATAATGGGATATTTATAGGAATAATAAAAAGAAGTGATATAATAAATCACTGTTATAACAGTCTATATAAAAATAATTAAGGTCTTTTGGCCTTAATTTTTTTTATAAATATATTGATTGAATCTTCTGAAAGTATTATTATTAAGTATATTTAAATAATTCTATAATAATATGTTTAGGGTAGTTTTAAATAAAATTATTTTATTATATAATGTTTTTAACAAAATTAGAAAGAGGTGATACTTGTGATAGCTTTATTATCACCTGCAAAAACTTTAGATTTAACAAAACCAAATTTAAATATAGAAACAAGCAAACCTATTTTTATCAGTGAGGCTGAAGTAATCATGGATAATTTAAAGGAATTAGAAATTCAAGATTTATGCCCACTTATGAAAATAAGTGAAGATTTAGGAGTGCAAACATTCACCAAAATTCAAGATTGGAATACAATTTACTATGGTGATGAAAAACCCTTTGTATTATCTTTTAAAGGGGAAGCCTATAGAGGTTTAGATGCAGATGATTTTACTAAAGAAGATTTAGAATTTTGTAATGACTCTTTAAGAATATTATCAGGACTTTATGGGGCATTAAAGCCTTTAGATGGAACAAAGGCATATAGATTAGAAATGGGAACAAAAATTTCAATTGATGGCTCTAAAAATCTTTATGACTTTTGGGGAAATAAAATAATGGAAGCTGTTTTAAAAGATTTAGAAAATCACAAGGAAAAAGTTATTATAAATTTAGCTTCTAATGAGTATTATAAGTCTATAAAGAAAATTGAGAAAAAAGTTAGAGTTATAACCCCTGTATTTAAAGAAAGAAAAGGTATTGAATATAAGGTTGTTACGGTGTATGCTAAGAAGGCAAGAGGACAAATGGTTAGATACATAACGAAGAATAGGATTACTAAATCAGAAGACATAAAAAACTTTGATTTAGATGGATATGAATTTAATGAGAGGCTTTCTGAAGGAGATACATGGGTATTTACTAGAGATTAGCTAAAAATCATAGATATTAAAAACTTAAGGGTTAATATTTATGAATTATTATATAAAATTAAAATAAATAATATAAATTAAAATTTTAAGGAGAGATTTTTTTTATGAGCAAACTTATTTTAGAGATTGATGGAATGTCATGTTCAAATTGTGTTAGACACGTTGAAGCAGCTTTATTAGACGTTGACGGAGTAGATGTTTTAGAAGTAGAAGTTGGCAGAGCTGTTGTTGATACTGAAGTTGATGAAGATACTTTAAGAGATGCTTTAGAAGAAGTTGGTTATGAATTAGTTTCAATTGAAGATTAAATTGTTTAATTACCTAATGGCAATATGTTATTAGGTAATTTTTTATTTATATAAAACTACAATAAGCTATATGCCTACTTGTTTTATAACATATAGTTATGTAAAATATTTTATAAAGTAAGCCTTAAATAAAGGAGATGTAAATATGAGTGAAAATCTTACAATGTCAGAATTAATGGATAGCTTTGAGTTAAAGCATTTTCATAAAGGTGAAATAGTTAAAGGGAAAGTTATAAGCGTAAAGAATGATGAAATAATAGTTAACATTGGTCATTTTGCAGATGGTGTGGTACCAAGAAATGAAATTTCAAATGATAAGAATTTTGATATAAATTCAATAAATGTAGATGATGATATATTTGTAATGGTATTAAGTGGAGATGATGGAGAAGGAAATGTTCTTCTATCAAAGAAAAGAGCAGATGCAATAAAGGTTTGGGATGATTTAAAAGAAGCATTTGAAGAAGAAAAATCAATAAAAGTTTCTTTAAAAGAAGTTGTTAAAGGTGGAATAGTAGGAGATTTTAATGGTCTTAGAGTATTTATGCCAGCTTCTCAATGTGCAGGAAGAAGAATAGAGAATTTAGAAGAATTAGTAGGAAAAACTTTAGAAGTTAGAGTTATAGAATTTAATAAAGAGAATAGAAAAGTTGTTGTTTCAAGAAGAGTAATAGATGAAGAAATAAGAAATAATGAAAAGAAAGCTCTTTGGTCTTCAATTAAAGAAGGGGAAAAAAGAAAGGGAAAAGTAACTAGATTAGCTAAGTTTGGTGCTTTTGTTGATATTGGTGGAGTAGAAGGATTAGTTCACTTAAGTGATATGTCATGGTCAAGAGTTCATAAGCCAGAAGAGGTTGTATCAGTTGGAGATGAAGTAGAAGTATTTGTATCAGAAGTAGATATTGATAGAGAGAGAATAGCACTTTCATTAAAAGATGTTATTAAAAATCCATGGGAAACATTAGAAGGATTAAAAGTTGGTGATGTTGTTTCTGGAAAAGTAACTAATTTTATAAATGTTGGAGCTTTTGTTGAAGTGTTACCAGGAATAGAAGGATTAGTTCATATTTCAGAAATTACTGATGAAAATATAGCTAAGCCATCAGATATTTTAGAATTAGGTCAAGAAGTTAAGGTTAAAATCTTAAATATAGATGATGAAAACAAGAAAATGAGCTTAAGTATAAAAGATGCTGTAGAAACTTCAAATGAATATATGCAGTATAATGATGAAGAAGAAGGTTATTCATTAGCTGACTTATTCAAAGGATTAAATCTATAGTTCTAAAAATAAAAACTATGAATGATTTAATTAAATAATAGATTTCATTAAGAATTTATAGGTTTTATAGATTAGAAAAGGGTGTGTATCAAAATAGCTTTTTATAAAACTTACAAACAGTATGAAGAGAATATCTAGATGAGCTTTAGAATTTAAATTATTACGTAGAAAATATCACGTTAAAAAGCTGAGACTGTTCGAAGCGTAGCAAGTTTCGAAGCTTTAGTGATATTTTCGAAGTAATGATTATAAATTCTTAGCGAAATCTAGTAATTCTCGGAATATGTTTGTAAGTTTTATTATTATATTTTGATATAGCCCTTTTTTATATTAAATTATATTTTTTCAATTTTTAGCATGTTTGTTCCACCAGTTATTGATGTTGGGAATCCAGCAGCTACCATTATATTATCTCCAGTTTCAGCTATTTGGAATTCTTTAGCTACTTTTCTAGCTTCCTCTATGATCTCATCTGTACTATTAAAATAAGCGCATTTCTTAGAAATTATTCCAAAGTTTAAAGCTAGGCTTCTTCTAACTTTTTCATATGGAGTAATAGCTATTATTGGACAGCTAGGTTTATATTTTGATAATATCTTAGCAGTTGAACCAGTCTGAGTGGCTGCTACTATAGCTTTTGTAGGGAATTTGCTAGCTGTTTTTGATGCTGAATAACTTATGGCATCTGCAAAGGCATCTGGATTTGGATTTGGATCCTTTAATCTTCTTAAAAGATAATTATAGTCTAAGTTAGCTTCTGCTTTTTTTGCTATTCTAGACATTGTCATTGCTGCCTCTATAGGGAAGCTACCAGAAGCACTTTCTCCACTAAGCATTATGGCATCTGTACCATCAAATATGGCATTACATACGTCAGAAGCTTCAGCTCTAGTAGGTCTTGGATTTCTTATCATAGAATCTAACATTTGAGTTGCCGTTATAACTATTTTCCCTGCTTGATTACATTTCTTAATTATATTTTTTTGAATTATAGGTACATTTTCTATAGGAATTTCTACTCCCATATCACCTCTAGCAACCATTACACCATCAGTAACTTTAATTATTTCTTTTATGTTATCTACACCTTCTTGGCTTTCTATTTTTGATATTATTTTTATATCTTTTCCACCATGAGAGTCTAGAATTTCTCTAACTTCAAGTACATCCTCAGGTTTTCTTATGAAAGAAGCTGCTACAAAGTCTACTTCCATCTCGCAACCAAATATTAAGTCAGATCTATCCTTTTCAGTTACTGCAGGGAGTTTGATTGGTACATTAGGTACATTTACACCTTTATGGTCTTTTATAGTACCTCCTTCAATAACTTCACATATTATATCAGTTCCACGGACTTCCTTTACTTTAAATTCTAAAAGTCCATCATCAACAAGTATTGATCCACCAGGTTTTATGTCTTCATATAGTTCTTTATAAGAGATTGAACATTTAGTGTTATCACCTAATATTTCATCTCCGCAAGAGAATGTGAATTCATCACCATTTTTTAATTCAGCTTCGCCATTTTTAAAATTATGTGTTCTTATTTTAGGACCCTTAATGTCTAATAAGATAGCTGTAGCTGATTTTTCTTCTTTTCTAAGTCTCTTAATAAGTTCTATTTTTTCTTTATGACTTGCATGGTCTCCATGTGAGAAGTTTAATCTAGCTGCATTCATACCAATTCTTATGAACTCTCTTAAAATTTCTTCTGAATCACTTGAAGGACCAATTGTAAATATCATTTTTGTTTTTTGCATAAAAACCACCTCATTTTGTTTAAACTAAAATAGTTTAGTGATTGCTTTAAAAGTTTGATATATTTGATATAATAGAATAAATTATTAAATTAATTATATTTTACCACAATAATAGGAAGGGATGGGTAAAAAATGAATGTATTAAAAGGTTTAGAACCACAAAGTGTTTTAAAATATTTTGAAGAAATATCACAAATTCCAAGAGGATCAGGTAATGAAAAGGGAATAAGTGATTTCCTAGTTAACTTTGGAAAAAGTTTAGGACTTGAAACAATACAAGATGAATCATTAAATGTAATAATAAGAAAACCTGCAACTCCAGGATATGAAAATGCACCAGGAGTAATAATACAAGGTCATATGGATATGGTATGTGAAAAAAATAAAGATACTATACATGATTTTGAAAAAGATCCTATTGAACTTAGAGTAGATGGAGATTATATATATGCTACAGGAACTACATTAGGAGCAGATAATGGTATAGCAGTAGCTTATGGAATGGCTGTTTTAGCTTCAAATGATATAGCACACCCTGCTATAGAGCTTTTAGTTACAACTGATGAAGAAGTTGGAATGGGTGGAGCTATTGCTTTAGATGGAACTTTATTAAAAGGTAAATATCTTTTAAACATAGATTCAGAGGAAGAAGGAAAACTTTTAGTAAGCTGTGCAGGTGGAGCTAGAAGTGAAGTTACTTTACCAATAAAATTTGAAGAAATGGAAAAAGATTTTGAAGTTTATGAAATCATGCTAAGAGGACTAAAAGGTGGTCACTCTGGAATGGAAATAGATAAACAAAGAGGAAACTCTAATAAGTTAATGGGAAGAGTATTAAATGATATTAATGCTAACTGTGATATTAGATTAATATCAATTAATGGTGGATCTAAGGTAAATGCTATTCCAAGAGAATGTGACACTTTACTAGCTGTTAAAAAAGAAGATGTTAAAAAATTAGAAGAATTAATTCAAAAATGGGATTCAATATTAAAGGATGAATACCATGCTAATGATAGTGGAGTTAATGTAACTTTAGTTAAAAAAGAAGAAAATCATAAAGTATTTTCTAAAGACACTACATTTAAGGCAATAAAAATAATGAACTTAATTCCTGATGGAGTTGATACTTATAGTATAGAAATGAAAGGATTAGTTCAAAGTTCAACAAACCTAGGTGTTGTTACTACAGAAGGGGATAAAATTGTTTTTGCTAGTTCAACAAGAAGTTCAGTTGAAACTTTAAAAACTAAACTTTTAGATGAAATAGCTGACGTTGCAGAAGTATTAGGTGGAGAATTTGAAATACAAGCACCATACCCAGCTTGGCAATATAATCCTGATTCAAAAATAAGAGAACTTTGCAGCAATGTATATAAAAATATGACAGGAAAAGATCCTGAAATAATAGCTATACATGCTGGATTAGAATGTGGATTATTAGGAGAAAAAATAGAAGGATTAGATATGATTTCATTTGGTCCTAATATGTATGATGTTCATACTCCAAATGAACATGTTAGCATATCTTCAGTAAAAAATGTTTGGGATTTCTTAGTTGAAATATTAAAAGCTATAAAATAATTAAGAATTAATTTAAGGTTGTATCTAAATTACCTAAAAAACTTATAAATATATTTTAGAATTATTGGATTTTTATAAGGGTTTATTACAGTTACTAATAAATCCTTATAAAGCTTTGAACTTAGCTTAAGCCTATAATTTCTATGAGAAGAATTTAAATTCTAAATTTTATCTATAATATTACTTATAAGTTTTACTATTGAGGCTAGATACAGCCTTATTCTTTTATAGAGAGATATAAATAAACATATAAAAAGAATAAATAAATTAAATAGTAAATAATAAATAATAAACATATTAGACTATGGGAGGATATAGACATGAATTTAGTAAGAACTGATTTACATATGCATACTAGAGCTTCTGATGGAACACTTACACCAAAGGAGTTATTAAAGGAAATAGTAGAAAAAGACATAAAACTATTTTCAGTTACAGATCATGACTCTATAGGAAGCTTAGAGGAAATGCAAGATTTAACTGAAGAAATGGATATTAAATTCATTCCAGGGGTAGAGGTTTCAAGCATAATAAATGGAGAACAGTTTCACATATTAGCTTATAATTTTGATAAAAACAATAAAGAGTTAATGAGTTTAATAGAAAATAATGATAGATTGCTTCAAGAGAAAGACGATAATTCAATAAAGCAATTAATTGATGCTGGATATGATATAGATTTTGAAGATTATTTGTCTTATGAACATGATCCTTCAAAGGGGGGATGGAAAACTCTTAACTTTTTAATTGATAGAGGAATATGCAAAAATATTGATGAGTTTTTTAATAAAATATTTGTTGGTGAAAGAGCTTTGAAATATCCAGATTTTCCTCATCCTAAAGAAGTTATAGAAACTATAAAAAAAGCTAATGGAATTGTTGTTTTAGCTCACCCTAAGTATGGAAAGTCTCAATTTAAATTAGATGAAATGTTAGAATTATTTAAAAACTGGGGTGTAGATGGAATAGAGTGTTATCATCCTCACCATGATGAGGATACAATAAAATATTTAGTAGATTATTGTACAAAAAATAATCTAATAATAACAGGTGGATCTGATTATCACGGAGGACTTATATCTAAGAGAAGTTTAGGAACACCAGAGTTTTATGCAAAATATCATTTGTTAGATAAATAAATTGTTATTAAAATAATATATTAGTTTAGTTTTTAAGCTTTATTGAAAATAATGCTTTATGGAATTTATTGATTTGAATTCTAAAAGCAAATTTCAATAAAGCTTTTTATTTATTATTAAAATGTAAAATTTAAGAAAAATAAAATTAAAAGAAGGAATTTTACAAATTATGTAAAATAAATATATAAAGAGGGGCTTTACATAATTTGTAAAAAGAAAAATGCTTAGTAAAGTTAAATTAAAAGAAAGGTTGGGGGAAGGGTGAAGTACACTAGAATTGATGTAAAGAATAAAAAAAGGAGTAATGGACATAACAACAATAATAACAATGATGGTAAAAGCTTTATATTACTTTTTATTGGGGTAATTGTTGTGGCACTTGTAATATCAACTGCAATGTCTAAGTTTATATGGCCTGAAGGAAAGAAAACAGCAGAAAAGGAAAGAATAGAAGCAACTTCTGGAGAAAATAAAGAGACAAGTGAGAAAGATAAGGAAAATAACAAAGCAGCAAAAGAAGATGAAAAGCCGAAAGATAATAAAGTAATGGCTGAAAGTGTAGGTGGACAAGAGTATGTAATGATTCAATGTGGTTTCTACTCAAATAAAGAGAATGCAAATAATGTAAAGGCTCAATTAGAAGATGATTATATTGCAGTATCCTTAAGTGAAGCGGAAAATTATAGGGTAATAGTCCACATTGGAAATGAAGAAGAAGCTACTAAACTTTCTAATGAGTTAAATGAAAAAGGTGTTAGTAATACAAAGGGAAGATTTATGATTCCAAAGACTGATGTGTGTAGTAATGAGATTATAGAGATAGTAAATGGTTATGTAAATATAATAAATAAATTAAAAGAGGATTCTGTTAAGGGTGTTAAGACAACAGAGTTTAAAGAATGGGTTAATAGCTTAGAGGAACACAGTGATTCTGAGTATTTTAAAGTGTTTAAAGAATTAAAAGATGGTATAAATAAAATTCCAGATGAAATAACTAAAAAAAATATAGAAGAAAGTTACCAAATAGTGTTTAATACTTTAAATAATTTTAAAGTAAACAAATAATTGTAATTTATTTTTAATTTATAGTAACATATTTTTAAATTATAATGAAAATGAAAGAGTTAAATTCTCTTTCATTTTTTTCTTTATAATTTACTATACACGTACATTTATACTTGTTTATAAAAATAATAAATGATAAACTATATAGGATAAAGAATACAAGACCTTATTTAAGGAAAAATAAGATTATTCAAAAGTTTTTTAGATATAAGGTAAGGTGGAAAAATGAAGGTTATTTTAGCATCAAAATCTCCAAGAAGAGTTGAGATTCTTGAAAAAATAGTTAAAGAATTTGAAGTAGTTCAGTCAAACTTTGATGAAAATACTATAGACTTTAAGGGAGATATTGAAAAGTATGTTAAAGATTTGTCTAGAAATAAAGCTATAGAGGTTTCAAAAAGACTTAATGAGCCATCTATAGTTATTGCTGCGGATACAGTTGTTTTTCAAGATGGAAAAGTTTTGGAAAAGCCTAAAAATGAAGAGGATGCTTTTAGTATGTTATCTTCATTAAGTGGTAATACTCATAAGGTATATTCAGGTATTTGTTTAATAAATACTTATGATGATACTGTAGTGACTGATTGCGACTGTACAGAAGTAAGATTTTCAGAATTAAATCCTAGACAGATAAGAAATTACATAAATTCTGGTGAGCCTATGGATAAAGCAGGAGCTTATGGAATTCAAGGCTTAGGTGGTGCTTTTGTAGAGGAAATAAAGGGATGTTATTACAATGTCATGGGATTGCCCTTGAATAAACTATATAAAGCATTAGAAAACTATGACATAACAATACTTTAAAATTACTTTCAATGGGCATGTTAATTTCTAAATAAGGAGTTGTAATATGTCTAAAAATATAAGAATTAATGAAATTCCATCTGGTGAGAGGCCAAGAGAAAAACTACTTTTTTATGGAGCTCAGTTTTTATCTAATGAGGAACTTTTAGCTATAATTCTTAGAACTGGAAATAAGGATTCAAATGTAGTTGAATTGTCTTATAGAATAATACATAGTGTTGGTGGATTGAATGGACTTTTTAAAGCTTCAGCAAAGGAGCTTATGGAGGTAAAAGGTGTTAAGGAAGCTAAGGCAACTCAAATTTTAGCCATGTGTGAATTATATAAGAGATTTAAGGTTTCTGAGTTAACGCAGGTTAAAATTTCAAAGCCATCAGATGTAGCAAAATTGGTTTTAGATGAACTTAGAATGCTACGTCAGGAAGTGTTGATTCTAATAAACCTTGATACTAAAAATAAAGTAATATCTAAAAAAGAAATTTTTAAAGGTGGGCTAAATTCTTCTTTAGTACACCCAAGAGAGATATTTAGAGAGGCTGTTAAAGATAGCGCAGCATCTATAATTATATGTCACAATCATCCTTCAGGAGACCCAACACCTAGTAGAGATGATATAAACATAACAACAAGACTAAAAGAGTGTGGAAAAATGATGGGTATTGAGCTTTTAGATCATTTAATAATAGGAGATAACAGATTCATAAGTCTTAAAGAAAAAGACATATTGTGATTAGGAAAGGGGATTAAAAATGGGTTTATTTAATTTTGGAATGACAAAAGACATGGGTATAGATTTAGGAACTGCAAATACTCTAGTGTTCGTTAAAGGAAAGGGGATCGTATTAAGAGAACCTTCAGTTGTTGCTATAAACAACTTAACAAAAAAATCATTAGCTGTTGGTACTGAAGCTAAGCAAATGATAGGTAGAACACCAGGAAACATAGTGGCTATAAGACCATTAAAAGATGGAGTTATTGCTGATTTCGATGTTACTCAAACAATGCTTAAGAGATTCATAGAAAAGATAACAAACAAAAGTGCATTCACAAGCCCAAGAATAATAGTATGCTTCCCTTCAGGAGTAACTGAAGTTGAAAGAAGAGCAATAGAAGAAGCTACTAAGCAAGCAGGAGCAAGAGACGTAATATTAATGGAAGAGCCAATGGCTGCTGCAATCGGAGCAGGACTTCCAGTTGATGAGCCTACAGGAAGTATGATAGTTGATATCGGTGGAGGTACTACTGAGGTTGCTATCATATCACTAGGTGGAATAGTTACTAGTAAATCATTAAGAGTTGCTGGAGATGAGTTAGACCAATCAATCATAAACTACATTAAGAGAGAATTTAACTTAATGATAGGTGAGAGAACAGCAGAGCAAATAAAAATGGAAATTGGATCAGCTTACAAAGTTGATGAGAATGAAGAAGAACAAACAATGGACATAAAAGGAAGAGATTTAATATCAGGACTTCCTAAGGTTGTTGTGGTTGATGCAGGACAAATAAGAAACGCTTTAAAAGAGCCGGTTTCATCAATAATAGAATCAATCAAAACTACTTTAGAAAAAACACCACCAGAATTAGCAGCTGATATCATGGATAAAGGAATAATGCTTGCTGGAGGAGGAGCATTCCTAAAAGGACTAGATGAACTTATATATAAAGAAACAGGAATGCCTGTTCATATAGCAGAATCACCTCTTGACTGTGTTGCACTAGGTACAGGAAAAGCGTTAGATAAGTTTGATCTAATAGTTAAACAACAAAGAGGATAGAATATGAAATTCTTCAAGAATAAACTGGCAGTAACTGTTATAGTACTGTCAGTTGCCTTTTTAGGAATAATTATATTTACTGTTAAGAGTGATTCTAAAAATCCAATTTCAGGTGGAGTTGGTACTGTTTTAAACCCTGTGCAGAAGGTTGTATACACAATAAGTGATAAAGTTCATGATGTCTTTGATTTCTTCTATAACTTTTCAGATGTTAAGAATGAAAATAATGATTTAAAAAAGAAAAATTTAGAATTAGAAAATCAATTAGTTGAATACAATGAGTTAAAGCGTCAAAATGATGTTTTAAGAGGAATAGTTGATTTTTCTAAGGAAAATAATCAATATAAATATATCGGTACAAACATAATAGGAAAAAGCGGAAATAGCTTTGTAGAAGGTTACACTATTGATAAAGGATCAAGTGAAGGGATTAAAAAAGATTACATAGTGATTTCTCCAGAAGGATTAGTGGGAGTTGTAACAGAAGTTCACTCAAACTGGTCAAAAATACAGACTTTATTAAATGAAAACGTAGCTGTTGCAGCAACTATTGAAGGAGATAGCAATTCAGGAGACGGAATAGTTAAAGGATATAGAAATGGTAGTGAGATGCAAGCAGAGATAACTAACTTACCTATGAATTCTACAATAAAAGAAGGTGAGACAGTAGTTACTTCAGGCCTTGGAGGATATTATCCTAAAGGAATAAGAATTGGTGAAGTAACATCAGTACAATCAGATGATGTTAAAGTTATGAAAACCGCTATATTAAAAACATATGTTGATTTTAATAATTTACAAGAATTATTTGTAGTTGTACCACCATCAGAGAGAGATGGTATAGTTAAGTATTAGAAAAGAGGGAGTAAAGTGAAAAGATTAATACTAATATTAATATGTCTTTTACTATTTATAGTAGATAATACTCTGGTACCTTTTTTCTCTATAAAAGGTGTTTATCCTAGTTTATTATTCACCTTTGCTGTACTATATGCTCTTATGAGTGGGTATTGGGAAGCGGTATTTATAGGAGTTTTATCAGGTTTCCTTCAAGATGTTTATTTTGTAAATGTCTTTGGGGTAAATATGTTAGTAAATATGTTAGTGTGCTTAATAGCTGCGTATATTGGGGAAAGTGTATTTAAGCATAAAAAAACAATTCCGGTACTATCAGTAGGTTTACTTACCATAATAAAGTTTTTTATAGTGGCATTTATATTAAATTTAATTAATATAAGAATAAACTTATTAAGCTTTTGGATTATGGTACTTTATAACGTAGTTATAGGATTCTTTATGTATAATTGGGTTTATAAATTATGCAACAGAGATCTTATGAAAAGAGAATGGAAAATAAGTGAAAAATAGGTGGTTACATGAGAAGTTCAATAAATGGAAAAACGCCTATAGATAGATATAAAATTCTCATAGGAATAATGATAATAGTATTTGTATCTATAGTAGCAAGATTAGTTTATCTTCAAGTATTTAATTATGAAGAATTTAAACAAAGAGCTGATACTAGATCTATGAGATTTCTATCAGAACAGGCTCCAAGAGGTAAAATTTATGATTCAAATGGGGACATTTTAGCTACTAATAGACAAACATACACATTAACATTTACTGAAACAGATGAATCTAAGAAAAACTTTTATACTACTATAGATAAAGTTTATTCTATTTTAAAAGAAAATAATCAAAGTATATTAGATAATTTTAAGATTAGAATTAATGAAAATGGAGAACTTTATTTTGATGTTTCAGGTGATACTGAAAAACTAAGACTTTTAAAAGATATTGGAATGGGTGATAAGGTTAAAAATGTTCTTTTTAAGAATAAAGAAGGAGATTTAACTGCTGAGGAAGAAGACCAAATAGATAACGAACTTCTAAAGATTACTCCAGATGAGGCTTTTAATTTCTTAGTAAAGGAATATCAATTATATGACGTTTTAAATCCTACAGAGGAAGAGGTTAAGTCATATAAAAATATGGAACCAAAAGAGATAACAGATATATTGTTAAAGAAATATTCTCTTCAAGATATAAGAGGATATATGCTTGTTAAAAATGCTATGAAAATGCAAAGTTTCTCAGGATATAAGCCTGTTACAATAGCTAAGGATATAAACAAAGAAACTGCATTTATATTCTATCAAAGACTTAATGATTTACCAGGAATAGATGTAAGCATAGAGCCAATGAGATACTATCCATATAATGAATTAGGGTCTTCATTCTTAGGATATGTAGCTTCTATAAATGGAGATCAAAAAGCTAAGTATGAAGCAAGAGGATATGATGCTTCTACTGACTTAATAGGAAAAGCTGGTATAGAAGCAGCCTTTGAAAATGAACTAAAAGGTGTTAAGGGAGGAACTACAGTTAAGGTAAACTCTTCTGGTAGAAAGAAAGAGGAACTTTATGACTTAGAATCTTATCCAGGAAATAATGTGCATTTAACTATAGATAAGGATATTCAATATTCAGCAGAAACTTCAATGAAATATCTTTTAGATTTTCTTCAAACAAGAAATACATTAGATTCAGATGCCAATACTAAGAATGCAACAAGAGGAGCGGCAGTAGCTATAGAAGTAGATACAGGAAAGGTTTTAGCTTTAGTAAGTTATCCAGGATTTAATCCAAATGAGTTTGCTAAGGGAGAGTTAGATCCAGTTGTGGCGAAGGAATACTTCCAACCAGACTATGAAGCCTTTGCACAGCAGTTTATAGCTAGAAATGCTTTAAATAAAACAGTAGATGATCTTTTCCCTAAAAATTCAAAAACTGGATTAAGGGAAGATTTATATGATCTTTATCCAAAAAGATTCTATAACTATGCTACTTTAGGGATGATTCCACCAGGATCTACTTTTAAACCTGTTACTAGTGTGGCTGCCTTAGAGGATAAGGTTATAACTCCAAGTTCAACAGTTTATGCTAATGGACAAAACTTTGGTCAGACATATCCAGAGATATTTGGTAAAAATCCTGCAAACTGGCCAAGAGATAAAAACTATACAGGATATGCAGATTTATATACTGCATTAGAACATTCATCAAACTCATATTATTTTGACTCTGCTGTAAAGATGTATTATAAAAATGGTGGAGATCCATATGGAGATGGAAGATATAAGAAGAGTAGTACGGAAGCTTTAGATTCTATTGCAAAATATGCATGGCAGTTTGGATTAGGTGTTGATCCAAATTCAGATAAAAAGGCTTCAACAGGAATTGAAATATCTGAAAATTTTGGTCAGGTTTATAATTTTGAATCTTTTAAAAATCAAACAATAGCTCTTATGAGATTTACTTTAGTTGATTCTCTTGAAAAGGGAACCTTTGTTAATTCTCCTTCTCCTGATTTTCCACAGGTTAATATAGGGGTTAATGATAGGGATTCTAAAGAGTTAGCAGCGGCTAAGGAATCTATAAAAAAAGATATAGAGAATTCCTTAAATAAGCTTGGAGATGGAAATACTATTGATGAAAAAGCTTTAAGTGAGTCTTTAAAAAAGGATTTTAAAACTTTATATAATTTAGATTCTGCCTATCAAGAAAGTATTAAAAACTTTAATGGAATAAAAGGTAAGGATGAAGATGAAAAAGTTGATAAGGCAATAAACTTAACAGTTCAAAGAATAGTTGCTTGGGTTGTTGGAGATATAGCTTACCAAATAGTTTCACCAAGAAACCTTACTGACTCTGCTATAGGACAGAGTATAAGTAACTTTACTCCTGTTCAGCTAGCAAGTTATGTGGCAACCTTAGCAAATGGAGGAACAAGATATAAAACACATTTAGTTGATAAAATAACTGATGCTCAAGGAAATTTAGTAGAAGAATTTAAACCAGAAGTTTTAAATAAAGTTAATATGTCAAAAGATACTTTAGATGCTGTTAAAGAAGGTATGAGAAGAGTTAATGCTGTAGGATCGGCACAGTATATAATGTCAAGATTTCCAATAGTTACAGCTGGTAAAACTGGTACTGCTACTTTCAGAAATGACCAATCAGATTATGGAAGAACAGACTACGGGGTTTATATTTCCTTTGCTCCACTAGATAATCCTAAGATTGCTGTGGCAACAGTTCTTTATGATGGTGGTCATGGATATTATGGATCATTTATAGCAAGAACTATTTATGAAACTTATTTTAGAGAAGAGTTAAAGAAGGATTATCCGGGGTATACGCCAACAAATCTTGATGGAGCTGCTTATGATTATTCATTGAATCCACCTTTAGAAGCTATCAAGGATTCAAATATAAATAGTAAGGTAGAAAATGCAGAATTAGATTCTTCAGGAAAACCAGTTGAAGGATCACAAGATAATAATTCTGAAAATAAAAAAGAGGATGATAAATCTCAAAATAATAATCAAGATAACAATAATCAAAATGATAAAACTAAAGTAGATGAAAATAAAGCTCATTAATATAAAACCTACAGAATTAATTTCTGTGGGTTTTTAAATTATTATTACTATTTTAATGAAATAATTAAACAAATTATAAATAGGTTTTTAAAATACGATTGATTTTTTCAAAATTTTACTACTTTATTTCATAAAGTCCTTTTATAAATTAAAAATACTTTATATAATATAAAGTGAGAATTAATTTAATGTATAATTTACCTTAAGAATAAAAGGGGTTGGATACTTGGAGGATAGTAATTTACTATGCGTGATGATAGAATTTTTATAAAAGGAAATAAACTAGGAATAAATGCCATAATAAATATGGACAAGTTTGGTAATTTTGATGAAATGCTTGATTCTTTAGTAGAGAAGTTAAGTAGAGGAAAAAAGTTTTATAAAGGGGCTACTTTAACTGTAACTACTGATTTAAAATATATAAATGAAAGACAAATATCAAAGTTGAAAGATGTACTTTTTGATGAGATACTTATAAAGGATTGTATATTTGAAGAACGATTAGAAAAGCAAAGTAGTGTTTTTTCGGGAGTTTATGAGGGAAGAACAAAATTTGTAAGAAAAACTGTTAGAAGTGGTCAATGTTTAAATTACGCAGGTAATTTGATAATAATTGGTGATGTTAATAATGGGGGAGAAGTTAGAGCACATGGAAATGTAATTGTGCTAGGTGACTTAAAAGGAAAGGTTTTTGCAGGAGATAATGGAAATGAAAATGCCATAATAGCGGCCTATTCTTTAGAACCAGAATTAATTTCTATATCAGGTAAAATAACAATATCACCGGATGATTTTGAGAAAACAGGATATCCGGAGGTGGCTAGATTGAATGAAAATAATATAATTGTAGAGCCTTATTTACCGGATAAATATTCTTATTAATATTACATAATTTAATGGAGGGAAAGTAATGGGAGTATCGATAGTAATAACATCAGGAAAAGGTGGAGTTGGAAAAACAACTACTACAGCTAACATTGGAACAGCTTTAGCGGCACAAGGGAAAAAGGTAGTCGTTGTTGATGGAGATACAGGTCTAAGAAATTTAGATGTGTTAATGGGATTAGAAAATAGAATTGTTTATACAGTAATTGATGTAATTGAAAATAGATGTAGAACTAAACAAGCTTTAATAAGAGATAAGAGATTTAATAATTTATACTTATTACCTACTGCTCAAACTAAGGATAAAAATGATATAAGTCCTGAGCAAATGTTAAGATTAGTAAATGAATTAAAAGAAGAGTTTGATTATGTAATTTTAGATTGCCCAGCTGGTATAGAGCAAGGATTTGAAAATGCCATAGTTGGGGCAGATAGAGCTATCGTAGTAGTTAATCCAGAAATAACTTCTGTAAGAGATGCTGATAGAGTTATTGGAAAACTTGATGCTAAGGGATTAGAAAATCATGAGGTTATAGTAAATAGATTAAATTATGAAATGACTAAAAAAGGCGATATGCTAGACATTTCAGATATTATAGAAACTCTTTCTGTAAAACTTTTAGGCGTTGTTCCAGATGATAGAAACATAACAGTTTCTACTAATAAAGGAGAGCCTATAGTACTAGATGAAAAAGCAAGTGCAGGACAAGCATTTAGAAATATAGGTAGAAGAATAATAGGAGAAGATGTTCCAATAATGGATTTAAACACAGAACATCAAGGAATATTTAGTTCTATATTAAAGTTGTTTAGAAGAGGGTAGGTGAGAGAAAATGAGTTTTTTAAATGTTTTTTCTAGTAGACCTACGCCGAAACAAGTTGCTAAGGATAGATTAAAGGTTATTTTAATCCATGATAGAGGGGAACTATCAGATGAAGTTTTAGATAAAATAAGACTTGAAATATTAGATGTACTTTCTAAATATGTAGAGATTGAAAATGAGGATGTTGACATAACTGTTACAAAGTCAAATCCAATAGAAGGAGAGTCACCATCTTTAGTAGCAAATATACCAATAAAAAATATAAAAGGTAAAGCTAGATAATTTAAAAATATAAGCTATTTCAAATTTTTTGAGATAGCTTTTTATTAGTCTTTTAAAAAGTTCAGAATTTTGTAATTGAAAATAGGTAAAAATAAAGTATTATATAAATAGTTATGTTAAATAAATAAAATTTATGGAGGTACTATAATGCTTAGTAGACTAAAACTAGATAGTAAACTAAGAAGAGAAATTGATTATAAGCTTTTAGTATCTATGATATTAATAGTACTGTTTGGAATATTAAACATATACTTAGGGACAAAGTCTCAAAGAGGATTTTTTTTCGCTAAGAAACAGTTAATATGGTTTATAATATCAATGGCTGCATTGTACATAATATTACTTTGGAATTATAACATAATTTATAATTATGTTGAGATATTCTATTGGGGATCCATAGTTCTACTTATAATAACCAGATTTGCAGGAAGTGTAATAAATGGTGCTAGAGGATGGATTGTATTAGGTCCTGTAAGTATTCAGCCCTCGGAACTGGCCAAAACGGCCATGATACTTATGCTGGCCAAGAAGATGGAACAAGTTGATTTAAGAATAAATGACTTTAGAAATTTTATTAAGGTTGCCATGTATGCAATAATACCAATGATATTTATAGTTGTACAACCTGACATGGGTATGACTATGGTTTCATTTTTCATAGCACTTGGTATATTCTTTGCAGCTGGATTAGATATGAAAGTAATAGGTGCAGGGCTTTTATCAATAATAGTGGCAATAGCCTTAGTTTGGAATTCAGGGCTTATAAAAGACTATCAAAAGGATAGACTTGTTGGATTCTTAAATCCTGATGGAGATGAGTTAGGTATAAATCTTCAATTAACTCAATCAAAAATAGGGATTGGATCTGGAGGATTCTTTGGAACTGGGTTAGATTTAAATGGAGAAGTTGGTGGTTATTCCTCAGAATTCGTACCAGAAAGGCAAACAGACTTTATATTCGCTGTAATAGGTGAACATTGGGGAACCGTAGGAGGAATGGTACTATTATTATTATACGCAATAATGATATATAGAATAATAATGACGGCTAAAACCTCCAAGGATATATTTGGCTCCATAATATGTGTTGGATTTGCCTCTTATTTTATATTTGCTATATTACAAAATATAGGAATGACAATAGGTATAATGCCTATAACAGGAATAACATTACCATTAGTAAGCTATGGAGGAAGTTCATTGCTTACAACTATAGTGAGTATAGCCTTGGTTTTAAACATATCTATGAGAAAGAAAAAGTTAAAATTCTAATAAAAATAAAAGTATTAAGATCAATAATGATTTTAATACTTTTATTTTTTTTATATCTATTATATTTCACTTTGTAATAAAAGTTCTATAAGATGCATAAAAAAAATATATATTAAGTATAATTAAAGATTTCTAGAAAGGAGAAGAAAAAATGGGTAGCTATAACAAAGAATATGAGAAGTATTATAGAAAAATAAATAAGACAAGAAAAACTTCTCCTAATCATGAGGTGAATTTCAAAACTAAAGGCTCTTATAAGAGAAGAGAGAAAGATAGTTTGGGAAAATACGTAATTAAGGAAGTTGTTTTCTCATCGGTTTTAGGCTTTTTTATTTTTTCTAGCTTTTTTTTAATGGGACAAGTAGAAAATGAATTTTTAGTAGGATTAAGTAGAAAATTTAAAGAGGTAATATCAACTGATGGATACTATAAAAACTTAGATTTAAATGAAAGTAAAATAGTAGCTACTATTAGTAGTGGAATAAAGGATGGTTTTAATTTAGAGAATTCTAATTTAAAAAAAGAACCTAAACAAGCTAGTGAAGAAAAGGTATCTGAAAATAGTGGGGAAGTAAGTGCTTTTAATAATTTTCAGGTTATTGAGAAGGAATCTATAGACTTTTTAAAGGAAAGTAAGGTAATTCCTTTTAATGGAGAAGTCAAAACTTTGGAAAATAATAATTTAAAGGAAAAAAATCTTTATTTAAGTGGTTCAAAGGGAGAGGTAAAAAGTCTTTTAAAAGGAACCATAAGTGAAGTGAAAAATGAAAATGGAACATATACTGTGAAGATGAATTATTATGATGACTTAGAAGTTTTATATCACAATTTAGAAGAGGTGGTAAAAAAAGAAGGGGACAGTATAGAAGAGGGAGAGAAAATAGGTATTTCATCTGAGAATGAAAAAGTAAAAGGTGTAATAATTCAGGTATTATTTAAAAATGAGTATGTTAATCCAGAAGAAAGCATGAGGTTTTTAGGAGATAAGCAGTGAAAATCGATAAAAAGATACTTATACAGCTTGTTACATTTTTTATTTTAGGATTTAAATTTAACTTAGCTTTAGCTTTTTTTTGGATTATAATACATGAATTAGCTCATTATTTTGTTTTATTAAAATTAAATATAGAGTCAGAGAAATTTAAACTTCATATTCTAGGAGCTAGATTAGAGATAAAAGATTATGAAGATTTAAGTTCAAGAGAAAAATTAATAGTATGCTTTGCAGGTCCTATTTTAAATGGAATTGTTGCCATGATTTTTTTCTGCATTTATAAATTAATTTTTAAAAGTGAATATATTTATTCTACCTATGAAATAAATTTAGTTCTATTTATTTTTAATTTGCTTCCTACCTATCCCTTAGATGGAGGGAAAATATTAGGGGCAATATTAGAGGAGAAGATGATTTTTAAGGATGTCAATAATATATTGATGAAGATAAGCTATTCATTTGGAATAGCATTTATTTTGTTGTCTATATTAGGAATTGTGATTTTAGGTGAAATAAATATAACTAGTATATTAGCAGGAATATTTATAATCTATTTAAGTTATAATGAGAGAAGAAAGGTAATGTATATAATTATGGGTGATATAACGAAAAAGAGGGAACGATTAATTAATAAGAAATACATAGACAGTAGAGTAACTTCTGTATATTGTGAACAAGATATGGTTAATCTTCTTAGAATTATTGATAAAAATAGATTTAATATATTTTATGTTTTAGATGAAGAAATGAATTTGCTTTATGTCTTAAGAGAAAATGAAATAATAGAGACTTTAAAGACAATTGGAAACATTAATTTAAGAGAATATTACATTAAGTATAGAAAAGAATAAATATATTGGTTATAATTATTCTTTGTGATAGAATAGAAATTGTTAATATGAGAGAAGTATAAAGAGGTATACTTCTCTTTTTATTATAGATATTAGCTTTAATATTTTATAAAAATGTAGGAGGAAACTAAATGGTAAGAATAACTGATGATATTTTATATAGAGTTGAGAAGCCATCTAGATACGTAGGTGGAGAACTTAATGAAGTGATAAAAGACCCAAAAGAAGTTGATATAAGATTTGGATTTTGCTTCCCAGATGTTTATGAAGTAGGGATGTCTCACTTAGGATCAAGAATTTTATATCATGTTTTAAATCAAAGAAAAGATACATATTGTGAAAGAGTATATGCTCCATGGCCAGACATGGAAAAGCTTATGAGAGAGAATAATATTCCTTTATACGCTTTAGAAACTAAAGATCCTATAAATGAATTCAACTTTTTAGCATTTACTCTTCAATACGAAATGAGTTATACAAATATATTAAATATGCTAAATATGGGTGGAATTCCACTTAGAGCATCAGAAAGAACAGAGAAGGATCCTTTAGTAATAGCTGGTGGACCTTGTGCATATAACCCAGAGCCTTTATATGATATAGTTGACATATTCCAATTAGGTGAAGGTGAAGAAGGATTAAATGATCTTTTAGATCTTTATCAAAAACATAAAGATAACTTTAATAAGGAAGCTTATTTAAGAGAAGCTAGTCATATTCCAAGTGTTTATATTCCATCATTATATGATGTTACATACAACGAAGACGGAACAATAAAAGAATTTATACCTAAGTACGATGATGTACCTAAAAAGGTTAAAAAGAGAATCATAAATAACTTTGACCAAGTTGATTTCCCAGAAAGTTTAATAGTACCTTATAGTGAAATAGTTCATGACAGAGTTGTTTTAGAATTATTTAGAGGATGTACTAATGGATGTAGATTCTGTCAAGCTGGAATGATATACAGACCAGTTAGAGAAAAGAGCAGAAAAACTTTATTAGATCAAGCTAGAAAAATGCTTAAAGCTACAGGATATGATGAGGTTTCATTAGTTTCACTAAGTACTTGTGATTATTCTGATATTCAAGGATTAGTGAAAGATCTTATAGAAGAGCACGGAAAGAATAATGTAAGTGTTGCCCTACCATCAATAAGAGTAGATGCTTTCTCAGTTGATCTATTAAAAGAAATTCAAAAGGTTAGAAAAACTGGTTTAACTTTTGCGCCAGAGGCTGGTTCTCAAAGAATGAGAGATGTTATAAATAAAGGATTATCAGAGGAAAGAATATTAGAAGCAGCTAAAAATGCTTTTGAATCAGGATGGAGTACAATAAAATTATACTTTATACTTGGAGTTCCTTATGAAACAGTTGAGGATGCTGCAGAAATAGGATTATTAGCAGAAAAAATAGCTGATCAATACTTTGCTGTACCTAAACATATAAGAAATAAAGGACTTAGAATTACTGTAAGTACTTCTATTCTTGTACCAAAACCATTTACACCATTCCAATGGGCACCAATGGAAAAAATGGACATTGTAACTGAGAAAATCAATGCTGTTAAAGGTGCTATAAAATCAAGAAGCATAGTTTATAACTATCATGAGCAAAAAACATCATATATGGAAGCTGTTTTAGCTAGAGGAGATAGAAGACTTTGTGATGTATTAATAAAAGCTTACGAAAAAGGTGCTAAATTCGACGGATGGTCAGAATACTTTGACTTTGAATTATGGCAAGAAGCTTTAGCTGAGTGTAATGTAGATGGAGATTTCTATGTTTACAGACAAAGAAGCTACGATGAAATTTTACCATGGGATTTCATAGATATTGGAGTAACAAGAAAATATCTTGAAAGAGAAAATGAAAAAGCTAAAACTGGTGAACCTACTCAAAACTGTAGAAAAGGATGTACAGGTTGTGGAGTAAATGTAAACTTTAAAGATGGGGAGTGTTTTGAAGGTGCGATACTTAATTAAATTTACTAAAGATGCAGATATAAAATTTGTTTCTCACTTAGATTTAATGAGAACAATTCAAAGAATAGTAAGAAGAGCTGAGCTTCCAGTTGAATATTCAAAAGGATTTAACCCTCATATGGCCTTAGCAATAGCACAACCTTTATCAGTTGGTGTATATTCTGAGGGAGATTATCTAGACTTAAATTTAACTGAAGATATGAATGAAGAGGCAGTAAAAGAAAAGTTAAATGAATTCTCAGCAAATGGTATTAGATTTTTAGAAGTTTCAAAGAGTCCAGTTATACACAATGTTAAGAGATTACCAGCAGCTATGGCTCTTTTAGATGCTGCAAATTATACAATAAAAATAAGATATAATGATATTTCTAAGGCTGAAGAAGAAGTTAATGCTTTAATGGCTCAAAAAGAAATAATAACAATAAAAAGAACTAAAAAAGGCGAAAAAGAAGCTGATATAAAACCATTTATAAAAGATTTTAAATGTTGGACTAAGGACAATTATTTAATTGTAAATACAACTATAAGCTGTGGAAGTAGAGAAAATCTTTCAGCAGATCTTTTAGCAAATGTTATAAAAGAAAATACATCAAATGTTAATGAAGAAGCTTTCGTAGAAATAAAAAGAGTTGAGATGTATGCATACAAAGGGAATACATTAGTTCCTCTATATAAATACATCTAAATTAGGAAGTGAATTCATGAGAGATATATACGTAGAAAGAAGAGAAAATTTATTAAGGGTTGCCATAAAGAAAAATAATCTTTTAAGTGAGTGCTATATAGAAGAAGAGAGTCTAGAACCTGTTCAAGGAGAGATATATAAAGGTATAGTGAAAAGAGTAGTTCCAGGAATAAAGAGTGCCTTTATAGATATTGGGTATAGTAAACAGGCCTATATGATACTTGGAGAAGATGAGAAAGATCTTAAACAAGGAGATGGAATAATCGTTGAAGTATTAAAAGAGCAATTTGGAAGTAAAGGGGCAAAAGTTACTTCAAAAATATCTTTAGCAGGAAGATATTGCGTCTTAGAAACTTCAAGAAATGATATTTCAATTTCAAGAAAGATAGAAAATCTAGAGTTTAAAAAAGAACTTGAAAATTCATTGATAAAACCAAGTGAATTAGGGGTTACTGTTAGGACAAAAGCCCAATCAGCTAGTATTTTTGAGATTCAAGAAGAAATAGAAGAACTATATAGAAACTATAAAGAGGTTATTAGAGAAGGTAAATTCTCCTTAAATCCAAAAAGATTATTGGGTAAAGGAGACCTTATTAATAAGATAATTAGAGATGACATTGATGCTTATACTTCTTCAATAATTGTTGATTCTATAGAAGATTACGAAAGAATAAAAGATAGTATTTCTAATTCTGAATATCTAAAAGTAATTCTTTATGATGATGCCAGAAGTCTTTTTGATTATTATGGTATTGAAAAAGAAATTCTTAGCCTTAGAAATAATAGAGTTAATTTAAATTGTGGCGGAGACATAGTTATAGAAAAAACAGAGGCTATGTATGTTATAGATGTTAATTCAGGTAAGAATACAAATCATAAAAATAAAGAAAAAACTGCTTATGAAACTAATAAAAATGCAGCAATAGAAATTGCTAGACAAATTAAAATTAGAAATTTAGGTGGAATAATATTAGTTGATTTCATAGATATGTGTTCACAGGAAAACAAGAAAAAAATATTAGAAATATTAAAAGATGAATTTAAAAGTGATAGCCAAAGAGCTAAAATTTTTCCTTTTACAGAACTTGGATTGGTACAAATAACAAGATATAGAAAAGGAAAAAGTATTTATGAATATATAGAAGAAAATTGCTTAGCATGCAATGGTCATGGAAAGAGATTAAAGTTATCTTATATAAATCTTCTTTTAAGAAATGAGATTTTGAAGAAAAATGGAGAAGGAAAGATAAAAGATTTCCATATAGAAATAAACTCTATTTATGAAAAAGATATTAGAGGAAATATTTTTGAGTTTTTAAAAGAAATTGGAGCATTAGATTTAAATATTTACTTGAATTTTCAAGAATCTAAAGACTTTTATAAAGTAGAACCATTGATCTTTAAAAATCAAATAGAAAGCGTAAAAGAGTATTTGGTGAAGAATATCGAAAAATATTAAATTTAGCTTTACAAAAGGCTTTAGCTATGATAGAATGGCTTTTGTAAACCGCTCACGAATAGGTTTTAAAAATAACTTTAATTAGTTTACCTTAAGTGGCGAGACCGTTATGAGGAGGTGTTTTAATGTACGCAGTATTAACTACAGGAGGAAAACAATACAGAGTTCAAGAAGGAGACGTATTATTCGTTGAAAAACTTAACGCTGAAGTTGACTCAACAGTTGAATTAACAGAAGTTCTTGCAGTCGCTAAAGACGGAGAAATCAAAGTTGGTGCACCAGTAGTTGAGGGTGCTAAGGTTGTAGCAAAAGTATTAGCTCAAGGAAAAGCTAAGAAAGTTGTTGTATTCAAATACAAAAGAAAGAAAGACTACAGAAGAAAAAATGGTCACAGACAACCTTACACTAAGATCGTTATCGAAAAGATCGAAGCTTAATTTTCTGATATGATTAGAGTTAAATTTCAATCAAAAGAAGATAACATAATTTCCTTCACTATTAAAGGACACGCAATGGAATGCAGAGATGCTATTCTAGCTGGAGAGGCGTACGATATGATATGTAATTCCGTATCAGTATTATCTCAAAGTGCAATCATTGGTTTAGATGAAGTTTTAAAACTTAATGTAAACTATGAAATGAGTGATGGATATTTAAAACTAGATCTGAATGGGTTTACCCATGAAGAAATAGTTGAAGCTCAAGTTTTACTTAAAACTTTTGAAATGAGCTTAGCGAGTCTAGTCCTAGGGCTGGATAGCAGTTTAGGAAAGAAAACGCGTTGTAAATATATAGAGATAATAAAAGAGGAGGTGTAGACTATGTTAAAAATGAACCTTCAATTATTTGCACATAAAAAAGGGGTTGGTAGCTCAAAGAACGGTAGAGATTCTGAAGCTAAAAGACTTGGTGTTAAATGTGCAGATGGACAATTCGTTCTTGCTGGAAACATCTTAGTAAGACAAAGAGGAACAAAGATTCATCCAGGTGCTAACGTAGGTAAAGGTGGAGACGATACTTTATTCGCTAAGATCGATGGTGTTGTTAAATACGAAAGACTTGGAAGAGACAAGAAAAAAGCTTCTGTTTACCCAGTAAACGTAGAAGAAGTTATAGCTGAATAATATATTTAGTTTTATAAAAGCACCCTTACTTAGGGTGCTTTTTGATTAATAATAAAAAATTTAACCATATAAGAACATAGCATTAAAAAAGCTGTGTTTTTATATTAAAGTAAGGTTATAATATACTAAAAAGGAACATTTTATAGAGAAAGCAAGGTGAGAAAACATGTTTATAGATACGGCCAAGATATTTGTGAAATCTGGAGATGGTGGTCATGGTTCTGTTTCTTTTAGAAGAGAAAAATACGTTCCACTTGGTGGACCAGATGGTGGAGATGGTGGAAAAGGTGGAGATGTTACTTTTGTAGTAGATCCAGGAATGACAACTCTTTTAGATTTCAAATATAAGAGAAAATTCGTAGCAGGCAGAGGACAAGACGGTCAAGGTTCTAAGTGTTACGGAAGAGATGGTGAAAATTTAACAATAAAGGTTCCAATGGGAACTATAATAAGAGATGTTGAAACTAATAAGGTAATGGCAGACCTTTCTCATAGAGATGATACATATACAATCTGTAGAGGAGGAAAAGGTGGTAAGGGAAATTGTAAGTTCTGTACACCTACAAGACAGGCGCCAACTTTTGCTGAGCCAGGAATGCCAGGGGAAGAAAGATGGGTTGCTTTAGAATTAAAACTATTAGCAGACGTAGGTCTTTTAGGATTCCCTAACGTTGGAAAATCAACATTACTTTCAGTGGTAACTAAGGCTAAACCAAAGATAGCTAACTATCACTTCACAACTTTAAAACCTAATTTAGGAGTTGTTGCTGTACCAGGAATAGAGCCATTTGTTATGGCAGACGTACCAGGTATTATAGAAGGAGCTTCAGAGGGTGTAGGTCTTGGATTAGACTTCTTAAGACATATAGAAAGAACAAGACTTTTAATACATGTTGTTGATATTTCAGGAGTTGAAGGAAGAGACGCAGTTGAAGACTTCAAGAGAATCAACGAAGAATTAAAGAACTACAGTGTTAAACTTTGGGATAGACCTCAAATAGTAGTAGCAAATAAATGCGATATGTTATTTGATGAAGAAATTTTTGAAAACTTCAAAGCTGAAGTTAATAAAATGGGATTTGATAAGGTATTTAAAATGTCAGCAGCTACTTCACAAGGAGTAGAGGAAGTAATAAAAGAAGCGGCTAGAATGCTTAAAGATATTCCTGTTACTGATTTAGAAATCCCAGAAGATGAAAGATTCATTCCAGAGGATAAGAAGTTTACATATACTATAAATCCAATAGAAGAAGATGGATTAAAGGTTTATGTAGTAGAAGGTTCATTTGTAGACAGATTATTATTAGCTGTTAATGTAAATGATCCTGATTCATTAAGATATTTCCATAAGGTTCTTAATAATAAAGGAATATTCCATGAGTTAAGAGAAATGGGAATAGAAGATGGAGATATGGTAAGATTAAACGACTTTGAGTTTGAATACTTACTATAATTAATGGAGGATAAATAATGATAACAACAAAACAAAGAGCATATTTAAGAGGATTAGGTGCTAAATTAACTCCTATATTTCAAATAGGTAAAAATGGAATAGAAGATAACTTTTTAAAGCAAGTTGATGATGCTTTAGAAGCAAGAGAAATTTTAAAAATAAATGTTCTTGAAAATAGTGGATTAGAGACAAGAGAAGCTTCAAATTTCATCTGTGAAAGATTAGGATGTGAAGGGGTTCAATCTATAGGAAACAAAATAGTTCTTTACAGAGCATCAAAAAATAATCCTAAGATAGAATTACCTAAAAAAGGGAAGTAATATGAAAAAAATAGGAGTATTTGGTGGAACTTTTGACCCAATACACATAGGCCATATTTATATAGCTTATGAAGCCTATAAAATATTAGAACTAGATGAAGTTATATTCATGCCAGCAGGCAATCCACCTCATAAGAAGTGGAAAGATATAACTGATGAAATAATTAGATATGAAATGGTTAAAAAAGCTATAGAGCCATATAGCTTTTTTTCCATAAATAACTATGAAATAGAGAAAAAAGGATTGAGCTTTACTTATGAAACTTTAAGATATTTACATGAAAGTTTTAAAGAAGTAGAGCTCTATTTCATAACCGGAGCAGATTGTCTTATAAACCTAAATTCATGGAAAAATATAAATGAAATTTTTAAATTTAGTAATTTAGTGGTTTTTAATAGACCTGGATTTGATAAAAATGATTTATTAAAGAGGAAAGAAGAGTTTGATAGAGAATATTGTACTAATATAGTATATTTAGATTTACTTAATATAGAGATAAGTTCTACTCTTATAAGAGAAAGAGTTCATGATTCTCTAGAAGTTAAATTCTTTTTACCGCCAGGTGTAGTGGATATAATAGATAAATATAATTTGTATAGGAGAGAGTAACTATGTGGTCATTAGAGGAAATAAATAATTATGTTAAAGAGACTATTAAGGGAAGTAGATACTCACATACTTTAGGGGTTGTTGAAACTGCTAAAGAACTTGCTAAAATAAATGGAGAAGATATACAAAAGGCAGAATTAGCTGCATTAATTCATGATGTAGCAAAATATATTCCTGTAGATGAACAAGTGAAAATATTAGAAGAGCATGGTTATGAACTAGATGAAATAACCTTAAAATCACCTCAAGTTTTACATGGATTTGTCAGTGCCATAGTAGCTAAAGAAAAGTTTGGAATAGAGGATGAAATGGTTTTAGATGCTGTGAAATATCATACTTTAGCCAAAAAAGATATGAGTACTCTAGAAAAAATAATATATATAGCTGACTATATTGAGCCAGGTAGAGATTTCCCAGGGGTTGAAGAATTAAGAGAAATAACAAGAGAAGATTTAGATAAAGGAGTATTAAAAGGCTTAGAAAATACAATTTTATTTGTAATAAAACAAGGCAATTTAATACATCCCTTAACTATAGAAGCAAGAAATTTCTTAATAATGCAAGAAAAATAATCAAATAATTGGAGAGGGTTATATGGGGAATGAAGAAAATAGATTTGAAAAAAGACAAGATAAGAAAAATATCAATAAAAAAAGCTTGGTAAAAAGAGTAATTTTAGGTGCTTTAGCTTTTATTCTTATTTTTTTTATAAGTATTTTTGGATATTTTTATTTTAAATATGGCAGTTTTTTAGGGGAAGTTTTTAATATAGTTAAAGACGTAAAACAGGATGTAATAAAGGTTGAAGAGCCAATTAATGTACTCTTATTAGGAATGGATATTGGTGATACAAGTGATGTATCAAATAAAGATGCTAAAAGAACAGATACCATAATTCTAGCAAACTTTGATCCTATAACAAAAGAGGCTAAGTTAATATCTATACCTAGAGATACTAGAGTAAAAATTGGAGGAAAGTCTCAAAAAATAAATGCTGCTTACCCAATTGGGGGAGAAAAGCTTGTTAAACAGCTTGTTGGAAATATATTAGGCGTTAAGGTTGATTATGTTGTTAAAGTTGATTATGAAGGCTTTAGAGGCATAATAGATGCTATTGGTGGAATTGACATGTATATAGAGCAGGATATGAACTATGACGATCCAGGGCAGGATTTACACATACATTTCAACAAGGGAGAAACTGTACACCTAGATGGTAAAAAAGCTGAAGAGTTTTTTAGATGGAGAAAAAATAATGATGGTACAGGATTAGCCAATGGAGATGTTGATAGAATAAAAAATCAACAAAAGTTTATAAATGCTGTAATAGATAAGGTTCTATCAGTATCTACCATAACAAAGATAGATAGTATAGCAGAGATTTTAAATAAAAATATAGAAACTAATATTCCTTTAGATGTTACTGTTGCATATGGACTTAAAGGATTAGAGACTGATAAGAATAATATAAAAATGATGACTTTACCTGGAGAAGGTAAATATGTTGGAAATGTTTCTTATTATATTCCTGATGAAAAGGCTACTAAAGAATTAAGAAGTCAATTAAACAGTAGTAATTTAAGTGGAAGAAAAAATGTTATTCCTAGTGCTGCTAGAGGAGATTTATCCATAAAAGTTTTAAATTGTACAAAAATAAATGGCTTAGCTGCAAATGTACAAAAACAATTAAATGAAAACGGATATGATAAAGTTGATGTTGGAAATGGAGATCCAAGAGAAAAATCAGAGATTTTGATAAAGGATGAAAGTTCTAGAGCTTTTATGGAAAATGATTTAAAGATAGATAACATTAAAAAGGGCATTTCATCTAAGTATGATGGAAATGGAAACTATGATGTAGTAATATTACTAGGAAAAGACTTTAAAAATTTCGGAGAGATGAAATGAGTATTTTAGAAAGTAAAATAACTAAAGAGTATGATAAAAGAAAAATAAGAGAATTTTTAAAAGAAGAGTTAGGATTGTCTTCAAGATTAATAAGAAGTGCAGCCATAGACAAGAGAATTAAGGTAGATGGTGTTGCTGTAAAGATGAACTATGTTGTTAAAACTGGTGAAGAGATAAAAATCGAGCTTTCAAAAAAGGAATCTCAAAATATTGAACCAGAAAAAATGGATATAGAAATAGTTTATGAGGATAGTGACATATTAGTTTTAAATAAGAAACCTTTTATGGTTGTACATCCTACAAGAAGCCATCCTAATGGAACCTTAGCTAATGGTATATTATATTACTTTAAAGAGAGTAATCAAGATTGTATAGTTAGACTAGTTAGTAGATTAGATATGAATACTTCAGGACTTATAATCATAGGTAAAAATCAATATGCTCATATGGTTTTATCTAATGAAATGAAAACTGATAAATTTCAAAAAAGATATTTAGCTATAGTTCATGGAAATTTAGAAGAAAAAGAAGGAACTATCAATAGACCAATTTATAGACCAGCAGAGGATACTATAAAAAGGGTTGTAGATGAAAGAGGGCAAGAGAGCATAACTCACTACAAGGTTATAGAAAGTTATAATGGTGCCGATTTAGTTGAATGTTTACTAGAAACTGGGAGAACACATCAGATAAGAGTGCATCTAAGCAGTTTAGGTCATCCTATATTTGGAGATTCTTTATATGGAACAGAGGATGAAGAGTTTATATCAAGACAGGCACTGCATGCTTATGGATTAGATTTTTATAGTCCAAAGACCAAGGAACCTTTAAGCTTAAGGGCAGATCTTCCAGAGGATATGAAAGAGTTAATAAATAAATTAAAAAACAAGTAGTTTTAAGCATTGGCTTAAAACTACTTGTTTTTTAATTATAAAAATATGAATTACGTTTTTTTCTATTTCTTATTCTTTTTATAGTTGATATAAGTCTAATCATAAATAGTATTAAGATTATTAAAAATATTAAACCTATAACACCTAAAGCTATGTAAAATCCACTAAAACCCTTTAATTTAAACATAATTTTTTCAAAACTTGTATAAGTTATATCATTACTGTTTAAAAGATTTAAGGTTTTATAAGGAGTATTTCCAATCATAAGTGTTCCAGTAAAAGAATCAGTATCTTTTAATATGTCAGTACCCCTAGATATAGGTTTAGTTGCTTTTACTGAAAAGTCTATGTTTAAATTTTTCTTTATTTCATCTGTAGATAAGTTCTCTATTTCAGAGTTCTTAAATGTTTTATAAATATCTTCAGGAACTACTAAAGATAAGGTGTTCTTATCATCAATGTAATATTCTTTTACAACATCATTTTTAGAATATAATTTAACTAAAGAAAAATTATCAAAGCCATAATCTAAAAGATTTTTTGTATCTTCATAGTATTGATCCTTAGTGTCATAACCTAGTAGGGTAAGGATTAATTTTCTATCACCCCTTTTAGCTGCACAAGTAAATGTATGCCTTGATTTAGTTGTATATCCTGTTTTGTTACAAAAAATATCTTTATTATAATATGGGCTTGTTTGGTGAATAAGTTGATTATTATTATTTGCCCATATAGGTTCTCCACTTACAATGCTTTTAGGCATTTCATAAACTGTTTTTTTTGTAATTTCATCAATTATTGGATTTTTTGAAGCTGCATTCATTATTAGAGCTAGATCATAAGGGGTAGTCATATGATCATCCTCAAAAAGTCCACTAGCATTAACAAAGTGAGTATTTTTAGCTCCTAATTCTTCTGCACGCTCATTCATAAGCTTTGCAAATTTTTCTTCAGAGCCAGAAATATGTTCAGCTAAAGCTACAGCAGCATCATTAGCTGATTGTATTAATAATGCATTAAGCAATTCTTCAACTGTATATTTATCTCCTTCTTGAAGACCAACACGGGTTCCTTCAGCTAAAGGAGGATTCTTTCCTATAGTAACAACATCATTTAAGTTAGCTTTTTCTACTGTAAGTAAAGCTGTCATAGTTTTAGTAGTAGATGCAGGAGCAAGTTTTTCATTAGCATTTTTTTCAGCTAAAACCTCCCCTGTAGTTCCATCCATAAGAACCATTCCTTCACCTTTAATTTCCGGTACATTACTTTCAGCAAAAACATTAGTACTTAAAATTAAAGAGAAGATAAAAGCCATAGATATTATAAAATTAAGTTTTATTTTTAAATTCTTAAACTTTATACTCATAGAGCCTCCAAAATTTTTAATTTTAATTGCAATAATTATTATAACAATAATAGAGTATATTTTCTATAAATTTGTATTAATTTGGTACTCAAAAATGGAGAAATTGTCAATAATGTTAAAGAAATATGAGAATTTATTGATTTGAAACTTTATTTTTTAATAAATTTCTAAGAATTTATATAATATGGAGGAGTCATGAAGAGAAAAGAAAAAATTATAGGTAGTTTAATAATTGCTGTAATAGCTATTTTATTTTTATTTATTGGTTACTCAAAGACAAATGATAAAAAAATAAGTAATAGTGATATGGAAAAACTATTTTTAGATAGAGAGGAATCAGAAGAGAATAATGAATTAGAAAAGTTTAATGAAAAAGAATCAGATTCAAAGAAAGAAGAGAGTAATAATATTAAAGAAGAAAAAGATAGTGATATAGAAAGTGAAAAAGAAGAAAAAGAAACTAGCTTAGGTGAAGAAAAAATAGTTGTAGAGATTAAGGGCGAGGTAAAAAAGCCTAATGTCTATGAATTAAAAAATGGAAGTAGAATTTATGAGCTTATAGAAGAAGCAGGAGGACCAACTGATGAAGCAGATTTAAGTAATATAAATAGAGCTTTATATTTAAGTGACGGGCAATGTATAGTGATTAAAAATATAAATGATGTTGAAAGTGAAGAGGCAAATTTAAATGAAAGCTTAAATGCTGAAGTTACTAATAGTATTCCTACTAATTCATCAGGTGACAAAGGTGAGAAAAATGAAAGTTCAGTTATAAATATAAATACTGCCTCTAAAGAAACACTTATGACCTTAAATGGAATAGGAGAAAGTAAGGCACAGGCCATAATAGATTATAGAGATGAAATTGGCGGATTTAAAAGTGTTGATGATATTACAAATGTAAGTGGTATAGGAGAAAAAACCTTAGAGAAGATAAAAGATAAAATTTCTATAAAGTAATATGATATAATGAATATTATTATTTAGAAAAGAGGTGGAGTTTTATGATAGAAAAAAGATTAACTGAGCTATCAAAGACTTCTGGTTGAGCAGCCAAAATAGGGCCGGGGGCTCTTTCAGAAATTTTAAGTAAATTACCAAAGATGAATGATAAAAATTTGATTGTTGGAATAGATACATCTGATGATGCGGCAGTATATAAATTAAATGATGAAATGGCAACAATACAAACATTAGATTTCTTTACTCCAATAGTAGATGACCCATATACCTTTGGACAGATAGCTGCAGCAAACTCCTTAAGTGATGTTTATGCCATGGGAGGAAAGCCTATAGTGGCATTAAATATAGTTTGTTTTCCTAATTGCTTAAATATGAATATATTAGGTGAAATATTAAGAGGGGGAGCAGATAAGGTATTAGAGGCTGGAGCTGTAATAGTTGGAGGACATACCGTTCAAGATGATGAACCTAAATATGGTTTATCTGTTACAGGAATTGTTCATCCAGATAAAGTTCTTAAAAACTATGGATCAGAGACAGGTGATATTTTAATATTAACTAAACCAATTGGTCTTGGAATAATAAATACAGCTATTAAGGCTAAGATAGCTTCTAAGGAAGCTTATGAAAAAGCAGTAAAAGTAATGGCATATTTAAATAAGTATGCAGGTGAAATAATAACTGACTATCATATAACATCATGTACGGATATAACAGGATTTTCACTAATAGGGCATGCATATGAAATGGCAGAACCATCTAAAAAAACCTTTAGAATCTTTAAAGATGCAATTCCATTTATTAAAGAAGCTAAAGAATATGCTAGTATGGGATTAATACCAGCTGGGTGTTATGAGAATAAAAGATACTTAGAAGGAAAATATCTTCTAAATAATGTTGAAAGTTGGATGGAAGATATATTATTTGATCCTCAAACATCAGGTGGATTATTAATCAGTTGTAAAGAGAAAGATTACATAGACATACTAACTAGATTAGAAAAGTTAGAGGTAGAAAGTTCTGTTATAGGACGTGTTGAAGATTTCAATGATGCATATATAGTAGTAGAGTAATTTTTAGGAGGATAACATGACAAAAGAACTTCTTAGAGCTTTGCCTAAGATAGATGAAATACTTGGTATTTTTAATGAGGACTTTTTAAATGAAAATGGGAGAGAAACAGTTGTAAGTGCTTTAAGAGATATAATCAATGAAAATAGGAAAGCTATTCTAAATGAAGAGGTAGATTATGCCTTAACTAAGGAAGAAGCTAAGAGTAAATGTGAGCATAGATTACTTAAAAAAAGAGAAAGAAATTTAAAAAGGGTTATTAATGGAACAGGTGTTGTTATTCATACTAATTTAGGAAGATCTTTGTTAAGCAAAGAGGCCACTGAAGCAGTTGCTTTAGCCGCTTCAAGCTATAGCAATCTAGAGTATGATTTAGAAAAGGGAGAAAGAGGATCTAGATACTCCCTTATAGAAGGTATCATAAAAGATATTACAGGAGCTGAGGCAGCCTTAGTGGTAAATAATAATGCAGCGGCCATAATGCTTGTATTAAATTCTCTTTGTGAAAATAAAGAGGTAATTGTTTCTAGAGGGGAACTTGTAGAAATAGGGGGCTCTTTTAGAATTCCAGAAGTTATGAATTTTTCAAGAGCTAAGCTTGTAGAAGTGGGAACAACTAATAGAACACATTTATATGATTATGAGGATGCCATAACAGAAGAAACTGGAGCCTTTCTAAAAGTTCATAGCTCAAACTTTAAAATAGTAGGTTTTACTAAGAGTGTAAGTGCTAATGAGATATGTAACTTAGCAAAGGAAAATGATATACCTGTAATAGAGGACATTGGAAGTGGTGTTTTAATTGATTTAAGTAAATATGGATTAGAAAAAGAGCCTACAGTAATAGAAAGTTTAGAATCTGGAGTAGATGTTGTAACATTCTCTGGAGATAAGATGCTTGGTGGAGCACAGGCTGGGATTATTGTAGGTAAAAAGAAATTCATAGATAAAATAAAAAGGAATCAATTAACTAGAGCTCTAAGAGTTGATAAATTTACTTTAGCTGCTTTAGAAATTACTTTAAAACATTATTTAAATGAAAAAGAGGCAATTGAAAAAATACCAACTCTTCATATGATGACTTTAGATTTAAAGGAAATAAAAGAAAGAGCTAATAGACTTTATAAGAATTTAGAAAGATTAAATAAGTTCTATAAATTTTCTATAGAAGAAGGTGAATCAACAGTTGGTGGAGGTTCAATGCCAGATAGTAAATTAAGTACTTATTTACTTAGAATAGATTCAGATAGCATAAATGAAGTTAATTTAGAAAGAGAGCTAAGAGAATATAAAATACCTATAATAACTAGAGTTTATAAAGGGGCAGTTTATATAGATCTTAGAACAATCTTAGAAGATGATTATGAAGTCATATTTAATGCTTTAAAGGGAATAGGTGAAAAATAGATGAAACATGTGATTATAGGAACATCAGGGCATATAGATCATGGTAAAACAACTCTTATAAAGGCCTTAACAGGTAGAGAAACTGATAAGCTTGATGAGGAGAAAAAAAGAGGTATATCAATTAACTTAGGGTTTACTTTCTTTGATTTGCCTTCAGGAAAAAGAGCGGGCATAATAGATGTTCCAGGGCATGAAAAATTCATCAAAAATATGTTAGCAGGAGCTACATCACTAGATGTAGTTCTTCTAATTATTGCCCTAGATGAAGGAATAATGCCTCAAACAAAGGAACATTTAGAAATATTAGAACTTTTAGAAGTTAAAAAGTGTATAGTTGCCTTAACTAAAAGGGATTTAGTTGATGAAGAATGGGCAGAAATGATAAAAGAAGATATAAAGAATTATTTAAAATCAACTAGTTTTAAAGATGCAACCATGATAGAGGTTTCTTCTAAAACTAAAGAAGGAATTGATGAATTAATAACTGAGATAGATAGTGCAGTAGAAGAAATAGAGCAAAAGGATAAGGAAGGCCATTTTAGACTAGCTGTTGATAGAAGCTTTTCAGTAAGTGGATTTGGAACAGTAGCTACAGGAACTATATTAAGTGGAAGTGTAAAATTAGGCGATTTAGTCCAAATTAATCCAAGTGGAATAGAAGCTAGAGTTAGAAATATTCAAGTTCATGATGAGAATGTTGAAATGGGGGAAGCTGGTCAAAGATGTGCATTAAACTTATCAGGAGTTACTAAAGAGGAAGTAACTAGAGGAATGGTTGTGTGTACTTCTAATACCATTCAGCCATCTTACATGGTAGATTGTAAGTTTAGATACTTAAAGTCTAATGAAAAAAACTTAGTTAATAGACAGAGAGTAAGAATATATCATGGTACATCAGAGATATTTGGAAGAATAGTCCTACTTGATAAAGAAGAGGTAAAGCCTGGTGAAGAGGCATATATACAGTTAAGACTAGAAAGTGAAATATGTGCTCAAAAGGGTGATAACTTAGTTATAAGAAATTATTCTCCTATGACAACCTTAGGTGGAGGTAAAATAATAAATCCCGTAGCAAAAAAAGCTAAAAGGTTTAAAGAGGATTATTTAAATGAACTAAAGCTTATGGAAAAAGGAAGCATAGAGGACATAGTTGAAAATGTAGTACTATCTTTAAGTGAAACCTTCCCAAATTCACAAGAGGTTATAAAAGGATTAGGAAGAAATATAGAAAATATAGATTTTATATTGGAAAAGCTTTGTGAGGATAAGAAAATTATAGGAATAGATAATGGTAAATCTAAAGTATTTATTCATAATAAATTTTTCACTAAAAAGAGTGAAGAAATTTATGAAATTCTAAGAAGATTCCATGAAGAAAATCCATTAAAAGTAGGGATGAATAAAGAAGAACTTAGAAGTAAGAGTTTTTCAAATAAGATTAAGCAAAAAATATTCCAAAGTTTCTTAGAACTTATGAAGGAAAAAGAGATAATAAAGGAAGGAGTTAATATAATTTCACTAAAGGATTTTGAGATAAAACTAACAAAAGCTCAAAAGGGGATTAGGGAAAAAATATTAAAAGCTTATTTAGAAAGTGGAATAGTTTCTCCAAAGATAAAAGAGCTCATTGAAGATAAAAAGTTAGAAAAGGAATATATAAAAATATATAACCTTTTAATTGAAGAGGGCACTTTAATTAAACTTCCAGAAGAGGTTGTAATGCACAAAGAGGTATTACAAGGTGTTAAAGAAAAAATAATAGAATGGCTAAATAAAAATGGTTCTATTACTTTAGGAGAAACTAAGGAGCTTTTAGGTGTTTCTAGAAAGTATTTAGTAGCAATTTTAGAGTATTTAGATAATGAAGAAATAACTAAAAGGGTAGAAGATAAGAGAGTTTTAAATTAAATAGAGAGTTCTAAAAGGGAAGTTTGGTCTTATAAGCTTCTCTTTCTTATATTCATAATTAAAATGTAATAGTTTTGCCATAATAATACACTATAATTAAATAGATTTGATTTACATAAGATAATAAATATAGTATATTTAATTAATGTATTTCAGAATAATATTTAATGCTTTTAGGAGGATATTATGGACGATAACAAATTCACTAAAGAGCAAGAAAATGCTTTAAAAAGTGATGAAACATCAGTAACAAATGAGAAAATGGACTCATATGAAAAAGAAGCAGCGGTATTAGAGAGTATATCATTAGATACCAATACTATGGCTATTGATGAGGAATTTATGAATAAACAAGATAAAGACAAAAAAGATATTGGTGAAAAAGGTGAGAAAGAGACTTCTTTCTTTAAAAGAATATTAGAAGGAATTATAGATCAAACAGTAGTATTATTATTATCTTTAGCAGCCTTCTTTATAGTAGATTTGCTAATGAGACCTTTTGGCTATAAGATATCTTTAGAAGGAAGAATTCCTTTTTATTTTGTAATATTTGTTATTATGAACATACTTTACAGAGCTATAATGGAAGGTAGAAAGTTCAAATTAACATTAGGTGAAAAAGTTTTTAGAAAATAAATAATTTATTAGTAAGGGAGACAACTAATGAGAAAAGGTAATGAAATAGAATTATTAGTAGAGGGAATAGAGTTCCCTGCTAAAGGATTCGGCTTTGTAGATGGATTAAAAGTTTATGCTAAAAATACTTTCCCAGGACAAAAAGTCTTTGGTAGAGTAACTAAAAAAAGAAAAGAGTATGCAGAAATTAGAGTTTCTGAAGTAAGAGAAAAAGCTAGTTATGAGGAAGACCAAAAGTGTCCACACTTTGGAGTATGTGGAGGATGTTCTTCTCAAACAATTCCTTATGAGAAACAATTAGAGCTTAAGGTTGAACAAGTTAAAGATTTATTTAAAGAGGCTGAGGTTCCAACAGGAGAGTTTTTAGGTATAGAAACTAGTCCAATTCAATGGGAATATAGAAATAAGATGGAATACACTTTTGGAGACGAAGAAAAAGGTGGAGAACTTACCCTTGGAATGCATATGAAGGGAAAATCTTTTGGAATAGTAAATGTTGATAAGTGTGTATTAGTTGATGAAGATTTTAGAAATATACTAGATACAACAGTTAAATATTTCAGAGAAAAAGGATTACCTTTCTATAAAATAATGCCTAGAACAGGGTATTTAAGATACCTAGTAGTAAGAAAAAGTGTTAAGACAGAAGAAATTCTTGTGAATTTAGTTACTACAACTCAAATAGATTTTGATTTAACAGAGTTTTCTGAGCTTATAAAAGGATTAAACTTAAAAGGAAAATTAAAATCAATAATACATACAGAAAGTGATGCTTTATCAGAGGCTGTTATACCAGAGAAAGTAAACATTCTATATGGTGATGATTTTATAACAGAAAATCTTTTAGGATTAAACTTTAAAATATCTCCATTCTCATTCTTCCAAACAAACTCACTAGGAGCTGAAAAGCTATATAGCATAGTGAGAGATTTTATGGGGGCTGCTGACAATAAAGTAGTATTTGATCTTTATTGCGGAACAGGAACAATAGGTCAAATAGCAGCAGGAAAAGCTTCTAAGGTTATTGGAATTGAACTTATAGAAGAGGCAGCTATGGCAGCTAATGAGAATGCAAAATTAAATGGATTAAATAATTGTAACTTTATAGCTGGAGATGTAGCTGAGGTTATAAAAACAGTTAAGGATAAACCAGATATAATAATTTTAGATCCACCAAGAAGTGGGGTACATCCAAAGGCATTAGACTACGTTATAAAATTTAATGCTCCACAAATAATATATGTTTCATGTAATCCAAAAACTCTAGTAACTGACTTAAAAGTTTTAGAAGCTAAGGGATATGAAATAGAAAAAACTTTACTTATGGATATGTTCCCTAACACTCCTCACGTAGAGACAGTTGTAAAATTAAATAAGAAATAAATTATTTTATAAGCATAAATAGAATGATTTGATAAATAAATTGCCACCAATTTAACTATATAAAAGTTCATTGGTGGCAATTTTTTGTTTGCAGAAATATTTTTATATAGTAATTTGAATTTAAAGTTTAATGTAAAATTTATAGGTTTTTTATAAAGGATTAGGCAGAGAGAAAAGAGTTATTTGTAACATTATTTAAATTATAGAGTAAATTAAAATAAGAGTTAATTTTAAGAGGTGAGGAGCCATAGAATCAGTACAATGTCCAAACTTTTTAAGTGAAGATTCTCCAGATTATTTAGTTGAATATAGAGGAAATTTAAAAGAAGAGTTAGAAAAAATTCCTTATGCATGTGGAGACGCGATTACTGATACCTTAGGTGTTGTTTCAACACCACCACAGTATTTAAAACAACTAAGAAAAGATGTTCCATCAATTCTTTATATACAGACAAGAGTGCCTTATGTTTTACAGGAGGTATCTCCACAAGAAACTGATAATATCTCCACAATTGTAAATAATCCTTATTTAGGACTTGATGGAAGCGGAGTCATAGTTGGAATAGTTGATACGGGAATAGATTATCTTAATAAGGAATTTATGAGAGAAGATGATACCTCTAGAATACTTACTATTTGGGACCAAAAGAGTACTAAAAAACCTAATGATTCAGTTTATGTAGGGTCCATATTTACTAATGAAGACATAAATAATGCTATTAAAAGTAAGGCAGATGGAGGAGATCCATATGATATTGTTGATAGTAGAGATGAGATAGGACATGGAACTAAACTAGCTAGCATAATAGGAGCCCGTGGATATAATAGGAATATTAAAGGTATTGCACCTAATTGTGATTTTGCTATTGTAAAACTATTAACTTCACTTAGCTATGAAAAAGCATTTAGAGAAAATGGAATAGAGGATGTTCCAGTTTATAATGAAGCTGAAATTATAGCTGGAATAGAATATCTTAAAAATTATGCATTTAGTCTTAAGAGACCACTAGTAATTTGTTTAGCAATAGGATGCACTGAAGCAAGTCATGATGGAAGAGGACTTTTTCTAGATATTTAACTACAATTGGCTCAATAAGAGGAGTTGCTGTAGTTGCTGGAGTTGGAAATGAGGGAAGTGCACAAGGACATGCATCTGGAGTTATAGAACTTGAAAATAGTGTTGAAAAAGTTGAATTATCAATACCGAGAGAAATAAAAAATTTTAACTTAGCTTTCTGGATTCAAAGACCTAATATAGTATCCTTAAATATAAAATCTCCTAGTGGAGAAGAATCGTCATTTATAGATGCTAAAATTTCTCTAGAGAGATCATTTAAATTTATATTAACGGATACCAGTGTTAATATTAACTATTATGTTCCTGATACCTTTACAGGAAATGAACTTATTTATATAGATTTTAAAGATATTAAGCCTGGAATATGGACTTTTGAGTTAAGAGGAGATTATATAACTAATGGAAGATATGATGTATGGTTAGCTCCAAGCTCTTTATTGCCTGAAAATACAAAATTTCTTAGCCCTAATCCATTAAATACCCTTATGGTTCCATCTACTGCTAGATATATAATAAGTGTAGCCTATTATAATAGTCAAACTCAATCTTTATTAGCAGAGTCTGGAAAAGGTTTTAATATTAATGGATGGATAAATCCAGATATAACCACTGCAGGTAAGGATATTTTGACCATGTTTCCTGGGGGTAGAGTTGGAAGAATGTCAGGGAGTTCTCCAGCAACGGCAATAATTGTAGGGGTATGTGCCTTATTATTTCAATGGGGAATTATAAATGGAAATGATAGAACAATGAATTCTAGTAAGTTAAGAAGCTATTTAATATATGGTGCTACTAGAATTCCTGGGCAAACATATCCTAATGAATATACTGGATATGGATATTTAGATTTATATGAAATATTTAAAAATATAATAGCGGTTCCTTTAGCACCTTGTAGAAGTGCTAAGGTTAATGAAGATTATACTGAGTATTATTGTGGAAGGATGTTAGTTAGCGTGCCTTCTGATTTTTATTATGGAGGGGAATAAAATGGAATTTAAGTCTTCAGCTCCAGAGAACGTATTTAATAATGAAAATTATTTAAATTATTTAGTTCAGTATCAAGGTGATATTATAGGAGAGTTTAGTGGTGAAGATGGAATATATGCAACCTTAATTAATAATAGATATGCCATAATAACTATTGATAAAAACTTACAGGAATATGAAAATGATATATCTATGATTAAATATAAAAAAGAAAATGGAAGAGATGTAGAAATAGATAGCATTACTTATATAAAAAATCCAGAAGGATATGTACTTCAGGAAATAAGCCCTTTAGAGGCAGCAAATGTTGAATATGTTCAAATACAATCATACTTTAATCTAACAGGTAGAGGGGTTATTGTTGGAATTTTAGATACTGGAATAGATTATTTAAACGAAGAGTTTATGGATTCAGATGGTAATACAAGAATTTTAGGAATTTGGGATCAAACAATTTCAAGTGAGAGTTCAAGTAATGATAATTTACCTTATGGAACTTTTTATTCAGAAGAAGATATAAATAGAGCAATAAGACTTAGTAGAGAAGGAGGAGATCCATATACAATAGTTCCATCAAAAGATGAAGTGGGTCATGGAACATCAATGGCAGGAATAATTGGATCATCAGGAAAAAATCCTAGGTTAAAGGGGGTTGCACCAGATTGTAAGTTCTTAGTTGTAAAGCTTGCACAGTCACTTTATTATAAAAAAGAGTATGAAATAAACATACCTATTTATAATATAACTGAGATATTTACAGGAATACAATATTTATATTCATATTTTTTAAAGGGATCTCAAAGTATGATTATATATTTACCTTTGGGAACTAATAGAGGAAGTCATAAAGGAACAAGTATGTTAGAAGAATTTTTAGATTCTATATTGATAAATAGAGGAATTGCTTTAGTTACCGGTGCTGGAAATGAAGGAACTGCATTATTACACGGATCAGGAACTATAAAACCTGATGGTCAAGTAACTACCCATGAATTTAATATAGATGAAAATCAAAAAAAGATTATTATTGAAGTTTGGGTACAAATACCTAGTATTGCTTCCATAGAAATAGTTTCACCTACTGGAGGAACAACAGGAATAATTCAACCTTTTTTTGGAAAAGGAGATAGGTATGATTTTACAATTGAGCGTACTACAGTGTTAGTAAGTTATTATGTACCTGAAGAAATTTATGAAGATTCTCTCATATTAGTTATACTAGACAATGTTCAAGCTGGAACATGGAGTTTTAAATTTAGAGGGTTAAAGGAAATAGAGGGAAGATATGATATTTGGTTGCCTCCAAGGGGAGTAAGTAAAACTGCAACTAAGATGATACCTTCTGACCCATATGGAACAGTAACTGTCCCAGGTACTAGTTCTTCTGTAATAACAGTAGCTGCATATAATCAATTAAATAATACACAGTTAAATTATTCAGGGAGAGGATTTCAGGATAATTATATTGATATAATAGATGTGGCTGCAGGAGGAGTAGATGCACTTACTGTTGCACCAGATAATAAAACAACTTTAGCAAATGGTACAAGTGTTGCAGCGGCTATAGTAGCTGGGATTTGTGTTTTACTTTTTCAATGGGGAATTGTTGAAGGAAATTATCCATATATGTTCTCTCAAACTTTAAAAGCTTTTATTGCAAGAGGTACAAGAAAGAGAAAAGGGGATACTTATCCAAATCCAGAGTGGGGATATGGAATAGTTGATATATTTAATATGTTTAATCTTACTAATTAATTTACTTTATTATATAAAATATATTTTGAAAATTTATTATATTAGATTAGATAGGAAAAATAAAAAATACTCTGATTAAACTTATTCATAAATCATATGTTTAATCAGAGTATTTAATTTATAATTATTTTAAAGTTTCTTCTATACTATCATCTACAGAGGATACAGCTGTTTCGGCATCAGCTTCAATTACCTCAGAATCATTATTAGCTCTATTATATTTTTTAGTAAATACTATAAGAAGTAATATGCTAGATATTAGATAAAGAGCACCTGCTATATAGTAAGCTTTTCCATAACCAGATTCTGTCTTTAATAAAGAATATCTTGTATAGATACCAGCTACAATTCCTATAAGTGAATTAACAACTAATATAAGTGAATTATAAGCTGAAACTAAATTTTTAGGAACAAAGGTTAATGGTAAAGAACTTTGTATTGGAGCAGAAACATTTGCTATACCAGATCTTAAAAATAGTATTATACCTACTATCATAGCAACATTACTTCCAAACATAGCACCGTTAGCCATTAATAACATAAGTGGTACACAAAGTATAGTAGTTGCGGCTATGGTTACTATTGAACCAAATTTTTTTTCTAGGTAAGGGGTACAGAAGTAACCGATTACCATAGATACTGTTTGGAATGTTATGATAGATGATACAGTACCTCTGCTTATATGTAAGAAATTATTTAAATAAATTGGGAAGAATGGTGTTACCAATAAAGCACCAAATCTTACTATTCCAAATATAAGAATCCATAAGATAACATATTTATTAGCGAATAATTTGAAGTCAAAGGCTTTTTCTCCTTTTCTAGCTTGAATTTCTTCAGGAGTTTCTCTATAATCTTCACTTTTTTCTTTTAAGAATAATAGAAAGACTGAAGCTATTACTGTTAAGGCTATTGCAATCCAAAGTACAAATTTATATGAATCTGAATATGCCATTAATTGAACAGAACTTAAGGCATCTTGATTTTCTGATAAAACAGAAGCATTATCATAAGAGACACCTAAAGATTTAGCAAATTTCCAAACAACAATTTTACCATTGAAAAATGTTAAAATTGATTGGCTAATAAGGTTACAGTACATAACTCTAGAGAACATTTTAGTTCTTTCTTTTCTAGGAGTATATGATGTAAACATTACAGGATAAATACAGTCAAACATTCCTAAACCAACATTGACAACTATATATGCAAAGGTTATGATTAAACCATTTTTGCTATATATACAAACCAATAAACCAAGAACTGAAAGAATAGGTGCAAGTAATATTAATTTCTTGAATCCTACTTTATGAGTTAATAGTAAAAGCATTGCTATTATGAATGTTCCAATTGATGCATAGGTAGGAAGTGCTTTAACTACATTAGGAACAGTGATGTTTAAATAAGATAAATAAGAGTCATTAGTTATTCCTGTGACAGCCCCCATGAAAATATAACATAATATAAACATTGCACAGTTATACTTCCATCTTTTGTCCCAGTTTTCATCTTTGCTTGTAATTAGATTAACTAAACCAGCTTCCATATAAATTCCCCCAATTTTATAAATTTGTTTAAATTTTCAATTTAATAATAACTCTTTATAGATAAAAAAATCAAAACAATAAAAAATACATTAAGAAAAAAATATATGGAATAATAATTAAAGTAATAATTGGATAAGTAAAAAAATTAACATAAATAGAAAATTAATAAGTTTTTAAAATAAAATTAACATTTATTCGGAATTAATGTAAAAAATCGTTTTTAAAAGATAAATTTTGGTGTAATATATAAGAAAAGTAATATAGCTATAAACATGGGAGGAGAGGCTATGATAAAGAGTATTGATAATATAGAGTTAAAGAAGGATTTAGCATATAACTTAATAAGTGATTTTGAGAATGAAGTTTATAATAAAAATATTATTGAGAGAATTATAAAGAAAATAGAGCAAATTCCATTTTATGCATATATAGAAAAAGGAAAGAAATAGGATTTCTTTCAATGAAATCTTTAACTGAGGAATCAGCAGATATTTATTTCATAAAAATGTTAGATGAATATAAAGAGAAGGGATTTGAGGAGGAGCTTATAAATAATGTAGCAACCTTTTACAAGGAAAAAGGTTATAAGCTTTTAAGAGTTAAGATATTAGCAGATGGTAAACATGATAAATTAATAAATTTTTATAGGTCAGTTGGATTCTTCAAGTTAGAAGAAAGGGTAGAATCAGGAGATATAGAAAATAAAATTTTGGTTATGATAAGACCCTTAATATAGAAATTACGAATAAGCGTAGATTAGTAATAGTGCTAATTTACGCTTATTTTTTGTTTATTAACATATAATTTCTAATAAGTTAAAAAACTTGACATATTTTCAAAGTGTAATATAATATTAATGAAAATCATTATCAATTAGGTAAAATTAAATTAGGGGGGAACAAATTAATTTTATAAAAATTTTAAGGGGGATAAACATGTCAAATAAAAATAAAATAATTATAGGATTAGCCTCATTTTTGGTTTTAATTGCCGTAGGTTTTGCTGCTAAATCAAAAATGAATGTGAAAAATAATAGTGTTATGGAGGAAGCTGTTGTTTCTAGTGCCTCTGAGAATAGTGAAGAAGCTAATGAAAAAGATAAAGATATGACAAAAGAAGAAAATTCTAATGATGATACAACTAGCAGTGCATCTAAAAATGATGAAGATGTAAACGGTGATATTAAAAATAATGAAGATAGTAATAAAAAAGATGCCTTAAGTAGTGCATCAAGTAAGGATAATAGTAAATCAAAAATTTCAAGTCAAATAAATTCTAAAGGTACAACTTCAAATAAAAATAAATCAAATGCAATAAGTAGTGCTTCAATAAAAACAAATACTTCTAAAAATGGATTTGAAGCTATAAGTCAAAGTCAACCTAGTTCTAGCAAAGTAAATAAAAATAATTCAAGTAAAGATGTAATAAGCAGTGCTTCTGTAAAGTCTAATAATTCTAGCAAAACAGATGGAGCTATAAATAAAGATCAGCTTATTTCTAAAAATTCAGATGAAAATAATGTGAAAAAAGATACAGTAAGTAGTGCTTCAGAAAATAATCATGGAACAAATTCAAAAGAAAATAACATAAATAATCAAGTGGTAAGTAAAGTAGAAAATAATAGTGGTAAGGATGCAATAAGTAGTGCCTCTAAAGAAGAAAAACATAATAGTATAAAGGATTTAATTAGTAACAATAGTACAAAATCAGGTTCTTTTATAGAAAAAGCTATAAATGAAAAATATACAAAATTAGTTGATTTAGGTTGGGTTAAATATATAGTAGTTACTTTTAATCAAGGAACTATAAATGATTATGATTTATATGTTTTAGATAATGGAAATTACAAACTTATAAATCCAAGTAATGTTGATGACAGTGGAAAAATTGTTAAATGGGAAATAGATAAATTAGGCTACAATACAATAAAAGTTAAAAGTAAGAAAACTGGAGAAGAAGGAACTTATAAGTTTGTAAAGTAAGGGGTGAAGGTAATGAATAAGAAAAAACTAAGTATATTAACAGCTATTATAGCAATATCAACGTGTTCAATTTCAAAAACAGCTAGTGCGGCACCAAGTAAAATATTAACTTTTACTAATATGCCTGTTTGGGATTATCATCAAAGAAATTATGATAAGCATGGAAATCTTAGAATTAGCACTGCAAAAACTACATTTAATTTAAATAATGAGGAAGAAAAGGCTAGTTACATTCCTATGTTTAAGGTGGATGAAGTTGAATTAAATTCACCAATAAATATTCAATGTGAATTAAAAACTGATGAACAAAAAGATTGGTTTGAAAAAATAAATAAAGTAACCCTTGAGGATGCAACAAAGAATCCAAGTTTAGAGCGAAACTTAGAATTTGAAAAGAGCGGAAATAAAATTATTATTAAGGGAAATCAAAAGGCTTTAGATAATAATAAATTACATACTATAAAAATATATTCAGAAGGAAAAGATTGGGCTTCAATTTCTGTTAACATAGTACAAGCTGAGCCTATTAAGGTTTTAGTATCTTATCCGATGAATCCTAGAACTGGAGAGGATGTAAGATTTAAGCTTGATAACTTTAACTATGCTATTTTAAATCCAGTTAATAGAGTATTTTTAACACATAACAATGTTAGAAAAGAGCTAGTTAAGTTTAAGGATTATCATGTTATTTCAGAGTATATTACAGTTTATGCTGAAAATGTAGATACTGAAGAAGGAAATCTTTTAGAGCCAGGAAAGTACACTTTAGAAATATATGCTGATGGATTTAAAAAAGCAGAGAAGGATTTTGAAGTAATTAAAAATGAAGTTATTGCATCAGAGAAAAATAATTCTAAGGATAATATTAAAATAAAACCTGTAACTTCAAAGATAACAAATAAAGAAATTAAGCCTTCATCTGTAGATACCCTAAGTAGTGCAAGTGTTGGCTCAAGTAAGGGAGCAGATAATTCTGGCTCTGAGGAAACATCAGGTGCAAGTATTATAATGCAAACAAATTTAATTTATAACCATGATTTACTTGCAAATGCTTTAATATTAAATGAATTAGGTCTTGGAACAGAGGAATCAGAGGGAATAGCTAAAAGATTTGAGTTGAATACTATTTCTTGGGATGCGGTAATGAATGAAGATGGAACTCACATAAATGATTTTAGAGATTATCTAAATGCCGTGAAGGATGCAGCTTTAAAAGGTGATTATCTAACTTATGATGAATACCTAAAGAATGAAAATAGTAAGGAATATAAAAATAGACCATATAACGTAAAAGAAGTTTTAGAGGATAATCTTTTAGGTGATGCTCAAAACTTTAGAACTGTGCTTGGTTTAGAAACTCCAAGTTTAGAGATTAAGAGTGCAGTTATGGATAAGGATTTAATTCTTGAAAGTAGTGATGAAAGTTATTTAAAAAATATAAAATCCATAACAATAAATGGGGGCATAAAAGAATTAGATAAGAGTTTATACTCTATAAAGGACAATCAATTAATAATAAATAGTAAAGTTGTAAAAGGAGATAAAATAAAAATTTCAATTTCAGCTACTGGTTATAAGGATAAGGTTATTGAGACAAAACTTGAAAAAATCTTAGATGATATAAGCCTAAAATTAGAAAAAGAATATAAAACAGGGGAAGATGTAATAGTTACAGGTTTAAGTGAAGACTTTATTAAGAATATCAATAGTATAAAGTTAGATGGAAAACTTCTACTAACTAAAGAACAAGGGGGAAGTTCTGGAAATACATACTATGAAATTTCAGAGAATAAATTAACACTTAAATCAGGCTTATTTAAAGAAGATAAAAATTATAAGTTAGAAATAGACTCAAAATATTATGGTAAAAAGGAATTTGAATTTAACATTACAAAAGGTGATGAAAAAAGTAATGAAAAAACTGAGATTATAGAAGAGAAAAAAGAATTACCTAAAATAGATGTAAAAATTGATAGCAAATCAACATTTATGAAGAAATATGATATTAAATTCTTAAATTCAGGAGAATGGATAAATAATATAACAGGGGTTTCTGTAAATGGAGTTGAATATAAATCAGGTCTTGTATGGGGAGATTCAAAAGACCGTTATGCTGTATATAAAAGTGATAATAATATAGGAATAGGATATGAAGGCTTTAAACAAAATGAAGATAACATAATAAAAGTTAAAGCTAAGGGTTATAATGATTTTACTTTTATAATATCTAAGGATGGACAAATAGTATTAGATAAAGAAGAAAAAGAAAGTGCTAATATTGAAGAAAAATCAGAAGTAGAAAAAGAGATAGATTTTACTAACAATATAAGCATAAGCAAAGAATCAATACTTATAAAGAAATATAATATTAAATTCTTAAATTCAGAAGAATGGTTAAAGAATATAACAGATATTTCAGTAAACGAAGTTCTATATAAATCAGGGCTTTCATGGTGGGAATCAAAAGAGCGTTATGCTATATATGAAGCTGATAAAACTTTAGCCATAGGATATGAAAGCTTCAATAATGAAGGTGAGAATCTTATTAAGATTAAATCAAAGGGATATAAGGAATATGCATTTATTATTAAAGGTGGAAAAATAACTTTAGTTCAGGATGAAAAGAAAGTTGAAAGTGAAGATACAAATAAAGAAGCAGTTAAAAATGAGGAAAGTAAAAAGGGAGAGAGTAAAGAAGAAATAAAAGAAAAAGAAGAAGCTCAAAAGGGAGAAAACAAAGAATCCTCAATAAACAAAGATGAAAATAAAGAGGATGCTAAAGAAAAAGAGAATGGAAAAGTAGAAAATAAGTACGGAAATAAAGAAGAAGCTAAGGAAGTAGAAGAAAAAGTGGAAGTTAAAGAAGAGGATTCTAAGAAAGAAGCAGAGAAGCAAGACGTAGAAAAAGAAAATAAAGAAGTTGAAGAAAATAAACAGTCTGCTGAGAAAGATTTCTCTGGTAATATTCCAACAATAACTAAAAGCTTTTTTGGTGATAAATACGATCTTAAGTTTTTAGGAGAGGATGAATGGCTTAAAAATGTAGAGAGTGTTTATATAAATGATGTTGAATATGAGAAAAAACCTTTAATCTGGGGAGATAGTGCAGGGCGTTACAATATATTAGAGAGCGATAGTACTATAGCCATAGGAATTGGCAATTTCAATAAAGATGAAAATATCATAAAGATTAAATCAAAAGGATATAAAGAATGTAAATTTATAATAAAAGATGGAAAGATAAGCTTAGTTAAATAGAAATATTTTTGGAAGTTTAATAAAAAATAGTTATGGTTATGAAGAAAAATAAACTTATTTAAGATAAGTTTACTTAATTAGATTTAAAAGATGATTTTGCTTAATCAAAGTCATCTTTTAATCTAAATGTGTATTTAAATTTTAAGAGATATTTATTGGAGTCAAAATATATGTTGAAAAAGAGAGCAATTATTATTTTATTAGTTTCTATACTTTCTATGGGATTAATATCTTGTGATAATTCAAAAAAAGCAGAAAACAATAATAAAGAAGTTAATTCCTATGAAAAAACAGAAAAGATTTTAGGTACTGTAGTTAGTGGAGTAGCATATGGAGATAATGCTAAGGAAGCCTTAGAAAAAGCTTTTAATAGAGCAAAGGACATTGAGAATATGATGTCAGTAAATATAGAGAATAGTGAGCTTAGCAAGGTGAATTCTGAAGCTTTTCATAAAAATGTTAAGTTATCAGATGATTTATATTATGTCATAGAAAAATCTATATATTATGCCAATTTAACTGAAGGAGCTTTAGATCCAACTATAGGACATGTAATTGATTCTTGGGGAATAGGAACAGAACATGCTAATATACCTGAAAAAACTTTAATTGATAAGTATAAAGATTTAAAAAATTATAAGAATATAGAATTAAATCCTCATACTAAGGAAATAAGATTTTTAAATGAAAATATAAAATTAGATTTAGGAGCCATTGGAAAAGGATATGCTGGAGATGAAATGAGAAAAGTTTTAAGGGAAGAAGGAATAAATTCAGCATTACTTAATTTAGGGGGAAATGTTGTTGCCTTAGGAAATAAGATAAATAATGAAAATTGGAGCATAGGAATAAGAAATCCTAAGGAAGAGAATGAGATTTCAGCTTCTGTAAAAATTAATGATGAAGTTGTGGTAACATCAGGAAATTATGAAAGATATTTTATAAAAGATGGAGTTAGATATCATCATATATTAGATCCTAGCACTGCTTATCCAGCTGAAAAGGGACTTATAAGTTCAACAATAATCACTAAAAATGGAATAGATGCAGATGCCTTATCAACAGCTACTTATATTTTAGGGGCAGAAAAAGCTAAGAAACTTATTGAAGGATTAGATGGGGTAGAGGCATTATTTATAAAAGATAATATGGACTTCATAGAAACAAGCAACTTGGATAACAAAGGATTTAGGGGGATGTAAATGAATAAAAAAGTTCAAGTGGTAATAATTTTTACGATTTTATTGTTATCTACTTTGTTATGTTTTTTTATACATAATAAAAAAGTTAAAAATCCAGTAGCTAAGATATATAAAGATGGACAACTTATAAAATCTATTGATTTAAGTGAAGTAGAGAAGAGTTATGAAATTAAAATAGGGGATGAAGAGCATTATAATATTCTTCAAGTTAGTAAAACAGGAGTAAAGGTAATTGAGGCTACTTGTCATGATAAAGTTTGTATGGAAACTGGAGAAATACATGAATCTCTTTTACCAATAGCTTGTCTTCCAAATAATTTAATAATAAAAATTGAAGGAGGAGAAGAAAATGAAGTGGATACAAAAACTTATTAAAGGAAAGGTGGATATTTATGAATAATATTAATAAAATAGTTAGATTATCAATATTAACCACCATTGCTTTAACTATATTTATGATAGAGCTTCACATTCCTCCTTTGGTACCAATACCTGGAGTTAAGCTTGGCTTGGCTAATATAATAACCTTGATAGTATTATATTTATATGGAATTAGAGAAGCTTCAACAGTTCTTATTATAAGAATACTTTTAGGAAGTATGTTTTCTGGACAAGTAGTAAGTTTATTATATAGTTTATCTGGTGGCTTAATGTGCTTATTAGTCATGATTCTTTTAATGAAAATAGTTGGGAAAGAGGTAATATGGTTTGTTAGTGTAGGTGGAGCAATAGCTCATAACATAGGACAAATTATTATAGCAATGATTCTTTTTCAAACAACAAGTGTATTATATTATTTACCAGTGTTGATTTTAAGTGGAGTAATAACAGGAGTATTTACAGGACTTTTAAGTAAATATATGATAACTAATAAAGTTATAAATAGATTAATATCAAATAGTTTGTAGTTTTCTTAGTACATATTTTTAGTAAAGAGACTTATCAAAATATAATAATAAAGCTTACAAACATATTCCGAGAATTACTAGATTTCGTTAAGAATTTATAATTATTACTCCGAAGACATTACTAAAACTTCGAAACTTAAGTGAAAGTCCAAATTTTCAATTTGGATTTTTGAACTTATGCAATCGAACTTTGTGAGATTGTATTCCTAAGATACTAAACAGTCTCAGTTTTTTAACATAATATCTTCTCCATAATAATTTAAATTCTAAAACTCATCTAGATATTCTCTTCATATTGTTTGTAAGCTTTATTAAAAGTTATTTGGATACACGCCAAATATAAAGTAAGATAGTAGATAATTTTCTGTAAAAGAAAAGATTATCTAATTTCCTTAAGTTTAGTTATTTTATTTTGAGAATATTGCAGTACACCATTCATTTGTTTGGAATTTTTTATTTAATTTAAAGCCTTTATTCTCAACCTTTTCTTTAACCCAATCAAAGCTCCATTCAACTAAGCCTGAAACTAGAAGCTTTCCAGTCTTTTCTATGTGTTCTTCAATAAAATCCATAAACATTGCAGTTTCTTCTCCTCCAATATTTATAAATATCCAATCAAATTTTTCATCTAATTTATAATCTTCATGAAGAACATTTCCAACTACTACTTCTATATTTTCTAGTTCATTTAAAGAAGCATTTAAAAGAACTTCATCTTCCACATCTCTTATATCTACTGCTACTATTTTTGAAGCACCTTTTACTCCAGCAGCTATAGAAAGTATTCCAGAACCTGTTCCTAAATCAAGAAGAGATTTTCCTTCAAAATCTTCTTCAACTATGAATTTTAATATATCTTGAGTAGTTTCATGTAATCCAGTTCCAAAGGCACCTTGAGGAGTAAAGAAAATTTCTTTTTTATTTTCAAAGTTATCAGTTGGGGCACATAAAACCCATTGATCATTTAAATGAATTGGGTCAATATAAAATTCTTCAAATTCATTTTTAACTTCATCTATTGAAGAAGGAGTTTCTTTAAGTAATGAAGAAACTTGAGATTTAAAGTTTTCAAAGTCTTCTAGATTACCATCAAAGGCTACTTTTAAATCAACAATAACATTTTCCTTTTCTTTATAGCCATATCCAAACATATCTGTTGTTATGTCTAGTGGGGACTCATAATAAACATTGAATATATCATTGATTTGAAGTAATTCTATTTTTTCATCAACAAGTTCCTTTGGCATTTTATAAGTAATTATAAACATATATGTATCTCCTTATATTAAGTTTTAATTATGTATAAGAAGATTATAGCATATTAAAATTAGTGAGGAGTTTTATTTAAGATTAAGCTTTCTATAAAATAAATATTTACTTTTATAAAGGGACTAATATTAAAATATATTTTGAAGAAAATAAGAAAAGGGAGAGAAAAATTTTAACTGTTTGAGATATTTATAGAAAAAGATTACAATGAAAATATATAGGTTAAATTATTATAGAATTTTAATTCGGAGGAATTTTAATGAAAAAAAATGCGGCTCAAAGGGAGTATAAAAAATTATCAGGTCAAATAAATCAAATAGAAAACATAGTAAGACATTCAAAAGCAGGAGCACTTTTTGAACATGAATCAACCTTAAGAAAAAAAATATTGCAATTAAAAGAGATGAAAGATCAAGGGTTAAAAGGATATGAATCTCTTTATGATAGATATGAAGAATTATTAGAAGCGGTAGGAAAGAGAATTCTAGAGAATTATAATAAGAAAAATGATACTAATTTTGATTTTTATGAAGTCTTAAGAAACAATTATAATGTATTTCTTAATTCAGGAATTATGACTCTTCTTGTAAAACATCATATTCCAGAGTTAATATCTAAGGAATTTGATGAGAAGTTTCCAGCAAATCCAAAGGATGAATATCTTCATACAAGAAGGCTTAAAAGAAAGTTCTATCTGCATTTAGGAGAAACGAATACTGGAAAAACCTATACTGCTATGCAGAGACTTAAAGAGGTTAGAAAAGGAGTATATTTATCTCCTCTTAGAATTTTAGCCTTAGAAAACTTTGAAAGATTAAATAATGAGGGTGTTAAATGTAATCTTCTTACTGGAGAAGAAGAAATATTATTTGAAGATGCAACACATGTATCCTGTACCATAGAAAAGGCTAATATACATGAAAGATATGATGTGGCAGTTATAGATGAAATTCAAATGATAGATGATTCACAAAGAGGGTATGCTTGGACTAGAGCTTTACTTGGTTTATATTGTACTGAAATACATATATGTGGAGCCTTTAATGCTAAGAATATATTAAAAGAAATTATAGAAGATTGTGGAGATGACTATGAGATTATAGAATATCATAGAGATATTCCACTTATTGTAGAAGATGAAAGTTTTCATCCAAAAAATGTTCAAGAGGGAGATGCCTTAGTTTTATTTTCAAAGAAAAAAGTTCTTCAAATGGCTGAGCAATATTCACAGATGGGAATTAAATGCTCCATAATCTATGGAGATTTACCACCAGAGGTTAGAAAAAAACAGTATGAAGAATTTATAACGGGAAAAAATAAAATTTTAATAACAACTGATGCCATTGGAATGGGAGTTAATCTTCCTATAAAGAGAATTATTTTCTTATCAATAAGCAAATTTGATGGAGAGCAAATGAGAGAGTTAACTTCTCAGGAGGTTAAACAAATTGCAGGAAGAGCAGGAAGAAAAGGCATATATGATACGGGATATGTAGCTACTTATAGAGATAATAAGGAATTTATTGAAGAGAGATTAGAGGAAGAGGATATTAGTATAAAAAGAGCAGTTTTAGGACCTTCAGATGCAATATTAGAAATTGATAATCTTCCTTTAAATGAAAAATTAGCTTTATGGAGTACAAAGAAATGTGAAGTTCCATACTATAGAAAAATGGATATAAGTGAATATTTAATAATATTAGAAAGATTAAAATCATATAAACTTCTTGAAGAAATTCAATGGGAGCTTTTAAAAATTCCTTTTGATATATCTAAAGATGACTTAATGAATCAATTTTTAAATTTTGTTGATCAGCTATTTATAAATGATCAAGAAGAACTATTTAAACCTCAATGTTACTCAGGAACTTTATATGACTTAGAAACTTATTATCAAATGGTAAATATGTATTATTCTTTTAGCAAGAGATTTAATTTAAATTTTGACTTAGAGTGGATTGAAAATGAAAGACTTACTGTAAGTGAAGAAATAAACAATATTCTTATGAGAATTTAATAGGTGATTTTATGAGAGTTTTAAATTTAAAAATAACTTTAAGAGCATCTTGGGTACATTCTTTAAAAGAAAAAAGAATGGTGGTTAAGAGTATAGTTCAAAGATTAAAAAATAAATTTAATGTTTCTGTAGGAGAGGTTCATGAACAAGATATTCATCAGATTATAGTTATAGGAATTTCAGCAGTTTGTGGAGATCAAAAGCAAGTTGATTCAACCTTAGAGAATTTAATAGATTTTGTAGAAGAAAATACAGATGCAGAAATTATAAACATAGAAAGTGATAATTATATATTTAAATAAAGTGATGAAACTAGATTTCAAACTTATAATATATGCTGAAAATGGAAAAGTATATTCCAAAACTATATAAGTATAAGGCTTTTAGGTGAGGGGAAACTAAAATAAAATAAACAAGAGTAGGAGGCGATTAGTATGAATCCATACGAAGCACCAGAAAATAACTATATTTTAGTTATGCCTGACGGAAGTGTAGTAGGCTTTGAAGAAAGTGATATGGCACAGGCATACATAAACAGATATTATCAAGAAAAAATCACTTCTTATTGTGATAAAGTAGATTATTCAGAATATGATATGACAGAGTGGAAATCAACAGAGAATATATGTACAGCTTTAGGAGCATATGAAGGTTTATGCATTTTATATAAGCTAGAAGACCTTATATCTAGTATTCAGCAATCATCAATATTTGAAGATGAAAAGAATGAATTAATAGCAAAATTAAGATGTAGAAATATAGATATAAATATAAATGATTATCAAATTGATGATATATTATCTAATATTGATGGAGTAATATATCAATAAAAGGATTAAAATTAAATTTAATAAAAGAGGCTTGTATCAAAAGCTAATAAAAAACTTACAAATAATATGAAGAGAATGCTTTTTAAGTTTTTTAAAATTTATTTGATACATGCCTTTTTTTTATTTTGGTAAAGAGTTGATAACAATTAAATTTGAAAAATATAGTAAAATTAATTTAACTATGTGGGTAGAGGAGAAAGAGATGGAAGAAAAGATTTTAATAATTGAGGATGAACCAGATATACAAAATATTTTAAGATACTCCTTTATGAAAGAGGGATTTAAAGTTAGATGTGTTGATAAAGGAAGACAGGGTATAGATATATTTAAAGATTTTAATCCTACTTTAGTGATTTTAGATTTGATGTTACCTGATATTAGTGGATTTGATGTTTGTAGAGAGTTAAATAAATTAAATGCAAATATTATAATGCTTACAGCTAGAGATGATATTGTGGACAAGGTTCTAGGACTAGAGTTAGGAGCAGATGATTATATAACTAAACCCTTTGATATAAGAGAATGCGTAGCAAGAGTAAAGGTTGCATTAAGGAGAAAAGAGAAATTTTTAAAGGAAAGCAATAAAAGTACAGTTAAAGATGAATTCATAATTGGCCCTATTAAAATAAAAAGGCAGTCAAGAAAGGTTTATTTAAATGAAGAAGAGGTAAAATTGAAGCCAAAAGAAATAGAACTATTACTATATTTTTTAGATAATCCTAACATAGCCTTATCTAGAGATCAGATATTAGATGGGGTATGGGGAGATGAGTATTTTGGAGATTTTAGAACTGTTGATGTTCATGTAAGAAGATTGAGACAAAAGCTTAATAATGAAGAAATAATAGAAACTATTTTTGGATTAGGATATATGTTTAAAGGTGAAAAATATGAAAGTTAAACATAAATTCTCAGGAGGATTTTTAATAATATTTCTAATTGCCTTTATAATTTTAAATTGTTTCTTAGGTAAAGCTTTTATTAATTATCATGAAAATAAAATTAAAAATGAAATGGATTCTTTATATAAAAGTAGCTACAGTATTTTAAGGTTATATTTTCAAGTAAACAATTTGGAAGGAAACAAGGGAAATTTTAATAGATATATTCCTAAAATATCAAATGATATTAGTGAACAGGGAAAGTGCCAAATTGATGTTTTTAATGAAGCTTTAGAAAAGGAATATAGTTATTATTTAGACGATTTTTCCTTTGATTACGAAAGGGATGGGGGCTATGATGTTTTAAAAGAAGCAAATAAGAATAAGGCTGCATTAAACATTTATAGAGATGAAAAAGCTGTTAAAGCATACTTAGCTTTTCCAGTGTATGTTGATGAGAGTTTTTTAGGAAATATACTTTTAAGCAAGGATTATTCAAAGGAACACTTAGAGTTAAGAGATTTAATGAGCAATATAAAATTCATTGTTTCAATAACATTTTTACTTATATTAATTTTCACATACTTTCTTTTTGAGAGAATAATAAATCCTTTAAATTATATAAAAAATTCTTTTAAAAGAATTGGTGATGGTGACTTTAAAATAAACTTAAAAGTTAATTCAAAGGATGAAATAGGAGATTTAGCCTGTGGAGTAAATAAAATGGCAAATAAAATTGAGGAACAGATTGAAAAAATAAATGAAGAAAAGGAAAAGGTTTTAACATTAGAAAAAACTAGAACAGAGTTTTTTAACAATATTACTCATGAATTAAAAACTCCATTAACTAATATTTCAGGATATGCTCAAATTATGAGTGAAGAAGATTTTAATGATAATGATTTTAGAAAATTTGCTTTAGAGAGAATAAACAAGGAAAGCAAAAGAATGCATGAACTTATAGTAAGTTTGATTGAAATTTCCAAAAACAAAAGCGACATAGAAGGTGGAGAAATAGAAAATGTAAACCTAAAAACATTAATAGAGGATTTATGTGAAGATTTTAAAGTTAAGGGAGATAAACAAGGGATATGCATTTCTAATAATTTAGAAGATATTGAGTTTATGTGTAGAGAAGACGAAATAAGGAGAATTATTATAAATATTTTAGATAATGCCATAAAGTATTCAATAAAGGATAGTGAAATAGAGATTAGTCTATTTAAAGATAAGGAAGAAAAGTTTATAGAGATAGAGAATTTTAGTGATGAGATTAGTAGTGAGGGAGTAGAAAAAATATTTGAGCCATTTTATAGAGAGAATACTAAAAAATCTAGAGAGTTAGGGGGAAATGGTTTAGGACTTTATATATGCTCAGAGCTAGTAAAAAAATATGGAGGAGATATTTCCTTTAATTATTATAACGGTAAGGTAAAGGTTAGTATTATTTTTAAATAATTTATATATTTAATTTTGGAAATATTTTGGCAATAAGATTTAATTTTTTAGAAAAAACTCCTGTGTAAAATAAAAGCAAATAGTAATTTTATAAGAAGATTTTGAAAGGAGTATTTATGAAAAGGGGTAAAATTTTAATTTGGGTTTTAGCTGGGGTGGTTACTACAGGACTTTTAATAAGTTCCTTTATAAGTTATAAAAGTACTAATAAGTATGGAGGGGAGTTATATATACTATCTAATAATGCTGCTGAGGATTCTGAAAATAATAAAATAAAGGTTATTAAAGAGCATGATTTTAAATTAGAAGAAGGACTTTATGACTATGAAAGCTTATTAGTTAGGGATGAAAAACTTTATTTAGAAAGCAGAAATAGGAATGGAAAGCTTTTAAAAACAGAGGAAATTATTTTTGAAGGAAATAATTATAAGAGGGTTGAAGTTGAAAAGCTAAAAGAAGCTCCAAATCTTAGAGATATTGAATTTATACTAGATAATTGTGAGTTTGAAGATTTAGGAAATGGTAATTGGAAGGTTTTTAGTAAAGATTATGAAAAAGAGGAGATAGTTAATATAGAGAAGTTTAATAAAAATAACTTTGCAGAAGAGACCTTAAAGGAATCAGAAGAATATTATGTTTTAGAAGATTATTTGATTTTTTTTATAAATAGAAGATTTGATTTAGGAGAAGGAATTTGGGATAAAGATGGAGATTATAAAGAAATAAGATGGTATGACTTTAACAATGAACTTTGGGATAGTATTGAAGTACCTAAAGAAGTTTATTTAGATGGAACTTTAATAGGTGTAGTAGATAATAAAGTTTTTATCTTAGGAAATAGTATGAAGGGTGAACAATTTTCAAGTAAAATATATTCTTTAGATTTAAAAGAAAAAGTTTTAAAAGATGAAGTTGATTTATTAGAAAAAGGGGAAGCTTACTACGATTTAGCTTTTTTAAATGATGAAAAAATTTTATTTCATTGTGGAAGTAGTGAGGGAGAAAAAGTTAAAATGATAGATTTAAGAAATAAAGTCACCACAGAATTATATAAATCTAATCTAGACATAGAAAGATTCTTTTTATCTCAGAAAGTAGCTCCCTCAGGAGATAAGATTTTTTATCTTTCTCAAAATGGAGGGAACATGGAGGTTAAGGTTTTAAAGATAGGGAATAACAAAACCATAGCTGAAGGAAAAGTTTATGATTATGAATATAATAAAGCTGCTCTTATAAAGGAGTATGGAGAGGATTATATTGATCCAACACCACAGATTTTATGGAATAATGATGGAAAATATTTAATTATAGGAGAAAAAGAAAAGGGAAGTATAAAAATATCAAATATAAAAGTTTTAGAATTAAGCCAGTAAAATTTGTGAGGGGATTTTATGAAAAAAAGAAAGGTTTTAGGTGGAGTTTTATTTAGTTTAGTACTAATAACATTAATTACTCTAATTATGTTTTTTAGAGAAAATACTATTAGTAAATTTGTAAATTCTGAAACCATAAAAGAATTTACTAGTGAATCTAAGATTAAAAATAAATTGAATTTTAAAGCAGAAGATGAGGAATATTTTCCTTGTGAATTAGTTATTAATGATGAAAAATTATACCTACAAAAAAGAAATGATGATGATAAAGTTGTGGATAAGTATGAAATAGTATTTGAAAAGGATGAAGTTAAAAAAATAAAGTGTAATAATTTAAAAGATGAAAGTATAAGAGATGAAAGTACAAAAGAGGATATAGATGAAAGGGAATATGTTAATGGCTATAAATATGAGGATTTAGGAAATGGAAAAGGGCAGTTTTTTGATTTAGCATATAATAAAGAGTTTAAAGTTGATTTAGACAAATTTAATAAGGATGATATGGCTAAAAAAACTTATGGAGAATATAGTTATAGCAAGATAGTTAAAGATAAAATTTTCTTTTTTATTAGGAGAGATCCAGGAAAAATAAAGTGGTTTTCAGAGGATCGTAGTAGATATAAGGAACTAAGATGGTATGATTTTAATGAAGAAATTTGGGAGAGTGTGAATCTTTCAAAAAATCAACATGTTCAAAGTATTATAGGAATTGTAGATAATAAGATTTATTTAACTGGAACTGAAGAGTGGGGCAGTCAGTATCCAAGTAAAATCTATAGTGTAGATTTAAAGAAAAAGAAAGTAAAAGAAGAAATAAAATTAAAAGATTTATGTATATAAATTAATAAAAAGGACAATATAATAATGTAACGTGGAGGAGATAACTTAAAGATTTCTACCGAAAGTTACATTTAAAAAATTTTAGTGTATGGCAAGGTAAGAATTATTTTTCTTACGGAAGTGGCGTAACTAAAATTTTAGAATATAAATCTTAATCAGAAGAGATAATTACTTTTACTGAACTAAGATTAAATATTCTAATAAAAAGCTCTTTGATATCTTATAGTAATCTTAGAGTTTTATCTTAAATAAAGGTATTAGGTAATTTAATTTACATGAGTTTGCTTAAGTTATTAGGTATTTTTATTTAAGAGAAGGGATAAGTTGTTTGATAACTTATCCCTTTTTAATTTTTAAAGTTATTTTAAACTTAATACTCACTTAAAATAAATATAAATTAATAAAAATTTTTGTGATGAAAATTTAAATATTAATTACTTATAAAATAAATTTTAGGTTTATGATATATAATATATTTAACAAATACAAATGAGTAGGTGAAATACATGTCAGTAGATAAAAACAGAATAAATCAAGATTTAAAGTTTATTTGTGAAAATATTAAAAAGTTAGAAATATTAAATAGACTAGGAGAAGAGGCGTTTTTAAAAGATTTTAAAAATGTGGATAGTACAAAGTACTTATTAAGAAGTTCTATTGAAGCAGTTTTAGATTTATCAAACTATGCTGTTATTTCTAATGGATGGGATATGCCAGAGAATATAGAGAAAACTTTTAAAGTTCTTAGGGAAAAAAATATAATAAGAGATTTTGAATTTGAAGAGTATATGGAGCTTGTGAATTTAAAGGATAAACTTACCTTCATGTATGCTTCTATAGAAGATGAATTCATATTTAATGAGTTAAAAAAGACAATAATAAAGCTAAAAAATATAAAAAAATCCTTAGATAATTTAAAATAAAGTTATATTTAAAATGAATATTGATTTCTAGACAGGGTTAGAAGTAACTTAATTTTTTTTATAGTTTTTATTCTTTATTAAGAAATTTTCTTACCCTTATCTAGAAATCAATATGAGATTAAGAGATGTATTTCTTACTTTCTAAGAAGCTCAGAGGTTAATATATATGGATTTTTATATCTATTCTTCTTTTTAGTTTTATTTCCTATATTTATGCACTTATGAGGACAGTTATTTACACATCCCATACAATCACAACAATTTCCTTTCCATTTAGGTCCTTCATCTATAATTTCTATATTTTTATTTGGACAGATTTTAGCACAAATTCCACAAGCAGTACAAAATTCATTGGTGTTAAAATTCTTATCTTTATTTTTAAAACCATCTTTCCAAAGTTTATATAAAAGTAAATTAATTCTAGTATGTTTTTCCTTTAAGTCTTTAGACTCCCTATTTAATATTGAAAGAGTAAAATTTTCTATTTTAAACTTGTTTGAATCAATTACTTTTTTTGCATCTTCTCCTACCTTAGGATTTCTACCCATTCTTACATAGTTTGAGTTAAGTAAAAACTTTTCCCCATTAGATAAACTTAAGTTCTTAGGATAAAGTAATTTATTTATCATAGAGAAGGTTATGCCTTTTCCGCCACCAGTACATTCAGCTGCAAAAATATATGAATCCTTATTTAATTGTAATTTAGAGATAAATTCACTTACCATAGGAGGAAGGCCAGAGGCATAAATAGGATATACAAAGCCTATGGTTTCTGCTTCATATTTAAACTCTTTTTTATAGAAAGCATCTACTATGGAGATTATTTCTGCATCCTTTAGATGTTTAGCTATTTCCTTAGCTGTGTAAAGTGAATTACCTGAGGTTGAAAAATAAAATATTAAATTTTTCTTCATATAATACCCATCCTTATTAAAAAATAATTCATTATATTCATTTTAATATTAAAAATACATAATTTCTATATAAAGGCTAAATATAATTAATACGAAATAAAAATCAAAGTTGACAATTTTGATGGGAATTAATATAATTGGAACTATATTAAAATGGAAAGAGGTCACGCTAATGAAGAAAAAATTAATGTTATTATTTCTAACAATAAGTATTTTAATGATGGTATTAGTTGGTTGTAGCAATAATAGTAATAACATTCAAAAAAATAGCACTAATAAAGAAAAGATAACAGTAGCAACTTCAGGAACATATTATCCATTTACTTTTCTAGAGGGTGGAGAACTTAAGGGGTTTGAAGTTGATGTATGGAATGAAATAGGAAAGAGATTAGGGTATGATGTTGAGTTTAAAACAGCTTCTTTCAGCGGATTATTTGGAATGCTTGAAAGTGGAAAGGTTAATACAATAGCTAATCAAATAACTGTAACTCCAGAAAGAGAAGAAAAGTATTATTTCTCAGAGCCATATGTATATAGTGGGGCTCAAATAATAGTTAAAAAAGGCAATGATTCAATTAAATCCTTTGACGATTTAAAGGGCAAAAAGGTTGGAGTTGACCTTGGAAGTAACTATGAGAAAATAGTTAAAGATAAAGATGAAAATAATGAGATAAAAATATTAACTTATCAAAATACAGATGCTGCTTTCAATGAACTTTTACTTGGAAGAATAGATGCTGTAGTAATAGATAGGGTTTCAGCTATAGCTGCCATAAAAGAAAAAGATTTAAATTTACAACTAGCTGGAGAACCAATAGATAAAATAGAAAATGCCTATCCTTTTGTTAAGGATGAAAAAGGCAAAGATTTATCAGAAAATGTTAATAAAGCTTTAGATGAAATGAAGAAAGATGGAACTCTTAAATCTATTTCTGAAAAATGGCTAGGAATGAATGTAAGTGTTCCTAATAACCAAGAAAATAGTAATAATATTATAGATAATAATAAAAATAATAGTATAGGTTTTGATTTTATGTATTCATTAGATTTAATACCTATGTTATTAAAGGCTATTAACGTAACAATATCTTTATCAGTATTCGGTATGATATTAGGATTAATAGTTGGTATAGCTCTTGCTATGATAAGGGTTTACAAAATTCCTGTACTAAAGCAAATAGCTGAGGTTTACATATCATTCTTTAGAGGAACACCTCTTTTAGTACAATTATTTTTACTTTATTTTGGTGTGCCACAGGTAATACCTTCACTTCAAAATATGAGTGCATTTACTGCGGCATTAATAGGCTTAGGACTTAATGCATCAGCTTACATAGCAGAAATATTAAGATCATCAATAGATGCTATAGATAAAGGGCAAATGGAAGCATGTCTATCATTAGGTATGACAAGGGCTCAAGCTTTAAAAAGAGTAGTTTTACCACAAGCATTTAGAATAGCAATACCTCCTTTAGGTAATATATTTGTAGATACAGTAAAAGGATCTTCATTAGCATTTACTTTAGGAGTTGTAGAATTATTAGCTAAGGCTCAAATGGAGGCGGCAGCTAGTTATAAATTCTTTGAAAGTTATGTGGTAGTTGCAATCATGTACTGGATAATCATAGGCTTCTTTAATTACCTACAAAAGATTTTAGAGAAAAAACTTTCAGTTTATTAAGAGGGGAGGAGAGAAGTCATGATAAAGGTTAAAAATCTTAAAAAGAGTTATAAAAATTTAGAAGTTTTAAAAGATGTTAACATAGAAGTTAAACAGGGTGAGGTAGTTGTTATAATAGGACCTTCAGGTTCAGGTAAGTCAACTTTCCTAAGATGTTTAAATTATTTAGAATCACCAGATAAGGGAGAAATCCAAGTTGGTCATGTGAAAGTAAATGCTGAAAAAATAAGTAAAAAAGAAATTAATGACTTAAGAAAACAATCAGCAATGGTATTTCAGCATTATAATTTATTCAATAACAAAACAGTTCTACAAAATGTTACGGAAGCATTGATTGTAGTAGAAAAAATGGATAAGAAAAAGGCTGAGGAAATTGCCTTAGAAAATTTAAAGAAGGTAGGTATGGTTGATAAAAAGGATAATTATCCAAATACCTTATCAGGAGGACAAAAACAAAGGGTTAGTATAGCGAGAGCTATGGCTATAAATCCCAATGTTACCCTTTTTGATGAACCTACATCAGCCTTAGATCCAGAATTGGTAGCAGAAGTATTAGCTGTTATAAAAGATTTGGCTAAGGAACATAAAACAATGATAATAGTTACCCATGAAATGAGTTTTGCAAGGGATGTAGCAGATAGAGTTGTATTTATGGATGGAGGAATAGTTTTAGAGGAAGGTACTCCAGAGGAAATTTTTAAAAATCCTAAAAATGAAAGAACAAAACAGTTTCTTGAAAGATTTATAGTTAATTAAAAAAACTATAGTGGTATAGAAAATTAATATATACCACTATAGTTTTTTATTTTATTTCTTTAAATAATTCAAATGCTTTACTTTTAGCTTCTTCTAATATCTCATTACCTTCTGATGTAATACTATAATATTTTCTTATCTTACCATCTATTAATCTATCTTTTCTTAGTAGTAAACCATCTCTCTCCATATTATGAAGTATTGGATATAAAGTTCCTGGACTCATAGAGTATCCATGTTCCCTAAGTTCTTCAATCATTTTTGATCCGAAAAAAGGTTCAACTTTTGCATGGTGTAATATATGGATATGTATAAAACCTAAAAATAATTTTCTTAAAACTTTTTCTTGCATGGGGTCATCTCCTATAACAAATAAATATATATATAAATACGATATCGAAAATAGATTACTATTAATGCTTTCTATTATATTATACTCCTTAATTCTTTCAAATCAAAAGATTAATATATGGTATTATGCTTAAAATTTAATGTAAAATGGTCTTGTAGTTTAATTAGATTATATAAAGTTAACTATAAGGAGTATTTGTTATAAATAGTTAAAATATTGATTAAAAGGTAGGGTTATACTAGGGAAAAGAATGAAATTAGGAAATAAAAATTATTTAATTTTAAGTATGTATAGAAGCTTTTTTAGAGAAATTTTTTATATAAAGTTTTTAAATAAAAAAAGAATGCATAAGCATTCTTTTTTATTGTTTCTTATTCATTATAGCATTTCTTATTTTTTTGAATTGTGGGAAAGCTTTTTTATAAAGTGTGTATATTCCATTATCAATAACAATATCAAACTCTCCTATAAATTCTACGAAGTTTCCGTTAAATCCTTTTTTGAATTTATAAAGTCCATATAATGGATTTTCAGGATTTAAGTCTCCAGAAACACCTCTAAAGTCATATACATCACAACCTAGATCAATAGAGTCACAAATCATTGACCATTGCATAGCAAAGTTAGGCATTGTATCTCTTAATATATTTTCTGAAGCTCCGTAAAGATACCATGCTTTGTTTCCGTAGTATAAGTATATTGATCCTGAAAGATATATTTCTTGCCCTTTGAAAGGTTCTATATCAGATATTTTCTTTTTAAAGCCTTCTATTTGTCTTTCAGCTTCTTTAAGTCTCTTATCTTGGTCATTTAATTTCTTTTCAATTCTTGATTTCTTATCTTCATCAGTTTCAGCATCAAGCTTTACTTTAAGTTCTTCTATTTTGTTAATAGCCTTAGTTTTAGCCTCTTCTTGCTTGTTTAATTTTTCTGATAATCTGTTGAAGTCATTTTCGTAGCTATACTTAACCATGTATAATCTACAATGTGGATATAAGTAATCTATCATGTCCTTAAAATATTCTCTATGTCTTACTAAGAAGTTATCTCTCTTACCAGTTGTAACCATGATTTCATGGAATCTGTCTAATACATCTTCATTTAAAGTTTCTTTATCATAAACTTCAACTGATAATCCTCTTTCCTCAGCAACTTTTATATTATATCTAGTTTTACTAGAGAATTTTTTAAATACAGCCTTCTTAATATCCATTTTATTCCCTTCAGTTGGAAGTGGAAGTCTAAATACAAAGTTTGGTTGTATAGCTTCAAAGTTTTTACTATCTGTGTTTTTGTAACCTAAACTCTTAAGGAAGTTCTTTATTTCAGTACCTTCTGAAAGAGCCTCTTCATTTTCTTTTAAATGGATATCTGGATCTATTGTTATAAAGCTTATATTATTCTTTTTAGCAAACTCTCTTAGATATTCAGTAAATTCTATTAGTAATTTTTTATTGTTGTAGTCACATGTAAAACTTCTTGGAATATATCCCATATATTTATTTATGTATGGTGCTTTTCTTAAAAGTATAGTAGCTGTGATAACCATATTATTATCATTATCATATCCTGCTATAAATTTCTTCTTCCAATCTTTTTTTAATTCAGCCCAATAAGATGTTTGGAATATGTGACCCTTTCTATCAGATTCATTAAATTTATCAATTTCTGATGAATTTATTTCTACAAATTTATACAATTTAGTTTCCTCCTTAAACTTCATCAGTTCTAAACATATATATACATTAAGACATAATAAGTATATTGTAATATGAAATAATTTTCTGTTCAAGTGTAACATTGCTATTATACAGGAATATTAGGGCTTTATGTAAGCTTTGTAAAAAATAAAGATGCCATATCAAAAGCTAATAATAAAACTTACAAATGTATTAGGAAATTACTAGAGATTTCTTAATACTATTTGCAAGTTTTATTAAAAGTTATTTTGATATAACATCTTTTTTAAGCTTGTGAACTCTTGGTTTCTAAACTTTCTAAAAGATTTTTATTTAAAAACATTATTAAATAAGATACTATGCTTGCCATAAAAATTACTGTTGTTCCAGGACTAATTTCAAATAGCATAAGTGAAAATAAAAATATAACTATATTTCCAATAGAAACTACTGGTTTAGTAAAAGTTAAAATTACACTAGCTCTTAAAATATCCATTGAACTCATAGAAAATCTTGATATTAATACAAAAATATATGTTGTAGTTAATAGTGTTAAGACCATTGATACTATAAATACGCAAGTAAGTGGTAAACTATAGTAAACAGTTGAAAATATTCTTAAGTTAAAGCTTAAAAGGAATATTAAAAATAATTCTCCACACCACATTAAGGTAGATTGTTTCCAATTATATTTTAAACCCTTAAGAAAGTCACTAAATAAATCTAAATCTTTGTATTTCACTAATTTTCTCATGCAGTAAAGCAGTGCTGTAAAACTTGCTCCAAAAGGAATTAGAGAAACTAAAAATAAAGGTAAATATGTTGTTATATTACTAAGTCCTACAAATAAGAAGAACAAGATTACAGGTATATTTAATATAGAGAAAAATATATTAAGCATAAAAAACCAAAAGATATAATTAAAAAAAGTAAGTAGTTTTTCAAGATTAAAAAATTCACTCATTTTTATCACTCCATAAAATAATGTAATGGTTTAACTAATTTGTAATTATAGTTTAAGATAAGTAGAGGGTAAAAACAATTTAAATATGCATGAATTTTAAATGAAACCATAAAAAATACATAAAAACAATAAAATATCATAATTTGATAAGCTTTTCAGATAGGGTAGAATATGATTTAATAAAAATTGACTAAGGTAATGTGGGTGAAGAGGGGAATTAAATGAAGTTTAGTAAGTCAAATCTTTATAAGAGACTGTTTATAACATATACAATAGTTATATTATCCGTAGTTAGTATTTTATGCATTTACTTTTTAAGTAAAACTTCTGAAGAGATTAAGAGAAATAATCTTTATTTAAATGATAAAATACTGCAAGATGTAAATGAAACCCTAGAGTATAATAGCAGCACATCGAGAAGAATAATGAATATGCTCTATGAAGATGACTTTAGGTTAAATGATGTTATAAAGTATTTAAATTCAGATTTAGTTGATTATATAAAAGGCAAATTAGATTACTATAGTGCAAGTGATAAACTTTATTATAATGGTATAGAAAGTTTTGTTAAGAGTTCATTTCAATTAAACAACTTTTTAAAAAGTATATCCTTTATAAGTTATTCTAGAAATGAAATATCAGTTTTTAATAGAAAGGGAGAAATAAAGACCTATCCTTTTAATTCAAATGAATTATTAGACAAAAAGGATATTGAATATGCAATCTACAATAAAAATGAGATTAGTATAATAAATGAAATAAGAGATGCAGCTTCTTTAAAGCCAGAAGGAATGCTTATGACTACTTACGATGTAGGGGTAATTAGTGATGTTATAAAAAAATATAAGGATACAAATTCAGAGGTTCTTATATTAAATAAAGAAGGAATGGTTTTATATGACTCAGAAAATAAATATGATTATGAGTATTATCCATACTTTGATAAGCTTAAAGTAGGGCGTCATGAGATTTTATTAGAAGATAGTTATTATGTAGATATATTACCAGATAACAATGGATTAATGTCTGTAGTGAGAATAAAAGTAAGCAATGCTACTAAAGTACCTCTTCTTTTTAAAGTTTCAGCATTCTTAGTTAGTTTATTCTTATTTATAATTGCAGAGTGTATTCTTTATATAAAATTTAAAAATTTAAGTAGTAGAATGGATTCTCTTGTTTTAGCCATGGAAAAGGTTGAAAAAGGAGATATAGATGTTCATATTCCTTTAAGTAAGGATAGAGATGAAATAACATTTATTGCAGATAATTTTAATAAAATGTGTGAAAAGTTAAATGATCATATAAGGAAGAGCTACTTAGCAGAATTACGCCAAAGAGAGGCTGAAATTGTAGCCCTTCAAAATCAAATTAATCCACATTTTCTTTATAATACACTAGAGTCAATAAGGATGAAGGCAATATGTAATGGAGATAAAGAAGTAGGGAAAATGCTTTATAGTTTAGCATTTTTATTTAGAAGCCAAGTAAAGGGAAATCTTATAGTTTCAATAGATCAGGAAATAAAATACTGTAATAAATATTTAGAGCTATTTAAGTTTAGATATGATGAGAAATTTAAGTTCAAAATAGAATGTGAAGAGGATTTATATGATAAGGGAATTGTTAAATTTACTCTTCAACCTTTAATTGAAAACTATTTTGTTCATGGTATAAGGTTAGAAAGAGATGATAATGAATTAAAGATATATATCTATAAACATTTAGAAGATATAGTTGTGGAAGTAATAGACAATGGTAGGGGAATTCCTAAGGAGAAATTAGATGATATAAATAGAAGAATTAGGGAATGTGATCATTCTGGTAAATCAATAGGGATGCTAAATGTTCATGAAAGGATTAAAATTAAATATGGGGAACCTTATGGGTTAACTGTTACTAGTGAGGAGAATAAGGGAACTAATATGATTTTAAAATTCCCGCTTAGAGAGGTGGAGTAGTAATATGTACAAGGTTATGCTAGCTGATGATGAGAATTTAATTTTACAAGGACTTGAGAATATAATTGAATGGGAAGAACTAGGGTTAGAAATTGTAAATAAGGCAAGTAATGGTCAAGAAGCCATAGATAAATTTAAGGAAAATCCAGTTGATATAGTGGTAACTGATATTAATATGCCACAGGTTACTGGATTGGAGTTATTAAAGGAATTAAAGAAAATTAATTCTGATGTTAAGTTTATAATATTAAGTGGATATGATGATTTTTCTTATGCTAAGAAAGCAATAGAATTAGGTGTTGAAAATTATATATTAAAGCCTATAGATGAAGAAGAATTAGAAAAAACTTTAAAAAATACAATAAATAAAATAAAACAAGAAAAAGAAGAAAATAAATCAAGTTTAGGAAAACATAATATTCTTATTAAACTTATAAAGGGTAAATTGGCTCAAGGTGAAATAGAGGAAAACAAAGAAGGCTTTTATATGAATTTAAATTCAGAAAGATATTCTCTATGTATTATAAACACTAGAAGTAGATATGATAGTGAGGAAATGTTACATAATATAGTTAATGTAATAAAGGAAAATACTCAAAATAACTTTGAGATAATATACACCTTAGATGAAGAACTTATTTTAATAAATTCTTGGGATGAAGCTTTAAGTAAAAAAGAGATTAAAAAATATTATGATAAGTTAAAAGAACAAATAATAAATGAATATGGAATAGATGTATTTTTAAGTGTTGGAGAACCTGTTTGTGATCTTTATAAAATTAGTTCAAGTTATAAGGAAGCAAATAACTTAAAAAAATATGTTCTTACCTTAGGATATAATAAGTGTATAACAACAGAGGATGTTAAGGATATAAATGAGAAGAATATAAACTTTAGTGAGGTTTTAGATAAATTAAATAAAAGAATAATTGCTAAAGATATAGAAGGGGCAGAAAAAATCATTGAGGAAACGGTTGAGGATAAAAAGTTAAATCCAAGAAATATATATGATTTATCTGTAAAAATACTATTTTTATTAGATGGTATTGTGGAAGAATTTAAAGTTGAAAAACAATATACAGGAAATAGCTTAGGAGAGGAAATAGTTGCTCTTTGTAGTGAAGATACAAGGGAAGATATTAAAACCTTATTATGCAGTGAAATTAGGGAGGTTATAGAACTTATGCACCCAACAACCATAAAATATAGCCCTGTAATTCAACAAATAATAAGTTATGTAAATGAAAACTATTATGAAGAGGTAAGCCTTAAGACCTTAGCTCAAAAATATCATATAAATACTTCTTATTTAGGTCAAGTATTTACAAAAGAAGTGGGATGTTCATTTTCTGAGTATTTAAATAAAACCAAAAATATGAAAGCTAAAGAGCTTATATTAAATACAAATATGAAGATAAATGATATAGCTAAAAAGGTAGGGTATTTAGATACTAGTTATTTCTATAGAAAATTTAAAAAGTACTATGGAGTTTGTCCATCAACCTTAAGAAATATAAAAAATTACTAATTATAAAGCTTGAGAATATTAAGCTGTATTCAAAAATAAATTTTGAGTACAGCTTTTTTTATGAAACTTTGTTAAAAAAATAATATTTAAAACAAGAATTAAGCAAATAATAATAAAGAGTAATATAATATTTAATTATAACTCTCCTTAAGTTTTATATATTATGTGATAAAAATCACATTTTCCAAAGTTTTGGAATGATAAAATTTAAACAATTGAAGAAAGTTATTATATTAATAATTGTTTTAGGTAAATGTTGATTTCTAGCTATATATTTAGAAATCAATAATAGTATAAGATAGACTTTTTTATTAAATTTAAAAGGTAGGTGTTTTAGAGTATGTATAAATTAGGAATAATAACTAGCAGTGATAAAGGATATTCAGGAGAAAGAAAGGATGAAAGTGGATTAGTAATAGCTCATATTGCAAAGGAAAAAGGATTTAAGGTAGAAAAATATATAGTTTTACCAGATGAAAGAGAAATGCTTAGAGATGAGATGATTAATATGGCCGATAATCTAGGGGTTGATCTTATACTTACAACTGGTGGTACTGGATTTAGTAAAAGAGATGTTACTCCAGAGGCAACTAAGGATGTTATAGAAAAGGAAGCCTTAGGAATACCAGAAGCTATAAGAAGTTATAGCATGACAATAACTAAAAGAGCTATGCTTTCTAGAGCTACTGCAGGTATAAGAAAAGATACTCTTATAGTTAATATGCCTGGAAGTCCAAAAGCCTGTAGAGAAGTTATGGATTATATTTTAGATGATTTAAAACATGGAATAGATATTCTGAAGGGAGATGCTAGAGAATGCGCAAGAAAATAAGCCTATCTATAATAATGGCAATAGGAATGTTATCATTATTATTTGTAGGATGTACTAATAATAAGGAAGAGAAAACTTTAACAGTTAGCATTGCTGCAAGTCTTCAAAAGCCTATGGAAAAAATTGCTTCTAATTTTGAAAAGGAAAATGGAGTAAAAATTCAATATAATGTAGGTGGATCAGGAACCTTAAAAAAACAAATTAGTGATGGAGCTGATGTAGATTTATTCTTCTCAGCAAATACTAAATATGCCAAAGAACTTATAGATGAAGGCCTTGTAAATAAGGATGAATCCTATAAGATTTTAAATAACCAATTAGTTTTAATTGAAAACAATGATTATAATAAACCTATAAATTCTTTAGAAGACTTAAAAAATGTAGAGGGCAAAATTGCAATTGGTGAAATCTCAACAGTTCCAGCAGGACAGTATGCTAAGGAAAGTTTAGAAAAAGTAGGAGTTTATAAGGATATTGAGGATAAATTAGTTTTTGCTAGAAGTGTAACAAATGTTAAGACATATGTTGAAAATGGGGAAGCTAATTTAGGGTTTGTATATAAGACAGATGCTTTAGATTTAAAAAATAGTAAAATAGTTTATGATGTGCCTAATGATTATCATAAACCTATAGAATATGAATTATGTTTATTAAAAAATAGTAAAAATAATAAAGAAGCAAAGAAGCTTATTGAGTACCTAAAAGGTGAAGAAAGTAAAAAGATATTTAGTGAGTATGGTTTTGAGGTGAACTAAAAAATGATATGGGAAGCCTTATTAATATCCTTAAAAGTTGTATTATTATCAGTGTTTTTAAGCTGTATTTTAGGAATATTACTTGGCTATTTTATGGTTGAAAAAAATTTTAAGTTTAAATACATTATTGAAACAATAATAATATTTCCTATGTTTTTACCTCCTTCTGCTGTAGGATATTTAATTCTTTTAATATTAGGTAAGAAGGGAGTAATAGGTGAATTTCTATATAATAATTTTGACATGAGCATTATATTTACTTGGATAGGAGCTGTTATAGTAGGAATAGTTGTTTCAATACCTATTATGTATCAAAGTTTAAAGACATCATTACTTAGTGTTAATGAGGATGTAAAGAATGCTGCTAGGGAAATGGGAGCAATAAATTTTAAACTTTATAGACTTATAAGTTTACCTCTTTCTAAAAAAGGATTATATACAGGCATTGTACTTAGTATAGCTAGGGTTTTTGGAGAATTTGGAGCTACTATTTTAGTTGCGGGGAATATTCAAGGTAAAACCCAAACAATACCTATGGCTATGTATTATGCTATTGAGAATGGTGATTCAGGTTTAGCAAATAAGATATTAATACTTATAGTTTTAATATCAGTGATTTTAACTTTTTCTTATAATAAAATAATTAAGAGAATAAAATAGAATTTTTAAAGTTTAGAGAAGAGGAGAGAGTAACATATATGGATAATAAACTTACTCATTTCGATAATAAAGGAAATGCAGTTATGGTAGATGTAAGCAATAAAAATGAAACTGAAAGAATAGCTATTGCAACAGGAACTGTAAAGGCATCAAGTGAAACTATAGAATTAATAAAATCAGGTCAAATAGGAAAGGGAGATGTTTTAGGTGTTGCTAGAGTTGCAGGTATAATGGCAATGAAAAATACTAGTAATTTAATACCTATGTGTCATCCTGTTATGATTACAGGATCTAGTATTGATTTTGAAATTGATTCTGAAAAAAATGAAATAAGGATAACAGCTACTTCAAAGGTAGTTCATAAAACAGGAGTTGAAATGGAGGCTCTTACAGGAGTATCTATTGCAGCCCTTACTATTTATGATATGTGCAAAGCTGTAGATAAAAGAATGGTTATAGGAGATATACACCTAGTAAAAAAACTAGGTGGAAAAAGTGGAGAATTTAATTTTTAAATTATTCATGTGAAAAAGTGAGTTAGAGTTTAGTCTCTAACTCTTTTTTTATTATAAATATAAGTATATAAATTATATATTTTATGGACTTTCTATTGTTATTAAACTTTTTTAATATTTGTAATTGAAATTTATACAGTAAAACTAAATATTTTCAACTTTTCCCAAAACACATAAAATGATAAGATTTTATTGTAAGAAACGTTTACAACAAAAGGGGGAAGAAGTGTGAAGAGTAAAGCTAAAAAGCTTCCAAAAGAGAAGCTTACAATGAAAGATAGAATGAAACGTTTTAGAAACAATAAAGAATTATTACTACTTACTATACCAGGGGCAATATGGTTTTTAGTATTTGCTTACTTACCAATGTTTGGAGTAATTGTAGCATTCAAAAGATGGAGAATCCATGGAGGCTTCTTTGAAAGTTTAATGAATAGTAAATGGGTTGGATTTGATAACTTTAAATTCCTATTCCAAAGTAGTGATGCTTGGCTAATAACTAAAAATACAGTTTTATATAATATTGTATTTATAATTTTAGGAATAGTACTTCCAGTAACATTAGCAATTTTATTAAATGAATTATTAAATAAAAAGTTAGCTAAGTTCTATCAAAGTAGTATGTTCTTACCTTATTTCTTATCATGGGTTGTTGTAAGTTATTGTTTATATGCATTCTTAAGCCCAGAAAAAGGATATGTTAATGGTATTTTACAATCTATGGGTGGAAAAGGAATTTCATGGTATACAGAGCCAAAATATTGGCCATTTATCATAATTTTCATGAGTCAATGGAAAGCAGTTGGATACGGAACAGTTGTTTATTTAGCTTCAATATGTGGTATAGATAAGAGTTACTATGAAGCAGCAATGATAGATGGAGCAAGTAAGTTCCAACAAATAAAATATATAACAGTTCCATTATTAAAACCTGTAATGATCATAATGTTCATAACTTCAATTGGTGGTATGTTCAGAGGAGACTTAGGTCTATTCTATCAATTACCAAAGGATTCAGGTGCTTTATATCCAGTAACAAACGTAATCGATACTTATGTATATAGAGGTCTTATGAACTTAGGAGATATTGGTATGAGTTCTGCAGCAAGTTTATATCAATCATTTGTAGGATTAATACTTATAGTAACTTCTAACGCTATAGTAAGAAAAGTAGATGAAGAAAACGCATTCTTCTAAAAAAGGTGGTGTAATGTGTGTTAGAAACTATTAAACAAAAAAGACTTCAGAAAAAAGCTGAACCAAAAGAAGAAGTAAACAAGTTTAATGCTGTCTCAAAAAAGAGTAACTTTTTATTAAATGTTTTATTCGCAATATTAGCTTTCTTAGCAATAATGCCCTTCGTATTTGTTATAGCTATATCATTAACAAATGAGCAATCATTACAATTAAATGGATATAGATTCATACCAGAAGAGTGGAGCTTAGAAGCTTATAAATATATATTCTCATCTGGTAGCCAGATTTTAACATCATATGGGGTTACAATTACTGTTACAATTGTAGGTACTTTAATTGGACTAGCTATAATGTCAATGTATGGATATGCTTTATCAAGAAAGAGCTTTGCTTACAGAAAGTTCTTTACTAAAGTAATATTTGTACCAATGTTATTCTCAGGTGGTATGGTTGCTTCATACCTAGTAGTTACAAGATTTTTAGGATTAAAGAATACAATATGGGCTCTTATACTTCCAATGTGTGTAAGTTCATTCCATATAATTATTTTAAGAACATTCTTTAAGACATCAGTACCAGACGCTATTATAGAATCAGCTAAAATAGATGGAGCATCAGAGTGGAGATTATTCTTAAGAATAGTATTACCAATCTCTCTTCCTGGTATAGCAACAATAGGATTATTCTTAACTTTAGGATACTGGAATGACTGGTTCAACGCTATGTTATATATTGATGAACCAAACTTAATACCATTACAGTACTTATTAATAAGACTTGAAAACTCAATGGAGTTCTTAGCAAATAATGCAACATCACTTGGTGCAAATGCTATAGAAGCTACTAAGAGTATGCCAAAGGATACTGCTAAGATGGCTATAGTTGTTATTTCAACTTTACCAATTATATTTGCTTATCCATTCTTCCAAAGATACTTTGTAAATGGATTAACAATTGGAGCAGTTAAAGAGTAATTAAATAGAATAATATGACTGTGTCAAGGCACTTAAATAAAACTTATAAATATATTTCGAGAATTACTGGACTTAGCTAAGAATTTATAGCAATCATTCCGAGATATTTACTAAAGCTTCGAAACTAGCTTCGCGTCGAACAATCTCAGCTTCTTAACGTAAATATCTCTCCATGATTGCTTAAATTCTAAAGCACATCCAGATATTCTCTCCATATTATTTATAAGTTTTATTATTTAAGCTTATGATACAGTCTTTTTTTAAAAGATAGAGATATGAAATAATTAAAATGAGGAGAAAATTAGTATGAGATTTATATCAGAAAGAATAAGAAAGACTTATGAAGAAATAGGAAGATATGTTTATTCTAATACTTTAAACATAGATAATTATAAATTTATAGCAGGAAAGTATGATAATATAGATGAAATAAAAAATGCACCTGAAGAAGGATGGATAGATTTTAAAACAGGGGATCTTTGGGGAGAGGAAAGCCATGGATGGTTTAAAACTTCTGTTAAGGTTCCAGAGGAATTTGCAGGACAAACTATTGCTTTAAGCTTTCATACTTTTTTAGGAGATTGGGATAATACTACAAATCCACAGTTTATCCTTTATGTAAATGGAGAACATATTCAAGGGTTAGATGTAAATCATCAGGAAACAATATTAACTCATAATGCTGTGGCAGGAGAAGTTTATAATATAGACTTGCATGCACATATAGGAAGAATTGAGGGCAAAAAATCAACTTTACATGGTAAGCTAGTAACAATAGATGAAGAAGCTAGAAAATTATACTTTAATTTAAGTGTTCCTCATATAGTAGCAACTAAATTACATGAGGAAGATAAGAGAAGAATAGATATGTTAACTGTGTTAAATGACACAATAAACTTAATTGATTTAAGAAGACCATTTACTAAAGAGTACAATGAAAGTTTAAAAATTGCTAATAAATATATAGAAGAAAATTTCTATGATAAAATGTGTGGACATGAAGATATGGTAGCTACTTGTGTTGGTCATACTCATATAGATGTGGCTTGGCTTTGGACTGTAGCTCAAACAAGAGAAAAGGTTGCAAGAAGTTTCTCAACGGTATTAAAGCTTATGGAGGAATATCCAGAATACATATTCATGTCTTCTCAACCTCAGCTTTATAAATTCTTAAAAGAAGATCATCCAAAGGTTTATGAGAAAGTTAAAGAAAAAGTAAGAGAAGGGGTTTGGGAACCAGAAGGAGCAATGTGGCTTGAAGCTGATTGTAATGTAACTTCAGGAGAATCCTTAATAAGACAAATATTACATGGAAAAAGATTCTTTAAAGAAGAATTTAATGTGGATAATGAAATTCTTTGGCTTCCAGATGTTTTTGGATATTCAGCAGCACTTCCTCAAATATTAAAAAAATCTGATGTTAATTATTTTATGACAACTAAGATTTCATGGAATCAAATTAATAAAATGCCTTATGATACTTTTATGTGGAAAGGAATAGATGGAACAGAAATATTAACTCATTTTATAACTACAACTTACCCAGATCAAGATCCATTTAAGGAAACTATGACAACATACTGTGGAAATATTCATCCAGGTTCAATAATGGGAGCATGGAATAGATATCAGCAAAAAAATATAAATAATGATGTTTTAGTTGCCTTTGGATTTGGAGATGGTGGCGGTGGTGCTACTTATGAAATGCTTGAAAATGGAAAGAGACTTTCTAAGGGAATACCAGGAGCACCTAAGGTTAAAATAGGTAAGGCTAAGGATTACTTTAAGAAATTAGAGGAAACTGTAAAAGATAATAATAAACTTCCAAAGTGGGTTGGAGAATTATATCTTGAATATCATAGAGGAACTTATACTTCAATGGGAAGAAATAAGAGAGATAATAGAGTATGTGAAAATCTATATACTTCAGCAGAGAAATTTAACTCAATGGCTATGTTGTTAGGAAAAAACTATCCTTTAGCTGATTTAAATGCTGCTTGGGAAACAATACTTTTAAATCAATTCCATGATATTTTACCAGGTTCATCAATTAAAGAGGTTTATGATGTAACTAAGGAAGAATATAAAGATTTAATTGAAAAAGGAAATAACTTTGTAGGTTCAGCTTTAGATAATATAACATCAGAAATAAACTTAAAGGAAAGAAGTGTTATTGTATTTAACTCTCTAGGATTTGAAAGAGATGATATAGCTACTTTTGATGTTCCAGAAGATATAGAAAATCCATCTGTATTAGATGGAGAGGAAGAAATTATTTGTCAAAGAATAGATGATGGGGAAAAAGCAATTTTCTTTGCTAAAGGAATACCTGCAAATGGATATAAGAGCTTTAAAATAATAGAATCTACCAATAAAGAAGTAGAGAATGTATCTCTAAGTGAAAAAGAAGCTGAAAATGACTTCTTAAGAATTAAATTCAATGAAGAAGGAAATATAGTTTCATTATTTGATAAGAGAGCAGAAAGAGAAGTATTAAAAGAAGGAACTTTAGGAAATAGGATTCAAGCTTTTGAAGATAAGCCTATGGAATATAGCAACTGGGATATAGATATATACTACAAAGAAAAAATGTGGAATGTTGATGATGTTCAAAGCATTGAAGTTGTGGAAGAAGGCCCAGTAAGAAGCACATTAAGAATTGAAAGAAAATTCTTAGAGTCTACTATAGTTCAAAATATTTATGTTTATAAAGATTTAGATAGAATAGATTTTAATTCATATGTTGATTGGAAAGAACATGAAGTATTATTAAAAACTTCATTCCCAATAGATTTAAATGCTACAGAGGCTACTTATGAAATTCAGTATGGTAATGTTAAGAGACCAACTCATAGTAATACATCATGGGATGAAGCTAGATTTGAAGTTTGTGGACAAAAATGGGCTGACCTTTCAGAGGGAGACTTTGGGATATCCTTATTAAATAATTGTAAGTATGGTCATGATATACAAGATGGAGATATGAGACTTACTTTATTAAAATCAGGAACACATCCATGGACTGAAACAGATCAAGAGGAGCATTTCTTTACTTATTCTATTTATCCTCATATGGGTACATGGAAAGATGCTCATACAGTTCAAAAGGCTTATGAATTAAATCAACCTTTATATACAAAGGTTTGTGAAAAACACGAGGGAATATTAGAGGATACTTTAGGCTTAGTAAAAGTGAATAAAGATAATATAATGATTGAGGTTATTAAAAAAGCTGAAGATACAGATCATTTAATAATTAGAATGTATGAATTCTTTAATAGTAGAACTAAGTCTACTTTAGAATTCTCAAGGGAAATAGAAGAAGCCTTTGAATGTAACTTGATGGAGAGAAACTTAGAAGAAGCTAAATTTGAAGGAGAAAAAATAGAGTTTACTATAAATCCATTTGAAATAAAAACATTTAAAGTTAAATTAAAATAATAAAAAAAGAGGCTATATCAAATTGAAGTAAGTTCACTTTTGATATAGCCTTTTTCTATGTTTATTTTTATAGCTTAAAGCCTAAGTAAATTTCAAATACAGCGATTATAATAAAGTAAACCCCTATTATAAATGGTGTAGCTATTAAGAATGAAATTGGCTCAAATAATATTAATAAGCCTAAGATTATTAATAATATAGAGTAAAGTGTTGTGGCATTAAAACCAAAGCTTTTATAAGTAAACTCACCAACAAGTAAGAATATACCGTTAACTAATGCCCAAGAACCATAGAATATAACTAATACGTCAATACTTTCTAGTGGAACAAAACATAGCATTAAACCAAATAATACTGATATTATACCTGTAAAAATATATAAGCCTTTTCTTGAAGATTTAAAAGCTTTAATTATTGTAAATATACCTGAACCAATTATTAATATACCTGCTACTATTGTGAAATATAGTAATGAGTCCATTGGTTTAATAAAGAATAAGATACCTACAATTGCCATTAGAATTCCTTCTAATATACAAAATATTTGTGCACTTTTTTCCATTTAAATCACTCCTTAATTTTTTAAAAAGTTTGTTATATAGAAATTTAAGAAATATTACTATAAGTAAATAATAACATTTGTTTAAAAAATGTTCATATTTTAAATTTAACATATATTTTTTTATTGGCATATAAATTTGATACTTTTCAATTGAAGCAATAAAAAAAGTAATAATATTTTTAATGAAAAGGTATTTATTAGAAAAAGTATGAAATGTTTTAGGGGAGATAATAAAGTATATAATTTCATTAAATTTATAAATAGAGAATGTCAAATAAATATAAAAAAACTCCACTATGAAAATGTTTAGATGGGCTATATAATAAACTTGTAAACGATATTAAGGGATTTGAAAAACAAAGGTTTAATAGGGAGGAAAACGTAATGTTAAAATTCAAGAAACTAATAGCTTTAACAGCTTGTGCAATGTTAACTACTTCCGTTGCATTAACTGGATGTGGAGCAGACAAAACAGCAAATGCTGGAGAGGGAGAAACAGTAAAACTTACTTGGTATACAATTGGACAAACACCAAAAGATTTAGACATGGTTCAAGAAAAAGCTAATGAATATTTAAAAGAAAAGATCAATGCTACTATTGATATGAAATTTATTGATTACGGTGATTACACTCAAAAAATGGGAGTTATAATAAATTCAGGAGAACCATATGACTTAGCATTTACTTGTTCATGGGCTAACCCATATTTAGAAAATGCTAGAAAAGGAGCTTTCTTAGAAATAGACGAATTATTAGAAACTAAAGGTAAAGAAATGAAGTCTGTTATAGATGAAAGATTCTGGGAAGGTGCTAAAATAGATGGTAAAACATATGCAGTTCCAAACCAAAAGGAAATAGGAGTTGCACCTATGTGGGTATTCACTAAGGAATATGTTGATAAATACAATATACCATATCAAGATATCCATACTTTAGAAGATTTAGAGCCATGGTTAAAGGTTATTCATGAAAATGAGCCAGATGTTACACCTTTATACATAACAAAAGGATTCTCAGCACCAGCTTACTTCGATCAATTAGTTGATCCAGTAGGAGTTGAGTATGGAGATGAAAGCTTAAAGATTAAAAATATGTTTGAAACAGATAAAATGAAGGGTGAATTAGAAACTTTACAAAAGTACTATGATGCTGGATATATAAATGCTGACTCAGCTACAGCTAAGGATGATAAAGCAGTTAAGAGATTTGTAACTAAAGCTGATGGACAACCTTATGCTGATGGATTATGGTCAAAGGATTTAGGATATGAGGTAGTTTCATCACCAATAATGGAAACTCATATTACTAATGGTTCAACTACAGGATCAATGATAGCTATTTCTAAAACTTCAGAGCATCCAGAAAAAGCTATGGAATTCTTAAACTTATTAAACACTGACGTATATTTAAGAAACTTACTTAACTATGGTATAGAAGATGTTCACTATGAAAAAACTGGTGATACTCAAATAAAATTAACTGATAAAGCTAAAGACTACTCAGTTGGATACTATACTTTAGGTAACTTATTCATAACTTATACTTTAGATAACGAACCAGTTGATAAATGGAAAGAATTCGAAGCATTCAATGATGCATCAGTTGAATCACCTGCTTTAGGATTCAAATTTAACACTGAAAAAGTAAGTAACCAAATAGCTGCTATAAACAACGTTCTTGAAGAGTTCAAGGCAACTATATACAGTGGATCAGTTAACGAAGCTGAATATTTAGATAAAATGAACAAGAAATTAAAAGAAGTTGGAATAGATGAAGTAATTTCAGAAATGCAAAGTCAAATAGATGCATGGAAAGCTGAAAATGGAAAATAATATAATTTTAAAATAAGTGTAAACTCTATGCCAAGCATAGAGTTTACTTTTATAAAAATATAAATAAAACTTATGAAAGTATTCTTACATAATCTAAGGAGTAGATTATAAATAATATGTATAGCGGGGGATGATTTTATATGAAGAAATATGTTGTTATTGATATTGGGGGAACGAGTATAAAACATGCTTTGATGACTGAAAGTGGAGATATTTTAGAAAAAGGAAGCATGAAAACAAACGGGGATAATATAGATCTTTTTATTGAATCCATAGGAAAAGTTGTTGATTCATATAAAGAAAAAAATGAGGTTTTTGGATTAGCATGTAGTTCGCCAGGTGCTGTAGATGTTAAAACAGGATTTATAGGGGGAGGAAGTGCCATTCCTTGCATACATGGTCCAAATATAAAAGAGCTTTTAGAAAAAAGATGTGGTTTAGAGGTTTCTATAGAAAATGATGCAAATTGCGCTGGATTAGCAGAAGGATGGCTTGGATCAGCTAAAGGAGTAGAAAATTATGCATGTATTGTAATTGGTACAGGAATAGGTGGATGCATAGTTATAAATGGAAGAATTTTAAGAGGAAAGCATCTTCATGGGGGAGAATTTGGTTATATGTTTACTAGAGATAGTGAAGGATTAACAGATAGAATTTGGAGTGAAGTTTCCTCTACTAATGCTTTAGTTACAAGGGTATCTAAATTAAAAGGAATAGAAAAATCAGAACTTGATGGCAAGAAAGTTTTTGAAATGGCTGAAGATGGAGACGAGGAAGTTAATAAGGAAATAGAATCATGGTATATGGACCTTGCAAGAGGAATATACAATATTCAATATATAGTTGACCCAGAAAAAATTGTTATTGGTGGAGCTATAAGTGCTAGGGATGGATTTGATAAGAAAATAAATGAAAAACTTGCTTTACTAAAAAGTGATATAGCAACTTTAGATATAAGTGTTGAAAAATGCAAATTTCAAAATGATTCAAATTTAATAGGAGCATTATATAACTTTCTTTTTGTTAGAAAATAAATCTTATTATTTAAAGAAAAATTATATAGATAAAAAGGGGAGAATATTATGACGCAATTAAATTACAGAGAGAATTTAAATATGAAGTTTAAAGCTTATAATGGGGGATTGAGAGTTTTTAAAAATTATGAGATTAATCATAATAATATAGATATTTATTTTTCAAATATGAAAATAACTCTTACTATATTTGAAAATGATATAGTTAAAGTTTTTATTGGAGATAAATATGAAGAAAGTATTTCAACTAATGGTGTAGTAGATGATTTAGGAAAAGGTGAATTTATAGTAGAAGAGGATTCAAACTTTGTAATTATAAAGGGCACTAAAGTTTTAACCTTTGTAGATAAAAATACTACAGAGATAAGTTTCAAAGATTTAGAAGGAAATATAATAAATGAAGATTTTCAGCCAAGCTTTAAGGATGAAGAAGGAAATGTGTACATATCAAAGGTAAATGATTGTTTAGCATATTATGGACTTGGAGAAAAGGGTGGAGATTTAAATAAAAAAGGATGTTATACAGAAAACTTTAATACTGATGATCCAGAGACTGATGATGATTCCATAACTTATTATAAGACAATTCCTTTTTATGTTGCCTTAAAAGAAGAAGCTACCTATGGAATATTCTTTGATAATAGTTTTAGAAGTTATTTTGACATGGGAAAGGAAATGGGAGATAGGATTTTCTTTGGAGCCATAGGAGGACAAATTCAATATTACTTTATTCCAGGAGAAAATATTAAAGAGGTAGTTAAGAATTATACTGCTTTAACAGGGAGAATGGAGATACCACCTCTTTGGAGCTTAGGGTATCAACAATGTAGATTTAGTTATTTTAGCCAAGAGGAAGTAAGAGAATTAGTAAAAACCTTTGAAGAAAAAGATATTCCCTTAGATGTAGTTTATTTAGATATAGATTACATGGATGGATTTAGAGTTATGACTTTTAAAACTCCTAATTTTGATGATGCAGCTGGTCTTATTAGTGATTTAAAAGAAAAGGGAATAAGAACTATTACTATTATTGACCCTGGTGTTAAGGTAGATGAAGAGTACCATGTATTTAAAAGAGGTAAAGAAGGGAATCATTTTACTAAAAAGCTAGATGGAGAAATGTTTATTGGGGCAGTTTGGCCAGGTGATAGTGCTTTCCCTGATTTTTCAAATAAGGATTGTAGGGAATGGTGGAAAAGTGAACTTAAAAAATTCATAAGTGAGCATGGCATGGATGGAATTTGGAATGATATGAATGAACCTTGTGTCTTTAATAATGATCATAAAACAATGTTAGAAACCTGCCTTCATAATAGTGATAATGGAGTTATAGAACATAAGGAATTTCATAATAGATATGGCTTTGAAATGAGCAGATGTTCTAAGGAAGCGCAAGAAGAATTACATCCTAATGAAAGAGGATTTTCAATGACTAGAGCTACCTATGCTGGGGGTCAAAGATATTCCTCAGTTTGGACTGGAGATAATATGAGCCTTTGGAGCCAAATGAGAATGTCAATATCAATGAATGCTAATTTAGGAATCAGTGGATTTTCCTTTGTTGGAAATGATGTTTCAGGTTTTGGATTAGATTCAAGTGAAGAATTATTTATAAGATGGATGGAAATGGGGCCATTTATTCCTATATTCAGAAATCACTCAAATATGTACACTAGAAGACAAGAACCATGGGCTTTTGGACCAAGAGCTGAAAAAATAGCAAAGAAATCTATTGAGTTAAGATATGAGTTACTTCCATATATTTATGATTTATATTATATATCACATAAAGAAGGACTTCCTATATTTAGACCTATGATAATGGAATATGAGAAAGATATGAATCTTTTAAATATGAGAGAACAATTTATGTTAGGTGAAAATATGCTTGTTGCACCAGTATTATATGAAGGGGAAAGAAGCAAAACTGTATATTTACCAAAGGGAAGTTGGTTTAATTATTTTACAATGGAGAAATTACAAGGAGGAAAGTGGTATAAGCTTCCTTGTGAATTAGATGAAATTTTAGTTTTTGTTAAAGAAGGCGCAATAATACCAACATATAATAAGAAATTTAGAAATGTTAAAGAAAGACCAAAGAATATACTTCTTAAGGTTTTTGGAGAGAATGCTAAGGGATTCCACTATAATGATGATGGACATACTATGGAATATTTAGAGGGAAAATATACTTGTATGGACATAAAAGTTGTAGATGGAAAAGAAGAACTTAAGCTTATTAATAATGGATATAGTATAGAAGATATAGAAATTCAAATAATAAAATAATCTATAATAAATTATTTTTATATATACTCATGTTTATTTAGATAATAGGCATGAGTATTAATTTTTATTTTTTTGATAAAATTATTTTAATGTTAACATTTGAAATAAAAGTAAGTTATTGCAAGAAAATGGAAGTTGTGGAGAGTTAAATTTAGCAGATCTATCTTAATAAAGAAATTTCACTATATTGCTTTAATTTTAATAGGATGTTAAAATTAATGGGTAATATTTAACGTTAAAATAATTTATGACAAGTTTTCTATGAATTCTTTTAAAAATAGACAAGTATTTTTAAGAAAATTTATATGAAAGCTACTAAAATTTAATGATTAGGAGGGAAAAGTACATGGGTAATAGTAATGACGGAAAAAAACTTATGTGGTATAACCTTGGTTTAATGGCCTTTGTATCAGTTTGGGGCTTTGGTAACGTAGTAAACAACTTCGCAACTCAAGGGTTAACCGTAGTAACTTCATGGATATTAATAATAGCTTTATATTTCGTACCATATGCACTTATGGTTGGAGAATTAGGCTCAACTTTTAGAGATAGTAAAGGTGGAGTAAGTTCATGGATAGGTAAAACAATGGGACCTACATTAGCTTACTTAGCAGGTTGGACTTATTGGGTGGTACATGTGCCTTATTTAGCGCAAAAACCACAAGCAGTACTTGTTTCATTAGGATGGGCAGTATTCCAAGATGGAAGCACTATAAAAGGTATAGATTCTAAAATTATTCAATTAGTATGTTTAGTAGTATTTTTATTCTTTGTATGGATTGCTTCAAGAGGAGTAAATTCATTAGGAAAAATAGGTACAATAGCAGGAACAGCAATGTTTGTTATGTCTATTCTTTATATAATACTTATGTTAACAGCACCTGCTATTACAGGAACTTCTATAGCAAGTCCAAATATGACTTCTATAAAAACCTATATACCGAAATTTGATTTTGCCTATTTTACTACTATAGCTATGTTAGTATTCTCAGTTGGAGGAGCTGAAAAGATATCTCCATATGTTAATAATATGAAAGATTCTAAAAAAGGTTTCTCAAAAGGTATGATAGCCTTAGCTATAATGGTTGCAGTTACAGCACTTCTTGGATCAGTAGCAATGGGAATGATGTTTGATGCAAATAATGTTCCTGATGACTTAATGTTAAATGGTGCTTACTATGCATTCCAAAAGTTAGGTAACTATTATGGAATAGGAAATTCTTTATTAATATTATATGCATTAGCAAACTTTGCAGCTCAAGTTTCAGCATTAGTATTCTCAATAGATGCTCCATTAAAAGTTTTATTATCAGATACTGATGCAAGATATGTTCCAATAGCATTAACTAAGACTAATAAGAATGGGGCTCCAATAAACGGATATATAATGACTTCTATTTTAGTTGGAATATTAATAATAGTTCCAGCTTTAGGAATTGGAAACTTCAATGCTTTATTTACTTGGTTATTAAAATTAAATGCTGTTGTTATGCCAATGAGATATTTATGGGTATTCTTAGCTTACATAATGTTAAGAAAAGCTATAAAAGGAAAGTTCAAATCAGAGTACAAATTTGTTAAAAATGATAAATTTGCAATGTTAATAGGTACTTGGTGTTTTGTATTTACAGCATTTGCTTGTATCTTAGGTATGTTCCCAACAGATGTTAAAGCATTCTCAGGAGAATGGATTTTCAGAGTAGGAATGAATATTGGTACACCTTTAGTATTAATAGGATTAGGTTTAATCTTACCTAAGATAGCTAAGAGAACTAACGGACAAGCATACGATGATGCAGTAAGAGAAGCTACAGCAACAAAGTTAGAACTTAATTAGTAAAAAAAGGCACTCTATAGAGTGTCTTTTTTTTATACAATTATATAATTATATTTGGTGATTTTATTAGATTAATTATAATGACAAAATATATGAAATATGATAATATGATAATTACAATATATTTTGATAATCAAACAAAATATTGTCAGAGATTAAAAAGAATAGATAAAGGGCTAAAGAAAATATGAGCCTTTAAAAATAATAAATGGAAAAGAAGAAGGGAGAGAAATCTTAATGATAGTAGAACCAAAGTTTAGAGGATTTATATGTACTACATCACATCCTACAGGTTGCAAAAAAAATGTTGAGAATCAAATAGAGTACGTAAAAGAAAATGGAAAGATAGAGGGAGCTAAAAGAGTACTTGTATTAGGGGCTTCCACTGGATATGGATTAGCAAGTGCTATTGTGGCTTCAGAAGCATGTGATGCGGAAGTTTTAGGTGTTTCATTTGAGAGAGAGGCAAAAGGGAAAAGAACAGCTTCAGCAGGTTGGTATAACATAGAATCATTAAAGAAATTTTCAGAAGGTGAAGGAAAGAAATTCATATCAGTAAATGGAGATGCTTTTTCTAATGAAGTTAAAAATGAAGTTATAGATTTAATAAAAGAAAATATGGGAAAAGTAGATTTAGTTATATATTCCTTAGCAGCTCCAAAGAGAAAGGATCCTGTTTCAGGAGAAGTTTATAGTTCTTGTTTAAAAACTGTAGGAGCTCCATTTACTAGTAAAACTTTAGATTTCCACACAGGAGAAATACAGGATATTACTATTAATCCAGCTACAGAGGAGGAAATAGAAGGTACTAGAAAAGTAATGGGTGGAGAAGACTGGATGCTATGGATTGAAGCATTAAAAGAAGCTGATGTTTTAGAAAAGGGCATTAAAACAATAGCTTATTCATATATTGGACCAGAAGTTACCTATCCAATATACAGAGAAGGAACTATAGGAAGAGCTAAAAATGATTTAGAAAAAACTGCAGGAGAGATAACTAAGGTTTTAAAATCATTAGATGGAGAAGGATATATATCTGTAAATAAAGCTTTAGTAACACAAGCTAGTTCAGCTATTCCAATAGTATCTTTATATATTTCAATTCTTTATAAAGTTATGAAAGAAAAAGGTACTCATGAGGGTTGCATTGAGCAAATATACAGAATGTTTAAAGAGCTTTACGAAGGAAACTTAAATTTAGACTCAGAAAATAGAATTAGAATAGATGATTTAGAGATGGCTGAGGATGTACAAAAGGCTATTGAAGAAATATGGCCACAAATAACTAGTGAGAATGTTTTTGAATTAAGTGATGCAGAAGATTTTAAAAAGGAATTTTTCAAGTTATTTGGATTTGGTTTAGAGGGAGTAGATTACTCAGAGGATGTTGATATAACAACAGTTTAATACAAAAATATTATTTAAATAATTTTAAAAAATATGAAAAGGTCATACTTTAGTTAATTTACTAGAGTAAGGCCTTTTATATTTTATTTAAAGTTAATTTATTTAAGAATTTATAGTTGCTTTTTGTATGGCAATGTATTTTTATATTTTGAATAAAACTTAATTGTATCTAAAAAATAATAAATAGTGATAATATAATGATTATTATTCCTGCAATTAAGTTACTGTTTTTTGAAATATTTTTACTTTTTATTGTTTTTGATAAATAGAAGCCTAAGGAGATAAATATCAATGAAATAATAAAGGTTGATATTGTTGTAAAGGCAATATTAAGTCCAGAGATGCTGGCACCTATTCCTAAACCAAAGTTGTTTAAAGCTAAGGCCAAGGATAAAGCTAGGGATTCTTTAAAATCAATATTACCAGACTTATCTTTATCTGCAACTTCTGGATTTTCTAATATAAAGGTGGGAGAGGAATTATTCTCACTATTATGTGAGGTTAGGATTTTTTTCTCTTTGAAATAAGAATATATAGAATAAAAACCTAATAAAAGAAGAACTAAACCACCTATAATATCTCCTAATTTAACAGGAATTAAATCCACTAAAAATTTTCCAAGTATCATTGAAATAAAAGTTCCTAAAGCAGATATGGATGCTATGACAAGGGTACTTGAAAAATTTATTTTTATGTCTTTTAAACCATATGCTAAAGAAACAACAAGTATATCTAAACTTGCAGCAATTACAAAAAGAAGTATACTTAAAAAGCTCACTTTTTCTGCCTCCAAAATTTTACTGTTAATTCCAATATATTTTATTAATATATAAATTGTGACAATTTTGGAGGGGTAGTAAGTTTAAGGCTGAGAAATATAATAAGATAATTCCTTAGGGGGAAACTCTATTTTTTTTACTAACTTTGTTAAATAAACTTTAGCTTTTTCATATTCTTTTTCATTAATGAGCTTTTTAAAATATAGGCTTTCCCTATTACTTATGTGATCTTTTAAAATATTAAAAGCTAGTTCTAAAGAGTATTTAAATCCTATTATATCTTTAGGAGATAGTAATAAGTTATCTAAATAATTATAAAATTCTATTAAACCTTTAGAAAAGGAGTTAAGATTTTTCTGAAAGTCTTTATCGTATTGAAGCAAAAGTAATTTATAATTTTCTATCTCTTCCCTATAAGCTTTAGAGTTTAATGTTTTATTTATTTCTTTTAAGGAGTTTATACACTTAATTGCAGAAACATCCTTATCCTTAACCTCTAACATTATGTCAGGAGAAAACTCTTTAACCTCCTCATAATATTCTAAAAAACTATTTATAGAAATTGAAGGAGAGTGGGACCCTTTCTTTTTAAAAATATCCTGCTCACTATAATGTACTTTCATATTTCCATCTAACTCTTTATTCCATGTTTTAATAATAAGTGAGTAAATTTCTTTTAAACTATAGGAATTATCCCCATAGCATATATTATGTAAATTATCAAATATAACAGGAATGTTTAATTTACTAGAAATATCTAATACATCATCTAGAGAAAAATTTCTCTCATCATTTTCTATGACTAATCGCTTTTTAGAAGAATCTGAAAGTTTCTTAAATCCCTTTAAAAAGTTTTCCTTTGCTAATTTTTTATCTCCATATACCCCTCCTATATGAAGTATTATTTTATTTTTATAATCTACATTTAAGGAGTCTAAAAACTCACAGTGATACTCAATATCCTTTATAGATTTGTATAATACATCCTCTTTAGGGGTGTTTATTACTGTATATTGACCAGGATGCATAGAAACTCTAATTTTATTATTTTTAATAAAAGTTCCTATGGTTTCTAATTCATATTTAAATTCTTTTTGCCAGCTTATATTATTTATTTCATGGGAACCTAAGGGGATAATGTCTGAGCCTATTCTAAATAAGTAAATATTATTTTTAATATTCCATTCTAATATTTTTTGTAAATCATCTAAATTTTGCTTTGTAATAGAAAGGAATTTATCCTTAGAAAAATCCTTTAGTAATATTCTACGATTTGTTCTAGCATTTGTAGTTATTGGAGTACAAGCATATCCTATTTTCATATATAATCAATCCTTTTCAAAATATTAATTATATATTTTGCATTTAAATAAAAAATAAAACAAAAAGTTTTAGAAACGTATTAACTTTTAAGTATTACTTTAATAATTAAATATAAAGAATTATTATAATATAGATAGTAAAATTATTCTAAATTAACAAAATATAAAACTACAGTAATCATTGCTTTTATTTATAAATTAATAAATTTGTAATAATTCATAAGGGGGTTATATGGCAAAATTATATTATGAAAAAAGATATATTTAGATTTAAGGATATATAAGAAGTTTGTAAATTTGGTTTATTGTAATTAAATATATAAATTTAAATTAAATCTAAAGGACAGTGATGTTAATGTAACTATAGGGTATATGAAAATCTTTGTAAAAGGTTTAAAAGATGGGGTGAAGTTTTAGACTTAGATTAATACACTGAAGAACATGACGATTATATGGTTAGTAAAACACTATTAATTAAATGCTAATAAGAAAGAAATTTAAAAATTTCTTAGGAAAATTCAAGAGGAACCTTTATTAAATAATGGTTGTTTACAATAAAAAGATTATTTCAAAAAATATGGAACTAAATTTTTAGAGGTTTAAAACATATAAAATAGATGAATAGTAATATTTTAAGTTTTGGTGCAATTGATTCATAAAATATATTTTGTTTTATGAATCAATTGCTATGAAAATTTTACGATGATATTTATTCTAAATTGATGATTTTATTCCATTTATCATGTTTTTTTGATAATTTATTAAAAAATAACAAAAAAATATATTTTACAAAATATATAAACAACTGTTATAATGTCAGAGGTTAATTTAAATTATAGGAGTGGAATTTATGGAAAAGTATATATTTTGGGTAACAGCTATTTTTCAAATAGGCGTATTTGCTCTAATGCTATACTATTTATTCATAGCGTTATTTGGATTCTATAAGAAAAAAGATACAAAGACTTTTGAGCCTCAAAAGAAATTTGCAATGCTTGTAGCAGCCCATAATGAAGAAGTAGTTATAGAAAATCTAGTTGAAAGTTTAAAACATTTAGATTATCCAAAAGAATTATATGATATATTTGTTATTGCAGATAACTGTACTGATAATACTGCTAAGATTGCAAGAGCAGCAGGGGCAAATGTATTTGAAAGATTTAATAAAGAGAAGAGAGGTAAGGGTTTCGCATTAGAATGGATGTTTGATAAAATATTCAAAATGGATACTCATTACGATGGAATAGCAGTTTTTGATGCCGATAACTTAGTTGATAAGAATTTCTTAAAAGAAATGAACAATAAAATGTGTGAAGGATTTAAGGTTGTTCAAGGATATATAGATTCTAAGAATCCACAAGATTCATGGATAACAGAATCTTATGCCATAGCATTTACATCAGCTAATAGAATGCTTCAATTAGCTAAGAGTAATATAGGGCTATCAGCTCAAATAGGTGGAACAGGATTCGTTATAGATACTGCAACTCTTAAAAAGTTAGGATGGGGAGCTACTTGCTTAACAGAAGACTTAGAGTTTAGTTGTAAGCTTATATTAAATGGAGAAAAAGTAGGTTGGGCACATGATGCCATAATATATGATGAAAAACCATTAACTTTAAAAGCTTCATGGAACCAAAGAAAGAGATGGATGCAAGGATTTGCAGATGTTGCTACTAGATATGGAATGAAACTTTTAAAGAAATCTATAAAAGATAGAAGCTTAGTTGCTTTTGACTGTACTTTATATGTAATGCAACCATTTGTTACTTTAGCAACTGGATTAGCTGGTTTATTAACTTTTGTACAAATAAGAGCAGTAGATGGTCTTGGAATATTCGTTATAAGTTATTTATTTAATGCCACAGTATGGCAATTATTCTGTGTATTCCAATTCTTATTAACACCATTTGCTTTATTATTTGATAAAAAGATGAGCGGAAAGTTATTCGTAGTTTTAGGACTATATGCATGTAACGTATTTATACAACCATACTTAATAAATCAATTAGGTATATTAGACAATATAATGTTATTAACATTATTCAATGTGGCTTATATAGGAATATTCTTAATAGGAACATTATTATTCCTAGGAAAGAGAAATTTCCAAATATTCTATAGATATTTAATTTATCCATTATACATATTAACTTGGATACCAATAACAATCCAAGGTATAATCGATAAAGATAAAAAAGAATGGTCACATACTAAACACGTTAGACAAATCGGAATATACGAAGTTTAATTATTATAAGACATCCATTAATGGATGTCTTATATTTTTGCTGTAAAAATGATTACGAGAGTATAAAGTTGACAATATTATTAGAAGATATTTATTTAAATAAGGTAAGTTTTTGTATTTTAAAATCTTTTGATATAATTAATAATCGTGAAGTACTATAAAGATATGTTCGATGGGAACAAATGTTTGACAATGTATTTTTAAAGAATTATACTATTTTAGTAAATTGAAAGGATGATATATAAATGTTTGGATTAATAAGTTATGAGGAGATATATGGACATGAGGACGAGTATATCTTTATAGATGTTAGAAGCCAAAAGGAAGCCTTTGAAGAGCCTATGATAGGGTCTGTAAATATCCCAGTGCTTTTAAATGAAGAGAGAGATGTAGTCGGAACTTTATATGTTAGAGAAAGTGCAGAGGCTGCAAAAGAGCAAGGAATAGAATTCATCTCTAGAAGATTGCCTGAAATATTTAAACAAGTTCAAGAGCTTTATAGAAATAAGCATGGTAAAAAACTTGTTATTTTTTGTGCAAGAGGTGGAATGAGAAGTGGAAGTCTACATTCATTACTAAATAGTTTAGGAATAAATTGTTATAAATTAGAAGGCGGATATAAAGCATATAGAAGTTTTATAATAAATAAAATAGAAGAATTCTCAAAGGAAATTGATTTTATAGTATTATACGGAAATACTGGTGTAGGAAAAACAGAAATGCTATATAAATTAGAAGAAAAGGGATATGATGTTTTAGACTTAGAAGGATGCGCAAATCATAGAGGTTCAATTCTTGGAGGAGTTGGATTAGGTGATTGCAATACTCAAAAGAGATTTGATGCATTAGTTTATGATAAACTTAGACATAGAAATTCTAACATTGTATTTATTGAAGGAGAAAGTAAAAGAATAGGAAGAATTCTAATACCTGATCCTTTATTTGAAAAGATGTATGAAGGTGCAAAACTTAAAATAAGTGCAGATCCAGAGATTAGAGCAGAGAGATTAGTTAAGGAATATACTGCCTTTGAAAATGTAAATGAACAATTAGATGAAGCTTTAGGAGTTCTTAAAAAGCATATAAGTCAAGAAAGAGTGGAACAATATAAAGACTTAGTAGCCAAAGGTGACTATAAGAAAGTAGCCTTAGAACTTATGGAAAAATATTATGATCCTAGATATGGAACAAGTGCAAAGAAAAAAACATTTAGAAATGAATTAGAGATAAATGACATAGAAAATGAATTATTTAAATTAGAGGAAATATATAAAGAGATTTCAGAGGAATTAAGGGAGGATGTATATGAGCAATAAAAATAACAATTATGATGTTACCTCTTTAACTTCTTTAGAAAAGTTAGAACCAGTAAGAGTAAGACCAGGAATGTACATAGGTTCTACAGGAAGCAAGGGACTTCATCATTGTATATGGGAAATATTAGATAACTCTATAGACGAAATATCAAATGGATATGGAAATAAGGCTAAGGTTATTTTAAATAAAGATAAAAGTGTAACTGTAATAGATAATGGAAGAGGAATTCCTACGGGAATGCATCCAATAAAGAAAAAAACTGGTGTTGAAATGGTATTTACAGAGCTTCACACTGGTGGTAAGTTTAATAACCAAAACTATAAGACTTCTGGAGGACTTCATGGTGTTGGAGCAGCCGTTGTTAATGCCTTATCAAGATGGCTAGAAGTTGAAGTAAAACAAAATGGAAAAATATATAGACAAAGATTTGAATATGCTTATGACAAAGAGCTTAAAAAAGATATGCCAGGAACACCAGTAACTCCATTAGAAGTAGTAGGAGAATCTAAGGAAACTGGAACAAAGGTTACTTTTTTACCAGATAGAGAAGTATTTTCAACATCAGATTTTAAATTTGACATAATAGATGAAAGATTACAAGAATTAGCTTTCCAAAATAAAGGAATAAGATTAGAACTTATTGATAATAGAAAAGAAGAAAGCGTAAGTAAAGAATATTACTCTGAAAGAGGACTTTTAGACTTTATAGATTATTTAAATGAAAGTAAAACCCCTCTGCATCCAACTCCTGTTTTATTTGAAGGAGAAAAAGAAGTAAATAACATACAAATGTATGGAGAGATATGTCTTCAATTTACTGATTCAACAACAGAGAATATAGTTAGTTACGTAAATAATATTCCTACTACAGAAGCTGGTACTCATGAGACTGGTTTTAAAACAGGAATGACTCGTGCTTTTAAAGAATGGGCTAAAAAGCTTAACCTTATAAAAGAAAAAGATAAGGAATTTGAAGGTGATGATTTAAGAGAAGGTATGACAGCTATTGTCAGAATAAAAATCACAAATCCAGTCTTTGAAGGTCAAACAAAAACTAAGCTTGGAAATAATGAAGCTTACACAATGATGAATGATTTAGCTTACACTAAGTTTGGTCATTGGATAGAGGATAATAAAGAAGTTGCAACTATGATTATAAATAATGCCTTAGATGCAGCTGCTAGAAGAGAAAAAATTAAAAAGATTAATGATGCAGAGAGAAAGAAAATAGGAAAAGGAACAGCACCTTTAGCAGGAAAGGTTGCAGTATGCACATTAAAAAATAAAGAAGCTAATGAATTCATAGTAGTTGAGGGAGATTCAGCAGGTGGATCAGCTAAGCAAGCTAGAGATAGAAGATTCCAAACAATAATGCCTTCAAAAGGTAAAATAATGAATACAGAAAAACAAAAGTTAGAAAATGTTATAGCTTCTGAGGAATTAAAAATCTTTAACACTGCCATAGGTACAGGAATTTTAGATAATTATAATGAAGAAGATTTAAAATATGACAAAATAATAATAATGAGTGATGCTGACGTAGATGGATATCATATAAGAACTCTTTGGATGACATATATCTATAGATACATGAGACCTCTTATAGCTAATGGTCATCTTTATTTAGCACAACCACCTCTTTATAAAGTTGCTAAATCAGGTAAGGGTAAAGATAAGATTCTTTATGCTTATAGTGATGACGAATTAGAAGAAGTTAAAAAGAAGGTAGGAAAGGGAGCAACTATTCAAAGATTTAAAGGACTTGGAGAAATGAATCCAGACCAATTATGGGAGACAACTTTAAATCCAGAAACAAGAACTTTAGTACAAGTTACTATAGAAGATGCCGCTAAGGCTGAAAAAATGGTTTCTTTATTAATGGGTGATGTTGTTCAGCCTAGAAAGAACTATATGTATAAGTATGCTGAGTTCTAAAGGAGGAGATTAAATGGCTAAGAAGAATATTGAAATACCTAAGGATAATAATATTATTAGAATGCCTCTTGAAGAGGTTATGCCTGATAACTATTTACCTTATGCAGTAGAAGTTGCTAAGGATAGAGCACTTCCAGATGTAAGAGATGGATTAAAGCCTGTACACAGAAGAATTTTATATGGTGCATATATGTTAAAGGCTTTTCCAGATAAACCTTATTACAAATCAGCTAGAATAGTAGGGGATATACTAGGTAAATATCACCCACATGGAGATAGTTCAGTTTATGATGCCATGGTAATTCTAGCTCAAAATTTTAGTACAAGAGCTCCCCTTATTGATGGACACGGAAACTGGGGAAGTATAGATGGAGATGGAGCAGCGGCTATGAGATATACAGAGGCTAGACTTTCTAGTATATCTATGGAGATGCTTAGAGATATAGAAAAAAATGTAGTAGATATGGTTCCAAACTACTCAGATTCTGAAATGGAACCTAAGGTATTACCAGCTAGATATCCAAACCTTTTAGTAAATGGTACTTTTGGTATAGCAGTTGGACTTTCAACTAATATACCACCACATAATTTAAGAGAAGTTATAGATGGTACTTTAGCTTATATAGATAATAATGAAATTACTACTAGAGAATTAATGAATTATATAAAAGGGCCAGATCTTCCAACAGGAGGAGTTTTAATTGGTGAGAAAACTCTATTATCTGCTTATGAAACAGGTGAAGGAAAAGTAACTTTAAGAGCTAAGGCTAAAATTGAAACTTTAGAAAATGGAAGACTTGGAATAGTAATAACTGAATTCCCTTATAGAAGAAATAAGGCTAGAATACTTCAAACAATATCAGATATGACTGGTGACAAGAGACATGCTAAAGCTTTAGATGGAATAGTGGATATTAGGGATGAGTCAGATAGAACTGGTATAAGAGCCGTAATAGAATTTAAGAAGGCTGTAGATCACGATATGGCTGATAAGGTTCTTAAGTATCTTTATAAGAAAACTGATCTTCAAGGTAACATAAGCTTTAATATGGTTGCCTTAGCAGATGGAAAGCCAGAGACTATGGGATTAAAAACAATAATATCTCATTATGTAAACCATCAAAAGGATGTTGTTACAAGAAGAACAAAAAGAGAGTTAGAAGTAGCAGAAAAGAGATTCCACATAGTTGAAGGTTTCATAAAGGCTATAGGAATAATGGATGAAGTTATAGCTACAATTAGAGCTTCAAAATCAAAGAAAGATGCTCATGAGAATTTAGTTTCAAAATTTGGATTTACTGACTTACAGGCAGAGGCAATTCTAGAATTAATGCTTTATAGATTAACTGGATTAGAGATAAAAGTATTCCAAAAAGAGCATAAAGAGTTATCAAAGAAAATAAAGGCACTTAGAAAAATTTTAGAAAATGAGTCAGTTCTTTTAGGTGTTATAAAAGATGAATTAAAAGAAGTGGCTGAAGTTTATGGTGATGAAAGAAGAACTGCCTTAATAGAAGATGAAAGCGAAGCTAAGATAGATTTAGAAGAGTTAATAGTAGCAGAAGATGTTATGGTTACTCTATCAAATGAAGGATTTATAAAGAAGCTTCCTCTTAAGACTTATAATCGTTCAAATGTTGATGAAAATGAAATTGAATATAGAGAAGGAGATTATTTAAAATTCCTTATTAAATCAAATACTAAGGATACCTTAGCTATATTCACTGATAAGGGAACTGTTTATCAAATAAAATGTAATTCTGTAGCAGATAAGAAATGGAAAGATAAAGGAGAAAGACTTGAGGATTTAATAAGAGGATTAAGTTTAGAAGATGAAAAAATTATTGCTCTTGAATCAATTGAGAATTTCCTTCCAAACAAATGCTTTAAGTTTATAACTGCTAATGGATTAATAAAGAAGACTACTTTAGATAAATTTGTTACTGCTTACTCAAAGCTGATGGCTATAAAGCTTAAGAATGATGATTTATTAGCAAGTGTATCTTTAATAGATTCACAGGATGAAGAAAGATTTGTTGAAATTGAAACAACTAATGGATTAAACTTTGTTGTTTCAGAACCAGAATTAGAGTTTACAGATAGAAATATACTAGGAGTTCAATTAGTACCATTAAAGAGTGGTAACCAAATTAAGAGTATAAGATTTGTAGATAACTATGAATATAAAGAATTCATCATAGGAATAAATAAAAAGGGAAATATAAAAACTTTCAGTAATATGAATAGCAATTCTTATGAAAAGGTAAAAGTTAATTCATTTAGAAACATAATTGCTTTCTCAAATAAAGGAAAGGTATTTAAATTCCCAGCATACTTACTTCAAAATACAGAAGAAAGTAATATTTCAGATTTAGTAGATGGATTTGAAAAGGATGAAATTATAATAAAAGTAGCACCTATAAATGAGTTTGGAAAAATAGGTGAAGATTTATTTGTTTACTTCTTCTCAAGAGAAGGATTAGTTAAAAAGACATCTTTAAGAGAGTTCTTAGGAGAATTTAATAATCAAATAGCTTATAAGTTTAAAACTCCAAAGGATGAATTAGTAAATGTAGATATAAATTTTGAAAATGCTACAGTAATCTTAGTAACTAAGAATGGTATGGGAATTAAATTTTTAGCTACAGCTATTAATCCAATGGGAAGAGTAGCTTCAGGGGTAACAGGAATAAGCTTAAAAGATGATAATAAGGTTATATTTGTTAAGGTTATACCACCATCTGAAGATATTGATGATAAAACTTTAGAGGCGTATAATGACTATAAAAAAGAATTAACTAGTAATTATGAAAAACTTATTTTAGAGTCTAAGCAAAAAGAAAAGGCTGAAGTCAATATTGAAGATATTAAACTACAAAATAGAGCAGGAAGAGGAAGTAGTTTAATGATTTTAGTATTGGAAGACTATATAAGGGACGTAATTATTAAGTAGGAGGTATGGTCATGAAAAAAGTATTAGTATTTTTAGCAGAAGGTTTTGAGACTATAGAAGCATTATCTGTTGTAGATGTTTGTAATAGGGCTAAGGTAACATGTCATGCATGTAGCCTTACAGAAAATAGAACTGTTAATAGTGCTCATGGAACAATGGTGCTTTGTGATAAATTAATATCAGATAATGATTTAGAAACTTATGATGCAATTGTACTTCCAGGTGGAATGCCAGGATCAACAAATCTTAGAGATAATGAGAAAGTACAATCATTAATAAAGAAATATAATAAAGAAAATAAAATTGTGGCTGCAATATGTGCAGCTCCAATAGCTTTAGCTAAGGCTGGAGTTATTGAAGGAAAGAAGGTTACAAGTTATCCAGGGTTTAAAGAGGAACTTGGAAATGTTAATTATGTAGAAGAGGACACAGTAGTTGTGGATGGAAACATAATAACTAGTAGAGGACCTGCAACTGCCTTAGTATTTGGATTAGAAATATTAAAAAAGTTAGGATATGAAAAAGAAGCAGAGGAAATAAGAGAGGGAATGCTTATTAACTTTTTCTTAGAAAAAGAAGGTAAGTAGAACTTTTATAATTTAAAGAGAGTTGTATCAAAATAACTTACAAATAAAATTTATAAACATATTTGGAAAATTACTTAGTTAATCTAAGAAGTTTATAGTAAATATTCCATTTATAAATTTTCTTTTGAGTTTTGATACGGCTCTTTTTTTTTTTACAAGCTTATTAGGTATGTTAAAATATAATAAGATTTAATATATTTGGAGGGAAATATATGCAAAAAATAGTTTTAAATAATGGTGTTAGATTATTATATAAATTTAAAGATATAGAACATACATCTTTTTGCATAAGCTTAGAGAGCGGAGCTAATGTAGAACATAAAGATGAAATAGGAATGGCACATGCCCTAGAGCATATTTTATTTAAAGGAAATGAGAAGCTTAAGGAAGATGAGATAAATGAAAAATTAGATGATTTATTTGGATTTAATAATGCTATGACTAATTTCCCTTATGTTATTTATTATGGAACTACTGCAAAGGAAGATTTTGAAGAAGGATTTTCTTTATATGCAGATATAGTTTTAAATTCAGATCTTCAGGAATTTGGTTTTTCAGAAGAATTAAATGTTATAAAACAAGAAAGTGATGAGTGGAAAGAAGATTTAGAGCAACATGTAGAGGACCTTGCTTTAATGAATGGCTTACCAGATGAAAGAATAGGAAACTTAATAATAGGAGAAAAAAATCATATAGAAGCTATAAGTTTTCAAGGGTTAAAAGATTTTTATGAAAGAAATTATCTAAGTGAAAATATGATTGTCTCAGTTGTTTCCTCTCTTTCTTTAGAAGAAGTAAAAGAGATTGTAGAGAAAAATTTTAATAGAGCAAAGAGAGGAAAAATATCTAAATATAATTTAGAAAGAAATATTAATTGTGGCATATTCTCTAAAAAGATAGAGGGAAATACTGGGGCAAAAATATGCTGTTTATTTGATATAAATGATTTAAGTATGGAAGAGGTAACTTTACTTAAGGTATTTAATCTTTGGTTTGGTGAAGGGGTAAGCTCCGTATTATACGATGAAATTAGAACTAAGAATGGACTAGCTTATGAAGTTTATAGTGAAGTTAAGTATGAAAAGGGAATAAGATTATTTAAAATTTATTTAGGAACCTCTAAGGAAAAGGAAGAAGAAGCCTTAGGACTTATTGAAAAGTGTATATCAAAGGCTATGGATATAGAAGATTATTTAAGTGAAGAGGGATTAAATAAACTAATAAAGAGATTTAAGCTTAAAAATTCATTAGATTTAGAAAAAAGTATAGTTCTTGCTAATAGAATGGCTATATATGAAACTATGTTTAATAGAGGAGAATATATTTTTGAAGAATTAAACTTAGTTGAAAACTTAAGTTTAAAAGATATGAAAAATTTAATTAAAAGAGTTTTAAAGAAATCCATTGTGCAAATAATTAACTAAGAGGTGATGGCGTGAGAGAGCAGTGGCTACTTAAACAAAGAAAAAGAGATGAAATAGAAAATTTAAAGGAAGAATTAAATATAGATTTATTAACATCTATCCTTTTAGTGAATAGAAATATAAAAGATGAAAAAGATGCACGTGAATTTTTATTTGGTGGAATTGAAAATTTAAATAACCCTTATCTTATGAAAGATATGGAGAAAGGGGTTAAAAGGGTAAAAGAAGCCATAGAAAAGGGAGATAAAATAACCATATATGGAGATTATGATTGCGACGGTGTATCAAGTACTTCAATTCTTTATAAAGGGTTAAAAAGATGCAATGCTAACTTTAATTATCATATTCCAGATAGGGAAGATGAAGGGTATGGTATGAACTCTAAGAGAGTTAAAATTTTAAAGGAAGAGGGCACTAAGGTTATTTTAACTTGTGACAATGGAATTGCAGCCTTTGAAGAAATAGATTTAGCTGAGAATTTAGGCATGGATGTAATATTAACAGATCATCATGATATTCCTTTAGTTAAAGATGAAAATGGAGAGATAAATAAAGAAGTTCCAAAGGCTTATGCTGTTATAAATCCTAAACAAGAAGACTGTAATTATCCATTTAAATCCCTATGTGGAGCAGGAATTGCCTTTAAATTTATATGTGCATTATATAAAGAACTAGGGATTCCACAGAAGGAAGCTTTAGAATTATTAGAGATTTGTGCAATTGCTACTGTGTGTGATGTAGTTGATCTATTAGGAGAAAATAGAATAATAGTAAAAAATGGCTTAGAAATGCTTAATAATACTAAAAATAAAGGATTAATAGCTTTAAAGAAATATACAGGTCTTGAAGGAAAGGAAATGGCACAATATCACTTAGGGTTTGTTATAGGCCCTTGTATAAATGCCACTGGAAGACTTGAAACAGCTGACTTATCTGTTGAATTGCTTTTAGCTGAAGATGATGAAAGGGCAGATACTTTAGCTAAGGAGCTTTTTGAGCTTAATCAAAGAAGACAGGAATTAACTAAAGACAGCGTTGATATGGTAATAAAGCAAATAGAAGATAATAATATGGAAAATGACAAGGTTATTTTAGTTTATAATCCTTATATACATGAAAGTATTGCTGGAATTGTAGCAGGGAGAATAAAAGAAAAATATAATGTTCCTACAATAATAATGACTAAAGGAAAAGATATGCCTAAGGGATCTGCAAGGTCTATAGAGGAATATAATATTTTTGAGGAATTATCAAAATGTAAAGAGCTTATAAGCAAATTTGGAGGACATCCAATGGCTGCTGGTTTATCTGTTGAAGAAAAAAACATACCTATATTAAGAAATATGTTATTAGAAAACTGTAAATTAACAGATTATGATATAATACCAAAGGTTAGAATAGATGTTAAATTACCTTTAGAAAGTTTAAATTATGGATTAGTAGATAGTTTAGATAAGTTAGAACCCTTTGGAAAAGGAAATTCTAGCCCGCTTTTTGGAGAGAAAGATGTTAAAGTAAGCAGAGTTTGGATAATGGGAAAAGAGCAGAATGTAATTAAGTTTAGATGTAAATTAAGAAATAGTTACAAAACCATAGATGCCATAGCCTTTGGAAATAAGGTTGAGGAATTTAAAGAAGATTTTGCTAATAAATATGGAGAAGAGGAATTATTAAGAGTATTAGATGGTGGAAATTGCAACTTTAGCGTTGATTTAATTTATTACCCAAATATAAATGAGTTTAATGGGAATAAATCTATTCAAGCTAATGTAAAATACTTTAGATTATAAAATTAAAGGAGCAATATTTTAAAATATTGCTCCAATGTTTTGTATATAATTAGGCATAAATTAATCATATACAATATTAATATTTAATTTTATTTAACAGTAGACTTTAATAGGTTCAGGTTAAATTCCTTTTTCGTATTGTTCTACCATTCTTTTAACCATTTCTCCACCAACGCTTCCGCATTGTTTAGAACTTAAATCTCCATTGTAATCTGAGAATGGTACTCCCATTTCAGCTGCTACTTCATTTTTGAATTTTGATAATCCGTTTTTTGCTTCTGGTACTAAATGTTGTGACATTTTTCATTCCTCCTTAGTTATTAATTGAGTTTGTATTACTATTAATTGAGTTTGCATTTATATATTGTGCAGAATAGAGTAAAATATGAGAGGGAATTATAGGAGTTATTACAAAAAAATATTTATAAAACCATAGTTTATTTAAAATATTATAAAATCACATTTTATTAAGGGAGTTGATTTTTTGAAAAAGTATAAAATAATTATGACTGGTGGAGGTTCTGCAGGTCATGTTACCCCAAATTTAGCTTTAGTTCCTAAATTAAAAGAGTTAGGGTTTGAAATAAAATATATAGGAAGTAAAAATGGTATAGAAAAAGAAATAATAACTAAGGAAAATATACCTTATTATTCAATATCATCAGGTAAGCTTAGAAGATATTTTGATATAAAAAACTTTACAGATCCTTTTAAAGTATTAAAAGGTGTTATGGATGCCTCAAGAATACTTTCAAAAGAAAAACCAGATGTTATATTTTCAAAGGGTGGATTTGTTACAGTACCTGTAGTAATAGCAGCCTCAATGAAAAAAATTCCTGTGGTATCTCATGAATCAGATTTAACCCCTGGATTAGCAAATAAAATAGCATCACCATTTTGTGATACCCTGTGTGTTACATTCCCAGAAAGTTTAAAATATATAAAGGATAATAAAGGGGAATTAACAGGAACTCCAATAAGAGAAGACCTTTTAAAGGGAGACAAAGAAAGAGGAAGAAAGTTCTGTAACTTCAAAGAAAATAAAAAAGTTCTTATGATAATTGGTGGTAGTTTAGGTTCAAAAGTTATAAATGAAAGCGTTAGAAAAATTTTAAATGAGATATTAAAAGAATATAATGTTATACATTTATGTGGAAAAGGAAACTTAGATGAATCATTAAAGAACTTAGATGGATATAGACAATATGAGTATATATCAGAGGAACTTCCAGATTTAATGGCTTTAGCAGATTTAGTTATATCTAGAGCAGGAGCAAATACAATATTTGAATTATTAGCTCTTAGAAAGTTAAATATATTAATACCTTTATCAGCTAATGCTTCAAGAGGAGATCAAGTTTTAAATGCTAATTCCTTTGAAAAGAGTGGATATTCTATGGTCATAAAAGAAGAAGAGCTTAATTCAGAATTATTATTAAAATCAATAAAGGATTTAGAAAAAAATAGAGAAAAGTACTTAAATTCCATGAAAATGAGCAAAATAGGCAATGGTGTTAATAATATCATAGATATAATAAAAAAATCGGCACATATGTAAATTTTTATAGTTAATTCTTAGCATATGGTAGAAGTTTTACAAGAATTAAGAATAAACTATAAAAATATGTTTCAAAATATCGGAATATGAAACTTGAAAAATTTCTGTCAAAGAGTATAATTATTAATGTCGAGTAAAATTAGTTTTGTATCAAATAATATTGGGCTTTAAGATAAAATATATTATCAAGTATAAGAGGTGTTTTTATGAGTAAAGTATCAGTAATATATTGGAGCAATGGTGGAAATGTTGAAGTATTAGCAAACACTATTGCAGATGAGTTAACAGATTTAGGAGCAGAGGTTTTAATAAAACATGTTTCAAACGCTAAAGTAGAAGATGTGCTAGAAGCCGATGCAGTAGCTTTAGGCAGCCCTTCAATGGATAATAATAGAATAGAACAATACGATATGGAACCATTTGTTAATCAATTCAAATTAACTCCAAATAACAACAAAAAAATGATCTTATTTGGATCATATGGTTGGGATAATGGAGAATTCATGGTTGAATGGGTTAAAAGAATGAAAGATTATGGATTCGACGTTGTTGGTAGCTTAGCTGTAAATGAATCACCAAACGATGATGAAATTAATTCAGCAAAAGAATTAGCAAAAAAATTAATAAAATAATACTTATGCTAATAAGTAATTTTAATTAATTACTTTAAATATATTATAATTTTTAAGATTTTAATTTATATATCTACAAAATTAATGAAAGAGAGGTCATCTCAATGGCAATGAGAAAAATGAAAACTATGGATGGTAACACAGCTGCCGCTTATATATCATATGCGTTCACTGATGTTGCAGCAATATTCCCTATCACTCCATCATCACCAATGGCAGAGTGGGTTGATGAAAACAGTGCAAGAGGATTAAAGAACATATTTGGTCAACCTGTAAAAGTAATGGAAATGCAATCAGAAGCAGGTGCTGCTGGAGCAGTTCACGGTTCATTACAAGCTGGAGCTTTAACTACTACTTACACAGCTTCACAAGGTTTATTATTAATGATACCAAACATGTACAAAATAGCTGGTGAATTATTACCATCAGTATTCCATGTATCAGCTAGAGCATTAGCTACTTCAGCATTAAACATCTTCGGTGATCACCAAGACGTTATGGCTGCAAGACAAACTGGATTCGCTATGTTAGCAGAAGGATCAGTTCAAGAGGTTATGGATTTATCAGCAGTTGCTCACTTAGCAGCTCTTAAAGCTAGAATACCTTTCGTAAACTTCTTCGATGGATTCAGAACATCACATGAAATACAAAAAGTTGAACTTTTACAATACGATGAATTAAAAGAATTAGTAGATATGGAAGCTGTAGAAGAGTTCAGAAGAAGAGCTCTTAACCCTAACAAGCCTGTTACAAGAGGTACAGCTCAAAACCCAGACATCTACTTCCAAGAAAGAGAAGCAGTAAACAAATTCTACGATGCAGTTCCAGAAATAGTTGAGAGCTACATGAAAGAAATCACTAAGTTAACTGGTAGAGAGTACAACTGTTTCGATTACTATGGAGCAGCAGATGCTGAAAGAGTTATCGTAGCTATGGGATCAGTTACTGACTTAATAGAAGAAACTGTAGACTACTTAAACGCTAAAGGAGAAAAAGTTGGTTTAATCAAAGTAAGATTATTCAGACCATTCTCAAATGAAAGATTAATAAAAGCAATGCCAAAAACTGTTAAAAAGGTTGCTGTTTTAGATAGAACTAAAGAACCAGGTGCTGCAGGAGAACCTCTATACTTAGAAGTTAAAAATGCATTCTACGGATTAGAAAATGCTCCTGTAATAGTTGGTGGTAGATTCGGATTAGGATCAAAAGATACTGTACCAGCTGATATCGTTGCTGTTTACGAAAACTTAAATAAAGAGGATGCTAAAAATGGATTCACTTTATCAATAGTTGATGACGTAACTAACACTTCATTAGAACCAGTTGGAGACATAGATACTACTCCAGAAGGAACTAAAGCTTGTAAGTTCTGGGGATTAGGATCAGACGGAACAGTTGGAGCTAACAAGAGTGCTATCAAAATCATCGGAGACCATACTGACATGTATGCTCAAGGATACTTTGCATATGACTCTAAAAAATCAGGTGGGGTTACAATTTCTCACTTAAGATTCGGTAAACAACCAATAAAATCACCTTACTTAATAAACAAAGCTGATTTCGTTGCTTGTCATAACCAATCATATGTTAACAAATACTTCGTTTTAGATGGATTAAAGAAAAACGGAACATTCTTATTAAACACTATCTGGACTCCAGAAGAAGTTGCTGAACATTTACCAGCAAGCTATAAGAGATTCTTAGCTGAAAACAACATTAAGTTCTATACTTTAAATGCTGTTAAGATAGCTCAAGAAGTTGGATTAGGTGGAAGAATCAACATGATCATGCAATCAGCATTCTTCAAACTAGCTAACATAATACCAGTAGAAGACGCAGTTAAATACTTAAAAGATGCTGTTGTAACTTCATACGGTAAAAAAGGTGAAAAAGTTGTTAACATGAACCACGCTGCTATAGACAAAGGAATCGACGCTATCGTTGAAATCACTGTTCCAGCTGAGTGGGCTAACGCTAAAGATGAAGTTGTTGAAGCTAAAGAAGTTCCAGCATTCATCAAAAACATTGTTGAACCAATGAACAGATTAGAAGGAGATAAACTTCCTGTATCAGCATTCAACGGAATGGAAGATGGTACTTTCGAACCAGGTACTGCTGCATACGAAAAGAGAGGAATCGGTATAAACATACCAGAATGGATAGCAGACAACTGTATCCAATGTAACCAATGTGCTTACGTTTGTCCTCATGCTACAATAAGACCATTCTTATTAACTGAGGAAGAAGCTAAAAATGCTCCTGCTTCAACTAAGTTAGTTGCTGCTAAAGCATTAAAAACTGAAGAGCCAATGCAATTCACTATGGCTGTAAGTACTTTAGACTGTACTGGATGTGGAAACTGTGCTCAAGTTTGTCCTGCTAAGGAAAAAGCTTTAGTTATGAAACCACAACATACTCAAGAAGATCAAATAGAAGCTTGGGATTACTGTGTAAATGATGTTGCACCTAAGAAAAACCCAATGAACAAAAACACAGTTAAAGGTAGCCAATTCGAGCAACCATTATTCGAGTTCTCAGGAGCTTGTGCTGGATGTGGAGAAACTCCATATGCTAAACTTATAACTCAATTATTCGGAGATAGAATGATGATAGCTAACGCTACTGGATGTTCATCAATCTGGGGTGGATCAGCTCCTTCAACTCCATACACAACTAACCACAATGGTCATGGACCAGCTTGGGCTAACTCATTATTCGAGGACAACGCTGAATTCGGATTAGGTATGTTCTTAGGAGTTAAAGCTATAAGAGAAAGATTAGTTGATCTTGCTGGAAAAGCAATTGAAGCTGGTGTTAAACCAGAAGCTAAAGAAGCTTTAGAAGCTTGGATAGCTGAAGTTGACAACGGAGAAGGAACTAGAGATAGAGCTGACGCTGTTGTAGCTGCATTACAAGGTGAAACTAACGAGTTCGCTAAAGAAATATTAAAAGATCAAGACTACTTAGCTAAGAGATCACAATGGATCTTCGGTGGAGACGGATGGGCTTACGACATCGGTTACGGTGGAGTTGACCACGTTTTAGCTAGTGGAGAAGATGTAAACATACTTGTTATGGATACAGAAATCTACTCAAATACTGGTGGTCAGGCTTCTAAATCAACTCCAACTGCTGCTATCGCTAAATTCGCTGCTGCAGGTAAGAGAACTAAGAAGAAAGATTTAGGAATGATGGCTATGAGCTATGGTTATGTATATGTTGCTCAAATAGCTATGGGTGCAGATAAGAACCAAACTCTTAAAGCTATAGCTGAAGCTGAAGCATACAAAGGACCATCATTAATAATAGCTTACGCTCCATGTATCAGCCACGGATTAAAAGCTGGTATGGGTAACTCTCAATTAGAAGAGAAGAGAGCTGTTGAATGCGGATACTGGGCTATGTATAGATTCAACCCAATGTTAAAAGAAACTGGTAAGAATCCATTCTCATTAGACTCTAAAGAACCAACTGGTGATTTCAGAGAATTCATAATGGGAGAAGTTAGATACGCTGCATTAGCAAAAGCATTCCCAGAAGCTGCTGAAGCTTTATTCGAAAAGACTGAAAGAGATGCTAAAGAAAGATTAGAAAACTACAAAAAACTTGCTGCAAACTAGTAAGTAGTAGATAACTAATTACGTTTAATATATATTGATTGAAGTATAAAGTAATATAAGAGTTAGAGTATTTATGCTCTAACTCTTATTTTTTTGTTTAAATTTATTTTCATATGATAAGTGTATTGGGGTTATATAATTAAGAAAGATAATTTATAAAGTAAAAATAATTAATAATCTATTTTTATAAAAGATAAAACTATAAATATCAATTTAAAATAAGAATTAAATATCTTTGTATAGATATGAATATTAATAATTTTGTATAGGGATAAATATTAATAATTTTTAAATATAAAATTATTATATGGTCAATTAGAAAAAATAAAATTTTAAATAAATAAATATTCTTTTTTATATTTATTCAATAAATTTTTAATAAAATGTTAATTAAATAACTCTCTTGATGATATTAAGTTAAAGAGGAAGAAAATAAAAGAAAATTGAAGTATTTTAGAGAAAAATAAAATTAATAGAATAAATTAATAATTAATACAGAAAAATGAAAGAATGAAACTTTTGAATAAATTGTTAACAAAGGTTATTATTTAAATATAGTTGGTAGCTATTATTCAAGACAAAAATTTAGAGCGTGATAAATTTTTGTCTTAGGTAATAGTTGTTAATTGTTAAAGCTTAAGTATTAAACTTAAGTTTCTAAAATTATAAATTAAACAATAACAACAGAGGAGGCGTTTATTATGCCAAGTAAATCAAGTGCAAATGCAAAAACACTTACTTTGTTTGGGTTCTTTGCTATGACAGCATCAATGGTAATGACAGTATATGAATACCCTACATTTGCAACATCAGGATTTCATTTAGTATTTTTCTTAATCGTAGGCGGACTTTTATGGTTCTTACCAGTTGCATTATGTGCAGCAGAAATGGCAACTGTAGATGGATGGGAAGAAGGCGGTATCTTTGCTTGGGTAGGTAATACTTTAGGTGAAAGATGGGGATTCGCAGCGATCTTCTTCCAATGGTTCCAAATAACAGTTGGATTTGTTACAATGATTTATTTTATATTAGGGGCTCTATCTTATGTGCTAAATTGGCCAGCATTAAATAGTAATCCATTAATAAAATTTATAGGTGTTTTAATCATATTCTGGGGATTAACTTTCTCACAATTTGGAGGAACTAAAAATACAGCTAAAATAGCTAAAGCAGGATTTGTTTTCGGAGTTGTAGTTCCAGCAATTATATTATTTATATTAGGTATAATGTACATAGCAAAAGGTAATCCAGTACACGTTGATTTAAGTGCACATGCTCTTATACCTGACTTTACAAAGGTAAATACATTAGTTGTATTCGTATCATTTATATTAGCATACATGGGAGTTGAAGCATCAGCATCACATGTTAATAAATTAGAAAATGCAAGCAAAAACTATCCATTAGCTATGTTTATACTTGTTGTATTAGCAATAGTTCTTAATACAGTAGGTGGTTTAACAGTAGCAGCAGTTATTCCTGCTGAGCAATTAAACTTAAGTGCTGGTGTTGTTCAAACATTCCATCAATTAGTAGTTGTAAACTTAGGTGAAAGTTTTGATTGGATAACAAGAATAGTAGCTTTACTATTAGCTTTAGGAGTTATGGCAGAAGTAAGTTCATGGGTTGTAGGTCCTTCAGAAGGTATGTATGCAGCAGCTAAAAAAGGATTATTACCTAAAAAATTAACTGAAGTTAATAATCATGAAGTTCCAGTTCCATTAGTATTAGTTCAAGGTTTAGTAGTTACTATATGGGCAGCTGTTTTAACATTTGGCGGTGGTGGAAATAACGTTTCATTCCTTACTGCAATATCATTAACAGTTGTTATATACTTAGTTGGATATTTATTATTCTTCATAGGATATATTATTTTAATATTAAAACATGGAGATTTAAAACGTGCTTATCATGTACCAGGTGGAAAAACATTTAAGATGATAGTAGCAATAGCAGGATTCGCTGTATCAGTATTTGCTTTAGTTATTTCATTCGTACCACCATCACAATTAACAGGAAAAAGTGTATCAGAATATTTAACTATACTATCAATAAGTTTCATAGTAACAGTTTTAATTCCATTTATAATTTATGCTTTACATGATAAATGGAATAAATAGCAGAAATAAATTAGAGTTATATTTGAAGTAGCCTAAAAGTATAGGCTACTTCAAACATTTTATAGAGAAATAATTAAAAGTTTTGAAATTTTAACTATGTAATAAAAGAGGTGAGAGGTATGAATTATTATATAAGCATATTATTTAGAGCCATACCATTATTAATGGGAATAATATGCCTTACTTATGGATCATACATATATACACTTGGAGATAAATTTGGCAATGGATATATAATAGCTAGTCATGTAATAATATTTTTTACTGCCATATGTATAGCTTTATTTACTACAGCAGCAACAATAATAAGACAATTAATAAATAAATATAATTCATTTTTTAAGTTTATTCTCCCTACCATTGGATATTTATGTGCAGCCATAAGCATGGTAGGAGGATTGTATTTTGCTTTAAACAATGGAGGAAATCCTGCATATTTTGTGGCTGGAAACATAGGCTTTGGTGTGGGACTGATATCATGTTGTGTATCTACAGTGGCATTATCATCAACAAAGTTTTTGCTTATACCAAGTAATAGTAAAAATTTAAAAGAAGGTGAAAAACCTAAGGGATGTTTTAGTAAAGAAATGTCCTATGTACTTATAGCTATTCCTATAATATGCACTTTAATAGGACTAATATTTTCATTTAATCTCTTAAGACATACAGATAAGGTACCTAGTTTGGTAGCTGGATTTGTACTATTTGGCATATCTTTAGTTTGTGGAAGTTTAATATCATTAGTAGCTAGTGTTTGTAGACAAATACAAAATACTTTTACTAGTAAGGAGCGTTGGAAATGGTCTATATTAGTTATTGTATTAGGAAGTATAAACCTTATATTAGGAGTATGTGTGCTTTTATTTAGTAAAAATCAAACTTTTATAGCACCGGGATATGTATTAATAGGTTTAGGGTTAGTATGCTATAGTATTTCAAGTAAGGTATTATTACTTGCTTCAGTGTGGAGAAGAAAGAGCAAGTTATCTAAGAGAATTCCTTTAATACCTGTTATAACAGCCTTAGCTTGTTTATTTTTATCAGCATATTTATCAGAGGCTGAATTAGTTAACATGGCATATTTTGTACCAGCCCATGTCATGGTTGGATTAGGAGCTATATGCTTCACATTATTCTCCATAGTGTCAATATTAGAGAGTGGTACATCAAATTAAATTTATGTATTTTATGGAAGTGAATTTTTAAGGATTCACTTCTTTTTTTATAAATATTTAATGAAAATAAAGGTTTATAAATATTGAATCTATTAAGGTGTTATTGAAAAGAAATTTTTTACTTAAATATTTAATAAAATGTTAATGAAATATAAATTTTAAAATATATTTTATATAAGGATATATTTAATCAACATTTTGTTATATATGCATTATTTTATTAAAATATGAAATAATAAGTTTGTTTGAAATAAAATAATTAAAAATATGGAGCTTATTTTAAGTATTTATTAATAAAAATCATTCTAAAATATTTTATAGAGAAAAAAAGAGGAAATTGAAGAAATTAAGAGCATTAGAGAGAAAATTTAAATGTTAATAAATAAATAATAAAATATTAACAAAATGTAACGAATTGACGAATTTAAATATTATACCAAAAGGTGTATTATATAAATAACTTGATGAGGTAGTCATTAAGGCAATATAGATAAAATGATTTATATAACTAAAAATTACTCTTAATTTCTTGAAAGTTATGAAGAGATTAAGAGTGGTTTTTAGCTAAATTAGGAGGTATTTAAAATGCTTTTTGGAAAAAATGAATTAGGTAGTCAATTTGAAACACCAATATTTGGTACTGTGGAAAGTAATGAATCTATTCCTAAATATGAATTAGCTAAAAAATCAATTGCACCTCAAGTTGCATATAGATTAATTAAGGATGACTTACTAGATGAAGGTAATGCTCGTCAAAACTTATGTACTTTCTGTCAAACTTACATGGATGATGAAGCTGTAAAATTAATGGCGGAAACATTAGAAAAAAATGCTATAGATAAATCAGAATATCCTCAAACAACTGATTTAGAAAATCGTTGTGTAAATATATTAGCAGATTTATGGCATGCACCAAAGGATGAAAGTTTCATGGGAACTTCAACAGTTGGATCATCAGAAGCTTGTATGCTTGGTGGTATGGCTATGAAATTTAGATGGAGAAATAGAGCTAAAGCTTTAGGTATGGATGTTACATCAAGAAAACCAAACTTAGTAATTTCTTCAGGATACCAAGTATGTTGGGAAAAATTCTGTGTTTACTGGGATATAGAAATGAGATTAGTTCCAATGGACGAAGAACATATGAGCATAAATGTAGATAAAGTTTTAGACTATGTTGATGATTATACAATTGGTGTAGTTGGAATACTAGGAATTACTTACACTGGTAAATATGATGATATTAAAGCATTAGATAAAAAACTTGAAGAGTATAATAAAACTGCAAAATTAACAGTTCCAATGCATATAGATGCTGCTTCAGGTGGTATGTTTGCTCCATTTATAGAACCAGAACTAGAGTGGGACTTCAGACTTAAAAACGTTGTTTCAATAAGTACATCAGGTCATAAATATGGACTAGTTTATCCTGGTATAGGTTGGGTATTATGGAGAGATAAAGAATACTTACCACAAGAATTAGTATTTGACGTAAGCTACTTAGGAGGAAAAATACCAACAATGGCAATTAACTTCTCAAGATCAGCTAGCCAAATTATAGGTCAATATTATAACTTCTTAAGATATGGATTTGAAGGATATAGACAAATACATCAAAGAACAAAAGATGTTGCTATGTTCTTAGCATCTGAACTTGAAAAAACTGGATTATTCCAAATATACAATAATGGTGAAAACTTACCAATAGTTTGTTATAAATTAAGAGATGATGTAAATGTTGATTGGACATTATATGATCTAGCAGATAGATTATTAATGAAAGGATGGCAAGTACCAGCTTACCCATTACCAGCAGACTTACAAGATACAATAATTCAAAGAATTGTTTGTCGTGCTGACCTTAGCCATAATTTAGCTGAATTATACTTAAGAGACTTAAAAGCAGCTATAGAAGATTTAAATAACGCAAGAGTTTTAAATCAAAAATCTAAAACAGGAGTACAAGGATTTACTCACTAGTATATAATAAAAAACTCTCCTTAAAGTAAAAACTTTAGGAGAGTTTTTTCTATTAAGAAGTATATTTACTAGAAATATTATTTTCTATTGATTATAATATTATATTATGTTAAGAATATAATTAAAGATTATAAAGAAAATGCTTTTATTATTTTGTATTTAAGGTTACAATTAATATAAAGTAAATTTTCCACAAGGGAGGAAAGATTATGTCAGATAAAGATTTAAACAAATGCTGCGGAGGTAACTGTGGTTGCGGAAGCGAAAAAGAAGAAAAGCATGAAGGATGCGGATGTGGTGGACACGGTCACGATCATGGACATGACCATCATGAAGGATGCGGATGCGAAGATGAACATTTAGAGCATTTCGTTGTAGATTTAGAAGATGAAGAAGGAAACACAATAACTTGTGATGTTATTGATGCTTTTGAATATAAAGATGAAGAGTACGTTTTAGTACAACATCCTGATGAATCAGTTTACCTATTCAAATCTCAAGGTGAAGAAGGAGAATTAGTTCTTCCTTCAGAAGAAGAGTTTGATGAAGTTGTTAAATTCTACGAAGAAAATGTAGCTGAATAATAAAAAAAAGATGATGTTTTACATCATCTTTTTTTTAGTTTATAATATTTTTTATAAATTTTATTTGAAGTGTGGTGTATGACATGGAGAAATTAGCTATATTTGATGTTGATTTTACTTTAACTAGTAAGGAAACTTTACTACAGTTATTTAAATTTTTAATAAAAGAAGATAAGAAAAACTTAAAATTTTTACCAAGGGCTGCTTTTTCAGGACTTATGTATGGATTAAAGTTTTATGATGAAAAAAAGGTTAAGCAATCATTTCTTAAATTTATAGATGGAGTAGAGGAGAAGGATTTAAAAATCCTTGTGAAAAAATATTATGATGAGGTTTTAAGTAAGATAATTTATAAAGATTCTATTGATATGATGAAAAAGTTAAAATCAGAAGGATATAAAATTTACTTAATATCAGCTTCGCCAGAATTTTATTTAAATGAACTTTATAATATAAAAGAAGTGGATGTTATAATAGGAACAAGGTTCTCATTTAATGAAGGAAAGTTTGAAAGAAAAATGGTAGGGGAGAACTGCAAAGGGGAAGAAAAGGTTAGAAGACTTAAGGAATACTTACAAGAAAATAATATAGAGGTAGATTATAAAAATTCATATATGTTTTCAGATTCCCTTTCAGATAAACCTTTATTAGATCTAGTAGGAAATGGCTACTTAATAAATTATAAGAAAAATAATAAGGATTATAAGATTTTAAATTGGAAATAAAAAGCAATCTCTATTTAGAGATTGCTTTTATCTTAATTAAAATTATTTACTAACTCTTGTTGTGATTATTTGAGTTAATGGTGGTACAACTTGTTTCTTTCTTGAAAGAACTCCAGGTAAGAAAGTAGTTGAGTCCTCTAATTTAACTTTGAATGCTTCTTCAGCTATTTCAGGACTTCTTCCAGCCACTAATATTTGTGAACCTTCATTTATTATGTCAGTAAGTAATAACATAATCATTTCTAATCCCATTGATTCAGCTTTTTGATTCATGTAATCTAACATTTCACCTTTTAAAGGCATGAATCCTTCTATGTCCATTGTGTTAACTTGAGCAACACCTACTTTAACACCTTCAATTGTGAAAGGTTTGAAGTCAGCGTTGAATATTTCTTCAATAGACTTTCCTTTTAATGAAGTACCAGCTTTAAACATTTCTTTAGCAAATGTTTCAGGAACTATTCCTGCTATTTCAGCAAGTTTTCTGCACATTTTCACGTCTTGTGGAGTACAAGTTGGTGATTTAAATAATAATGTGTCTGAAATTATAGCTCCACATAAAAGTCCAGCAGCTTCTCTTGATGGTCTGATTCCATTTTCGAAGAATCTCTTAGCAACTATTGTTGAAGTACTTCCAAGAGGTTCATTTCTGAAGTATATAGGGTTACCAGTTTGGATATCTGCAACTCTATGATGGTCTATGATTTCTAATACTTCAGCATCTTCTAAACCATGTACTGATTGACCTCTTTCGTTATGGTCAACTTGGATAACTTTTTTCTTATGAGTAGAAATTAAGTGGAATCTTGCAATTGAACCAACTACTTTGTTATTTTCATCTATTACAGGATAGTTACTGTATCTAGTTTCACTCATTGTTACTTTTACATCTTCAACTAAATCATCAGTAGATACAGCTACTAAGTTATCTTTAGTCATAACATAGTCTACTGGTAAACTTTGAACGATTAATCTTGATGCAGTGAATGAATCATGAGGAGTTGTAATAACAGTTATGTTATTTTTCTTAGCAAGTTCTATTATTTCTTTAGAAGGTGTATGTCCACCTGTTACTATTAATAAAGAAACTTTTAACTCTATTAATTCAGCTTGTATTTCAGCTCTATCTCCAGCTATAGCTATGTCGCCTTCGCTTATGAATTCTTTTAAAGATTCAGCTTGCATAGCAGCAACTACAACTTTTCCTGGGAATACTTTTCTTTCTTCATTTATGTTTTGAGCTTCAGCAGATAATGTATCTAATATGTTATCTAATGAAGTAGCACTTTTAGCAAGAATATTGCTATCCCAAATATCCATGTATGTTGCAGTTATGTTTGATGTTGATAACATTCCAAGTAAGTGGTTATTTCCATCAGCAACAGGGATTGATTTTAAGTTTTTATCTCTCATTATGTTCCAAGCCATTTTTAATGAAACTTCTGGAGCTAATGGAGCTATTTTATCCATTTCTAAATCTTCAACTTTTAGTTTAACTGTTTCTAAAAATTGAGGTGCTTCTACACCAAAATAATCAAGTATGTATTGAGTCTCTTGGCTAACATTTCCTAATCTAACTGGTATAGCAGGAGTGTCTTGAGTTTTGTTTTTAAATTCAGCATATGCTAAAGCAGCACATATTGAATCTGAATCAGGATTTTTATGTCCTGTAATGTATATAACATCCTTCATTTAGGTTGCCTCCTTTGTTATTCGAAATTTTTTAATTCATGAATATATTTTAATTCCTAAATTATGAAAAGTAAAGTTTAACAACACTCATTTTATCATAGTTTAATAGAATTTTCTATGAGGTAAAATTTAAGAATTATTCTTAATATAGGGTGTTACATAAGAAATTTTTTAGTTCTAAAAGCAAGTTGTTTAAACATATATTACAATAGATTGCTAGGAAAAGAAGGAGGAACAAGAAGTTATGCATGAGAAAGAACTCTTTAGAGGGTTAACAACTCAAGAAGCTAAACAACGAATAGAAAAATTTGGATTAAATGAAATAACAGAAAAGAAAAAGGTATCTGCTATAAAAATATTATTACAACAATTTAATGATTTTATAATATGGGTTTTAATTGGAGCTACTATTATATCAGGACTTATGGGAGATGTTGCAGATGCTATTACCATATTTGTTATTGTTGTAATAAACGGAATTTTAGGATTTGTACAGGAATTTAAGACGGAAAAATCTTTAGATGCATTAAAATCCTTAGCAGCACCTACTTGTAAGGTATTAAGAGATGGGAATATTAAGGTAATTAATGCTAATGAATTAACTATAGGGGATGTTGTAATATTAGAGGCTGGAGATAGAGTTCCTGCTGATGGAGAAATCTTTGAGTGTACAAACTTTATGATTGATGAGTCATTACTTACTGGAGAATCAGTTGGAGTTAACAAAACAAATAATTCTAAAGAAGCTTCTTTAATTTACATGGGGACTAAAGTATTAAAAGGTAAAGGAAGATTTAGAGTAACAGCTATAGGTATGAGTACAAAAATGGGGTCTATAGCAGATATGTTACAGGACATAGAAGAGGAAAAATCTCCTCTTAAAGAGAGATTGGATGGATTAGGGAAAATTTTACTTGTATTATGTTTAGCTATATGTGCTTTAGTTACTATATTAGGTATTATAAGAGGAAATGATTTAACAGAAATGTTTTTGCTAGGTGTTAGTTTAGCCGTAGCGGCTATACCAGAAGGATTGGCGGCTATAGTAACAGTTTCTTTAGCTTTAGGAGTTTCTAGAATGTTAAAAAGAAATGCCTTAGTAAAGAAATTACCAGCTGTTGAAACACTAGGATGTACCTCAGTTATATGTAGTGATAAGACTGGTACCTTAACTCAGAATAAGATGACTGTTAAAGAAATTTTTGTAGATGGAAAGCATTGTAGATTAGATGTGGATAAAATTCCAAATTCACCTATTTTAATGAAAGCCTTTGTTTATTGTAATGATTGTAATTATGACTTTTCAAAGGATAAGTTAGATGATGTATTAAATGGTGATCCTACAGAAACAGCCTTAATAAAGGCATATTTTAATAATGTAGATGTATTAAAAAATACAGTATCTAATGTAAATAGAGTTTTTGATATACCTTTTGATTCAAGCAGAAAAATGATGTCAGTTATAGTTAAGGAGAATGGAAGAGAGGCTTGTTATGTAAAAGGTGCTCCAGAAAGACTTATAAATAAATGTAGATATATACATGAAGAAGGAAGAGTTAAATTACTAACTTCTCAAAAGAAACAACAAATATTAAATGTTGTGGAGAATATGAGTAATAGGGCACTAAGATGTATAGGAGGAGCATATAGAGTAGATAATTTAACTAGAAGTGAAAGTCTTGAAAATGAACTTATATTCCTTGGAATTGCAGGGATAATAGATCCACCTAGACCAGAGGTTAAGGACTCAGTTATAAAATGTAGATTAGCAGGAATAACTCCTGTAATGATAACTGGTGACCATAAAAACACTGCTTTTGCCATAGGAAAAGATTTAAATATTGCTAAGTCTCAGGATCAAGTAATAACTGGAGAAGAATTAGACAAATTAGATGATAAAGAACTTAAAAAGAGAGTTAATAAGCTGAGAATATTTGCTAGGGTTACTCCTAATCATAAGCTTAGAATAGTTAAGGCATTTAAGCAAAATGGAAATATAGTTGCTATGACTGGAGATGGAGTAAATGATGCTCCAGCTATAAAAGAAGCTGATATTGGGGTTGCTATGGGAATTTCAGGCACTGATGTTACAAAGGAAGCTTCATCAATGATTTTAATGGATGATAACTTTGAAACCATAGTATCAGCAGTAGAAGAGGGAAGAATAATATATGATAATATAAGAAAATTCATAAGATATTTATTGTCATGTAATTTAGGAGAGGTTTTAACAATGTTTTTAGCTACCATATTCTATCTTCCAACTCCTATGTTACCTATACAAATACTTTTTGTAAATTTAGCTACAGATGGACTACCAGCAATAGCCTTAGGAGTAGATCCTGCTGATAAGGATATAATGAATCAACAGCCTAGAAGTAAGAAAGAAGGTATATTTGCTAGGGGACTTACTGAGAAAATTTTAGTAAGAGGATGTTTAATTGGAATATGTACCTTACTAACCTTTATTGTTGGTGGATTATATGGAATGGATTTAAGTACATGTAGAACTATGGCTTTATCAACATTAGTTATGTCTCAATTATTACATGTTTTTGAATGTAGATCAGAAAGACATTCAATTTTTGAAATAAAATTATTTACTAATATGTACTTGGTAGGTGCAGTAGCAATATCAATACTTATGTTATTAAGTATTATTTACATTCCTTTCTTTAGTGGAATATTCCATACCACAGTACTAGGTATAAATCATTGGTTAATAGTTTTATTCTTCTCAACAATAATATTCTTTATAAATAGCTTATACTTATTTATAAAAGTAAAGAAATAAATTTAATGAGATATATAAATTATTATTTTTTTAATATAAAAATGGTGTGTATCAAAATAATTTTTTATAAAACTTACAAAAAATATGAAGAGAATATCTAGATAAGCTTTAGAATTTAAATTATTAGCGAAATCTAGTAATTTTCAGAATATGTTTGTAAGCTTTAAATAAAAAAAGCTGTATTAATATACAGCTTTTTATCTTTGTTTAAATTGTTGTTGTCTAGCTTTCTTTAATTGTGAATGGTCTACAGGTACTAAATCTTGTTTAGTAGTTAAGTTAAGTATGTTATTTAGAGCAATATACTCTTTTTCATTTTCCTTATTTGATTTAAGTCCTTGAACTATAACATTATTTCCTTTTTTCACACTTATGAAAGTAGGTTTTTTAAACCAACGATTCTTCTTATATACGCATTTTATTATTTGCTTACTTCTCTCAGGTTTAACTATTAAAGTAACAACTAATTTGTGGAATATCCAAAGAATAGTTTTTTCTTCGATTTTTTCAGAAATTACGCTTCCTTGAAATTGAGCCATTCTATCGCCGTATTTTTCAAGATAAGAATCAGTGTAATATTTAGATAATTTTTCTTTGAAACCCATAATTATAACTCCTTTTAAGTTGACGAATTTACATTTATTATTACTATAAATACATATTATATGATAGATAGTATTATAACATAATATTAAATATATTAAAATACTTTGATAGTGTCCAAAAGCCCATAGAATAAGAATTTTATATAAACATGTAGTGTTAAATTTATTCAATGTAAATATTTAAATTATAGACTTATTAGAATTTATATTCTATAATTAGATATGTAATGAAAATGTTATCTTAGGAGGAAGTATTATGGATAAACAACAATTAGCAAAAATGATAGACCACACTATATTAAAACCAGAAGCTGATAAGGCATCAATAGAAAAGCTTTGCAAAGAAGCTTTAGAATACAATTTTGCTTCAGTTTGCATAAACCCTACTAATGTAGAATTAGCAGCTAAACTTTTAAAAGGCAGCGAAGTAAAGGTTTGTACAGTAATAGGTTTCCCTTTAGGAGCAAACACTATGGAAGTTAAAGCTTTTGAAACTAAAGATGCAATAGCAAAAGGTGCAGACGAAGTTGATATGGTTATAAACATAGGAAGATTAAAAGATAAAGATTATGAATATGTAGAGAAAGATATAAAAGCTGTTGTAGATGCGGCTGATAAGAAAGCGCTTACAAAAGTTATAATAGAAACTTGTCTTTTAACTGAAGAAGAAAAAGTTAAAGCTTGTGAATTAGCTAAAAAAGCAGGAGCAGATTTCGTTAAAACATCAACTGGATTCTCAACAGGTGGAGCAACTCCAGAAGATATTAAATTAATGAGAGAAACTGTAGGACCAGAAATGGGAGTTAAAGCATCAGGTGGAGTAAGATCAATAGAAGATGCTGAAGCTGTAATCAAAAATGGTGCTACTAGAATAGGAGCATCAGCTTCAATAGCTATATGTGAAGGAAAAGTTTCAGATTCAACATATTAATATATAACTAAATTAAATAAGATATTTACTTAGTAAAGCCTATAGAAAAATTTCTATAGGCTTTTTTGTCGAAGAAAAAAATAAATAAAAAATAGAAAATGATGGCTAATTTTAAAGTTATAGAATATTAATATAATAAAGTACTTATAAAGAGGAGGTTACTCTATTAAAGCTAAGATTAGTTTTATGAGTGAATTTTTATGAGAAGAGAGTTAACTCCAAAAGAAGTAATTTATAATGAAGATTTTACTAGTGGGATAGGTGAGAAAGAATCCTATGGTAATGAGTATCAAGGGGTTTTTAAGAAAATTGATGAAGCATTAAGCATAAATAAAGAAGGATTTAATGTTTACCTAATTGATGAATTTTCAAAACAAAAGCTTAAAGACATAATGGTACATCTAGAAGATAAAATGAAAAGTAGAGGTAAGCCTAAGGATATATGTTATGTTACCTTAGAAGATATTAGGGTTCCTAAGGTTATATTTCTAGAAAATGGAATGGGAGAAAAGTTAGATGAAACTTTAGAATATCTAAAATCTTTTTATTATGATGAAATATATGCTTTTTATAATTCTTCAATAAATAAAGAAAAGGAAGAGATTATAAATGATATACAAAAAAAGAGAAATTATTATATAGGGGACTTAATAAAGAGTGCAAAGGAAGAAGGATTTGATTTAAAAGCAACTTCTTCAGGCTTTGCATTTATTCCTTTAGTAGATGGAGAAGCTATGACAGAAGAGGAGTTTGATGATCTAGAAGAGAATAGTAAAGGGGATATTTCTGTAAAGGCTGACAAGTTAAAAGAGGGAGCAGAAGGAGTTCTTGAAGAATTAAAAAATATAGAGTTAGATTCCATTGAAAAATTAAAGGGGATACTTAGAACCTATTTAGAAAATGAATCAGCAAGTGTTAAAGAAAAAATAAAGGATAATTTTAAAGATGAGAATGAAGCTTATAACTATCTTATAGATGTTTGTGAAAGTTTAGAAAACCTATTGATTGATAATTACACAATAAACTTTGATGATGATGAAGAAAAGATAAATGAGATTATTTCAAAGTATGTTTGTAATATCATAAAAAACAGCAAGGGGCAAGAGGCTCCTAAGGTTATTTTTGAAGAAGATCCAAGCTTAAATAATCTTTTAGGAACTATAGAGTATGAAAATCATAATGGTGTGTATTCAACTGATGTAAAACTTATAAAATCAGGTTCATTACTTGAAGCAAATGAAGGGTGCATAATACTTAGGTTAAGTTCTTTAGTTAATAATGCAAATAGCTATTATTATTTGAGAAGGGCGTTACTTCATGGAAAGATAAATTATGATTTTAATAGAGGATATTTAGAAGTGCTTTCATTAAATGGGTTAAATCCAGATCCAATACCTATTAAGGTAAATGTAATTTTAATAGGAGATTTTGAAAGTTATGATATTTTGTATAACCATGATGAAGACTTCAAGAAAATATTTAGGATTAGAGCTGAATTTTCAAACTTAATAGGAATAGATGAAAATAAAAAATCTTTGGTAGATCTTGTTGATAAAGTCATAATAGATAATGATTTAATAAAGATCTCTACTTCTGGAATCAATGCTATTGGAAAACAATTAGCAAGAAAAGCTGGAACAAGGAAGAAAATTCTTTGGGATATTGATGAAATAGAGAGAGTATTACTTCTTGGAAATGAAGAGGCAAAAAATAATAATAAGTCATTGATAGATAAGGATTCAATAGAAGCGGTTGTAAATCAATGCAGTGAAATTGAAAAAGATTATTTAGAAATGTATGAGGAAAAGAAGATAATTTTAGATATAGAAGATAGAATTATTGGAAGTGTAAATGGATTGTCTGTTATAGATTTTGGTTATATGAGCTTTGGAAAGCCTATGAGAATAACTTGTACTTGTTATAAAGGTAGCGGAAAAATTATGGATGCACAAAGAGAAAGCAATTTAAGTGGAAACATTCATAATAAATCTTTAAATATTCTAAGAGGCTTTTTAAGTAGCTTCTTTAATTCTTATGAAGCTTTACCTGTTGACTTTCAACTAAGTTTTGAGCAGCTTTATGGAAAAATAGAAGGAGATAGTGCTTCTGTGGCAGAAGTAATTGCTATGATTTCTTCTTTAAGTAAAATACCTGTAGATCAAAGCATTGCAGTAACAGGTTCATTAAATCAATTTGGACAGGTGCAACCAATAGGTGGAGTAAATGAAAAAATAGAAGGATTTTTCAATGTATGCAAAAAAATTGGCACTTATATTGGAAAAGCTGTTTTAATACCAGAAAGCAATAAAGATGAGCTTATATTAAATAGTGAAATAGAAGAGGCTGTGAGAAAGGGTGAATTTAAGATATATCTTATGAAAGATATAAATGAAGCTCTTAGTACATTGCTTCTAAATGACACTATGCCTCTTGAAGATATAGGAAATAAAATTAGTGAAGAAATTAAAAAATTTAAGGACAATTAATATCTTATTAAGCCTATAGAGTTTGTTTCTATAGGTTTAATTTATTTTAGTATTATTTGACATAAATAATTAAAATATGTTAAAATATGGAAAAGAAGCTGTGTGGGAGGTGTAACTCTATAAGAGTGATTGTATGTGGTTAGATTTTGAGAAAATAGGAAATGTTTTAGTTGTAAGTTTAATTGGAGAATTAGATCATCATAGTGCAGAAGAAGTAAGAGTAAAAATTGATGATAGGATTAGTAGAGAAAATATAAGAAAGCTTGTATTGGATTTTTCAGGTGTAACTTTTATGGATAGTTCAGGAATTGGTGTTATTATTGGAAGGTATAAAAAGATAAGTATGCGTTCAGGTGAAGTTAACATAATATCTGTAAGTAAAAGCATAAAAAGAGTTTTTGAGTTATCTGGAATATTTAAGATAATAAAGTATTACGAAAATTTGGATGAAGCTCTAAAAGTGGGTTAATGGAGGGTTAGATATGGATAATAAAATGAGATTAGAGTTTTTGGCTAAATCTGAAAATGAAGGATTTGCAAGGGTGAGTGTATCAGCTTTTATTGCTCAGTTAGATCCAACTATTGAAGAATTAACTGATATAAAGACTGCTGTTTCTGAGGCTGTAACAAATGCTATAATTCATGGGTATGAATGTGATGAGAGCAAAGTGGTTATTATTGAGGCTAGTATTTGTGAAGATGAAATAAGTATAACTGTAGAAGATAATGGTATAGGAATAGAAAATTTAGAAGAAGCAAGAGAACCCTTATATACATCTAAACCAGAATTAGAGAGATCAGGTATGGGATTTACTGTTATGGAAACATTCATGGATTCTTTAGAAGTTTATAGTGAAAAGGATAAGGGTACAAAAATAATAATGAAGAAAAAAATGAATACATAGGCAGGTGAATAAAGTCTATGGATATAAGTAGTATTGAGAAAGATAATTTTAATTATGACAAAAATACAACTCTCATAGTCATGGCTAAAGAAGGAAATAAGGAGGCAATGAATAAGCTTATAGAAGTTAATACTCCTTTAGTTTCTTCAATATGCAAGAGATTTACAAATAGAGGGTATGACTATGAGGATATATTTCAGATTGGGTCAATGGGATTAGTTAAAGCTATAAACAACTTTAATGATAGTTTTAATGTTAAATTTTCAACTTATGCTGTGCCTATGATTATAGGTGAAATAAAGAGATTCTTAAGGGATGATGGAATAATAAAGGTAAGTAGAAGCACTAAGACTTTAGCTAAAAAGCTTCATTACAACAAGGAAGAACTAATAAAAAAATTAAATAGGGATCCTACTGTAGATGAATTAGCTGAATACTCTGGTGTTGATAAGGAAGAGGTAATAGTAGCCTTAGAATCAGCAAGTAGTATGCAATATTTATATGATACTATACACCATGATGAAGGAACGCCAGTTCTCTTAATAGATAAACTTAGTGAGAAGGGTGAAGATGATGACATGGTCAATAAAATAGCTTTAAGAGAAGCTATTAGTTCATTAGATTCAAAGGGTAAGCAAATCATAATGCTTAGGTATTTCAAGGATAAAACTCAAATTCAAGTTGCAAAAATGCTTGGTATAAGTCAAGTTCAAGTTTCTAGAATAGAGAAAAAGGTACTAAAAATTATGAAGGAAAAATTAGAAGAGGATTGATTATAAATGAAATGTTTTAGGAGCATTATTTTATGTGAAAGTAATCATATAAAATAATGCTCATTTTTTTGTATAGATTAAAAATAAGAACAAATAATATAAGTATATTTTAATAGAAAAGGGTGATTAATATAGCTATGTATGAAAATGACAAAAAAATAAGGACTAAGTTTGATCAACTTGAACAACAAATAAGACCAAAACCAAAGCTTCTTAGAAATTGTATAATGGCATTTATAGTAGGTGGATTAATTTGTGTAATAGGACAATTTGTGAGAAATACTTTTTTATACTATGGCTTCACAGAAGAACAAGTTAGTAGTTTAACACCTATGACTATGGTTTTTTTAGGAGCTCTTTTAACAGGACTTGGATTATATGATAGAATAGCGGCTAAGGCTGGAGCAGGTACTATAGTTCCTATTACTGGTTTTTCAAATGCCATGGTGTCACCTGCTATAGAATTTAAAAAAGAAGGCTTTGTAATGGGAGTAGGGGCTAAAATGTTTACTATTGCAGGTCCTGTTTTAGTTTATGGTACAGGAACCTCTGTAATAGTTGGACTAATATATTACTTATTACTTAGAGTTGGAATTGTGGGGTGATAAGAATGAGTAATAATACAAAAAGAGTAGGATCTCAAACAATAGAATTAAAAAGTAAACCTAGAATAATAGCTACATATAGTGTGGTTGGTCCTAGAGAAGGTCAGGGGCCTTTAAAAGAATATTTTGATAAAATACTACAAGATGACTGTAATGGCTGTGAAAGCTTTGAAAAGGCTGAAAGTAGTTTAATGATAACTGCTATAGAGGGAGTAATTAAAAAAGGTAATGTAAAAGAAGAGGACGTAGATTATCTTTTTAGTGGTGATTTATTAAATCAGTTAACATCAACAAATTTTGTTGCTAGAGAATTTAAAATTCCTTTTTTTGGAGTGTATGGAGCTTGTTCTACTATGGCTGAATCATTAAGTTTATCATCAATGATTATGGATGGTGATTTTGCAAAGTATGCAATTGCTTCTACATCCTCTCACTTTAGTTCAGCAGAAAGACAATTTAGATTTCCTTTAGAATATGGATGTCAAAGAAAAGAATATTCACAGTGGACTGTAACTGGTTCTGGAGCTATGCTTTTAGGAAAGTCAGGAGATTATCCTTATGTTACCCATGTAACCACAGGAATTGTTAAGGATTATGGAATTAAGGATGCAGATAATATGGGAGCTGCTATGGCACCAGCTGCTGTAGATACTATATATAAGCATTTTGTTGATACAGGAAGAAAACCTGAAGATTATGATGTAATAGCAACTGGAGACTTAGGGGCTGTAGGAAAGAAATTAACAGAGGAATTATTAAAAGAGTATGGATATGATATTAGTAAGGTTTATATAGATTGTGGAGAAAAGATATTTGATAATGAAAAACAAGGAACTTTTGCAGGCGGAAGTGGATGTGGATGCTCAGCCGTTGTAGCCTGTGGATATTTATATAGAATGTTAAAAGAGAAAAAGTTAAAAAGAGTTTTATTAGTTTCCACAGGAGCTTTATTAAGTTCTACATCTGCCTTACAAGGAGAAAGCATACCAGGAATAGCTCATGCTGTAGCTATAGAATATATTTAAACTAAGTTAGATATTTTGTGTGAATATTTTGTTATAAAAATTTAATAATGAGGAGATGAGAATTTTGCAAGATTACATAAATGCTTTTTTAGTAGGTGGTGCAATCTGTGTAATAGGACAGATATTAATAGATAAAACTAAACTAACACCAGCTAAAGTATTAGTTGCCTTTGTTTCAATAGGAACAATATTAGGAGCTTTAGGAATATATGAAAAGCTAGTTCAAATAGGTGGAGCAGGAGCCACAGTTCCATTACCTGGTTTTGGGTATGCCTTAGCTAAAGCAACTATAAAAGAAGTAAATGAACAAGGATTAATGGGAGCATTTACTGGTGGATTAAAGGGTGCAGCAGGTGGAATAACTGCGGCTATTTTCTTTGGTTACTTAATGGCATTAATATTTAATCCAAAAACTAAATAAATGATTATAATTTCTATAAAAGGTCAATAATTTTTTCAAAGGAGAGATTCTATGAAAAAGTTTGAGAAAGTTATTATAAATAGACCTTTAGGATTAATTTGTATTTTTACTATTTTAGGAATTATAACATACTACTTTGGTAGTTTTAACTTAATAGGTACAGCTTTTTTAGTTGTACCTTTAATTTTGTTTAGCTATCTTTTATTAGACATAGATAATTTTAATATAGGCATAATATTTTTCCTCATAGCTATTTTAAGTTGCACCATCTATTATGAGCCTAAATTTCAACAAGAAGGGGTTCAAGAAATAAGGATAATAGAAGTTACAGATAAAGTTATACTAGGAAAGATAGATGGAAGAATAGTTGAAGTAAGAAACCAAAGTGGAATTGAAATTGAATATGGAGAAAAAATATATGGAGTTTGTAAATTCAAGAGAAATATTAATTTAGATAGAGGTCATGTTGGACAGGTTTTCTTAAAGAAAGTATTAAAAAGAGAAAAAGACTTAATCTATAAAATAAAAAATATACCAAAGAAGTATTATGAAAACTTAAGTGAAAATTTTTCATCCTCTGAAAGTGCACTTTTAAATGCTGTCTTATGGGGAGATAAAGAAAATTTAACTTATAATCAAAAGGATTTTTTATCAGATTTAGGAGTAATTCATTTAATATGTATATCAGGGTTTCATATAGCCTTACTTTTTTCAATAATTTATAAAAAGTTTTCTTTTAAGATAGCCTTAAGTATATGTACTATTTATGTGATTTTAGTTGGGGCATCTAGTTCAGCATTAAGAGCTTTAATTATGATAACCTTATTAAAGTCTTCTAAAAGGCTATTTAAGACCTATGACCCCTTAAGTTCTATATCATTAGGGGCAATAATACTACTTATTTATAAACCTTATAACCTTTTTAGCATGGGATTTTTATTATCCTTTGGTGGAACATTAGGCATAATTTTATTCTATAAAAAATTATTAGAGGGATTTTATATGTTACCACCAAAGTTAAATGAATACTTAAGCTTAGGATTGTCTGCACAGGCTTTTATATATCCTATTTTGGTAATTGCTTTTGGAAAATTTTCTATTAACTTTTTAATATCAACCTTTTTAGTAACTCCAATAATAGTAATATTATTACAGATACTATTAATTTCTATTTTAATTGGTGGAAATTTAATTGGAGTTATAGTATTTTTAATAAATATAATATTCATGGTATTTAGGGGGATTTTAGTATTTTTAGATAAGGTGGTATGGGTTACTCCTTATTTATCACCAGTATTTGCAATTGCTTATATGACTATGTTTTTATGGATTTACATGAGTATTAAAGGATTTAAAAAGTTTAAAATAGGAGTTTATTTAGTCATACCTGTTTTGATTTTAAATTTATATGTATTTGGAGCTAAAATTAGAATTGTAGAGGATAAATGGAATAAGGCTATAGTTATAGAATCTGGATTTAAGAAAGTTGCCTTAGTAAACAATAATAGTGATTATTTTAAAAAATCCATAATGAAAAAGGAATATGTTAATGAGGTTATTCATTTGAAAAAAGAGTCTCAATTTGAACTAACAAAAAGATATTCAATATCCATAGAAGATAATTTTAATACAATAACTTTAATGCCAGAGAATAGTGATTATGATATAATTGATTTGATTCAAAAGAAAAGTGCGTATATACTTTAACTTATGTAAATAAGTAGCTGGGATTTGAAAGGTTGATATTTTAATGATAGATTTAGACGGTTTATATGAAAATTTGAAAAAAGGAAAGATAGAAAAAAGTTATATATTAGTTGGATTAGATGAGCTTTTAATTAAAGAAGGTATAGAAAATATAATTGATAATGTATTAGATGAAGAATTTAAGGATTTAAACCTAATTAGATTAGATGGTAATAACCTTAATTTTGATGATTTCATGAATGCTTGTGAAACATTGCCTTTTATGAGTGATAGAAAAGTAGTAGTTTTAAATAGAACTAATATATTTAAGGATAAACAAGATAAAGAAACTGAAAAATTATATAAGCAATGTGTAGAATATTTTCAAAATACACCAGAACATTGTGTTTTAATAGCATATACAACTTTAAAGGATAAAAGGGATAGAGTTAATAGATTAAGCAAACTAAAAAAGCTTGAGAAGAGCAGTTGTATAGTTTCTGTTGAAAAGTTAAAAGGGGCAAAACTGCAACAAAAAGTAGGAAGAATCTTTCAAAGATATAATAAAAATATAGGAAAAATAGAATTAAAATACTTTTGTGACTCAGTAGAAAATAACTTTGATGTTATAGAAAGAGAAGTTGATAAAATAGTAAACTATGTTGGTGAGAGAGAAATAACTAGAAAAGACATAGATTTACTACTTCCTCCTAGGTATGAGGACGATATATTTGATTTAGTTGAGCTTATTTCAATTAAAAGAGCAAAGCAAGCCATAGACTTAATGGATGAATTAATAGGCAGAGGACAAGATCCTATATTTATACTGAGTCAAATCAGAGAGCAATTTCAAAAGTTACACAGGGTAAAAATAAGACTTTCTGAAAAGTATAGAATTGATGAAATAAAGAAAGATTTTTTAGAAGCTAGCAGGGTAAATTTACCTGACTTTGTAATAGAAAAATTTATTAATCAGAGTAAGAAGTTTTCTAATAAACAGCTTAATAAATGTATTAATCTATGCTTATATACAGAAAAGAAACTTAAGAGTAATTCAAACTTAAATAAAAAAACAGAGTTAGAACTTATGATAGTGAGCACTGTAATATAAAAAATCCAGATTAGATAATTCTAATCTGGATTTTTTACTTAAAGAAATACTTCTAATAAAAGAAAATGGTGTTAGAAATTCTAACACCCATATAATTAAGCCATAGCGTTTAACTTAGCAGCTAATCTTGATTTCTTTCTAGCAGCCATGTTTTTATGAACTACTCCTTTAGAAGCAGACATATCTAAAGCTCTAGCAGCTTCAACGTATAAAGTTGCAGCTTCTGCTTTGTTATTAGCTTCAACAGCTACTTCAAACTTCTTTATAGCAGTTTTAAGAGCTGACTTAATCATCTTATTTCTTAAAGTTTTCTTTTCAGTAACTTTTATTCTTTTCTTTGCTGATTTAATATTTGCCATTCTAGTTCACCCCCTTCAACTTTTATAGCGTATCTGCAGTTTTGGGGAATCTGCGTACGAGTTCATTATTAACAAAGGTAATTATAACATCATAAATATATAAGTTCAAGTCTTTTTTCGTGTTTATCGACATAATTATCATTTTTAAGGAGATTATATATAATATATCAATTTAAATTAAAAAGAGGTGGAAAAATGTACAATGTAAGAACTGATTTAGCTGTTGAAAGTAGAGAGATTTATAAACATAGATATAATAGGGAAATTGATGGGGTAGTTTTTGAAGAAAAGACTGTGGAAGAAGATATTAAAGTTACAAATGTTGACATATTAAATGATGAAGGTGCTAAAGCTATGGGAAAACCTATAGGTAGATATGTTACCATAGATATCCCTGAGTACACTCATTATGACGGTGGCATTATGGATGAGGTTTCTCATGTGGTGGCAGCCTCCTTAGAAGAACTTATTAATTTACCAGAGGAGAGAACTGCTTTAGTAGTTGGGCTTGGAAACTGGAATGTTACACCTGATGCCATAGGACCTAAGGTTGTAGGTAAGTTAATGGTAACAAGACACTTAAAGAAAGTTATGCCGGACATAATAGATGATTCAGTAAGACCAGTTTGTGCTATAGCTCCTGGAGTTTTAGGTATAACAGGAATTGAAACTGGAGAGATAATAAAATCATTAGTGGAAAAAATAAATCCAGATTTAGTAGTTTGTATTGATGCTTTAGCTTCAAGAAAATTAGAAAGAGTGGCAAGAACTATTCAAATAAGCAATACTGGAATATCACCAGGGGCTGGAGTTGGAAATCATAGAATGCAAATAAATGAAGAAAGCTTAGGTATCCCTGTTATTGCCTTAGGAGTACCAACTGTTGTAGATGCAGCTACTATTGCAAATGATGCCATGGATTTAGTTTTAGATGAAATGATAAATCAAGCAGATGCTGGCAAAGAATTTTATAATATATTAAATAACATAGACAAGAATGAAAAGGGAATGATGATAAAGAGCCTTTTAGACCCTTATGTAGGAGATTTAATGGTTACCCCAAAAGAAATAGACGATATAATAGAATCAGTTTCAAAAATAATAGCAAATGGAATCAATATAGCCCTTCAACCTAATATGGTATTAGAGGATATAAATAAATTTTTAAACTAAGACTGAGTTTAAAATTAAAAGTTTTATTAAGATATTTTTTAGAATTATGAGTGAATTTGAAGAAGAATAAATTAAATATTTACCTAAAGAGAGTAACATAATATTTAACTTAACCTCATATAAATGAAAATATGAGGGAGGGGATAATGTGAGAGGTATTAATAAAAGAGAGATACCCATAGGAGTGATTGTTCTTTTATCTTTACTTATAATATTTATGTTTAGATTTATGAAGATTGCAGCAAGTAAAGACATGAGAGAAAATTTATCATATATACAACTTTTAAATGCAGGAATGCCTGTTGCAAAGGGAACATATTACGATGAGAATGCTTATTTAGAAAGTAATATTACATTAAAAAGTTTAGCCTTAGAAACTTTAAATATAAAGCCTCTAGATCCGATAGAGTTAGTAATGAATGAAGTGCCTTACTTTGGTGCAGTAAATAAAATAGCTTCAATTGATAAAGTTAATTATGTTTCTGCTGAAAAAGTATCTTCATTTGATTTAAATAAAGATAGTATAGATATAGTTTCTGAGGAAGAATCTAAGGAAAGTGCAGAATTAGAAGCTAGTAAAAATAGTGAAGTTTATGATCCAAGTTTAAAAAAGGAACTAGATCAGTCTAAGCCAGAGGTGCTTATTTATCATACTCATAATTCAGAGGGGTATACTGAGGAGAGAACTTCAAACAATGAAGAACATAACGTAGTTGGAGTAGGAACTTTAGTTGCAAAAGAACTTGAAGAAAACTATGGTATATCAGTTATTCATGATAAAACAAATCACTCAGCTTCATATGAGCAATCTTACAATAAATCTAGAGAGACAGTTAAAAAATATATTAATGAATATGATGATTTTAAGATGGTGATAGATATTCATAGAGATTCTGTTGGAGAGCATAACAAAAAGAATTTAACTGCTAATATAAATGGAGAAAGTTTAGCTAAGATTATGTTTGTTACAACTAAGAATAGCCAATATTTTAATGATGCTGAATCCTTGGCCTATAGATTTATTAATAAAGCCAATGAGCTTTTTCCTGATATTTTAAGAAGACAGGAAACCTTTAAGTATGATAGGGGAAAAAATGCGTTTAACCAACAATATAATAAGAATTCAATGCTTATTGAAGTTGGTGCAGAAGTAAATACTTCTAAAGAGGCTCAAGCTACAGCAAAGTATATAGCTAGATTAATAGCAGAAGAATTAAACAGAAAAAGTGAATAAAATAAAAGAATTTTGAACATCCTTATAGATAGTAATCTATGGGGGTGTTTTATTTTGAAAAAATTTATGACTATTCTAACTCTTGGCATAATAGTTTTTTCTATAATTTCTTGGGGGCTTATAGGTGTTAATATAGAAAATACAGAGGCATTTAATAATCAAAATTATGAATTAAGCGAAAAAGTTGATTATGATAGAATAAAAGAAGAAACAGGTATGGATTTAACTATATTTAGTGAAGACAATAGTCCTGTAAAAATATATGAAAATAAAGACGAGGTTTATTTAGTTTTTAAAGAACATACTTTAAACTTAAGTAAAGGCTTATTTGGTAACATACTAATTGGTACCTTTAACCTAGTAAATAAATTAATAAATGATATTAATCAATTTATAGGAAACTATATAATAATGTAAAGTAAAGTATATTGACAGTTTAATGGCACATTGTGATATAATGTAACTTGACTTATTCTACAATGTGGGGGTGAAAACTGTTCAAAAACTTTTTAAATAGTTTAGAGAGCAGGTTTAGATATGGATAAAAAGAAGTATATAAGAAACTTTTCAATCGTAGCTCATATAGATCATGGTAAATCAACATTAGCAGATAGACTTTTAGAGAAAACTGGAACATTAACTCAAAGGGAAATGGAACAGCAAGTATTAGATACTATGGAGCTTGAAAAAGAAAGAGGAATAACAATAAAGTCTCAAGCAGCAAGACTTATCTATAAGAGAGAGAACGGCGAAGAATATATATTAAATCTTATAGATACTCCAGGTCACGTAGACTTTACATATGAAGTTTCAAGAAGCTTAGCAGCTTGTGAAGGTGCTATTCTTGTAGTAGACGCTACTCAAGGGATACAGGCTCAAACTTTAGCAAACTGTTACTTAGCATTAGATAATGATTTAGAAATAGTACCTGTTATAAATAAGGTTGACTTAGCTAGTGCTAGACCAGATGAAATAAAGCAAGAAATAGAGGATGTTATTGGAATAGAAGCAGAGGATGCACCTTTAGTATCAGCTAAAACTGGATTAAACATAGAAGATGTTTTAGAAGAGATAGTTGAAAAAGTTCCAGCACCAGAGGGAGATGAAAATGCTCCACTTAAAGCTTTAATATTTGATTCATACTATGATAGTTACAAAGGAGTTGTATGTCATATAAGAGTTAAAGATGGTAAAGTTAAGCCTGGAACAAAAATTAAACTAATGTCAACAGACAAGGTTTATGAAGTAGTTGAAACAGGAGTATTTACACCAGCTTTAATGCCTTTAAAAGAAGGATTAAGTGCAGGGGAAGTTGGATACATAACAGCTTCAATAAAGAATGTTAGAGATGCCAGAGTAGGTGATACTGTAACAGAGGCAGCTAGACCAACAGAGGAGGCATTACCAGGATATAAACCAGCTATACCAATGGTTTACTCAGGTATATACCCAGTTGATGGAGCTAAGTATGAAGAATTAAAAGAGGCATTAGAAAAGCTTCAAATAAATGATGCTGCATTATCATTTGAACCGGAAACATCAGTAGCTTTAGGATTTGGATTTAGATGTGGATTCTTAGGATTATTACACATGGAAATAATTCAAGAGAGAGTTGAAAGAGAATTTAACTTAGATATAATTACAACTGCACCATCAGTTATATACAAAGTAACTAAGACAAATGGAGAATCTTTTGATTTAACAAACCCAACAAACCTTCCTCCAATGACAGAGATTGCATACATGGAAGAGCCTGTTGTTAAGGCTTCAATTATAACTCCAACTGATTACACTGGAGCTGTAATGGAATTATGCCAAGATAGAAGAGGTAAATTCATAGATATGCAATACTTAGAGGAAACAAGAGTTGTTATACATTATGAAATTCCATTAAATGAAATAGTATATGACTTCTTCGATACTCTTAAATCAAAAACAAGAGGATATGCTTCATTAGATTACGAATTAAAAGGATATGAGCAATCAAAACTTGTTAAGTTAGATATTTTATTAAATGGAGACAACGTAGATGCTTTATCTATGATAGTTCCAGAAGTTAAGGCTTATCAAAGAGGTAGAGCTATAGCTGAAAAACTTAAAGAAATAATTCCAAGACACATGTTTGAAGTTCCAATTCAAGCAGCTGTAGGTTCAAAAATTATAGCTAGAGAAACTGTTAAAGCTATGAGAAAAGACGTATTAGCTAAGTGTTATGGTGGAGATATTTCAAGAAAGAAAAAACTTCTTGAAAAACAAAAAGAAGGTAAGAAGAGAATGAGACAATTAGGAACAGTTGAAGTTCCTCAAGAAGCATTCATGTCAGTTTTAAAAGTTGACTAATTAATTTCTTTATATAGAGGCAATGATGAATAGTATTAAGTATTTATCATTGCCTTTTTTTTAATACTAAATAATAGGAATTAAATTTTTTTTGTTATTTTTATAAAGGTTTTTAAATATTTTAGAATTAGCTTATTTTTAGATACATTGAATTTAAATTTCTAAAATAAATATTTTTTATTTAGTCATTAAAAAGAAATCTCCTCAATATATTTATAGTAAATTAATAAAAGTTATGTAGAGGAGAGGTATTCTTATGTTAAATGCTAATAAAAGAGATGTTAAAATTAAGTGCAGAAAGTTTAGAAATAATAGGAAGGCAACTGGTGTTATAAATAGAAAAAATGGAGATAATATTTCTATCAGTGTTAAAATTTCTGATTTAGATAAGTTTTTAGCTAAGCATGGAGATCATAGTGATTTAGAGATAAACTTAGAGGGTGAAGTAATAAACACTTCAATTATAGAAGTTCAAAGAGATTTATTAGTTCACAATGTTATAAATATAAATTTAAGAGAGATATAAAGCTAAAAATATTTTGAGTAAACTTATTTATATTTTAGTAAACTTATTTAAATGGCAATATTAATCTTAAATTTTAAAATTTTAGTTTTATCTAAAGTTAGATATTTAATTTTGTGAAAGAATCATATAAAAGTCATGGGTTTATTCACTCATGACTTTTTTTATTGTAATATGAAAGAAAGACTCATAACTAATAATTTGTATTTAACTACAAAATTTATTTTATATTAGTTAAAAAGTTTATTTATTTTACATGGAGGTAAGTAACTATGGACAAAATTTCTTTATATATACACATTCCTTTTTGTGCACAAAAGTGTCTTTATTGTGATTTTCCTTCCTTTGCCAGGAAAGATCATTTAAGAAAGGCCTATATAGAAGCTCTAAATAAGGAAATAATAAATTTAAGAGAGAAACATAATAATCTAGAAATAAACACTATATTTATTGGAGGGGGAACACCAAGTGTTTTAGAATCTAATGAATTAGAATGTTTATTAAAAGAAATAGCTAAACTTAATATGGCAAAAGATATAGAGTACTCTATGGAGTGTAATCCAGGAAACTTAACAGAAGAAAAGCTAGAAGTTATGAAAAAGTATGGTGTAAATAGGATCAGTATGGGGCTTCAAGCTAAGCAGGATAATCTTCTTAAAGGGCTTGGAAGAATACATAACTATAAAACCTTTAAAGAAAATTTTTTATTAGCAAAAAAGGTTGGTTTTAATAACATAAATGTTGATTTAATGTTTGGTTTACCAAATCAAAGATTAAATGAATGGGAAGAGACTTTAAGAGAGATAATATCTTTAGAGCCAGCACATATATCAGCATATAGTTTAATTATAGAAGAAGGCACTGCTTTTTATAATTTATATGAAAATGATAAGTTAAAGCTACCAACAGAAGAAGAAGAGAGAAAAATGTACCATTTAGCAAAGAAAATTTTAGAGGAAAATGGATTTAATCAATATGAGATTTCTAATTATGCTAAAGAGGGAAAAGAATGTAGACATAATTTAGCATATTGGAATATGGATAACTGGATAGGAGTAGGATCAGCAGCAGCTTCTTATATTAATGGAAAAAGAATTAAAAATATAAGTAGTGTTGAGGAATATATAAATTCTATCAATGAGAAGGGAGAAGCCGTAGAAGAAATAATAAATAATTCAAAAAATGATAATATGGAAGAATTTATGTTTATGGGGCTTAGAAAAATTAATGGAATAGATGAAAATGAATTTAAAAAGAGATTTAGTATGAATATAAATGATGTTTATGGAGAAATACTAAATAAGTATATAGATGAAGGGCTTTTAATAAGGGATTCAGGAAGGATTTTTCTAAGTGAAAAAGGCATAGAAATATCAAATATAATAATGGCTGATTTTCTATTATAAAATTAAAAATAGGTTATGGTATAAATTGAAGCAAATAAAAGAAAAATAAAGATATTAAAGAATAAATAAGGTAAAATTCAAAATTTTCATTTGAAATGATAAAAAATGGAATTGACAAAAAACTTGGTAGGTAATATATTAATAGTGTACTAGTTAGCACTCGTTCAGAGTGAGTGCTAATAAAGAGGTGAGATTAGTGATAGATGATAGAAAGCTTCAAATATTAAGAGCTATAATTCAAGACTATATATCAACTGGAGAGCCTGTTGGTTCAAGAACTATCGCTAAAAAATATAATCTTGGAGTAAGTTCAGCTACCATAAGAAATGAAATGGCTGACTTAGAGGATATGGGATTTTTAGAACAGCCTCATACTTCGGCAGGAAGAATTCCATCAAGCAGAGGATATAGATTATATGTTGATAGAATGATTGAATTCGAAAGATTGTCCTCTGAAGAGGAAGGGCTTATTAGAAGTTCAATAATAGATGGTACCTTGTACGAAGTTGATAAAATAATCAAACAAACTAGTGCTCTTCTATCGGAACTTACTAAAATGACTTGTATAGTAAAAGCACCTTCAGTACATAAGAGCTTTGTAAAATCAATTCAGCTTTTAAAAGTTGATGATGTAAGTATTTTATGTGTTTTAGTAACTGATAATGGTGTAATAAGAAATACAGTCATAAAAGTAAAGAGTGTTCCTATATCTGAAGAACTTATTAAAATTAGTAAGATAATAACTGAAAGGCTTAAAAACCTTACTATTGAGCAAATAAACTTAGAGGTTATTAGCAATCTCAATAGAGCTTTAAGCGGATATGAAGATATAGTAAATGCGGTTTTACCTGCTCTTTATGAGAGTTTAAAAGGTGATGAAACTTCTGAGGTATTCTTAGAAGGAACAATTAATATATTCAATTATCCTGAATATAATAATATTCATAAGGCAAAAGAGATTTTAGAGCTTTTACATGATAAAAAAAGTATTTCAGAACTTATAAGTGATAGTGATGATATGACTGTAAAAATAGGTGATGAAATATTTGTACCAGAAGCAAAGGAATGTTCCATAATATCAGCTGGATATCATGTAGGAGATAGATCTTTAGGTACAATAGCTTTAATAGGTCCTAGAAGAATAAATTATTCTAAAGTCTTATCAATCATGACTGAAGTTATGAAAGAGTTAAATGAAACTTTAAAGAATAAGTAAGTAAAAAAAGAGAAGAGGTGTGGCTGCTTTATGGTGGATAATAAAGATTTTAACGAAGAGTTAAAGGAAAATATCCAAGAAGAATTAGATAACGAAACAAAAGCTGAAAATCCTAATATTGATGAAGAGGTAGAAGAAGTTTCAGAAGATATTAAGGCTGATGAAAAAGTTATTGATTTTGAAGAATTAAAGGCTTTAAAGGAAGAAAATACTATGTTTAAAAGTAAAACAAAGAAATTAGAAAATGAATTAGAGGCCTTAAAAGATAGATTATTAAGAATATCTGCAGAGTATGAAAATTACAGAAAAAGAACAGATAAAGAAAAAGAAAGAATATATACTGATGCATGTGAAGATGTTTTAATCAAAATGCTTCCAGTATTAGATAACTTAGAAAGAGCCTTAGCTGTAGATGGAACTGTTGAAGATCTTAAAAAAGGTGTTGAAATGACAGTAAGACAATTTGAGGATGCTTTAGAAAAACTTCAAGTTGAAGAAATATCTACAGAAAATGGTTTTGATCCAGAATTACATCAAGCAATGATGGTTGTGGAACAAGAAGGCGCAGAGCCAAATCAAGTAGCTCAAGTATTCCAAAAAGGATACAAGAGAGGGGATAAGGTTATCAGACATTCAATGGTAACTGTAACTAAATAATTTAATTAGCATTTAACAGGTTTAAATTATAGATATTGTTAGAGGAGGAATTAACAATGAGTAAAATAATCGGTATAGATTTAGGAACAACAAATTCATGCGTAGCTGTTATGGAAGGTGGAGAACCAGTAGTTATCACTAACTCAGAAGGTGCTAGAACAACTCCATCAGTAGTTTCATTCCAAGCAAATGGAGAAAGATTAGTAGGTCAAGTTGCTAAAAGACAAGCAATAACAAATCCTGACAAAACAATAATGTCAATCAAAAGACACATGGGAACTGACTATAAAGTTAATATAGATGGAAAAGATTATACACCACAAGAAATATCAGCAATGATACTTCAAAAATTAAAAGCAGATGCAGAAGCTTACTTAGGAGAAAAAGTAACAGAAGCTGTTATCACAGTTCCAGCTTACTTCAATGATGCTGAAAGACAAGCAACTAAGGATGCTGGTAGAATCGCTGGTTTAGATGTTAAAAGAATAATAAACGAACCAACAGCTGCATCATTAGCTTATGGATTAGATAAAATGGATAGTGCTCATAAAATCTTAGTATATGACCTAGGTGGTGGTACTTTCGACGTATCTATCTTAGACTTAGGAGATGGAGTATTTGAAGTTGTATCAACAAACGGAGATGCTAGATTAGGTGGAGATGACTTCGACCAAAGAATTATAGATTATATAGCAGAAGACTTTAAAGCTCAAAACGGAATTGATTTAAGACAAGATAAAATGGCTCTTCAAAGATTAAAAGAAGCTGCTGAAAAAGCTAAAATTGAGTTATCATCATCAACTCAAACATTAATTAACTTACCATTTATAACTGCTGATGCAACTGGTCCAAAACACATAGATATGACATTAACAAGAGCTAAATTCAATGAATTAACTCATGACTTAGTTGAAAGAACAATCAACATAATGAAAGAAGCCTTAAAATCAGGTAATGTTTCATTAAATGATATAGATAAAGTAATCTTAGTTGGTGGATCAACAAGAATACCAGCAGTTCAAGAAGCTGTTAAAAACTTCACTGGAAAAGAACCTTCAAAAGGAGTTAACCCAGATGAGTGCGTAGCAATGGGTGCTGCTATCCAAGCTGGTGTATTAACTGGTGATGTTAAAGACGTATTATTATTAGATGTTACTCCATTAACATTAGGAATCGAAACTTTAGGAGGAGTTGCAACTCCATTAATCGAAAGAAATACAACTATCCCTGCGAGAAAGAGCCAAATATTCTCAACTGCAGCAGATAACCAAACTTCAGTTGAAATTCACGTAGTACAAGGTGAAAGACAAATGGCAGCTGATAACAAAACTTTAGGTAGATTTACTCTATCAGGAATTGCTCCAGCTCCAAGAGGAATCCCTCAAATAGAAGTTGCTTTCGATATAGATGCTAACGGTATAGTTAAAGTTTCAGCAACTGATAAAGCTACTGGAAAAGAAGCTAACATTACAATCACAGCTTCAACTAACTTAAGCGATGCTGAAATAGATAAGGCTGTAAAAGAAGCAGAACAATTTGCTGAAGAAGATAAGAAGAGAAAAGAAGCTATAGAAGTTAAAAACAATGCTGAGCAAACTGTTTACCAAACAGAAAAAACTTTAAATGAACTTGGAGATAAAGTTTCAGCTGAAGAAAAAGCAGAAATAGAAGCTAAAATCGAAGAAGTTAAAAAAGTTAAAGATGGTGACGATATAGAAGCTATCAAGAAAGCTATGGAAGATTTAACTCAAGCATTCTACAAAGTATCAGAAAAATTATACCAACAAAATGGTGGAGCACAAGGTCAAGGATTCGATCCAAACAACATGGGTGGAGCTAATGCTGGAGCAGGTGCTACAAACAACAACGATGACAATGTTGTAGACGCTGATTTCGAAGTTCAAGATGATAAATAATAATTAAAACTATCACAAGACTTAAAGCTTTGATATAATATAAAAAGAATTAATAGAGGGAAGGCTCAATAGTCTTCCCTTTTTATAAGTAAACTTATAGGTGGTGAATAACAGTGGCTAAAAGAGATTACTATGAAGTGCTTGGGCTTCAAAAAGGTGCTTCAGATGATGAGATAAAAAGAGCTTTTAGAAAAATGGCTATGAAATATCACCCGGATAGAAATCCTGGAGATAAGGAAGCGGAAGAAAACTTTAAAGAAGTAAATGAAGCATATGATGTTTTAAAAGACCCTGATAAAAAAGCTAAATATGATCAATTTGGTCATGCTGCTTTCGATGGAAGCGGTGGCTTTGGTGGTGGCGGATTTGGTGGCTTTGATGCTGGTGGATTCGACTTCTCAGAAATGGGTGGCTTTGGAGATATTTTTGAATCATTCTTTGGTGGAGGATTTGGTGGCGGATCATCTAGAAGAAGAAATGCTCCACAAAGAGGTGCTGATTTAGAATATAGATTAAATATAACATTTGAAGAAGCCGTATTTGGATGTGAAAAAGAAATATCTATAACTAGAACTGAAAATTGTGAAACTTGTCATGGTACAGGTGCTAAAGCAGGCACATCTCCTAAGACTTGTCCAAAATGTAATGGTTCAGGTCAAATAAGAGTTCAAAGACAAACTCCTTTAGGAAGCTTTGTATCTACAACAACTTGTGATCAATGTGGTGGAACAGGTAAAGTGATTGAAGATCCATGTCCAGATTGTAAGGGAAAAGGAACTGTTAGAAAGAATAGAAAGATAACAGTTAAGATACCAGCAGGTGTAGATACTGGAAACATAATACCTTTAAGAGGACAAGGTGAGCAAGGTGCTAACAATGGTCCTTCAGGAGATTTATATATAAGAGTAAATGTTGCTCCATCTAAGATATTTAGAAGAGAAGGTTCAGATATTTACTATGATTACAAGATAAGTATGGCTAAGGCTGCTTTAGGAGCAGAAATAACTGTTCCGACTGTAGACGGAAATGTTAAATATAAAGTTCCAGCAGGTACTCAACCAGGAACTAAGTTTAGATTAAAAGGAAAAGGTGTTCCTCACGTTAATGGTGGAGGAAGAGGAAATCAATACGTTCATATGGTAGTAGAAGTTCCAAAACATCTAAATAAAGAGCAAGAAGAAGCATTAAAAGCCTTTATGAAGGCATCTGGGGAATCGGTTGATGATATAGATGAAAAAGATGAAGGATTCTTCTCAAAATTTAAAAAGAAAAAATAGTAAATTTAAAATACTCTAGTTAGAAATGACTAGGGTATTTTTTGTTTATATAAATTTAAAAAAAGTAAATGATTTACAAGTAGATGTATTAGTGATATAATACACTTAAGGTTAGTGTATTAATGAAGTAATACATGAGTACAAAAATATATTAACATAAATCTAGGGGTGATTAAATGATAGAAGTGGTTGGTGTTAAAAAGAAGTTTAGAAGAAAAAAAGTTTTAGAGAATATTACTTTTAATGTAAAGAAGGGAGAAATAACTGCTTTACTAGGGTTAAATGGAGTGGGGAAGTCTACTCTTTTAAAGATAATTATGGGCCTTGTTAAGCAAGATCAGGGGGAAGTGCTTTTTAATGGAGAAAAGCTAAATTATAAGACCTATGAAAATATTGCCTTTGTACCTGATGTTTTAAATACTTATGGTGACATGAAAATAAAAGATGCCTTTGAATATATGAGTATGATGTATGAAAAGTGGGATATGGATAAAGCTTATGAAATGTTAAAAGATTTTAAATTAACTGATGACTTAAAAATAAATAAACTTTCTAAGGGGAATATAGCAAGGGTAAAACTTATACTAGGTTTTGCTAGACACCCAGAATATTTACTTTTAGATGAACCTTTTTCAGGTATAGATATTTTTACAAGAGAGAAGTTTATAGAATCTTTAATTGGCTATATGGATAATAATATTGGAATTTTACTAACAACTCATGAATTAAAAGAGGTTGAAAATATAGTTGATAAAGTTGTCTTTTTAAGTGATGGAAATATTAAAATAGAATTTTATGTTGAAGATGTAAGAGAAAATGAAGGATTGTCAATGGTAGAGAAAATAAGGGAGGTACATGAAGGTGAGTAAGGGGAATTTTAAAAAGTTAAGTTATCTTTTAAATTTACAGATATTAAGAGATTTAAAAATAACAATAGGATCAGCTGTTGGAATTATGCTTTTAAACATTGCCTATTTTAGTTATAGTTTAAGTGATGAATTAAAGATTTATTTAGAAAAAACAGAGAATATAGGTGCTATTCAAATGTTTTCACCTATGGAGCCTTTTAGCAGTTTTGTTAGTAGGATAAATGGTAGGATATTAACTCTTCTAATATTAGGTTGCTTTTGTTTATATTGTTGGTATCTATGGCTTGGTGAGTTTAAAGGAGAAAATAAAAGTGCGTACACTCTTTTAACATTGCCATTTCCTAAAAAGTTTATTATTATATACAAGTTTTTATCAGCGTGTTTTTATTATTTATCTTTAGTTTTCTTTCAAATAGTAGCATTGCTTATAAATTATATAATATTTAATATTATGGTTCCAACTGATGCTATAGTAAAAGAAAGTTTAATTACCATATTATCTAGTTCAATAAGTAATTTTTATGGATTGATTCCAGTTAGTTTTGTTAATTTAATAACTAATGGCTTATTTTTTATAGCAATGATATTATTGACTTTTTTATTTGCAATATTAGAGAGAAGTTTTGGAGTAAAGGGTGGAATATTAGGAGTAATATTAGGATGTTCTTTTCTTTTTTTAGTTTTAATCTTCCCAGGAAAGATGGATTTTTATATGTTCGAAAGATTTATTTGGTTTGTTTTCATATCAATCTTATATAATTTGTTCGGATGGTTTTATTCTAAGTATTTACTTGAAAAAAAGGTTCATGTGTAAGGAGGATTAGAAATTATGAAAAAAAGAGTACCTTTGGTGTTAACAATAATATTTTTAAGTGCATTTATAATTTTTTCTGGAATATTTATTTACATTAATTGTTCGCCAATAAAGTTTAAAGACATATATGGAAGTAGAAGTGAACTTGGAGATGTTGACTTAGTTTTTTATAAAGATAGAGATATTTTTGAAGAAGAAGTAACTGTTGAAGCTGAAACAGTTAGTAGAAGAAATGTTATTAATGAGAGGCGTTTTGATGGTATTGATGTGCTTAAGGATAAGAAGTTTTTTAGAGGAATTTATCCAACAAGAAATACTTTCTTTGAGGATGACGATGTAATGGTTGATGTTACTAATATATACGGTAATGGTATTCAAAAGCTTGAAGTCAGATTTAAGGATAAAAAAACTAACACTTATGAAACTTTTAAGGTTAAAGTAGATGAATATATTAGAAATAATAATATAGATAAAGTCACTTATAAAGATGGAAAAATAAATATATTATTTTCAATGAATTACGAGGAAAATAATATAGGATTTGGGGAAATAAATTTATCAGATAAGAAGTTCAATATAGTTGATATAATAAATTTAGATGAGAAATTAGATTTAAATAGAGATTATTCTCATATAAATTCAGTAAGACAAAAATTTGGAATGTTACCAAGTACTGAAGAAGATAAAGTATATTATAAATTAACTGAGCTTGATAATACTGATAAGAGAGGCATATATAGTGATGAGAGCATTATTGAATTAAATGTAAATACTAGAGAAATAAAAAGATACAATCCTAATGATGAAATAAGAGATGAGATGAAAAAATCTTATTTTGATGCAAATGGAAAAGGTGGTACAATGTTTGAGGCATATGGTGAAATATACATTACACAGACCTCAGATGAGAAGACTTCAGTATTAGTATTTAACACTAAAACAAAAGAGTTTAAATTTTATAAGGACCTTATAGAAAATGAAAGATTAAAGAGATATGGAGTAAATGTTAGAAGTTTAAGTGAATTTATAATTGTAGAAAATAAGGTTATAGCTAATTTTGTTAAGGTTAGAGATGATGGTTTTGTAAGTGGAGCTTATTTAGCAGTTATAGATATACCTAGTAAAAATCCAGTTTATATAGGTGAGTTAGAATATGGATATTTAAGTGATATTAAGATATCAGGAGGTAAATAAAATGTTTTTTGAAGTAAATGATAGAGAACCAATTTATCTCCAAATAATAAGACATATAAAACAATCTTTAGTTATTGGAAATTTAAAGCCAGGGGATCATATACCATCAAGAAGGGAGCTTGCAGAAATGTTAAAAGTAAATCCTAATACAGTTCAAAGAGCATATAGAGATATGGAGACTATGGGACTTATAGAAACAATAAGAAATAAACCAAGTACTATAACAGAAGATGAAGAAATATTAAAAAACATAAGAAAAGAACTTGTAGAGGATGCATTAGATGGATTTATAGAAAGTATGAAAGCTATAAAATTAACTAAGGAAGAAGTTTTAGAAATTATTAGAGAGAGATATTAAATATTTATAGAGGTTAAATAAGATTAAGTTTAAAGGTTATGTCAATAATAGACTATAGCCTTTATTTTTTTTATGTGTGATAATAAAAATAATGATAAAGAGTTTATCTTAGAAATTTTAATAGAGCATATGAAACATAATAATACTTATAAGCTAGACAGATACTACACTAAAGTGTAAAATAAATTATTAGTCAAAGTAGCATAAGAAAGGATTGATACATAAATGGAAGGAACTTGGATTGAAGTTAGAGTAATAACTAAAAGTGAGGCATTAGAACCTATATCAGGAATATTTTACGGATTAGACTGTAAGGGTGTTGCTATAGAGGATCCAAATGATATATTAGGAAGAGAACAAGGACCTTTAACTTGGGATTTTGCAGATATAAACATATTAGAACATAAGGGGAAGGTTGCCGTTGTTAAAGGTTATTTCTCAGAAGAGGATAACATTGATGATGTAATAGCTTATGTTAAGGAAAGAGTAGAAGAGTTAAAAGAATCAGGATTAGATGTTGGTGAAGGAACAGTTGAAGCAGAAAAAATGTTTGAAGAAGACTGGGCTAATAACTGGAAGAAATACTATAAGCCAATAAAGATTGGAGAAAAAATAGTTATAAAACCAATATGGGAAGAGTATGAACCTACTGGAGAAGAAATGGTAGTAGAATTAGACCCAGGTATGGCTTTTGGTACTGGAGATCATGAAACTACAAGAATGTGTGTTCAAGCTTTAGATAAATATGTTAAGGCTGATACTACTGTATTTGATATTGGAACAGGTTCAGGAATACTTGCTTTAGTTGCTTCTAAACTTGGTGCAAAACATGTTCTAGGAGTTGACTTAGACCCAGTTGCTGTAGATTCAGCTAAGGAAAATATATCATTTAACAATGTTGACAACATAGAAGTATTATATGGAAATCTTTTAGATGTTGTAGATGGAAAAGCTGATATAGTTGTTGCAAATATAATAGCTGAAATAATCTGCATACTAGTTGATGATGTTAAAAAAGCATTAAATAAAGATGGAATTTTCATAACTTCAGGTATAATACATGAGAGAAGACAAATGGTTATAGATAAATTAGAACAAGAAGGTTTTGAGGTTATGGAAGTTAACAAAGATGGAGAATGGAACTGTATTGTTGCTAAGTTAAAATAATTTAGTAAGGGAGTATAAAATTATGCATAAGTTTTTTACACCAGCGCATATGTTTTCAGACACTCATGCCACAATAACAGGGGAAGATGTAAAACATATTTATAAGGTTTTAAGGGTAAAACCAGGTGAGAAGGTTGTTGTAAATAACCTTGAAAGTGAAGAGTTTTTAGGTGAGGTAGAAGAGGTTAATAAACAAGAGGTTTCTATCAAAATCTTAGAGAAGCTTGATGTAAACAATGAAAGTAATTTAAATATTACTTTATTTCAAGGAATGCCAAAGGCTGCAAAAATGGATTTAATAGTTCAAAAATGTGTAGAACTTGGTGTTTCAGAAATAATTCCAACAATCACTGATAGAGTAGACGTTAAATTAAAAGGTGAATTTAAAAAATTAGATAGATTAAATAAAATCGCTTTAGAGGCATGTAAACAAAGTAAAAGAACGGTAATACCACAAGTATTAGAACCAATGGACTTTAAAGAGGTTTTAGAAAAGATAGATCAATTAGACCTTATGGTTATTCCTTATGAAAATGCTACAGGATACGGAATAAGAGCTATGGTTAACTCTATAGAGGATAAAGATAGTATAAAAAATGTTGGAATAATGGTTGGGCCAGAAGGCGGATTTGAAGAAAGTGAAATAGAAGCCCTAAAAGAAAAAGGAGCTCATATTGTAACTTTAGGACCAAGAATTTTAAGAACAGAGACAGCAGGATTTACCTGTATTTCTCTTATTCAGTATGAGCTTGGTGATTTAGGAGGAAATATTTAATGAAAGTTGCATTTGCTACACTAGGGTGTAGAGTTAATACATATGAATCAGAAGCAATGACTGAAAAATTTGTTAGAGAAGGCTATGAAGTTGTAGATTTTAATGAAATGGCAGATGTGTATGTAGTTAATACTTGTAGCGTAACTAACATGGGAGATAAGAAATCAAGACAAATAATAGGAAGAGCTAGAAGACAAAATCCAGAGGCTATTATAGCTGTAGTTGGATGTTATGCTCAAATAGCACCTACAGAGGTTTCAGGAATTGAAGGCGTAGATGTAGTTTTAGGTTCAAGAAATAAAGGTGAAATAGTTTATTATGTAAATAAGGCTAGAGATGAAGGCAAGCAACAAGTTAAAGTTGGCGCTGTTTTAAAGAATAAAGTTTTTGAGGACCTAAAAATTGAAGAGTATAATAATAAAACTAGAGCTTTCTTAAAAATACAAGATGGATGTAATAGATTCTGTGCTTATTGCTTAATTCCATATACTAGAGGTTCTGTTTGTTCAAAAGACCCTAAGAAGGTTTTAGATGAAATAAGAAGTTTAGCAGAGCATGGATTTAAAGAAATAATATTATCAGGAATTCATACAGCATCTTATGGTGTTGATTTAGATGAAAAAGTAACATTAGTTGATTTACTAGAAGAGATAGAAAAAATCGATGGAATAGAAAGAGTTAGAATAGGTTCAATAGATCCTACGTTCTTTACAGAAGATGTTGTAAGAAGAATCTTAGCTCTTAAAAAACTATGTCCTCATTTCCACTTATCACTTCAAAGTGGATGTGATGCTACTTTAAAAAGAATGAATAGAAGATACACTGCTAAAGAATATGAAGATATAGTAAATCTTTTAAGAGATAAAATAGAAGATGTTTCTATAACAACAGACGTAATTGTTGGTTTCCCTGGAGAAACTGATGAAGAATTTGAAGAAACTTACGAATTCTTAAAGAGAATAGCTCTTTCAAAAACTCACATATTTAAATATAGTCCTAGAAAAGGTACTAGAGCAGAGAATATGGAAAATCAAGTTGATGGAAATAAGAAAGACGAAAGAAGTAAAAAACTTATTGAATTAAATAGAATTAATGAAAAAGCCTTTGCTGAAAAATATATAGGTGAAGTTATTGATGTTTTATTTGAGGAAGAAGTTGAATTAGGAAGTGGAGTTTACACTGGATATACAAGAAATTATATAAAGGTAAATGCTAAGGCTGATTGCAACGTTTCAGGTAAAATATTAAATGTAAAAATTAATTCTTTTGAGGGAGAAGTAGCAAAAGGTGAAATAGTATTATAAAAAGAAGATTTTTACATTCAAAATGAGTTATAATAGATAATAGATTCATTGCTTAGGAGGTGAAAATCATGTCAGATTGTATTTTTTGTAAAATAGTAGCTGGAGAAATTCCAAGCAAAAAGATTTATGAAGATGATAAAGTTTTAGCTTTTCATGATATAAGTCCAGAAGCACCAGTACATTTTTTAGTTATTCCTAAAGAACACATAGCTAGTTTAAATGAAGTTAATGAAGAAAATGCAGAAGTATTTGCACACATTTTCAAGACTATTAATAAACTAGTAAATGAACAAGGAATTGCAGAGGATGGATACAGAGTTGTCACTAATTGCGGAGAGCAAGGAGGGCAAACAGTAGGACATATCCATTTCCACGTTCTTGGAGGAAGAAATTTAAATTGGCCACCAGGCTAAAATTTAGATTTAACTTCTTGACATTAAAGAAAACTATGTTGTATAATATAGCGTGTGTTATTTAGCCCATGGCTGTGAATTACATTAATAATTTACGCTAGCGGAGGGAGGGATAAAGAATGTCAGAAATCAGAGTAAAAGAAAACGAATCATTAGAGCAAGCATTAAGAAGATTTAAGAGACAATGCGCTAGAGCTGGAGTTCTTTCAGAAGTAAGAAAAAGAGAACACTACGAAAAGCCAAGCGTAAAGAGAAAGAAAAAATCAGAAGCTGCAAGAAAGAGAAAATTCAAATAGTTTTTGGTTTAAATTTATAGAATAATTTCTTTTGAAAGAAGGTATACAAATGCCAACTATTAAAGAAAGACTTCAAGAAGACTGGAAGCAGGCTTTAAAGGCTAAGGATAAGTTCAAGGCTGGAGTTTTAAGTACTGCTAAGTCAGCAATACTTTTAGTCGAAAAGACTGACGGTGTTAAGCTTGAGGATAAACAGGTTATAGAAATATTAGCAAGAGAAATCAAGCAAAGAAGAGAAGCTGCGCTTGAATTCGAAAAGGGAAATAGACAGGATCTAGTTGATCAAAACAATAGTGAGATTGCAATCTTGTTAGATTACCTTCCTCAGCAGTTAAGTGAAGAAGAAATAAAAGATATCATAAAGCAAGCAGCTGAAGAAGTGGGCGCAAATAGCATGAAAGACATGGGAAAAGTTATGTCAAAGGTTAGACCGCAAACAGTTGGTAGAGCTGATGGTAAACTTGTAAGTCAATTAGTTAAAGAATATTTAAATAAGTAAGAGAGTTCATTAGAACTCTCTTTTATTTTTATAGTTTAAAGTTTAGTTTTAAGAATGGATTATGAATAGTTTAGAAGTTTTTAAAGAAAATTTTTTGAATTGTTTTAAAAGGCATATACATAGCTAAAAGGGCTATGTATATGCCTTTTTATATTGCTTAGTTTTTTTATATAAGAATAAAAAAATATAAATTTTCATAGATTTAGTATGAAAATATTTTATGGGAGGTATAGTTGTGGGTGATAAATTAAGACAAGTCACTAATAGAATTGCAGAGGAATTAGATTTACCTAAGGAGATAATAAATGGTGAGCCTAAAATAGTTGTACACGGAAAAAGTGAAATTATTATAGAAAATCATAAGGGTATAGAGGTTTTTAAGGAAAATGAAATTAAGATTAATAGCAATCTAGGTGTTATTATAATCGAAGGAACAAAGTTAGAGATAAGATTCATAGGTACTGAAACTATTGCCTTAACAGGAAGACTTAAGAATTTAAGTTTTGAGGAGGCATAAGATGAATTTGGAGTTTTTAAAAAAGGGACAAGTAAAGGTTGAAATAAAAACTTTTGATATAAATAAACTTTTAAATGTTTTATGGAGAAATGGTATAAATGTTGAAAATGTAAGGAAAATAGATGTAGTAACTGTAACTTTAAATGTGGATTATTCTGATTATGGAAAATTAAAAAGCTATGTTAAAAGACTTAATGGAAAGGTGAAAATAATATCATCAAAGGGAATGATATTTTTCTTGTCCAGAGCTAAAAAGTCTATAAGCATATTTGTAGGAGTTTTAATATTTTTAGTAGGCTTATATATCTATTCTGGTTTTATATGGCGAATAGATATAGAGACAAAGAAAAATATAGCTCCTTTTGAGATAAGAACCATGTTAAATGATTTTGATATTAAACCAGGAGTTAAGAAAAGTAGTGTAAATGTTTATGGATTAGAAAGAAAATTAGAAAATGGACATGGAGACATAATGTGGGTAAATGCTCGTATAGAGGGTGGAACTTTAAAAATAAAGGTTGAGGAAAAGGTTAGTCCAAAAATAAAAGAAGAAAATGAAAATAAAGAGTTTAAGAATATAGTTGCATCTATGGATGGGGAAATAAAGAGAATATACACAACTTCAGGTACAGCTGTTGTAAAGGAAGGAGATGTGGTTAAAAAGGGAGATATTTTAATAATACCACAGCAAGGAATAGAAGGCGGTGAATATGAAGTCGATGCTGAAGGAGAGGTTACTGCGAATACTTTTTATGAAAAGACTATAGAATTGCAAGTTCAGGGTAAAAAAGAGGAGAGAACAGGAGAGGTAGACAGTGATATTTACTTAGAAATAATGGGAAAGAAAATTTATCTAAAAAAGCCTACTAAAGAGTTTGATAAGTATGATAAAATAGAAAGTACAGGAAAGTTTATAAATAGAAACTTATACTATGAGAAAATAGATAAAGACATAGTTGATGATAAGGAAACCATAATAAATAAAGCTGTTGAGTTAATGAAAAACTCAATAAACAAAGAAATAAGTAAGCAATCAAAAATAGTTGATAATATAATTACAACTGAGGATTTAGGGGAAGGGAAGATTAGATTAAAGGTTCTTTTCGTAGTAGAACAAAATATAGCTTTAAGTTACTAGATAAATTAGGACCTAATGAGGAGAAGATGAGTAATTATGGGGAAATTGAAGGAAAAAACATTTGATATATTTAAAGATTACAAAAAAATAATCTTATATATAATAACCTTTATAGTTTTATACTGTACTTTGATGACTGGTATAATAACAAGAAAGTATGATTTAAAGGTAGGAGATATACCTAAGTCAGACATTAAGGCACATAGAGAAATTATTGATGAATCAGCTACTGAAGCAAGAAAAAAAGAAGCTGAAGAAAAGGTTGATAAACAATATTCTCTAAGGACGGATGTTCAGAAGCAAAGTGAAGAAAAGATAAAGGGTTTCTTTTCTTCAGTTGAAAAAGTTTTAGCTCAAGATAAGCCAGAAGAAGAAAAGGCTAAGCTTATTCCTAGAGCACCATTTAAAATAACAGATGCACAGGCAAATAAAATTGCCTCAATGAATGAGCAAAGCACTAAGAAATTAGAAAGCGTATGCATAGATGGTCTAAATAAGGCATATGAGGCTCCAATTGAAGATGGAAATGAGCAAGACTTAAAGGAAGCTAAAAAAGAATATACAGATTTTATATCTTCCAGTGATTTAAGTGATTCAGAGAAGGCTATTGCATTAAATTTTGTTAATGTAGTAGAACCAAATTTTTTCTATGATAAAGAAAAAACTGATGAATTAATAAAAGAAACCTTAAAGCAAGTTCCGCCAGTTATGATAAAGAAAAATCAAATAGTAGTAAGTGAAGGTGAGCCAGTTACAGCACATCAATTAGAGCTTTTAGGAACTTTAGGCTTATTAAGCGACTCAGCTTCAGCGCTATATATTTATATTGCTCTAGGAGTTTTAGTAATAATAGTTATGTATCTTCAATATGGATACATACATAAATATTATCCAGCTATAAATAAAGAGTTTTCCAAAATAGTTATGATAAGCATATTAAATGTATTTCCAGTAATACTAGCTAGGCTTTTTGGCATGATGTCAAACTATATAATACCACTAGCATGTATGCCTATGCTTATAACACTTCTACTAAATTACAAAATATCACTAGTATTTAGTATGTTAAATGTAATTTTAATAGGAGGAGCAGTGGGATTTAATCCTAATATAATAATCCTTGCTATTTTAAATGTTGTTTTAGGAGGAACATTGCTTAGAAAAATGCAACAGAGAAATGATATATTATATTCTTCAATAACCGTTGCAGTTTTAAGTTCAATATTAACTTTTAGTGTTGGTACTTTAACAACTAATAACTTTATGGAAATACTTGCAGATAGTACATTTGCAGCGGCAGGAGCTATACTTTCTGGAATACTTACAATAGGTGTTTTACCATTCTTTGAGTCAACATTTGATATAGTAACTAATGCTAAGTTATTAGAATTATCTAATCCTAATAATCCATTACTTAAAAAATTACTAATGGAGGCTCCAGGAACATATCATCATAGTATTTTAGTAGCAAACTTAGCAGAGTTAGCTGCTGAGCAAGTAGGAGGAAATCCGCTATTAGCTAGGATAGGAGCTTATTATCATGATGTTGGTAAAACTAAGAGACCATATTTCTTTAGAGAAAATCAGTTTGGAAAGAAAAATCCACATGATAGGTTAAAACCAGAAGTAAGTAGTAAAATAATAATATCTCACGTTAAAGATGGATCAGAATTAGCCAAGGAATATAATTTACCTAAGACTATACATGATTTTATAGTTACCCATCATGGGGAGACTTTAGTTAAATATTTTTACTTAACAGTAAAAAATAACTCTGAAAATCCAGAAGAGGTTAAGGAAGAGGATTTTAAATATCCAGGACCAAAACCTATGAGTAAAGAACAAGGAATTGTTATGCTAGCAGATTCAACAGAGGCAGCTGTAAGATCAATTAATGAACCTACTGAAGAGAAAATTGAAAAAATGGTCAATAATATTATTGATGATAAGTTAGCATCTGGACAACTAGACAATTGTGATCTTACTCTTAGAGATATAAGTAAGATAAAAAAATGTTTCCTAAAGGCATTAAATGGAATACATCATGAAAGAATAGAATATCCAGATGATAACAAGAAGGAGAAAAAATAAAATGATATTCATAGATAATAGACAGAATAAATTTGAGGTTACGGAAGAATTAACTAAGAAGTTAGAAGAAGTTATTTCTTTTGTGCTAAAAGAAGAAAAAGTTAAAGAGGATTGTGAAGTTTCTTTAGTCTTTGTAGACAACGAAGAAATTAGAGGAATAAACAATGAAACTAGGGGAATAGATAGAGCAACTGATGTTTTATCATTTCCAATGATTGATTATCCAGAGGATAAAGTTTATAAAGATGTTTATTTAGAACATGAATTTGATAAATGCTATTTTGATGGAGATGAACTTATCTTAGGAGATATAGTTTTATCTCTAGAAAGAACTAAAGAACAAAGTATTGAGTTTAATCACTCATTTGAAAGAGAGGCTTGCTACTTAGTAACTCACTCAGTTTTACATCTTTTAGGTTATGACCATATGGAAGAGGAAGAAAAGGCTAGAATGAGAGGAAGAGAAGAGGAGTTACTTGGTAAGTTAAATATAACAAGGGAAAGCTAAGGTATGAGAATGGTTTAGGAGAATATTATGAAGGTAAGAAAACTTATTGATAGCTTTAATTATGCAATAGATGGTATAATATATGCCTTAAGAACTCAGAGAAATATGAGAATACATTTTATAGTAGCTTTAATTATATTATCAGCTTGTTTTGTTTATGATATAAGCAAAATAGAGTTTATAATACTAGCCATAACAATAACCATGGTAATAGCAGCAGAATTAGTTAATACTGCTATAGAAAGCGCTATAGATCTAAGTACAAATTACTATCATCCTTTAGCTAAAGTAGCTAAAAACACAGCAGCCGGGGCAGTACTTATAACTGCAATAAATGCTGTCTTAGTGGGGTATATTATATTTTGGGATGAGCTTACCAATATAACTTTTAGAATTATGGATAGAGTAAAAGAAACAGAGCCTTATATTATATTTATTGTATTAGCCATAGTATGCATAGTTGTGGTTGCTGCAAAGGCTTATTTTGGAGAAGGAACCCCATTAAAGGGTGGAATGCCTTCAGGACACAGTGCTATAGCCTTTTCTATAGCTACGGCTATATCACTTATAAGTAATTCTCATATTATAATTATACTTAGTTATTTAATGGCTTTAATAACGGCTCAGAGCAGAGTGGATTCAGAAGTCCATAGTGTATGGGAAGTTATTGCAGGAGCAATATTAGGAACGCTTATAACAATTTTAATTTTTAAAATATTTAGTTGATAAATTTTTAGTGTCTAGATTTTAGGATGGAGGATGAATTATTATGAAAAAAGAACTTATAAAAAAAGCTTTAGAGGCAAGAGAATTAGCATATTGTCCATATTCAAATTTTAAGGTAGGTGCAGCTGCTTTATTTGAGGATGGTAAAATATATACAGGATGCAATGTTGAAAATGCATCATTTGGAGCAACAAACTGTGCTGAGAGGACTGCTATATTTAAAGGGGTTTCAGAAGGAGCAAGAGTCTTAAAGGCTATGGCTTTAGTAGGAGATTTAAATTCATACACATATCCATGTGGTATATGCAGACAAGTAATAGTAGAGTTTGCAGAGGATAAAGATATAAAAATATTCATAGTAAAAAGTGAAGATGATTATATAGAGACAACATTAGATGAAATTTTACCTGGATCTTTCACTAAAAAGGATCTGGAAAAATAGGAGGAAATATGTTTAAATCAGGATTTATAACAATTGTTGGTAGACCAAATGTAGGTAAGTCAACATTAACAAACTTATTAATGGGAGAAAAACTTTCAATTGTTTCTAATAAACCACAAACAACAAGAAATAACATTCAAACAATATTAACTGGAGAGGACTATCAAATGATTTTTGTTGATACTCCAGGGATACATAAGCCTAAACATAAACTAGGTGAGTATATGGTAAATAGTGCTACAGATTCTATAAAAGATGTAGATTTAGTATTATTTTTAAGTAATCCATGTGAGGAAGTTGGTAGAGGAGATAAGTTTATAATAGAGCAACTTAAAAATCAAAAAGCTCCTGTTATATTCGTATTAAACAAAGTTGATGAGAGTTCACCAGAAAAGGTTGCTAAAACTTTAGAATTATTCTCAAAAGAATATGACTTTGCAGAAATGATTCCAATATCAGCTATGAAAGCTAAAAACACAGATAAACTTTTAGAACTTATGGTTAAATATTTACCAGAGGGTCCTAAATATTATCCAGATGATATGATAACAGATGTTCAAGAAAGATTTGTTGTAGCAGAGATAGTTAGAGAAAAGGCTCTTAAAAATTTAAGCCAAGAAGTTCCTCATGGTATTGCTGTAGATGTTATACAAATGAAACAAGATGATAATGGTAAGTATAACATAGAAGTAGATTTAATATGTGAAAAAGCATCTCATAAAGGAATAATAATTGGTAAAAATGGTCAAACACTTAAGAAGATTGGTTCTACAGCTAGATATGAATTAGAAAGATTCTTAAGAGCAAAAGTAAATATAAAAATATGGGTAAAAGTTAGAAAAGAGTGGAGAGATAATACTTCACTATTAAAGGAATTAGGTTATAAAAAACTTAAATAGGAGGGATAGCTTCTGGCACTTATAGAGAGTGGTGGAGTTATCATTAAGGCTCAAGATTATAAAGAGAACGATAAATTGCTTTGGATTTTTACCGAGAAAATGGGTAAGATAACAGCTATAGCTAAGGGTGCAAAGAAAAGTAAAAGTAAACTCTTTTCATTAACGCACCCTTTATGCTATGGCGATTATTTATTATTCAAGGGAAAGGGTTTATATAGGTTATCTGAAGGAAAAATAAGAACTTCCTTTCAGACATCTTTAACTGACCTAGAAAAGCTTACTTATGCATCTTACTTATGTGAGCTTATTGATATATCACTACAGGATGAAGAAGAAAATTTTAATTTATATAAAGAGTTTATAACCTGTCTTTATTTAATAAATACTGAGGCTATAAGTTATGAACTATTAATAAGAGCTTTTGAGCTTAAATTATTAAAATACACTGGGTATGGATTAAGATTTGATAATTGTGTATTTTGTAAAAATAAATTAAGTGTTTCAAACTACATTAGTTTAAGATATTTTGGAGGCGTTTGTGATAAATGTCCCAAGGAACATGGGCTTTACATAAATAAAGCCACATATAATGCCTTAAGATTCTTAAATAATACTTCTTTGGATAAAGTATATAGATTAACATTAACAGAAGAGGTTAAAGCAGAACTTTTTAAGGTTACTAGTTTTATAATATCTTCTGTATATTCAAGAAAACCTAAAAGTTTAGAAATGTTAAAGTTTATAAAGGAGTGATTTACATGAGTGAAATAACATTAGAAAAAGTAGACCAGGTAATAGAGAGAACATATGCTACTTACGCAGAAGCTAAAGAGGCATTAGAAGCTTGTGATGGTGATGTTGTTAATGCATTAATATATATTGAGAAAAAAAGAGAAGAAGAAAGTAAAGTAGAAGAAGAAAAGGTAATGGAAGAAAAGGCAGAAAGCTTTGAAGATATAAAAAAATTCTTAAAGGATTTAATTGATAAGGGAAATGTATCTAGAATAAGAATTCTTAAGGATGAAAAAGTATTAACTGATATGCCAGTTAATGCTGGGATAGCTGCAGGGGCCATTGCCGTAATATTCCCAAGTATATTAGCACTAAGTGTGGTAGCCGCTATTGCAACAAAGATTACAATAGAAATAACTAAGGCTGATGGAAGTGTTGAGATTGTTAATAAAATAGTCAAAAATGCAGCTAATGATATTAAGGGGAAAGCATTTGGACTAAAGGAAAAAGCTTTTAGTGTAGCAAATGACATGAAAGAAAAAAGAGAAAATGGAAAAACAAATGAGAATAAAATAAACAAATTTCATAAACATAATAAGTTGGAAAATGAAACAAGTTTTACATATACGGTAAAATTTGATGATGTTGACTAGCAAATAAATGTAAAATAAAGGAATATGGAATAAAGAGGAAAAAACTATATGATTTTAAGTGATAATTATCAGATTTGAATGATTTTTCAGAAAATTTGCTATACTAAAAAGATTTAGGTTGTGTTACAATTAATATATAAAAAAATCACTTTAATATAAAAAATCCTTTTTGTTCCTAGTTTATTTAAGGAAGGAGCATTCAAATTGAAATTAACACCGAGGCAGGAAGAAATAGTTAGACTTGTAAAAGAGGGTCAACCAATAACTTCAGAAGCTTTAGCAGGAAAGTTAGGGGTTACAAGAGCAGCCTTAAGACCAGATCTTGCAATACTTACAATGATTGGCGTATTAGATGCAAGACCAAAGGTTGGGTATGTTTATTCAGATAAACCTTCGAACAGTTTCATCTATGAAAAAATAAAAAATATAAAGGTTAAAGACATAATGTCTAAACCGGTTACAGTATGTGAAGAAACTATGCTTCATGATGCTATAGTACATCTATTTTTAAATGATGTAGGAACTATGTTTGTAGAAAATGGAGGAGTTCTAACAGGAGCTGTTTCCAGAAAAGACTTTTTAAAGGTCGCTATAGGAGGAACAGATATTTATAAGGTTCCTGTTGGTGTTATAATGACAAGAATGCCTAACATAGTATGTGCTGTAGAAGAAGATTGCGCTTTTGATGTAGCAAAAAAGATAATAGAACATGAAATAGACTCCGTACCAGTTGTAAAAAGAATTGAAGAAAATGAGGGAAAAGAGAGATTAGAGATCATAGGAAAAATTTCTAAGACTAACATAACAAAGTTGTTTGTTAAGCTTGGAGAAAATTAAATTTATGGTTAAAAAGAAAGATTAAATGGGTAACTATCGGGGGTAATACTCTGTTAGTATATAAAAATTCAACTATAGTATTGAACGGAGGAGTATTGAGATGGAAAAAAAGCAGTATGTTTATCTTTTTAATGAAGGTAACGCAAGTATGAAAAATTTATTAGGTGGAAAAGGTGCTAACTTATCCGAGATGACTATTTTAGGAATACCAGTTCCACAAGGATTTACAGTAACAACTGAAGCATGTAATAAGTATTATGAAGATGACAAAAAGATTTCTCAAGATATTATTGAAGAGATTGAAAATAAAATGTCTGAGTTAGAAAAAATAACTGGCAAAAAATTTGGTTCTCTTGAAAATCCATTATTAGTATCAGTTAGATCTGGTGCAAGAGTTTCAATGCCGGGTATGATGGATACAATTCTAAACCTTGGATTAAATGATGAATCAGTAGAAGCTATGGCTAAATTAACAAATAATCCAAGATTTGCTTATGATTCATATAGAAGATTTATTCAAATGTTTGCTGATGTTGTAATGGGTGTTGAAAAAAGACTTTTTGAAGATTTACTAGACGAAGTTAAGGAAGAAAAAGGTTATAAAATAGATACTGATTTAACAGCAGAGGATTTAAAAGATTTAGTAGTAAAATTTAAAGCGCTTTATAAAAAGGAAAAGGGAGAAGATTTCCCAAGTAATCCAAAAGAGCAGCTTATAGAGGCAGTTACAGCTGTATTTAGATCATGGAATAATCCAAGAGCTATTGTTTATAGAAGATTAAATGATATTCCAGGAGAATGGGGTACAGCAGTTAACGTTCAAGAGATGGTATTTGGAAATAAGGGAGAAACTTCAGGAACTGGAGTTGCATTCTCAAGAAACCCAGCTAATGGGGATAATGAATTATATGGTGAGTATTTAATGAATGCTCAAGGTGAGGATGTTGTTGCAGGTATAAGAACACCAGAGCCAATAAGTCATTTAGAAGCTCAAAACCCTACAATATATAAACAATTTACAGATATAGTTAATACATTAGAAAAGCATTATAGAGATATGCAAGACATGGAATTTACAATAGAAGATGGAAAGTTATATTTCCTTCAAACTAGAAATGGTAAGAGAACTGCTCAAGCAGCTTTAAAAATAGCTGTTGATTTAGTTGAAGAAGGAATGTTAACTAAGGAAGAGGCTATATTAAAAGTTGAGCCTAAACAATTAGATACATTACTTCATCCTGCTTTTGCATCTGATGGCTTAAAAGAAGCTAAAATAGTTGCAAAGGGATTACCAGCATCACCAGGAGCTGCATGTGGTAAAATAGCTTTCACAGCTGAAGAAGCTAAGGAAAGAAAAGCAAATGGTGAAAAGGTTGTATTAGTAAGATTAGAGACTTCACCAGAAGATATAGAAGGTATGATTGCCGCAGAAGGTATCTTAACTGTTAGAGGAGGAATGACTTCTCATGCAGCCGTTGTAGCAAGAGGAATGGGTACTTGCTGCGTAGCAGGATGTGGAGAATTAAAAGTTAATGAAGAAGCTAGAACTTTAGAAGTTAATGGACAAGTATTAACCTTTGATGATTATATTTCAATAGATGGTTCAACAGGACACATCTATGCTGAACAAGTTAAGACAGTATCTCCTGAAATCACAGGACATTTCGCTACATTTATGGGATGGGCTGATGAAATAAGAAAATTAAAGGTTAGAACTAATGCTGATACACCAAGAGATACTAAACAAGCTGTTGAATTTGGTGCAGAAGGTATTGGATTATGTAGAACAGAGCATATGTTCTTTGCTGAAGATAGAATTTTAGCTGTTAGAGAAATGATTTTAGCTAAGAATGAGGATAGTAGAAGAGTTGCATTAGAAAAACTTCTACCAATGCAAAGAGAAGACTTTATAGGAATATATGAAGCTTTAGAAGAAAGACCAGCTACAATAAGATTCTTAGATCCACCTCTACATGAATTCTTACCAAGTGAAGAGGAAGATATAAATGCCTTAGCTAAAGAAATTGGAGTAAGTCCAGCTGAGATTAAGAATGTAGTTGCTGAATTACATGAATTTAACCCAATGATGGGTCATAGAGGATGTCGTTTAGCAGTATCTTATCCAGAGATAGCTGAAATGCAAACAAGAGCTGTCATAGAGGCTGCCATAGAAGTTAAAAAGAATAAAGGATACAATATAGTTCCTGAAATAATGATTCCTTTAATAGGTGAAATAAAAGAATTAAAATATGTTAAAAATGTAGTTGTTGAAACAGCTAAGACAGTAATGGAAGAGAAAGGTGTTCAATTAGATTATAAGGTTGGAACAATGATTGAAATTCCAAGAGCTGCTTTAACAGCTGATAAGATAGCAGAAGAGGCTGAGTTCTTCTCCTTTGGAACAAATGATTTAACTCAAATGACATTTGGATTCTCAAGAGATGATGCAGCTAAATTCTTAAAAGATTACTATGAAAAAGGAATATATGAGCAAGATCCATTTGCTAAATTAGACCAAGAAGGCGTTGGAGAGCTTATGAGAATTGCTTGTGAAAAAGGTAAGGCAACAAGACCTGATATTAAATTAGGTATATGTGGAGAACATGGTGGAGATCCTTCATCTGTTGAATTCTGCCACAACTTAGGATTAAATTACGTAAGTTGTTCACCTTATAGAGTTCCATTAGCAAGACTTGCAGCTGCACAAGCACAAGTTAAAAATAAAAGATAATAAATAAGATTATATAAAATAAAGGAGTATTCATTATGAATACTCCTTTATTTAAACTTTAATTTTAAATTCAGTAGAAAACAATATTCTAAGTTCTTCAACAAATCTAACCTGAGCATAAGTATCTAGTGCAACTTCCTTAAGAGATTCTACAAACATTGATTTATTACATTTTTTTATGTTATTATAATAGTCCTTTGATAAGCGCCAATATTTTTGTGGAAATGCTAGATATGAAAAAACATATTTGAAGTCGTCCTCTGTAAGAGGAGCAATTGAATTATATGTTTTAATTATCTTTCTTGTTAAGTCTATATCCCAATTAGTATTTGATCTTTTTAATAAACGTCTCATAAAATAACATAAATCATACATAGAATAATTTAAGGATGCTTTATCAAAATCAATTACCCAAACATCAGTATTATCAATTAAAATATTTTTATTTACATAATCTCCATGGCAAAGAGATCTACTTAAATTTTTGTCATTAATAGAACCTGAAACTAAGAGAGCTTCTTTAGCTAGATAAATATTTTCATCAAAAACATCTAAAAATATTGATGAAAACTTGTCCTTATGTTTCATTTTAGTTGCAGTATTAAATGATGAAAGAATCTTATTAAAGTGTTTTAATGTGGATATGTAGAGACTATCAAATCCAGTTTTAATTAAACTACCTTCAATTGCTTTAAAGTTTCTTGAACAATTATGCATTTTAGCTAGATTTTCTATGGATAATAAGATATGTTGTAAATTATCGAAGTTACATTTTTCACCTTTAACCCATGGACAAAGCATAAAAAGCATATTATTTGCTTTAACAAATCTACCATTAAACTTTGAAGGGAGCATTTTTGGAAGCTTAATTTCATTTCTAGCAAACCATTCCATAACTGAATATATGAATAAGAGAGTCCCTTCATCATAATAAACCTTTTTTAAGCAAAAGGTATTTTTAGGATTATTAATATCATCAATTAATTTATAAACAGCTCTATTTTTATCTGTATTTTTAAATTTTATATTCTCTATAGAATAGTTTTCTAAATTATACATAGGTAAAACTATGGATTCTACAGCATTAAAAATTTCATCAGCTTCATTAAACTTTTTAGAATGCTTTCCCATGATTAACCTCCTAATAAAAAATTCCTTATTATAAGAATATTATGATTAACTTTAGATTATACTTTAAAATGTGAAATACTTTGATTTAAAGTCAAAAAATTCATTGAGAGTTTGTTTTATAAAAAAATATAAAGTTTTAAATCTCTAGAATTATAAAAGGATTTTAAATAGGTACATAGAATATATATAGTAGGTGATGCTATGAAAATAAGAGAGAATATTGAAAGTTTTGAAAGAATAAAGTTAAATAAAGTCGCAAAGTTCTCAGATGAATCTGTAGGAAGAGAACGCTTAGAAGAACCAGATGAGATAAGGACCTGTTTTATGGTAGATAGGGATAGAATAATTCATAGTAAATCTTTTAGAAGATTAAAAAGAAAAACTCAGGTTTTTATAAGAACCTATGGGGATCATTATAGAACAAGGCTTGTTCATACTTTAGAAGTTTCTCAAGTAGCAAGAACGATAGGAGTAGCTCTATCATTAAATGAATATTTAATAGAGGCTATTGCTTTAGGTCATGATTTAGGGCATGCAGCTTTTGCTCATATTGGAGAGGATGTTTTAAATGATTTTCTTCCAGGTGGGTTTAAGCATAATGAACAAAGTGTTAGGGTAGCAAAGAAAATAGAGAAAAATGGCTTAGGTCTTAATTTGACCAAGGAAGTTTTAGATGGAATATTAAATCATAGTGGTTTTTCAAATGTTAGTAAGGTAGCAGGAACTTTTGAAGGACAAGTAGTTAGATTTGCAGATAAAATAGCATATGTAAATCATGATATAGACGATTCAATTAGAGCGGGAATTTTGAAAGAAGAGGATTTGCCTAAGAATATTATTGAAATCTTAGGTGCTAGTGGTAGTGAAAGAATAGACACTTTAGTTAAAGATTGTGTTTTTAATACAATTGATAACATAGGTAAAGGAGAGCCTAGGGTATCTTTAAGTAATGAAATAGGAGATGCCTTTGTTCAGCTTAGAAAATTTTTGTTTGATAATATATATTTAGGGAAATACTTAGAGGGTGAGAGGAAAAAAGCAGAATTTGTACTAAGTAAGGTTATAGAATATTATTACAAGAATTGGGGAGAAATGCCTGAATTATATAGAAATATATGTGAAGAGGAAGGGATACATAGAGGGGTTACGGATTACGTTGCAGGAATGACAGATGATTACTGTACAAATGAGTTCAATAAAATATATATTCCAAAGTTTGTGATGTATTAAATATTTTTGGAATAATTAGGGCTAAATATTGCTAAAATATAATTATTATGCGTTTACACTTGAAAAATATTAAAAAAAAAGTTATATTTAAAATTTGAGAAGGATTTTATCAATTGATGTCGAATAATAATTAATTGTCAAAAAATATTAAGAAGGTGAGTAGATTTCTTGCGAATTTCAGAAGAAATTATAGAAAAAGTTAAAGAGCAGAACGATATTGTTGATGTTGTTTCTGATGTGGTAAGACTAAAAAGAGCTGGAAGAAATTTTTCTGGTTTATGTCCATTCCATAATGAAAAAAGTCCATCTTTTAGTGTTTCTCCTGACAAACAAATATTTAAGTGCTTTGGATGTGGGGAAGCTGGAAATGTAATAAGTTTTGTTATGAAAACTAAAAATTTAAATTTTGTAGATGCTGTTAAAGAGTTAGCTGATAGGGCTAATATAATAATACCAATAGAAGATGGTAAGCAAAGCGAATCGCAAAAGAAAAAGCAGGTTTTATATAACATAAATAAGCAAGCTGCTAGATATTACTTTTCTAATCTTCAAAATAATAAGGAAGCTAAGGAATATTTTTTAAGAAGGGGAATAAAAGAAAATATATTAAAAAGCTTTGGTCTTGGATACGCTAAGGATGGATGGCAAAATACCATAAACTATCTTAGAAAACAAGGCTTTAGTAATGAAGCTATTGAGGCAGCTGGATTAGGGATTAAGAGTGAAAAGGGAACTTTTTATGATAGATTTAGAAATAGAGTTATTTTCCCTGTATTTGACTATAAAGGAAGTGTAATAGGTTTTGGTGGTAGAGTTTTAGATGATTCTAAGCCAAAATATTTAAACTCTCCAGAAACATTAGTCTTTCACAAAGGAACTAATCTATATGCTTTAAATTTTGCTATAAAGCATGGATTACAGGAAAGAACATTAATAATAGTTGAAGGATATATGGATTGTATATCACTTCATCAATATGGAATTACTAATGTAGTTGCTTCTTTAGGTACTGCATTGACAGACAATCAAGCTAGATTATTAAAAAGGTATGTAGACAGAGTAATAATATCCTATGACGCAGATATTGCTGGGCAAATGGCTACTATACGTGGACTTGAGATATTGCAAAATGCAGGATTAGATGTTAGAGTACTAACTGTACCAAAAGGCAAAGATCCAGATGAATTTATAAGAGCTAATGGTAAAGAGGCTTTTATAAAGTTAATTCAATCTTCAAAAAAACTTATAGATTATAAGCTTCATAGGGCTAGAATTGGTATAGATTTTTCAGATAATAATGGATTAATAAAGTATGCTGAAAGAGTTGTTAATATACTATCAGATTTAAATCCTATAGAAAAAGATGTCTACATAAAGAGGATTTCAGAAGAAACATCCATAAAAGAACAAGCATTTTATGATTTATTAAATAAAAACTTAATAAATAGTAATAAAAACCATGAAAATGTGAATAATAAGGAAGAATATGGAACAAAATTATATGTAGAACCTCCTTATGTTAAATGTGAAAGAAGTGTTTTAAAACTTCTTTGTATGGAGGAAAACCATTCATTAGTAAAGAAATACTTAGAAGAGGATGATTTAATATCTCCTAATATTAAATCCTTAGAAAAGATAATCAATGATTCAATTGAGGAAATAGGATTTAATAACTTAGGAAAACATGTAGAAGCTAAGTGTGAAGATCCAAAAGTTTTAAAGGAATGGTTAGAAGTAAAAGACTTACTTATTCTAGATCATTCTTCTAATATAGAAGTTCTTGTTAAAGATTATATTAATCTTATTAGAAAATATAAGTTAGAACAGGAGCAGACTACTGTACTTAAAGAATTAAAAAGATGTGAACAAAACAATATGTTTAAAGAGTCACTTGATTTAGTAAAAAGAGCTAAAGAAATAAGTGATAAATTAAAAGAACTAGAAAGGAGTAAGTAGTTTTAATGGCGGAAGGAGGTAATAAAATGAAAGCTAAAACAACAAAAGCAAAAAAAGGTGAAGGTAAAGAAAAAGTTGACAAAATGGTCTTAGTAAAAAGACTTATAGATAAAGGTAAAAAAAGCGGTTCATTGACTTACAAGGAGATAATGGATGAGCTTGATGAAATAGAATTAAACCCAGAACAAATAGAAAAAATCTATGAGGTTCTAGAATCAATGGGTATAGAGGTCATAAGTGAAATAGAGCAAGAAGAGGAAGAGGAGGAAGAATTAGATCTTTCTGTTCCAGAAGGTATTGCTATTGATGACCCTGTAAGAATGTACTTAAAAGAAATAGGTAAAGTGCCACTATTATCATCAGAGGATGAAATAGAGCTTGCTAAAAAAATAGAAGAAGGAAGCAACTATGCTAAGAAAAAATTAGCAGAGGCTAACTTAAGACTTGTTGTAAGTATAGCTAAAAGATATGTTGGTAGAGGAATGTTATTCCTAGATCTTATACAAGAAGGTAACTTAGGTCTTATAAAGGCTGTTGAAAAATTTGATTACAGAAAAGGATATAAGTTCTCAACATATGCTACATGGTGGATAAGACAGGCAATAACTAGAGCTATTGCTGACCAAGCAAGAACTATAAGAATACCAGTTCATATGGTAGAAACTATAAATAAACTTATAAGAATACAAAGACAATTAGTTCAAGAGTTAGGAAGAGATCCATTACCAGAGGAATTATCAAAACAAATGGATATGCCAGTAGATAAGGTAAGAGAAATCTTAAAAATAGCTCAAGAACCAGTTTCATTAGAAACTCCAATTGGTGAAGAGGAAGATTCACATTTAGGTGACTTTATACCAGATGATGATGCTCCAGCACCAGCAGAGGCAGCAGCATTTACAATGTTAAAAGAACAATTAATAAATGTTTTAGATACTTTAACTCCTAGAGAGGAAAAAGTATTAAGATTAAGATTTGGATTAGATGATGGAAGAGCTAGAACTCTTGAAGAAGTTGGTAAAGAATTCAACGTAACTAGAGAGAGAATTAGACAGATTGAAGCAAAAGCTTTAAGAAAATTAAGACATCCAAGTAGAAGTAAAAAGTTAAAAGATTATTTAGATTAGTATCTTAAGATTAGTGCCTTAAAAGGTGCTAATCTTTTTTTAGTTAATATTTAAAAAGGTTTTAATGTTATATAAGATGAGAAGTTTAAAATTATATGAAAAAGATTCTGAGTTTAAGGAAATGAATAGATAAAAATTATGATTCATATAAAGTATAGAGGTAATAATAAAAGCTAAGAGCTAGTTTCTGAATAAAGCTTTATTTTATGATATAATTACAATGAGGTGAAGTAGTAAATGACAAAATTTAAGGCTAGAAGAGGCCATGGCGTATTTGAAGTCTTGGCATATCTTTTATTAGGAAATGCACTATTAATCATATTGAATAACATAGTGAATGGTTATTTAGAGAGGAACTTAGTAATAGTATCAAGCTTTGTTTATAGCATTGTATGCATTTATTACATTTTACTTGATTTATCCTTAGTTTACGAAGTTAATGATGATTACATTGAAATAAATTGTTTTAAAGGATTAAAAAAATTTAGGATAAATTTTAAAGATGTAAATGGTTTTTTAGAACAAGATAAAGTTATAAATGGATTTAAATTATCTGGTTTTGGAAAACATAAATATTGTTTTGGTAGATGTGTTGTTCATAATGTAGGAATTGCTCGTATGTTTGTAACTTCTAGTAAGAGGGTTATATATATACATACAGAGGATATAAGTTATGGATTATCTCCAGATGAATTTGAAAAGTTTAAAGAGTTAATAGTATCAAAAGGAATAAAGGAAGAAAGTTTCAAGGTAAAAGTTAATAATGCAAGAGCAATAATAAGGGATAAGGGATTTTATATTCCTTTTATAATAACATCCTTATTAATATTAGGCATTATACTAATACCTTCTATATTATATTTATCAGGAGCTATGCCTGATAAAATGCCAATTGATTTTAGTGCACATTTCATACCTTGTACTATTGGAAGTGCGAAGGATTTTGTAGGAAGACAAATTATATATGGAATAATGAATATGATTCTGTTAGTATGTATTTATTATGCAAGTCATTTTTGTGCTAAATATGATAAAAAGTTAGCTCAAAGATATATTTATTTGTCTTTAATAATATCATTGGTGTTTTTAGTTTCTCAAATACAAACACTGGTAAATTATTTGTAGAAAGTGGGATAATATGGAGTTAAGTAAGAGATTAAAAAGAATAGCAGAACATGTTGATAAATGTGAAAGTGTAGCTGATATAGGTACAGATCATGGATACATACCTATATATTTAGTTAAAGAAGGAATATGCAAAAAAGCAATAGCTTCAGATATAAATAAAGGACCTATAGAAAAAGCAAAGGTTAATGTTGCTTTTGAAGGGGTTTCAAATAAGGTTAAATGCCTTTTAGGACCAGGGCTTAATCCTTTAAAAGTAGGAGAAGTAAATGGAGTTATATTAGCTGGAATGGGTGGAAATCTAACTAGAGATATTTTATTAGCTGATATGGATAAGGTAAAAAAGTATGATTTCATAATATTACAGCCAGCTCAAAACCCAGAGGTTTTAAGAGAGTTTTTATATAAGAATGATTATGAAATAATAGATGAAGATTTAATTAAAGATGAAGGCAGATTTTATGAATTATTTAAAGTAAAATACAATGAAAATTCAGAAAAACTAGTATTTGAGGATGGATTATATTACGAAGTAAGTCCTTTATTAAGAGAAAAAAATCATCCATTATTTAAGGAATTTATAGAAGAAAAAATAAATAGATGTGAGACTATATTAAGTTTTATAAAAGAAGATACAGAAGCGGCTAAAAAGAGAAAAAGTGATTTAGAAGAAAAGATAAATAAACTTAAGGGGATGTTATAATGAAATTAAATGACATTATAAATATAATAGAAGATATTGCCCCAGTTAATTTAAAAGAAGGCTTTGATAATGTAGGCCTTATGGTTGGGGATAGAGAAAAAAATATAACTAAGATTTTATTAGCTTTAGATTGTACTGAAGAGGTTATTAAAGAGGCTAAGGAAATGGGTGCAGAGCTTATTTTAACTCATCATCCACTTTTATTTAGAAAGCCAAGTACAATAACAACAGATACTCTATTAGGTAGAAAAATTATAAGCTTAATAAAAGATGATATAAATCTTTATTCAGCGCACACTAACTGGGACTCAGTTAAAGGTGGATTAAATGATACCTTAGTTGAAATCTTAGGATTTAATAAAGGAATCATAATGGATAAAAGCCCAGTTGATTCTGAGGCTGGAATTGGTAGAGTAGTAGAGTTAACTAAGGAAATGACTGTCCTAGAAATAATAAACCTTATAAAATCATCTTTAGGTATTAAGAATTTAAGATATGCAGGAGATTTAAATGAAGTTATTAAGAAAATTGCTATTGTAAATGGTAGTGGGCAAGATTTCTTTGGAGATGCAAAAAAACTTGGAGCAGATCTAATAATAACTGGAGATACAACATATCATTTTGTTTCAGATTATAAGGAAATGGGATTAAATATTCTAGACATAGGACATTTTAATTCAGAGTGGCCTGTTTTAATTAAGGTAAGTGAAAAAGTAAAAGAAAGATTAGATTCAGACGTGGAATTTATTGTTTCAAAAGAGGCTAAAGATCCCTTTGAATTCATATAATTTTTTTGGTATATAATATTACAATTAAAACATAATATTGGATAAATAACATTATTTGAATTTATGTGATTTTATTATATAATAGGTATGGTGTGGTACTTCACCATACCTAAAATTTTATAAAAAAATCCAATGTAATTTGGTAGAGGTTCGTAACCATCCCTCTATAAAAAACTAAGGGCTGTAACTGTATTATAGGATAGTTATACTCTTTAGTATGCCTGTAATATAGTTTTTATTATTTTTAGGCTGAATTTATAAGCTTTTTTGTAAGTAAATATGAATTTTTAAATAGCTATTAATAACTAACTTAAATTTTAACTAAGATTATTAAAAAGTATAAATGAAGAGTTAAATTATGTTTTTAATAGGTGATTAATTTTTTTTTAGGATTATTATAAAGCTTAGTAAGATTAGTTTTAAAATTTATCTTAGCAAAAAGATAGTTATAAGGAAGCTTAAAGATAATAACAGTTCCTTTTGGTGAAGTTAAATCAAAGGGAGGAAATTAAAATGGATAAGAGAAAGGTAATTGTTGATTGTGATCCAGGGATAGACGATGCTTTAGCCATTATTCTTGCATTAAAGTCAAAAGAGATTGAGGTTATTGGAATAACCACCGTATCAGGAAATGTTAAAAGTTTACAGGGAGCTAAAAATGCCTTAAAGGTACTTAAGCTTTTAGGTAGATTGGATATTCCTGTTTACTTAGGAGAAAGTAAGCCAATTAAAAGAGAGCTTGTAACAGCACAGGATACTCATGGGGAAGATGGCTTAGGAGAAACTTTCTTAGAAGAGGTTTCTAGTGAGTATATTAGAGAAAATAGTGTTGATTTTATTTTAAATACTTTAAAAAATCATGAAAATGTTAGTATTATTGCTCTTGGACCACTAACAAATCTATGCAGAGCTATAGAGAAGGATTCAGAAACTTTTCATAGAGTTAAGGAAATAGTTTCTATGGGTGGAGCTTATAAGAGTCATGGAAATTGTTCACCAGAAGCTGAATTTAATTACTGGGTAGATCCTCATGGAGCAAGGGAGTTTCTAAAAAAGTTTAATGGTGAATTTACCATGGTTGGTTTAGATGTTACAAGAGAGATAGTTTTAACACCAAATTTAAGAGAAATGATACATCAATTTAAAGATGAAATTGGTGATTTTATATATGATATTACTAGATTCTATGTTGATTTCCATTGGGAACAAGAGAGAACACTTGGATGTGTTATAAATGATCCCTTAGCAGTAGAGTATTTTATAAATAGAGAGCTTTGTGAGGGTTTTAAGGCTTATGTGGACATAGCTTGCGAAGATATATCAATGGGACAAAGTGTTGTTGATGTTGCAGATTTTTATAAAAAAAGAAAAAATGTATTTGTTTTAGATAAAGTTAATAGCAAAGAATTTATGGTAAGTTTTCTTAATAAAATATTCCCAAGCCATAAAGAGGATATTAAAAATGTACTTAATAATCCAAAGTATGGTATTTAATAGGGAGGGAATATTAATATGAGAAATTCAAAAAGTTTAAAGTTAACAATAATGGGAATAGGAATAGCATTAAATATAATTGGAGCTTTTATAGCCTTAAATTTAAGATTACCTATTTATTTAGATTCTATAGGTACAATTATGGTTGGATTTGTATTAGGGCCTGTTTATGGAATGGCAACTGGAGTCTTAGGAAGTGTGGTTAGTGGAATAACCTTTGATATATATTCTTTATATTTTGCACCAGTTCAAATATTTACTGGATTTTTTGCAGGATATTTTTATGAAAAAGGGCTTATGAAAGGAAAGAAATTATTTTTAAGCGTCTTTGTAATGACTCTATTTGTAAGTTTTACAGGAGCTTGTTTAACTGCCTATATATTTGGTGGTATTACTTCATCAGGTTCTAGTTATATAATAGTTATTTTAAATAATTTAGGGGTTAACCCTGTGGTAAGTGCTTTTATAACACAATTTTTAACAGATTATTGTGATAAATTAGTAGCAGTTTTAATAATGTTACAGGTTGTTGTAAGATTGCCTAAAAATATTTTGTTAAGAGTACAGAATAATTAAATGGAGATGAAAAAAATTTGGATAGATATAATGTTATAGATAATAAAAATAATAGAGAGATAGTTCTTCTAAAATCTTTTCCTTGTGTATGGGGAAAGTGTGCCTTTTGTGATTATATAGAAGATAACTCAAAAAATACTGAAGAGATAATAAAATTAAATAAAGAAGTTCTTAGCAATGTAAAAGGAATTTATGGAGTTTTAGAAGTAATAAACTCTGGAAGTGTTTTTGAACTTCCGAAGGAAACCTTAGAAGAGATAAAAAGGATTGTTGTTGAGAAAAATATTAAAAAACTTTTCTTTGAAGCACATTGGTGTTATAGAAATAGATTAAAGGAGATAGAAGAATACTTTGGAGTTCCTATAATATTTAAAACTGGTATTGAAACCTTTGATGATCATTTTAGAAATGATATTTTAAACAAGAATGCTAGATTTAATGATGTAGAAGAAGTAAAAAAATACTTTAAGTCAATATGCTTAATGGTTGGAATAAAGGGACAAACTAAGGATATGATAAAGAGAGATATGGACATACTTTTAAATAATTTTAAGTATGGAACAGTTAATATATGGACTGAAAACACAACTTCTTTCAAAAGAGACGAGGAGCTTATTAAATGGTTTGAAAAAGAGTATTCTTTCTTAAAGGATAATAAAACCATAGAAGTATTATTTGAAAATACAGACTTTGGGGTAGGAGATTAGTATTTTAGATATAAACACATTAAATTATTATAAGAATATAAATAAATATAATATATAAACATAATTTTATAATAAACTTTTAGGAAAAAGAGCTTGTTTTATGGAGAAAACAAGTTCTTTTTCATATAATGATGTATAAGTAATACTTAGGGTGGAGAATTATGTGGTCCAATTTTGGAAATAGATTTAATGGAGACTGCTTTAAAGACTTAAGGAGAGATTTCAATAGATTAATGAGAAATTTTAAGAGAAATGCTTGTAAAAGATGTCTTATTAATAATTGCTATTTCAGAAATGCCTTAAAGTGGGGGGCTGTAGGTGGCATATTAACCTTCCTTATAATAAGTCAAATAGGAGTTCCTTTAGCAATTGTTTGTATTGGAATAGTAGCAATATTTGTGATTTGTAATAAATGGTAGAAAAAATAATTTGAAAAAAATAAGTATATATGTTAATATTAATCTTGCGAGTAAGCCAGACAATCGCTGCTAGTCTTAGAACTAGGAGAGGAAAGTCCGAGCTCCATAGGGCAGGATGCTGGATAACGTCCAGTGGAGGTGACTCTAAGGATAGTGCAACAGAAATAAACCGCCTAGATTTATCTAGGTAAGGGTGGAAAGGTGAGGTAAGAGCTCACCAGGGTATAGGTGACTATACTGCTATGTAAACCCCATCTGGAGCAAGACCAAATAGGAGGACATATAGGGGCTGCCCGTCCCGTCCTCGGGTGTGTCGCTTGAGCCTATCGGCAACGGTAGGCCTAGATAGATGATTGTCAAATACAGAACTCGGCTTATAGACTTATCTCGTATTTATAAAACACTAGGTTATAATACCTAAGTGTTTTTTTATTTTACAAAAAAATATACTGATAGTTTCTTTCCTTATTAACTTTAATCTTACAGTATTAATTTAATTTTATTGGATATATCTAATAGAGGAGATTATAAATTTGAAAGGAATTCGTAATTTAGAAAAATATGAATTAATAACTAATAAATTCATAAGTGTTTTGTAAGAATTTAAAGGAGCTGAAACAAATGAGAAAAGTATTTGAAATTATAAAAGTTATATTTTTTGTTTTATTTTTAGGCTATGATGAAAGAAAATTTAATTTATAGATAAAAGTTATATTAATAGTTATTTATGAATTAATTATGAGATTTTAAAAAAAATAGATAATTTTAATAAATAAAATAGAACTTTGTAATAATATTGTATTAAAAATAATGTATAATAGATAAGTGATATTTTAAAAACGATAGAATGTAAGGGTTAGTTGGTTTAGATTACAAAGGAAATTTAATTATTTTAAATTAAGGAGGAAAAATGGGGAGAGATAGTAGAAAGAAGAGGAGAAGTAAAAAGAAGTGGAAGACTATAGCGATATTTATTGCTTTTGAATTCATATTCACTGCTGTTACAGCGCCTTTTATACTTTTATATGGACCATTTGAAAATGCTAAAAGGACTTATGTAGGGGCAGCCATGACTAGTTTTAGTCATCAGTGGATGGCAACTACATTTTTATCAGATGAAAAAATTAATGAGATATTAAATTCTAATATTGAGGATACAAATACAAATCATAAAAATACAAATATAAAGACAAATGTTAATTTACCAACTAAACATGATAATAGTATAGAATTATACTCTTTTGAAAACTTTAAATATAGTGGATATTATATAGTGGTAAAAGATCCTACTAGAGTAAAAATAGGAGTTTCTAAATATCTTGGAGAAGAAGGACAAACTACTTCTGAAATAGCTAAGGAATACAATGCTGTTGCGGCTGTAAATGGAGGAGCTTTTACAGATAAATCTAGTACTGCTCAATGGACTGGTAATGGTGGAACTCCTGCTGGAATAGTTATATCAGAGGGGAAATTGGTTTATAAAGATGTACCAGACGATGAAAAAATTGAGTTAGTTGGCATAACAAAAGAAGGAAAAATGATTGCAGGTATGTATTCATTTAATAATCTTAAAGAATTAAATGTTAAAGAAGCTGTAAGTTTTGGACCTGTTTTAGTTAAAGAAGGAGAACCTACACCTATGAAAGGTGATGGTGGATGGGGAGTTGCTCCAAGAACTGCTATGGGACAAAGAGCTGATGGATCAATAGTAATGTTAGTTATTGATGGTAGAAGTTTAACAAGTGGAGGAGCTACTTTAAAGGAATTACAGGAAGTATTATTAAATACTTGTAATGTAGTTACTGCTATAAACCTTGATGGTGGTAAATCAACTACTATGTACTTAAATGGAAAAGTAATAAATAATCCAGCATCAAATGTAGGGGAGAGATCTATTCCTTCAGCTATAATAGTAAAATAACAAAGAGGAGAATTTTATGGATAAATTAAAGCAATTTTTAAAGTGGGGACTATTGTCTGTAATTTTACAATGCTTAGTTTTATTTGTTTTTGATAAATTTTATTTTAAGTTAAATTCTGATGTAAATGTAAAAGCTATAGATATAGCTAGCCAACATACAAAAGAGAATAATGATGTAAAATTACCAGGGAATATGATGGATAAAAAGATATCTTATGATGGAGAATATATAGCATATTTAAATAATAATGATGAACTTAAAGTCTTTAATACTCTTAAAGATGATGAAAGTCATGTTGATATAGAAAATGAAAAAGCATCTTATTATACTTGGCTTAGAGATAGAAATAGACTTATTGTAATTACGAATATTAAATATAATAATAAAAAGAATACAGTTAATTTATATTCTATTGATGTAGATACCAATAAAACTAAGAAAATTGAGCTTGGTAATATGAATTCTTCTTATAAAGTTAATGAGATAACAGTTTCAACTAAAACAGGAGTTATATACATTGAATTTAAGAATGAAGATACAAAAGAGTCTATAGTTAAGAGAATAGATAATAATGATGATATAACTGATGTAAGACTAGTAACTGATTCACCAGGAAATATTGAAGTAATGCCAAGGGCAGATAGATTAGTATATGACAGTGAAAAAGAATCAGGAATATATCTTACACAGCCAAATAAGAAATTAGGAATTAATCCAATATATAAAGTGAGACTTTTAGGTGTTGATGAAACTGGGAATATATACTTTGGAGAAATAAAAGATAATAAAGTATTTAAAATAGTTTATGGAAATGTAGAAAAGTCAATTGATACTTGGAATAAAATACCTCTAGAAAAAAGCTTAGAGCTAAATAAGATCTATATAGGAAAAGATGGAGAAATATACGTTTTAGAAGAAGAACAAAAGATTGTTAAAGATGTTAAAAATGGAAAAGAGTACAAATATGAAGGTGACTTCTTACAAATGTATTCTAATGGATTTGCAACAATTATAAATGGAAATAAACTTCATAGAGTATATTTTGATTCATCTCAAAATACTTAGTGGAAATATTATATAGAACATAAAATGAATTTAAAATAATTTATATAAAAAAGGCAAAGAATAATTTACATTAAAATAAGTTATTCTTTGCCTTTTACTTTAAATTAGCATATGTTTTTAAAATTATATTTAAAAATAAATATGGATTTAAAACATGTGCTTATTTTAAGCTGATTTAGTCTAATCATATATTTAAAATATGTTTTTAAATATTAAAATGCCCAGTTACCATCTTTAAATACTGGAATTTCAACATTATCATGAGTTAAACCTGTGATTTTTAAATCTTTAGTTCCTATCATGAAATCTACATGAGTTAATGAATCATTAGCACCAGCTTTTTCAAGTTCTTCATTAGTCATATTTTCACCATTTTTTATGCATAGAGAATATGCTTTACCAAAAGCTAAATGACAAGAAGCATTTTCATCATATAAAGTGTTGAAGAAAATTATTCCTGAGTTTGATATAGGAGAATTATAAGGAACAAGAGCCACTTCTCCTAAGTATTTAGCACCTTCATCAGTATCTAGAAGATGTTTTAAAGTATCGTATCCTTTTTCAGCTGAGAAATCAACAACTTTTCCATCTTTAAAAGTAACTGAGAAATTATCTATTAAATTTCCACCGTAGTTTAAAGGTTTAGAACTAAATACTGTTCCATTAACTCCAAATTTAGAAGGCATAGAGAATACTTCCTCAGTAGGCATATTAGCTATGAATTCAACCCCACCTTGAGTATATTCAGCTCCACCAGCCCAAAGATGATTTTCTGGTAATTCTATAGTTAAATCAGTTCCAAGTGAATTTTCAAAATGAAGTGATTTTAGATTCTTTTCATTTAAGTAATCCATATGGTATTTTAAAGTTTCTTTATGTTTATTCCAAGCTTCAACAGGGTTCTCTGTATCAACTCTAACTATTTTAAAGATTTCATTCCATAATTTATCTACTGCTTCTTCTTCAGGTAAATCAGAAAAAACTTTTTTAGCCCAAGCTTTAGTTGGAATAGAAACTATTGACCATGCATTTTTATTGCTCATTAACATTTCACTAAATTCTTTTAAAGCTGTACTTGATGATTTTCTAAAGGCTGCTATTTTTGCAGGGTCTATATTTTTTAGAAGTTCAGGATCAGAGGCAGAAATACTTAAGAAGCAAGCTCCTTCTTTAGCATAGCTTAATCTTGATTCTTTCATCCAATCTGGGAAGTTTTCAAAAACTTCTAATGGAGAGTGTTCATATTTAATTTTGCCGCATATTTCATCATTCCATTGAACAACAACATCCTTTGCTCCTTTTTCATAAGCAGATTTAACAAGCATTCTTGTAAATTCTGCACATTCTACAGGAGAAGATATAACAAGGGTTTGACCCTCTTGAACATTTACTCCTATATGAGTAGCTAACTTTGCATAATTTTCTAACATGCTTTCAAATTTGTTCATAATATCAGTCCTTTCTTTACAAATTCTTACCATTATTATAATGCAGTAAAATTTATAAAACAATTAATTAATAAAGATTATTTTATAAAAGTCCATTTGTTTTCATAAGAAGGTCGTAATATAAGTCTCCTTCCTCAGAAGTGCAACCATAATCTATTAAATAATAGGTATCATTTATAATTCCCCAAGAACTGTGAACATATAAATCTTCTTTAAATAGAAAATATTTTTCTTCAAGGGTATAAATATCTTCTTCTATAGAATTTTCTTCACGCAATTTTTTTAAATCAACAAAAGTTTTTCTTCTTATGTTAGGGAAGACTTCTGCTCTAGGCATTATTAAAATCCTTTTATTATAAAGAAGAACAGGACATAAATATCTTTTTAGTTTATAAGGAGCATTTTTAAAAATATAGGATTCAACAAAATTTTGATGAAGACCATCTTCACCCTTAGCAACTTTAACCACTAAATTTTTATTTAAAGCAAAAACTTTTCTTGCTATTCCTTCTCCTAAAAAGGTAAAATTCTTTTTATATTCTTTCATTGGAAGATTGCTTAGATATTTTATAAGTATATTAATATCATCTATATCCATAATAAAAAAACCTCAAAACTTTTTATTCTATATTCTATGAAGGAACTTTAATAAAAGTTGATTGAAGTAATATATTATTTAGATAATAAACATAAATTACTAATATTTTTTCTTATATTACATATAGAACATAAAAGTATTTTAAAAGATTTATAATAATTCGTTGAAAATGTTATAATGTTTATATATTAATTATTAATTTATTGAATAAAAAAATTAAACTAAGGAGCGAAAAAAGGTGAAAAATTTTCTTGAGAGTTTAATAGAAAATAATAGACAATATGTTGAACATGGAAAACTGGCATCTTATATTCCAGAATTAGAAAAAGCTAATAAAGAAGATTTAGGTATATATATAGTTACTCTTGATGGAAAAGAAGTAGGGGCAGGAGAGTATGATAAAAAGTTTACTATTCAGAGTATATCAAAAGTAATAACTTTAATGCTTGCAATATTAGATAATGGAAAAGATAGAGTTTTTTCAAGGGTAGGTGTTGAACCAACTGGAGATAGCTTTAATAGTATAGTAAGTTTAGAGAGAAAGCCTTCTAAAAAACCTTTTAACCCTATGGTTAATTCAGGAGCAATATTGACAACATCTTTAATTGAAGGTGATAGTGAAGAGGAAAAGTTTGAGAGAATTTTAGAATTTACTAGAAAAGTAACAGGAAATGATGATATTCAATTAAATGAAGATGTTTATTTATCTGAAAAGGAAACTGGAGATAGAAATAGAGCTTTAGCATACTTTATGAAAAGCAATGGAGTTATAGAAGGAAATATAGATGACATATTAGATTTATATTTTAAACAATGTTCTCTAGAAGTTAATGCTAAAGATTTAGCTAGATTTGGTGCTATGCTTGCTAATGATGGAGTATTACCTTGGAATGGAGAAAGAGTAATATCTAGAGAAATTTGCAGAATAATAAAAACAATAATGGTTACTTGCGGTATGTATGATGACTCAGGTAAATTTGCTGTACATATAGGAATTCCAGCAAAGAGTGGAGTTGGTGGCGGAATAATGGCTGCTGTTCCAAGAAGAATGGGAATAGGTATTTTTGGACCTTCTTTAGATGATAAGGGAAATAGTATAGCAGGAACACATGTTATGAAGGATTTATCTGAGGAATTAGATTTAAGTATTTTCTAAAATGTGTTAATATTATTAGAACTAATGGGAAAAATCATTAAAAGAGATGATTGTTTAAAAACTTTAAAAATAAAATTATAAATATATTACGAGAATTACTAGATTTCATTAAGAATTTATAGCAATTACTTCTAATAATTTGCTAAAGCGAAAAAACTCCCTTCGGTCAAACAGATTTCGCTTATTAACGCAAATTATTATACGTAATAGCTTAAATTCTAAAATTCATCTAGATATTCTCTTCATATTATTTATAATTTTATTTTAACTACTTTTTACAGAGTAGATTAGAAGTGAAATTTATTAATAGTAAAGTTTTTTGTTAGATTAATAGAATAATATATTGGAGGATTAGAATGAAAAGATTATTGATATTAGACGGGAACAGTCTTTTAAATAGAGCCTTTTATGCTGTGCCTTTGCTTAGCAATAGTGAAGGAACTCATACAAATGCTATTTATGGTTTTACAAATATGCTTTTTAAGATGAGAGAGGATATAAAACCTGATTATATAGTTTGTACTTTTGATAAAAAAGCACCAACTTTTAGACATTTAGAGTATGGGGATTATAAGGCTGGAAGAAAGAAAATGCCTCCTGAGTTAGCAGAGCAGTTTCCTATTGTTAAGGAAATGCTAAAGTTATTTTCAATAACAACTTATGAATTAGATGGATTCGAAGCTGATGATATTATAGGAAGTCTAGCTAAGGTGGCTGAAGGTGAAGGAATCGAAGTTTATATTATGACTGGAGATAAGGATGCCCTTCAACTAGCAGCTAAGGATATAAACGTATGTATAACTAAGAAGGGTGTTTCTGAAATAGAAGTTTATAACTATGATAGAATGGTTGAAGAGTATGGAGTTACTCCTACTCAGTTCATAGATGTTAAAGGACTTATGGGAGATAAATCTGATAATATTCCAGGGGTACCAGGAGTAGGAGAAAAAACAGCCTTTAAATTAATAAAAGAGTATGGTTCAGTAGAGGCAGTTTTAGAAAATATAGATAACATAAGTGGTAAAAAGTTAAAAGAAAATTTAACTGAGTACAGCGAACAGGCTATATTCTCTAAAAAGTTAGCTACTATTATGACTAATGTTCCTATAGACTTTGATTTAGATGAGATTAAATCAAAGGATGATTATAATAAAGATCAGTTAAAAGCTTTATTTACAAAGCTTCAAATGAAATCTATATTAGATAAATTATCAAATGGGGAAGAAGAAGAGCCAGAAATAGAAGTTAAAATAACTAATATAGAAAGTAATAAAGAATTAGAAGATTTATTTAAGAATATAAACGAAGAAGTATATATTAATTTTACTTATTTAAATAAAGAAAAGTATTCTACTATAGAGATTGATAAAATATTTATTAATTATGATGAGAAAAATTATTTAATTAACTTTAAAGAGTTAGTAAAAGAAGAGGAGAATATTAAATCCTTTAAAGAATTTTTTGAGAACGAAGATATATTAAAAAATGGTTATAGTATAAAAAATGCCTTAACAGCATTAAAAAAATTAGGAATAGATTTTAATGGATTAGCTTTTGATTGTGAATTAGCAGCATATTTAATAGATTCATCTAAGGGAGAATATACTCTTTTATCCTTAATAAATAACTATCTTTCAAAATTCCCTAATGTAAAAGATGGAGAGGAAGACTTAGTTGGAATTTCATTTATGAAAGAGTTGACTTTAGTTCTAAAGAAAAAGATAGAAGAAGAGAAAATGGAAAGACTTATGTATGATATTGAGCTTCCTTTAGAAACAGTTTTATCTTCTATGGAATCAATAGGGTTTAAAGTAAATAAAAATATTTTAGATGAGCTATCTATTAAGTTTAAAAGAGAGTTAGAGGAAACACAAAAAGAGATCTTTGAACTTGCAGATGAAGAGTTCAACATAAATTCTCCAAAACAATTAGGTAAGATATTATTTGAAAAATTAGATTTACCAGTTATAAAGAAAACTAAAACTGGCTATTCAACTAACGCAGAAGTTTTAGAAAAGCTTAAGGACAAACATCCTATAATAGAAAAAATAACATATTTTAGACAGCTTTCAAAAATATATTCAACTTATGTTGAAGGATTAAAGTCTGTTATAGATACAGATGGTTCTATACATTCAACATTTAATCAAACTGTAACTACTACAGGTAGACTTTCATCAACAGAGCCTAATCTTCAAAATATACCTATAAAATACGAAATGGGTAGAGAAATAAGAAAGGTATTTATACCAAAAGAAGAAGGAGATTTATTAATATCAGCTGACTACTCACAAATAGAACTTAGAGTTTTAGCTCATATTTCTGGTGATGAAAATATGATAGATGCATTTAATCATCATTCAGATATACACACTAAGACTGCTTCTGAAGTATTTAAAGTTCCAGTTGAAGAGGTAACTCCATTAATGAGAAGTAGGGCTAAGGCAGTAAACTTTGGTATAGTATATGGAATAGGAGATTTTAGTCTTTCACAGGATTTAAATATTTCAAGAAAAGAAGCTAAAGAATATATGGATATATATTTTGAAAGATATCCAAAAATTAAAGAGTATATTTCTAAGGTTATTCATGAAGCTCAAACAAAGGGATATGTATTAACTATGTTAAATAGAAGAAGATATATACCTGAAGCAAATTCTTCAAATAAAATAGTAAAAGCCTTAGGAGAAAGACTTGCAATGAATGCTCCAATACAAGGAACAGCAGCAGATATAATAAAACTTGCTATGGTAAATGTATATAACAAGTTAAAAGAATTAAATTTAAATAGTAAGTTAATATTACAGGTTCATGATGAACTTATAATAAATGTTGTAAAAGGAGAATTAGACATTGTTAAGAAACTTCTAAAAGAGGAAATGGAAAATACAATTAAATTAAGTGTACCATTAGATGTTGATGTTAATGTTGGAGAAGATTGGTATAAGTTAAAATAAGGAGGGTACTGATTCTATGATTAAAGTAGGCCTTACAGGAGGAATATGCTCAGGCAAAAGCACTATTTCTTCTATGATAAAAGAGGCAGGAATCCCAGTTATAGATGCAGATATTATTGCAAGAGAAGTATTAGAAAAATACCCAGATATACTTTTAAGGGTAAGAGCTACTTTTGGAGGTCATTTCTTTGATTGGAGAGGTGATTTTAGAAGAAGAGAGTTTGGAAACCATATTTTTAGATTTCCAAAGGAAAGAATAAAGTATGAAGAAATCATAATGCCTTATATAAAAGAGGAAATAGAGATTAAACTTAAAGAATATGAAAAAATAAATACTAAGCTAGTTATTGTAGATGGGGCAACCTTAATAGAAAATGATATGCATAAGGATATGGATATGGTTGTTCTAGTTTGGGTAGATAAAAGTAGCCAAATAGAAAGAATGGGATTTAGAGATAAACTTAGCAAAGGGGAAGCTATAAATAGAATAAATTCTCAATTAAGTCTTGAAAGAAAAAAAGATTATGCTAACATAATAATTGATAATAGCGGTAATTTAATTAAAACAAAGGAACAAATTGATGATTTGTTAGAATTTTTTACTTTATACCAGTAGGAGAGTTATATGAAGAAAATTATAAGGCTAGTTATAATTGTTTTAGCCATATATTTACTATTTTTAGGGAGTGGATATATATTAAAAAATGTTATATTTCCATTAAAATATATAAATTATGTAGAGAAATATAGTAAAGAGTATAATTTGGATCCTTATTTTGTCATGGCAGTTATGAAAGCAGAAAGTAACTTTGACGAAGATGCTAAATCTAATAAGGACGCAAGAGGGCTTATGCAAATTACCACCTCTACTGGAAAGTGGATAGCTGAAAAACAAGGGATTATTGATTTTGATACCAATTTATTATTAGAGCCAGAAGTTAATATAAGGTTTGGATGTTGGTATTTAAATAATCTTCATAAAGAGTTTGGAGATTGGGACCTTGTAATTGCAGCTTACAATGCAGGAAGAGGACGGGTTCAAGAATGGCTTAATAGTGCTGAACATTCTGATGATGGAAAAAATCTTACTTATATACCATTTAAAGAAACTGATAAATATGTTAAAAAAGTAAATGTTTATTACAATATATATAGGTCACTTTATTCTTAAGTGACCTATGTATTTTAATATACTATGGATAAAGCTTTGGGAGGGGATGTTTTGAAAAAATGGCTAATAGCTATAGGTGGTATTTTAATAATTGCTATTTTTATATTATTTTTTAATAGAGAATATTTAAAACCAGTACATATGGATATTAATTGGAATGATAATTTTAATCCACCAGAAGAAAAAATGCTTTTTGATTTTATAGAGAAGGATTTAAGTAAAAGTGGATATGGAATATATACAAATTATATAGATAAAAGTTCAGAAGGAGATATAACTAAGGGTCACTCAGTATTATCAGAGTCAGAGGGGCTTATGATGTTATATTCAGTAAATGCTAATAATAAAGAATTATTTGATGAGCATTTTGACATAGTAAAAGAAATGAGATTAAAAAATGGACTTATTAGTTGGAGAAAAGAAGGAGATGAGAATTCACCTTCCTCTGCAACCATAGATGAACTTAGAATAATAAAAGCTCTTCTTTTAGCCAACAACAGATGGAATAGTTTTTATTATAAATTTTATGCTATAAATATTGCTAACTCTTTACTTAAACATGCAGAAGAAAATGAAACTTTAGTAGATTATATAGATAACTATGGAAAAGGTAATACAACCACTTTATGTTATTTAGACTTGCCTACTATGAAATTATTGAGTCAAGTGGATAAGAAGTGGGAAGGAATTTATGAAAAATCTAACAGTATAATAGAAAATGGAAAAATATCTGAAGAGGTTCCTTTATACAGAAAAGTATTTTATGAAGAAACTCAAAAATATGATGAAGAAGAAAATGTTGATTTCTTATTATCTACAATAGTAATTTTAAATAGAATTGAAGCTGGAGAAAATGAGGAGTCATCTATTAAATGGATAAAAGAAAAGTTTAAGAAAGATGGATTCTTAGTAGCTACCTACAATGGTAAAAATGGAGATGCTACCTCACAGATTGAATCTCCATCAATATACTCTAATGTAGCTTTAATAGCAAATTACATTGGAGATAAGGAATTATTTAACAAGGCTATAGATAAATTAAAATATTATCAAATAAAAAATAAAGATAGTGTACTTTATGGTGGATTTGGAGATGAAAAGACAAATAGCGTATATTCTTTTGATAATTTAAATGCCTTACTAGCTTTTCAAAAATATAAGGATTAAAATAATAAGTAATAATATAAATAATATTGTTCATATACTTAAAATGGGCAATATTTTATGCAGATATGGTGGAATGGCAGACACGATATCTTGAGGGGGTATTACTTTTAGGAGTGTGCGGGTTCAAGTCCCGCTATCTGCACCAATTTGGTATTAAAGAATAGTATAACTTAAATTTTTATATACCTATTCAATGTGACTAATTTCTTAATTAAGAAATTAGTCATTTTTTATTATAAAAAATGTATAATATAGTATTAAGCACTTATTAATAAGAGGGGTAAAATGAGTAAAAATTTTGATTATAGCCTTAAAGATATAAGTAGTAATTTAGAAAAATCTTTAAAAGAAGCAGAATTATTAGGGGAGGGGCATAATGGTGTGGTATTTCTCCTTAAAAATAATAAAGCAATAAAAATTTTTAGAAGAATGAGTGTTTGGAAAGATGAAAGCAGTATATTAAAAAGAGTTAGAAAGTCTAGATTTTTTCCAAGGATATATGAAGCTAAGCCAGGATATATTATACGGGAATATGTTGATGGGGTTAGATTAGATAAGTATCTAAGAAGGGGAAATCTAGATGAGGAACTTTGCAAGGAATTATATTTAATGATTTTAGAATTTGAAAGATTAGGATTTAAAAGAATTGATATAAGGTGTAAGGATATATATATACAAGATGATTATACTCTTAAAATAATAGATCCTAAAAATAACTATAAAAAGAGGGTATCATTTCCTAGACATCTTTTTAAGGGGCTTTTTAAAAGAGATGAGTTAAATAGATTTTTAAATTATGTAGCTGAAATTGATGAAAAAAGAGCTCATATATGGAGAGAAAAGTTTGAAATTTATGCAGAGGATAAAAATTTGTTAATATAATATTAATAAGTTAATAAAAAATAGTAAATCACTTAAAGTATCTGTTTAAAGATTTTAGATTAAGTAGTATCTTAGTATTAAGAAGATTTTTATACTACATAGTCTAAAAGGAGTTGATAGATTTGAGAGAAAATTTTATATTTAAAGATGATGAAGGATTAGAATTACAAGGATATAAATGGAGTAATGGTAAAGAATTTAAGGCAGTTATTCACATATTACATGGAATGACAGAGGATGCTATTAGATATGATGAATTTGCAGAAAAACTTGTTGAAGCAGGATTTTTAGTTTATGCTCATGACCATAGAGGGCATGGCTTTACAGCTAAGGATTTAGATTCTTTAGGATATCAAGCAGAAAATGATGGTTTCCAATGGATGATTGATGATGCTAAAACTTTAATAGAGTCTTCTAAAGAAAAACATAAAGGATATAAAATAATACTTTTTGGACATAGTATGGGATCTTTTGTAAGTCAGAGGCTAGTTCAAGAATATAATGATTTAGTGGATGTTTTGATTTTATCGGGAACTAATGGTGAGCCAGATAAGTTAGCCCCACTTGGAGAATTTGTAGCTCAAGTAGAAATGTCATTAAAGGGAAGAGAACATAAAAGTAAACTTATGGACAAGTTGATTTTTGGAGGCTTTAATAAGAATTTTAAACCAAATAGGACAGATTTTGATTGGCTTTGTAGTGTAGAAAGTGAAGTAGACAAGTATATAGAAAATGAAAGATATGGTTTTATATGTTCAAGTTCCTTTTATTACGATTTGTTAAGAGGGGTAAGAAGCATACATAAAGCTGAAAATATGAATAGAATAAATAAAGAAATGCCTATTTATATTTTCGGAGGAGATAAAGATCCAGTAGGTAATTTTGGTAAAGGTGTAATCAACTTAAAAGATAAATTAGAAAAAGTAGGAGTAAAAAATATTGAGTATAAGCTATATGAAAATGGAAGACATGAAATGTTAAATGAAAAAAATAAAGTAGAAGTTATGGAAGATACTATTCAGTGGTTGTTGAAAAATATTTAAAAGATATATATAATTAATTAGAGTATTAATTAGGAGTGTGTCAAAATTTTGATACCTCCTTTTTGCTTTATGTAAGTTAAGATGATTTTGATATAATAGATTAGAAAAATAGGAGAAGATATGGATAATAACTATAGAATTATAGATAATTATATACGTAGTGGTGATAAAGCTCATGATGAAGGGAATTTAATAAAGGCCTTAAATTATTATTTAAGAGCTGAGGAGCTTCTAGAAGGAGAAAGAGATATTGATTTAATAATAAGCATAGCTTTAATGCTAGATGAGTTAGGAGATACTGAAAAGGCTAAGGAAAAATATGAAGAAGCCTTAAGTATAAATAGTTTTGAGGTTAGAGCTTATTATGGATTAGCAGTGATTTATGATGAAAAAGAGGATTATGTAAAGGCTATAGAATTATATAAAAAGGCTATAGATATAAATCCTGTTTATGATAGGGCTATATTTTTCTTAGCAAATGCATTAGATAATGTGGGAGATAAAGAAGGTGCAATAGAGTATTACAAAAAGACAATAGAGGTTTGCAAAGAAGACTTTTGGGCCCATATAAATTTAGGATCTATATATGAAGAAAGGGATATGCTTCAAGAGGCCTATAGAATGTTTTCTAAAGCCCTTCAAATAGATGGAGAGCACTATTTAGCTCTTTTTAATATGGGAGTAATATATAAAAGATTAAATGTATATGATAAGGCTAAGAAATTTTATGAGAAAGCCATTAAAAAGAATTTTGGTTATGCTTTTTCATTCTTAAATTTAGCAGTTATATATAAAGAAGAAAATAATATAGAAAAAGGAGTAGAGATATTATCACTGGGCTTAAGGTTTAATCCAGAAAATCATTTTTTATATTATAATAGAAGTTGCTTTAAGGCTATTTTAGGAAAAGATTTAGAGGATGCCACAGAGGATTTAATTAAAGCTGTTGAGTTTTATCCAGAATTTATAAAATATATAAATAAAGATAATGATTTAATTGAGGTAAGAAATAGTAATAAGTTTAAAAGTTTCTTAGAGACCTTAGATATTGGTTAATTCCAATATTTAAGGTCTTTTAAATTACAATTAAATACAATAATTTACAAAAATTAAATAATTTCCTCTCTTTTTTATGATAATGTATATTTATATGGTTATATTTAAGGGGGAAGTATATTGGAGTACATAGAAAATGACTATATGTATTTGAAACTTAGTAAAATTAGAAATTTAGTTAATAGTATTATATTTATAGCAATTATTTTATATACGTTATATTTTTTTAATCCACGTACAGCTCTTTATTTATCTACAATTATTGAAACTATAGTAGTGTTTGCTATAACATTTATTGCCACAACTGTATTTAAGTTTTCTAATAAAAAGATTTTTAAATTAATAGGTATTTATTTATTATTAGTTGCCATGTTCAAGTTTGATATACTTGTTTATTTAATAGCCTTTTGGGGAGAAAAGGAAATACTTCAATGTTTAAATTTAAAACCCATAGCTATTTGTACTGTTTTAGAAAGTGTATATTGCTTTATGATAATAGCATATGTAAAGTCAATAGATTTAACTATAAAATTAATTGTTTGTTTTTTAACCCTAGTATCATTAATCAGTATATTTTTTTATGATATGAGTGTTTTTTTGGTAGTATCAACAGTACTTCTTTTAATAATTTTATATCTTTTAAGAAGCTTTAAACTTTTTAAAAATGATTTATTAAATTATTTAAAGTTATTTGTGCTAATAAATTTATCTTTAATAGTATTAGATATTTTATCATATAGTTTAGGTTTAGAGTCACTTATATTATTAGGTGATATATTAAAAATATCAATATATTTAATTATATATGTTTGGATTTCAGAAATGCTTATTACAAAGCCATATAAAACTTTACATGAAGATATAATTGATAAAAATAAAAAACTTAAAATATTAAATAAGAAAATGGAAGAGAGTAATAATGAGTTTAAAGAATTTAAGAAAAAATTAAGAGATAATGAAATTTATTTTAGGAACTTTTTAAATAATGCACCTATGTCTATAGCGATTTTAAATAATGATAATCATAGGATTTTTGCTGTGAATAAAAGATTTTCACATGAATTAAATTTAAAAAGTAATAGAGAGGTAATAAATAAGAACTTATTTAAAATAATAAATATTGAAAATAAAGAGGAATTCTTAAGAACAAAAAAGGGAGAAGCTTCATTTGTTACTTCTGGAATAGAAGTTTTTTGGGAGTTAGATATTTTACTACAATCAAAGGGTTACTTAATAATATCAATGAAAAATATAACTGAACTTAAGTTTTCAGAAAAGATAAAAGATAATTTAAGAAAAAGAACCTTATCAGAACAAATAAAAAATGATTTTTTATCAAGTATTTCTCATGACTTAAAAACTCCTATAAATGTTATATATTCATCAGTTCAAGTGCAGGAGAAATTTTATAGTAATGAAAATATTAAAAAAGTTGATTATTATAACCAAGTTAATAAGGAAAATTGTATGACCTTACTAAGGTTAGCTAACAATCTAATTGACTCATCCAAAATTGATTACGATTATTTAAAACCAAACTTTAAAATTTATAATATAGTAACATTGATTGAAGATTCTATAGGAAATTTAGCTGAATATATAAAAGAGAAAAATTTAACTTACGTATTTGATACCAATGAAGAAGAAGTATATGTTAATTGTGACCAAGAGTTTATTCAGAGAATTATTTTAAACTTAATTTCAAATTCAATAAAGCATACAAGGGAAGGTGGAATTGGAGTAGAGATTAAGGCAAAGAAAAGTAAAGTTATTATTAGTTTTACAGACACTGGTGAAGGTATGGATAAAGAATTTATAGAAAAGGCTTTCTTAAGATATAGCAAGGGAAATAAAAAAGGAGTAAAAAATAAAAGTACAGGAATTGGATTATATATTGTTAAGAATTTAGTTGAATTGCAAAATGGAACTATAAATATAAATTCAATTAAGGATACAGGAACAAATATAAGGTTGGAATTTAGTAGGGAGAAAAGTTGTGGAATATAAAGTAGAATATGAAAATCCTAAATTACAATATTATATATTAAGAATAATATATATATTAATAATACTATCAGCAGTATTGTTTATAAGAAAAGAAAAATATATTATGTTTTATAAATTTTTAGACTTGTCTTCAGTAATAATGTTAGGAACCTCATTATTAATAGGAATAAGCAGTAATGTAGATAAGGAAAAAAACTTAGTTTCTTATACTAATATGGGTATATTTTGGATTATTATTCCTGAGGTTTTTTCTTCATTTGTTTCCTTGGAGTTATATGTAGTAGATAAGATGATAGCTTATAAAATAATAGGCCTATTATTTCAGTATTTTATTACCTTTGTAATAGTTTTAGGGAAGAAAAAGGACTTAGCTTTTAAGAAAATAAATAAAATTTTTCTATTATTAAATATTATCTTTAACATTATTTATCTCATAGTAATAAATAATACAAAATTAATGAGAGCTTTTATTAAAGGTGTATATATAAATAATTTTATGTTTATATTGATTGTTATTTTATTTTTAATATTATTAATAGTAATTGTTGCTGATAAAGAAAATACATCTGATAAATTCTTTTATTATTTAATTGCTTATATATTATTATTCTCAGTAGGAAATATTATTTTATTAAATAATTTTCATAATTTAAGAAATACTTATTTATTAGGAGTTTCCTTTAGTCAAATACTAGACTTCTCAGCATATTACATTTTAGTAGAAGGTATAATAAGATTTTCTTTAAATAAGAATTTTAATAATATAAATAGGATAATGCTCTTAAAAAGAGGTGAATTTAAGAGAAATAAAAGGTATTTAAGAAAAAAAATAGAGGAGCTAAAAGAATTAGAGAATCTTTTAGATAGAGAAGAATTGTTGTTTAATAATATTACTTCAGCCATTGGAGACTATATATTTATTTCTAAGGATGAAAAATTATTTTATTTAAACGACGAAGCCTTGGAATTTTTAGAAGTTGAAAACAAAGAATCTATATTGTTTGAAAGTATGGAAGTATTATATGAAAAAATACTAGAAAAGCAAGTTTATTTAAAAGAGAAAGGAAGTATGGATTCTTATAAAGAAATAATTTTTAAAAATATTAAGGGAGGCTACTCTAATGGAGAATTTTACACAATACCTTTTGGAGATAATTATAAAATTATAATTATAAATGATATTACCAAAAAGAATAATGCTTTAAGATTAAATAAGTATTTAAAAGATAAATTGGAAGAAGAAAATATAAAAGGGGAATTTTTTACAAATATATGTCATGAGTTAAGGACTCCTATAAATGTAATAAGTTCAGCTCTTCAATTAAATAATTTAAATATAGAAAATAAAAATCTTAATTCTATAGAAAGAAATAACCTAGTAATTAAACAAAATTGTTTAAGACTTATAAGGACAATAAATAATTTCATTGATGCTAATAAAATATCAGAGGGACAGATAGAAGAAAACGTTATGGTTCTTAATGTAGTTGAAGTTGTTGAAAATATATTAGATGCCTCTTCAGAATATATAAGTAAGAAAAAAATAAATTTTGTTTTTGATCCTGATTTTGAAGAGATATTTATAGCTATTGATAGTGAGTTTTTAGAAAGAATAATATTAAATCTATTATCAAATTCAGTAAAGTATGGAAGTGAAAATGGAAACATATATGTGAAAATATATTTTGAAGGAAAAGATCTTGTAATAATGATAGAAAATGATGGAATAGCTATAAGTTATGATGAACAAAAATATATTTTTGACAAATTTACTAAAAGTAATAAGGCTTTAAATAGAACACAAGAAGGAAGTGGGTTAGGGCTTTATATAAGTAAATCTCTTATGAAAATGCAAGGAGGGGATTTAAAGGTTGATATATATGAGGGACATGGAAATAGATTTAAATTATATTTTTATGATGTAGATTTATTTAAGGAAACTGATAGAACTGAACATATTTTTAATAACAATTACTATAACTTAAAGGAAAGAGCTGAAATTGAATTTTCTGATATATACATATAATATATATCAAAAGGAATACATATAATTACCTGAGAGGTGATTTATGTGAATATATTCAAGGTTAATGGAAAATTTAATTTAGGTGATTTAATAATAAGTTTGTTAATAACTTTAGGTGGAGGATATGTTATTGGAAAGTTTACTCAGGAGAGTGTACAAGTATATGGCACTTTAAATAAACCTTGGTTTAGTCCACCAGCCATAGTTTTTCCCATAGTATGGACTATTTTATATATACTTATGGCAATAGCAGCCTATAGAATATTTTTAAGGCATAAGCAAGGAGAAAAAACAAAGTCAGCCCTTTGGTTTTATATAATACAACTTGTATTAAATTTTGCTTGGAGCATAATATTCTTTTACTTTAAGTTATACGGATTAGCATTTATAGAACTCATCATATTATTAATATTTATAGTTATAACCACAATTAAATTTTTAAAGTTTGATAAAATAGCAGGAATTCTTATGATTCCTTATATCATATGGGTTTCCTTTGCTGGAGTATTAAACTTTTTTGTATGGATGTTAAATGAAATGTAATTTAAAAATCTCTCTTATTTTAATAGAATAAGAGGGATTTTTTATTTAGTGCTATAATTATATAGAGATATTTAATAAAAAATTTCTTTAAAATAAAGTATGATTTAAAGAATAGCTAAAGGTAATATTTATTAAATCACATAAATAAAAGGGGGATAAAAAATGTTAATTAAAAATGGGAAAATATTTACCTGTGAAGAAGGTAAGATATATGAAAAAGGTGATATTCTAATTAAGGATGGAAAGATAAGTAGAATTGGGGAAGATTTAAGTCAATACATAGGAGAAGAAGAGGTTATTGATGCTAAAGGACTATTAATATTTCCAGGGTTTATTGAAGCACATTGTCATTTAGGACTACATGAAGAAGGAAATAATGGGGCAGGAAATGGAACCAATGAAGCTAGTGAGCCTATAACCCCACAAATGAGAGCTATAGATGGAATAAATCCCTTTGATGGAGGATTCCAATCTGCAATGGAAGCAGGAGTTACCACAGCTGTAATTGGGCCTGGAAGCGCTAATGTAATAGGAGGACAGTTTGCCGCTGTAAAAACAAGTGGAATATGTATTGATGACATGATAATAAAGGAACCTGTAGCAATAAAGGTTGCCTTTGGAGAAAATCCAAAAAGAGTTTATTCTGGAAAGAATAAAATGCCTAATACAAGAATGGCTATTGCAGCTTTATTAAGAGAAACTTTAACAGAGGCTGTTAATTATAAAAATAGAAAAATTGATGCTGAAATAGAGGATAGGGATTTTAGTAAGAATTTAAAATATGAGGCTTTACTTCCCTTAATTAATAGAGAAATACCTATGAAAGCTCATGCCCATAGGGCAGATGATATTTTAACTGCCATAAGAATAGCTAAGGAATTTAATCTTAAATTAACTTTAGATCACTGTACAGAAGGACATTTAATAAGTGATTATATTAAAAGAGAAAACTTAGATGCTATAGTTGGGCCAACTTTAAGTTTTAATGGAAAGGCTGAGACTTTAAATAAGACCTTTAAGACTCCAAAGGCCTTAATAGATAAAGGAATTAAAGTAGCAATAACTACAGACCATCCAGTGGTAACAATAGACAATCTTCCACTTTGTGCAGCTATGGCTATGAAAGAAGGAATTACTTTTAATGAGGCCTTAGAAGCAATAACAATAAATCCAGCTGAAATAATAGGTATTGATGAAAGGGTTGGAAGCTTAAAGGAAGGAAAGGATGGAGATTTAGTAATTTTAAATGGAAGTCCTTTTGAAATAGCTACAAAAACTATTTATACAATTATAAATGGAGAGGTAGTTTATAAAGACTAGGAATAAAAGCAATTTTATATTATAATAAATAATGTTTGAATTTGATTTTTAATATATTTTAGATAAATTAATGGAGCTGTATCAATATAACTTAGTAAAACCTATAATTAAATGCTAAGTTTTGAGACAGCCCTTATTATTTTAATAAGTGAAATAAATTTTTAAATCTGTCAAAGATATAGAAGAGGAGATAATATAACAAAAGGATTATAATTAGGAGTGATACTTTGAAAAAGGTAATAATTGCAGAAAAACCATCTGTTGCTAGAAATATTGCAGATGCTTTTAATATAAAAAAGAGAAAAGATGGATACTTTGAAGGCGAAGAATATCTTATAACATGGGCTTTCGGACACTTATTGCAGTTATTTGATGCAAAGGATTATGATGAGAACATGAAGGGATGGAGAATGGAAAAATTTCCTTTTATCCCAGAAGTTTTTAGATATAAAATAAAACAAGATTCTTTAAATAGAAACATCATTGATAAGGGTGCGGAAAAGCAAATAAAGATAATAAAAGGTCTTATAGATAGAGAAGATGTAGATGGAATAATTTCTGCTACTGACTTTGATAGAGAAGGACAAGTAATTGCAGATGAAATTTTCCTATATTTTAGTGAAAAGAAACCAGTATATAGACTTTTATTAAATGAATGGACACCAGATGAAGTTAAAAAAGGAATGGAAAAGTTAAAACCTAATGAGGAAATGCAATCTCTTCAAGATGCTGGTATAGGAAGACAGTGGGCAGACTGGATAATAGGTATAAACTTAACTTCTGTGACAACAATAAAATATAAGCTAAATGATGGACAGATTTTAAATATAGGGAGAGTTCTTCTACCTACTTTAAAAATAATTTATGACAGAGATAAAGAAATAGAGAACTTTAAATCAAGTGCATATTACAAACTTAATGGTACTTTTAAAACTTCAAAAAATGAGGAGTTTGAAGGAACTTATTATGAAAATAATTCAGAGAAGTTTGAAGATAAAAAGGTTTTAGATGAGATTAAAGAAAAGATAAAGGATAAAAATGCTGAAATAATTGAAAAGCAAACAGAAAGAAAAAAAGAATATCCACCATTTTTATTTAATCTTTCTAATCTTCAAGGATACATAACAAGTAAATACAAAGGATGGACTTCAGATAAGGTTTTAAAAGTAGCTCAATCTTTATATGAAAAGAAGTTTATAACTTATCCTAGAACAGGAAGTATGGCTCTAGAGGAGAGCTTAGTTGATAGAACTAGAAATGTTTTAGAAAAGCTTAAGGTAGGCTTGCCTTATGAGGAGCAAATAAAGTTTGTTCAAAATAAAAGGGTTTTTGATAATTCAAAGGTTGAGAGCCATAGTGCCATAGTTCCAACTTACATGAAACCTAATAATTTAACACAAGATGAAAGAATAGTTTACACAGCAGTTAAAAATAGATTTCTTATGCAATTTATGCCCGTAGCTGAATTTGAGGAAACAAAAATAACTTCTAAGGTAAATGATAAAGAGGTTAAGGGCGTATTTATTTCAAAAGGAAAAGTTCAGCTTGTAGAAGGATGGAGAGTTGTTGAAAAAATAGATAGTAAAGATACAATTCTTCCAATGGTAAATGAAAAAGAAGTAGTAGACTTAGTAGATAGTAAAATAAATAAGGTTACTAAAAAACCACCTAAAAAGCATACTGAGAAGACTTTACTTAGGGTAATGGAGACTTGTGGTAAGAGTTTTAAAGAGGATGCAGAGGAAGATAGTGAAGAAATGATGGCCTCAATATTAAGTGGATTTAGTATAGGAACACCTGCTACTAGAGCTGAAACAATTAAAAAGCTTAAGGATGTAGGATATATTACCACAAAGGGAAAAAGTTTAACTTGTACAGAGCTTGGTAGAACCATAGTTGAAATATTCCCTGTTAAGGAACTTTTAGATTTAGAATACACAGGAAGACTAGAAAAAACTCTTTCTGATATAGAAAGAGGGAAGGTAAAAAAAGAAGATTTCTTAAATCTTATAAAAAACTTTACTATAGAGGGAGTTAAGGCTATAAAAAATGATGATTCCATGGCAAAACACTTTAAAGTAGAGGCTCCAGAAGGGGTAGAGGTTTTAGGAAAATGTCCTAACTGTGGAAATCCTGTTATAGAGGGAGAAAGAGGATTTGGATGTGTTAACTGGAAAAATGGATGTAAATATACCATATGGAAAAATGATAAGTATATAGCTTCCTTTGGAAAACAAGTAACACCTCAGATGGTAAAACTTCTATTAGCTAATGGAAAAGTTGGATTTAGAAATTTAAAAAGTAAAAAGGGAAATACCTTTGCAGCATACTTCATATATGAAAAAGATGAAGAAAAAGGTTATTTCACATGGAGAATGGAATTTATTTAATAAAATATATATGAGTTGTATTAAAAGAAATAAAAATGTTATGTAGCAAAATATAATAATAAAACTTACAAACACATTCAGAGAATTACTAGATTTTCCTAAGGTATTCTATTTATGCTGTTTGTAAGTTTTGTAAAAAATTATTTTCATACATACTATTATTAACTTTTGATATAACTCTTTTTGTTTGGTTAAGAGAAAGGTTTAAAATTTTAATTATAATCAAAGATGAATTTGTAAGATAGTTTTGATAAATCTTTTTCTTGTAGGTTAAAAAATTCATTTTCTATGGGAAATAAAATTCTTCTTCCATGTTGTGGAGGAAGTCCCTTAGGGATAACAACACTTTTAAAAGTTTTATTTAGTACCTCTTTATTATTGGTATCACAAACTGAGATATTAAAATTTTCTAAGTTTTCAAAAGTAGTGTTTTCAGTTGTATTTAAAAAATAAGCATCTATAAATAGAGTATCATCTTCTTTAAACAATTGATTTATTATTAAGTTAAGAGTGTTTTTTTCTGTGGTGAAGGCTGTAATATCATATAAAATTTCTTTGTTTTGAATTTGATCTTCTTTAGAAAAAGTGCTTGCATCTAAGGTTAGAGTATTTGGATTTAATAGAACTGCTAAGGCAAAAAAGCCTAGAATTTTTTTATATATTTTCATTTTAATTCTCCTTAATTATAGATTTATATTTTTAGTATTTCTATAATTAAGAAAATATAGTCATAAAAAGAAAAAAACAGTGAAATTTTATCACTGTTTAGACAAATTTTAATATTAATGCAGATAGCATATATATTGGTGGAGCAAGGAAAACTGTTATTAATCCAGCAACACCTATAGATAATGAACTCATAGCACCATGAGTTTCACCAATTTCTAAAGCTTTAGTAGTTCCAACGGCATGGGCAGCTGTTCCCATAGAAACTCCCATAGCAACTTCATGATCAATCTTAAGTAATTTACATACCATAGGAGCTATGATTGCACCTGTGATACCAGTTATTATTACTGCTATAACTGTGATTGAAGGTATTCCACCAAGTCCGCTAGCTACTTCAACCCCTATTGGTGTAGTAACTGATTTAGGAACTAAAGAAGCAATAAGTTCATGATTTACTCCTAAGAAATATCCCATTATTATAACACAGCACATAGAAGCAAAACTTCCAACTATTATTCCTGTCATTATTGGTACAAAATGATTTTTTAAAAGTTGTAACTGTTTATATAAAGGTACTGCTAAAATTACAGTTGCAGGTCCTAAAAATGCATTTATAAAACTACCACCAATATTATAAGTTTCAAAACTTATATGGCATGAAACTAAAACTGCAATTACAAGAGCAATTGCTATTAATAAAGGGTTTAGTAGTGGAATTTTAGTCTTTTTGTATATGGTCATACCAATTTCAAATGCAAAAAGAGTTAATAAAATTCCGAATAAAGGGTTATTAATAAGGTTATTCATTAACTTCATCTCCTAGTAGTTTTTTTTCTTTTCTTCTTATTAAAGCTTGAACAACTAAACCTGTAACTCCTATTACAACAAAAGTTGAGGCTATACAAATAAATAATAATTTAAGAACATTTCCTTCTAATAATCCAACAGATGTCATAAGTCCAACCCCTGCAGGAACGAAGAAGAAGGCTAAATGATCTAAGAAGAATTGAGCAACACAGTCAATAGATTCTACTTTAACAACTTTAGTACATAGTAAAACTAATAATATTAACATTCCAATAATATTTCCAGGTACACTATGTATAAAACTTTTAGAAATAAATTCGCCTAAGAAGTATATAAACACTACAATAAGCATTTCTCTTAAAAGCTTCACTAGATAATCACTTCCTTTTTTTATTAAAAAAATATAAGGAACTATTTTTTAAGTTCCTTATACATTATAGAATGAATTTAAAATTAAAGCTATAATCAAATATCATAATAATTAATGATTTATACTTATTAAAGCGTTTTCTATATCATTTTTTGATAGGTTGCTTAGAATAGACTCATCATACTTAAGTGCTTTATTTAAAAATTCTTTGGCTTTATAAAAATCTTCTTTTTCTTTTGATATAATTCCCATAAAATAGTAGGGTTCTGAAAAATTTACACATTCATCTATTAATTCATCAAAATAAAAGCAAGCTTTTTTTATATCCCCAATTTTATAGAAAATCTCTCCTAAATTAGCTCTTATTATTTGGCTTAATTCATCAACTTTTAATCCTTCATTACTTATTGAAATTGCTTTTTCAAAATCTTCATCTTGAATCAAAACATATCCATAAACTTCATAAAAATCTAGAGAGTTAAAATTATTAGCTTTTAAATCATCTAAGATTTGAAGGGAAGTTTTTATATTATTTAATTTCCAATAAAGTATTGCTTGAAGTAAATCAAGTTGATTTGCATCTTCAGGTAAAAATTTTCTTTTAGATACTATGCTTTTTAAAGTTTCTAAAGCTTCAGTATAAGATCCTATTTTAAGTTCTAAGAAAACATAAGTTTTTATAGCTTTTACATTAGAACTATTACATAGAGCAGCCTTTCTATAAAGAGATAAAGCTTCTTCTAAATTATTAGCCCTAAGTTTTTTAGCACCCTTAAACATATAAATTAAATGCTTGTTTATAGTTAATTTAAATATTATAAATGATAGAAGTAGTATGCTCCCCATAGGCACACTTACCTTAATCATTAAGAAAACTATAAAAATTATTGCAAGGACATTCAATAATGTATTTAAAATAGACCTTTTCATAATAATTATCCCCCTTTTAAATATTAGTTTATTAAAGAAATTATACTATATTTATAAGAGGGATAATATTGAATTTTTTAAAGTTAAAGTTAAATTAAATAAAAATCAAAATTTTAATATAACTTTTATAATAAATGTATGTTGTTTTCTTCACAAGTTCTTATCATATCTTCATCCCACATAGATGCTTGAACTTCTCCAATGTGAGCTTTTCTAAGGAAGAACATACATATTCTAGATTGACCAATTCCACCACCTATAGTATATGGTAATTTTCCTTCAAGAAGCATTTGATGGAATGGTAGTTCTTTTCTTTCCTCACATTCTGCTATTTTTAATTGTTTTAAAAGGCTTTCCTCATCAACTCTTATTCCCATTGATGAAAGTTCTACAGCCTCATCAAATAGAGGGTAGTAGAATAATAAATCTCCATTTAATGTCCAATCATCATAGTCTGGACTTCTATCATCATGTTTTTCACCAGAAGCTAATTTTCCACCAATTCCTATTATGAATACAGCGCCAAATTCTTTACATATAGCAGTTTCTCTCTCTTTAGAAGTAAGATCTGGATAACGATCTTCTAATTCCTGTGATGTTATAAATGTTATATCTTCAGGAAGAATTTTTTCTATGTGAGGGTATTTTGCTACTATAAAATCTTCTGTTGATTTAAAAGTACCATATATTGATTTTACAGTTTCTTTTAAAGTTTCTAAATTTCTTTCTTCTTTATCTATTATTTTCTCCCAATCCCATTGGTCAACATAAATAGAGTGAATGTTATCTAAATCTTCATCTCTTCTTATAGCGTTCATATCAGTGTAAAGACCTTCACCATGTTCAAATTCATATCTATGAAGAGCTAGTCTTTTCCATTTAGCTAGAGAATGAACTATTTGAATGTTAAACTCTGGCATAGCTTTCATATCAAAACTTACAGGTCTTTCAATTCCATTTAGGTCATCATTTAATCCTGAACCTTTATTTACGAAAAGTGGAGCAGAAACTCTTGTTAAGTTTAAGTTTTTAGCTAAAGAATCTTCGAAAAAGTCTTTAAGTTCTTTAATAGCAACTTCTGTTTCTCTAAGTGATAATAAAGGTTTATAGCCCTTTGGTATAAATAATTTTTCCATTTTAAACAACTCCTTAATTTTAAATGTAGATATATTTTTTGCTACATATATTTTTTTATAAATTTGTTTGGCCCCAAACAGGTTATTAAAATTTCTTTAAATGTTTTGATTTATACGTATAGTTAAAATAATAAAATTTAAAAATATATTATAAAAGACAATAAAAAAAGCCATCATCCTATATTTTTAATAGGACGAAGGCTGTATAATCATCTCCGCGGTACCACCTATGTTAGTACAAAAGCACTCACTTAATAACAGTGCATCTTAACACTGTCCTTCTTTTAACGGAAAGAAACCCGTCTAAGTCTACTGTCCAAAATAAATTTTGAAGTTCGGTTAGAAGCTCAAGGATGTTCTTCATCAAAGGTATAGTATGAGGCTTTCACCATCCCTCAATCGCTAAAACTCTTTCCAAAGATTACTTTTTCCCATCAATGCTTTGTACAACTTATTTATTTAATAATTAATATATACTAAAAATCTTAATTTGTGAAGGGGTTTTTTAAAATTTTTTTAAATTTATGATATAATTATTAAAAATATATATATTTTAAAGCTGATTTTTAAAATAATAAAGGAGAAATTTATGATAAAAGCAGTATTGTTTGACCTAGATGGAACATTGATAAATACTAATGATTTAATACTAAAATCATTTAAACATACATTTAAAACTATGTTAGATTTAGAGCCAAGTGAAGAAGAGATTACTATGAACTATGGTAGACCATTGCAGGAAATTTTTAAATCCTATGATGAAAATAGAATAGAAGAAATGATTAATTGTTATAGAAAAATAAACTTAGAATTACATGATGATGAATGTAAAGAGTTTGCTGGCGTCGATTTAATGCTAAAAACATTAAAGAGTAAAGGAATTAAAATTGGAGTTGTAACTTCAAAGAAAAGTGATATGGCAGAGCGTGGAGCTAAATTAATGGGTATATTTAAGTATTTTGATACTTTTATAACTCCTGAAATTACTACAAAGCATAAGCCAGATGGGGAGCCAGTTTTAAAGGCCTGTGAGAACTTAGGAGTATCTCCTAGTGAAGCTCTTATGGTAGGTGATTCACCTTATGATATTTTAGCAGGTAAAAATGCTGGGGCTAAGACCTGTGGAGTTAAATACACAGCATTGCCTCTTGAAAAATTAGGAGAGAGTAAGCCAGACTTTTATGTAGATAAACCTTTAGAAATTTTAGATCTTGTTGAAAAATTAAATTCTTAATTTAATAGGTTTATAATAAAAAAGATTTAGTCTAAGACTAAATCTTTTTTTTATTAAAATATATTTCTTCTACGTCTTCTACGTTTTCTTAAATTTATTGCTCTTATAATAAGTAATATTAATACAATCGCAACAACTACTAGAACAATTATTCCTAAATAACTTAAGAAATTAGCTTTTATAAGAGTAAAAGTACCTATATCAGCTTTTACTGGATAATCCTTAACGTAAGCTCTTTGAGTAACAGTAACAGCAGCTGATTCAGGATTAGAAGCTAATTGCCAAGCGTTCATATCATTTAAGTTTATTGATTTTGATGTTTCTTTTTCATTTACATAATTTTTATAATAATCTATGTTTTCAGTTGCAACAAAAGGAACATCTATTTTCTTAGTTGGTCCAAACCATCTAAAAAGTTTATATTCAACTGGAATAGTATCTATTGTTGTACCAGCCTTTATGTATGGAACTTTATCTACAGAGTAACTGTAATCAATAATTTTATTCATATCATTAAATACAATTTCATCCTTAGCATCATATTGAGAATTTAAAACAGCACCTATTATTTTTCTACCATTTCTTTCGTATACTGATACTAAACATCTTCCAGCAGGAGTTGTAAATCCAGTCTTTCCACCAATATTTCCGTCGATACCAAGTTCTTTATTTCTATTTTCTAAAAGTACTTTTTTTCCGTTTACAGTTATGTCGCTATCCTTAAGTGCCATAGTTTCGCTTACCCAAGGATTTTTATAAGCATTTTGTAAAATGACAGCTAAATCGTAAGCTGTTGAATAGTGATCATCATTATGTAAGCCATTTGGAGTAACAAAGTGAGTATTTTTTAATCCTAATTTTTTTACTTCGTCATTCATCATTACACTAAATTTTTCAGCACTTCCAGCCAACCCGTCTGCAATTACAGCGGCAGCATCATTAGCTGAAAACATAAGTAAAGCTTTCATTAAATCATTAGCATTCATTCCTTCGCCAACAGGTATTGGTCCAAAGCTATTGTTTAATGTATAAGGTTGTTGAGCTTTTGCATCTGCTGTATATGGAAAAGAATCATTCTTTGAAGCATGTTCAGCAAATAAAAGACTTGTCATTACCTTTGTTGTACTAGCAGGATATGCTTTTTCATCTATTCCCTTTGCATAAATAATTTCACCAGTGTCATAATCTAAAGTGACAGCATACTTTCCAACTATATTAGGCTGGGAAATTTCGGCAGCCTGAACAGTAGCTTTTGTTGGCGTAAAAAGTGATACTGATAAAGCAATCAATATTGAACTTAAAAGCTTTTTCTTAAATTTAATCAATTTTCATCTCTCCTAATTTCAAAGTCTCATTAAACTTTTTTTATTATAACATCTATAGGGCATAATAACAATAATAATAAAGAAAGAGATGTAAAGCTTTAATTGTGGTATTTACAATACATATCTTATATAATATAAGGTATTTGAAGCAATTAATTAATATTTAGGATGTGATAATATGGCAGCTTTAACTGTAGATGATATTTTAAAAGAAAGTGAAGTTGGAACATTAATTCCACTAATAGTAGAAGTAAATGATAAAGTAGTACCTATAATTTTTGTTAAAGATTATTTAGAAGCTTTAAAGGATATAGGTGATAATGTCTTAGTTGCCTTAAAAAGCAGCATTATAAGCAATAAAAAATTAGACTTGCTTTTAATTATGATTAGGTTTGACGAAAGAGAGGAAAATACCTATGATCTATGGTTAAACTATGGATTTAATTGGCACTTTGACTTTTTAAATGGGTTAATTAACTTAGACAAAATACTTATAGATTTTAGAGATGAAGACAACAATAGAATTAAGACTATTGAAGTTTGTAATACAATTAAAAAGGATTTAGAAAAGTATAAAGAGTCATGTGAAGATTCTATTTTAATTAAAGAAGGAAAAGAAGAAAACATAATTAAAGTAGTAAAAAGAAAAAAATATGAATCTTGGAACAATGAAGATGCTTTAGATTTAATTGATGAAGTATTAGATGATTATAGTAGCATACAAGATATGTGGGAGAACTTATAATATAAGTAAAAATTTTTAAGTCAATAGGTAGAAGTAAAGATTTTGTTCATATAAAAACTTATAATTTAAGTAAAAAATTTATAAAACTATAATATATAATCAACTTAAAAATAGAGTATATAAATAAGCCTGCCTTGAAATAATAAAATTAAAGGTGGGTGATAAATATGAAAGATAATAAAAATAATAAGAATTATAATAATAAAAAACATAAAGATCATGAACCTGATGATGGTACATTTATTTCATACAAAGAAAATGAAGAGTTTAATAGCAATGGAAGCTCAAGATATGGATATGAACAAGATAGCTGTGATTTATAAAAAGCTATAAAAAGGAGTAGGGGCTCTTAAAAATTTAAAAACAAAATTTATAAACTATATTATAATAATTAGTGAATAACATTTATTATATATTTATAAATTTTAAGTTTGATAATAGCCCCATTTCCTTTACCTATAATTAGTATGTAGAAAATCTTTTTTCGCGGGTATCAACAGTTAAATCCTTCTCATCTATAGAAATAACTCTTGAAAAACCATTACCATTTAAAATTTTAGTTTTAAATTTTCTTATTGATGATTCATCACCTTGCACCTCTATAAGTACTTGACCATCATCTAAATTTTCAGCATAACCAGTTAAAGATAATAAGCTTGCCTGATACTTACAAAAGAATCTGAAACCTACTCCTTGGACTCTACCACTTACTAGAAATTCTTTTCTAATCACAGTAAACACCTCCTATATTTATTATAATTACAATACTATATAAAAGGCACTTATTTCTCTAACTAAGGTGGAAATAATAATTTAACAATTAAATATTTAGTAATTTTCTTGTGAATGTTTACATAAATAGGAAATTATATGTATAATATATCTTAGAGGGAAATAATATTGAGGAGGAATTTCAATGAGGTTAGAAAAAAGTCTTGTTTTAATAAAACCTGATGCCGTTGAAAGAAATTTAATAGGTAAGATATTAGAGGTTTATGAGGGAGCAGGATTAAAGATAAAGGCTATGGAAATGAAGCAAATAAATAAGGAATTTGCTGAAAAACATCATGAAGAACATAGAGATAAGCAATTTTTTAATTCTCTAATAAAATATATAACAAGAAGTCCTCTTGTAGCTTTAATTCTTGAAGGAGAAGATGCTATAAATAAAATAAGATCTCTAAATGGGGCAACAAATCCAGAAAAGGCTGAGTTTGGAACAATAAGAAGAAGGTTTGCCTTAAGTGGAACAGAAAACTCAGTTCATGCATCAGATTCAATAGAAAGTGCTGAGAAAGAAATTAAGCTATGGTTCCCAAAAGTATTTTATGAAGAAATTTGTGGATAATATAAAAAGGTCTCTATCAAAATAACTTTTTATAAAACTTACAAACATATTCCGAGAATTACTAGATTTCGCTAAGAATTTATAATTATTACTCCGAAGATATTACTAAAGCTTCAAAACTTGCTTCGCTTCGAACAGTTTCAGCTTCTTAACGTAATATCTTCTCAGTAATAATTTAAATTCTAAAGCTCATCTAGATATTCTCTTCATACTGTTTGTAAGTTTTATTTGTTATATTTTGATAAAGACCTTTTTTAATAAACACACTTGATTTCTAACCAAGCTTCATCATATTTTCTAAGTATTTTAGAAGGTAAATCTATAAATACCTCACAATTTTTTAATGACTCTTCATCTGGGTATGCAACTTTATCATCTCTTATATCCTCAGGTAAAAGGTCATATGCAGCTGTGTTTGGAGTAGAGTATCCTATATATTCTACATTTTGCTCAGCATTTTCAGGATCGCAAAGGAAGTTTATAAACTTCTCAGCATTTTCTTTATGCTTTGCATTTTTAGGAATTGCTATTGCATCAAACCATTTATTTGATCCTTCCTTAGGAATAGCATAAGCTAAATCAGGATTTCTCTCTATCATTGTTACAGCATCTCCAGACCAAGCAACAGCAAGGGAAGCCTCTCCACCAACCATGGCATCTTTAACTTGGTCAACCATGTAAGCTAAGATTAAGCCATCTTTCTTTTGAGTCATAAGCTCCTTTTTAGCAGCTTCTATTTGATCTAGGTTTTCTGTATTTAATGAATATCCTAATTTTTTTTCTGCAACAGCCATAGCATCTCTAACACTATCTGGCATTATAACTTGATCCTTATATTTAGGATTCCAAAGAATATTCCAACTATCTACAGGATCACTAACTCTCTTTGTATTATATATTATTCCAACTGTTCCCCACATGTATGGTACTGAGTATTCATCAGTTGGATCATAAGCTAATTTTTTAAATTGTTCTCCTATATATTTATAATTAGGTATATTAGAAAAATCTATTTTTGCTAACATATCTTCGTTTTTCATTTTTTCTATCATGTAATCAGAAGGAATTACTATATCATAAGATACATTACCACTATTAAGTTTTTGATACATTATTTCATTAGTATCATAAACATCGTATTTAACATCTATTCCAGTTTCTTCTTTAAATTTAGTAAGTAGTTCTGGATCTATGTAATCTCCCCAGTTATAAACATAAAGAACGTTATTGTTTTTATCTTGAGTAGCTTCCTCATCCTTTTTTGGTCCACAACCAAGAAAAAGAGATGATAAAAGAAGTGTTGAACAAGTTAATGCTAAAAATTTTTTTAATTTCATATTAACGTTCCCCCTTTACTAAAGATTGTTTTCTATTAGCAATAAGAAGTAATGCTAAGACAACTATAAACATTAATGTTGAAAGAGCATTTATTTCTGGAGAAATACCTCTTCTAGCCATAGAATAAATTTCTATAGAAAGGTTAGAAACACCAGGACCTGTAGTGAAGAAACTTATAACAAAGTCATCTATTGACATTGTAAATGCTATTAAGAATCCTGCAGCTATACCAGGTATTATTTGAGGAATTACTACCTTTCTTAAAGCGTAAGATGGTTTTGCTCCTAAATCTAAGGCCGCATCAGTTAGATTTGGAGGTAATTGTCTTAGCTTAGGTAAAACAGATAATATAACATAAGGAATATCAAATGTTATGTGAGCTAAAAGCATAGTCCAAAAACCAGGTTTTAAATTAAATAAAACTCCACCAATAGCGAATAAAGTCATTAATGAAATACCTGTAACTATATCAGGATTTAATACTGGTAAATAGTTTACGTTTAATAATAAGGTTCTAGGACCTTTTTTCATATTATTAATTCCTATAGCACTTATAGTTCCTATAACTGTAGCAACAACAGAGGCTATTACTGCTATTAAAACTGTATAATAAAGAGCTGCTATTATTCTATCATTTTCAAGTAGGGAGCTATACCAATCAAAAGTAAAGCCACCCCAAACAGCCATAGATTTTGTTTTGTTAAATGAAAATATCATAAGTGTTACTATTGGTGCATATAAAAATATAAATACTAAGGCTAAATAAAATTTAGAAATAAAATCACCTAACTTTTTTACCATAGCTGTTTACCTCCTTCTTTTCCGTTCTTTTCATATTTAGACATAAAGGCCATTGAAATTAATATTAATATCATCATAAAGATTGATAAAGCAGAACCGAAGTTCCAGTTACCGATAGTAGTAAATTGTTGTTCTATAAGATTACCAACTAACATGTATTTTCCACCACCTAGAAGGCTTGGGATTACGAAGTTTGAAACAGCTGGCATAAATACCATAGTTATTCCAGAGATTATTCCAGGAATACTAAGTGGTAAAATAATTTTTCTAAAAGCTTGAGCTTTATTTGCACCTAAGTCATAAGCTGCATTAACTAAGTTTTTATCAATTTTTATAAGTACAGTATATATTGGTATAACCATAAATGGTAAGAAGTTATATACCATTCCAAGTAAGATTGCTCCGTCAGTATATAGCATTTTAATTGGACCTATTCCTATATAACCTAAAAGAGTATTAATAAGTCCATCTCTACCAAGTATAGCCATCCACGCATATGTTCTAAGTAAGAAGTTCATCCACATTGGTAATATGAATAAAAGTATTAACATATTTCTTCTTTTTATAGGTAATTTAGAAATTATATAAGCTATTGGATAACCTAAAATTAAACATGAAACTGTTGATAAAACGGCAAGCCATATAGAACGTATAAAAACAGTAAAATATATTGGCTCAAATAATCTTTGGAAGTTTTCAAAAGAGAAAACAAATCTTCCATCAACTTTACTTGTAAAACTAAAGAAAACTATTAAAAGTAAAGGGATAACTATGAATATAGCACTCCATACAACGTATGGATAAGCTGCAAATGATAAATTTTTATTTCTATTTTTCATCTTTAAACATCACTCTCTTTTTTCATTATGTGTATGCTTTCTGGATCAAGAGATAATCCTATTTTAGATCCTATTTCAGCATGTTTTGTATTGTGTAATATCCAAGTGTGGTTTTCATCCTTTACTTCTATTTCATAGTGAACACCTTTAAATATAACTGAAGTAACAGTTCCTTTTAACATACCTTCTTCATATTTAACCATTTCAAAATCCTCTGGTCTTATTACAACTTCAATAGCTTCGTTCTTTTCAAAACCTTTATCAACACAGTTAAATATTCTTCCAGCAAATTCAACCTTAAAGTCATCTAACATAGTTCCATCAACTATATTACTTTCACCGATGAATTTTGCTACAAATGAGTTAGCAGGTTCATTATATATATCTTCTGGGCTTCCCATTTGTTGAATTTCACCTTTATTCATAACAACTATTGTATCTGACATTGTTAAAGCTTCTTCTTGATCATGAGTTACAAATATAAATGTAATTCCTAATTTTTGTTGAATTCTCTTAAGCTCTATTTGCATTCCTTTTCTAAGTTTCATATCTAATGCACCAAGTGGCTCATCTAATAAAAGTACCTTTGGTTCATTTACTAAAGCTCTAGCTATGGCAACCCTTTGTTGTTGACCACCACTAAGGGCTTCAATATCTCTGTTTTCATATCCTTCAAGGGCAACTAACTTAAGCATTTCCTTAACTTTTTGATCTATAACATCTTTAGGCATTTTTTTTAGTTTTAATCCAAAAGCTATATTTTCATATACATTCATATGAGGGAATAGAGCATATTTTTGGAATACAGTATTTAATTGTCTTTCGTAAGGTGGTATATCGTTAATAATATTATTTTCAAAGACCACCTGGCCACTATCTGCCGTTTCAAAGCCAGCTATAATTTTTAAAGTGGTTGTTTTACCACATCCACTAGGTCCTAAAAGAGTTAGGAATTCATTCTTTTTTATATTTAGGGAAAGATTATCTAAAATTGTATCTTTTCCATATGATTTAGTTATTCCTTTTAATTCAATAATATTATTATCTTTCAAATCTAACACCTCTGCTTTCTAAATGTTTATACTAAAATGATGGTGGAGTACTTATCCATATAACCTTTGCAGAAATTTTTCCTGCATTAGAAATATAATGATTAGCCTTGGGCTTAAAGTAGAAACTCTCGCCTTTTCTTACTTTTACTTTTTTGTCTCCTAGATGAAGATATATTGCTCCAGATAGGACATACCCAAATTCCTCACCCTCATGAGGCTCTTCTTCAATATATTGTCCTCCAGGTTCAAGCGTTATCATTATAGGTTCCATATCATTCTTTTGAGCATTTGGAACTAACCACATAAGGTTATATTTTAATTCTTCATTTTCAGTTTCAAACATATCATCCTTAGAGAAGGCTATCTTTTCATTAGTATCTTCACTAAAGAATTCCGTTAAATTAGTTCCTAATATATCTAATATATCTATTAATGTAGCTATAGATGGAGAAGTAAGGTCATTCTCAAGCTGAGAAATAAATCCCTTAGATAATTCACATCTATTTGCTAATTCTTCTTGAGTCAACTGTTTGGCCACTCTGAGACGTCTAATTTTATCTCCTATTTCCAAGTTTTACACCTCAATTTCATTACTATAAGTTTTACTAAACTTTAAGTTTAAAATTACTAAACAAACACAAATAATTATAAATACTTTTAAAATAAAAATCAACAAAAAATTAAAAAAATATATTAATATTTAAATGTTGCCTTAAAATAGTGATTTAGCAACTTTAGAAGGAAAAAAATGTTATGGAGTTTAGGCTAATCTATTATTAAATTTAGTATAACTAAACAATAAAATAACAATTAATAAATAATGTATAAAAAATTTCACAGTTTGTGGTAATTTATGATAAAATACTCTTGAATTAATAAATGATTGGTGTGGTAATGTGATACAAAAAAGAAACTGTTATAGGAGAGAGGGAAGAAAAGTTTATATAAGAACACCATATTTAGAAGAACTAGGGTATACTGAAAAGCTATGGGGAGATATGGAGAGTATGACCGATGTAGGCAAAACAATATCTTTTCCAAGGTATAAGTGGGATAGTTTTTATAAAAAGATGGTGAGTCCTACAGATGGAAGAAATCTGTATTGCTTGGTTTTTGATTATAATGATAATCCAGTGGGGGAAGCAAGCTTTCATGGATATGACTCTATAACTAAAACTGCTAGGTTAAATGTTAGGATAGAAAATTCACATAGGGGAAAAGGTTATGGAAGTGAATCGGTACATCTTATCTTAGAATGTTTTTTCAATGAATTTGGTGGCTTATATATGCTAGATACGGTTTCGTTAGATGAGAACAGAGAAAGACTTGAAAAAATTGGTTTCAAGATTATGTATAAAAATAAAGATGGTTATTCATATAGATTATCTAAGGATGATTTTAATAGTCAAATCAAAGACTTAAAAGAGAGAAAGTTTGGAATATTTATTTATGATAAGATGGTAGTAAGCACAGTAATATCTTTCTTAGAAATTTTTCATGATATAAATAAATCATTAGATAAAGAAATAATTTCAGTAGAGTTAATAGGGACACAACGTAATATAATAAAAGATAAAATATATGATATCAAATTTGAAAATATAAAATCTGTAGAAGAAGTAGATTTAGATGTTATAATTGTTCCAGGAAGTAAGAGCAATAAGTTCTATGAAAATGATGACTTTGAAAAACTTTTAAATAATATCAATGGATGTGAAACTGTTTGTGTTCTAGGAAATAGTATAATTCCATTTATAAAAAATAAATTTTTAAGAGGTTTAAAAGCGTATTATTCTAAGGAGTGGGTTGAATTTATAAAGGAAGAAATCGCCTTAACATCTTATTCTGATGAAGATATTATTGATAATGGAAGACTTATAATGGTTAAGAAAAAATCCTGTGAAATAGAAGGAATAAAATACATAATTAAAAAGTTGTTTGGAGAATCTGTATTAAATAGATTTGATTTATAGATTTGATGCTATATTTTATAGTGTTATGAATAGGAGTTGTTTATTATATGATAAACATAAAATTAGATGAAGACAAAAGAGGAAAAGTTATATTTAGAGCAAATATAGATGAGTGTCATAAAGATAACAGGATATTAAAAAGAGCATTGTTTGAGAGTAGAGTAGTAAACAATGAGTTTAAATATAATATACCAATGAAATATTTTTGGCCAATAATAAATAATGTTCATAAAGAATTAATAAGTTTAAGTGAGGATAGTAGACTTGAAGTTTTAGAATTTTCAGATGAATATGAAGAAGTTTATTATTATAATTATAAAGCTACACCAGCTTATATGAAGAAATGGAGAGAGGAAGGTTGTCCTCCAATTTTTAAAATAACAATAAATCCTAAGGATTTAAGTGTTGAGAAAAAAGTTATATTTGAAAGATTAATATAAAAAAGCTTTGAGAAAAAAATCTCAAAGCTTTTTTTATTATTGCCATTCTTCTACATTCTCTAATCCAGGAATAGAAGATGCTTTAAATACTGGCTCTTTAATTCCTGCTTTCTTTTGAGCTGTATAGTCCTTAAGTGCAAGGAAAGAATATTTACCAAGGAATAATATAGTTATTATATTTAGTATAGCCATTAATCCCATGAAAAGATCCGCTAAATTCCAAACTAAATCTACTTTTGCTATTGAACCAAATAATACCATACCTATAACAAGTATTCTGTATATATTTAATAATACCTTATTAGTGTGTATAAACTCTATGTTTGTTTGACCGTAATAGAAGTTACCTACAATAGAACTAAAAGCAAATAATAATATACAAATTGCTATGAAATAAGCTCCGAAAGGTCCTATTTGAGATACAAGAGCTTTTTGAGTTAATTCTATACCTGTTAGAGAACTATCAGCGTATTGACCTGAAAGAAGTATTATAAATGCTGTGCAAGAACAAATTAATAATGTATCAGTAAATACTCCTAAAGTTTGAATTAAACCTTGTTTTACTGGGTGAGTAACATCTGCTGTAGCAGCTGCATTTGGCGCACTACCCATACCAGCTTCATTTGAGAATAAACCTCTTTTAATACCTTGCATAACAGCGGCACCAAGTCCACCGGCAGTTAATTGTTTTATTCCAAAGGCTGATTCAAATATAAGTTTGAAAACTGATGGAATTTCAGTAATATTTAAAATTAAAACTATAATAGCAATAAGAATATAAAGAACCGCTAAAATTGGAACTATTATTTCTGAAACCTTAGCAACTCTGTGAATACCACCGAAGATAACTAAAGCAGTTACTATTGCTAATATTATACCAATTGCTCCTCTTGAAAGTCCGAAAGCACTATTGAATGCAACACTTACTGTGTTAGCTTGAACTGCATTAAATACGAATCCAAAACAGATTGTAATAAGAATTGAGAATATAATTCCTAACCATCTCTTTCCAAGTCCTTTTTCCATGTAATAGGCAGGACCACCTCTAAAAGAATCTTTATCCTTAGTTTTATATATTTGAGCTAATGTACTTTCTACGAAACTAGACGCAGAACCTATTAAGGCTATAAGCCACATCCAAAAAACAGCCCCAGGTCCACCAACAGCTACGGCTATGGCAACACCCGCTATATTACCAGTACCAACTCTTGAAGCTGTACTTATACAAAATGCCTGAAATGAAGAAACTCCGCCTTTTTCTTTATTTGACTTTCCTATACCGTCTCCTAATAAACGGAACATTTCTTTTATATATCTAAATTGAACAAATTTAGTTTTAAAAGAAAATAGAAGGCCTGCACCTATTAATAAAATAATTAATATGTAGCCCCAAAGAAAATCATTAAAACTAACTACTAAGTTATTAAGTATTTCCATAAATTCCTCCTCCTGTTGATAAGTTTTTTATTTTTTTGCGTCACACTTTATATCTAATTTTAATATGAATAATAAAAAAATGCAAGAACTAATATTGCTTTATTCATATGTGAGATATTTGAATGGAAAACATAGAAGTTAAATGTTAATAAAAAGTAAATAGTGTATATTAGTGAAGAGTAGTGTATTACAAAGCTATAGAGGGCTAATTATCAATAATAAAGCCACTATGAAATAAAAAATTCATAGTGGCTTTGTTTTGAATAAGGTCAAAATGCAAGAAGGACTTCCTTCTATTGCGTAATGTTGTTGTTTTGACCGTTTTGATTTTGGTTATTTCCAGCTTGAGGTGGAGTAATAACTCCATTATTTGTATTGTTTTCTGTTTGATTTTGAGGAGGAGTCACATTTCCACCTCCGTTATTATTAGTGTTATTATTACCATTAGCTGGTGTATTATCAGGCTTATTATTTGGATTTTGTTCATTTGGTTTATTATTATTATTTTCGTTAGGTTTAACTTCTTCAGGTTTAGTTTCTTGTTGTTTATTTCCTTCATTTGCTCCAGAATTATTATTATCATTTGTATCAGGAGCATTTACATGTAAATTTGTATGATAATTACAATATTGAGTAGGAGCAGAACCATTAATAAACCAATCATAATAAACTCTACTGCCTCTAGGGTCTTGAGTACAAAGGGAAGTAGGTTTAAGACCAGAATCCATACATACTGCAATCTTGCTTATTCCACTAGGTTGTTCAACCTCTTTGTACTGTAAGTCTTTATGAGCTAAGCCCATTATTTTTCCGAAAATAGGAGAGGTAACAGTACCACTACTAGTTCTCATTTCTCTAGGCTTATCATATCCAATCCAAATAGCCGCAGAATAATATGGAGTTAATCCTGCAAATAAATAGTCTTTATCTCCAGTGGTAGTTCCTGTTTTACCCGCCACAGGAATATTACCAAATTTAGCAGGTTTTGCAGAGCCACTTTCTACTTGATCCTTAAGCATATCATAAACTATATAAGACGCTTGAGGACTAAATATTTTAGTTTCTTCTGGAGTACTTGTATCAAGAATTACATTTCCATGAGAATCTAATACCTTTGTATATAATTTAGCATTTGTTTTAACACCGTTATTACCAAAAACACCGAAGGCTGAAGCTAGAGTATAAGTATTTCCTCCATCAGGATTATTAGGGTCATTTTGGAATTGACCTAAGGCTGTTGTGGAAATACCTCTAGAATGAGGTCCATAAACAAGACCTAATTTTTCTCCATAAGCTATAGAGTTTGAAACACCTACTTCGTTAGCAACTTTTATGGCTGCTAAGTTACTAGAGATTTTAATTGCTTCTCTAAAAGTTAAAGGACCTCTATAACTATTGTATTCATTCTTAGGTTGATCTTTATATCCTGTAGAAGATAATTCTTTATTACTTAATGGAGAATCATTTACTACAGAGCCAGCGCCACCAAGTCCTAAATCAATAGCAGGACCATAAACTGTTAATGGTTTTGTTGCAGAACCTATAGATTTTAAATCATAATAAGCTCTATTGTGAGACATAGCAGGTTGTTCCCCTCTTCCTCCAACTAAAGCCTTAACATGGCCTGTTTTATAGTCTATTATTGTGGCAGATGCTTGTAATTTATAAACACCATCTTCATTTTTTTCATTAGGATTATTAGTTATAGCTTTATAGTTATTTGGATCATCTAAAACTTTTTGAACATTATTTTGAAGATTTCTATCCATAGAAGTATAGATTTTTAATCCACCATTAGCTATAAGTTTGTCAACTTCCTCTTGTGTATATTTATATTTATTCATTAAGTCTTGTTTAACTTGAGTTATAGCTGGTCTTGTGAACCACTCAAAGTTAGTTTTACTTAATTTATTATTTGGTGTGAATTTTATACCATTTGTGTCAATTTCATTTATTGCGTCATTATATTGTTCACTTGAAATATATCCAAGTTCATGCATTTTAAATAGTACAGATTTAGTTCTATTTAAATATCTACTTGGATTTTCTTTATTTGCCTCTGAAAGACCATCATAAGAAGTTGGTGCTTGAGTAAGTCCTCCTAAATAAGCGCACTCAACTAAATTCAAATCTGAAACATTCTTACTAAAAAATCTTTGAGCAGCTGCGCTAACCCCATATTGGTATCCACCCATAGGAATTGTATTTAAATACGTAGTAAGGATTTCATCTTTTGAAAGGTGCTTTTCTAATTCCAAAGCTAAGTACATTTCTTTAATTTTTCTTTCATAACTAACTTCATTAGTAAGTACGGCATTTTTTATAAGTTGCTGAGTTATAGTTGAAGCCCCTTGAACCGTATTACTTCCTGAAAGTTTACCTTTAATATTAGAAGCTATTACCCCAAAAATTCTTTTAATGTCTATTCCTTTATGCTCATAAAATCTTTCGTCTTCAATAGCTACAAAAGCCTTTTTTAAGTTATCAGGTATCTCTTCAGATTTAACTACATAACGTTGTTCACGAGTTATAACATTATCCATAAAGTTTCCCTGATCATCGTAAAGAATGGATGGCTGATTTAGAGATTGAATTGCCTGAACATCTAACTCTGGAGATGAACGTATAATAGAAAGAACGTAAATTCCAACTACTGTTACGGCAGTTATCCCTAGAAGCAGAATCCCTATAAAGAACCATTTCAAAAATTTTGTTACTTTCGATTGATTTTTAGGTGAATTTTTCTTCTGCTTTCTATCTTTATGCTCTCTTTTTCTTTCAGTCATTTTTTCCTCCTATCATAATAAAACTTTCTATTTCTAAAAAACTACATAATTATATTATTATACATTTAAAGAAATATTATATTATATTATAGCATAATAATATTAAGAGTAAACCAAATTATAAGAGGTGTAGTCTTTGTATTATGTAAATAAAAATAAACGTAAAAATATAGATTTTAAAAAATATTTAATAATTACTTTATTAATGATTATTGCCTGTTTTTTAATTTTCATATATGTTTTTGATAAAATAATTGCACCTACAGTTTTACTTGTTTCAGATTCAGAAATGCAAGCTAAAACTTTAGATATTATAAACACTAATATTGCTGAGGTTTATACAGAAAAATTTAATTATAATGATGTAATAAAGGTTCAAAAAGATTCATCTGGGGCAATAAAAATGATTAATGCTGATACTATAAAATTAAATGAGTTAGCCACAGAGGTTGCCATAAAATCACAGAGGGATATAAAGGAAGTTGGATCCATAGGTGTAAAGATGCCAATTGGATATATAACAAAAAATAATATAATGTCTTATTGGGGTCCTAGTATAACTGTTAAAATGGAGCCTATAGGAAGAGTGGTAGTTACTTATGAGTCCTTATTTGAAAGTGCAGGAATAAATCAAACAAGGCATAAAATTTTAGTTAATGTAAAAACTAATCTTAAAATAATATTACCACTTCAATCAAAAGAGGTTGAAGTGGTAAATCAAATTCCAATTTCAGATACTGTCATAGTTGGAGAAGTTCCAAATAGCATGTGGGGTGGAAATATGCTACAAGGTATTAATGAAGAAAGTAGAGAAGATACAAATTAGCCTATTAAAAAAGGAGGAAATTCCTCCTTTTAATTATTTTTCCCAGTTAAATATGTAAGGGATATTTCTATAATGATCACCATAGTTTAATCCGTAACCAACAACGAATAAGTCCTCTATTTCAAAACAACAATAGTCTGGTTTTAAATCAACTTTTCTTCTAGAAGGTTTGTCTAAAAGAGTGCAAGTTTTAACTGATTTAGCTCCTAGTGATTTAACATGGTTTATAACAAAATCCATTGTTATACCTGAATCTATGATATCATCAACGATTAAGACATCTAAGCCTTCAATATTATCAGGAATATCATTTACAACTTTGACTATACCAGTACTTTCTTCACCATGGCCATAACTTGAAGTAGTCATAAATCCTATTTGAGCTTTAGTATCTATTGCTCTAACTAAATCCGCTGCAAATATGAAACTTCCTCTTAATAAAGATAAAACATAAAGGTTTTTATCCTTATAATCTTCAGTTAATTTTTTACCTACAATAGCTATTTGTTCTTTAATTTGCTCTTCAGAAAGTAGTATATTTCTGTTCTTATCTTCCATTATTTTCTCCCCTAACTATTCCGTATTATTTACAATATTGTATTTATAGTATAAAATTAAATGAAAATTGTCAAGAAACATAATAAATATCACGAGGTGGTAATATATGATACATGGAAATACTGATGGAATAAGGAATTCAGTACTTAAAGAATTAGAAGAACTTTATAAAATAAATGTACCAAAGTATAGTGTTTGTACAGAGGATATGATAAATATTATTTCTAGATTATCTTCTCAAATAGAAAGAGAAATTAGTGTAGGAATAAATAGAAAAGGAAAGGTAATTAGTGTAGCTATAGGAGATTCTTCAAGTGTAGAGATTCCATTAATAGATATACACGAAAAAAGATTATCTGGAGTTAGAATAATACATACTCATCCAAGTGGGGTTTCTAGACTTTCTGCTTTAGATATATCTGCCCTTATGAAATTAAAGCTTGATACAATAATGGCCATAGCTGTAGAGGAAGGCAAAGCTAAAGATGCTTCTTTAGGATTTTGCTATGTAGAAAATGAAATTCTTATAAGTGAAGAAGCACCTCATTTAACTATAGATAAGTGCTTACAAATTAATATTTTAGATAAGATTAATCATGTTGAAGAAGTTATTAAAACAAGCAATGTTGAGGAAGATGATAGTGAAAGAGCTATTTTAGTAGGATGTGATACAAGAGAAAGCTTAGATGAGTTAGAGGAACTTGCTAAGGCTTGTGATATTCCTACATTAGAAAAAGTATTTCAAAATAGAAGCAAAATAGATGCTTCTTTTTATATAGGAAGAGGTAAAGTTTTAGAAATTGCTAACATAAGACAATTAACAAGGGCTAACTTAGTAATTTTTGATGATGAATTATCAGGAGCACAAGTTAAAAACCTTGAAGCTAACTTAGGAGTTAAGGTAATTGATAGAACAACTCTTATTTTAGAAATATTCTCAAGAAGAGCTAAGACAAGGGAAGCTAAAATTCAAGTAGAACTTGCTCAACTTAAGTATAGAGCAGCTAGACTTATGGGACTTGGAACTGTTATGTCTAGAACTGGTGGTGGAATAGGAACAAGAGGACCAGGGGAAAAGAAACTTGAAATAGATAGAAGACATATAAGAGAAAGAATATACGATCTTCAAGCTGAGCTTAAAAAGATAAAGAAGATAAGAGAAACTCAAAGAGAGAGAAGAAGTAAGGATAAAACTTCACAGGTTTCCTTAGTTGGATATACTAACGCAGGAAAATCTACTTTAAGAAATACTCTATGTGCAGAATCAGCTTCAACTTTAGCTACTCAAGCTAAGGATAAGGTTTTTGAAGCAGATATGCTTTTTGCAACTTTAGATACTACAACAAGGGCTATAAAACTTCCTGATAATAGGGATATAACATTAACAGATACTGTTGGATTTGTAAGCAAACTTCCTCATGAATTAGTTGAAGCTTTTAAATCAACTTTAGAAGAAGTTATATACTCAGATCTTTTATGCCACGTTGTAGATGCTTCTTCAGATAATGCACAAGAAGAAATTATAGCTGTAGAAAAAGTTTTAGGTGAATTAAAAGCCTTAGAATCAGCAAAAATATTAGTTCTTAATAAAATTGATAAGGCTGATGAAGAAAAGCTAAATGAATTAGAAGCAAAATATTCTTCAATATATAATAAGGTAGTAAAGATTTCTGCTAGGGAAAGAATAAACTTAGATGATTTATTAGAAGCAATAAGTGAAGAATTGCCTTATACATTAAAAAGCAAGGAATATATAATTCCTTATACAGCTCAACAAGTTGTAGCTTATCTTCATAGAAATGCTAATGTAAGTGAAGAAGAATATAGAGAAGAGGGAACTTATATAAAAGCAGAAGTGGATGAAGAAGTAGAAAATAAATGTAGAGAATACGAGTTATAATAAGAGTATTAAATTCATGAGTAAAAGCTAAATTCAACAAGAATTTAGCTTTTATTATTACAATTGTCACATCATAAATTATAATATATATAAGTATAATAATAATGATACTAATTTTTAGGATGTGAATCATGGAAACTACGGATACTTTAGATCGTGGAAACATAAGAGGTCGTAGAGAAAGATCAGGAAACTCTAATGGACAGGAAGATCTTTTTGCAGCTCAAGCAGCTGCAAGTGATAATCAAAGTACTAATAATGTATGTACAGATGATTTTAATAAGGCATATAATCAGTTACAGGATATTTTATTAAAAGCAGCTACTATTCAAGCAAGTGTAGCTACATTAAATATAGGTGACGAATATAAAATGTATTATGATAGGGTGGTTAAGCCAGCTTTGGACATTATTTATTTTTTAAGTTTTGCAATACAAAATACAGCGGCAGCAGCTAACCTTTATCAATCTAATACCTATGGGAAAAAAGGAGAAGGAAAAAAAGCTTTAGATATTTCTTATGACATGTTAGAACAGATGGAAGTTGGAATTTGTTTATTGAAAGAGTCTTTAAAAATTTTGGTGGAAAAAGGGAATTGTTTATAGATATTATTTAATTAATGGGAGTTATTAAGGAGGAAAAAAATTTGAGTGAAATAATATTGAAATATCAAAATTCTTTTAAATCAGTTATAAATGACCTTCAAAAGAATGAGGATGTTATTGGAGTGACGGCATTTGGGAGTATAATAAATGGAGATATATGGGAAGGGTCAGATATAGATTTATTTGTTATTGTAAATGGAGACTTTAAAGGGGTAAAGGATGTTTATGGTGAGGAACTAGGCGTATCTTTACATTTAAAAATAGTATCTAAAAAGTTTCTAGTTAATTTCTGTCAAGAAGAAATAACAGGAAGCACAATACATAGAAAATTTATATCTTCAAAATTAATTTTTTGTAAGGACCAAGAAATATCAGATAAATTTACTTCAATAAAATATTATACAGATGCTCATAGTGAAAAGTGGAATCTTGTTTATTTAAGTGAGCTTTTACAAGATATGAATTTATATAAAAAATGTATTCATAATGAACATTTCTACGCTGCCTTTGAGGCTCTTATGTATTCAGTGGATAGTTTTAGTAGGCTGTATTTAAACTTTAATGGATATTTAATAACAAAAAGCTCTACTGGTATGCTTATGAAATTAGATGAAAACTTTGAGAAAATGGTTAATGGAATATTCAAAGCAGCAAATAAACAGGCTTTAGAATATGTACATTTTTATATTGAAAGCTTCTTAGAGAGAAATATTAGAGGAATAATAAGAGCTTTAGTTGATTTTATGAAAAAACAAAAGGATTATTTAAGCTCAGAAGAAATAAAAAAATCAGAAGAATTCCAAGGCTTTAAAATAGATTTTGAGGAATTATTAGGATATCTTTATAAGAAAAATATAGTTAAGAAAAGTGGAAGAGAGAAATTCTCACCCTGTGGACAAAAGCTTACAACAGAAAAAGTATATTTAATAAAAGATAATGTTTAAATAAGGTGTAAGAGATGAATAAATTTAGTGTGGTTTTTAAAGAGGGTTTATGTAAATACTTAATAATATACGATAATATTAAAAGTTTAATTGAAAATGGGAAAATATCAGAAGGAGAAAAGTTACCAACTATAAGAGAACTAGCAGACTTTTTAGAAGTTAATAAGGTAACTGTTATTAATGCTTATAAAAAGCTTGTACAAGAAGGATATGCATATCAAGCTCAAGGAAGTGGAACTTATGCTAAAAATAAGGATGTAGGAAAAAGTTTTAAGCATGATTATAATGATTTATTTAGAAAAATAGCCTCTGGAGATTTGAAGAATTGGATAGACTTTACTGGAGAAACTACTAGTGCAAACTTCTTCCAAGTAGAAAAACTTAAGAAAGTTTTAGATAATGTATTAGTTAGAGATGGTGTAGAGGCATTAATGTATAGTGACCCTTTAGGATATTTAGAATTAAGAAGAAGTATAAATGAAGAGTTCTGGAATGGAAAAAATAATTTAGATAATATACTTATAATTTCTGGAGCACAACAAGGTATTGATATTGTAGGTAAGTCCTTAGTAAATATAAATGATAATATTGTAATAGAAAGGCCAACTTATGGAGGAGCACTTTTAGTATTTAAGCTTAGAAGAGCAAATATATTAGAAATTCCAATGGAGAAGGATGGTCCTAATATTGAAAAGTTTGAAAATTTATTAAAGAGAAATAAAATAAAGTGTTTTTATACTATGAGCTATTTTCAGAACCCTACAGGTATAAGTTGTTCTTTAGAAAAAAAGAAAAGAATAATAGAGCTAGCACATAAATATGATTTTTACATACTAGAAGATGATTATCTTTCAGAATTAGTTTATTCTAATGATTTAGAGTATATACCATATAGGAGTTTAGATTCTGAGAGAGTTATATATATAAAAAGTTTCTCTAAAATATTTCTACCAGGTATAAGAATGGGATATTTAATAGCACCAGATAAATTTAAAGAGGAATTTCAAGCTTTAAAATTTAACACTGATATAGCTACCTCAAGTTTAATGCAAAGAGCTCTTCAGGATTACATTGTAAAGGGATATTGGAAAGAGCATATAGAAAGATTAAATGAGGAATATTCAAAGAGATATAATTTTATAAAAGAACTTATAGATAATAAATTAGGAGATATGGTTTCTTATAGAGAGCCTAAGGGCGGACTTAATTTATTCTTAAATATAAATAAGAACATAGGCATAACTTCTAAAAAGTTATTTTATGAACTGAAAGATAGACAAACTATAATTACTCCAGGAAGCATATTTTTTAAAAATCCTAATGATGGAGATAAAAGCTTTAGAATTGGATTTTCCCAAATAGATTATAGTAAGATAGAAAAAGGAATAGATAATATATACGATGTATTAAAAGGTAGGTAGATATTATGAATTATATAACGGTAAAAAAAGCAGCTGATGATAGATTTGAGGAGAAAAAATCAGTTTTTATAGGCTATGTTAAAAGAGTTACAACAGAGGAAGAGGCTAAAGAGTTTGTAGCAGAAATAAATAATAAACATAAGGATGCAAGACATAATTGCTATGCCTATGTTATAGGACAAAATATGGGAATACAAAGATATAGTGATAATGGTGAGCCACAGGGGACAGCAGGTATTCCAATATTAGAGGTAATAAAAAAACAAGGAATAACAGATTGTGCCGTAGTGGTAACTAGATACTTTGGAGGGATATTATTAGGTACAGGGGGACTTACTAGAGCCTATACTAAAGGGGCAGCCATAGCTATAAGTGCAGCAGGTGTTGTAGAAAAAGTAGAAGGAGCAATGCTTTGTACAGAAATAGATTATGATCTTTATGGAAAGATTCAATATATATGCGGTCAAAATAATTGGCACATAGAGGATACAGAGTTTACCAATAATGTTAAGATATATATATTAGCAGAAAAAACTATGATAGATGAAATAGAAAAAAGCTTTACAGAAGTAACAAATGGAAAAGCTATAATGAGTACTGATTTAGAAGGAGTATATTTTAAAGAAGGAAATAGACTTTATGAAAGTTTTGATGAGTAAGCTTTAACTACAGAAAAGAGCCAAGTTGAAGAGAAAAAATCTCTATGATATAATATTTAGGTGTTATTTCAAGATATTTAAAGAAATTTAAACTATAGTTCACATATATGTTAGGAGGAATAAGGATGTCAGGACATTCAAAGTGGCATAATATACAAGCTAAAAAAGGTAAAATGGATGCCAAAAGAGGAAAAATATTCACTAAGATAGGAAAAGAGATAGCTGTTGCAGTTAAAGAAGGTGGAGCAAACTTAGATGGTAACTCAAGATTAAAGGATGCTGTAGCAAAAGCTAAGGCTGCAAACATGCCAAATGATAACATTCAAAGAGCTATAAAGAAAGCTGCTGGAGAAGGAGATTCAGTAAACTATGAATCAATAGTTTATGAAGGATACGGACCATCAGGAGTAGCTGTAATGGTTGAAGTATTAACAGATAATAAAAATAGATCAGCTGGTAACGTAAGAAGTGCTTTCACTAAAGGTGGCGGAAACATGGGTACATCAGGATGTGTTGGTTTCATGTTCCAAAAGAAAGGTGAAATAGTAATAGAAAAAGCTGAGTTAGATGAAGATGAAATAATGATGATGGCTTTAGATGCTGGAGCAGAAGATTTTGCATCAGAGGAAGAAGTATTCATAGTTACAACTTCACCAGAAGATTTTGGTACAGTAAGAGAAGCTTTAGAAGCTGAAGGATTAGAATTCTTAGAAGCAGCAGTTAAAATGATACCAGATACCGAAACTGCTATAAACGAAGACGATGCTAAGAAGTTCCAAAAAATGCTTGACTTACTTGAAGATGACGACGATGTTCAAGAAGTGTATCACAATGCTGAATTCCCTGAAGGATGGGATGAATAATACGTTTTAAGCATTTTAGAAAATCAAAAAAATAATAGATAATGACATACAAAAGTAAGAGAACACACTTTTAATGTTAATATAAAATAATAATTTTATATATACATTGAAAGTGTGTTTTTTGTATTTTCAAATTTTATTTAAAGTTAATAAAAGTTTAGTTTTACGGTATATTATTAGGTTTATAGATTAGGGTGTATTTTATTAAATTTACTTATATAGATAATACTAGTTATAGTTTTTGTTTAATAAAATAGTATAGTAGATTTAAATATTGGTTTGTAATTTATGATTTTATATTATTAGTTATAAGTTAACATTTTACTAAAAAAATATTTAATATTTTTAACTTGAAAAAATTTTTAATTATTATATAATTTAATCAATAATAATTATTAATTAGAAATAAATATTATGGAGGAAAATATGTTAGATCAAAAGACAATAGATATAATAAAAAGTACAGTACCAGTTTTAAAATCCAATGGATTAGAAATAACAAAAACTTTCTATAAAAATATGTTTGAACAAAACCCTGAAGTAAAACCTTTGTTCAATATGAATAAACAAGAATCTGAAGAGCAACCAAAAGCTTTATCAATGGCAATATTAGCAGTTGCTCAAAATATAGATAACTTAGAAGCTATAAAACCTGTAGTTAATAGAATAGGAGTTATACACTGTAATGCAAAAGTTCAACCAGAACATTATCCAATAGTAGGTAAACACTTATTAGGAGCAATAAAAGAAGTTTTAGGTGATGGTGCAACTGAAGATATTATCAATGCGTGGGCTAAAACATATGGAGTTATAGCTGAAGTATTTATAAATAATGAAAAAGAGATGTATGCTTCAAGATAGAATAATATATAAGATGAGCTGTTAAATCAGCTCATCTTTTTATTTTATTTTTAATGAAGTAAAAAATAAATTTTAATATAGTTATTTCTTAGTTTCTCTTAGTGAGGTTGAAAATGCAGTCATAAGCATTATTAAAAAAAGCAATATAAATAATAATTCCATGGGACCTCCTTAAGCATAAATAAAATAGATTTAAATATAATAAAAAGTTTAAATTATTTATTACTATAGAAAAATAAATCTTATTATATCTAAAAATATATAAATAATAAGGTTTACATCTTATAATAATATCTTATCATACATAATATGGAAAAACATTAATTCTTTGAAAAAATTTCTTTAAACTTAAGAGATTTAAGAAGTTTATGATAAAGAGAAAATATATATAAGGTTTAATAAAAGTTAACAATTTATAAAAATAAGTAGTATAATTAAAAAAAGGATTTGGGTTATATTAGGAGATGATGTTTTATGAGAAGCTTAAATGGAAATTTAATAAGAATCTCTGGAGAATTGTTGAAAATAACATTAAATAAAGAAGTTACTGGAACTTTATATTACTCTGAGAAACTTAATGGAGAGTTAAAGTTTATTAAACATATAGAAAAAGAAAATGAATTTGAATTTAAGGATCCAGAGCCTAAGAATAGAACTTTTTATTTTATAAAATGTGAAAATGAAGAGTTGATTTTAGCAGAGAGACTTGTACCGCTTAAAAGATTTTGCAATTTTAGAGATTTAGGTGGATATGAAACAAAAGATGGAAGAAAGGTTAAATGGGGATTATTCTATCGCTCAGAAGCTTTAAATAAATTAAAAGGAGAAGATTTAGAATATTTTAAAACCCTAGGAATTAAATATATTTTTGACTATAGATCCTTAGAAGAAGTTAAATTAAGCCCAGATAGAAATGTTGAGGGAACAAAAAATATAAATATATCTGCAATGAGAAATTTAGATAATCAAAATCTAAATATGGAATCCTATTTAAAAGGAATTTTATCAAAGGATAGCAATCAAGAACTTCCTGAAAAGATACTTATGGATGGATATAGTGAGATGCCATTAAATAATTTAGCTTTTAAGGAGCTTATAAAGATAATAGAAAATCCTAAAAACCTAGCTGTATTACAGCATTGTACATCAGGAAAAGATAGAACAGGTTTAGGATCAGCCTTAATATTATTGCTTTTAGGTGTGCCAGAGCAAAAGGTAATAGAAGATTATATGTTAAGTAATGAATATAGAAAAGGGGAGAATCATAGAATACTTCAAATTTATGAAAAGCATGTATCAAATGAAACCATAAAGGAATTAATAGAGGGGATTTTAGGAGTAAAAAAGAAATTTATAGAACTTAGTTTAAATAAGATAAAAGATACTTATGGTAGCTATGAAACATATTTTTTTAAAGAATACGGATTAACTAAGGAAAAAATAGAGTTTTTAAGAAATGAATATTTATATTAGTTAAATAAATTTAAGAAATCTTACAACCTTTATTTAATATAATGTGAAATAATATTTAGATTAATTTTAAAGAAAATAGGATTTGTTATGATGGAGTTTAAAAAATCTTTCATAATAAATCCTATTTTATTATTTATATACTTTTTTTGAATTTTTATAACAAAATATTGAAAAAATATTAATATATGTTACAATTAGTATGTATAAAATTAACTTTTATAACAAATAAAATTCAAGGGGGATAATTTATGTTAAAGAAGTTTAGTAACAAAAAAATTACTGCTTTAATGGTTGTATTAGCAATGGTCTTTAGCTTTATACTACCAATACCAGTTAAAGCTGCTGAAATTTCTGAAACAAAAAATTCAAATGTAACAGAAAAGACAGATAAAAAAACTGTCAATATTCAAATACTTGCCACTTCTGATTTGCATGGTAAGTTTATGGATTATGATTATGCACAGGGAGAGGAATCTGTTGGTGGATTAAATCAAATAGCTACTGTGGTTAAAGAAGCTAAAAAGGAAAATCCTAATACTCTAGTGCTAGATAATGGTGATACTATTCAAGGAAATTACAATCACCTATTTATGAATAAAGAAAATCCTATGATACTTGCTATGAACACAATAGGATATGATGTTTTTTCATTAGGAAATCATGAATTTAATTTTGGAATGGACAAACTTCATAATATTATTGGTCAAGCAAATCCAAATCTTCATGTCTTATGTGGAAACCTTTACAGAAATGGAGAGAGAGTTTTTAATCCTTATACAATTAAAGATGTAGATGGAATAAAGGTTGCAATAATAGGAGTAGTTACTCCACATATAATGCAATGGGATTCTCAAAACTTAAAAGGTTATGAAGCTAAGAATCCGACAGAAGAAGTAAAGAAAATAATAGGAGAAATAAAGGCAAATGGAGGCGCTGATGTCTATGTAGTAACTTCTCATGCAAGTTTAAATGGAGAATATGGTGATGGAGATAGTGCTGCTGGAATAGCTGAAGCAAATCCAGAAGTAAGTGTAGTAGTTGCTGGACATAGTCATGATACAGTTAAATCAGAATTAAGAGGAAACGCTATAATTAGTGAACCTGCAAGTAGAGCAAAATATGTTTCTAAATTCAATTTAACTGTTGAAAAAGATGAAAGTGGAATAAAAGTTCTTGATAAGAATGCAGATCTTATAAGCCTTAAAGGGGTACAAGGAGATCCTGAATTAACTGAGAAACTTAAGCCTTTCCATGAAGCTGCTATAAATGATGCAACAGCTAAGATTGGAGAATTAAAAGGTGGAGATTTAGCAAAACCTGATGAAGTAAAAGGTATTCCACAATCAATAGTTGAAGACCAAGGGGTTACTGATTTTATAAATGAAGTACAATTATATAATAGTAAAAAGTTTTTACAAACTAAAGGAATAGATTCAAATAATGTGTACATGGTTTCATCAGCAGCTTTATTTAGTCCTAAGGCTAATCTTAAAGAAGGTCCTATAAGCAAGGCTGATGTTTCAAATATATATAAATTTGATAATAAATTATATGTTATAAAAACTAATGGAAAACAATTAAAGAAATACATGGAAGAAAACTCTAAGTTCTTTAATAAATATAAAGATGGAGATTTAACTATATCTTTTGATGAAAATGTAAGAATGTATAAGTATGATATGTTTGAAGGCGTTAATTACGAAATAAATATAGCTAAAGATCCAGGTGAAAGAATAGAAAACTTAAAATTCTCTAAAGATGGTAAACCAGTTGAAGATTCAGATGTAGTGTACCTATCAGTAAATGATTATAGATATAATTCAGGGTTAGCTGCAGGAATAATGGATCCAGGTGAACATGAAAAAATATATGATACAGTAAATGATGATATATCAGCGATAAGAGATTTAATAAGTGATTATATAATTAATGTTAAACATGGAGTAATAAATAGAAATGTAGATGGAAACTGGAAAATAACAGGTAACAATTGGAATCCAGAACAAAGAGCTTTAGCAGTTAAACTTATTAATGAAGGAAAAATAAATCTACCAACTTCATCAAATGGAAGAACTCCAAATGTTAAATCTGTTACTTGGGATGAAGTATCAAAATTTGCAGAGGCTTTACCAGAAGAAAAGAAAGAAGTTGAAATTCCTATTTTAACATTCAATGATTTTCATGGTTCTTTAAAAGAATCAGGAGGAAATCCTGGAGCTGCTAAATTTGTTGGGGAATTAAAGAAAGTAAAAGAAAAAAATCCTAACACAATAGTAGTAAGTGGTGGAGATATGTATCAAGGAAGTGCATTATCTAACCTTTTAAAAGGAAAGCCAGTTAGTGATATGAATAAAGCTTTAGGTGTTCAATTTTCATCTGTAGGAAATCATGAATTTGACTGGGGTTATGATTTAATTCCAGGATGGGCTAAAGATGGTGGATTTGAATTCTTAGCTTCTAATATATATGAAAAAGCTACAGGAGAACCTGTAAAATGGGCTAAACCTTATGGAGTTGTTGAAAAAGGTGGAAAGAAAATAGGATTTATAGGCCTTGCAACACCTGAAACAGCATATAAAACAAATCCTGATAATGTAAAAGATTTAGAATTTAGAGACCCTAACACTGAAGCAGAAAAATGGGTTAAACATTTAAGAGAAGTTGAAAAAGTTGATGCAGTAATTGCTTTAACACACATTGGAAGTCAACAAGATAGAAAAACTGGAGAAATAACAGGTGAAGTAGTTAATCTTACAAAGGTTCCAGGCTTAGATGCAATTGTATCAGCTCATAGTCATATGCCTGTTAAAGGAACTGTTAACGGAGTTCCAATAGTACAAGCTTATAAAAATGGACGTGCTATTGGCCTTATAGATTTAAAATTTGATAAAGATGGAAAATTATCTGTTGAAGCTCAACGTATGGATATTTCTAAAAATATTAAAGATTTACCTGTAGATAAAGAAATGGAAGAAACATTAGGAAAATATGAAAAAGAATTATCACCTATCTTAGATGTTAAGGTGGCTGATTTAAGTGAGGATCTTCCACACAATAGAGATGCAGGGGTAAGCCCAATGGGAGCAACTGTTACAGAAACTATGAGAAAAATAGTAGATGCAGATATAGCTATAAACAATGGTGGTGGAGTAAGAGCTCCATTAAAGAAAGGTGTAATAACAGTAGGAGACATGTACACTATACTTCCTTTTGATAATACTATAGTAACAATGGATATGAAAGGTTCAGATATTATTAAAGTATTAGAACATGGAATTGCTCCTAAAGATTTTGGATGGGGCCAACATGCTGGTCTTAAATTCTGGTATAATCCAGATGCTGAACCTGGAAATAGAATAACTTCTGTAAGATTATTAGATGGAAGTAAGCTAGATCCAAATAAATATTATAAATTAGCGACTAATGATTTTATGGCAGCTGGTGGAGATGGATATGATTTCTCAGCAGCTAAGAATATTAAAGACACTAACAAAGTTTTAAGAGAAGGCATAAGTGATTATTGGAAAAACCATGGTATAAATCCTATAACTAACTTAGCAACTCTTATTGAACCTGGAGAAGATAAGGGAGAAGTTGTTAAACCAGTAGAACCAGAAAATCCATCTGTAGATTCAAACAAACCAGTTGAACAAGAAAAACCATCTATAGATACAAACAAACCAATGGATCCAACTATAGATGATATTAATACAGATAAGCCTGAAATATCTAATCCAGATAATAATTCAAATAATGAAGAAAATAAAAAGGATGATTTAATTAAATTACCTAACACAGGAAATCCTTTTGGAGCTGAAGTTTTTGCAGCAATGGGAGTTTTAGCTACTATAGGCGGTAGCATAATTTTAAAAAAGAAACATAATGATGCAGCTTAATTTAAAATGACTAAAAAAGCAGTAAAGAAATTTTCTTTACTGCTTTTATTATTTAAGAAGATTAATTGATTATTAAATTTATTTAAGCATAGAATTTACTAGGAATTAAAAAATAAAAAAGTTAATTAAAGTTAACGAATATTTAACAATAAAAGATTGAAAAATATTCGTCAAATAATGTACAATACATATGTATAAAATTTACTTTTATAACAATGGTAAACTAAATGAGGGGGAAAAATATGCTTAAAAAAGTAAGGGATAAGAAATTTACAGCATTAGCAGTTGCTACTTCAATGATCTTTGGAATTGCAACACCGTTAACTACTGTAAAGGCTACTGAAAATTTAGCACCGGAAAACCTAGAGAAAAAAGGAGAAGAAGCTAGTTTAGAAAAAGAAGGAGATGTAACTATTCAGATTTTAGGTACATCAGATCTTCATGGTAGATTTATGAATTATGAGTATGCTCGTAATCAAAAATCTGATGGTGGATTAAATCAAATATCTACATTAGTTAATGAAGCTAGAAAGGAAAATCCTAATACAATAGTGGTTGATAATGGAGATACTATACAAGGAAATTTCAATCACTTATTTAAAAATGGTCCTAATCCTATGGTTATGGGAATGAATGCTATAGGGTATGATGTTTTCTCTTTAGGAAATCATGAATTTAACTATGGAATGGACAACCTTAATGATGTTGTAAGTCAGGCTAATGATAATTTAGATGTATTATGTGCAAATCTTTATAAAGATGGTAAGAGAGTTTATGAAGGATATACAACTAGGGAAATAGAAGGCGTTGAAGTTGCTCTAATTGGAGTTGTAAGTCCTCATATAATGAAATGGGATTCAGAAAATTTAAAAGGATATGAGGCTAAAAATCCTGCAGAAGAAGTTGGATTTGTAATAGATGAAATAGAAAATAGACCTGAGGGTGGCGCTGATGTTTATGCAGTAGTTTCACATGTGGGATTAGAAAGTGAATATGGTAATGGAGATAGTGCTAGAGCCATAGCTGAAATGAACCCAGAGGTATCTGCCATAGTTGCAGGACATAGTCATACTAATGTACCAGAAGAAAAAATAAACAATGCAGTTATAAGCCAACCTACAAGTAATGGTCAAATGGTTTCTAAAATAGAATTAACTGTTAGAAAAAATGGAGAAAAAGTAGAAGTTGTAGATAAAAAGTCTAAATTATTAAGCACAAAGGGTGTAGCAGAGGATCAAAAAATAAATGATTTACTTGCTGATTTTCATAACACAGCAATTGCTGATGCAACAGCACCTGTTGGCGAAATGGTTGGAGGAGATCTTGCTGATAAAAATGAAATAAAAGAAATTCCACAATCATTAGTTGAAGATCAAGGTATAACTGACTTTATAAATGAAGTTCAATTATATAATAGTAGAAAGCATTTAGAATCAAAGAATATAAATCCAGATGAGGTTTATATGGTTTCTGGAGCAGCTTTATTTAGTGCTTCATCAAACTTATATGAAGGAAATATAAGCAAAGCAGATATTTCAAATATTTATAGATATGATAATAAATTATATACTATAAAAACAAATGGAAAGCAACTTAAAAAGTATATGGAAAAAAATGCTGAGTATTATAATACTTATAAAGATGGGGATTTAACAGTATCTTTCAATGAAGATGTTAGAATGTATTTATATGATATGTTCGATGGAGTAAGTTATGAAATAAATATATCTAAAGAGCCAGGTCAAAGAATTGAAAACTTAAAGTTTGAAAAAGATGGTAAGCCAGTTGAAGACTCAGATGTAATTTACTTAACAGTAAATGATTATAGATATAATTCTGGATTAGCTGCTGGAATAATGGATCAAGGTGAGCATGAGAAAATATATGATACAAATAATGATCAAATATCAGATATGAGAGATTTAATAGTTGATTATATTCAAAATGTAAAAGGTGGAAAAATCACTAAAAACGATGATAATAACTGGAAGATAACAGGTAATGATTGGGATTCAGAACAAAGAGAATTAGCTGTTAAACTTATAAATGAAGGTAAAATAAAAATACCTGTATCAGAAGATGGAAGAACTCCAAATGTAAAAGCTGTAACTTGGAATGATGTTTTAGAAGCTTTAGGAACTAAGGAAGTTGAAATACCAATAGTTACTTTCAACGATTTCCATGGATCTTTAGCAGAATCTAAGAGTGATGTTGGAGCAGCTAAGTTAGTTGGAGAAATAAAGAGAGTAAAAGAAGAAAATCCAAATACTGTAGTTGTTACAGGTGGAGATATATATCAAGGAAGTGCTATGTCAAATCTTTTAAAAGGTGAGCCAGTTACTGCTATGCTTAAGGAAATGGGCTTAGAATTTTCAGCAGTTGGTAACCATGAGTTTGACTGGGGATATGAATATATACCAGATTGGGCTAAAGCTGGAGAATTTGATTTCTTAGCATCAAATATATATGAAAAAGAAACTGGAGAACCAGTTGAATGGGCTAAGCCTTATGGCGTTGTTGAAAGAGAAGGAAAGAAAGTTGGATTTATAGGACTTGCTACTCCTGAAACTGCATACAAGACAAAACCAGATAACGTTGCTCATTTAGAATTTAAAGATCCTGTAGAAGCAACTAAGACTTGGGTAGATTATTTAGAAAATGAAGAAAATGTAGATGCCGTTGTTGTTTTAAGCCATTTAGGAAGTGAACAAAATAGAGAGACTGGAGAAATAACTGGTGAGATTGTTGAAGTTGCGGAAGTACCAGGAGTTGATGCTATAATATCAGCTCATAGTCATCAAAAAGTTGAAGGAAAAGTTAATGGAGTACCAGTTATACAAGCGTATAAAAATGGTAGAAATTTAGGATATGTTAACTTAAAATTTGACTATAATGATGAATTGGTAGTTACAACTAAACTTGACGATATTTCTAAGAGAAAAGATACTCTTCCAGTTGATAAGAATATGGAAGATATATTAGCAAAATTTGAAGCTGATTTAGCTCCTATAATGAATGAAAAAGTTGCTGATTTATCAGTAGATTTACCACATGATAGAGATACTGGAGTAAGTCCTATGGGGGCTACTGTAGCTGAAACTATGAGAAGAATAGTTGATGCTGATATAGCAATAACTAATGGTGGAGGAGTAAGAGCCCCATTAATGGCTGGAACAGTTACTGTTGGAGATATGTACACAATACTTCCATTTGATAATACTTTAGTTACAATGGAAATGAAAGGTTCAGATATAATAAAAGTTTTAGAGCATGGAATAGAACCAGATAACTTTGGATGGGGACAACATGCTGGTGTTAAACTTTGGTACACTCCAGGGGCTGAAAGAGGAGAAAAGATAACTTCTGTTAGATTAGCTGATGGAACTAAATTAGAAAATGACAAGTATTATACAGTAGTTACTAATGATTTCATGGCTGTAGGTGGAGATTCTTATGATTTCTCAGCTGCTAAAAATGTAGTGGATACAAACTTAGTTATAAGAGATGAAATGGCAAATTATTGGAAAGAAAATGGAATAGATCCTATAACTGATTTAGCTACTTTATTAGAAGCTGGTGAAGATACAACTGTTGATTCAGAAAAACCTGAAAATCCAGGTAACCCAGAAACACCAGAAAATCCTGATAATGGTGAAAACTTACCTAACACAGGTATGCCATTTGGAACTGGAGCAGTGGCTGCTATGGGTACAGTATTAACAATTGGTGGACTAGCTGTATTAAGAAAGAAAAAGAATAATGCTGCATAATAATTAATTATTTTGGGAGTGAATTTTAATCACTCCCTTTTTATTTTATGATATACTTTAACCTAATTTTGATCTTAGATATAAAAATAGAGATTTTTTTAGTTTAACCATGAATATTTTTATTTGATTTTTTTAGATAAGATAGTAAGAATTTAATTACTATAGGAAGGTTATTGAACAAAAGCTAGGGAGATTTAGATAGAATATTAATATTAAAAGTGTTTGAAAATAAAAAAACATAAAATGTGTGTATAAAAAGAGAAAATATGTTAATAATCACCAATGAGGTGATGATATGAATTTTAATAATATAAAAAATAATGATAAAATCAAAAACTTAATATTTATTCTTTTAGGCATATTTATATTTGCAAGCAGTTATATGATAACTTACTTTTATAATAGTAGAAAAATTCAACAAACTAATATGAAGGTTACAGAGAAAAAAGGTGAACTTCTTTTAGCTGAGAATATGGATGTAATATTTACAAGAAGAACTTTAGATGACCATGTTGTAGTTGATTATAAAACTACTATTGGAGAAATGGTTAAAAATGATGAAATCAAGGGAGAAAATATGGATGAGTTAATTTCTGCTGTAGAAAAAGATGGGTATGAATTAGTTTCATCAACTTCAGGAGAAATAATTTTCTTAAATGATATGGGAATATTAGAAGCTGGTAAATATTATATAGGCGAAAAAGATGGATACATAGCAATGTTTAAGGCTGGTGAAGATGGAAGACCATTTATTGAAAAACCAGAAGATGTTAGCACAAAGAAGATAGAAGATTTGCCAGAGGTTGATAGAAGTAAAATAAGTAATTTTGAAAAGAAATATGATACAAGAGAAGAGTGTGAAGAAAATATAACAAATTATATAAGTTAAAAATGTAAGTAGATTTATCATTTGAAAAAATATATATAATCAATAGCTATGTCTTAGTAAGATGTGGCTTTTTTTATTACTTAAATGAAAGTATGACCTAGGAAAATAGAGAGTTTAGAGTGTTTTTAATGAATAGTAAATTTTGTGTAATTCATTGATAATATTCCCTCTTCATGTTAAAGTATTATATAGATTTAAAGAACTTATTATACATAGGAGCATTAAATATGTACGAATATATAAGAGGCCAATTTCAAGGGATAAGTAAGGATTATGTTGTAATAGAATTAAATAATATAGGATATAAAATTTTCACATCTGGAAATACAATGTCTAATATGCCAAAAGTGGGAGATGAAGTTCTTCTATATCTAGAGCAGATCGTTAGAGAAGATTTCATAGGTCTATATGGATTTACAACAAGAGAAGAATTAGAAATGTTTAAGCTTTTATTATCCATAAATGGAGTAGGAGCAAAAGCTGCTTTATCACTTTTATCCATTAGTACTGTTAATAATTTAAAGTACGCAATAATGATGGGAGATGAAAAGCATATAACAAGAGCACCTGGAATAGGAAAGAAAACGGCTCAAAGAATTATTCTAGAGCTTAAGGATAAGTTAAAACCAGATGAACTTACTTCTGAAGAGGGACAATTAATAGAAGGAATTAATGATAATTCTGATTATAGTTTCAATATAAATGAAACATTAAGTGCCTTAATGGCATTAGGATATACAGAGAAGGAAGCTCAAAAAGCTTTAGAAAAAGTTGATAAGACATTATCTATAGAAAATATGATAAAGGAGTCTTTAAAACTTTTAATGCGTTAGGAGGTGTAATTAAATGAGTGAAAGATTAGTTACCTCTAATGAGATTGGAATAGATTCAACTAATGAATACAGTTTGAGACCAGAGAAAATAAATGAATATATAGGTCAAGATAAAGTTAAAGAAAGACTAAACATATTCATAAAAGCTGCTCAAAGAAGAGAGGAAGCCTTAGATCATGTAATTTTATATGGGCCACCAGGTCTTGGAAAGACAACATTAGCTAATATAATAGCAAATGAAATGGGTGGAAATCTTAAAATAACATCAGGGCCTGCTATTGAAAGAGCAGGAGATTTAGCAGCAATATTAACAACCTTAAACACTAATGATGTTTTATTTATTGATGAGATACATAGATTAAATAGAAGTGTAGAGGAAATACTATATCCTGCCATGGAGGATTATGTTTTAGATATAATTATTGGTAAAGGGGCTGCTAGTAAATCCATAAGACTCGATTTACCTAAATTTACTCTAATAGGTGCCACAACTAGAATTGGTATGCTTAGTTCACCTTTAAGAGATAGATTTGGGGTTTTATGTTCTATGGAATATTATACTGATGAACAATTAAAGGAAATAATAATTAGAAGTGCTGAAATTTTAGGATGCCATATAACTGAAGAAGGGGCCTTTGAAATTGCTAAAAGGTCAAGGGGTACTCCTAGAATAGCAAATAGACTTTTAAAGAGAGTAAGAGATTTTGCAGAAGTTTTATATGATAATGAAATTACAGAAGAGGCTGCAAAAAAATCCTTAGAGATTTTAGAAGTTGATGGAGAAGGCTTTGATAGAATTGATAATAAAATTCTAGAAGCCATAATAGATAACTTCAATGGAGGGCCAGTAGGGATAGAAACCTTAGCTTACTTCGTTGGAGAGGAATTAGATACTATAGAAGATGTTTATGAGCCATATCTTCTACAAAAAGGGTTTATAGTTAGAACTCCAAGGGGAAGAATGGCAACAGATAAAGCATATAAACACTTAGGAAGAGTTAGATTTAATGAATCTAAGATAGATTCTAAACAGTGTACGTTATTTGAAAAATAAAATAGAGAAGGTGTAATTAAAATGAAAGTAAGTGATTTTTATTTTGAGCTACCAGAGGAACTTATAGCTCAATATCCACTTGAAAAGAGAGATTCTTCAAGATTAATGGTTTTAGATAAAAAAACTGGAGAGATTGAACATAGAAAATTCCATGATATATTAGAGTATTTAAATGAAGGAGATACTTTAGTTTTAAATAATACTAGAGTATTACCTGCTAGACTTATAGGAGAAAAAGAAGAAACTGGTGGTAAAATAGAATTTCTTCTTTTAAAGAGAATAGAAGGAGATAAGTGGGAGTGTTTAGCTAAACCAGGAAGAAAAGCTAAAGTAGGTACAGTTTTCACTTTTGGAGAAGGTAAACTTAAAGCCATAGTTAGAGAAATTGGTGAAGAAGGAAACAGAATAATAGAGTTTAAGTATGATGGTATATTTGAACAAGTTTTAGATGAATTAGGACAAATGCCACTTCCACCTTATATACATGAAAAATTAGAAGACAAAGAAAGATATCAAACAGTTTATTCTAAAGAAAAGGGATCAGCAGCAGCACCAACAGCTGGATTACATTTTACTGAGGAATTATTAAAAGAAATTAAAGATAAAGGTGTTAATATAGCATATTTAACTTTACATGTAGGACTTGGTACATTTAGACCAGTAAAGGTTGATGATGTAAATAATCATGTTATGCATTCAGAATATTATCATTTAGATAAAGAAAATGCAGAGCTTATAAATAAAACTAAGGAAGCTGGAAAGAGAGTAATTGCTGTAGGAACAACATCTTCAAGAACTTTAGAAACTATTGGAGATGAAAATGGAAGAGTTAGAGAACAAAGTGGATGGACAGATATATTCATATATCCAGGATATAAGTTTAAAATAGTTGATAATTTAATTACAAACTTCCATTTACCTGAATCAACTTTAATAATGCTTGTTTCAGCTTTAGCTGGTCAAGATAACATAATGAATGCTTATAACACTGCAGTAAAAGAAAAATACAGATTCTTCTCATTTGGAGATTCAATGTTTATAAAATAAAAAGCAAAGGAAGGACTTTTTTCATGACTAAAAAAAGATATACTCTTTTAAAAAAAGACGGAAAAGCTAGAAGGGGTGAGTTTGTAACTCCTCACGGTACAATTCAAACTCCTGTTTTTATGAATGTAGGAACTTTAGCAGCTATAAAAGGTGCTGTTTCTTCAATGGATTTAAAAGAAATAGGATGTCAAGTAGAGCTTTCTAATACATACCATTTACATTTAAGACCAGGAGATAAGATTGTAAAGCAAATGGGAGGCTTACATAACTTTATGAATTGGGATAGACCAATCTTAACAGATTCAGGTGGATTCCAAGTTTTCTCATTAGCAGGAATGAGAAAGATAAAAGAAGAGGGAGTTTATTTTAACTCACACATAGATGGTAGAAAAATATTCATGGGACCAGAAGAAAGTATGCAAATACAAAGTAATTTAGGTTCAACAATAGCTATGGCTTTTGATGAATGTATTCCAAATCCATCAACTAGAGAATATGTAGAAAAGTCAGTTGCAAGAACAACAAGATGGCTTGAAAGATGTAAAAAAGAAATGGATAGATTAAATTCATTAGATGACACTGTTAATAAAGAGCAAATGCTTTTTGGTATTAACCAAGGTGGAGTTTATGAAGATATAAGAATAGAACATGCTAAAACTATAAGAGAAATGGATTTAGATGGATATGCTATTGGAGGATTAGCGGTTGGAGAAACTCATGAAGAAATGTATAGAGTTATAGATGCTGTAGTTCCTCACTTGCCAGAGGATAAACCAATATATTTAATGGGGGTTGGTCTTCCATCAAATATATTAGAAGCAGTAGAAAGAGGAGTAGACTTCTTTGATTGTGTTTTACCTGCTAGAAATGGAAGACATGGTCATGTTTTCACTAAAGAAGGTAAAATAAACTTAATGAATGCTAAGTTTGAATTAGATGCTAGACCAATAGATGAAGGATGTCAATGTCCTGCATGTAAAAATTACACAAGAGCATATATAAGACACTTATTTAAGGCTAAAGAAATGTTAGCTATGAGATTATGTGTTCTTCACAATCTATACTTCTATAATAAGCTTATGGAGGATATAAGAGATGCTATAGATGGCGGATACTTTGCAGAATTCAAAGCTAAAAAATTAGAAGAGTGGAATGGAAGAGCTTAATAATATAAAATTTACATAATAAGAAGGGAGTGGCTAGTATGAATTTTCAACAAATAGCAACAATGGTATTACCTTTTATTTTAATGTTTGGTGTATTTTATTTCTTACTTATCTTACCAGAAAAGAAAAGAAAGAAAAAATATGATGCTATGATAGATGAGCTAAAAGTAAATGATAAGATCATAACTAGAGGCGGAATCATAGGTAGAATAGTAAAATTAAAAGATGATAGCGTTATAATAGAGACTACTCAAGATAGAACAAAGATCGAGTTTTCAAAACAAGGCATAAGTTCAAAGATTGATTAGTATAATTTAAAGAAATAGTTGTTTTAATGTATTTTATGCATTAAAATAACTATTTTTTCATTTTAGGTATTGAATTTTATATTATAATGTGAAAGAATAAGGGTGGTAAATCAAATTAGCTTTTTAAAAAGAACTTTAAAATTAAACCTTAACATGGTATAATATTAAAGATAGTTTTGATTGGAGGAAGAGTAAATGAAGCGTATAAAAACAGTAAACAAGTCAAGCTTAAAAAAGAGCTTATGTAAACCAGCAGATTGCAGAGAGTGTGCTAACTCATGCCAATCAGCTTGTAAAACATCAGCTACAGTAGCAAACTTAGCTTGTGAAAATTAATTATAAAAATTCTTAAGTGGCAGTAACTTTTAAAGTTGCTGCCATAGTTCTTAGTTAGGAGGAAATATTGTGGCATTAATTCATAAATTTATGCAAGGTGGAGAGTATTACGTAGTAGACGTAAACTCAGGAAGTGTTCATATTGTTGATGACCTTATTTACAATATGATAGATAATGATAACAAATTAAGTAGTAAGGAATCTTTAATTGAAAAGTTAAAAGATAAATATCCAGTTGAGGAAATTAAAGAGGCTTATGAAGATTTACTTCAATTAGTAGAAGAAGACGCTTTATACTCAGGAGATTTATATGAAGAGGTTGCTAAAGAAAGTGACAAGGCACCTTCATACATAAAAGCTCTATGCTTAAATGTTGTACATGACTGTAATTTAAGATGTAAATATTGTTTCGCTGACGAGGGAGAATACAAAGGATGTAGAAAACCAATGAGTGCTGAAGTTGGTAAAAAAGCTATTGATTTTGTATTAGCAAATTCAGGTGGAATAAAGAATATAGAAGTTGATTTATTTGGTGGGGAACCACTAATGGTATTTGATACTATAAAAGAAATAATAGATTATGGTAAGAAAAGAGGACAAGAAGTAGGCAAAAATGTAAGATTTACTATGACTACTAATGCAACTCTTTTAAATGATGAAAGAATCGATTATATAGATAAAAACATCGGAAATATAATTCTTTCAATAGATGGAAGAAAAGAAGTTAACGATGCTGTTAGAATAAGAGTTGATGGTTCAGGAAGTTATGATAGAATACTTCCAAACATAAAGAAAATGGTTGAAAAGAGAGATCCAAGTAAACAATATTATGCTAGAGGAACATTTACAAGAAATAATACTGACTTCTTCCAAGATGTAATGGCTCTTGCTAATGAAGGATTTACTGAGATTTCAATAGAGCCAGTTGTTCTTCCAGATGAACATGAATTATCTTTAAGAAGAGAAGATTTACCAAATATATTTGGAGAGTATGATAAATTATACAATGAAATGGTGAGAAGATTAGAAGAGGGAGATAACATATTCAAATTCTATCACTTTAACATTGATTTAAATGGTGGTCCTTGTGTTTATAAGAGAATAGCAGGATGTGGAGCAGGTCATGAGTATATTGCTGTAACTCCAGATGGGGAAATATATCCATGTCACCAATTCGTTGGAAATACTGATTTCTTACTAGGAAATATCTATGATGGAGAAATCAGAAAAGATCTTTCAACAGAATTTAAACAAGCTCACATATATAATAAACCAAAATGTAAAGAATGTTGGGCTAGATTCTACTGTAGTGGTGGATGTCAAGCTAATAACTTTAACTTTAATGGCGATATTCATGTTCCTTATGAAGTTGGATGTGAAATGCAAAAGAAAAGAATTGAGTGTGCTATTGCATTAAAGTCAAAGACTATGGACGCTGAATAAAAATATAATATTAATAATTGTTGCCATATATTGACTATATGGCAACATATTAATATAATTTAGTTTATCAGAGAAAATTTTACAGAGGGGGATAACCATGAAATCAAAATTAGGTAGCTTCATATTATTTTTTATCTCCATAGCAGTGATAAGTTTTTTAGCTCTAGCAGGGTTCAAAGGATTTACATTAGGGGACTATCAATTTAAAACGTTTAATGAGGTTATAACTAAAGGATTGGATTTACAAGGTGGAGTTTCTGTTCTTATGGAAATCCAAAGTAATGACGTAACAGTAGATCAATTAAACACAACAAAGGAACTTCTATCTTTAAGGGTTAATAAGGTTGGAGTTTCAGAAACTGTAGTAACAACAGAGGGAAATAATAGAATAAGAATTGATATTCCAGGACAATACGATTCAGGAACTATAGTGGATTCTCTTCAAAAAACAGGGGAGTTAACATTTGTAGGGCCTGAGGATGATGTTATTTTAACAGGTAAAGATGTTGAAAAGTCAAGTGTATATATAGACCCTCAAACAGGTAAGCCAGTTATAAAATTAGAGCTTAACGAAGAAGGTAAGCAAAAGTTTGCTGAGGCAACAAAAAAATATAAAGGCCAAAAAATAGCTATAAAAATGGATAATGAAACATTAACAGATCCAGTAGTAAATGACATAATTTCTAATGGTGAAGCTATTATTTCAGGAAATAGATCAATGGAAGAAGCTGAAAAGGTATCTGGAATAATAAATGCTGGTGCATTACCAGTTCCAGTTAAGGCAGTTTCAGTTGAGACTGTAGGTGCTCAATTAGGTGCAAATGCTCTTCCAAATGCTCTGAAAGCAGGAGCAATAGGTGTAGCTATAATATTCTTATTTATGATACTATACTATAGAGTTCCAGGATTCATTGCATGTATGTCACTAAGTGTTTATATATTATTAGTGCTTTATATATTTGCATTAGTAGGAGTAACTCTTACTTTACCAGGTATAGCAGCTTTCTTATTAACAGTAGGTATGGCAGTAGATGCTAACGTACTTATATTTGAAAGAATCAAAGAAGAACTTGGAAATGGTAGAAGTATAACATCAGCTATGAAAATAGGTTTTAGCAATGCTTTAAGATCAATAATGGATTCTAATATAACAACCCTTATTGCTGGTTTAGTATTATACTTCTTTGGATCAGGACCAGTTAAAGGATTTGCTTTAACATTATTAATAGGTATTGTAATAAGTATGTTTACCGCTATAATAATGACAAGATTCTTTATGAATTTAGGATTCAACATGGGAATATTAAATAAGCCTTCAATGTTTGGTCGTATAAAAGGAGGTAGACATAATGCTTAAAATTGTAGAGAAGAAGAAAATATGGTTTACTATATCAATTCTTATAATTGTTATAGGTTTTGGATTTATGTTTACTAAAGGTATGAACTTTGGAATCGACTTTAGAGGGGGTACTCAGGTTGTAATAAACATGGGTACAGATTTTAATAAAACCGATGTTGATAAAATTGTAGATGAATATTCAAAGGATGCCGTTACAAATCAAGTTAATGGTACTGAAATTCAAATAAAAGCAAAAGAGTTAAATAGTTCTCAAGTTAATGATATCTTTAAGGCTCTTAAAGAAAAATATGATTTAAAAGATGATGCCTTAGTATCACAAAATGAGATTGGGGCTTCAGTAGGAAGAGATTTAACAACAAATGCCATAGTAGCTCTTGTGATAGCCGTAATAGGTATGCTTATATACGTAGTTATAAGATTTGAATTCTCTTTTGGTATTGCAGCTATAATAGCTCTATTACATGATGTATTAATAACTATAAGTGTTTATGCTGTATTTGGAATAACAATAAATACTCCATTTATAGCGGCTATACTTACAATAGTAGGTTATTCTATAAATGATACAATAGTTATATTTGATAGAATAAGAGAAAATAGAAAAAAACTTAGAGGAAAATCTGTAGAAGAGATTGCAGACATGAGTATAACTCAAACAATGTCAAGATCTATAAATACAACACTTACAACTTTAATCACTATAGTTTGTGTTTATATATTTGTTCCTACAGTTAGAGATTTTGCTTTCCCATTAATAGTTGGTATAGCATCAGGAGCTTGTTCTTCAATATTTATAGCAAGTCCAATTTGGTGTATTTTAGCTAACAGACAAAAAAATAAAAAGGCAAGAAATAAGTAATAGTATATAAATGCTAAAAGTTTTATAACTTTTAGCATTTTTTTTATTTTAATTAGAATTTTTATTGTTTTTTAAGAAAAATAGGAGAAAAGTAATAAAAATGACTAATGAATACGTATTTATTTGAAAAGTATTTGTCAAAAAGGTAATTTTAAATTATAATATACTTGTTTTCTTAATTTTATGGAGGAGTTAAATTATGCAGAAGGCTTGGAAAAACATATATTGCACTAATTACATATCTGGGTATAGCCCTTTTAACATTAAAAATATGAATAAAGCAATAGAAAGACTAGCATCTGCAATTAACAATAGAGAAAAGATAGTTATATATGGTGGATGTGATTTAGATTCCATATGTGCAATATCATCTTTAATGCTTATACTAAAGTATTTAAATGCTGATGTTGAATATTGTGTAAGTTCAGAACATGAAGAAAAAAATTATGATATAGATGAATATACTTTAAGGGAAGATATTGCTTTTTTAGGTGCAGAACTTTTAATAACAGTAGGTTGTGGACTTAAAAATAAAGAGGTGGAGAATCTCTGTAATAGATTTAATATAGATCTAATAATAATGGAAAATAAACGCACAAAATGCATATATGATTCAACATATATAAACCCAAGTGAAGAAAAGTGTTCATATAGATATAAGGATTTGACTAATTCGGGGTTAACTTTTAAGTTAATGCAAGCTATTGCTATATATTATAACATGAAAAGAATAAATAAGTATTTAGATTTAATACTTATAGGTAGTGTTTCAAAGAACGTTAAAAATAAAGGGGAAAATGGAATAATATTAAAGGAAGGCATTCAATATTTAAGATATACTAATAGTATAGGATTGAATGCTATTAAGAGTTTCTTTAATATTAGTGATATAAATATAGATAGTATTAATAAAATAGTTAATGAGATAACTCCAAGAGAAGGTGCCATTAGCAAAAAAGATAACGCGAAGATAATTGTGGAGTTATTGACTACAAATGATAAGGACAGAGCGGAGCAAATAACTAAATATATTTATAATGAAAAAATAAGGTAGTAATTAAAATTTATATATATTTATTGATTTTGGAGGCAAAGTAATGAGTTTAAAGGATAAAATAAGAGTTATAGAAGATTTTCCTAAGAAGGGAATAAGTTTTAAAGACATAACTACTTTAATAGCAGATGGAGAAGGCTTAAGAGATTCAGTTGACCAAATGGCAGAATTCTTCAAAGATAAGAATATTGACGTTGTAGTTGGACCAGAAGCTAGAGGATTTATATTTGGAGTTCCTGTAGCATATGCTTTAGGTGTTGGATTCATTCCAGTAAGAAAGCCAGGTAAACTTCCAGGGGATACAGTTAGAGTAGAATATGATTTAGAGTATGGAAAAGATGCTTTAGAAATACACAAAGATGCTATAAAACCAGGTATGAGAGTTGCTATAGTTGACGATCTTTTAGCTACTGGTGGTACAATAGCTGCTGTTGCTAAATTAGTAGAACAAGCTGGTGGAGAAGTTGCTGGATTAGCATTTACTATTGAGTTAACAGAATTAAAAGGAAGAGATAAATTAAAAGGATACGAAGTAACATCATTAGTTGATTATGATGTTTAAAATTCTTTAATTTTGTAAAAAATTATAATAGAGTTTAAAATGGCTGGTTTATTGACCAGCCATTAATTTTATTATTGGTTTATTTTATTTTTTTGTTATATAATAATATAATATATTAAAAGAAATTTTAAGTAGGGGAGAATAATCCAGTATGTTAGAAGAACTAATTTCTAAAATAAAAGCTAATGGGAACAATGTTGATATAGATTTAGTTAAAAAAGCATATGATTTAGCTTTTGAAGCACATAAAGAACAAAAAAGAGAATCAGGAGAGCCATACATAATTCATCCTATTAGCGTAGCTATGATATTAGCTGATATGGGCATGGACACAAATACTATAGTTGCAGGACTTCTTCATGATGTCATAGAAGATACGGATTATACTTATGAAGATATAAGTAATATTTTTAATGTTGAAGTAGCTAACTTAGTTGATGGCGTTACTAAACTTGGTAAGATAAAATATAAAAGCAAAGAAGAACAACAAGCTGACAATGTAAGAAAAATGCTTTTAGCAATGGCTAAAGACATAAGGGTTATAATAATAAAACTAGCAGATAGACTTCATAATATGAGAACACTTAAATATATGAAGCCTGAAAAACAGAAGAAAAAAGCTCAAGAAACTTTAGATATATTTGCACCTTTAGCTCATAGATTAGGTATATCTAAAATAAAGTGGGAATTAGAAGATTTGTGTTTAAGATATATTCACCCAGAAGAATATTATGACTTAGTAAATATGATAGCTGAAAAAAGAGTGGAGAGAGAAAAATTTATTTCTCGTATAATTGAAGAGCTAAAAGAAAATTTAGATAAAGCTAATATAGATAGCGATATAGAAGGAAGACCAAAACATTTCTACAGTATATATAGAAAAATGGTAAATAAACATAAGAGCATAGAACAAATCTTTGATTTAACAGCCATAAGGATTTTAGTTAATACAGTTAAAGATTGCTATGCAGTACTAGGTATAGTACACACGATTTATAAGCCAATACCAGGTAGATTTAAAGATTACATAGCGATGCCAAAACCTAATATGTATCAATCCTTACATACAACAGTAATAGGAAGTGAAGGAAAGACTTTTGAAATTCAAATAAGAACTTTTGAAATGCATAGAACGGCTGAGTACGGAATAGCAGCTCACTGGAAATATAAGAGTGGTGTTACTGGAACTGATTCAAAAGATATGACTTTTGAAAACAAGTTAACATGGCTTAGAGATATACTTGAGTGGCAAAAGGAAGCTGTTGATGCAACTGAGTTTATGGAAGGATTCAAGCTTGACTTATTCTCAGATGAAATATTTGTATTTACTCCTAAGGGGGTAGTTATAAATTTACCAGCGGGAGCAACTCCTATAGACTTTGCATATAAGATTCATACAGATATAGGAAACAAGTGTGTAGGAGCTAAGGTAAACGGAAAGATAGTAACTTTAGATTACAAGCTTAAAACTGGGGAAATAGTAGAGATATTAACATCTTCATCATCTAGAGGGCCTAATATAGATTGGTTAAATATAGCTAATAGTAATCAAGCTAGAAGTAAAATAAAACAATGGCTTAGAAAAGCAAGAAGAGAAGAAAATTTAGAAAGAGGAAAGGAAATGCTTGAAAAGGAATGTAAGAAGCAATCCTTAGTATTTTCAGACCTTTGCAAAGGGCCATTATATGACAAATTATTAAAAAGATATCATTTAAATAATATTGAAGAAATATATGTAGCCGTAGGAGAAGGAGAGTTACTTTCATCTACTGTAATATCTAAGCTTAAAGAGAATGTTGTAAAACAGGTTAGCGAAGAAGAATTAAATAAAAATATTGAAGAACAAATAGCTAAAACTGAAAGACAAACAAAGAAAAAACAAAGCTATGGAGTAACTGTTAAGGGATTAAACAATATAATGGTTAGATTTGCAAGATGTTGTAATCCTGTACCTGGAGATGATATAGCTGGATACATAACTAAAGGAAGAGGAGTTTCTGTACATAGAAAGGACTGTTCTAATTTTAAAGCTATAGTAGAAAAACAGGGAGAGAAAGTTGTAGATGTTAGTTGGGGAACTGAAAAGGGAGCTGCATATGTGGCTGAACTTGAAGTTAAAGCAGAAGATAGAATGTGTTTATTATCTGATGTTATGTTAGTTATAACTGACTCTAATCTTAGCCTACTTTCTTTAAATGCTAAATCAGGTAAAAATGGAGTAGCAAATATAAATATTCAAGTAAAAATTGATAATATAGAACAATTAAAAGAATTAATGAAGAAAATAAGAAGACTACAAGGAATATTAGACGTTTATAGAGTAAATAAATAAAAGGGGGCATAACCGTGAGAGTTGTAGTTCAAAGAGTAAATAAATCCTCTGTTAAAGTGGATAATGAGATAGTTGGAAGTATAAATAAAGGCTTTAATGTATTAGTTGGAATTGGTAAAGAGGATACTATTGAAGACTTAAAATATATGAAAGATAAAGTTTTAAACTTAAGAGTTTTTGAAGATGAAGAAGATAAAATGAATTTATCTTTAAAGGATGTTTGTGGAGAACTACTTCTTATATCACAATTTACCCTTTATGGAGACTGTAGAAAGGGAAGAAGACCAAATTTCATGAATGCTCTTGGAGGGGATGAAGCTAAGAAACTTTTTGATGAGTTTGTAAGCATGTGTAGAGAAGAGGGCATAAAAGTTGAAACTGGAGTCTTTGGTGCCCATATGGTAGTTGACATAGAAAATGATGGGCCTGTAACTTTAATTTTAGATAGCAAAAAGAATTTCTAAACAAATATTACTATTTTGCCAATAAAGCATTATAATAAATATAGGCTTTTAGAAAAGTTAAACATTGAGATTTTTTATAGGAGTTTAGCTTAATAAGTTAGACTCCTATAAATTCGGTTAAAAATATAAATTAAACTTCATTTTTTAGGAGGGATTGATATGTTAATAAAAACAATTCCAGTAGGAATGTATCAAGCTAATTGTTATGTTGTTATAGATGAAGAAACTAAGGATTGTATAATAGTAGATCCAGGTGAAGAAGCATCAAGAATTGAAAGTGTAATAGAATCTTTAGATGCAAAACCAAAAATGATATTATTAACTCATGGACATTTTGATCATGTGGGAGCTGTGCAAAAACTTGCAGAAAAATATAAAATACCTTTTTATATAGATAAAAAAGATGAAGATATGATAGAAAGAAATGTTGATGTTTTTGGAAAACTTCCAAAGGCAGATGGATATTTAAAAGATGGAGATACTCTTAAGTTCTCAGATAATTATGAAATAAAATGTCTAGAGACACCAGGACATACTCCAGGAGGATTATGCTTCTTAATAGATAATTGTCTTTTTACAGGAGATACTCTATTTAGAGAATCAATTGGAAGAAGTGATTTTGAAGGGGGTAATCATTCCACTCTTCTTAAGAGTATAAATGATAAACTGGTTCCATTAGGTGATGACATAGCAGTATATCCAGGACATGGACCAAGTTCAACTATTAAACACGAAAGACAAAGAAACCCATTTTTAGCAGGAGATTTTTATGTATATTAAAATATATCTTAATGACTTAAAGTATAGATATGACGTTTATCAAATGTTTAATATATTCTATACTTTTAAGGAATTAAAGTTTGTAAATAAAGATGAAGAGAGAGACTACGATGTCTTTATATCTGAAAATATGGTTAAGATTTCAGAGGGAGACAATAGTTTTTCTTATGAGTTCAAAGAAGGATACGGATTTAAAACAGAACTTAAAAAGGGAATATTCAAATTTTTATCTGAAACTCTTAAGGATGAATATCCTTGGGGAACATTAGTTGGAATAAGACCAAGTAAAATAGCCTTATCTCTAATAAGAGAAGGAAAATCTGAGGAAGAGATAATAAAATATTTTGAAGATAATTATATGGCTAGGGAAGAAAAAGCTAAACTTTGCATAGAAGTTGCAGAAAGAGAAGAAAGTTTTGTAAATAAAGAGGAAAAAAACATAAGTATATATGTTGGTATGCCTTTTTGCCCTACAAGATGCCTTTATTGTTCCTTTGCAGCAAATCCTATAGCTGGATGTAAGAAAGATATTGAGCCTTATTTAGAAGCTTTAAGTAAAGAAATTTCAGCTATAAGTGATTATGTATCAAAGAAAGGCTTAAAGATAGAAACTGTTTATTTTGGTGGAGGTACTCCAACCTCAGTAAATAATGAACATTTTGAAGTATTAATGAAACATATATATGATAGTTTCGTTAATAATAAAGGAATAAAGGAGTTCACTGTTGAATGTGGAAGACCTGATTCTATAACTGAAGAAAAATTAAAAACTATGAAGAGATATGAAGTATCTAGAATATCTATAAATCCTCAAAGTATGAACGATAAAACCTTGAAATCAATAGGTAGAGGGCATTTAACAGAGGATGTAGTGGATAAATTCAATTTGGCAAGAAGCTTAGACTTTGATAACATAAATATGGATATTATAATAGGTCTTCCAAATGAAGATATTTCAGAAGTTTCTAAAACATGCTCTATGATAAAGGATCTTAATCCAGATAGTTTAACTATTCATGGGATGTCTATTAAAAGAGCATCAAGACTTCATGAAAATTTAGTTTTACATAACACTATAACTATTGCAGAGCAAAAAAATCTTAATAAGATGTATGAAATGAGTAAAGTTTTAGGTAGAGAACTAAATATGCATCCATATTATATGTATAGACAAAAAAATATGGTTGGTAACATGGAGAATGTGGGATATTCAAAAGATAACAAGGAATGTATCTACAATATTCAAATGATTGAAGATAAGCAGACTATAATTGCATTAGGAGCAGATGCAGTTTCTAAGGTAGTATTTTTAGAAGAAGATAAAAATCGTATAGAAAGATTTGCAAATGTTAAAGATGTAAAGGAATATGTAAAAAGAATAGAGGAAATGGTTGAAGGTAAGATAGAATTACTTGATACTTTATATAAATAAAAAATTTAATATTATGTAGGAGGAGTTGTTTATGGCGATACAAGCTCAAAAGGGTACAAAGGATATGTTACCTAATGACGCTTATAAATGGCATTATATAGAAGAAAAGTTAAGAAAAATATCAGCTGAATATGGAATTAGAGAGATCAGAACTCCTATGTTTGAGGCAACTGAACTTTTCAAAAGAGGAGTTGGAGAAACTACTGACGTGGTTCAAAAGGAAATGTATACTTTTGAAGATAAAGGTGGAAGAAGTATAACTCTTAAACCAGAGGGGACAGCTCCAGCTGTTAGAGCATTTATTGAAAATAGTTTATATGCTGATGCTCAGCCAACAAAAATGTTCTATTTTACTCCATGCTTTAGATATGAAAAAATGCAAAAAGGAAGATTAAGAGAATTCCATCAATATGGAATAGAAGTTTTTGGTTCACAAGAAGCTTCTATTGATGCAGAAATCTTATCTTTAGTTATGAGAGTATTAACAGAGGATTTTGGAATAAAAGGATTAAGCTTAAATATAAACAGTTTAGGATGTCCAAAATGTAGAGCAAAATTCAATGAAGCTTTAAAACAATACTTAAAAGAGAACTATGATAATCTTTGTGAAACTTGTAAAACAAGATTTGAAAAGAATCCTATGAGAATCATAGACTGTAAAGAAAAGAGATGTAAGGAAATAGTTAAGGAAGCTCCTTCAATACTAGATTACATCTGCGAAGAGTGTAGTGATCACTTTAGCAAGTTAAAAGCTTACTTAGATGTTATGGGAATAGAGTATAACATAGATCCACAAATAGTAAGAGGATTAGATTACTATAGTAAAACTGTTTTTGAAGTTATAAAAGATGGATTAACAGTTTGTGGTGGAGGAAGATATGACTACTTAGTAGAAGAAGTAGACGGTCCTAAAACTCCAGCTATGGGATTTGGATTAGGTTTAGAAAGACTTCTTTTAATATTAGATGAGGAAGGAATAGAAATTCCTGAACCTGTTAGATGCGAAGTTTATATTGGCTCAATGGGAGATAATGCTAAGCTTGAAGCTATGAAATTAGCATTTAATCTTAGAAAAGCTGGCATAAAGGCTGAAATAGATCACTTAGGAAAGAGTGTTAAGGCTCAAATGAAATATGCTAATAAAATAGGAGCTAAATATACTTTTGTTATAGGTGATTCTGAAATAGAAGAAAATAAAATTAAAATTAAGAGAATGAGCGATGGAGAACAATTCGAAATCAGCTTAGATATAAATGAAATAGTAAATATAGTTAAGTAGTAGACAGGAGGAGAATTAAAATGGGTGAAGCTTTAAATGGATTAAAGCGTAACATAATGTGTGGCGACGCTAGAGAAAGCCATATTGGACAAAAAGTAACCGTAATGGGTTGGGTTCAAAGAAATAGAAATCTTGGAGGTCTTCAATTTATAGACTTAAGAGATAGAGAAGGAATTTTACAGGTTGTATTTAATGATGATTTAGGAGAAGAAATCCTAGAAAAAGCAAAATCAATAAGACCTGAATATTGTATTGCTGTAACAGGTGAAATAGTTAAGAGAGAATCAGTAAATCCAAACATGCCAACAGGTATGGTTGAGTTAAAAGCTGAGGAATTAAAGATTTTATCTGAGTCAGATACTCCTCCAATATATATAAAAGAAGATTTAGATGCTGCTGAAAGTATTAGATTAAAGTATAGATACTTAGATTTAAGAAGACCAGATATGCAAAATATCTTCAAAATAAGACATAAGACAACTAAAGCAATAAGAGATTATTTAGATCAAAATGGTTTCTTAGAAATGGAGACACCAATACTTACAAAGTCAACTCCAGAAGGAGCTAGAGATTATCTTGTTCCATCAAGAAACTATCCAGGAATGTTCTATGCATTACCTCAATCACCACAATTATTTAAACAATTATTAATGGTATCAGGTTTTGATAGATACTTCCAAATAGTTAAGTGTTTCAGAGATGAGGACTTAAGAGCTAATAGACAACCAGAGTTTACTCAAGTTGACTTAGAAATGTCATTTGTTGAGCAAGACGATGTTATGGCTTTAAATGAAGGTTTAATAAAACATGTATTTAAAGAGGTTTTAGGAGTAGATGTAAAAACTCCAATAAAGAGAATGACATTTAAAGATGCTATGGAAAAATACGGTTCAGATAAACCTGACTTAAGATTTGGAATGGAAATCACAAACTTAAGTGATGTTGTTAAAGAATGTGGATTTAAAGTATTCACAGACGCTGTAGCTAATGGCGGTTCTGTTAGAGGTTTATGCTTAGAAGGCGGAGCTTCTATGGGAAGAAAAGACATAGATAGATTAGGAGAGTTCGTTAAAACTTTCAAAGCTAAAGGATTAGCATGGATTCAATTAAAAGAAGAAGGTGTTAAATCACCAATAGCTAAATTCTTTAGTGAAGAGGATCTAAACAAAATAATTGAAACTATGGGAGCTAAAACAGGAGATTTAATTCTTATAGTTGCTGATAAAAACTCAGTAGTTTTAAAAGCTTTAGGAGAATTAAGATTAGAGCTTTCAAGAAAATTTGATTTAGTTAAAGATAAGAGTGAGTTTAACTTCACATGGATAACAGAGTTTGATCTTCTTGAGTACGATGAAGAAGAAGGAAGATACTTTGCAGCTCACCATCCATTTACAATGCCAATGGATGAGGATATACAATACTTAGATACTGATCCAGGAAGAGTTAGAGCTAAGGCTTATGACTTAGTATTAAATGGAGAAGAGTTAGGTGGAGGATCTATAAGAATACATGATACTAAACTTCAAGAAAAAATGTTTGAAGTATTAGGATTTACTCAAGAATCAGCTTGGGAAAGATTTGGATTCTTATTAGAAGCATTTAAATTTGGACCACCACCACACGGCGGATTAGCTTTCGGTTTAGATAGAATGATAATGTTCTTAGCAGGAACTGAAAATATTAAGGACGTTATAACATTCCCTAAAAACCAAAATGCATTCTGTTATTTAACTGAAGCACCTAATATAGTAGATGAAGAACAATTAAAAGAATTAGGAATTGAAACAATAAAGAAAGAAGATACGGCAGAATAATTTTTGAGCAATCTAAATTGAGATACTAAAGTAAACTTAATTAGCGTGGGTTTTTACTCACGCTAATTTTAGTCAATTTATATGGAAAATGAGTAAAAAGGCTTGCACTTTATAAGTTAAGAGTTTTTATTACTTTACCATTTAAAAAGTAAATCTTAATTATAGATTGCTATTTTTATTGACTTTCAAATAGGAATTAAGGTATATTAAGTAATTAATATGAAATAATAATATAAATTAAAAATATTATATATTAGATTACAATAATGGTATGAGGTGTAAATTTTGAATGATAATGAAGCTTTAAGAAAAGATATACTTGTAAGATTAAGAAAAATAGAGGGGCAAGTAAAAGGAATTCAAGGAATGGTAGAGAAGGATGTTTGTTGTAGGGATGTATTAACTCAAATATCTGCCATAAGAGCTGCTATAAACAAAGTTGGGGTACTTCTTATAGAAAACTATGCTAGAAATTGTATGGGTATAGGAGAAGAGGATAAAGAGGAATTAGCAGGATTAGAACAATTAATAAAAACATTAAATAGTTTTGTAAAATAATAGACCACCTTTGTGGTCTATTTTTTTGTATGAAAATCTATATTGCTTTTGTTTTTTAATTTTTTAAATAATAATATGTTTTTAGGATTTAATGATCCATGAGTATATTGTTTTTTTCTATTGTTTATTAAACGAGTGATTGTAGATACAAATAAAACTCCTAAGGCTAATGCGCCTGAAGATGAAATTGTCATTATGGCTTGATTCCAAGTTGACATAGCATCTCCCTTTATAGCTTCGTACATAGTATTATACATGCCCCCTCCAGGAACTAAGGGGATTAAGGCACAAACAACTATTGTGGTTACTGGAGTTTTTAAAATTCTTGCATATATTTCAGAATAAGCACTAAAGGCAATTGCTGAAAAGAACATTGATAATATGACACTTAGTCCAAAATATAATCCTATTTTATAAACTAGCCACCCTAAGGCTCCACCTATTCCGGCAAAGAATAAATTCTTTCCGTGAATATTAAATAATACTCCAAAAGCTATAGTAGCTATGAAGGTAGCTAGAACTTCTTTAATTAAAACCACTTATATACCACCTCCAAAGTAAATCCAAATACTCATAACCATACCAGTTCCAACAGCTATAGAGATAGCTACTAAGAAGGCCTCAGCTGCCCTTATAAGGCCTGATATTAAATCACCAGCTATTGTATCTCTAATAGCATTTGTAATAGATAAACCAGGAACTAATAGCATTATACTACCTATTATCATTGTGTCTAAATTACTTCCAACTCCTAAGCTATAGGCTATTAAGGATAAGAGAGCAGCGATTGCTCCACCTAAAGTATTTATAAAAAAGGCGTTTATTCCTAATTCCCCAGCCTTAAAGGTAGCTAGTTTTACAAACATTCCAACAAAAAATGATACTACGCAGTCTTCTATATTACCTCCTAATATAGTGGTGAATCCAGCAGCTGCTATGGCTGAAAATACTAGATTTGTTCTGAAATCGTATTTAGGACAGTTTTCATTTATATCTATTAATTTTTCTAAAACCTCATCAAGAGAATATTTTTCCGTATAAAGTTTTCTTGAAAGTTCATTAACCAAGTGGATTTTCTGCAAATCAACAGTTCTATTAGTAACTCTTTTTACTAAAGTAGTTGTATAATTATTCTCATCGTAAACAGAAACCATAATTCCAGTTGGGGTAACAAAACTTTCAGCATATCTAATACCGTAAGCTGCACAGATTCTACAAATAGTTTCCTCAACTCTGTAAGTTTCTCCACCGCTTTCTAGTATTATTCTACCTGCAAAAGTTGCAATATGTAATACTTTGTCAAAATCCATATTATTCTCCCCTATGTAAATTTATAACCAATATAGTAATTATAACATATGAAAAGTTAAAATAAGCTATACAAACTCATATTAGTTTAATCAAAATATAAACAAATTATTTTTTGTTGCTAAAAATAATTAATAAATTTATAATAAGTAATATACATTTTACGTTTGGGGTGAAGAAAATGAATTTTGACAACTTAGAAAGAGAAGATGAGCAAATTGCACATCTTGTTCAAAAGGAAAAGGAAAGACAAGAAAATAGTATAGAGCTTATAGCTTCAGAAAACTTTGTTAGCAAAGCTGTTATGGAAGCTATGGGATCATATTTAACAAATAAATATGCTGAGGGTTACCCTTCAAAAAGATACTATGGTGGATGTCACGTAGTAGATGAGGTTGAAGATTTAGCAAGAGAAAGAGTAAAAAAATTATTTGGGGCTGAGCATGCTAATGTACAACCACATTCAGGATCACAAGCTAATATGGCTGTTTATTTTTCAATATTAGAGCCAGGTGATACTGTATTAGGAATGGATTTAAGCCATGGAGGACATTTAACTCATGGTTCACCAGTTAACTTTTCAGGTAGATTATTTAATTTCGTGTCATATGGTGTAGATAAAGAGACAGAAACAATAAATTATGAAACTGTAAGAGAATTAGCTCTTAAACATAAACCTAAATTAATAGTTGCAGGAGCTAGTGCATATTCAAGAATTATAGATTTTAAAACTTTAAGAGAGATAGCAGATGAGGTAGGAGCATACTTAATGGTTGATATAGCTCACATTGCAGGGCTTGTAGCTACAGGCTTACATCCATCACCAGTTCCTTATGCTGATTTTGTTACATCAACAACTCATAAAACTTTAAGAGGACCAAGAGGTGGATTAATACTTTGTAAAGAAAAATTTGCAAAAGCATTAGATAAGAATATCTTCCCAGGAATACAAGGTGGTCCTTTAATGCATATAATAGCTGCAAAGGCTGTTTGTTTTAAAGAAGCATTAGAACCAAGTTTTAAAACATATATGGAGCAAGTTGTTAAAAATGCACATGTTTTAGCAGAAGCTTTAGAATCTTATGGATTTAAATTAGTTTCAAATGGAACTGATAACCATTTAATACTTGTTGATTTAACTAATAAAGATATAACTGGTAAAGATGCAGAAATTCTTTTAGATAGCATAGGAATAACTTTAAACAAAAATACTGTACCAAATGAAACAAGAAGTCCATTTGTTACTAGTGGTGTTAGAATAGGAACTCCTGCTATAACAACTAGAGGATTTAAAGAAGAAGAAATGAAAGAAATAGCTTCTATAATAAATGATGCTATTAAAGAAAAAGATGGAGATTTAGAGCCATTAAAAGCAAGAGTTAAAGCTTTATGTGCTAAGTATCCTTTATATTAATAATTAAAAAATAGTTTTTAAGGTAGTACTAATTTCCCTTTGGTGAATTTAGTATTCTCTTTAAGAAATACTGAATAAAGAATTAAAGTCATGTTGCAATTTAAATTTGTAACATGGCTTTAATTTTTTAATAATAATAGTATTACAAGAGAATAATTTAAAAAGAGAAAATTTTTTGATATAGTTTATATTGTGAAAATATTCATATTAGTAGTTGAAAGAGGTGAACTTTCATAGGAATTTACCTATGAAGATTTTTATGAGATTTATAGATTTTCATTGTGATACAGCATCACGTATGCTTCAAGAAAATAAAAAGCTTTTTAAAAATGATTTAAAAGTTGATATAAATAAATTAAGAGAAGGGGAAGCTTTAGCTCAATTTTTCGCTTTGTTTATAAATAAAGAATGTAATTCTGATACTTATTCTTATTGCAAAGAAATGCTACAGAATTTTAAAAGAGAAATAAATGAGAATTCAAGAGATATAGTCTTATGCAGAAATATAAGTGATTTAGAAAGGGCAGAAAAAGAGGATAAAATAGGAGCCTTTATAACTATTGAAGAGGGAGATGCTATTAAGGGTGACATTGAAAAGTTAAGGGAGTTTAAAGAAGAGGGAGTTTCTTTAATAACCTTAACTTGGAACTATATAAATGACTTAGGATATCCAAATTATGAGTTTAAATATAAGGATAAGGGTCTTACTAAAAAAGGTATAGAAGTTGTGGAAGAAATGAATAGTCTAGGAATGTTAATAGATGTTTCTCATCTTTCTGATGGAGGATTCTATGATGTAATAAAATATTCAAAGAGTCCAATTATAGCATCTCATTCTAATAGTAGAACAAAGACTAATCATAGCAGAAATTTAACTGACCATATGATTAAAGAGCTAGCTAATAATGGTGGGGTAACAGGAATAAATTTTTGCAATGCTTTCTTAAAAGAAGAGTGGGAAGAGGATTTAAATTTAGCTTCCATAAGAAATATGGTTAGACATATAAAACACATAAGAAATATTGGGGGAATAGATGTTATTTCCTTAGGATCTGATTTTGATGGTATAGAAAATGAGGTTGAAATTAAAGATTCAAGTAAGATGAGCTTATTATTAAATACCTTGGAAAGGGAAGGTTTTAAAGAGGATGAAATAGAGAAAATATATTATAAGAATGCAAAGAGAATAATAAGAGATGTTTTAAGATAGTCTTATAACTTAGTTATATAATGGTTTATGAAAATAAGTTTTAATAAGTTATTTTGATACAACTTTTAAGAATTTTAATATTGTGCAGAAAAGGATGAAGGATTAATGGAGAAAAAATTATTAGGCAAGATAGTATATATAACAGGAGCTTCAAAGGGAATTGGAAGAGGAATAGCAAGGGAATTTGGAAAGGCTGGAGCTTTTGTTTTAGTTGGATATAATAGTGATTTAGAAGGGGCTAATGAAACCTTAAATATGATTAAAGAACTAGGTGGTTCAGGAGAAATTTTAGGTGGAAATGTAGCAAATAAGGATGAGAGAAATCATATAATAAGTTCTATTAAAAATAAATTTGGAAAACTTGATGTATTAGTAAATAATGCTGGAATTTCAAAAATAGGATTATTTATGGATGCTAGTGATGAAGAGATAGATTCTATTATGAATGTTAACTTAATAGGTGCTATGAAGCTTACAAGGGATTCTATGGACTTATTAAGAGAAGGAAGTAATTCATCAATTATAAATATATCATCCATATGGGGGAATGTTGGGGCTTCCTGCGAAGTTTTATATTCAACTACTAAGGGAGGAATGAATTTATTTACTAAGGCCTTAGCAAAAGAAATAGCTCCTTGGGGAATAAGAGTAAATTGTATAGCTCCAGGTGTAATAAATACAGAGATGAATTCATGGCTTAGTAAGGAAGAAAAAGAGGGGCTAGAGGAAGAAATTCCTATGAATAGATTTGGAGAGGTTGAAGAGATTGGAAGAGTGGCAAAATTTTTAGCTTCAGAGGATTCTTCATACTTAACAGGACAAATATTAACTGTAGATGGTGGAATGCTTTAAAAAAACTAAAAGATTCTGTATAAAAATATAATAAAGCTTACAAACAATATGAAGAGAATATCTAGATGAGCTTTAGAATTTAAATTATTATGTAGAAGATATCACGTTAAAAAGCTTAGACTGTTTGAAGCGCAGCAAGTTTCTAAGCTTTAGTGATATCTTCGGAGTAATAATTATAAATTCTTAGCGAAATCTAGTAATTCTCGGAATATGTTTGTAAGCTTTATTAAAAGTTACTTTTTAGATTTCTTCTACTTCATCTATTTCTTTAGATTTTTTTAGGGTAAAGTAGAATTTAACCCCATTTTCTGTATTCATAACTCCGAATTCACTTTCGTGAGCTTGAAGTAGATTTTTAACTATGGATAGTCCAAGTCCTGTACTTCTAGAGCCTCTATTTCTTGAGGTATCTCCTCTATAAAATTGAGTCCAAATCTTATTTATGTCTGAATCAGGAATATGGGCACCGGTATTTTCAATTGAGAAGTATATTTTATCTTCCTCAACTGGTTTTATATCTATTATTATTTGGTTGTTAGGTTCAGAATATTTTATAGCATTGGTAACAAAATTAGTTAGTACCTGTTCTATTTTAAAGTCATCTCCTTGAACATATAAATCGTTAGTAGGAGAGTAGTTTTTTATTACAGTTAAATTATTTTTATTTATGTCAACAGAATTCTTTACTAAAACTTCCTCAGTAAGTTCAGTAAGGGAAAAATCTATTATATGTAAATCAATTTTTCCAGCCTCAAGCTTTGAAAGTTCAAGCATATCCATAACTAATTTGTTCATTTTTTCTGCTTCATCAATTATTATATCTAAGTAAACTCCTTGATCCTTATGATCCACTATACCGTCTTTTATTCCTTCAGCATATCCAGATATTATACCAATAGGAGTTTTAAGTTCATGGGATGCTCCAGCAATAAAATCTTTTCTAAGTTTTTCTAGTTCTCTTTCTTTTTCTATATCTTCTTCTAACTTTTTATTTTTTATTTTTAAATCATCTAAGGCATTAGATAGATTTTTAGACAAAAAGTTTAAAGTTTTAGCTAGATTTCCTATTTCATCTTCACGTTCTATATCACACTTTTCAGAGAAGTCCATAGCACTCATTTTCTTTGCAGATTTATTTAATTTCACTAGAGGTTTAGAAATTAAGTTTGAAAATACATAGGATAAAATTAATCCAATCACTATGACTATAAGAATTATGTATTTATAAAAATCCTTTATTAAGGCGCTTGCTTCTTCAATTGCTTGGAATGATGTTATGGCTATAATAATAGAATCGTTCTTAGAATTAAGAGAAAATGGCACCATATAAACAATATATTTTGTTGAGTATTTTCTGCTTTTAAATTCTGTAGTTACTCCAGAATTTGAATTTAATAAGGTTTTTGCAAAATCCTGGTCACTATATAACTCATTAAAAATATCGTTTAATAAATCTACAGCCTCTGAGTTTTTATTAGCTGGATCAGGAACATATTTTGGTGTACTATCTATGGAATAAATTCCTATTTTAGCGTTGTTTTCAAGTTCAAAAAGGCTTAAAGCCCTATATAAAGAGTCTGTATTTTTTATGTCATAAGAATATAGAGCTCTAAACTTTAAAACTGCATTGCTTAAATCATTACTTTTTCTTTTATAATAAAATTCTTGGAAAAATGTAATTTGGAATATCATTGTAAACAAGGTTAAGAATATTATTATACCAAAAGTTATTATAAATAATCTTTTTGAAATACTTTTTTTCACTATTTCACCTCAAACTTATAGCCACTTCCCCTAACAGTAGCTATATAATTAGCTTTATCTAGTAATTTTTCTCTAAGTCTTTTTATGTTCGTATCAACTGTTCTTATATCTCCAAAATAATCATAGCCCCAAACATTATCTAGAATTCTATCCCTTGATAAAGCTATTCCTTCATTTGAAGAAAGGTAAATAAGTAAATCATATTCCTTAGGAGATAGTAATAGTTCTTCTCCATTTAGTTTTACTTCATGAGATAGTTTATTTATTGTTAATCCATTAAAATCTAAAATGTTTTTATCATTTAATGTACCTGTTCTTCTTAATAATGCTTTAGCTTTTGCTAATAAAACCTTAGGGCTAAAGGGTTTAGTCATATAATCATCAGCTCCAAGCTCATAACCTAAAAGTTTATCTTCCTCTTGGCTTTTAGCTGTTAATAATATTATAGGAGTATTTGAAACTTCCCTTATATTTCTACAAACAGCAAGTCCATCTAATTTTGGCATCATTATATCTAATATTGCTAAATCAACTATATTTTCAGAAAATATCCTAAGAGCTTCCTCACCATCAGAAGCTTCTAACACATTAAATCCCTCTTTTTTGAAGTAATCTCTTACAAGAAATCTTATACGTATTTCATCTTCTACAATAAGTACCGTTTTATTCATATAACCACCAACCTTTAAAAAATATTGTTTTAACTTACTTAATATTATACAATGAAAACTAAGGTTTATATAAATAATTTTAGGGGAGTTTTTAATGAAAAGATGGACATTTGATGAAAATACCATAATTTTACCCAATGGGCTAAAAGTTATAACAATAAAAAAAGATACAAGATTAGCATCTATAAATATTGGTGTTAATATAGGATCTTTATATGAAGATGAAAAAGAATTAGGCATGAGCCACTTTGTTGAGCACATGCTTTTTAAAGGAACAAAGAATAGAAGTAATGAACAATTAAATAGAGAATTAGAATTTTTAGGTGGAGATTATAATGCATATACAGATTATATTTCAACAGTATATAGCATTACTTGTCTAGATGAGGAATTTGAAAAGGGAATAGAACTTTTAAGTGATATGGTTTTAAATTCTTCCTTTGATGAAAAAGAGATGAAAAAAGAAAAGGGAGTTGTTTTATCAGAGATAAAAAGTGATAAGGATGATATTGAAGATTTAAGTATTAGCAGAACTCATGAATATGCCTTTGATAAATCAGCACTTAGAAATTCTATTGCAGGAACTGAAGAACATGTTAAGGGCTTTAAAAGAAAGCAGGTTTATGATTTTTATAAAAAATATTATACTCCTGATAATTGTGTTATTGTAACTGTAAGTGCCTTTAGTCATGAACAAATGCAAAAAATAATAACAGACTTATTTGGAAAGTGGGAAGGAAAATCTCATAAAAAGGCTAAAATAATAAAAGAAGAAAATAAAAACATAGTAAAAACAACTTACAAATCTCAAATAGAGCAAGGAACAGTTACTTATCTTTATGCCTTTAAAGAGGTTTGTGAAAAAGATAAACTTCCATTAAAGATATTAAGTTATAAACTAGCTGAAAGTTCAAACTCAATATTATTTAGAGAGCTTAGAGAAGAGCGTGGATTAGCTTATGATGTATATAGTCAAATGGATTTAGACGAAAACGTAAATACAATGAATATTTTTACCTCAGTTAGAGAAGAATCCATAGATGAGGTAATAGAAGTAATAGACAAAGCCATATTAGACATAAAAAATAAAGATATAAACTTTGATGAAGATATGCTTTGCATGATGAAAAAGACTCATAAGACAGGAGTAGTTTCTACCTTAGAAGATTGTAGCAGTTTATGCAGTTATGTATTAGTTCAAAGCTTAGCTGGAAAAGATATAACTGAGTTTATAAATAGCATGGAAGAATTAGAAACTTTAACTGGGGAAGATATCTATAGGGTTTGTAATAAATATTTGAATAAGCCTACTATACACATATTAAAACCAATGGAGTAGATAAAATGGGAAAAATAACGAGTATAGAAGTTCAAAAGAGAAATGTAAATAGAGTAAATGTTTATGTGGATGAAGCCTTTACCTTTGCTTGTGACGCTGAACTTATATATAAACAAGGAATACAAAAGGATTCTGTAATAGATGTTGAGGCAATCAAGGAAATTGTAAAAGAAGATGAATTTATAAAATGTAAAAATTCTGCATTAAGAACAGTTGAGAAAACCTATAAAACAGAAAAGGAATTAAGAGATAAACTTACTGAAAAAGGTTTTGAAGAGGATACAATTAAAAGAGCCATAGAATTTTTAAAGGAATACAATCTTTTAAATGATGAAAAATATGCAGAGATGTATATAAAGGATAGGCTTAGAAGTCAGGGAAGAAATAAAATAAAATATGCTCTTATAAGAAAGGGCGTTAGTGAAGATATACTTTTAGATAAATTATCTAATATTGATACTGAGGATGAAAATGATACTGCATTTAAGTTAGCAGAAAAGAAATATAATATACTAAAGAAAAAAGAAAGTGATAAATATAAATTATCTCAAAAATTATTTAGATTTCTTTTATCTAAAGGATATGATTATGACTGCTGTAATAGCATAGTTAGAAGATTAACAAATAATGAATATATGGAGTAGATAAAATGAATTTTAACTTAGTAGATATAATTATAGTTTGTTCTTTTATACTACCATTAGTAGTTGCTTACAAAAGAAAGTTTAATATTATTAGAATAAAGAATAGTATAGAGGAATTAGGAGGATATATATCCTTTTTTCTTGCTTTATACTTAAGTTTTATAGCTATAAAAAAGATAGATATAATAGAGAGGATGTTTTCAATTGTAGTTGTTGAATTCAATAACATTATATCTAACTTCAACATTTCACCACAGGTTATAATAATATTCATAGTATTAGCTCTTACCCTTGTAATTTATTTTATAGTAAAAGTTATACTTAAAATATTTAGTTTTATTATTATAAATCCAATACTCAGATGGTTAAAAAAAGCAGAGTCTAGAAGGGGCAAGGGATTTGGTAAAGTTGCAGCTTTAATAATAAATATACCAAAGTCTCTTTTTTATATGGCAGTAATTGCTTTAGTCATAGTTATTCTAGGAAGCAATGGTTTCTTAGGAGAGAAAATGGAAGGCATGACTTTAGCTTCAAAGGCTTATGAGGTTATAAATAGTAATAAGTACTATGCTGCTTTAAATAAAGAATATGAAGCTTTTCATGATGAATATAAAGATGTTATTAGTAAAAACATAGATTCTGCAGTTGAAAGCAATAAAGAGCCGAAGAGTGAAAATGTGGTTGAAAGTAATAAAAATGTTATAAATCTTTATAATGGTGTAACTTTAGAACAAGGTATAAAATCAAATGAAGCTATTAATAAAAAAGCTAAGGAACTTACTAAAAATGTAAAAAGTAGTAGAGAAAAAGCTAAAAGAATATATACTTGGATAAGTGAAAATATTAATTATGATGATAATAAGGCTGAAAATATAAGTGAGAAAACTTCTGAGTATAAGTCTGGAGCTATTGAAGCCTTTGAAACTAGAAAAGGAATATGCTTTGATTATTCCTGTCTTTATGTTGCTATGGCTAGAGAAGCGGGGCTTAAAGTTAGAATTGTAACTGGAGAAGGATTCAATGGAAAGGAATGGGGACCACATTCTTGGAATGAGGTTTATTTACCAGAAAAAAATCAATGGATAACTGTTGATCCTACCTTTGGTAAAGCTGGAAACTATTTTGATAGCAAAAAAAATAGTGAATCACACAGAGATGGAAAAATAGTTGGTGAATGGTAAGATAATAAGTTATATGAAATACAATAAAACTTACAAATATATTTTGGAGAAAATAAAATTTCTTCTAATACTATTTGTAAGTTTTATTTTGGTTTTAGGGAGAATTAGATTTTTCTATATTTCTTTTAATGAAATTTTGCTTATGTAATTTTAATTATAAATTAGAATAGGTATTGAGAGTTAAGTAGGGCTATATGTATTATGATTTATTTTGAGATTTTTGATAAAATTAAACTTATAGCTTTTTCACAATCAATATCTGCATTATCTAATGCCCAAGCTAAGTTAAAATATCTCAAAGCCTTAGAATTATTATTTATCATTGAATAACAATAGGCTAAGTTGAAAAAATATTTTGAGTCTTGGTATAGCTCTAAAGCTTTAGTTATCATTTCAATAGCTTTTTCATATTGCTTTAGTTTTATGTAGCAAACGCCAGCATTATAGTAACTGTGGCATTTACACTCATCGTTATCTAAAGCCTTTTTATAGTAATTTATAGCATCAGAATAATTTCTAGTATTGTATAATTCATTACCTTTAGAAAAGTTACTCATTTTTGACCTCCTAAATAATATCTATTTTAATTATTAACTTATTTTGGGATTATATTCATAGGTTGAGAATATTATATAATTTGATTAATTCATAAATTATAGAATCATATTTAAAGACTAAAAATATTATAAATTTATATCATATTTGATTAGAGTTACTTGACATAGGTTAAAATAATGGTATAAGATATATCTATAATTTAAATGATGATACAAACAGTGATAAAGAGGAGTAAAGATAGGAAGAACTTTAAGAGAGGAAATCCTTGGGTGTAAGATTTCTAAGTTTGATATCTTGAAGGTAGCTTTTGAGTTTCTTTGGTGAAATTATTAAAGTAATCAAAGACGGCAATTTCAGTCGTTAGTTTTAGAGAGCCCTTTTTGTGAGGGAAAAAAGGTGGTACCGCGAGTTTTCGTCCTTTTATGGATGAGGGCTTTTTTTATTGCCTAAAATTACTTTTAAATAAATTTAGTTTTAAATCATTCTTTGTTTTTAGAGAGAACCCTAATACAAATATAAATGGTTAGCTAAAATAAATATTCATTTAAAATACACCATAAATAAAAAAATTGTTAAAAGGCATTTCAAGATAGTTTTTGGAATGTTTTATATAAATACATAAAATTGTGTTTAAGTTTTAAGGAGGTAAGTCTAATGGATAATAAGAATATTTCTACAACGTATAATCCTAAAGAGTTTGAAGAAAGACTTTATAGCAATTGGCAAGAAAAGAAGTATTTTACTCCTGTAATAGATAAGAGTAAAAAACCTTACACTATAATAATGCCACCACCAAATATAACTGGTAAATTACACTTAGGTCATGCACTTGATAACACACTTCAAGATATGCTTATAAGATTTAAGAGAATGCAAGGATATTGTACTTTATGGTTACCAGGACAGGACCATGCTAGTATAGCAACTGAGGTTAAAGTTGAAAATGAACTTTTAAAAGAAGGTCTTTATAAGAAAGAAATGGGAAGAGAAGCTTTCTTAGAAAAAGTTTGGGAATGGACAGATGAATATAGAGAAAGAATAAGAGAGCAACTTAAGAAAATGGGATGCTCAGCTGACTTTACAAGAGAAGCTTTCACAATGGATGAAAACTTAAGTAAGGCAGTAAGACACGTATTCGTTAAATTATATAAAGAAGGTTTAATATACCAAGGAAACAGAATAACTAACTGGTGTCCTAAATGTCAAACTGCTTTATCAGATGCTGAGATAGAGTATGAAGAAAAAGAGGGAAACTTCTGGCACATTAAATACCCAGTAGTTGGTTCAGATGAATTCTTAGAAATAGCTACAACTAGACCTGAAACTTTACTTGGAGATAGTGCTGTAGCAGTTAACCCAAGTGATGAAAGATATGCTCACTTAGTAGGTAAAATGTTAAAATTACCTTTAACTGATAGAGAAATACCTGTAATCGCTGATGACTATGTTGACGTAGAATTTGGAACAGGAGCAGTTAAAATAACTCCAGCTCACGATCCTAATGACTTTGAAGTTGGTAAGAGGCATAACTTACCACAAATAAGAGTTATGGATGATAGCGGTGTAATAAATCACTTAGGTGGAAAATATAAAGGCTTAGATAGATATGAGGCTAGAAAACAAATGGTTGCTGACTTAGAAGAGTTAGGATTATTAGTTAAAATAAAACCTCATACTCACAATGTTGGTACTCACGATAGATGTGGTACAGTTGTAGAGCCAATCATATCAAAACAATGGTATGTAAAAATGCAATCATTAGCAGATCCTGCTATAGAGGTTGTTAGAAACAAAGGAACTAAATTCGTTCCTGAAAGATTTGAAAAGACTTACTTCAACTGGATGGAAAACATTCAAGATTGGTGTATTTCAAGACAATTATGGTGGGGACACAGAATACCAGTATTCTACTGTAAAGATTGTGGAGAAATCATGGTTGAATTAGAGGATCCAACTAAGTGCTGTAAGTGTGGATCAGAGAACATAGAACAAGATAAAGACGTTCTAGATACTTGGTTTAGTTCAGCTTTATGGCCTTTCTCAACTTTAGGATGGCCTGATAGAACTGACGATTTAGAGTTCTTCTATCCAACATCAACATTAGTTACAGGATACGATATAATATTCTTCTGGGTTGCTAGAATGATATTCTCAGGTATCCACAACATGGGAGAAACTCCATTTGATACAGTATTAATTCACGGTATCATAAGAGATGCTCAAGGAAGAAAAATGAGTAAATCTTTAGGAAATGGTGTTGATCCATTAGAAGTTATAGATGAATATGGTGCTGATGCATTAAGATTCATGTTAGTAACAGGAAATGCTCCAGGAAATGATATAAGATACATTCCTGAAAGAGTTGAAGCTGCAAGAAACTTTGCTAATAAGATTTGGAATGCTTCAAGATTCGTTATGATGAACTTAGATAGAGAGCTTATGGATAAATATAAAGACTGCAAAGAGTATAGCTTAGCAGATAAGTGGATATTATCAAGAATGAACTCATTAATCAAAGAAGTTACAGAAAACATGGAAAAATATGAGTTAGGAATAGCTCTTCAAAAAGTACATGATTTCTTATGGACAGAGTTCTGTGATTACTATATAGAATTAGTTAAACCAGTATTATATGGTGATGATGAAAAAGCTAAGGGAGTAGTATTTAACGTACTTTACACTGTATTAAATACAGGATTAAAATTATTACACCCAGTAATGCCTTTCATAACTGAGGAAATATATACTCACTTAAGCACAGAAACTGAGTCAATTACAATAGCTACTTGGCCAACATATGATGAAGCTTTAAATAACGAAAAAGCTGAGAAGGACATGACATTCATAATGGAAGCTATAAGATCATTAAGAAACTTAAGAGCTGAAATGAATGTACCACCTTCAAGAAAAGCTAAGGTTATGGCTTACGCTTCAGAAGAGGCTAAAGATGCATTTATAAATGGTGGAGCTTACTTAGAAAAGCTTGCATCTGCATCAGAAGTTACTTTCTTAGATAATAAGGATAACTTAGATAATAACTTAGTATCAGTAGTTGTTAAGGGTGGAGAATTATTCTTACCATTACTTGACTTAGTTGATAGAGAAAAAGAGTTAGAAAGATTAAATAAAGAGAAAACTAAACTTGAAGGAGAAATCTTAAGAGTTGAGAAGAAACTTTCTAATGAAAGATTCGTAAGCAAAGCACCAGAGGCTGTTGTTAATGAAGAAAGAGCAAAAGGTGTTAAATACAAAGAAATGTTAGAGGCTGTTCTAGAAAGAATAGAAGCTTTACAATAATATAACAAGAAAACTTTAGTGTATCTAAAGTGCTAAATAAACTTATAAATATATTCCGAGAATTACTGTGTTTCGCTAAGAATTTATAGCAGTCATTCCGAGAACTTTCCTAAAGATTGAAAACTAGCTCCGCGTCGGACATTCAATCTTCTTAACGCAAAGTTCTCTCCATGATTGCTTAAATTCTAAAGCTTACACAGATATTCTCTTCATACTATTTATAAGTTTTATTATTTAAGCACTTTGTGATACACTTTCTTTATATATTTTAAGGAGGGCTATAGGAATGATGAATTATGATGAAGCTATGGAGTATATTGTTACTGCATCAAGGTTTGGAATGAATTTAGGATTAGATAGAATAGAAAAGGTTTTGGAGTTTTTAGGGAATCCTCATAAGGATACTAAGTTTATACATATTGGGGGAACAAATGGAAAGGGATCAACTACTGCTATGATAAGTTCAGTTTTAAAGGAAGCTGGCTTTAAGGTTGGAATGTATACCTCTCCTTATTTAGAAGAATTTGAAGAGAGAATACAGATTAATGGGGAGAATATAGATAAAGATGATTTAGCAGTTCTTATGGGAGATGTTAAAAAGGCTATAGATAAAGTTATGGAGCTTGGCTATGAAAGTCCAACTCAGTTTGAAATAATAACTGCTTTAATGTTTTATTATTTTTCTAAAAAGAAAGTTGATTATGCTGTTTTAGAAGTTGGTTTAGGGGGAAGATTAGATGCAACTAATGTGGTCCTTCCTGAGGTAGTTGTACTTACCTCAATAAGCCTAGATCATATGAATATTTTAGGAAATACCATAGAGGAAATTGCAAAGGAAAAGTGTGGAATAATAAAGAGTGGTGTACCTGTAATATCTTATCCACAAGAAGAAAAGGCTTTAGAAGTAATAAAAGAGAGATGTAATGAATTAGGTTGTAATTTAGAGGTTGTTAATACTGAAGACATAAGAAATATAATTATAGATAAAGAAAAACATGTTCAGAAAATAGAAGTTTCACTAGAAGATGAAATTTTAAAAATAGATTTAGGTTTACTTGGAGATCATCAAGTAAAGAATTTCTTAGTGGCATTAAAAACCTTAATTAAATTGAGAAATAATGGAGTAAACATATGCAATGAATCTATTAAGCAAGGGTTTAAAAAAGTAAGATGGATTGGAAGAATGGAAGTATTAAATGAAAATCCCTTAGTTGTTATAGATGGAGCTCACAATATTGATGGAATAAGAAATTTGAGAAATAGTATAGATAAATATTTTAATTTTAAAAATATAACATTAATATTAGGGGTTCTAGGTGATAAACAAGTAGATGAAATGGTAGAAGAAATAACTAGAGGTGTAGATAAGGTAGTTATAGTTGAACCTCATAGTGATAGAGCAGAGGATATTGAAGATTTATATATTAAAGTTAAAAAATATGTAAAAGAAGTTTTTAAATTTAAGGACTATAAAGAGGCCTATAATAAGGCATATTCTCTTACTAATGAGGATGATTTATTATTAATTTGTGGTTCTTTATACATGGTTGGAGATATGAGAAAGGCCATAAGAAATAATGAGAATACATCCTTAAGAAGTATAAAGTATTAGACTTAAGTAGATAAATTGTATTTAACTGGATAAATGAGGAATTTAAAATTTGAACTATTGTTAACAAAAGGTATATAATTTATTCATAAAATATTATGGATGTGATTAATATGGATAAGGATAAAGAGATAAGTGGATTAAATAATTTAGAGTTTAAAATAATAGTACAAGGAATATTAGTGGGCATAATTGTTGGAATTGTAATAATGATTTATAAGACCATAATAGGATTTGGAATGGAAGGCTTTAATAAGGTATATTCATATACAAGAGAAAATCCAAAGCTTATAATTCCTTTATTTTTAGTTCTTATATTTTTAGGGTTTATAGTTGGCCTTATAGTTAAAAAGAATCCTATGATAGGTGGAAGTGGTATTCCACAGGTTGAAGGGGAGTTAAGTGGAAAAATAAGCGTAAACTGGCTAAGAGTATTTAGAGATAAGTTTATTGGTGGAATAATATGTATGGCATCTGGTCTTTCATTAGGTAAAGAGGGGCCTTCAGTTCAAATTGGAGCTTCAATAGGAGAAGGCTTTGCTAAAATATTTAAAAGAAGTGACTTTGAAAAGAGATTATTAATAACAGGGGGAGCAAGTTCAGGTCTTGCTGTAATATTTAATGCCCCTTTATCAGGAGCTATATTTGCTCTTGAAGAAGTACATAGAAGTTTTTCTTTGCCAGTTATGTTAGCTGCACTTTCAGCTTCTCTTACAGGAGTTTTTGTGGATAATCTTATTTTAGGAAATGATTTTTGCATAAAAATACCACCTACAAATTCATTGCCAATACAATATTATTGGACATTACTAATATTAGGAGCCATATTAGGAGTAACAGGATGGATTTTTAATAAAGGACTTTTAAAAACACAGGATTTTTATGTGAAGACTTTAAAAAAAATTCCTATTCAATTTAAAACAATAATACCTTTTGCTATGGTTGGAATTTTAGCATTAACAATTCCAGAAGCAATTGATGGGGGAGACTCTTTAATTGAAAGTGTAATAGGAAATAATATTGCAATAAAACTTTTAATAGTAATTTTAGTAATAAAATTTATATTTACATTCTTTAGTTATTCATCAGGAGTGCCAGGAGGAATATTCTTTCCTTTGTTAGCCATAGGTGCTTTAGTAGGAGCAATATTTGGATTACTTTTAAATAAATATTTAGGAATAAGTGATTCCTTAATAGTCAACTTTATAGTGCTAGCTATGGCAGCACAATTTGCATCAATAGTTAAGGCTCCTATTACTGGATTAATGCTTATAACTGAGATGACAGGAACTTTTAAACACTTATTACCAGTTGCTATAACAGTTACTGTGGCATATTTAGTTTCTGATATGCTTAATAATAAGCCTATTTATGAAAGTTTATTAGAGAAATTATTAGAAAGAATGAATATTAAGTTTAATACTGGCGTAAAGAAAAAAGAAATTTTTGATTTTGAAGTAAAGATTGGTTCTGAATTAGATGGAAAACTTATAAAAGATGTGAAATGGCCTGAGGATAGTTTAATAATAACTATCTTTAGAGGAGCAGAGGAAATAATACCAAATGGAGAGGTTAAAATTCAGGCTGGAGATGTGTTAGAAGTAATATTTAGCAAAGAAAAACAAGCTCAGTACTATGATGAAATATCAAAAAAAACATATTGTGAAATTTAATTAATAAAATACATCAAATTAAAAGCTAATAAAAAACTTACAAATAATTCTTAAAGAAATAGGGTAACTCTTTAAGTAAATTTGTAAGTTTTTTATTTTTATAAAAGTTTTTTATCTAGTTAATTTTTCTATTACTTCTCTGTAGTTTGGATATTTTTCAAGCAAATCTTCTCTTTCAAATAGTTCAAAGTCTTTAAAATCAAAGCCAGGTGCTACCATACAACCAACTAGGGAGAAGCCTTCATTATTCATAGCAGAACCAAATATATAATCCTTAGGAACTAAAACTTGAGGAGTTTCTCCTTTTTCTATGTTTAATCCTAGTTGTTTTTCTATAAGTTCACCATCAGGGCTTATCATATAAATTGTTAAGGATTCTCCAGCGTGGAAATACCACATTTCATCAGATTTTAATCTATGAAAATTTGAAACTTCTCCAGTTCTTAATAAGAAATATATGCTAGTCCAAAGTAAACGCTCTTCATTTATATGTAAAGTATTTGGAGCAAGTTTGCTAGGTGAAATAAAGGATTCTTTAAAATATCCACCTTCAGGATGTGCTGTCATATTTAATGATTTTATAAAATATTCAGCTGAATGATTCATATTAAAAACCACCTTTCAAATAATTTTTCTAAACATGTTTAATCATAAATCATAAATAGTATAATTACAAATATAAATTTAAAATATGCATATAATAACATGAGAAAGGAAGGGGGACGGTAATTGTGAGTGAAGAATTAAATTTTTATACTAGAGAAGAGGAATTTGCTAATGCCATAACCCACGGAATTGGAGTGGTATTAGCCATAGTGGGAGCTGTTTTACTTATAGTTTTCTCATCTTTAAGTAGAGATTTTTATAAGATAATAAGTTTCACTATATTTGGAATAACTTTATTTTTACTTTATTTAGGATCAACATTATATCATAGTATTCCTAATAAAAAAGTAAAGAGGTTTTTAAGGATAATTGACCATTCATCTATTTATCTTTTAATAGCAGGAACTTATACACCCTATGTATTAGTATGTTTAAGAGATAATAAAAAAGCTATGGCAATATTTATTATGATTTGGGTAATGACCATATTAGGAATAGTATTTAAATTTATCTGTATAAATAAGTTTGAGAATCTATCAACCCTATTATATATTTTTATGGGGTGGTCAGTTATCTTTGTAGTTAAGGATGTATGGCAAAGAGTACCTCATATGGCCGTCTTTTGGCTTCTTATAGGTGGATTGTTTTATACCTTAGGATGTATATTTTTTGTTTTAGATAGAATGCCATACAATCATGCTATCTGGCATTTATTTGTAATGGGAGGAAGCATAAGTCACTTTTTCTCTGTAATATTATATTTATAATAACAAAGAAGAAGCTATATAGAATCTAAGTTATTAGTTCTATATAGCTCTTTATTAATTTCCTTCAGTATTATTTTGATTATTACTATTTTCAGAAGAAGTATTTCCATTATTAGATTGCGTGTTAGAGGATTCTCCATTTCCACTAGAACCATTATTTTCAGACGGTTTTTCTGTTGGAGTTTCTTGAGGAATACTTGGTTTTTCTGAAGTATTAGGTTTTTCTGTAGAATTATTACCAGTAGAAGTGCTTCCATTACTTGGTTTATTAGAAGAATTTACACTATTTCCTTGGTTAGAAGGTTTTTCTACTTTATTATTAGAATTATTATTACTACTATTGCCAGAATTATTTTTAGGTTTTTCAAAATTTCCATTAGTATTTATACTAGGTACATATTCATAATCTGGGTGAGTAGTATCATCTTTAATATCATAGTCATTAAAGTATTGTTCTATTATAGAGTCAAAATTACTAGTATCAGGCTCATAATTTTTATTGTCATTAAATATGAACTCTTGAAGAGCCTTTGATGTTTCTACCTTATCAATAACAAAGACCCAACCCTTATTATTAATGATTCCACCTTTTGAAATACTATCTAGAGGAACTCTAAATTGTTCTATTTCAAAGTTACACTTTTTACCTACATTTAAAGCTGTAAATCCATAATCCATAGCATTTCCTAAGGAAATATTAGTTTTTACATATGGGAATAATTCATTAAGCAGGGAAACAAGTTTAACTGTTGACATATCTTTAACTTTTTCTAAAGCGATTTGAAGAACAGCTCTCTGTCTTTCAGTTCTTTCATATTCACCATTACCAACTTTTCTAATTCTAGCATAAGATAAGGCTTGATAACCATTAAGATTATAAGTTCCAGGTGAAGGAAGTAAATCTTCTTCAGAACCGCCACCATCTAAAATATATTTATTAAGTTCATCAAGTTCATAATCTTTAACTGTTACTTCAATTCCGTTTATAGCATCTATAACCTTAACAAAAGCATTAAAATCTACGATTACATAATTATTTAATTTTATTCCGAAATTATTTTGAATAGTTTCAATTGTTTTAGTAGGACCACCATAAGCAAAGGCATGATTTAACTTTTCTTCTCCGTGACCATCTATTTTTACTAACATATCTCTCATTAAAGAAGTTACTTTTAACTTTTTATTGATATTATCTATTGTTAAGATCATTATAGAATCCGATCTAGATACATCTTCTCCAGGTCTAGCATCGCTACTAAGCAAAAGAATATTTGTTATTCCTGGAACCTCTTTAAACTTAATATCTTCATCTACAGTATTAACTTTAGCAGGATCCGTATTTCCTTCGTAGGAGTGGTTGTAAAATCTAAAAACAAAAAAGCCTACTACAGATGCGATTAATATAAGGATAGCTAATAAAGAAAATATAGTTATTTTTTGTTTTTTACTAAAATTAAAGTGTTTCTTTTTATCCATAAGTACTCCTTTTTATGATTTGTTTAAACGTTTTAATGAGTAGCTAAAACTTAATTATTTAATAATAACATAATATTTATTTTAGAACATCATATTTAAATAATTATTAACAATTAGTTAAATAATAAATATAAAAAAATAAAGAGGATATTATAAAATATCCCCTTTATATTATTCACTAAAGTTTTGTTTTTTATTTTCTAATCTGTATTCAATGAATTTTTCTGTATATATTTTTATTAAGGCTATTATAGGAACACTTAAGAACATTCCTAAAACACCAAATATTCCACCACCAACTGTAACAGCGAATATTATAAATAGTGGAGAAACACCTACTTGATCTCCTAATATTTTTGGACCTAAGTACCAACCATCAAATTGTTGAAGGATGAATATGAATAAAAGAACCCATATTGCCATAGATGGTTGAACAATAAGTGTTAATAAAAATGCAGGAATCATTCCTATAAATGGACCGAAATATGGAATCATATTTGTTAATCCAACTATGAAAGAAATAAGCACCGCATACTGAGTACCCATTAATAATAAACCTATGTAACAAAGCACTCCTATTATAAGTGAATCTATAATTTTACCTATTATAAATCTACTAAAGATATTATGAGCTTCTGCCATGAAACTAATAAAAAGTTCTGAAGATTTTTCAGATGGCATAACTGCAATTATAATTTTTTTACACCCTTCAATTAAAGTTTCCTTATCCATTAACATGTATATGGAAATAATAAATCCAAATACAAATTTAACAACAGATGAAGTTATTTTTATAGTTTGAGTTAACAAGCTACCTACTATATTAGATAGTAAGGTTGATGTCTTAGAAATAAATTCCGTAGCAGAAGTATTTAAATGATTTAAATCTAAAGGAACATTCATACTTGCTAAGGTGTTATTAATCCAACTTTCAGCAGAGGATGCATATTCACTAAGATTACTAAATAATTCTGACAAACTATCAAATATTGTAGGAACAATAATTGCAATTAATATGTAAACACATATTATAACTAAAATATAGCTTATCATTAAGGAAAAAGCTCTCTTAAGTTTAAACTTCTTTTCTATAAGCATCATGAGAGGATTTATTAAATAAGCTATACCAAAAGCCCAAAAAAATGGTGTTAAAACTGATAAAAATGGTCTAATACCTTCACTTAAAATGCTCCTAATATTAAAAATTAACATGATTGAAACTGTTGATATCAATATTAGTGGGAGCCAATTAAAGTGAAAATTATGTTTTTTAAACAATTATGTTTTCCCCCTAAATTATATAAATTTTATAACGATTTTTGCTAATAATAATAGCAGGATTATTAATCTTCTATAAGAGCATGAATTATTTTGTTATATATATCGGAAGAATTGTTTTCCCATTTGTTGCAAATAGCTTTTGCTTCAGTTTTGGAAGGAACGCTTACATTTAAATCAATTAGAATAGTATTATTTTCTATTGCTTTAAGATTTACTATGAAAGAACTGTCTTCTCCAACAGTATAATCAGCAGATATACTTAATTCTTTTTTTATTTTTTCAACATGCTTGCGTACATATTCATCTATAAGTTTTAATTTGTTTGGAGATATTCTATCTTTAAAGAAGAATAGTACCTTATCTCCCTTTTCCGTAAGTACTATGATTTCTTTATCATCATCTTGAGTTTTATATTCTAAGAACTCAGAAGAAATTAATTCAGATACATATTGTTGTAACATAAAATAATTTATAAAACTATTTTCTAAAACTATATCTGTTAATTGTGTGTTAGATATAGGATATTTTATTGACTTTATTATATATAAAAGAAGTAATTTATTCTCAGCTAATTCTAATGTGCTATCATACATTTATGTTTTCCTCCATAACTGTTTTGAAATAATAATCCTATTATACCATATATGTTTTAAGATAATAAAGTTATTTGATTAATATTAAATATTAAGGAGTGAATACTTTGAAAAAAAATAATAATTTTTTTATTTGTAAAAACTTTATTACTACCATTACTTTAGTTGTTATTATTGCCATATTTACATTGCCTATTAATGTTTTTGCAAAAGATAATAAGCCAATTCATTGTGTGGATAGAGAGGATAAAAAAATTTCTCTGACCTTTGATGTGAATTGGGCAGAAAATGATTATTTATATGAAATTTTAGATTTACTAGATGAAAATAATGTAAAAGCTACATTTTTTATAATGGGTAAGTGGGTAATATATCCTGAAGGTAATAGAGAAAAGTTAGTAGAAATTCATAAGAGAGGACACGAAATAGGAAATCATAGTTATGTACATCCTGATTTTAAGAATATAGGAAAAGAGAGAATAATTGAAGAGGTTAAAAAAACAGAAGAAATAATAGAAAAGGAAGTTGGAGTAAAGACTAATTTATTTAGATTTCCTAGTGGTTCATATAGCCAAGAAAGTTTAAGTGTTATTCATGGATTACAATATAAAAGTATACAATGGGATGTTGATAGTGTGGATTGGAAAGGAGAGAGTAAAGAGAGGGAATATAAAAAGGTAATTGACAATGTAAAAGGTGGGTCAATACTTTTATATCATAATAATGGTAAATATACTGTAGAGAATCTTAAGGAAATAATTCCAAAATTAAAATCAGAAGGATATGAATTTGTTAAAATAAGCGACATAATATATGAAAATAGTTACGAAATAGATGACAATGGAAAACAATTGTTAATTAAAACGAAACAAAATAATAGTTGAAATCGTTGAACAAAATGTATTATAATGGAAATAGTTATTGGATATACAGATAAATATAAAAAACATATTAAACTTATATGATTAAATACTAATGGGGAGAGGGGTTTAGGTTAAAATGGATAATTTAATGTTAAACAACAAAATTTATTTAGAAGGAACTGTAGTTTCAGAATTAGAGTTCAGTCACGAGATGTATGGAGAGGGTTTCTATACATTTAACTTAGAGGTTATGAGATTAAGTGATTCAAAGGACTTATTAAATATTACTGTATCAGAAAGATTAATAACCACTATGGATTTAAAAATTGGAACTGAAATAGTAGTTGAAGGACAATTAAGAAGTTACAACAAATTTATAGATGGAAATAATAAGCTTATCTTAACAGTTTTTGCAAGAAATATAGAATACTGTGAAGAAAGAAGTAAAAATCCTAATGAGATTTTCTTAGATGGATTTATTTGTAAGGAGCCAGTTTATAGAACAACTCCATTTGGAAGAGAAATTGCTGACTTATTATTAGCTGTAAATAGATCTTATAATAAATCAGATTATATCCCAACTATAGCATGGGGAAGAAACTCAAGATTCTGTAAAACATTAGAAGTAGGGGATAATATAAGAATTTGGGGAAGACTTCAAAGTAGAGAATATCAAAAGAAAATATCTGAAACTGAAGTTGTTAAGAAAATAGCATATGAGGTTTCAATTTCTAAAATGGAAAAAGTATCTGTTGAATCAGAACAAAATGAATCAGGTGAAGAAATTTCTTAAAAGTTTTAATAAAAAGGCCATGGGAATAAATCCTCATGGCTATTTTTTATTATTTTCTTAAATCATCTAATATTTCTGTTTTATCTTTAGTCTTTTCATCAACAGATTTAATAATTTTAGCAGGAGTTCCAGCTACAACTACGCCAGCTGGTACATCTTCAACTACAACTGAGCCAGCAGCTACAACTGAGCCTTTTCCAATTTTAACACCTTCAAGGATAACAGCATTAGCTCCTATTAAAACATCGTCTTCTATTATACATGGAGTTTTGCTAGGTGGTTCTAAAACTCCAGCAACAACAGCTCCAGCACCTAAGTGAACTCTTTTTCCAAGTTTTCCTCTAGCACCTATTACAGCGTTCATATCTACCATTGTACTTTCGCCTATTTCAGCTCCTATGTTTATGACAGCACCCATCATTATAACAGCATTATCTCCGATTGATACTCTGTCTCTTATTATTGCGCCAGGTTCGATTCTAGCGTTTATGTTTAAAAGGTCTAACATTGGAATAGCTGAGTTTCTTCTATCATTTTCAAGTCTAAAGCTTACTATTTTATCTTTATTTTCTGTTAAGAAAGTAGCAACTTCATCACTTTCTCCAAATAATACATAGAAATCATTATTTCCATAACATTCTATTGAACCTAATTCTACACCTTCTAAGTTACCTTTAAGATAAACTTTAACAGGAGTTGATTTTTTTACTTCCTTTATGAATCTAGCAATTTCATATGGATCTGTAAAGTTATAACTCATATTAAATTACATCCTTTCTATTTATAATGCATTTTGTCTATATATTTATTAAAATATAACATACAATATAAATTATTATAAACAAAAATGATTATCAATAAAAGAGAAAAACGTAAAATTTATATTATTTAATAAATAGATTGTTTAAAAAATCAAATATATTATAAAATATAATTTAAAGGAGTGATAAAATATGGCAAGACTTAAAGAAGGATATGTTCAAGTATATACTGGAAATGGAAAAGGAAAAACTACAGCAGCAATGGGATTAGCTTTTAGAGCTGCAGGTGATGGAATGGAAGTAAAGGTGGTTCAATTCCTTAAATCATGGAAAACAGGTGAGTTAGAATCTGCTAAAAGATTTGATAACTTAGAGATATTAAGATTTGAAAAGGTTAAAGGATTTACCTGGGAATTAAATGAGGAAGAGTTAGCTCAGTTAAAATCAGAAGTTAGAGTAGGCTTTGATTTTGTAAAAGGACTAGTTGAAAATAGAGGATGTGATATATTAATTTTAGATGAGGTAATGGCTTCAATTTCTGGAGGATTCATAGGAGAAGATGAAATTGTAGAATTAATTGAAAAGAAACCTAAAGATATGGAATTAATTCTTACAGGTAGAAATGTACCAGAAAAAATAATGGAAAAAGCTGATTTAATAACAGAGATGAGAGAAATTAAACATTATTATAAAAAAGGAGTTCCAGCTAGAGAGGGGATAGAATTTTAATGAATAAAAATGTTATTGGGGTAGAAATATCAGGAATAAGAAAATTCTATAATGAAGTAGTAAAATTCCCAGAGGCTATATCATTAACTCTAGGACAGCCAGATTTTCCTGTTCCAGAAAAGGTTAAAGAAGCTATGATAAGGGCTATTGAAGAAGGAAAGACAACATATACAGCTAATGCTGGTATAGTTGAATTAAGAGAAGAAATATCAAGCTTATTAAAAAATAATTTTGACATTGATTTTAGTAAGGATGAAATAATTATAACTGTAGGTGGAAGTGAAGGTTTATATGCAGCTATGACAGCCCTTTTAAATTCTGGAGAGAAGGTTTTAGTTCCATCAATTGCATATCCAGCTTATGAAAGCATAAGCAAAATAATAGGATGTGAAGTTATAAATTACGATTTAAATGAAGATTTTTCAGTTAACATAGAAAGTTTAAAAGAAGGAATAAAACAAGGGGGAAAACTTTTAGTTCTTTCTTATCCATGTAATCCTACAGGGGCATTACTTAGTAAAAAAAGTAGAGATGAGTTAATAGAGATTATAAAAGAAAATGATATATTGGTATTAACTGATGAAATTTATTCATCTCTTTGTTTTGAAGAGGAGTATTATTCTGTAGCTCAATGCAAAGATATAAAAGAAAAAATAATATATGTAAGTGGATTCTCTAAGATGTTTTCAATGACAGGTCTTAGAATTGGATATGTAGCATGTTCTAAGGAAATATATGATCAAATTATAAAGGTTCATCAATATAATTCTTCATGTGCAACATCTATTTCTCAATGGGGAGCCTTAGAAGGATTAAAATCTTGTATGAATGATGTTGAAAATATGAAGGAATCTTTTAAAGAAAGAATGAATTTTACTTATAAAAGATTAAAAAGTATGGGCTTAGAAGTGGAAAAACCTAAAGGAGCTTTTTATATTTATCCTAATATAAGTAAGTTTGGATTAACATCAGAAGAATTTTGTCATAGATTACTTGAAGAAGGCAAAGTTGCCTGTGTACCAGGAGATGCCTTTGGAAAAGGTGGAGAAGGATATATTAGAATATCTTACTGTTATAGCAAAGATGAACTTGAAAGAGCTTTAGATAAATTAGAGGCTTTTGTAAAAACTTTAAAAAAGTAAACTATGTCTTAAATAAAAGATAATTTAAAAAGGTAAAAATAAAATAAGTTATATAAAATTAAAAATAAAACTTATAAATAGTATTAAGAGAAGAAAATAATTCTCAAAATATATTTATAAGTTTTATTGTTTTACTTTGTTTTAAATATTTTTATTTCTTATGAATAATTTAAATTGAAAGGTTCTAAAAGAGTATATAATCTTTTAAAATCTTCTTTCAGATCTTTAAATTCGTACATAGAAATTAATGATACTTTAAACAAAAAGTGTTTCAGCATTTTATAAAGGTTTTATTAGAAGTTTAGTTGTAAAACATCATCCATTGAGTATTTTCCAGCTTTAGTTTTATCAGCCATGTATTCACATGCTTTTAAAGCACCTATAGCGAAAACATCTCTTGAAATAGCTTTGTGATTTATTTCTATAACTTCACCATCACCAGCAAAAATAACTTCGTGGTCTCCTATTATTCCGCCACCTCTTACTGTATTTACACAGATTTCATTTTTTTCTCTTTTAGCAATTCCTTCTCTTCCGTAAAGTAATTTTGTTTCTTCCTTAAGAGAATCTTGAATAGTATGAGCTAATAAAAGGGCAGTTCCACTTGGAGCATCAACTTTTTGATTGTGATGTCTCTCTACAAGTTCTATATCAAAGTTCTCATAAAGAACTGGAGCTACTTTCTTTAATAAATTATTTACTAAATTAATACCTATGCTCATGTTAGCAGATCTAAATAGAGGGATTTCTTTTGAAGATTCTTCTATAAATTTTAAGTCTTCAGCAGTGTATCCTGTTGAACATAGTATAAGTGGTTTTTTAGTTTTCTTTGAAAATTCTACTAAGCTTTTTAAAGCATCAGCTCTTGAAAAATCTAATAATACATCATAGGAAACATTGCAATCTTCTGGTTTTGCAAAGATTGGGTAAGGTCTTTGAGCCTTAGTGTTATTATCTATACCAGCAACTATTTCAACATTAGGAAATTTTGTTTCAGCTAAGTTTGAAATTACGCTACCCATTTTTCCTGAACAACCATTTAATATAACTTTAACCATAATTGGTACCTCCGATATTAGTTTTAAATAAGCATAACCACCTAAAGGCGATTATGCTTATTATATAATAGATTATTTTATTAAACCATTAGCTTTTAAGTTTTCTTCTAATATTACTAAATTAGAATCTTCCATTTCACATAATGGTAATCTTAATGGTCCACAGTTAAAATTCATTAAATTCATAGCTGTTTTAACTGGGATTGGATTTGTTTCTATAAATAAAGAATTTGCTAATGAAAGATATTTAAGTTGAAGGTTACGTGATTCAATAACTTCTCCTAAGAAATATTTTTCACATATATTGTGAGTTTCTTCAGGAAGAATATTTGCTAAAACTGAAACCACACCAGCTCCACCTAGGGATAAAATTGGAACTATTTGATCATCATTACCTGAATAGATAGCAATTCTATCACCACATAATTCAGCCATTTTAGCTACCTGTGAAAGATCTCCGCTAGCTTCTTTTATAGCAACTACATTATTTAAATCTGCAAGTTTATCAAGCATTAATGGAGTTATATTCATTCCAGTTCTTGATGGAACATTATAAAGCATAATAGGAATATTTATTGCATCATTTATAGCATTGAAATGAGCATATAATCCTTTTTGAGAAGTTTTATTATAATATGGAGTTATTATTAATACCATATCAGCGCCAACTTCTTCAGCATATTTACTTAATTCTATTGAAGCCTTAGTATTATTTGTTCCAGTTCCAGCTATTACAGGAACTCTTTTATTTACAACTTCCACAGAGAATTTTATAACTTCTTTCTTTTCTTCTAAAGTCATAGTAGAACCTTCTCCTGTAGTTCCACAAACTAAAATAGCGTCAGTATGATTTTTAATGTGCCATTCTAATAATTTTCTTAGCTCTTCATAATTAACGCCATCTTCAGTAAATGGTGTTATTAAAGCTACACAAGACCCTTTAAACATACGTATTACCTCCAAAAAAATAAATTATTTTTCGTTTATAAGTATTTCAGCAATTTGAATTGCATTAAGAGCTGCCCCTTTTCTTATATTATCAGCCACAACCCAAAGGTTAAGACCATTATCTAAGCTGAAATCACGTCTTATTCTTCCAACAAAGACCTCATCTTTTCCACTAAGTTCAAGTGGAGTAGGGTATTTTAAGTTTTCTACATCATCATGAACTATTATTCCTTTAGAACTATTAAATAAATCTATAACATTTTCAAGTTCAAATTCAGAATTAAGCTCTACATTTATACTTTCACTATGAGCATTTAAAACTGGTACCCTAACTGTAGTAGCAGTTATTCTTAAATTATCATCATGAAGTATTTTCTTTGTTTCTTCAATCATTTTAATTTCTTCTTTTGTGTATCCATTATCTAAGAATACATCTATATGAGGAATTACATTACCTAATATAGGATATGGGAATTTCTTTGTAGTTCCTTCTTGTAAATCTAATATACCTTGAATTCCAGCTCCTGAAACTGCTTGGTAAGTTGAGTAAACTATTCTTTTTATACCATATTTATCATATAGTGGCTTTAAAGCTACCATAGCTTGAATTGTAGAACAGTTTGGATTAGCAATAATACCTTTATGCCATTTTACATCCTCTGGATTTACTTCTGGCACTACTAAAGGAACTTCTTTATCCATTCTCCAAGCACTACTGTTATCTATAACCACTGCTCCATGTTTTGCGAAAATAGGAGCAAATTCTAAGCTTACACTTCCGCCTGCTGAGAATAATGCAAAATCTATTTTCTTGTTTTCAATATTAGCTTCGCATAATTCTTCAACTAATACATCTTCACCTTTAAATTTTAAAGTTTTTCCTGCTGATCTTTTTGATGCGAATAAATATAATTCTTTAACGGGGAAATTTCTTTCTTCTAGGATTTCAAGGAATTTTCTTCCAACATTTCCTGTTGCCCCAACTATTGCTACATTGTACACAATATCCCTCCTAAATATAATCTTAATATATTCTATTTCTATATATTAAATATAGTTCAATGATAAACACTTTATCAAGTATATTTTATGATTAATTTGAAGGATTTGAGTAAGTTAACTTTCATATTTGACTAAATATGAATATTTAAGCTTATAGGGGGAATAATAGTTTTAAAAATAAATTTAAGGTAGGGGAAGAATATGAGCAAGACACCATTAAAAAAAATTATAAAAGGAAAAATAAAATCTAATAAGGAATTAACACCAGCAGAAAAATTAAGAGAAAAGATGAAATATGAAATAGCTGGTGAATTAGGATTAAGTGATAAGGTTGATAAATTTGGATGGGGAGGATTAACTGCTGAGGAAACAGGAAGAATTGGTGGGTTAATGACTAAGAGAAAAAAAGAACTTAAATTACCTAGTAATGATGAAATATTAGGTAGGAAAAAAACTCACGTTGACGAAAAGTAAAAAAAGTATATAATTTTTAGGTAGAATAATATATGGGGGATTTAAATTATTATGAAGAGTTATAAGATGATGGCAAAAGTGTATGATGAACTTATATATGAAGATGTAAACTATGAGAACATAGCAGAATACGCCTTATCAAAATGTGATAAGTATAATATTAATAAAGAAATGTATTTAGATTTAGCTTGTGGAACAGGAAATGTTGGTGTTCATGTAGGAAAATCCTTCAAAGAAAATTATTTTGTTGATCTTTCACAGGATATGCTTATAGAAGCAGATAAAAAGCTTAGAGAACATAGAGTTAGAGGTAAGATAGTTTGCCAAGATATGTGTGAGTTAGGGTTAAATAGAAAGTTTGATTTAATAACATGTGTTTTAGATTCAACAAATTATATTTTAGATGATGAAAGTGTAGAAAATTATTTAAGAGGGGTATATAATCATTTAAAAGAGGATGGTTTATTTATATTTGATATAAATTCATACTATAAAATATCAGAAGTATTAGGCAACAATGTCTACACATATGATAGTGAAGAATTATTTTATGCTTGGGAAAATATTTTTGAGGATGAAATAGTAGAGATGAATTTAAATTTCTTTGTGAAAGATGGAGAAAAGTATGAAAGATTCACAGAAGTTCATGAAGAAAGAGCTTATAAGGAAAGTGAAATAGAATATATTCTTGATGTAATAGGTTTTAAAATAGTAGAAAAGCATAATGGTTATACAGATGATGAAGTAACACCAGATACTGAGAGAATAGTTTATATAGTAAAAAAATAACGGAGGGATTAAATTATGAGTGATAAATTAATAAGAGCCATAGCTAAAGATGGCATGATAAGAATATTTGCAACAGAAACTACAGAGTTAGTTGATGAGGCTTCAAAAATACATGATTGTACACCTACAGCTGCTGCTGCCTTAGGAAGAATGTTAACAGCAGGTACTATGATGGGAGCAATGTTAAAATCAGATAAAGAAGTTGTAACTTTACAAATAAATGGTGGAGGAATGGCTAAAGGGGTTACTGTAACTGCTTACTCAGATTGTAGTGTTAAAGGATACATAGGAAATCCACATGTTGATTTACCTTTAAACACAGAAAATGGTAAATTAAATGTTGGTGAAGCTATTGGTAAAAATGGTGGATTAACAGTAATTAAAGATTTAGGATTAAAAGATCCATATGTAGGACAAGTTCCTATATATAGTGGAGAAATAGCTGAGGATTTAGCATATTATTTTACAGCTTCAGAGCAAATACCTTCAGCAGTTGCCCTAGGAGTATTAGTAGATAGAGATCATTCAATAAAAAAAGCTGGTGGATTTATAATTCAATTATTACCAGGAGCGGATGAACTTTTAGGTGACTTACTAACATATAGACTAGATGAGATTCCTTCATTAACTACAATGCTATCAGAAGGAAAAACAATAGAAGAAGTTATAGAATTCATTTTTGATGGAATGGATTTAAAGATATTAGAAGAAGAAACTCCAAAATATAAATGTGATTGCTCAAGAGAAAAAGTAGAGAGAGCATTATTAAGCATAGGATACAAAGATTTAAAAGAATTATATGATGAAGGTAAAGAAGAGGAATTAAAATGCCACTTCTGTAATAAAGCATATAAGTTTACAAAAGAAGATATAGGAAAATTATTAGAAGAAAAAGAAAAATCTATTGCTGATGAAGTTTCAGAAGAAATGAAAAAAGCAGAAGAGAAAGAAAAAGAAGAAAAAAATAAAAAATAAGTTGACAAATTAATTTTAAGTTAATATAATAATAAATGTCTTGAAGAGCTCAAGACATTTGGCTCGATAGCTCAGTCGGTAGAGCAGAGGACTGAAAATCCTCGTGTCGCTGGTTCGATTCCTGCTCGAGCCACCATTATTGCGGGAGTGACTCAATGGTAGAGTGTCACCTTGCCAAGGTGAAAGTTGCGAGTTCGAGTCTCGTCTTCCGCTCCAAATGCGGGTGTAGTTCAATGGTAGAACACCAGCCTTCCAAGCTGGATACCCGGGTTCGATTCCCGGTACCCGCTCCATATATGGCGCTATAGCCAAGTGGTAAGGCAGAGGTCTGCAAAACCTTTATTCCCCGGTTCAAATCCGGGTGGCGCCTCCATAAAAAACATCTATAAGATTTCTTATAGATGTTTTTTTATGCTCTTTTAAAATAGTGTTGATTTATTAATATATAGATATAAATATTATTTTAAAAATAGAGTCTTTTTAAATTAAAGATTTTATTAGCTTTTCACCAAAGTTAGAGAATTTAATTTCCTTAAATACTTTTCTTAATGTAATATGGTAGAGTTCTTCATTAGCTATAGAAGAATCCTTTATGAAAAGTTTGATTATTTGAGTGTCTTTATATTTAAACCAAGTTAAAACGGCAATTACATCTTTATTTATAGGTTTTTCAGAAATCTTAAGAGTATTATTCTCTTTATATACAATTAAATCCTTATGAGATACTGAAAAAAATTCATTAGAAGGACAAGTATATTGAATTAACCTTACATTATCAATAGCTATTAGCAGATCTAACTTTTCTTTATCTCCCAAGTCATTAGTAATTTCTTTTTGTAGTTTCACAACTTTTTTCATAATAAAAATACCCCCTACAGATAAAATTATAAACTAATAGTAAAGGTTTACAAATCATGGAATAAAGTATCAATAAAGTGCCTTAAAAAGCATATAATATATTAAATTACAACTTACAATATAATATGTTTTATATCATAAGAAAAGTACATTAATATTTTGAGAATTTATTAGTATAAATAATTAATTTAACATTAAAAATGCTTTTTTGTAAATATATTGAAAATTAGGATACATAATGTATTAATTATATTTTAAATAGATATAATATATAAATAAACTTAGTAGGGGGAGTAAAGATGTTTTTAGCTATTATAATTGTTTTATCTTTATGTTTAACTTATTTAATTCTAAGGGATAATAAAGAAAATAATAAAAATAAATCAAAGATAAATAGGGGATGGAAGGTAACTCCATATTTAAGTTTAAGAATAAGTTCCTTTGAAAGTAGGATTGATCTAGAGAAGATGAGGTTAAGGGAATTGATAAAAAATACTATAAGGTTAATGGATGATAAAGTTACTTTTATAGATTGTAATAGTGACGGCTTTTATATAAAAAGTAAAAATGAATTGATTTATATAGAATTTTTAGTAGGGGACCAAAATGTAGAAAAAAATAAAGAAAGTGTTTCTTTAAAAAATAATGAGATGGCAAAGTTAGAATTATATAATACAATAAGAAGTACTATTAGGAAGTATATATGGTTTTGGGAAGAGAATTTTATTAATCCACTAAAAAGTGAATTTAATATAAGATTTTCAAGTGGAAATATAATTATGAAAATTAGTAAAGAAGATAAAATAATTTTTAATAAAGATGAGGAAAATAATACTTTAAAAAATGAATCTTAAGTTTAAAGAGAAATTAATTAGATTTTTAGGATAGATATAAAGGAAACTTTATATTTATCCTTTTTATGTGTAAAATTAAAATATACTATTTAAAATAAAGTTGTAATTAAATTTTAATTAATTTAAAACTTAATTAAAAGTGAAAATATGAGGGGAGTATTAATATGAAAATAAAGGATATAAAAAAATTAACTGATTGCAAGTTTTTAAACTTATATAAATTAGATATTGAGAATAAGGTTGGAAATTCTAAGGAATACTTTATAGCAAGTAGAAGAACAGAAAAAGATTTAAGCTGTGTTGTAAATAAACATGATAAGGCAGATGGTGTTATGATAATTCCAATAACAGAAAATGATGAGTTTGTTCTGTTAAAGCAATTTAGACCTGCTATAAATGATTATATATATGAATTCCCAGCTGGACTTATAGACAATGGAGAAGATGCAATAAAGGCTGCTACAAGAGAGCTTTTTGAAGAAACTGGACTTTTAGCTAGTGAAAGTGAATATTTAATAAAGCCTAGCTATACGTCAGTAGGTATGTCTGATGAATCTGTAGCTGTGGTTAAAATGAAGGTTTATGGAACTATTTCAATAGAAAATTTAGAAGAAAATGAAGAAATAGAAGTTATTAAAGTGCCTATAAAAGAGGCTAAAAACTTTGTTAAAGAAAATAATGTATCAATAAAAACTGCATTGGTTTTAAGCTTTATGTAGATTATAAATAAATTAAAGGAGCTTTATGAAATTTCAAGATAAAATTTATAAATGTGTTAAGAGTTTTTCTTCATACTATTTATAAACTTTATTAGTGAGTTATTTTCATAATGCTCCTTTTAAAATATATTATTATACTAAAATTTCTTTTGGTTCTTTAGCTAAGTTATGAACTACACCTTCTGGAATTTCTCCTTTGTGAAGTTTTAAGGCATTTAATGCAGCGCCTTTAATTGGTGGAAGTATAGGTGCTGTTAGATTAAAAGCAGTATAATTATCCTGAAGATAATTTCTTAGTGGGTCTAAGATAAATTCTTTTGAGTTAAATACACTACCAGAGTAAGAGATATTTAATACTCCTGTAAATTCAAGTTGATTAGTTAATCCATTTACCATTAGAAGACATTCTTTAGCAGCTTGTCTATATATATCTAAAGCATATTTATCTCCTTTAAGAGCAGCTTTGTAAACTAACATTGCAAGATTTGCAACTTTAGTTCTATCTTGTTTATATTCATCCTTTATGAGGAATATTAAATCAAAATCATTTTCTAGTTTTAATTCATTTTTAAATATATCATAAAGGGCAGTTCTTTCTAATCTATGATCAGATTGTTTTCCAAAGATTTCAACCCCTTTTTTAGCAATCCAATATCCAGAACCTTCATCACCACATATATATCCCCATCCACTAGTTCTTGCTGTTTTTAAATCATTAGTTATACCAGAGGCAATTGCTCCTGTTCCTAGAATTATACATATTCCTGGTTGACCAGCTAAGGAGCCAGCTAAGGCAACTTCTACATCGTTTCCACAAGAAAATTTATTTTCTCCTAAGATTTCAGCTATTATAGAGTTCATTTTTAATTTTTCACTTTCATTCTCACCATAAGCAGGTAAACCTAAAAATGAGTAACTAAGATCATCTCTGCATATATTAATTTCATTACAAATCTTATCAATACCTTCTTGAATACCTTTTCTAAAACCATCAAAACCTACTTGATGTATATGACATGTACCACTAGTATAAGTTGATAAAACCTCTCCTAAATGGTTTATAAGCATAAATGATGTTTTTGTTCCACCTGCATCAATACCTAAATAAAACATACTTTTCCCCCTCTTAATACATAGTTGTAATTACCACTTGGTTTTATTTTACTATATTATTAAATGTATAATCAATGGGAATGGAAAAGTATGAATTAAATTAAATAATAATTCAGTAAATATTAAATTTATCCACTTATTATCTGAAAAATATATATTTAAGTTGTAACAATAAAGGTGATAAATATAAAAAATAATATTTATATGCTATTTTATCAACATTTATTACTATATTGAGTAAAATATAGTGATTGTTAAATAGTTAATATACTACCTCTATCTATTAATTTACCATTAGAAAGATAAATTGGTTCAACATCATATTTTAATAAAAAGTTTTTAATATCATTTCCATAGGAATGATTTTCTAAGTTGCCAAAGAAAGCCATTTGATTTTTTGAAATTAATCCGCAGGTTCCACCTATAAATCCATAATCTAAACCAGGAAGAGAAATATCACCACTAGGAATTAATAATATATCAAAGCCATGAGGTTTTAGGGCTTTATAAATTCCTTTATCAGAAGTTATTAAGGCTTTTTCAGAAACTACAGCAATAGAACACTTAGAATATCCTTGCTTTATGTTTATTAAGTTTTTTTCCTTTACTGATTCAATTAGCTTAGGATCAGTAAATTTTAGATTATGTATAAAATCATTTTTTAAGTTTACAGCATTTAAAATTACATTTCCAGGATATTTATCTTCTAAGTTATAAGAGCTTTTTATAATATTTAAATCCTTTGGAACAGAGTTAAATAATTCTTCAGAGGAATCTTTAGCTAATAAAAGAGTATTTTCATTAAGTATATTTATTTGTATATCTGGATGACCGTCTATAGCATCATATAGTTTAGGATGTTTTGGTACCTTAATTATATTAAGATTTAAATCCTTTAGTTTTTTTTCTTCTAATTGTGAAATTCTATAATCAACAAAACAAGTTCTCATAATAATCTCCTCATTCAAAATTTTATAATTTCATTTTACTAAAAAATTAAAGAAATTGTCGATTAATGAATTTATATTTTTGAATATTACATGTGAATTAATACATACTAAAAGTAAAGAAAGGAGTGAGAAAAATGCTTCTAATGACATTATGTTGTGAGGAGGAAAAAAAATTAATAGAGGACATACAGAGTATAAAAAGTGTTTTAAAGAGCAAAGGAATTATAATTGGTGTGTCAGAAAGTATTTCATGTGGAACTCACTTCGTTAAAATATACTATGGAAATAGTGACTTTGATGAAAAGATAAGAGAGACCATAATGTTATATATAAGTAATGTTATCTATAATGTTATAATAGAACACTATAGAGAAAAAGAAATGCTTCATTATATAAATGAAAATTATTTCTTTTTAAAACATGATGAAATATTAGAAATTGATTTAGCTATAAATAAAATATTAAAAGGAGAGCAAAAGATTTGTTCTGATAAAGATTTTTATTGTTTAAATAAGGTAAATGACATTATAGAGAATATAAAAGAATTTATATTAGAAAATGATTATATAAACATAGAAGGTTTTATAACTTTTAGAATGAAACCTTTGTTAAAGTATATAGAATGTATTATAGATAAAGTAGTAGAAGATTATATGATTGAAAAAGAATATAATGAATTCATAAAACTATTAAAGTATTTTGTAGATATACAAGATTGTAAATTAGAAGAAGTAAATATAATAGTTCAAAGAAATGGATCCTATGAAGTTAAAGATTCTAAAGGACTTGATATCTTTAAGGATTTTTTAAATGAAATTACAGATATTGCTGAAGAGGGAATAATAAATATAGAAGATATTATTATTAGTGGTTTAATAACCAATGCACCAAAAAAAATAAAAATATATAATGAAGAATATTGCATTAATAAAGAATTTATTCAGACTATAAAAAGTGTCTTTGGTGAAAGAGTAGAAACTCATAGAAGTTACAATGATATTTTAAAAAAATAAGTTTTTAAACTTAAAAATATTTATTGTAATAAATCTTAAAATTATAAGTTTTAAAGATAAAAACTATTATTTTATTTAAAAGAAATTGATGAATTGTGTTGACAATAAAAAAGAATAATGATAAGATAACTGATGTCAAGAAGAAACAGCCGTTTCTCACCTTACAGCTATTAATGCTAGTTTGGTCATGAATTTTATTACATTTGATTTTGGTAATAGAGGACGGCTTAAAACCGTCCTTTTTTATTTATATATTTGTGTTGGCTAAATTCTATCGGAGGTGAACAAGATTAGTAAAAATTTTGCAATCAATCAAGAAATAAGAGAAAAAGAGGTTAGATTAATTTCTAGCACAGGAGAGCAACTTGGTGTTGTATCAGGAAGAGATGCACAAAAAATGGCAGATGAGGCTGAGTTAGACTTAGTTATGATTTCGCCAAATGCTAAACCACCAGTTTGCAAAATAATGGATTACGGTAAATTTATTTACGAGCAATCTAAAAAAGAAAAAGAAGCAAAAAAGAAGCAAAAGGTTATCAGTGTTAAGGAGATAAGAGTTAGCCCAACTATAGAAAAGCATGACTTAGAAATAAAAGCTAAGAATGCTAAAAAATTCTTAGAAGCTGGAGATAAAGTCAAGATAACTGTAAGATTTAGAGGAAGAGAAGCTGAGCATTCACATGTTGGTGTTAAGATATTAGATAGTTTCTTAGCTCAATTAGAGGAAGTATGTTCAGTAGAAAAACCTGCTAAATTAGAAGGTAGAAACATGATAATGATTTTAGCTCCTAAAAAAGCGTAACTTGAGAGGAGGATACTTACAATGCCAAAAATGAAAACTCATAGAGGTGCAGCAAAAAGATTCAAAAAAACAGGAACTGGAAAGTTAAAGAGAGCTCACGCTTTCACTAGCCATATCTTAACAAAGAAAAGTGCTAAGAGAAAAAGAAATTTAAGAAAAACTGGTTATGTTTCAACTGCACAAGAAAAAGCAATGAAGAAATTATTACCATATCTATAAGATAAAACACGGAGTAGGAGGTCTAGAAAATGGCAAGAGTTAAGAGAGCGGTAAATGCTCGTAAAAATCATAAAAAAGTTTTAAAACTTGCAAAAGGATACTATGGTGGAAAAAGCAAGTTATTCAAAACTGCTAACGAATCAGTAATAAGAGCATTAAGAAATGCTTACGTTGGAAGAAGATTAAAGAAGAGAGACTACAGAAGATTATGGATAGCTAGAATAAACGCAGCTACAAGAATGAACGGTCTTTCATATTCAAGATTCATGAACGGAATGAAATTAGCTGGTGTTGATATAAACAGAAAAATGCTTTCAGAGATAGCTATAAATGATCCAAAAGCATTTGCTGATTTAGTTGAATTAGCTAAAAAGCACTTAAACGCTTAATATCAGATGCGAGTTTATCTCGCATTTTTTTTATATTTTATTTATATTTTATAAGTTTAATTTTATTCAGACTTTTATCTGAATAAAATTAAACTTATTTGCAATTACAATTAAATAAAATTACTTTTAAATTCTAAAAATAAGACAACTTTACATATATAAATTAAAAATAAGATATAATAAAATTAAAGGGAAAATATAATATTAGTTTAAGTTGGGGGTTTAATTATGTACATTAAACTGACAAAAAAGATAAAATTTAGTGCCGTTCAGATTTTAGCTTTAGGTTTTTCTATGGTTATTTTATTAGGTGCTATAATATTAAGTCTTCCAATATCATCTAAAAGTGGTGAGTTTACTCCTTTTTTAGATAGTTTATTTACTTCAACTTCAGCTGTATGTGTTACGGGACTTATAACATTAAATACAGCGGCACATTGGAACTATTTTGGGAAAACTGTCATAATAATCTTAATACAAATAGGTGGATTGGGATTCATGTCCTTTACAACTTTATTTGCCTTAATGGTTAAGAAAAAAATAACCTTAAGGGAAAGACTTCTTATACAAGAAGCTATGAATACCTTTGGAATACAGGGGTTAGTTAGAATGATTAGATATATCTTAGCATTTACATTTTCAGTAGAAATGTTAGGTGCACTATTATTATCTACTCAATTTATACCCAAGTTTGGATTCTTAAAAGGAATATACTATAGTATTTGGCATTCTATATCAGCTTTTTGTAATGCAGGGTTTGATTTATTTGGAGATAATCTAGTTGGATATGCTAACAATAAAACTGTAATATTAACAATTGCAGCCTTAATAGTAATTGGTGGTTTAGGATTTACTGTTTGGTCAGAATTATATAATTATAAGGGATATAAGAAATTATCTTTACACTCTAAAGTTGTAATAATGATAACAGCTATCCTTTTAATTGGGGGAGCTATTCTTATGTTCATATTTGAATATAATAATCCTAATACTCTAAAGTATATGAGTTTTGGAGATAAATTAACTAATGCATTCTTTGCTTCAGCAACCACAAGGACTGCTGGATTTAACTCTGTTTCTACTGCGGATATGACTTTAGCTGGAAAATTCTTAACTATATTATTAATGTTTGTAGGTGGATCACCAGGGTCAACAGCAGGGGGAATTAAAACTGCTACCTTTGGTATAGTAGTACTTACTCTAATCTCTATAATAAGAGGAAGAGAAGATACTGAAGTATTTAAAAAGAGAATTTCAAAAGAATTAGTGTATAAGGCTTTTGCTGTTTTATTTATAGGTTTTGGTATAGTGGTACTTGGAACATTAATTTTAGCAGTAACAGAACCAGGATTTTCATTAGAATATATTCTATATGAAGTTACATCAGCTTTTGCTACAGTTGGATTAACTCTTGGATTAACTCCATATCTTTCAGTAATAGGAAAAATAATAATAATAATAACTATGTATTTAGGAAGAGTGGGCCCTATGACTGTTGTTCTAGCTTTAGCTAATAGAAAGAAACCAAGTGCATACAAATACCCAGAAGATAAAATATTAATAGGATAAATAAGTTAGGAGTGTAAGGCTTATGTCAAGTAAACAATTCGTTATTATAGGATTAGGAAGATTTGGATCATCAGTAGCTAAAACTTTATATGCTTTAGGTCATGATGTTTTAGCAATTGATTCTAATGAGGATTTAGTTCAAGAAATATCAGATAGTGTAACTCATGCAGTTCAAATGGATGCAACAGATGAAAATGCTTTAAGAACTTTAGGATTAAGAAATTTTGATGTGGCTGTAGTTACAATAGGAGCTAACATACAAGCAAGTGTTATGGCAACATTACTTGTAAAAGATATGGGAATAAAATATATAATTGCTAAGGGAAATAGTGATTTACATGCTAAAGTTTTATATAAAATAGGAGCAGACAGAGTAATCTTACCTGAGAAGGATATGGGAGTTAGAGTAGCTCACAACTTAGTTTCTTCAAGCATCTTAGATTATATAGAATTATCTCCAGATTATTCTATAATTGAAATAGAAAGTCCAAAAGAGTGGTATGGAAAGTCTATGAAAGAATTAAGCTTAAGAAGTAAATACGGAATAAACGTAATGGCTATTAAGAGAAACAATGAAGTTAATATATCTCCAGATGCAGATGATGTTATTAATAAGGATGACATAGTAGTTGCTATAGGTTCTGCAGAGGATTTAACAAAATTAGAAGGAAAGATATTTAGACATTAATATCTTCTAGAAAGGATTATTTGCTTTGTTAGAAATCGAAAGTAAAAACAATAACTTATTTAAAGAGATAAAAAAGTTAAAAGAAAAAAAGCATAGAATAAAGAGTAATAAGTATCTTATTGAAGGTTTAAGATTTGTAGAGGAAGCTATAAAAAGTAAAGTATCAATAGATTCAATAATTTTTACAGAAAGTTTTAAGGAGAAAAATCCTGACTTATTCTTAAAAATTAATGAAAATATAAAGCTTATACAAATGAATGAAACTCTTTTAAAACAACTTTGTTCAACGGAAAATCCACAAGGAATTGTTGGTGTTATAAATATGCAAAACAAGGAATTAAAAAGTGGAGAGCTAGTTGTTTTAGTAGATAAGGTTCAAGATCCAGGAAATATGGGAACAATAATAAGAACAGCTCATGCAGCAGGTGCAGCAGGAATAGTAATGACTAAAGGTACTGTTGACATATATAACGATAAGACTCTAAGATCAACAATGGGTTCAATATTTTATATTCCAATTGTTGAGGATAATTCTTTAGATTTTGTAAAATCATTAAAGAAGGAAGGGTATAAACTTGTAGTAAGTTCTCTTCAAGGAAAAAATAATTTCTTTGAAGAAAATCTTCAAGGAAAAGTTATGATAGCTGTTGGTAATGAGGGAAATGGTGTCAGTGATGAAGTATATGATATTGCAGACATAAAAGTTAAAATTCCTATGCCTGGTGAAGCTGAATCTTTAAATGTAGCTGTAGCTACTTCTATAATGATATATGAAAAGATAAGACAATCATTTAAATAAATCAAGAGGTTTTATAAAAAAGACTTTTAATAAAACTTACAAATATATTCTAAGAATTACTAGAGATTCTTTTAATACTATTTGTAAGTTTTATTATTAACTTTTCATATAATCTCTTGATTTTTTTTATAAGTAAAATTCTATTAAATAGGAAAAAATAATAAATGCCTTGATTATAAATACTATTATATGTATAATATACTTTGAATTGAATAGATAAAAACATTGATAGAGAGAGTAGATATAGTAATTTCTTATCAGGGAAAAAATGCCATGGACTGAAAGCATTTTTAGAAACCTATATTGAAGTTCACTCTGGAGTTCTAACTGTGAAATATAAAGTAGTAGTTAGCGGCATAGTCGTTATTTGAAATTAAGTGAGTACTAATTTTTTTAGTACTAATTAGGGTGGTACCACGGATATGAATACCCCGTCCCTTGTTTTTGAGGGATGGGGTTTATTTTATTTTAATTGAAATGTGTCAATAATGAAAATATACTATTAAAATTAAATCTAAGATTAAATAATGACTAAAAAATAGATATTAGGGTTCTAAGAGCTTTAAGATAAAATCTAATATATTAATTATATATCAGGAAAGGAGAATGAAAATGCAAGATAAGTTAAATCAAATTAAAGAATTAGCTTTAGTAGAAATTAAAGAAGCTAAAGATAGTACTACTATTGATACAATAAGAGTTAAATATCTTGGTAAAAAGGGAGAACTTACAACTATATTAAGAGGAATGGGATCTCTATCTAAAGAGGAGAGACCAATAGTTGGTAAGTTAGCTAATGAGGTAAGAGAGGTTTTAGAAGCTGAATTAGAGGCTGTAACAAAGGCTGTTAAAGAAGCTGAAAAACAAGAAAAGCTTAAAAATGAAGTAATAGATATTTCAATGCCTGGTAAAAAACAAACAATAGGAAAGAAACATCCATTAGAGCAAACTTTAGATGAAATGAAAAAAATATTTGTTTCAATGGGATTTGCTATAGAAGATGGTCCAGAGGTTGAGAAAGATTACTATAACTTTGAAGCCTTAAACATTCCTAAGAATCATCCAGCTAGAAGTGAGCAAGATACATTTTACATAAATGATAATGTAGTTTTAAGAACTCAAACTTCTCCAGTTCAAGCTAGAGTAATGGAAAAACAACAACCACCAATAAAAATGATCTCACCTGGTAAGGTATTTAGATCAGATGCTGTTGATGCTACGCATTCACCAATATTCTACCAAATGGAAGGTCTAGTTATAGATAAGGATATAACTTTTGCAGATCTTAAGGGAACTTTAGAGTTATTTGCTAAAAAAATGTTTGGTGATAAAGTAAAAACTAAGTTTAGACCACATCATTTCCCATTCACTGAGCCATCAGCTGAAATGGATGCTACATGCTTTGTATGTAACGGAAAAGGATGTAAAGTATGTAAGGGAGAAGGTTGGATAGAAATACTAGGTTGTGGTATGGTTCACCCTCAAGTTTTAAGAAACTGTGGAATAGACCCAGAAGTTTATAGTGGATTTGCTTTCGGCTTTGGTGTAGACAGAATGGTTATGCTTAAGTATGGAATAGATGACATAAGATTATTATACGAAAGTGATATGAGATTCTTAAATCAATTCTAGTTTTAAAATAGGAGGTAAAAAAGATGAAAGTACCATTTAATTGGCTTAAAGATTACGTTGATATAGATATGACAGCAGAAGAGTTAGGCGATGCTTTAACTTTATCAGGATCAAAAGTAGAAGAGGTCGTAACTGCTGGTGCAGAAATAGAAAATATAGTTACTTGTCAAATAGATAAAATAGAACAACATCCTGATGCTGAAAAGCTTAAAATTTGTCAAGTAAACATAGGATCAGAAATGATTCAAATAGTAACAGCTGCAGATAATATGAAAGAACATGATAAAGTTCCAGTAGCTTTACATGGTGCAATATTAGCAGATGGAAGCAAAATCAAAAAAGGTAAATTAAGAGGAGAAGTTTCAAACGGAATGTTCTGTTCAGAAGAAGAATTAGGAATTGCTGACGGAAAAGAAGTTATTGGACTTATGATTTTACCAGAGGATGCTCCAATTGGTGTTTGTATAAAAGAATATTTAGGTCTTAATAAACAAGTTTTAGATTTTGAAATAACTTCAAATAGACCTGATTGTTTAAGTGTTTTAGGTATGGCTAGAGAAACAGCAGCTACAACAAGAAAAACTTACAGAATGCCAAGTACTAAGTTTGAAGTTAAATGTGATAAAAACATAAATGATGAAATAAAAGTTTCAGTTAATGATAAGCTTTGTAATAGATATATGGCTAGAGGAGTTAAAAATGTAAAGGTAGCTCCATCACCAACTTGGATGCAAGAAAGATTATTAGATGCTGGGGTTAGACCTATAAATAACATAGTTGATATTACTAACTTTGTTATGTTAGAGCTTGGTCAACCAATGCATGCCTTTGATAGAAGAGAATTAAAATCTTCTAATATAGTAGTTGAGAGAGCTAAAGATGGAGATAAATTCGTAACTTTAGATGAAATAGAAAGAGAATTAAATTCAGATGTTCTTTGCATAAAAGATGGAGAAGAGATAGTTGCTTTAGCTGGTATAATGGGTGGATTAAACTCAGGTGTTAAAGATGATACAACAGAGATTGTATTTGAATCAGCTAACTTTGATGGAACTAACATAAGAGTTAATTCTAAAAATTTAGGATTAAGAACTGAAAGTTCATCAAGATTTGAAAAAGACATAGATCCAAACTTAGCAGCTTTAGCTTTAGACAGAGCATGTGCTTTAGTTGAAGAACTAGGCTGTGGAGAGATTATGGAAGGCACTATAGATGTCTACAATAATGTTAAAGAAGAAAAGACTTTAGAAGTAAGTGTTAGCTGGATAAACAAATTCTTAGGAACTTCATTAGAAGCAGAAGAAATGAAGAGATGTTTAGATAGCTTAGATTTAAAAACTACTATAAATGGAGATACATTAGAAATATTAGTACCTACATTTAGAATAGATGTTGATATAAGAGAAGATGTAGCAGAAGAAGTTGCAAGAATCTATGGATATAATAATATTCCAGCTACTTTAATATCAACTAGTACAGAAAAAGAAGCTAAGGACAAGAAACAATTATTAGATGAAAAAGTTATAGATACAATGTTAGCATCAGGCTTAAATCAATCTATAAGTTACTCATTTGTAAGTCCAAAAGTATTTGATAAAATATGTGTACCAGAAGATAGTAGCCTTAGAAATGTTGTTAAAATAAAGAATCCACTAGGAGAAGATTATAGTGTTATGAGAACTTCAACACTTCCTTCAATGATGGAATCTTTAGCTAGAAACTATTCAAGAAGCAATGAGATAGTTAGATTATTTGAAATAGGTAAAACTTATATTCCAAATTCAGATGAAAATGAATTACCAACTGAAAGAAATATATTAACAATTGGTATTTATGGACAATGCGATTACTTTGATTTAAAAGGAATAGTTGAAAACTTATTAGATTCATTAGGTCTTAAGAGCGCATCATTCAAGAGAATGAGTGAAAATCCAAGTTATCACCCAGGAAAAACTGCTGAGTTAATATTAGGTAGAACTTCACTAGGTGTTTTAGGAGAAATTCACCCAGATGTTAATGAAAACTACGGAGTAGATGTTCCTTGCTATGTTACTGAATTAGATTTAGATGCTATGTATAACTTCTCAAAAACAGAGAAAGCTTACAAACCATTACCTAAGTATCCAGCAATAACAAGAGATATAGCTTTACTTGTTGATGATGCAGTTCTAGTTCAAGAAATAGAAGATGCAATAAGAAAAGCTGGTGGTCAAGTAGTTGAAAAAGTTGAATTATTTGACGTTTATAAAGGTGCTCAAATACCAGAAGGTAAGAAGAGTATTGCATATGCTATAGCTTACAGAGATCCAAGCAAAACTTTAAAAGATAAAGATATAAATAAAGTTCATGATAAGATACTAAGAGCTTTAGAATATAAGCTAGGAGCTCAATTAAGAGAGCAATAATAGTTTTAAATATGTTATGTATATGTTAAAATGTACATAACATATTTTTTATTATGGAAGTAAGAGGTGTTTAAGGAAGTATGGCGACTGTTACGGTAACAATAAATGGAGTTGAATATAATTTAAAAGGCCATGAAGACGGAGAATATTTAAAAAAAGTAGCTGAATACGTAGAAGAAAAAACACAAGAGATGGCAACAAAAAATAATAAATTAAGTGCACTTGGAGTTTTATCTTTATCTGCATTAAACATAGCTGATGAATTATTTAAAGGAAACGATGAATATAATCAACTTATAGATTATTATGAAAAAGTAAAATCTGAATTAGAAAAGTCCAAAAAAGAAATAGAAGATCTTAAAGAACTAGAAGGAGAAAGTGTTTCTTTAAAGGAAAAACTAGATAAGATTACTTCAGAGAAAGAAGCCTTAGAAAAGAGTTTTAATGAATTAAAAGATAAAAAAGAAGAGATTGAGAAAAGCAGAGAAGAACTTAATAATAAATTTAATAAGCTAAATAGTGAAAATTCTAATTTAAAAGAAGAGCTTAAGAATACAAATAATAGAATGAATAATTCTAATGAGGAAATAGCTAATTTAAAGAAAGAAATTGAAAGATTAAAAAGTGAAAATAATAGTTTAAAATCAGCTAAGGATAAAAACTCACATGAAGTTGAAAAATTAAGTAAAGAACTTAAAGAGGTTAAATCAAATAATGCTGAGTTAAACAAAACTATAGAAATCTCAAGAAATAAAGAGAAAAACTTAAGTAATGAGATTAATAATTTAAAAAGTAAAAATAATAATGTGGAAAAAGAGCTTAGAGATCTTAAGGAAAAAAATAATAGCTTAAGCAGTATAGTTACTGAAGCTAAGAAAAACTTAGAACTATTAAATAAAGAGATTAATAGCTTAAAGGAAAGAAATAAGACTCAAAGAGAAGAAAATGAAAAGTTAACTTTAGAAGGAGAAAATCTAAAGATTAATTGCAAAGAAATAGAAGAAAAACTTGAAGGTTTAAATAAAGAAAATGGACAACTTAAAGAAACTTCAGAGCTTTTAAATAAAGAAAAAATTTGGATTAAAGATCAAAATAGTGGTTTAAAGAAGCAAATTTTAGAGTTAGAAGAAAATCTTCAATTAGCTTTAGAAGAAAAAGATGCTTTAGGTAAGAAGATTTCAGAGGATATGGAAGTTGAAATGAAAGCCTTAAAGGAAGAAGCTGAAGAAGTTAAGGCTGAAATGGAGATTTTAGAAGAGGAAGCTAAAAAGTTAAAAAGAGAAAAAGAACTTTTAATGGAGAATAATAAAGAGTTAAGACGTAACTGGCAAACAGCTAAGTATAAACTTTTAGATTTAGAGCAAAAATATTTAGATTCTCAAGTTAAGCTTGCCACTTCAAAAAAATCAAATAATGTTCTTTTAAAGAAAAAATAAAAGTGTATTTAGAGACTGTAAGAGATTTATGTGAAAATAAATTTTCTTACAGTCTTTTATAGTTTTAAATAAATTTATTATTTATATTAAGTAGTATATAAGACTTAATCTATCTTAAAATTCTTATAAGCTTAATTTAAAAGTAAGCTTTAATTACTAAATTGGGAAATAAAAAACTCCTTAAAAATTGTGTATCTTTATATAACTTACTTATTTATATAAAGATATAGTGAAAAATTAACTTTGATTTTAAATTTTACTTTTATATCAATTAAAAAATAAAATTATTTTTATAGGGGATATGAACATGGAATTAATTTTCTGTCCTTGAAGTAACAAGGAGTTAATTTTGTCTCTTCTAAGAATTTATAAAGTTTTTCGAAATTTCTACCTACATGCTCTATTTTGTGAGAATCTGAACCAAGGGTTATATATTTACCTCCAAGTTCTCTATAGTATGAATAGATTTCTACCATGTTTTTAAAGGAAGTTTCATCATCTAAACGAGTAGTATTAAGTTCAAGAACTTTATTTTTAGCTATTAGTGTTTTAAAAATAGCTTGGAATTTAGATTTAAAATCCTTAAGAGTCATTTCCTTATCATTATAAGTACTGTATCTACAAGGATAATCTATATGTCCTAAAGTATCAAAAATATCATAAAATTCTATGCATTTAAGCATATTATCAAGATATTCACCATAAACAACTTCTTTAGGTCTAGTATCTTGTTTTAGAAATCTAGAAAGAGTAACACCATTTATAGAATGAATAGAACCTATTATCATATCAAATTTATCTTTGTATTTTTCATAAAAGGCAAAGTTTTCATCTACATTGTTCATTGCAAGTCCAAGTTCTACACCTTGTTGCATATTTTCTCCTCTATATTTACTGTATTCCTTTAAATAACCTTCAATATCAAGTTCAGCAAATTGAGGGTGAGTTTTTAAATTATAATCTAAATGCTCTGTAGTTATTATTCCGAGATTATTTTTTTTAGCCTTCTCTAATATATCCTTAATTTTTAATTCAGAGTCAGCTGAAAATTCTGTATGTATGTGACAATCATAAAGCATTTTGTAACCTCCGCATAAATATTAGTATAATTTAATTTTATCATAACTTAGAAAAATATTAAGGGAAGCAAATTGCTTTAAGGTTTATTTAGTTATTATATTTAAGACTATCATAGGGATATTTTTGAATTTAACTTAGAAGTAAAAATAAATACTATAGTAGAATGAAGATTCTTCATTAAATTTACCTATGAATAAAATAACAAATATCTAACATAAATTTAGTGAGGAAATTTTATTAAATAAATTATTAATATATAAATTTTTGTTTTATAAGTTTTTAAATGAAAAGAGAAATAATGAAATGTAGAATTGTACTGTGTAATTGTGTATAATACAAAGTATTGAGTAAATTAACTAAGGAAAGACCTAGTTGAATTTTAGGAGAGATGAATTTTATGGAAAGAATAGAGTTACTAGCACCGGCAGGAAGTATGGAAAGTTTAATTGCTGCCATAAACAGAGGTGCTGATGCTATATATTTAGGAGGAAGCAAGTTTTCAGCAAGAGCTTATGCTTCTAACTTTGATAATGAAACAATGGAAAAGGCTGTGGATTATGCCCATACTTATGGCGTTAAGGTTTATGTTACAGTAAATACTTTAATTAAGGAAAATGAGTTTCAAGAAGCAGTAGATTACATAGGCGTTTTATATAAAATAGGAGTTGATGCTTTAATAATACAAGATGTAGGATTAGCTAAAAGAATAAGAGAGGTATATCCAGATTTTGAATTACACGCTTCAACTCAAATGAGCATACATAATGGAGAAGGAGCACTTTTCTTTAGAGAAAATGGATTTTTTAGAATTGTTTTATCAAGAGAACTTACTTTAGATGAAATTAAATATATTTCAAAGGACTTAGGAATAGAAACTGAGATATTTGTTCATGGAGCCTTATGTGTTTGCTATTCAGGACAATGTTTAATGAGTAGCTTAATAGGAGGAAGAAGTGGTAATAGAGGAAGATGTGCTCAAAGTTGTAGACTTCCATATACACTAATTAGAGAAAAAGATAAGAAAGAGACTAAAGGATTCCTTTTAAGTCCTAAGGATATTTGTACTATTGAAAATGTAGAGGACTTGATAAAAACAGGAACTAGCTCTTTAAAGGTTGAAGGAAGAATGAAGAGACCTGAGTATGTTGCTGGAGTTATAGAATCTTATAGAGAAGCTATAGATAATTCTTATAGAAATATTAAAAAGTCTCAAGAGGGAAATAAGCTTAAACTTAAAAAGTTATTTAATAGAGAAGGTTTTTCTACAGCATACATGTATAAAAATGTTGGGAAAGATATGATGGCTTTTAAAACTCCAAGAAATACAGGAGTTTTACTTGGAGAAGTTCTAAAAAATGGAGAAGTCCTTTTATTAGATGATCTTTCATTAAAAGATGGAATAAGAACTAATGATGATGGATTTACTGTAAGTAAAATACTTATGGGAAATAGAGAGGTTACTGAAGCTAAAAAGGGGGATAAGGTAAAAATATTCCCTAAAAAATATAAAGCTAATGATAAGCTTTATAAAACTTCAGATACTAAGCTTTTAAATGAATTAAAGACCTCTTATGAAAATCCATATGAGAGAAAGATAAACTTAAAGGCTTATATGAAATTTAAGGTTAATGAACCTATGGAACTTACTGTGGAGTACAATGGAAATTACTTTACAAAGACTGGTGATATGGTTCAAGTTGCAGTAAATAGACCTATGGATAAGGAAAAAGTTGAAAAGAACTTAAAGAAATCTGGAGATATTCCTTATGAAATAAGTGAAATAGAATACGTAACTTTTGAAGATGGTTTTGCAGCAGTTTCTTCTATAAATAATTTAAGAAGAGAAGTTTTAGAAGAGATAAGAAATTCTGAGATTAAAAAATACAAAAGAGTTATAGAAAAACAAAATAATATAGAACTTAATGAAAAGAATGGTGAAATGCCAGAGGTTTTAGTTGTTGTAAATACTAAGGAACAATTAAGAGCTTCAATAGATTGTGGAATCAAAAATATTGCTTTAGATATCTTTGGAAAAAATCAAGGGCAACTTAATAAGAATGCTATAAAAGAATTCAAAGTTGAAGGAATTAATCTTTATATAAAAGCACCTACAATAATAAAAGAAGAGTTTGAAACAATAAGTAATATAATAGAAGAGAATCTTAACTTAATAAAAGGTTTAGTTACAGCTAATACTGGAATAATAAATAGATTTAAGGATAAAACAAATATTATAGGTGATTATAAACTTAATATATTTAATTCTTATGGTATGAAGTTTTATAATGAACATATGATGGGAAGCTGTTTAAGTTTAGAATTAAATAAAAAAGAGTTAAATAAAATGCTTAAGAAGTATTCTAAGGGAGCTCAAATCTTTGTTTATGGAAGACCAGAGGTTATGGTTAGTGAATATTGCCCAATAGGAAGTACCTTTGGTGGAAAATGTACTTCAAAAAATTGTGATAATCAATGTGTAAGTAGTACATTTACTTTAAGAGATAGAATGAATCAAGATTTTGTTATAAGAACTGATATATTCTGTAGATCACACATATACAATACAGTACCTGTTAACTTAATTCAGGAAATTGATGAAATAAAATCTTTAGGAGTAGATTCTTTTAGATTAGACTTTGTAGATGAAAATTATGAAGAGGTTAGACAGGTTATTGAAGCTCTAAATAAGGAAGAAGCTTTAAGATTAAAGGATTATACTAAAGGTCACTTTAAAAGAGGCGTTGAGTAAAGGGGATTAAAGTATGAACGATAGAGTTTTAAGAGTTTTAGAATTTAATAAAATTAAGGAATTGGTTAAGGGATATGCCATTACAAAATCAGCTAAGGAGATGGTTTTAGATCTTAAACCATATGATTCTGTTTATGATGTAAAAGAACATTTAGAAGAAACAAAAGAAGCTTTAGATATTTTAATGAGAAAAGGAAATCCTCCTTTCGAAGGGCTTTATGATGTTAAGGAAGCTATAACAAGAGCTGAAAAAGGTGGAGTTTTAAGTATAGAGGGCTTACTTAGAATAGGAAATATGTTATCTGTAACAAGAAAACTTTCTGACTTTTTAGCTAGAAAAGAAGAGGAAGAAGAGCATAGAATCCTAGAAGGAATGAGAGAAGGACTTATAGTACTTAGAGGTGTAGAAAGTGCCATATCAAAGGCCATAGTAAGTGAAGATGAAATTGCAGATTCTGCAAGTGATAAGCTTTATAGTATAAGAAGAAGCTTAAAAGAAAAGAATTCATCTATAAGAGATAAAGTTAATTCTATAGTAAGAAGTAATGCTCAATATCTTCAAGATTCCTTATACACAGTTAGAGGAGATAGATATGTTATTCCTGTAAAAGCTGAATATAAATCTCAAGTTCCAGGACTTGTTCATGATCAAAGTTCAACAGGGGCTACACTTTTTATAGAACCAACGGCTTTAGTAAACTTAAATAACGAAATAAAAGAACTTATGCTAAAGGAAAGAGCTGAGATTGAGAGAATATTAGCAGAATTATCAGCCTTAGTATATAAAAATATTGATGTTATAAAAGTTAACTTTAATATAATAGTTGAATTAGATTTTATATTTGCAAAGGCTAAATATGGTAGTGATTTAGGTGGAACAATGCCTATAGTAAATGAAGAAGGAGTAATAGATTTAATGGATGCAAGGCATCCACTAATTCCTAAAGATAAAGTTGTTTCTTCTGATATTTATTTAGGAAGAGAATTTACAACATTACTTATAACAGGGCCAAATACTGGTGGTAAAACTGTAACCTTAAAGACTACAGGGCTTATTGAACTTATGGGGTTAAGTGGACTTTTAATACCAGCAAGTGAAAATTCAAGCATAAGCTTCTTTGAAGAGATATTTGCAGATATAGGAGATGAGCAAAGTATAGAGCAAAGCTTATCAACTTTTTCTTCTCATATGACTAATATAGTTAAAATAATGGAGAAAGCAAATAATAAGAGTTTTGTACTTTTTGACGAACTTGGGGCTGGAACAGACCCTACAGAGGGAGCTGCACTTGCTATTTCAATATTAGAAAACTTAAGAGCAAGAGGATGTAGAATAATGTCTACAACTCACTATAGTGAATTAAAGGGATATGCATTAAAAACTGAAAATGTTGAGAATGCTTCTGTTGAGTTTAATGTTGAAACCTTAAGACCAACTTATAGACTTTTAATAGGAGTTCCAGGGAAATCAAATGCTTTTGAAATTTCAAGAAGATTAGGTCTTAAAGATAATATCATAGAAGAAGCTAAAAAGGTTATTTCTACTGAATCACTTCAATTTGAAGATTTAATACAATCACTTCAAGAAAAGAGTATAAAAGCAGAAAATGATGCTAGAGAAGCTGCTATATTAAGAAATGATGCAGAAAAATATAAGAATAGATATAAAGAGAAATTTGAAAGAATTGAAAGCGTAAGAGATAATGTTTATGCAGATGCTAGAAGAGAAGCAAAGCAAATTTTAGATTCAGCTAAGGAAGAGGCTGATGCTATTCTTAAAAATATGAGAGACCTAGAAAGAATGGGGATTTCTAGTGATGCAAGAAGAAAGCTTGAAGCTGAAAGAGGAAAGCTTAGAGATAAAATAAGTGATGCAGAAGCTAGGCTTCAAAAGAAAAAAGAAGAGCAAAAGGGAGAAGAACTTAAAAAGATTGAGGTTGGAATGGAAGCCTTATTACCTTCAATAAACCAAAAAGTCATAGTTCTTTCTAAGCCAGACAATAAAGGTGAAGTTCAAGTTCAAGCTGGAATTATGAAAATAAATGTTAAGGCTAAGGATTTAAGAGTAGCCAAGGAAACTAAAGAAGAAAAGAAAATTAAAAAGAGAGAAGCAAGATTAAACTTAAGACAGGTGGATCCATCAATAGACTTAAGAGGTATGGATTCAGAAGAAGCTTGTTACACTGCAGATAAGTATTTAGATGATGCTTATGTTGCAGGAAGAGGAGAAGTAACTTTAGTTCATGGAAAAGGTACTGGTGTTTTAAGAAAAGCTATAAACGATATGCTAAAAAAACATCCTCATGTAAAATCTCACAGACTAGGTGAGTATGGAGAGGGTGGAACAGGAGTTACTGTTGTAATATTAAAATAAATTTTTAATATTAAATTATGACTTAACTTAGGTTTTGATTTATATAAATTTAAGTTAAAAATAAAATCAATAATAGTTTAAAAAATAATATTAAGAGTTCGTCTAAATTTTTTATTAGTAGATTTAAATAAACTACGCTTATAAAGAATTTTAGATGGGCTCTTTTTTAGATACAATTTATTAAAAAAAGCATAGGTATATTTATGATATAATCAATTTAAACTTTGAGAATTATGTAAAATTGGTATAGAGGGGGCTGTTAGGTGAAAGCAAAAAAGAAAAATAAAAAAATTAAACTTAATGAAGGTAGAGTATTAGCTTTTTTATTAGCCATAGCAATATTATTTTTAGCTTTATCAGGTAGATTGCTTTACATAAGTATATTTAGATCAAAAGATTATAAGGCTATGGCAGAAGAACAATGGACCAATGAAATACAAATAGATGCTAGAAGAGGGCGTATCTTAGATAGAAACAATAGGGAGTTAGCAGTTACTGCAAACGTATTTAGAGTAGATTTAGATTTAATAACCTTAAGAAAATATATTGATAAGAAAGATACTGATAATATTGAAATTGCAAAATTATTAGCTGAAGCTTTAGAGATGGATGAAGAAAAGGTTTTATCAAGAATAGAACTTACATATCCATCAGGAAATCCAGCAAACTCTGCTACCTTAATAAGAAGAATAGAAAAGGAAAAGGCTGATAAGGTTAAAGAGCTAGATATAAATGGAGTAATAGTATCAGAGGATACAAAAAGATATTATCCTAATGGAGATTTTCTTTCTCATACTTTAGGAACAACTAATGCAGATGGAGAAGGATTAAGTGGATTAGAACTTTATTATAATGAAGAACTTATGGGAATCCCAGGAGTAAGAGTTAGTGAAGTCTCTGGAAATAGTACTTCAAATCCTTATTCTGAAACAAGTTTTACTCCACCTGTAGATGGAAAAGATATGACTTTGACAATAGATGAGAATATACAATACTTTGTTGAAAAGGTAGCTGAAGATGCCTTAAAGAAACATAATGCAGACTCAGTAAGCATTGCAGTTATGAACCCTAATAATGGAGAAATTTTAGGAATGGTAAATAAACCTGGATTTAATCCTAATAATCCTTATGAGGGTAGTGAGGCATTTAAGGGGAAAGATGAATCAGCAAAACTACAAAACATGTGGAGAAATACAATTGTTTCAGATGCCTTTGAGCCAGGTTCAATATTTAAAATAATAACTTCTATAGCAGCCATAGAGGAAAATATAGCAGGAAAAGATGAGGTTTATTATTGTGATGGTAGTTTAAATGTAGCAGGGAAAAATATAAAATGTTGGAAACCTGGTGGACATGGAGTACAAAATTTTAACCAAACATTAGAAAATTCATGTAATGTTGCTTTTATGGAAATGGGTGCAAAATTAGGAGCAGAAAAGTTAAATGAATATATTAAACTTTTTGGATTTGGAACTCAATCAGGAATAGATTTACCGGGAGAAGCTACAGGAATAGTTAAAAATGTAGAAGATATAAGTGCTGTGGATTTAGCAACTATATCCTTTGGACAAACTAATACAATGAATGGTATTCAGTTTATGACAGCCTTAAATGCTGTTGCAAATGGAGGAGATTTAATTCAGCCTCATATTATGAAAGAATTAAGTCATAAGGATGATAATGGGACAAAAATTATAGATGAAGTTTTTGTGCCTAAAATACAAGAAAATATAGTAGATGAAAAAAGTACTATGAGAGTTAAAGAGGCCTTAGAATCTACTGTTTCTAATGGATCTTCAAAGGATGCTGGTATTGAAGGAATAAAAGTAGCAGGAAAAACTGGTACAGCAGAAAAGGTAGATCCTGAAACAGGTACTTATGGAGCAGGGTATATAGCGTCCTTTGCTGGATTTGCACCATATGATAATCCACAAGTATCTTTAATAGTAATAATAGATAATCCTAAAAATGGAGAACATTTTGGAGGAATTGTTGCAGCTCCTTTTGCAGGAGAATTATTTAATAATATATTTAACTATATTTCATTAAATGAAGGGCAATTAGATGCGAAAGATGAAAGTGTAATAATCCCTGATTTAAGAGGAGATAAGGTAACTAGTGCTGAAAAAACTTTAAATGAATTAGGAGTTAATTGTGTAATTGAAGGGGATGGAACCTTTGTTACTTCAGTTACACCTATACCAGGCTATAAGGTTAAAAAGGGTGATAGTATAACCTTGTATGCTGGAAGTAGATTTGATAGAAATGAAAAGGAAATAGTAGTTCCTGATTTTAGAAAATTAAATAAGGAAGAGGCAGAAGAAATTTTAAAATCCTTAGGATTAAAGGGAGAATTTGAAGGAGAAGGTGAAATTAAGGAACAGAGCATAAGTGCAGGAGAAATAATAAAAAGTGGAGATAAGATTAAGTTTAAATTAGAAGGATAAAACTTTAAAAATAAAGAGTTATATCAAATAACATATAATAAATATTATAAACCTCTTAATGTTTATAAGATTTATTATTAACTTTTTGATATAACTCTTTTTTACTTTAAAAGATAAATACTTTTTTTATGAAGTTTTAAGGATTATAATAAAATAGAATTTTGTTAATAAATAATGGATAAATTTTTATAAAACTAGGAGTAAATTTATTTTAATAAGTTTTAGGGAGGAGAAATTTGTGATTTTAATTAGTGGGTGTTTGTGTGGAGTTAATTGTAAATACAATGGTGAAAATAATTTAAATGAAAATATATTAAAGCTTCTTAAGGAAGGAAAAGCAGTGATTGCCTGTCCAGAACAATTAGGAGGACTAAAAACTCCAAGAATACCAAGTGAAATAGTGGGTGGAACAGGAAAAGATGTACTAGAAGGAAAGGCAAAAGTACTTGGTAAGGATGGAGCTGATGTTACAAAAGAATTTCTTAAAGGGGCTTATGAAACTTTAAATATAGCAAAGAGCATAAATGCAGAATATGTAATTTTAAAAGCAAAAAGTCCATCTTGTGGTCTTGGAGTTATATATTCAGGAAATTTTAATGGAGAGAAAAAAGAAGGAAATGGGGTAACTTGTGAACTTCTACTTCAAAATGGATTTAAAGTTAAAACAGAAAATGATTTTTAGGAGGAATGTATAGATGAATAAGGATATGAGAGATAAAGCTAGAGAACTTTATAATGGAAGTTGTAGAGTATGTAAAGTTTGTAATGGAGTAGCATGTGCAGGAGAAGTTCCTGGCATGGGAGGAAAAGGAACAGGAGATTCTTTTATAAGAAATGTAGCGGCCTTAGAGGAAATAAAACTTAATATGAGAACAATTCATGATGCTAAAAACCCTACTACAAATATTGAAATTTTCGGTAAGAATATGGAGTTACCACTTTTTGCAGCTCCTATAACAGGAACTATGTTAAATATGGGTGGAAAAGTTAGTGAAAGAGAATATATTGAGGGAGTAGTTAAGGGATGCTTAGATTCAGGTATATATCCTATGGTAGGAGATACAGCAGTAGACTTATGTTTAGCTACTAATTTAGAAGTAATAGAAGAATATAATGGACAAGGAATTATATTTATAAAACCTTGGAAAAATGAAGTTGTAATAGAAAAAATAAAAATGGCAGAAAAAGCAGGAGCCTTTGCTGTAGGCGTGGATATAGATGCAGCTGGACTTATAACTTTAGCTATGAATGGAAAACCAGTTGAACCTAAAAACTTAGAGGAAATAAAAGAATTAGTAAATTCAACAAAATTACCTTTTATATTAAAGGGAATAATGACGCCAGATGAGGCTGAATTAGCAGTAGAAGCAGGAGTAGATGCCATAGTAGTATCTAATCATGGAGGAAGAGTTTTAGATCAAACTCCAGCCTCATGTGAAGTGCTACCAGAGATAGCAGCTAGAGTTAAAGGAAAAGTTAAAATTTTAGTTGACGGTGGAGTAAGAACTGGAGTTGATATATTAAAAATGATAGCCTTAGGTGCTGATTGCGTTTTAATAGGAAGACCTTTTATAACAGCTACCTTTGCTCATGGAGCTAAAGGGGTAGAAGAATATGTGAATTCTTTAAAAGGTGAATTAAAATCAGCTATGGTATTAACAGGATGTAACTCAATAGAAAATATAGATAATAGAGTTATTTACAAAGGAGAGAATTAACTTATGAAAGTTTTTGCACATAGAGGATTTAGTTATAGATATCCAGAAAATACTTTGTTAGCATTTAAAGAGGCTTTAAAATTAGATATATATGGAATAGAGCTTGACGTGCACAAAAGTAAAGATGGAAAATTGGTAATAATACATGATGAGGATATAAAAAGAACTTTTAATGGAAATGGAAAAGTTAAGGATTATACTTTTGAAGAACTTAGAAGCTTTAAGTGTAATAAAGAAGGCTTTGAAAATAATGATGATTGTAAAATCTCCTTATTAGAAGATGTTTTTAATCTTATAAAAGATAAGGATATAGTTTTAAATATAGAAATTAAAAATGATGTAATAGATTATGAAAATATTGAGAAGGATGTATTAGATTTAATAAAGGAATATAATCTAGAAAGAAAAATACTTATTTCAAGTTTTAATCATAAGGCCTTAGAAAAAGTTAAAAAGTTAAATGGAGATATTAAATTAGGGGTACTTTATGAAAAAGAAATGCCTAATATTCTTGATATTGCTAAAAGTTTAAATGCATATGCAATACACCCTGCTAAATCCCTTGTTTCAGAAGAACTGGTAGAAAAAGCACATAATGAAGGTGTAAAAGTCAATGTTTATACAGTAAATGAAAAAGAGGATATAGATAAACTTAAAAATTATGGAGTAGATGCTATATTTACAGATCAGGCTAAAATGGCTTTAGAGTACTTAAAATAACAAGTAAATTTTAAAAGCCATTTATATTAATACTAAATAATAAACCTTATAAATTATTAAATTTCACCAATAATTTATAAGGTTTATTTTATAATATTACTCTTTAATATAATATATTTTTTTAAATAAAATCAAAAAAATAAATAATTTTTAATATTTATTGTAATAAATATTATGTTATTTGAATAAACATATATAGGATAAATATAGTTAAGGAGGAAGTATGAAAGTTAGGGCTATAAAAAGTTTTTTAGCAACTACAATGGCAATGACTTTTTTAGTTAGTATGGCACAAGGATCTATATTAACTAAGGCAAATACTATAAATAATATGAAATATGTAACAGAAGCATTTGGAGCAATTCCAACAGAAGAACAGGTTAGCTATCAAAAAGAGGAACTTACAGCATTTATACACTTTGGTGTGAATACCTTTACAGGAAGAGAGTGGGGAGATGGAACAGAAAATCCAGAAATTTTTAACCCTACTAATTTAGATGCTGATCAATGGGTAAAAACTTTGGCAGATGCAGGCTTTGGAAGGGTTATATTAACTGCAAAACATCATGATGGATTTTGTTTGTGGGATAGTGCATATACAAAGCATGATGTAGCTAGTAGTCCTTGGAAAAATGGAAAGGGAGATGTGGTTAAAGAGGTTTCAGAAGCTTGCGCTAAATATAATATAAAATTTGGAGTTTATTTATCACCATGGGACCAAAATTCAGAACATTATGGAGAAGGTAATGGTGGTGATTATAATGAGTTTTACATGAATCAGCTAAGGGAGTTATTAACTAACTATGGACCTATAGCTGAAGTTTGGATGGATGGAGCAAAGGGATCAAATGTTAAGCAAGAATATAACTTTGAAGAATGGTTTGCTCTTATAAAAGAATTACAACCAGAATGTTTAATATTTAGTCCACAGGGTCCAGATATTAGATGGATTGGAAATGAAAAAGGATATGCAGGAGAGCCTTGCTGGTCAACTATAGATATTGAAAAAATGAAAGAAAGGGAAAATCCAACATATTTGAATAATGGAGAAGAAGGTGGATCAGATTGGGTAGTTGGAGAATCAGATGTATCAATAAGACCAGGTTGGTTTTACCATGAATCTCAAGATAATGAAGTTAAATCCTTAGAAAAAATGATGGATATTTATTTTAAATCCATAGGGAGAAATTCAGTTTTATTATTAAATGTTCCCCCTAATAAGGAAGGAAAGTTACATGAAAATGATGTTAATAGATTAAAGGAATTTGGTGAAACAATTAAAGAGTTATTTAATGATGATTTAGCTTTAAATAAAGAGGTAATAGTAGATAGTTTTGCTAATAGGGATGAGACATATGGTGCAAATAAAATTGTAGATGGAGATTATGATACCTATTGGGCACCAGATAATAGTAGTAAAACAGGTACTATTGAAATAGATCTAGGTGGAAGTAAAGAATTTGATGTTATTTCTTTGCAAGAGTATATACCATTAGGTCAAAGAGTATCTAGTTTTAATATAGAAGTGTTACAAGGAGAAAATTGGAATAAGGTTTATGAAGGAAAAACAATAGGATATAAAAGACTTATTAGAATATCCCCAACTAAAGGAGAAAAAATAAGAATTAATATAACTGGTTCATTAGAAGTGCCACTTATAAATAATGTTGGAGTTTATAAACAACCTATTAGTATAGAACTTCCATCAGGGCCACCAGCTGGATTGAAAGTATTAAATGATGATAATAAGGGGAATGAATTAGAACAATTTAACTTTAGTGATGGATGGGTATATGAGACTATCCATGGAGAAAATGATTTAGGTGGAGATGCTCACTATACAAGTAAAACTAATGCTACAGTTAATATTAAATTTAATGGAACTAAGTTTTTCTTATCAGGAACAAAGGATTCAGGACATGGAATAATGGAAATTTCCATAGATGGTGAAAATCCAGTAGAGGTTGACTTATATTCTCCTAATAGAAAATCTAAAGAGATAGTCTTTGAAAGTGAAGATTTAAGTGATGGAGAGCATGAAGTTACGGTTAAATGTACTGGAAGAAAGAATTCAAGTTCTAGAGGGACAGCGGCTCATATAGATGGAGCTTATGTATTAGACAATGGTGGAAAAGGTATGGTTGAATTTGAAAAGGTAGGATACGAAGTAAGTGAAAATATAGGAACTGCTACTTTTAAGGTTATAAGAAAAGGCGGAAGTAATGGTAAGCTTGAAGTTAACTATGATACTTTAGCTGGCACTGCTTTAAATGGAGTTGATTATCAAACATGGTCTGGTACTTTAGCATTTAATGAAGGTGAAACAGAAAAAACTTTTGATATAACAATCATTGATGATAAGGAAAAAGAAGAGCCTAAGGAATTCTATTTAAAATTAAGTGATCCAATAGGTGGAATATTAGGATTTAATTCAAGAGCTACAGTTACTATTAATGATGATGAGCAAATTAAAATAGAAACAAAGGATACTGGTGATGGATTACATCAATTTAATTTTTCAGGAGGATGGAATAAAGAGACTGATGGAGCATGGACAAACAATATGAATTCAACTTTCTCTATCAAGTTTAGAGGAAAGCAAATTTCTTTAATAGGAGCAAAGGATCCTAATCATGGAATTTATGAAATTTCAATAGATGGAGGAGAATTTGTAGAAGTTGATGCTTATGCAGAAAGTAGGGTTACAAATCAAGTAATATATGAAAGTGAAGTATTAACTTCTGGAGAGCATATTTTAAACTTTAGATTAAAGGGTGAAAATCCACATGGAGGTAGAGCTGATGGTCAATTGAATTATGCTCTAGTGGATACCAGTGAAGACAATTTAGTTGAGCCAGAAATGCCTACAACAGATTTAAACAAAGATGGCAAAGTTGATATTGGTGACTTATCATTAGCATCTAAACATTATGGGGAAAATATTAAAGAGTATGATATAAATGGTGATGGAGTTATTGATGAATTTGAACTTAATTCTATAACGAATGATATATTAAAATAATTTTTATGTGCTGTATCTAATTATGTCTAAAAATTTTAAGTGTTTAATCATTTTTAAAATTTTTACATAAAGATACAGCCTATTTATTACATATATTTATAATAAATGCGAAAATGCATTAATAAATATAATGATTACTTTAGTAGGGGGAGAATTTATGAAAAGGAAATTCTTAAAGAAAATAGCTCTAATAGTTTCTTTAATGGTAGTTGGGCAATCAGTTTATACTTTTGCTAAGTCTAGTAGATTTAATGAAGTAGAAAAAAGCACTTTAAATGAAAATATTGATCTAGATAAATTAGCTTTATGGTATGATGAGCCTGCTACAAACTGGGAAAATGAGGCCCTTCCAATTGGAAATGGTTATATGGGTGGAATGATTTTTGGAAGTGTAGCAAGTGAAAGAATACAATATAATGAAAAAACTCTATGGTCTGGTGGACCAGGAGCATGGGAAGGTTATAATGGGGGAAATAAAGAAGGTGCTTGGGAAGCTGTACAAGAAATAAGAAAAATATTAGCTGAGGGTGGAACTCCTTCAAATGATTTATATCAAAGAGTATGTGGGGATCAAAGAGCTTATGGAGCTTATCAAAATTTTGGAGACATATTCTTAGATTTTAAGTCTCATGAGGAGAGTAAGGTAACTAATTATAGAAGAGAGCTTAATATAGAGGAATCTTTATCTACAGTTAAATATAACTATAAGGGTGTTAATTATGAGAGAGAATATTTTTGTAGTTATCCTGATAATGTAATGGTTATTAAATTAAAGGCTGATAAAGCTTCTTCGCTAAATGTAGATGTTAGAAATGAAGGCGCCCATAATGGGAAGAATCTTTCTGTAGAAAATAATACTTTGATATTAAGTGGTGCAATAGAAGATAATGGAATGAAATATGAATCTCAAATTAAGGTTATTAATACTGGAGGATCAATTCAAGATAAAGAAGATAGAATAAGTGTTGAAAATGCAGATGAAATAACAATAATAATGAGTGCAGGAACAGATTATATAAATGAATATCCAACTTATAAAGGAGAAGACCCACATTCAGCAGTAACTGAAAGAATTAATAATGCTGTAAATTTAGGATATGATGAATTAAAGAGTAGGCACATAGAAGATTATAAAAATTTATTTGATAGAGTAAATTTAAATTTAGGAGAACTTAAATTAGATAAGCCTACTGATGAAATGCTTAATGAATATAAAACAAATCAATCCAATAGCTTAGAAACTTTATTTTTCCAATATGGTAGATATTTGCTTATTTCCTCTTCAAGGGAAGGAAGTTTGCCAGCTAATTTACAAGGAGTTTGGAATAATTCTAATAATCCACCTTGGAGTTCGGATTATCATTTTAATGTAAACATACAGATGAATTATTGGCCAGCAGAGGTTGCTAATTTATCTGAAACTGCCATTCCATTAGTTGAATATATAGAGAGTTTAAGAGAACCAGGAAGAAAGACGGCAGAAATGCATTGTGGAATAGAAGGGGCAATGGAAAATAAAAATGGATGGACAGTAAATACAATGAATAATCCTTTCGGCTTTACAGCTATGGGATGGGAATTTGATTGGGGATGGGCTCCTACTTCTAATGCTTGGATAAGCCAAAATCTTTGGGAGCATTATAATTTTACTGATGATAAGGATTATTTAAGAGAAAATATATATCCTATTATGAAAGAAGCTGCACAGTTTTGGACTCAATTTTTAGTTGAATATACTCATAGTGATGGAAAAACCTATTTAGTTTCTTCACCAAGTTATTCTCCAGAACATGGTCCTAGAACTGTAGGAACAACTTTTGACCAAGAACTTATTTGGCAATTGTTCACAGATACTATAAAAGCTAGTGAAACTTTAGGAATAGATGAAGAGTTTAGAGCAGAACTTGAAAATAAGAGGGAGAGATTATTAAAACCTCAAATAGGTAAACATGGACAAGTTCAAGAATGGAAAGATGATATAGATGATCCAAATAATAATCATAGACATATTTCTCATCTTGTAGGACTTTATCCAGGAACTCAAATAAATCAAAAAGATACTCCTGAACTATATGAAGCAGCTAAGGTTACTATGAATCATAGAGGGGATGGAGGAACAGGATGGTCTAAAGCTAATAAAATAAATCTCTGGGCTAGATTATTAGATGGAGATAGAGCCCATAGATTATTAGAAAATCAATTAACAACAAGCACTTTAGAAAACTTATTTGATACTCATCCACCTTTCCAAATTGATGGTAATATGGGAGCTGTTTCTGGAATGGCTGAAATGCTTGTACAAAGTCATTTAGGAACAATAAATCCATTGCCAGCATTACCAACAGCATGGGAAGATGGAAGCTTTGATGGATTAAAGGCTAGAGGAAATTTTGAGATTTCAGCTAACTGGAATAATAATTCATTAAATCTCCTAAAAATAAAATCTGGTTCAGGAAATGATTGTTATTTAGAATATCCAGGAATAACAGAAGCTATTATAACTGATGCTAATGGAAATAAAATAACTCCAGAGGTTGTTTCAGAAAATGTAGTTAAGTTCCCAACAGAAGTTAATGGAGAATATAAGGTTGAAGGAATGCCTATGGAGAAACCAGAAAAGGTTAATGGATTAAAAGCTTTAAGAAATGGAGATAACTCTGTTTCATTAAAATGGAATAAAACAAAATTTGCAGAAGGTTATGATGTTTATAGAAAAGGTGAAGGGGACTTTGAATTAATAGCTGAAGATGTAAAAACAGAAGAGTTTATTGATGAAAATGCTCCGTTAAATGATAGTTATAGTTATTTATATTATGTAGTGGCAAAGAATTCAGAGGGACTAGGAGAGGCATCAGAAAAGGTTGCAGTTGAAACCAGTGTTTATTTAAGTGAATTAGAATGGAAAAGTGCATCTACTGGATATGGAGAAATACAAAAAGATGCTAGTTGTGATGGAAATACAATAACTTTAAAAGGTGAAAATGGAGAGAAGGTTTCTTATGATAAAGGAATAGGAACCCATGCTCATTCAGAGATAGTATATAGTTTAGAAGGATTAGATTACTATGATTATTTTGAAACCTTTGTTGGGGTAGATCAAGAAATGGCTGGTACTGTAGCATCTATATCCTTTGAAGTTTATTTAGATAATGAGAAAGTTTTTGATAGTGGATTAATGACAGGAGATACTACACAAAAACATGTTAAAGTGCCTATAGCAGGTAAGAATACACTTAAATTAGTTGTAAAAGATGGGGGAGACAGTATAGGCTCAGACCATGGAAGTTTTGGAGACGCTAAGTTAACAAAAGTTCATGCTGCTAGTAATGCAGATCTTAAATCTCTAAATATTAATGGAAATCCTCTAGAAGAATTTAATGGAAGTAAATATGAATATTCTTATGATCTTAAAAAGGGAGAAAACTTACAAAATTTAAATGTTGAAGCAGAAGCTTTTACTTCAGAGGCTAAGATTGAAATTACAAAACCAGAAGAACTCCCAGGGGAGGCAGTAGTAAGAGTTACATCTAAGGATGAAACTATGCATAAAGAATACAGAGTTTTAATAAATCCATATGTAATTGTGGAAGAAAGCATAATTGCTTATTATAACTTTGAAAATTCTTCTAACTTAGGAGAAGATAGTTCTAAAAATAGTTTTCATGGAGAAGTAAATGGTACAGTTACTCAAGGAGAGTCAAAGGATGGAAAAGCTGCTAATTTTGGTGATGGATATATAAGTGTTGAAAGCAATGATTCATTAAAATTAGATGATAATTTAGTTATAGAAACTGAAGTTTATTTAGATGAATACACTAATTATTGGCAAAAGATAGCTCAAAAAATAAATAATGGGACAGGAAAAGGTGGATTCTTAATAGATGTATCTCCTGAAGGAAAATTAAGATTCCATGCTGAAGGGTCAATAACTCAATTTATATCTAATAAAGCAATTCCTTTAAATGAATGGACAAATATAAAAGTTATTTTTGAACATTCAAAGGGTGAAGCATCTATTTATATAAATGGAGAGTTAGATAAGACAGTAAAGCCAAGTTCACCTTTAGAAGTTAGTGATTTACCACTTATTATAGGTGCTGATTCTAATGGCAGTGATAAATTGAAAGGGAAAATGAATAATTTAACTATTTCTTCAATAGAGCGTAGAGTAGCTAGTAGCAATGCTAGTTTAAGTGATATTTCTATTAATGGTGAAACTATGGAAGGTTTTAAAAAGGATGTGTTTGACTATGAAATAGATTTAGAAGAAGGAACAAATATTGTCCCAGAAATAACAGCTACATCAGAAGATTCAAATGCCACTATTGAAATTAAAAATGCTGAAATTTTACCAGGAGTTAGTAAAATCAAAGTTATAGCAGAAGATGGTACAGAAAGTATCTACACAATTAACTTAAATATTAAAGTGAAAAATCCTTTAAAAGCAGATTTTAACAAGAATGGAGAAATAGATTTAGGGGATTTATCTATGGTATCAAAATACTTTGGATCAAATAATAGTGACTTTGATCTAGATGGAGATGGTTTAGTTGGAGAATATGAAATAAACTTTGTATCTAGTGAACTTCTAAAATAAAAATAGAAATAAAATTAATTTAAGGGGGTCTTTATCAAAATTTATTTTGAGAAAGTCCTCTTTATTTATATAAGACATTAAAGTTTATGAATAATAAAATGAATTTTGGAGATAATACTTAAAAGGAGGGATGATGATGGAAAATTTACAAGTAAATCAAAGAGAAAAAAAGACTAGACATTCAAGTAGACAGTGCAGAAGAAAGGGATTAGTTCCTGGAGTTATATACGGAAAAGGAATTAATAATTTCTTATTTGAAATAGGAGAATTAGAACTTAATCATGCTCTTTCTGTAACTGGTGAACATGGACTTTTAAGCATAAATTCACAAGAGGGTTCTTTAAATACTCTTATAAAAGAAGTTCAAAGAGATCCTGTAACTAGAAGGGTATTACATATAGATTTAGAAAAAGTTGAAGGTAATGAAGAAATAGAAACAGCTGTTCCTATAAATTACGTTGGAGAAGAATACATAAATAAATTAGATGCAGTGTTACAAAAGAATCTAGATAGCATAAAGGTAAAGTGCTCTCCATCTAATATTCCAAAGGGAGTAAATTTAAATGTGGGAAGAGCTAAGCCAGGAGATCAATTTAAGATTGCAGATGTAGAATTTGGAAATGAAATAACAGTAGTTGATGATTTAAATTCTATAGTAGCTTCTGTAAGTTATGATCAAAAGATAATAACTCAAGAGGTAGTGGATCAAGAAGTAGCTGAAAATAGAGCTAAAAAGGAAAGTTAATATAAGCTTAATATAAATTAGAGTAAAAATGGGATTATTTTGTTTACAGTTCCATTTTTACTTTTTTTTGTTTTCAAATTTCAAAATATTGTAGTATAATATCTGTGAAAATAAAATATAAAATCCTTATAGAGATTTAAAGGGGAGATAGTGCAGTGTATAGAGAAAAATATGAAGAATGGCTAAATTCTGATATTATTTCTGAGGAAATAAAGGCGGAATTAAGAGACGTAAAAGAAGATAAGGAAATAGAAGATAGATTTTATAAGGAATTAGATTTTGGTACTGGTGGATTAAGAGGTATTATTGGTGCTGGGACTAATAGAATGAATATCTATACTGTAGGAAAAGCTACTCAAGGATTTGCAGATTATTTAAATGATAATTATGCGGGGGAAAAATCTGTTGCAATAGCTTATGACTCAAGAAATATGTCTAAGGAGTTTGCAAAAGCGGCTGCTTTAACTCTTTGTGCAAATGGAATAAAGGTTAATCTTTTTGAATCTTTAAGACCGACTCCAATGTTATCCTTTGCAGTAAGAGAATTAAATTGTAAGGGTGGTATTGTTATAACAGCATCACATAATCCAAAACAATACAATGGATATAAAGTTTATGGAGATGATGGATGTCAATTAACAGATGCTCCTGCAAAAGCTGTTATTGGATATGTTAACAAAGTTACAGATTACGCAAACATAAAGACAATGAGTGAAGAAAAGGCTTTAGAAGAAGGACTTTTAGTTTATATTGGTGAAGAAATAGATAAAAAATATATAGATGATTTAAAAACTTTAACTATAAGAGAAGATTTAGTTAAGAAGCATGCTAAAGATTTAAAAATAATTTATACTCCAATTCATGGTTCAGGAAATGTTCCTGTAAGAAGAATATTAAAAGAGTTAGGATATGAGAATGTGTTTGTTGTTAAAGAACAAGAAATGCCAGATGGAAATTTCCCAACAGCTCCATATCCAAATCCAGAAGATCCAAAGGTATTTAAATTAGCTTTAGACATGGCTAAAGAAATTCAACCTGATATAATATTTGGAACAGATCCAGACTGTGATAGAATAGGTGTTGTTGTTAAAGACAATAATGGAGAGTACCAAGTATTAAGTGGTAACCAAACAGGAATGTTACTAACTAACTATATATTAAGTTCATTAAAGGAAATGAATAAATTACCTGAAAATGGTGCAGTTATAAAAACTATAGTTACTACAGAGTCAGTAAGAAAAATGACTGAGGAATATGGGGTAACTTTAATAGATACATTAACAGGATTTAAATATATAGGTGAAAAGATAAGAGAATTTGAAGAATCAGGTTCAAATGAATATTTATTTGGTTTTGAAGAAAGCTATGGTTACTTAGCTGGAACTTTTGCTAGAGATAAGGATGCTGTTGTAGCTTCAATGTTAATAGCTGAAATGACTTTATATTATAAAGAACAAGGAAAAACTCTTTATGATGGTTTAATAGAGCTTTATAATAAATATGGTTACTTCAAAGAAAGCTTAGTATCAATAGAACTTGCTGGAAAAGAAGGACAAGAACAAATAGCTAAGTGCATAGATGGCTTAAGAAATGATGCCCTAAAAGAAATGAATGGAGTTAAAGTTATTACATCTTTCGATTATAAGTTAAGCAAAGAAGTAAATAACTTAACTGATGAAGAAAAAGAAATAAAACTTCCAAAATCAAATGTTTTAAAATATGTTTTAGAAGATGATTCTTGGTTTGTTGTAAGACCATCAGGTACAGAGCCTAAGATGAAAATTTACTTATCAGTAAAAGGTTCAAGTTTAGAAGATTCAAAAGAAAAAACTGAAAACTTTAAAAATGCAATAATGGAAGTAATTAATGCTAAATTAAAATAGTTTAAGTTAAACAAAGAGCTATGTTAATATAACTTATATAAAACTTATAAGTTATAAATATAGCTCTTTTTATATTTTTAGAGCTTAATTCACAAAAGAGTTAATTAAAGTGTTATAATATATAACTAAAATAAGTGTTATAAGTTATAACTAAATACTAAGATGAACTAATTTTTATTTTGTGATAAAATAAAGTTCGAAATTTATGATATATAATAAAATTTAGGTTTATAAATTTTATTTTTAGATAGAATTAAAATAGTTAGTAAAAGTAGTTAAGGAGATAGATATATGAGTTTTAATACATTTGCAAAAGAAAAATTATCACAACTTTTATTTTTAGAAATAGATGGAGATGGATTTGTTAAAAGCTTAGGAAAAGATCCAAAAGAGGTTAATATAAATGAAGTTTATATCCCAATAGATCCAAAACATTTATCACAGGATGTGAAAAGTGGATATAAATTAGAATCTTTACCAATAAACTATTTAGTTGAAGGAATGTTTTTTGCTTTAGGTGGAGACAAGGATTTTAAATTTAATAAGGAGTATAAAAAATTAATTCCACTAATAGAGGATGCTATTCCATGTGTTAAAAAGATAGTAGCTGATAAGGTTAAAGAAGAAAATATGGTTGAAGCATTTATGCTTTTAAAGGGATTAACTGAAATATCAGATGAAACTGAGGTTTACGAAAATCTTCTTTTAATATGTGAATCTTTAAGAGAAAGAAATAAAGCTTACAATGAAACTCAACTAGAAATTTGTGATAAATGTAAAGCAAATAGAAGTGATTTAGCTCTTCCATATCTTTATTCAGCAATAGCTTACAATGACATGGGACAATATGATAAAGCTTATGTTGATATAAATGAATATTTAGCTAAGGGTGGAGAAAGAAATGAAATAGTTGAGGTTTTATATAATGAGATAAAAGACTCAGCTGATTATGAAGAAGGAAAAGAAGATTTAATAGAAGAACCAGAGGATGCTTTAAAAAGACTTCTTCCTTTAGCAGATAAATTCCAAGATAATGCTATTTTAAGATATTATATTGCAACAGCTTATAGAAGACTTGGAAATTTTGAAAAGGCAGTTTATTACTTAAATGAATGTTTATCAATTGATGATAGTATAGTTGAAGCAGTAAATGAAATGGGAATAAATTATGCATCTTTAGGAATATATGATGAAGCTGTTAAATATTTAAGAAAAGCCTTTGAAAGTACAAGAGATATAGAGGTTTGTACTAACTTAATAGTTTGTTATTTAAATGCAGGAAAAATAGAAGAGGCAAAGCAGCATTTAGATATAGCAAAGGCTATAAACAAGGATGATGAAATAGTAAAAGAAATAGAAACATTTATGAAAAATAATAATATTAAATAGCCTTAGGAGCGGAATATGTATAAGGAGTTATTAGGATATAAAATATTTTCAGATAATAAAGAGGAACTTTTAAAAGAGATTGAAAATAAAAAAAGAGTTAACATAATATCTGGAAATCCAGAGGTTTTATATAATGGTATAAAGAATGAATTTTTAAGAAATAGCTTTACTAAAGAGGATGCTTTAATAATTCCAGATGGAGTAGGAACTTTGCTTGCAGCTAAGATTAATGGAATAGATATTACAGAAAAAATAGCTGGAATTGAAGTTATGAATATGCTTTTAGAGGAAGCTAGAGATAAGAATTTAAAAGTGTTTTTATTAGGAGCTAAGGAAGAGACACTAATTAAATGCAAGGAAAAAATAAAAGAAAGCTATGATGGAATTAATATAGTTGGAAGTAATAATGGCTTTTTTGATTTAGACAATTGTGATGATTTAATAGAAAAAATTAATGAAAGCAAGGCTGATATACTTTTTGTTGCCATGGGAGCGCCTAGACAAGAAGTCTTTATAGAAAAATATAAGGATAAACTTTGTTGTAAGATTTTTATGGGTGTTGGTGGAAGTTTTGATGTGTTTGCTGGAAATGTAAATAGAGCACCACAATTTATGATTAACATAGGTATGGAGTGGCTTTATAGAGTAGCTAAAGAGCCTTGGAGAATAAAAAGATTAGGTAGCATACCAAAGTTCTTAGTTTTATCACTTAAGGAAAGAGGTAAAAGATAATGAAAATTTTATTTATAGCTTGTTATTCTCCTATGATAAATAATTCAGCATCAATTGAAACTCTTATGTACTTAAATAATTTATGTAATATAGAGAATAATGATGTGCATCTTTTAACTGTAGACTTTCCTAAAAACTCTATCTACTATGATGAGGAAATATTAAAGCTTTTAGATAGTAAAGTAAAGGTTCATGCTATTGAAGGTGGAAAATTATTTAATAAGATTATGCCAAAAAAATCTATAGAGGTTAAGGAAGATGAGAAGTCTTCTAACACGAAATCTAGTGGTAAAATTAAGCTTATGAGAAAAATTAAAAATAAAATAATTTTTCCTGATATGTATTATAACTGGAGTTTTAAAGCTTCAAAGTATGGCATAGAACTTATGAATAAAGAAAAGTTTGATGTTATATTTTCTATGCATGAGCCACCATCTAGTCACCTTTGTGCTTTAAGAATAAAAAAGCACTTTAAGGAGATTCCTTGGGTTTTATATTGGAGTGATCCTTGGCTTAAGGATCCCTCAAGAGAGGATATTGGCTTTATAAGAAAATTCATAGAAGGTAGACAAGAAAAATCAGTAGTATTAAATGGGGATAGACATATCTTTGTAACTGAAGAGAATAAAAAAGATTTTATGGAAAAATATAATGTAAAAGAAGATAAAATGTTTATCGTAACTAGGGGGTACAATAAAGCCATATATGAAGAAATTGAAAGGGCAGAAAAGCCAGAACTTTTAAAGGATAATAAGATAAACTTAATTTATGCTGGAGAAATTTTCAGTAAAATTAGGGATTTAAAACCTTTTATAAAAGCTTTAAAAGAATTAGAGAAAAGAGATCAGGAGCTATTTAATAGATTAAACATAATATTTTTTGGAAACATAGATGATGAAAATATTAAAGAAGAATTAAAAAAGTTTTCTAATGTTAGTGTTAATGGAAGAATTGACTATAAGGAAGCTTTAAGATACATGATACATGGAGATGTTCTTCTTGTTTTAGGAAACAAAAATTCTAAGCAAATACCTGCTAAAATATATGACTATTTAGGAACAAAGAATCTTATTATGGTTATATTAGGAGATGAAAATGATCCTATTAAGAATGTTGCACTTAATAAAGAAAAGTGTATAGTTAGTGAAAATAATTATGAGGCTATAATAGATGACTTAAATAAATGTAGGGATTTAATAGATTCAGGTAAGAAATTTAAGGCAAATGAAGAATATGAATGGAGTAGTATAGGTAAGAAGCTAAATAATATACTAAAATTAAAATAGGCAATAAGACATGACGGAGGGGTACACAATGAAAAACGAAAAGATTAAAGACTTTATAGAAGATTTAGGTTCAAGTTCATCAGCACCTGGTGGTGGGGCAGCAGCAGGGATTGTTGGAGCAGTAGGAGTTGCATTAACATCAATGGTTTATAGCTTAACTGTTGGTAAAAAAGCTTACGAAGCATTAAGTGAAGAAAATAAAAAGAAATTAGATGAAAATCTTGAAAATGCAAAAAAATCTTATAATGAAATGTTAGATTTCATGAACAAAGATGAGGAAGCTTTTACTGCGTTAATGGATTGCTATAAGTTACCTAAGGAAACTTGTGAAGAGAAAAGCTTAAGAAGTGAAAAAATAGATGAATGTACTTTAGGGGCAATGATGGTTCCATTAGAATTAAGCAGAAAAGCCTTAAAGTTTTTTGATAATGTAAAATTTGCTTCTAAGTATGGAAATAAAAATTTAATTTCAGATGCTGTAGTAAGTGCTATAATGCTTAGTGCTTGTATAGATAGTTCCATAGTTAATGTAGAAATAAACTTAGGATTTTTAAAAGATAAAAACTTAGTTAATAGTGTAAAAGAAGAAATTTTACATATAAGAAATGAAAGCAATAAATTAAAAGAAGAGATTTTAAAAGAAAGTGGTTTTCTTCAAAATTAAGTAAAAATAGAATAAAAATTATTAGATAAATAATAAGGGGTCTATATCAAAATGTAATAAAAAACTTATAAACATATTTCGAGAATTAATAGATTAAGCTAAATTTAGAGATTCTCTTCATACAATTTGTAAGTTTTATAAAAGTTATTTTGATATGGGCCCCATAATTGATTTAGTATTATTCTTTTTTAGGAGTTAAATCATTTAAGGATTTAAATTCATAACCATTAGATTTTAACTCTTTTAAAATTTCATCTAAAATAGCAGTATTAGTATCTGATACGGCATGAAGCAGAGCTATTTCACCATTATGAACTTTATCTAATATTTTTTTCTTAGCAGCTTCTTTAGAAGGTTGCTCATCAACTAACCAATCTTTATAAGCAAAACTCCAAAAAACAGAGGTATAACCAAGTTCTTCAGTGTAAGCTAAGGATTGTTCACTGTATTTACCCATTGGAGGTCTAAAGAATTTAGGCATTTCTTTTCCAGTAACTTTAGAGTATTCCTCTTCAACTTCAGTAAATTCCTTTGTAAATTTTTCTTTATCAAGTATTTTAGCCATAGATGGATGATGAGAAGTGTGATTACATACAAGATGGCCCTCTTCATCCATTCTTTTTATAAGGTCTGGATAGTCTTTTATATATGGTCTTGTTACAAAGAAGGCAGCAGGAACTTGATTTTCTTTTAATATATCAAGTATTTTTGCTGTATTACCATTTTCATATCCTTCATCAAAAGTAAGAAAAATTTCTTTCTTTGATGTGTCTCCACAATATACAACTTTATGATTGCTTATATAAGGAGTTTCTTTTGGCCCATGAGGAACACCTTCCTCTTTACTAAAAGAATAATACCAGTTAAATTCTTTTGTACAAGGGCTATTAAATTCTTTTGCACTTACTTTTGTGTTTAAAGTAATAGATAGAATCATCATTATTGAAAATAATAATGAAAAAACTTTCTTAATCATAAAATATCACCTCAAATTTAGTATGTGTTATATATTAGGATTAATTTGTATTTTTAAGTGGATAATTAGGAAACATAATACAGTTGTTGAAATATATATTAAGCTAGAGTATAATCATTAAGTATGAAATTAAATATAAGAAAGGGACGTGTACATAGATGAAATTAGGAATGGTTGGATTACCAAATGTTGGTAAAAGTACATTATTCAATGCTATTACAAAAGCAGGAGCTGAATCAGCAAACTATCCTTTCTGTACAATAGAACCAAACGTAGGTGTTGTAAGTGTACCAGATAAGAGATTAGATGTTTTAGAAAAAATATATAATACAAAGAAAAAAGTATATACTGCAATAGAGTTTTATGATATAGCAGGATTAGTTAAAGGTGCTAGTAAAGGTGAAGGATTAGGAAATAAATTCTTATCACACATAAGAGAAGTTGCAGCTATCGTTCATGTTGTAAGATGCTTTGACGATGAGAATGTTGTTCACGTAGAAGGTTCTGTAGATCCAATAAGAGATATAGAAACTATAAACTTAGAACTTATCTTTGCAGACTTAGATGTTCTTGAAAGAAGAATGGAAAAGACTATGAAGTTAGTAAGATCAGGTGATAAAACTGCTAAGTTTGAGTATGATGTAATGGAAAGATTAAAAGCTCACTTAGAAGCAAATAAACCAGCTAGAACTTTAGAAGCTACTGAAGATGAAGAAGCTTTCGTAAAAAGCTTATTCTTAATAACTTCAAAACCAGTTTTATATGCTTGTAACATATCAGAAGATGATATGATGGAAGGAAACTTAGATAATGAATATGTTCAAAAAGTTAGAGCATATGCTGAAACTGAGAATTCAGGAATCATGGTTGTTTGCGCTAAACTTGAAGAGGAATTATCAGGATTAGATGAAGAAGAAAAAGCTGAAATGTTATCTGAGTATGGATTAGAAGAATCAGGTCTTGATAAACTTATACAAGCAAGTTACAAATTATTAGGATTAATGAGTTACTTAACTGCAGGGGTACAAGAAGTTAGAGCTTGGACAATAAAACAAGGAACTAAAGCTCCACAAGCAGCAGGTAAAATTCACTCTGATATAGAAAGAGGATTCATAAGAGCTGAGGTTGTTTCTTATGATGATTTAGTAGAATGTGGTTCAGAAGCAGCTGCTAAAGAAAAAGGTGTTTACAGATTAGAAGGTAAAGAATACGTAATGAAAGATGGAGATATAGTTAACTTCAGATTCAACGTATAATATAAAAGAAAAAAATTATCATCAAATTTAAACAGTATTTTTAGACAAAAAAAGAGCTATTTGAAGTTTTCTTCAGATAGCTCTTTTTCTTTATGGCGGGAATATGTGGGAATCGAACCCACCCATGATGGTATTAGCACCATAACTAGGTTTTGAAGACCTGTAGAGACACCAGCCCCTATCTACTCCCATAATATTTTAAAATTTTACATCAAAATAAGTATAATGTCAAATTTTTTTCTAAGAATATTTTAATTATATAAACTTATAAATCCTGAATATTGAAAGGAATTTTTAATTTTTTATAGAATAATGTATAATAAAATATAATATATAATGGGAAAATGGTTGCAATAGCATTGTATTGTAGTGTAAATTAGTAAGAGGCATAATAATTTACATAATGTTTATAATAAATACGTTTAAAAATGTTTATTAATAAAATTAAGCATGATAAATTAAAGCTATTAAGCTATATTATACAGTATATAATATGATTGAGAAAATCAAATGATGATAAGTAATTAAAAATTTAAGGAGTATTTATATGGAATTTAAACACGTTTCGGTTTTGCTAGATGAGTGCATAAATGCTTTAAATATAAAAGAAGATGGTATATATGTAGACTGTACATTAGGTGGTGCAGGTCATTCAAGTGAAATAGTAAAAAGACTATCAAGTGATGGTAGATTAATAGGATTCGATCAAGACAAAGATGCTTTGAAAGCTGCTGGAGAAAGATTGAAAGACTATAAAAATGTTACATATGTTCATAGTAATTTCTATGCTATATATGATGTATTAACAGATTTAGGCATAGATGGAGTAGATGGTATCCTTATGGACTTAGGAGTTTCTTCTTATCAATTAGATAATGGAGAAAGAGGATTTAGTTATATGCAAGATGCTCCTTTAGATATGAGAATGAATAGAGAAAATGAATTCTCAGCATATGAAATAGTTAATACATATTCAGAAGAGGAATTATATAGAATAATCAAAGAATATGGAGAAGAAAAATTTGCTAAAAGAATAGCGAGTTTCATAGTTAAAAATAGAGAAGAGAAAAATATAGAAACTACTTTGGAATTAGTTGAGATAATTAAAGCCGCAATTCCAGCAAAGGCTAGAAGAGAAGGACCACATCCAGCTAAAAGAACATTCCAAGCTATAAGAATAGAAGTTAACAAGGAACTTGAAATTATAAGTAAGACTATTTTAGATGGAGTTAAGAAACTTAATAAAGGTGGAAGAATGGCAATAATAACATTCCACTCATTAGAAGATAGAATTGTTAAAAATACATTTAAAGAATTAGCTAATCCATGCACATGTCCAAGTGAGTTTCCTGTATGTGTTTGCAATAGAAAGCCAGAAGTTAAGCTTATAAGCAGAAAACCTATTGAGGCTAGCAAGGAAGAGCTAGAATTTAATCCAAGAAGTAGAAGTGCTAAGTTAAGAATAATAGAAAAATTATAAGATGATATATTTAGATAGCTTTATTAGATTTTTAAGTAAGGGGAATAAAAATAATTGGAGAGGGATTGTAGATGATTGTAAAAGAGTTTGATTATAATGGTAGTTCAGCGCTTAAACCACAGAGAAAAGAACAAACTATACCAAGTAAAGAAACCTATGACAAGAAAAAGAAAAAAATCGAACAACAAAGAAGAAAAAAGCAAAAAGATAAAAAAATAAAAAAAAGTGTATATCAAATAGTACTTCTAATATTAGTTGTTGGTGGGATAACAATAAGTAGAGATGTAAAAGTTTATAAAACTCAGCAACAATTGGACTCATTAAATAAAGAAATAAATTCTGTTATAACGGAAAATGAAGCTTTGAAGGTTCAAATATTAAAGGCAAGTTCTTTAGACAAAATAGAGGAAACTGCTAAAAATAAATTAAAAATGATATTACCAACTAAGGAAAATATGATTAAGTTAGGCGAAAGCCAAGCTACTGAAGGTAAGCAATAGGGGAATAAATTAGGATGTACTTTTATTATTATTTTAAGAGTACATCCATAATTTTTTATAAGGGCTACAATTTTATAAATTTAATTTTAATTAGATAATATGATAAATTTAGTAGAACTTTAAAGTTTCATAAAGTGAATTTCAAAGAGGGAACTCAGTTTATTTAACTTACTACGGAGGGCTAAGGGTGAAAAAGAAGAAAAACAAAGGATTTAAAGATTATAAAATAACAAAATCGCTTAGATTTGGAAGAACATATTGGACCATGATAGTAGTATGGGGATTACTAGGAGTATTAACCTTAAGATTATCATACGTAATGATTTTTAAGCATAAAGAATATGGTTCAATGGCAGAAGAACAATGGAAAAATGAAATAAAGATAGGTGCTAAAAGAGGAGAAATACTAGATAGAAATGGAGCTCAATTAGCTGTTAGCGCTAATGTTTATAGAGTGGATTTAGATCTTAAAACTTTAAGAGAAGATACATTTACTAAAGATGATACAGATGATACAAAAAAAGAAAAGCTTAATAAAATTGCAGGGGAGCTAGGTACTGTTTTAGATATGCCTAAAGAAGAGGTATATGATAAGATAAATAGCACTTTACCATCAGGATTGCCAGCTACTTCTGTTACTTTAATTAGAAAGATAGAAAAAGATAAAGCTGATAGTGCTAAGAATTTAAAGATAAGAGGAGTAATAGTTTCACAGGATACAAAGAGATATTACCCAGATAATAATTTCTTAGCTCAAGTATTAGGAAGAGTTGATGCAGATGGTATAGGTCAAGGTGGTATAGAGCGTGAATATAATGTGGAGTTATCAGGTTTACCAGGAATGAGAATATCAGAAGTTGCAAGAAATAGTAGTGGAATACCTTATTCAAATTCTGAATTTGCAAAGCCTGTGGATGGTAAAGATGTCACACTAACCGTTGATGAAACTATACAATATTTTGCAGAAAAAGTTGCAGAAGAAGGAAAAAAAGAATATAAAGCAGATGGGGTTAGTATAATAGTTATGAATCCTAAAAATGGAGAAATATTAGCTATGGCTAATAAACCAGATTATAATCCTAATGAACCTTATAAAGGGTATGAAAATTTCCCTGGTAAAGATAAAACTGAAAAGATGGAAAATATGTGGAAAAATGATGCCGTATCAAATTCATTTGAGCCAGGATCTATATTTAAAATGGTAACATCTTCAGCTGCCGTACAAGAAGGGATAGCAGGTGGAAATGAAACATATTTTTGTCCAGGTGGAAAAAATGTATCTGGAACTTATATAAAATGTTGGAAGCCAGATGGGCATGGAACTGAAACTTTTGACCAGATATTAGAAAACTCTTGTAACGTTGGGTTTATGGACATAGGTCAAAAACTTGGAAAAGAAAAATTAAATGAATATATAGAAAAGTTTGGATTTGGTAAGCAGACAGGAATAGATTTACCTGGAGAAACAACAGGTATAGTATTGCCAAATGATAAAATAGGTCCAGTAGAACTTGCAACCATATCATTTGGTCAAACAGATAGTGCTAGTTCAGTTCAAATGATGGCAGCTATGAACACAATTGCTAATGGAGGAACATGGATACAACCTCATATAATGAAGGAAATAAGCCATGAAGATACAAGTGGAGCAAGAGTAGTGGATAAAACTTTTGTACCTAAAAAGATTGATAATATAATAGATCAAAAAACAGCTATGAGAGTTTCAGAGGCTCTAGAAAAAACTGTTCATTTTGGATCTCCTAAGAGAGCTTATATAGAGGGATATGGAATTGCAGGTAAAACTGGTACAGCTGAAAAGGTTAAGGCTAGTGGAGGATATGGTGCAGGGTATGTAGCGTCCTTTGCTGGATTTGCTCCATATAATGATCCACAAGTTTCAGTTTTAATATCTGTAGATAATCCAAAGGGGGAATACTTTGGAGGATTAGTAGCGGCACCATTAGCTCATGATTTATTTAGTGATATATTTAACTATATGGAATTAGATAGTTCAAAGATAGACAAAAATAAATCAAAAGAAGAGATTCTGCCAGAAGTTAGAGGTATGAGTTTAGATAAGGCTAAAGCTATTTTAGATAAAGATAATATAAAATATTCTGTAGAAGATGGTGGGAATTCTGTAGTTGATATGAATCCTAAGCCGGGATATACAATCAAAGAGGGAGATGAAATTAAACTTTACACTAAAACTACTTCAAATTATAATAAAGATGTTGTAGTACCAGATTTTAATGGACTTTCCATGGAAAAAGCAAAGGAAATTTTAAACAAAATTGGCTTAAAGGGTACTTTTGCAGGAGAGGGAGTTATTAAGGAACAAAGTGTAGCTCAAGGTGATGTAGTTAAAAGTGGTACATCAATAGAATTTAAATTAGATAAGAAATAATGATAGTTAAAAACTAGCATGTGAGTAATTTCACATGCTAGTATTTTGTGAATTTAACGCTTGTTTATTGCATAGTATTTAAGGAGTGAGAAAAATGATTCTTAAAAGTTTATTAAAGGGCTTAGATTATGAAGTTATAAAAGGTAATGAAGAGTCAAAAGTACAAAATATAAGATATGATAACAGAAAAATAGAACAAGGGGATGCCTTTGTTTGTGTAAAAGGCTTTAAAGTAGATGGACATTCCTTTATTGGTGATGCTATTAAAAAAGGAGCTAAGACATTAATAGTTCAAGAAGATGTAAGTGTTCAAGAAGACATAACAATAATAAAGGTTAGAGACACTAGAAAAGCCTTAGCAATAATGTCTTCAAATTATTTTGGAAATCCAAAGGATAAACTTAAAATAATAGGAATAACAGGAACTAACGGTAAAACCACTTCTGCTTTTATTATTAAATCTATCTTAGAAAAGGCAGGATTTATGACAGGTTTAATAGGAACCATAGCAAACTATATAGGAAATAAAAAAGTAGACGCAGTAAGAACTACACCAGAATCTTACGAACTTCATGAGCTATTTAAAAATATGGTTGATGCTGGAGTAGAATATTGCGTTATGGAAGTTTCATCCCACTCTCTAGAGTTAGATAGAGTATATGGAATTCAATTTGAAGAAGGAATTTTCACTAATTTAACTAGAGATCATTTAGATTTTCATAAAACCTTTGAAAACTATTATAATGCTAAATTTAAGCTTTTTGAAAGAAGTAATCATAGTATCATAAACTTAGATGATCCATATGGAGCTAATATAGTTAAGGATATAGAAGAAAGAGGATTAAAGACTAAGGTTTCTACTTTTTCAATTGAAAAAGAGTCAGACTTTAAGGCTTTTGAGATTAAAAGTCACTCAAATGGTTCAGAATTTAAGGTGAATTTAGAAAGTATAGAAGAATTTTCTATAAACATTCCTGGAGAATATAATATATATAACTCATTAGGTTGTATAATATGTGCATATAACTTAAATATTCCAATGGATAAAATTAAAGAAGGATTAAGTGATGTGGTTATACCAGGAAGATGTGAGTTAGTAGCAAAGGAGAAAAATTTACCTTATAGCATAATAATAGATTATGCACACACACCAGATGGATTAGAAAATATTTTAAGTACAGTAAAGGCCTTTACTAAAAATAGAATGATTTCTGTATTTGGTTGTGGAGGAGATAGAGATAAGGTTAAGCGTCCTCAAATGGGTAAAATAGGATGTGAATTATCAGATATTGCAATAATTACTTCAGATAATCCAAGAAGTGAGGAGCCTATGGATATAATTAATGACATAGTAAAACCACTTAATTATGATAACTTTGTTATTGAAGTTAATAGAAAAGAAGCTATAAGAAAAGCAATGAATATGGCTTTAGAGGGAGATGTTATTGTTATAGCTGGTAAAGGACATGAAACATATCAAATACTAAAGGATGAAACAATACACTTTGATGAAAGAGAAGTTGTATATGATATTTTAGAAGGCAAGTAGAGGTGTTAAAAAATGCTAGAGTTAAATTTACAAGAGATTGTAAAAGCTACTAAGGGAGCTTTATTAAAAGAAGCTGATGTAAAAGAAATAAAGGCTGTATCAACAGATACAAGAAAAATTGAAGAAGGAACTATGTTTATTGCCTTAAAAGGTGAAAATTTTAATGGAAATAACTATGTTTTAGATGCATTTAATAAAGGTGCTAAAATTGCTATAGTTGATGAAGTTAAATGTGACTTAAATGAGTTAAAAGAGGATGTGGCTTTAATTAAGGTTCAAAATACTGGAAGAGCCTTAATGGATTTAGCTAAGTTTTATAGAGAAAAATTAGGATTAAAGGTTGTTGGTATTACTGGTTCAGCGGGAAAGACTTCTACTAAGGATTTAGTGGCTGCTGTTTTAAGTTATAAATATAAGGTTTTTAAAACAAAGGGAAACTTTAATAACGAAATAGGATTACCTCTAATGATATTAGAATTAGATAGCACATATGATGTGGCTATTTTAGAAATGGGAATGAGAGGTCTTGGACAAATTAAAGAGCTTGCAGAAATAGCATCACCTGATTTAGGTATTATAACTAATATAGGTATTTCTCACATAGAAATATTAAAAACTAGAGAAAACATATTAAAAGCTAAGATGGAAATAGCAACTTTCTTTGATAAAAACAATACCCTTGTTGTTTGTGGAAATGATGACTTTTTAGGAGCCTTACCTGAGGCTGAATATAAAATAGTTAAAACTGGAGTTGGAGAAAATTTTAAGATAGGAGCTAAAAATATAGCTTTAGAAGAACTTTCATCTAAATTTACAGTTTATGATGGAGAAAAAGAAGAAGAGTTTTCTTTAGATATGCCAGGAGAACATAATATAAGCAATCTAATGTTAGGAATTGCTATAGCAAAAGAATTAGGTGTTTCCTTTGAAGAAATGAAAAGGGGATTAAAAAATATTGAAGCTACTTCAATGAGATTAGAGCTTATAAAAAAAGATGGATTTTCAATTTTAAATGATTGCTATAATTCAAGTCCAGTAGCTGTTAAATCAGCTATAGATGTTATGAAAAACATAGAAGGAAAGAGAAGAATAGCAGTTTTAGGAACAATGAGAGAACTAGGACATAAATCAGAGGAAGCTCATGAGGAAATAGGTAAATATGCAAAGGAAAATGGAATAGAAAAAGTACTTTGTTTTGGTGACTTCTCAGAAAATATTAAAGAAGGATATGGAGAAGGATGCACTGTATATGAAAATAAAGAAGAACTAATAAAAGATTTACTTAACATTATATGTGATGGAGATATTATATTAGTTAAGGCATCTAGAAGTTTAAAATTTGAAGAAATAACTAAAGCATTATTAGAAAAGTAAATGGAACTAAGGAGGTGAAGCTGCTTAATAGTTTAAGTAGCAGAATTTTATGGAAATTTTAAAGTCAATGATAGATCCAAAGATAGTAATGGCAATAGTAATAAGTTTTATAGTAGCATCAATATTAGGACCTATTATAATTCCACTACTACATAAACTTAAATTTGGACAAAATATAAGACAAGAGGGACCAAAGAGTCACTTAAAAAAAGCAGGAACTCCAACTATAGGTGGATTAATATTTATTTTTGCAACTATTATAACAATGTTTATTATGGTTGGAAATCCAACAGATGAGGCTATGATAGCTTTATATTCTTTCGTAGGATTTGGTTTTGTAGGATTTTTAGATGACTTACTAAAGATAATCAAGAAGAAAAATGAAGGATTAACATCAGGACAAAAAATGATTTTATTATTAATCGTATCAGGATTTTTAACTTGGTATGCTTATAAATATATAGGAACTAGCATTAATATACCATTTTTAAATGGGCAAATTAACTTCGGATTATTCTATATACCTTTTGTAATGTTCTACTTTGCAGGGGTAACAAATGCGGTAAACTTAACAGATGGATTAGATGGATTAGCTACATCAGTTACTGTTTTAGTAACTACATTTTTAGGGATAATTAGTTATAATTTAGGACACATAAGTTTAGCAATATTCTGTGTTGCTTTAGCAGGTGCATTACTTGCCTTCTTAAGATTTAATGCATTCCCAGCTAGAGTATTTATGGGAGATACAGGTTCTCTTGCTTTAGGAGGAGCTGTAGCAATGGTGGCATTAATACTAAAAATGCCTTTAATACTAGTGTTAATAGGAATTATCTACGTAATAGAAACACTTTCAGTTATATTACAAGTTGCTTCATTCAAGCTTACAGGTAAGAGAATATTTAAAATGGCTCCTATACATCACCATTTTGAGCAACTAGGTTGGAGTGAGACAAAGATAGTTTCTGTATTTTCTATAATAACAGTAGTATTTTGCTTCATTGCTTTTGCTTCACTTTAGAAAATTCCTAAAATAGGAGGTTTTTAAATGAAGAAAAAAAAGACTACTAAAAAGAGTAATATTAACCCATTGGATTATGGACTTTTATATACAATAGTTATTTTATTAGCTATTGGGGTGGTCATGGTTTATAGTGCCAGTTCATATTTTGCTATGGTTAACTATAATGATAGTACAGCTTTTTTGAAAAAGCAGGCTTTATTTGCAGTAGTTGGTTTCATAGCTATGATATTTATATCAAGATGTGATTATCATAAACTTAAAAAATTAACAGGAATACTACTTATTATAACTCCTATATTATTGGTTGCTGTTTATGCATTCCCAGCAACCAAGGGAGCACAAAGATGGATAAAGTTAGGTCCACTTTCTTTCCAACCATCAGAACTTGCAAAATATGCGGTAGTTATAATCTTAGCTCATATGATTACCAATAAAGGTGAGAAGATTAAGGAGTTTTGGAAGGGAATAGTTCCTTGTTTCGTAATAGGGGGAGGATTTGCAGCTCTTATACTTGCTCAGAAAAACCTTAGTATAGCAGCTGTAACTGGCTTTGTTACATTTATAATGGTTTTTGTTGCAGGTGCAAGAAAAAGATTTATGTTTGGAGTAATAACTCCAATAATTTTATTTGCAGGTTCATTCTTTACTTTATTTGAGGATTATAGAAGAAGAAGACTTTTAAACTTTATTAATCCTTGGAAAGATCCAGCTGGTGATGGATATCAGCTTATACAATCCTTTTATGCTTTAGGAGCAGGAGGAGTTACTGGACTTGGAATAGGACAATCAAGACAAAAAACTCTATACATGCCAGAGCCACATAATGACTTTATATTCGCAATAATAGGAGAAGAGTTAGGGTTAATAGGGTGTACAGTAGTAATATTATTATTTGTAATATTTGTTTATAGAGGAATAAAAATAGCAATGAGTGCTAAAGACGAATATGGAACTTTATTAGCAGTAGGAATTACTTCTATTATAGGATTACAAGCCATAATTAATATTGCCGTTGTAACAGGTTCAATGCCAGTTACAGGAGTTCCACTTCCATTTATAAGTTATGGAGGAACTGCACTTGTATTTAACTTAATGGCTATGGGAATTCTTCTTAATATATCAAGACAAAGAAATAAAAAGATTGATTAAAGGCGTTTTATACGCCTTTATTTTTTATTAAATTGTATTCATAATTTTAATAGTAATTTTTTACTATTAGTAATATTTTCTTAAAAACTTAATGAAAAAAATCTAGTAAAATGATATTATTGTTATTGAAATGCAAAATAAAGAAATAAGGAGTAATATGAGTACGAACATAAATGAATATATACAAAAAAAGAAAAGAAAAAAGACAAGAAAAAAAATTATCTTAGTTAGTATAATACTTATTGTTATATTAGGATTAATTTTAATTAAGACACCTTATTTTAATATAAAAAAGGTTAATGTTAATAATAATAATGTTATAACTAAAGAGAGTGTAATAGGAGAAAATGATATTTTAAATCAAAATATATTCTTGCTTAATACTTCTGCTCTTAAGAAAAAAATATTAAGTAATCCATATGTAAAAAGCGTTAAAATATCAAGAAAGCTTCCAGATCAATTAAGTATAAATGTAGTTGAAAGAAATGCTACATTTATTGTTAATGAGGGTACTGATTTTTATGTTTTAAATGAAAATTTAGTCATAATGGAGAAGAAAAATTCAGAAGAAGGGCTACAATTGCCTACAGTAACTGGATTAACTGTAGAAAACAGATTCTTAGGGGAACCTATGAGTACAGATAAGGATAAAGTTGAGGTTTTAAAAGAGATTGGAGAAGCTTTAAATAAAAGTAAAATAAAAGTAAACTCTGTAGATATATCTAACCTTAATAATATTGTTATAAATAAGGGCGAGGTTCAAATACTTTTAGGAAATTCAGATAAATTAAGTGATAAGTTAACTAAGATGGTTAATATATTAAATGATCCAGCAGGAAATTTTGAAAAGGGATATATAAACATAAGCTTTAATGGGAATCCTGTAATATATAAAGAAAAGTAAGGAGGAGTGCTTTTTGAAGAAGTTGTCTTCACAAATTATTATAGGTATAGTTTGTGCTTTGTTAGGGTTTTTATTAACCTACCAATTTAAAATTATAAATAATAAAGAGAAAAATATAATAGAAAATTATAACCAAAATGACATAATGGCAGAGATAGACGGTCTTAAGAAGGAGAAAGAAGAGCTTCAAAAGAATAATGATTCTTTAAATAAGAGGCTTAAAGAAATGGAGGATGCAGCAGCATCTAAAGGGGATGTAAATAATAAAATAAAAGAGCAATTAGATAAAACAAGAATGATTTTAGGAACTGAAGAGGTTAAGGGGCCAGGAATAATTTTATCCATAACACCTAAATCTCCATTGCTTACTTCAAAGGATCCTGAATATATAAGTGAAAAGGAGATAATTCATATATTAAACTTATTAGCTTTCTCAGGTGCAGAAGCTATTGCAGTTAATGATATTAGAATAACTCCTCAGACAGGAATAAAGAATGCTAGCAACTTTATATGGATAGGAAATAATGAAAGAATTTCTCCAAAGGAGAAGCTAACAATAAAGGTTATTGGTAATCAAGATAACTTAATAAAAGGAATTGATTTCCCAGGGGAAATGGACTATGGAGTATTAGGAGGTAATTATGATTATAAATATGAGAAGAAAGATTCAATTACAATACCTAAGACTACTCAAAACCTATCTTCTGAATATTTAAAAAAGGTTGATTAGGAAGGTGATTGAATGATAGTATTTATTGGGCTTTTAGTAGGTATAATAATAGGAGTTATATTTCCAGGAAGCATACCAGATAAGTTTTCCCCATATTTATCTATAGCCATAGTTGCATGCTTAGATTCTGTTTTTGGAGCTATAAAGGCTAGTTTAAAGAAAGAATTTCAAGCTGATGTTTTTATATCAGGATTCTTTGGAAATGCAGCTTTAGCAGCTTTACTAGCATATCTAGGTGATAAACTTGGGATACCACTATATTTTGCAGCTGTAATAGTATTTGGTAGTAGAATATTTAATAACTTTGCAGCTATAAGAAGGATATTGTTAGATAAAAGCAAAGAACGATAAAGAGGTGATGCTTTGAAAAATAGAGAATTTACTATTTTTATATTTACAGCTTCCGTTATAGTTGGACTTTTAATATCTATGAATATAAGTTTTGATGGAATAGAAACTACAAAGGTGTTAAATGCTAAAGAATATCAAGAGGCATATAATAAACGTAACAATCTTTATAATGAAATATCAAAGTTAAAGGAAAATAATAGAGAACTACAAAAGAAGATAAATAATTATTCAAAGAATGATGAGGATAGCAATAAAATTTCAAAGGATATGATAGAAGAGTTAAATAATAATTTAATGCTTTCTGGATTAGAAGAGGCTAAAGGACCAGGTTTAAAAATAGTTTTAGAGGATGGTGGAGAAGCTTTTAGTGGAGAAGTAGTTGATGATTTCATGAGACTTTTAAGAACTATTCATGATGATGATATGATAAAAGTTATAAATGAACTTAAAGCTGCAGGCGCAGAGGCAATATCTATAAATAACCAAAGAATAATATATAATACAGAGATATATTGTGGAGGACAGTTTTTACGAATGAATGGAGTTAAAATACCAGCTCCTTTTTATGTTAATGTTATAGGTGATCCAGAAAAAATGGAGAATCAAATTATGAGAGACGGAAGTTATATTAAAACTCTTATGAATAGAGGAATAAAGGTTCAAATAACTAAGAGTGACGACATAACTATGCCAGCATATATAAGTGATATGAATTCTAAGTATATGGAACCTAATACAAAGTAAAAGAACTATGTTTTGTAAAAAATTTGTACAAAAAAGAAGGATTTTCTATTCCTATAAAGAAGAATATAATGTAATATATAATTAAAGGAGACAGTAAAAGTGGATATAAAAGAAAATTTAACAAAATTTACAGAAAAAATTCCAAGTAACGTTCAACTTATTGCTGTATCTAAAACAAGAACTATTGAAGAAATGGAAGAGGCCTATGAATTTGGTATTAGAAAATTTGGTGAAAATAAGGTTCAAGAAATAATAAGAAAATTTGATGAGTTTCACCAAGATGTAGAATGGCATTTAATAGGACATCTTCAAACTAATAAGGTGAAGTATATAGTTGATAAAGTTCATCTTATACAATCATTAGATAGTATTAAATTATTAAAAGAAATAGAAAAGGTATATGGTAAACATAATAAAATTGCCAATACTTTAATTCAAGTTAACATAGGAAGAGAAGAACAAAAGTATGGTATCTTGGAAGAAGAGTTAGATGAACTTATAGAAGCTATAGAAGCTTGTAACAATGTTAATGTTTTAGGTATTATGACTATAATTCCAAAGGGAACAGAAGAAGAATGTAGAAAGTACTTTAGCAAAACTCATAAGCTTTTTTGTGAATTAAAAGAGAAAAAGTTTAAGAATATAAAAATGGATATACTTTCAATGGGAATGTCAGGTGATTATGAGATTGCTATTGAAGAAGGCAGCAATATGGTTAGAATTGGCCAAGGAATTTTTGGCAAAAGATTATATAAATAAAATTAGGAGGATATGTGTATGTCAAAAGTAGTTAGTAAAATGAAAAGTTTTTTAGGGTTTGATGAATTCGAAGATGAAGATGAAGTAATGGAAGAAGAAGAGGTAATGGAGGAAGAAGAATCATTTGCTCCAGTATTATCTTCTAAGAAAAATGGTAAGGTTGTAAATATTCATACAGCTAACACAGCTAAATTAATGATAACTAAACCATTAGTTTATGATGATGCAACTGAAATATGTACTGCATTAAAAAATAGAAAGATTGTTGTTATAAACACAACTTCATTAGAGCTTAGAACAGCTCAAAGATTAATAGACTTTGTTGGTGGAGCTTGTTATGCATTATGTGGAGAACTTCAAGAAGTTGAAAAAGGAGTATTTATAGTATCACCTTCAAATGTTGAAGTAAGCAATGAATTAAAGAGTGAATTAAGCAACAAAGGAATGTTCAACTGGGCTTCAAAATAATATGAATAAAAAAGATTTTATAAATTTATTAAATTTAGAAGAGTTTGAAGCGTTAAAACTCTTTGAGAGATTTAATTTAGCTAGGACAAAAAATATTTCAGTATTTACTGATGAGTTTTATACTCCAGATGTATGGAGCACTCTTCAAGAAATGAATTTATTTGATGTAAATGTTGAAAGTTTTGGATTTTTTGAGGATGGAGAAAGAAGAGTAATAGCCTTTAATAAGGAAGAATATGATTTGTTTCCAATAAGTCTTTTAAGGATTCAATGCAATACTAAATTTTCAAAATTAGAGCACAAGGACTATTTAGGATCTATTATGGCTTTAGGCATAAATAGAAATAAAATAGGTGATTTAATTTTAAGAGATGATGGATGCTATGTTGCTGTTCATCATAGTATAATTGACTTTTTAATTAATAATTTAAATAAAATAAGAAATCTTAATTGTAAATGTGAAATAATTTATGATTTAGATGAAATACCTAAACCTAGCTATGAAGAAAAAAATATAATAGTAACTTCTAAAAGGTTAGATTGTATAGTTGCAGCCTTGGGGAACATATCAAGAAGTAAAGCTTTAGATGCTATAAATTCAGGAAGTGTTCTTCTAGACTATAGAATAACAAAAGATAAAAGCAAAGAAGTTTCAGAAGATTCAAGACTTACCATAAGAGGTATTGGAAAGTTTAAAATAAGTAATATTTTTGGGACAACGAAGAGTGGTAGATTAAAATTGACAGTATTTAAGTATACATAGGAGTGTGATTATATGAAATTAACCCCAATGGATATTAACAACAAGGAGTTCAAAAGGGTTTTAAGAGGTTATTGTCCAGAGGAAGTAGATGAATTCTTAGACCAAATAGTCGAAGAATATGAGATTCTTTTTAAAGAAAACACTGCTTTAAAAGAGAAACTTGAAAATTCTAACGATAAGATAGAGCATTATAGTAAAATTGAGAATACAATTCAAAATACTTTATTATTAGCTCAAAATACAGCTGAGCAAGCAAAAGCTAATGCTCAAAAGGAAGCCGATGTAATAATCAAGAGTGCTAATGACACAGCTCAAAGAATATTAGATAAGGCTCACAATGATGTTATACAAATCAATGATGAGTATGACAGAGTTAAACAAGAGTTTACAAAGTTTAGAGCTAAGTTTAGAAGCTTTATGAACTTCCAAATAGATACTTTTGATGATTTAGAGAAAGATTTTATTAAGAATTTTAACATAACTAAGCCAGAGGATCAAACTGAAACAGAAGAACCACAAGGCATACAGATTGATTTTGAAGAAGAGAAAGAAGAAAAAACTGAGCTTAAAGACATCTATGAAGTGGAAACACATTTTGATGATGTAAATGAAATTAAAAGTTTCTTTGCTGAAGAGTAAAGAGCTATTAAAAAATCTCACTTTGATTAAGGTGAGATTTTTCTTTTTGTTTAATTAATTGTTGAAATTTAATATTTTATTATATAATATTTAAGATATAGCTTTAAATATTTACTTTAGAATGGAGCAAATAAACTATGAGTTTAAGTAAAGAAGTAATAAAAATAACTGAAGAAGAAAAAGGAATAAGAGCAGATAAATTTTTAGCTCTTAAAATAGATGGAGTTTCAAGAAACTTTATTCAAGGGCTTTTTGATGATGGAAAAATTTTAATTAATGGAAAAGCAGAAAAGGGAAAATATAAGCTTTCAGTTGGAGATTGCGTTGAGGTAGAAATACCAGAACCAGAGGAATTAAAAGTTGAAGCTGAGGATATCCCATTAAATATAGTTTATGAAGATGAAGATGTAATAGTAGTTAATAAACCAAAGGGAATGGTAGTTCATCCTGCACCGGGAAATTATACTGGAACTTTAGTTAATGCATTATTACATCATTGTGATGATTTATCAGGAATAAACGGGGTTATAAGACCTGGAATAGTACACAGAATAGATAAAGATACTTCTGGAATATTAGTTGTTGCAAAAAATGATAATGCTCATCAAAAACTAGCAGAACAATTTAAAGATCATAGCATAAAGAGAGAATACTATGCTATTGTTGAGAGAAGATTTAAAAAAGAAGGTGGCACAATTGATGCACCTTTAGGAAGACACCATAGAGATAGATTAAAGTATGCTGTGGTTAAAGATGGAAAGAGAGCAGTTACTCATTATGAAGTTCTTAAAGTATTTAATTCATGTTCCCTTGTTAAATGTACTTTAGAAACAGGAAGAACACATCAGATAAGAGTTCATATGGCCTTTATAGGGCATCCATTACTTGGAGATACTGTTTATGGCTTAAAGAAACAAAAGAAATTAAGTCAAGAGGGGCAAGTTCTTCATGCTAAAACATTAGGATTTATTCATCCTACTACTGGAGAATATGTTGAATTTGACTCAGAATTGCCAGAGTACTTTGAAAAAATTGTAGAGAAATTAGGAGGGTGTTAGAATATGCATCTTAAGGCAAGTTTATTAGATGAAAATGCTATAAGAAGAGCGCTTACAAGACTTTCACATGAGATAATAGAAAAGAATAAAGGGGTAGAGGATATAGTTCTTGTTGGAATTAAGAGAAGAGGATATCCTTTAGCAGAGAGACTTTCAGAGTTTATAGAAAAGTTTGAAGGTGTTAAAATTCCTGTTGCTAGTGTTGACATAACATTATACAGAGATGATTTAACTAATGTTAGTGATACACCGAATTTAAATGATCCTAAAATAGATGTGGATATAAGAGGGAAAAAGGTTATTATAGTTGATGATGTTTTATATACTTGTAGAACGGCTAGAGCAGCTATTGATGCAATAATGGATCAAGGAAGACCAGAATTTATACAGTTAGCTGTTTTAGTAGATAGAGGACACAAGGAATTACCAATAAGAGCTGACTATGTTGGAAAGAATATTCCTACATCAAAGGATGAAATAATAAAGGTTCAAATCAAAGAGATTGATGGAACTGATTCAGTTGAAATATATGAAAATTAGAACTAAGGAGTAAATTTTTATGGATTATAATTTAATAGCCACTGCAACTTTTGGCTTAGAGGCTGTTGTTGCAAAGGAATTAAAAGAGTTAGGATATGAAGACCTAAAAACTGAAAACGGAAGAGTTCATTTTGAAGGGGATGAAATGGATATTGCCATAACAAACCTTTGGCTTAGAACTGCAGATAGAGTTTTAATAAAAGTGGCTGAATTTAAAGCTGAAAGCTTTGAAGAGTTATTTAATAAAACTGTAGAGATTGATTGGAGTAAGTATATACCTGTAGATGGTAAGATGCATGTTGTTGGTAAATCTGTTAAGTCAAAACTTTTTAGTGTTCCAGACTGCCAGTCAATAGTAAAAAAAGCCGTAGTTAAGAGTATGAGCAGAAGTTATGGTCAAGATTGGTTCACAGAAGATGGTCCAGTTTATAAAATAGAAGTTGGACTTTTAAAAGATGTGGTTACCTTAACAATAGATACTTCAGGAGAGGGATTACACAAAAGAGGATATAGAGAACACTCAGGGCAAGCTCCCCTTAAGGAAACACTAGCTGCAGCTATGGTTTTACTTTCAAAGTGGAGAGGAGAGCAAACTCTTATAGACCCATGTTGTGGATCAGGAACAATATTAATAGAAGCTGCTATGATAGCTAAAAACATAGCTCCAGGATTACATAGAAAATTTGTTTCTGAAACTTGGCCTTCAATGGATAAGGAAATTTGGGATCAAGTTAGAGAGGGAGCAGAGAAATCTATAAAGAAAATTCCTTTAGATATAACTGGTTATGATATAGATAGTTGGGTATTAAGTACAGCTAAAAATAACGTAAGAAAAGCAGGATTAACTGATTGTATAACTATAGAAAAAAGAAACTTTTTTGATTTTTCAACTAAGAAAAAGTATGGATATATGATTACAAATCCACCATATGGTGAGAGAATAGGTGAAAAAGAAATAGTTTCAAAATTAAATAAACACTTTGGAGAAGTTAAAGAGAAGTTAGATACTTGGGATTTTAATATTCTAACAGCATGTCCAGATTTCCAAAAAGAGTTTGGTAGAAAAGCTACTAAAAACAGAAAGCTTTATAATGGTAGACTTTTATGCTACTACTATCAATATTTAGATAATAATTTAAAGAAGTAATTTAAAAAGAATATAATATATAAAAAGTTACAAATAGAATGAAAAGATAACTGTATAAATTATTAGTTTAGTACAGAAGTTAGTAGAATCTATTTGTAACTTTTATTTTATTACTTAAGTTTTTCTAAAGTTATTTCCTTTGGTGAATCCATATAAACTGTCTTGTTAGTTGAGTATATTACCATTCCAGGTTTAGAACCAGAAGGTTTCTTTACATTTTTAACTAAAGTATAGTCTACAGGAATTTTAGTGCCACCTTTTCCTTTACTATAGAAAACAGCTAAGTTAGCAGCTTCTTCTAAGGTTTTATCAGGAATATTTGAACTTTTAACAATTACGTGAGAACCAGGTATATCCTTAGTGTGAAGCCAAGTATCATTTTTGTCAGCAAACTTTAAAGTTAAATAATCATTTTGGATATTATTTTTACCAACATAAATATCTATTCCATTAGAAGAAACATAGTGATAAGGCTTAGATTGTTTTTCTTTCTTTTTACCATTATTATTTCTTCTAAATCTTATATATCCTGTTTCTATAAGTTCATTTTTTATAGCATCTATGTCTTCATAGTTATCTGCAACCTGTATGCTTGAGGAAACTGAATTTAAGTATTTAAGCTCATCTTCATTTATAGCTAATTGTTCTAGGGCAGATTCTTCAGCTTTTTTTAATTTGTTATATTTTTTAAAGTAAAATTGAATGTTTTCAGATGGTGTTTTATTTTCATCAAGTGAAATAGTTAGGTATTCTTCATCCTCACTATAATAATTTAAAAGGTCAACAGATTTATCTCCTTTTTTAATACTATAAATATAAGAGGTTAAAAGCTCACCTTTAATCTTAAATTCCTCTTTTTTATCACATTCTTCTAAGGTTTTTTCAAGAACCTTAATTTTTTTTAAGCATCTGTCTATATTAGTATTAACTAATCTTTGAATATCTGCACTTTTTGCATGTAATCTATCTTGTTTATCCTTATTAGCAAAAAAGGCATCTAAAAGTTCACTACTATTATCATAAATTTCTTTAGTACAATGGTCTAAAATAGATAGATCTTTAAAATAAAAATCTATAATTTTTTCATTCTTGTAGAATATAATATTTTGTATATCTTTAAATATGTTATTAAAGTAATTACATATAAAATTGAATATATCATCAAAAACATATGAATCTCCAAATTGTGATTTAAATAATGAATACATTTCAAGAGAAAGATTTTTACCAACACCAGTTAGTAGCTTTGAAAAGATCTTTTCATCTAATTCATTATTATTTTTGCTTAATTCTATCTTTAAATCTTCCTTTGAAAAGTCAAAAGGATTTAATTTTTCAGATGCAGGAGGGAATACATAGCTTACACCAGGGTATAGAACTCTAAAACTATTTTTATTTGCTGTTATATGTTTTATTGATTCCATAATTTTATTATCTCTCTTTCTTACAAGAGAAATATTACTGTGTCTAGCCATTATTTCTACTACTAAAGTATATACACTATCAAAACCCATTTCATCTTTATTGGCTATATCAATTGAAACAATTCTATCTGTAGATTGTTGATATATGTCAATTATTCTTCCACCTGTTAAATATTTTCTTAATACCATACAAAAAACAGGAGGTTGTAATGGATTATTCTTACTTATTGTAGTAAAATGTAATCTAGGGTACTTGGAACTAGAGGAAATTAAAAGTTTTTTATTTTCCTTTCCACGTACATTTATTATTATTTCATCCTTTTCAGGTTGATTTATTTTGTCAATTCTAGAATTTATTAATGAATCTTTTAATTCATTTATTAAGTTATATAAATAAATACCGTCTAAAGCCATGATTTTCTTTCCTTTCTAAATTGATTGAACTTACAGTTAGTATACATCTTATAATAAAAAGTATCAATAATAGGTAATTTGAGGTGATAATATGAAGTTTTCAAAAATGCATGGAAATGGAAATGATTTTATAGTTATAGAAGATTTAAACAATGAGTATTTAGGTAAAGAGGGAGAAATTGCTCAAAAAATGTGCCATAGAAGATTTGGAATTGGCGCAGATGGGATTTTAATAGTTAGAAAGAATGAAAATTGTGATATAGAAATGGTAATAATAAATTCAGATGGATCTTATGCTGCTATGTGCGGAAATGGAATAAGATGTTTTGCTAAGTATGTCTACGAGAAGGGAATAGTAAAGAAAGATGTGCTAGATGTTTTAACAGGTGATGGAGTTAAAAGAATCTTTTTAGAAATTGAGAATGATAAGGTAAAAAGTATCAATGTAAATATGGGATTTGGAGACTTTAAACCAAAGAATATTCCAGCATTATGTGATGAAGAAATAATAGAAAAAAAAGTAAGTGTAGGAAATGGAAATTTTGAAATAACATCTTTACTTATGGGTGTTCCTCATACTATTATATTTGAGGAGGAAAAATATCCTATAGAATGTGGTAGGGATATAGAAAAGTATGAATTATTTCCTCAAGGAACAAATGTTAACTTCTGCAAAGTAATTGATAGAAATACAATGGAAGTTAGAACTTGGGAAAGAGGTGCAGGCCCAACCTTAGCATGTGGAACAGGGAATTGTGCTTCAGTTATAGCTGCTAATAAATTAGGTCTTGTAGATAAAGAAGTAAAGGTAATAGTTCCTGGTGGAGAATTAAAAGTTAATATTGAAGATGATGGAGTAAAAATGATAGGTAATGCGTCATTTATTTGTGATGGCACATATTTATTTTAGAGAGGGAAGTAAGTAAATGAGGAAAGCTGCTGCTTTAAGTTTATTAGTATTAGTTATTTTATCAACAACCCTTGCGGGATGTAATTTCGGTAAAGGGTCTAATGAAGAGGACAGTAAGGGAACAAACTTAAAACTTCCTTGTAGTATTGTGTCTACAATTTCAGGGGAAGATGTTTTGTATTACGAAATAGAAGGGGATTCACTAAAAAAACTTGATTTAGATCTTAAGGGTCATATGGAAGTTTATAGTGAGGAATTAGGTTTAGCTGTTTATAGGGAGTTTGCTGATAAGGGAACAAACTTAATAATAACTAATGGAGTTAAGGAACATAAGATATCAGTAGATGGAAATATAGAAGAATTAATTATTAGTCCAAAGGGAACTAAACTTCTATATAGATATAATTCTGGGGATAAAATAGGATACAAAGTTTTAGACTTACAAAATTTTAAGGAATTTGATTTTAATGAGAATTTAGCTATTTCAGGGGAAAATGTTAAATTTGTTAATGAGGATCAATTAATTCTATATGGTGTTGACCTAGAAAAAAGACAAAGTGGGCTATATATTTATAATATTAAAGATGGAAGATATACTTTAGAAAAGCAAATTGTTAAGGCTTTTATAGATTATATTGATTTAGTTGAAGATCAAGTTGTTTTATATACTCAAAGCAGTATTGATGGCAAGAAAAATTGCTATATATATAATTTGGATAGTAAAAAAGAATCTGTTATTTCAAATGAGGTTGGAGAAATAGAATCTTTATGTAAAATAGGAAATGTAGTGTATTTTATTGGTACAAAGGGCGAAGGATTAAGAAGCTTGTATTCAATTGATATAACAAATAATAAACTTGATAGATTAGTGTATGATTTTCCTAAAAATATATCAGAGAAATCAAAGTTAATTGTTGCTGGAGATAATATATATTTTCTTGGATTTAATGATAGTAAAGAAAAAAATGCACTATATAGATATAATCTAAAGGATAAGAGTATTAAACTTATAGATAGCAATAAAGGGCAGTATATTATTATAAAATAGTTAAAAGTTCTAGATTATTAAAAATTTTTAATAATCTAGAATTTTTTTGTTTAAAAAAGAAATGCCTTGTCAATTATTACTGATGAGGAGGTTGATATATGAAATATACCATTAAAGATATAGATATGAAGCTAATGGAGAATATATCTAAGAATACAGCTTTAGAGATGAATTTAATTGCCTTAAAAGAAAGTTCAGGTAAGATATTTTTTTATACAAGTAAGGAAGAATCAAAGAAAAGGGAGTATTTATCCTTATTATTTAGAGAAAAAGAAATAAACTTTGTAATTGGAAATAAGGATGAAATAGAAATTTTAATTGAAGATTGTTATGGTGGAAAAAGTTTTTCTAAGGATAAATTTATTGAGGAAGAATTAATAAGTCTTATATCTTTAGGTATAGAAAAAAATACTAGTGATATTCATATTGAACCCTTAGAAGAATATGCTAACATTCGCTTTAGAATAGATGGAACTTTAGTTTTAGTTAAGAGAATAAAGAAAAATCTTTATGAAAATTTAGTCAATAAGATAAAGTTAAAAGCTGATATGGATATAAGCGATAAATTAAGATGCCAAGATGGGAAGGTGTCATTTAAAAATTATGGATATGATTGTGACTTAAGAATATCAAGTATTCCAAGTACTTTTGGTGAAAAGTTAGTAGTTAGAATTTTATATAAGAAAAATGAGTTTATGAATATTGATAATTTGAGTTTAATGGAAGATCAAAAGAATAAAATAAATAAACTTTTAAAATTAAAACATGGAATGGTAGTTATAAATGGTCCTACAGGAAGTGGAAAATCAACAACTCTATATGCATTATTAAATTCAATAGATAAGGAAGGGATAAATATAAGTACCATAGAAGATCCCGTTGAGTTTACCATAGAAGGAATAACTCAAACAAATGTTAATGATAAGGTTGGATTAACCTTTGCTAATGGATTAAAGCATATATTAAGACAGGACCCTGATGTTATATTAATTGGAGAAATAAGAGATGAGGAAACGGCTAAAATTGCCATAAGAGCTTCTATAACAGGGCATAAAGTATATTCAACAATACACGCTAACAGTGGTAATGAAGTTTTTAATAGATTATTAGATATGGGAGTAGAAGGATATTTAGTAAAGGAAGGAGTAAGTTCAATAATAACTCAAAGATTAGTAAGAAAAATTTGTGAAAAGTGTAAAGTGAAGATAGAGCTTAAAAATGAACTAGTTGAGAAATTAAAAGGGGAAGAGTTAAGTTTAAAAGCTTACTATAAGGGAACTGGATGTGAAATGTGTAATTGGACAGGTAATAATGGAAGAAAAGCAATTTGTGAAATTATATTTCCAAGAGAATATAAAAGTACAGAGGATATTACTTGGGGAGAAGAACTATTAAAGGCATGTTTTACCTTAGTTAAAAAGGGAGAAATATCTTTAGAAGAATATTACTTATTAAAAGAATGTGAGGGGTTAGATGTTTGGGTTTAAAGATGAAGCTTCATACATATGCTTAAATTTAAGCACATATGTAAAATCAGGAATGCCTATAGGACGATCATTAGACTTAATAAAGAATACTGTAAAAGATAAAAAATACAAAGAATCCCTAAAGAGAATTGAGAAAAAGGTTTTAAATGGAGAAGCTTTATCAAAGGCTTTTAAAGAGGAAGGTAACTTATATCCAGATTTAATGAAGGATATGATGAAGATTGGAGAAGAAAGTGGAAACTTAGAAGAGGTTTTAGAAAAGTGTGCTAGAAATATATTAGCTGAAAAGGAAATAAAGAATAAAATTATTAAATCTCTTAGATATCCAATTTCACTTCTTATAGGTTTAATTATTATGATTTTTGGTTATGTAACTTATATTTTGCCACAGTTTGTAGATATGTATGAGTTAAGGGGAATTGAAGGTTCTAAAATTATGACTTTATTAAATAATTATATTAACTTTGTAGAAGAAAATCCTAATGTTGAAGTAATAGTTTTTTGCTATTTTTCCTGTGTATTAATTTCGCTTTATCTATTCTTTAAAGTAATACCCTCTGAAAAAATCTTAGAAAAGATAGAAGTATACAGAATGTATTATGAAATTAGAATATTATTTTTAATAAGCATGATATTAAATAGTGGAATATCCCTAAATAATTCTTTAAGTGTATTTGGAGAAAGCTTAAGTGATGTAAAGCTTAGAAAATATATTAAAAGCATAAATGAAGAATTAATAAAAGGGACTACTTTAAGCAGTAGTATATGGAAAATAAATGTTATTTCTCATGTATCAAAGGGATTTTTAATAACAGGAGAAGAAAGTGGATTGTTTAGTAAAAATATTGAAGAGCTTTTAAAAATAAGAGAAAAAGATTTTGATAGGGCACTAAATAAAACTGTTGGGAAAATAGAGCCAGCAATGTTTATTATATTAGGTTTTGTTATTTCAGCTATGATGCTTTTAGTTTTAGTACCGACCTTTGAGGGCATGAAATATGTATAGGAAAAGAAAAGGATTTACCCTTAGCGAAGTAATAATATACCTGGCAATAACTTCTCTTATTTTAGCAATACCAACATCATTTATGATTATAAAAGATAGGGGGTATGAATTAAAAGTTGAAGGAGAAATAAGTAAGATTCATGATTTTTTAATGGAAGCAAAACAGTTATCTAAGAAAGATAATTTATATGGAGAAATAATTTTTGATATTTTAGACAATAAATTAATTTATGAAAATGCTCTTAGAACTACCTCTTTAAAGTTAAATGAAGTTAAAGTAAGTTTTAATAGAGATAATTTAATTACTATAAATGAGACTGGGATGATCAGTATATCTGGAACTATAACAATAATTGATAAAAATAATAAGCGAAGAGAAATAACCATAGTTCCAGGCATATGGAAAATTAATGTTAAGTGATTTATGAGGAAATATAGCTATGGAAGATAAGATTAATAAAAAGAAAGGATATTTACTAGTAGATATGGTTTTAGCATTAGCATTAATATCAATACTTTTCTTAGGAATAGGAAAAAGTTATAGCACTTATATTAAAAACAACTATTATATTAAAGAAAAAATAAAAGTAGCAGAAATTATTAATTCTTTGGCTATGGAGCTAAAACACAATATATCCTTTGAAGATTTAAGAAGTATTAATAGTGGAACATATAAAATAAGTAGTTTAAAGATAAATGACTTAATAAATAGTGATATTAAAGAATTTCTTAGAAAAAATTTAATATTACATAATAAAAATCATAATGATTTGGGATGGACTATTAATATAAGCCACTTTGATCAATATGAAAGTATTATTAATATAATTTATAAAAATGAAAAACCATATATAAGTGAAAATAAGGAGGTGAAAATATACAAATTTTTAGAAAAATCCTTTCAAAACTTAGAAAATCCACCGCAAAAAGAAGAAGAAAAGCATATTTATTAATTGAACTATGTATTTATTTAGGTGCTTTAGGAATCATAACCTTAAGTTTAACAAAGAATTTGATTTTTTATGTTAAGGAATATAAGAGGTTTATTCCAAAAGAGAAAGAATTAAACTACTTGTTGGATGCAGAGATGTACTTAAATCACAGGTTTTGGGATAATATGGTTGAAAATATAAAGATAAATAAAGATAAAAACTATATTTTAGTGAAATTTTGGAGAGATGGTATAGTAGCAGAAGATAAAATAGAGAAAATAAAAAATAAACTATATGTTTATTATAATTATACAGGATATGGACGAAATTACTCACCTGCACTCATAGAAGATGTTGAAAAATTTGATTTGATGGAAAAAGGAAATTTATTTTATATAAAATTAAAGGTTAAAAATCAAGAGGAGAGGATCTATTGTTATGAAAAGGCGTAAAGGTTTTGTGTCTATAGAAGTTATGTTAGTTTCACTAATTTGTAGCATGATAGTTACTATACTTATGGATAATTCATTTCAAAGGAGAAAGGAACTTGATAGAAGTTTTAAAATAATAAGTTCTAATATAGATAAAAATAATTCAGAGGAACAGTTTTTAAAGTACATGTTAAAAGAAAAAATTTTAAATATAGATAATATTAATAAGTTAGATTTTACTTTAAATAATATGAATGCAACTTATATTGAGGATAAAAAAGCTATACATATTAAAAGTAAAGATAAGATAAGCGGAGTTTTTAAGGATACTTATTATGGTATAGATTTTAGAAATGATGATATTATCTTGTCAAAAAGGGGAAATTATGAGTTTGTTAATAAAGACCTTAGTAATTAATGATACAAATGATATTTCAAAACTTAAGGAGTTGAAGGATAAGAGAGTAAAAATTATTCTTTTAAATGAAAAGATATTTATAGAAACACTTAGAGTTGATAAAAAGTGTAATATTGAAGAAAAAATAGAACAGCTTATAAGAGATAGATTTTTTAATTACACACCCTTAGTTCATTATGAGGTATTAAAATATAAGAAAAGTTTATTTTTAATAGTGTATTTTATTGGATGTGATGAAAGATTTAAAAGTTTATTATATGAAAGAAAGGATTTTGCTTTAACATTTCCTGAACTTAAAAATAAGAATATATTATCTTTTAAGAAAGCTACTTTTGAACTTAAAAATTTAAAAATAAGTATTTATATAAAAGGTAAACTAGTTTTATTAAAGAGTGTAAAAGATTCTAATATTATTGAAGTAATAGAGGAAAGTCTTAAAGGTTTAGAAAAGGATTTTGGAGTATCTTTAAAAGACTTTACTTTTAAAATTCAGAAAGAGTATTTAAAGGAAGAAATAAAAGAATGGTTTAAAGGTTTAAAATTAAATGAGATTAGAGGTGAGGAGAATTTATATCAAAAAATATAAAAATTTTTTACCAATTGAATATGTAGAGGAGTATAACAGAAAAATAAAGAAAAAGCTAAATATATACATATTGCTTTTATTATTATTTAATCTATTTTTTTATGGGAAAATTAAGACTGAAAATAATAAAATAAAAAATTATTTAAGTGAAATAAAGGGAGTTAATAGGGAAAGATCTTTAGACAAGGAATTTTTAGAAGATATAAATAAGTTAAAGGAAATAATTAAAGATGAAAAGATATTAAATTTAAGTCTAGAGAGAAAAAGTTTTGAAGTAGAAGTAAATAGTATTTATAAAAATTCTCTTATTAATTATATTAATAAAATTAATGGAAGAGTTTATGATATAAGTTTAAATGAATCTAATAATACTTATAGATTAAAAGGAGAATTAAGGTGAAAAAATTAAAATTAGATGTAACTTTAGCTACTATTTTTATAGTTATACTATTAGTACAAGGTATAGAGCTTTTTCAATTAAGAAATTATGAAATTCCAGTTTTAACAAACTCTATAGGAGAAATGGATTTAAATACAGTATTAAAAAATATAGAAAATAAGGATTGTACTGTTTTACAATTAGAATATAAAGAGGGATGGATAGGTAAAGTTTTATTTACAGGCTCTTTAGAGGATTTAAGTAATTATGTTAACTTATTAAAAAATAATAATATTAATATAAAAAATTATAAAATAGAAAAATCAGAAGAATTAAGGTGTTTTTTGGATCTTAAGGTTGTATAGTCTTGTAAATTTAATGAAAATAATTGCATTTATTATTAGCTTTTGATAAAATATGATTGTTGTTTTACACTTTAAATAGTAAATAAGTAACAAGGTAACTCTAGAGGGTATTAATTTATCTTAAAGGGTTATAATATAAAATGAATTAATAGATTTTGGAGGGATACTTAATGATATCAGGAAGTGATTTAAGAAAAGGAACTACTTTTGAACTGGATGGACAAGTATACACAGTTATAGACTTCTTACACGTTAAACCAGGAAAAGGTGCTGCTTTCGTTAGAACTAAATTAAGAAACGTTATAATGGGTGGTGTTACAGACAGAACTTTCAACCCAACTGATAAATTACAAGAAGCTATAATCGAAAGAAAAGAAATGCAATACCTTTACTCAGATGGAGAATTATACTACTTCATGGATCAAGAAACTTTCGAGCAAATTCCTTTAAACCATGAAAAAGTTGAAGATGCTATAAAATTCTTAAAAGAAAACATGAACGCTGTAATCAAATTCTACAAAGGAGAAGCTTTCTCAGTAGAAGCTCCAAACTTTGTTGAGTTATTAATCACTGAGTGTGAGCCAAGTGTTAAAGGAAACACTGCTACTACAGCTATGAAAACTGCAGTTGTTGAAACTGGTGCAACAGTTATGGTTCCTATGTTCGTTGAAGAAGGAAACACTATAAGAATAGATACTAGAACTGGCGAGTACATGGAAAGAGTTTAATAAAAACTTGATTTAAATGTATTTAAGTCAAATTTATCTAGTGAATATAGATAAAAATAAATTTATGCTAAGCTTAAAAAGCTTAGCATATTTAATATAAGGAAGTGATTTCAGTGAAGGATATTAAAAATAACATTAGCAACTTACTTAAAGCTATGGATAAAAACACTGAGTTAGATAAAGAATTTAAGGATTCCTTACTTAATGTAATTTCATCTTTAGTTGATAAGATTGAAGAGTTACAAGTTAATGTTGAAACTTTAGATGAAAATGTAAATCTACTAAATGATGATTTAAGTGGAGTACAGGATGAACTTTTTGAAGAGCTAACTTTAGAAGAGCTTGAAGAATATGATGATGAATACTGTGAAGTAGTTTGTGATAAATGTCATAAGCCTATATACATAGAAAAAGATATATTAAACAGATCTGAAAGTATACCTTGTCCTTATTGTGGAAATGAATTTGAAGTTTAATAAACTGTGCCTTATAAAAGGTACAGTTTATTTTTTTGCTCAAAATTAGAAAATACTTAGAATAGTTTTTTATGTAAAGTAATAAATTTAAATAGAAGAGAAGAAGAGGTCTCCAAAAAAGATTTATTATTTTAAAAATAATTAGAATAATTTCTTATGTAAAGTAATAGATTTAAATAGAAAGGAGAGGAGGTACTTTGAAAGAAATATTTGATGTATTACCAGATAAGATAAATTCTTGTTTAAAAGATAAAAGTAATTTAAATAAATTACAAGAAATTAGAGTTAAGGTTGGAAAGCCTCTTAACATAGTTTTAGATAATACAGAAACAATTTTTAACTATGTAATAAGGAGAGAGGATGTTAAAGCCATAATTCAAAAAATAAGTAACTACTCTTTATATGCCTTTGAGGAAGATATAAGACAAGGATATATAACTATCCAAGGAGGGCATAGAGTTGGATTAGCAGGTCAATGTGTAATAGAAGATAATTCTATTAAAACTATTAGAAATATAACTTCTTTAAATATTAGAGTTTGTAGAGAAATAGTAGGCTGTTCAAATAGTTTAATGAATAGCTTAGTAGAAAATAACAGGGTAAATAATACTTTAATAATATCTCCACCTAAATGTGGAAAAACCACACTTTTAAGAGATATTACAAGAAATATATCTAATGGAATTTCTCAAATTGGTTTTAAGGGAAAGAGAACAGTTGTAATTGATGAAAGAAGCGAAATAGCTGCTTGTTACAATGGAATTCCCCAAATGAATGTAGGAATGAGAACTGATGTATATGATAACTGTATAAAAAGTGAAGGTATGATGATGGCTGTAAGAGGGCTTTCTCCAGAGGTTATTATATGTGATGAAATTGGAACTTATAAAGATATGGAAGGATTAATGATGGCATATAATTCTGGAGTTAGTATTATAGCTACCCTGCATGGAAGAAATGTTGAAGAATTGTATAGAAGACCTGTTTTTAGGGAGATTGTTGAAAATAATATAATAAATAAAGTTGTAGTTCTTAGTGGTAAAAAAGGAATTGGAACAATTGAGGGTATATATAATGTTTAACATAATAAAATTATCTTTAAATTTTCTAGTAGGTTATGAAAAATAAGATACCTATTTTCAATTGGTGCTACTGAATTTATTAGAATTAATAAAAGGTATAAAAATAACAAATCTACTAGAAAAGTTATCTTTAATAGGAGGAGGAAATGAAAGTTTTTTTTCTGCTTATTATAGTTCTACTTAGTTCTTTAATTGGATACCTGTATGGAGAAGGATTTAGAAATAGACTTTCCCAACTTAGAGAGTTAAAAAGAGCTTTAATAGATTTTGAAAATGATATTGTTTATACTTACACTCCTTTACCAGAGAGTATAGAGAGTATAGCTTTAAAAGCTAAAAGCCCAATAAAAGAATTATTTAATGAAATTTCTTTTAAATTAAAAAATAATGAAGTAGAAAATGTATATATGGCTTTTAAAGAAAGTATAAATGAACATAAGAAAGAAATGAATCTAAGGAATAAGGATTTTGAAATTTTATTAGATCTTTCAAAGTCTTTAGGAGAAACCAATGTAGAGGGACAAATTAAGATATTTAATTTAGCAAAGGAAAAGCTAGATATAGAATTAGAGATTGCTGAAGATGAATGTAATAAAAATACTAAGGTATATAGGTATTTAGGGGTTGCAGTAGGTGCAATGATAGCTATTTTTCTTGTTTAGTCTAATAGATTTTTAGAAAAGAAATTTTACTTTTGGACTATTTAATAAGAGTTAAGTTTTAGGGGGAGGCCATATATGTCGGATTTATCTTTGATTTTTCAGATTGCAGGAGTTGGTATAGTGCTTGTTATACTAGATAAAGTTCTTGATCAAAGTGGTAAAAAGGAGTATGCAACTTTAGCTAATATAGTTGGAGTAGTAATAATACTTACCATGATGATTCAACTTATAAGTAGATTATTTTCTTCTGTTAAATCTATGTTTTTATTTTAATAGATTTATGAAATACATTGAGAAGGAGGTGTCTATGACAGTAATCTAAGGTCTAAATAAAGCAAAAGATTACTGGCAAAATGAAATATGGATGTAGTTATACAAGTAATAAGCTTTGTACTAATAAGTTTATTTTTATATCTAGTTTTAAAAGATAATAAGAGCACCTTTGCAGTTTTTCTTCTTTTAGGAGCTGGCATAGTAATTTTTCTTTTTGTAATGCCTTATGTTAATGAAATAATAGCATTTATGCAGGATATAGCAAGGGAGTCTGGAATGGATTCATCATATATTGCTATAGTCATGAAAATTATTGCCATAGCATATCTTTCAACTTTTTGTAGTTATATATGTAATGATGCAGGGGTCACAGTATTAGGTAAGAAGGTAGAGTTTACAGGAAAAATTATGATTCTATTATTAGCTATACCAATAATGGCTAATATTTTGAATTCTATTTTAAGTATAATGTAGGAGCTAAGATATGAAAAAGTTGATAAACATAATATTATTATCTCTTATCTTTGTATTTTGCTTTAACTTAAAAGTTTTGGCGAATGATAACTTAGAGAGTTCAAAAGAAAAAATAGACAATGACTCAAGAATAGAAAGATTTTATGATTATATAAATAATTTAGAAACAGAAGAAGATATATTAGGCAATATGTCTGCTAAGGAATATATAATGAATTATTTAGAAAGTGGAGAAGATCCAATAACCTTAAAGAAAATAGGTGCTTCAATACTTAGTTATATATTTAGAGAACTTAACATAGTTTTAAAGTTTATCGCTTCAATATTAGTAATTGCTCTTTTAAGTGCCTTACTTAAAAATTTACAGGATGCTTTTAATATTGAAGAGGGAGTAACACAGATAGCATTTTTTGCTTGCTATGCCCTACTTATAATGCTTTTAACTAAAAGTTTCTTTATATCTCTTAACTTAGGAAAGGAAGTCTTAACTTCAATTATAGATTTTATGAATGTTATTGTTCCAGTTATTGTAATGCTTATAGCTACCTCAGGGGGAGTAACATCAGCTGTTACCATAGACCCCATAGTACTAGGGGCAGTTTCTATAACTCCTAGAATTTACACATACTTTTTATTCCCACTAATATTAGCATACTTTACATTACAGTTTGTTAATAATCTTTCTAGCGAATTTAAAATAGATAGAATGTGTAAGTTCATAAAACAGGTTGTTATGATATCTCAAGGGTTTATATTAACAATATTTGTTGGAATATTAACTTTAAGAGGAATGACGGCAGATACCTTAGATGCAGTGGCTGTAAAAACAGTAAAGTTTGCTGTAGATAATTTTGTGCCTATAGTGGGAAAGGCATTTTCAGATGCAATAACCACAGTAGCAGGATATTCCTTAGCTATGAAAAGTGTAATAACTTCTTTGGGAGTAATAGTTATCGTTGTAATTGTAATTTATCCAATAATAAAAATAGGCCTTATGGCTATATGTTTTAAACTTACATCAGCGGTTATTGAGCCTGTTGTTGATTCAAAGATTTCTAGCAGTGTGGAAACCGTTGGAGAAGCCTTATTTATGATAATGTCATGCATAATAAGTGTCAGCATAATGTTCTTTATTATGGCATCTATGATGGCTACAGCAGGTAATTTTATAGTAGGAGGATAGAAATAAGATGGAACTTTTAAAAAATTGGATTTCAACCCTTTGCGTTGTTATAGTCATCATATCTATTGCTCATATAATTTTACCTAATTCTTCAATAAAAAAACATGTTAAATTTGCATTTTCATTAATAATACTTTCTGTAATGCTATCACCAATAATAGGGCTTTTAACTATGAATAAGGATATAGATGAAACTGTTTTTCAGGAAAAAATAAGTGATATTACAAGATCAGATGAGGAAAAAAAGTCATTATATGATGAAGAAGCAATTTTAAAAAGTGTTGAGAAAAACTTAGAAAAGTCATTAAAAGATGAATTCTATGAGAATGAGTTTGAGGTTAATTTAATTGGGAAAATAGATTTTGATGAAGTGAAATTTAATATAGAAAAAGCAGAAATTACAGTTTTAGATGAAAAAAAAGTAAAAAAAGTAGATAAGGTTGTTGTTGGAAAAGAAAAGGTTAATAAAGAAGAGAAAAAGGATTCTTTTTTAGAAAAAATTGAAAAGTTTGTTGAAAAGGAACTTGAAATTTCTCATGAAAATATAATTGTTTCATATGCCTAGGAGGGGGTATAAAGATGCATGAGTTAAAGGAGAAAATAGCTAATCTTTTTAAACAGAAGAATATTACTAATTTAATAATATTACTTTTATTAGTTATAATGTTTTATTTAGTTGTGTCATATTTTACAGGTGTAAACAATATAACTAAAAGTGAGAAAACTAATTTAGAAAAAGTATCAAAAGAGGATATGAATAGTAATAGCCAAAAAGATTCAGAAGTTTTAAGTTATCAAGAAAAACAAGAAAAAGATTTAGAGAGGATATTAGGAAAAATAAATGGAGTAGGATCAGTAGATGTAGTAATAAACTTTCAAAGCAGTGAAGTAAAAGTACCAGCTGTAGATAATTCTTCTCAAAAAAGCACTACAGAAGAAACTGATAGTGAAGGAGGGACAAGGGTTAATTCACAAGAGACTGATGGAGATAAAATAGTTATGTCAAATAGCTCAAATGGAAGTGAACCAGTTATATTAAAAACAGAAAAGCCAGAGGTTTTAGGAGTCATGGTTGTGGCTGAAGGTGCAGAAGATAGCAAGATAAAGTATGAAATAACAAAAGCGATATCAAGCTTATATAACATAAGTGTTGATAAGGTAAATGTATTAGCAATGAAAAAATAAAATTAAAATTTATGGGGGGTTCATTATGAACAGAAAACAAGCAGGGATAATTTTAACACTTTTAGCATTAATAGTTTGTACTGGCGTTCTAGCAACTAGAGTTAACAATCAAATTAAAGAGAGCATGGGAGAAGTTCCTACAGCTTTTGGAGAAAATGATGACAATGCAACTGAAACATCTTCAAATTATTTTTATGAATCAAGAAATTTAAGAGAACAAAAAGATTCTAAAACTATCGATAACTTAAAAGCTATAGTAGAAGATAAGAACACTTCAGCAGAACAAAAAGAAGAAGCTGAAAAAGAATTAACTGAAAAAACTATGGCAAGAGATTATGAAACAAGAATAGAACTTAGTATAAAGAGCAAAGGTTATGAAGATGTAATATGTTTTATAGATGGTGATAATGCTAAGGTTGTAGTTAAGACTAATGAGGAGTTAACTCAAGAGAAAATGGTTGAAATCCAAGATATAGTTATGAATGTATCAAAAGTATATGACGTTGATATAGAAAAAAAATAATTAATTGTATTGTAATTAGTTATTTGCTATAATGAACCTATAACTAATTAAGTTTCGTGAAGATTAGTAGGAGGGTTCAGCTTTATGAATGAAATGAATAGAGATGAAGCTAACTTAGGTATAGTTAATATATCTGATGAAGTTATCGGTGTCGTAGCTGGTATAGCTGCATCTGAGATAGACGGAATACTTGAGATAAATCACAATAATAGCACTGGAATAGGACATAAATTTTCAAAGAAAAGTTTAGGTAAGGGCATTAAGGTTAATGTGGAGAATGGTGAAGCAGTTATAGAAATTGGTGTTACTGTTCAATACGGAATTAAGATCCCTGATGTAGTTTCTCAAGTGCAGGAAAACGTAAGAAGGACTGTTGAAGCTATAACTGGACTTAAGGTGGCACTAGTGAACATATATGTGCAAAACATAATTATCTTAAAAGAAGAAGATAAAAATGAAATATTAAAAAAATAGTAGTCACCCTCTGATTTCAGAGGGTGTTTCATTGTGTTAAATCATTAACTATATGATTAATAATATAAATTAAGACAATAATACTAAATAGAGTATTTTCAAAACATAGGAGGATATAATGAATAGAGTAAAATCAAGAGAATATTTATTACAATTAGCTTACCAAATGGAAATAACTTCAGAAACTGCATTAGAAACTTTCAATTCTTTTATGGAGAACGAGGACATTTCTAAGGATGATTTAGATCTAGCATACATAAAATCAGGATTATTAGGAATAGAAGAAAATAAGGAAAAGTTAGATTCTTTAATAGAAAGTCAACTTGTAAAATGGAAATTAAACAGAATTTCAAAGGTTAACTTATCAATTTTAAGAATTTCTACATATGAAATATTATTTGCAGAGGATGTACCAGGAAAGGTATCAATAAATGAAGCTATTGAGTTATGTAAAAAATATTCAGATAATAAATCAGTTTCATTTATAAATGGAGTTTTAGATAAAGTATATAAGAATATGCAATAGGGGCTAAATTTATTTTTACTAGAATTATAAGATTTGGAGGGGCAGGTAATGGATAAAATTTTAAGCGGAAAAACAGTGGCTATAGACATAAAGGGGCAAATTAAGAGTTATACAGAGGAATTAAAAGCTTCTGGAAAGTCTTTAAAAATATCGTCTATACTAGTTGGGGATGATGGAGGCTCAGTATATTACCAAAACTTCCAAGAAAAATTAGCTAATAATTTAGGAATAGACTTTGAGAAGATAAAATTAGATGAAAGTATTTCAGAAGAAAATCTGAAACTTAAGATAGAAGAGTTAAATAAAGATGATAGTGTAAATGGAATAATGCTTTTATTACCTTTACCAAAACATATTGATGAGAGAGCAGTTACAAATTTAATAGATGCAGATAAAGACTTAGATTGTCTTTCTGAGGTAAGTGTAGGTAGATTCTATAAGGGTGAGAAGTGTTTTATGCCATGCACACCAAACAGTGTAATAACTCTTTTAAAAGCTTATAACATTGAAATTGAGGGAAAAGAAGTTGTTATTATTGGAAGAAGTAATATAGTTGGTAAACCTCTTTTTCAAATGTTTTTAAATGAAAATGCTACAGTAACAGTATGTCATTCAAGAACTAAGAACTTAAAAGAAGTTTGTAAGAGAGCTGACATATTAGTAGTAGCTATTGGAAGGGCTAATTTCATAGATTCTTCTTATGTTAGAGAAGGAGCGGTTGTTATTGATGTAGGAACTAGTGAGGTTAATGGTAAAATAACGGGAGATGTTAATTTTGATGATGTTTATGAAAAAGCATCATTAATTACACCAGTTCCAGGAGGAGTAGGTTCTTTAACTACGACTCTTCTTTTAAAAAATGTTTGTAAGGAGTTAGATTAGAATGAAACTAAAGACATTATCTGTTGGTGAAGTTAATAACTACGTTAAAAAGTTAGTTGAAAATGACTTTATATTAAAGAATCTTAATGTCAAAGGTGAAATATCTAATTTAAAATTCCATTCAAGTGGTCATATTTATTTTTCATTGAAAGATGAAAATAGCAAGGTTAACTGCATTATGTTTAAAAATAATGCAGTTAATTTAGATTTTAGACTAGAAGAAGGAATGAAGGTAGAAATAAAGGCTAGATTAGGTGTTTATCATAAAGAAGGAACTTATCAGCTTTACTGCGAAAATATTAAAAAAGCAGGAATTGGAGAACTTTTTGAAGAATTTCATAAATTAAAAAAAGAACTTAGTGAAGAAGGAATTTTTGATGAAAAATACAAAAGAGCCTTACCAAAATTCCCTAAGAGAATTGGAATAATTACAGCAAGGACTGGAGCAGCAGTAAGGGATATAATAAACGTAATACAAAGAAGAAATAAATCTTTAGATATTATTTTATATCCAGCTAAGGTTCAAGGAGAAAATGCAGCAGATTCAATAATTGAGGGTATTAGATATTTTAATAATGAGAAATCAGTTGATGTTATCATCTTAGGTAGAGGTGGAGGATCTATTGAAGAACTTTGGACTTTTAATAATAGAGACTTAGCATATGAGATATTTAATAGTAGAATACCTACTGTATCAGCTGTTGGACACGAAGTAGATTTTACTATTAGTGATTTTGTAAGTGATATGAGAGCACCTACACCATCAGCAGCAGGAGAGTTAGTATCACCGTCATTACAAGAAATGATAAATGATTTATTAAATAAAAAAGAGTTCTTACATAGAGCTATTGACAGAAAATTTTTAAATGCAAAGAAAGATGTAGATTTATTACACAAAGGATTAAAAGGTAATAATCCTAAGCATATAATTGAAAAAAGAATAAAAGAAGTAAATTCCTTAGAAGAAAAGTTAAACTTTTTAGGAAAAAGAAAAATTGATAAGGCAAAAGATGAACTTATTGCTTTAAATAGCATATTACAAACCTTAAATCCATTAAACACCTTAGGAAGAGGGTATTCAGTAATAATGGATAAAAAAGATAAAGTAATTAACGAAGTAAGTGAATTAAAAAAGAACGATATGGTAAAAGTGATAATGAAGGATGGTTCCGTTAATATAGATATAAAAATTATTAATGAATAAGGAGCAAAGAGAGATAAAATGGCTAGAAAAGAAACTAATTATGAAAGTATGGTTAGTGAATTAAATGAAATCGTAAAGCAACTGGAAAATGGAGATTTAACCTTAGAAGAGTCTATAAAAAGCTATGAAAATGGCGTTAAAATAGTAAATAAACTATATAAGAAGCTAAGCACTTTAGAAGGCAAAATAAAGGTTGTTGAAGATGAAAAAGAGGAAGACTTTGGAGGATACAGCAATGAATATTAATAGCTTAAAAGAGGAAGTTGATCAATCTTTAAAAGCTTATTTTAATAAAGATAGAGAATACAATAAAGTTTTATATGATTCAATGGCATATAGCATAAACGTAGGAGGAAAAAGAATAAGACCAATCTTAATGCTTTTATCTTACTATATTTATAAAAGTGATTATAAAAAAATATTAACACCTGCAATGGCCATAGAAATGATACACACTTATTCTTTAATACATGATGATTTACCATGTATGGACAATGATGATTTAAGAAGAGGAAAACCTACAAATCATAAGGTTTTTGGAGAAGCTATTGCTGTTTTAGCTGGAGATGCTCTTTTAAATGAAGCTATGAAAATTTTAGTTGATTATTCTTTAGAAGAAGGAATAAGTGCATTAAAGGCAACTAAAATAATTGCAGATGCAGCAGGATCAGATGGAATGATTGGTGGTCAAATTGTTGATATAATAAATGAAGATAAGGAAGAAATTTCTTTAAAAGAATTAGATTATATGCATTTAAAGAAAACTGGAGAACTTATAAAAGCTTCAATAATGTCTGGAGCGGTTTTAGCAGAAGCTTCAGAGGGAGATATTAAAAAATTAGAGGATTTTGGATATAAGTTAGGCTTAGCATTTCAAATAAAAGATGATATATTAGATGTAGTGGGAAATGCAAAAGATTTAGGGAAGAATGTTCACAAAGACCAAGAAAGCAATAAAAATAATTATATAACCATTTTTGGATTAGAAGAGTGTAAGAAAAAATGCGTGAATATAACTGAGGAATGTATAGAGATATTAAGTTCAATAGAAGGAAATACAGAGCCTCTAAAAGTTTTAACCATGAAACTTTTAGAGAGAAAATTTTAATAATAAAGGATTTGGTTTAAATGAGTGAAGTTCTACAGAGAATAACTGATCCTAAAGAAATAAAGGATTTAGATGAGAAAGAATTAGAAATATTAGCTGAAGATTTAAGAGAATTTTTAATTGAAAGTGTTTCAAATACTGGGGGACATTTTGCTTCAAACTTAGGAGTTATTGATTTAACAGTAGCTTTGTTTAAAAATTTTGATTTTAGTGAAGATAGAATAATATGGGATGTTGGACATCAATCTTATGCTTATAAGATATTAACAGGAAGAAAAGATAAATTTAATACTTTAAGACAATATGGTGGATTGTGTGGATTTCCTAAGAGAACAGAAAGTGAATATGATTTTTTTGCCACTGGACATAGTAGTACATCACTATCTTCAGCAGCAGGTATGGCTAGAGCACAGAGGCTACTTGGAAAAGATAATAAGGTTATAGCAGTTATAGGTGATGGAGCCTTAACTGGAGGTATGGCCTTAGAAGCCTTAAATGATATTGGATATAGAAAAGATAATCTTATAATAATATTAAATGATAATCAAATGTCTATATGTAAAAATGTTGGAGGACTTGCAACCTATTTAAATAAGCTTAGAATGGGTGTAGGTTATAATAAATTAAAATCAGATATTGGATCAACTTTAGATACAACTTCTTTTGGGAAAAGAGTAAAGAACTCTCTTTCAAAATTAAAAGATGGTATTAAAAAAATTGTTGTACCAAGTATGTACTTTGAAGATATTGGATTAAAATATTTTGGTATAGTAGATGGACATAATATTAGAGAATTAAATGAAGTTTTAAGCATAGCTAAAAATATAAAAGGACCAGTTATAATACATACAGTTACTAAAAAAGGAAAAGGCTATGAATTAGCAGAAAAAAATCCTAATAAATATCATGGAGTATCTCCTTTTGATTTAGGGGAAGGAGTAATTTCAAAGTTTGCAAGTAGAAATTATTCTTCTACCTTTGGAGAAGAAATGATTAAATTAGCTAAAAATGATGACAAAGTTGTTGCAATTACTGCTGCTATGCCAGATGGAACAGGGTTAAAGGAATTTAGAGAAGAATTTCCTGATAGATTTTTTGATGTAGGAATAGCAGAACAACACGCTGTTACCTTAGCTGCTGGAATGGCAGCAGAGGGTTTAAAACCATTTTTTGCGGTTTATTCCACTTTCCTACAAAGAGCTTATGACCAAGTTTTACATGATGTATGCATACAAAAGCTACCTGTTACACTTTGTTTAGATAGAGCTGGCTTAGTTGGAGAAGATGGAGAAACTCATCAAGGTATATTCGACATTTCATTTTTATCTCCAATGCCTAATATGACTATTGTTGCACCTAAGTGTATAGATGAAATGGAAGTTATCTTAAAATGGGCAAGTAATTTTAATGCACCTTTAGCTATAAGATATCCAAGAGGTGGAGATATTGATGTTAATTTAAAACCATTAAGTAAAATAGAATATGGAAAATGGGAAAAGGTTCAAGAGGGAGATAAAATAGCAATAGTTGCTACTGGTAAAATGGTTCAACATGCTATGATTGCTGCACAAAAAATAAAAGAAGAAAAAAATATAGATATTTTAATTATAAATGCAACCTTTATAAAACCAATAGATAAAGAATTATTAAATTCCTTATCAAAGGATGGATTTAAGATTGTAACTATTGAAGATAATATTAAAAAAGGTGGCTTTGGAGAAGGCGTTCTAGAGTATTTAAATGAAATTGGACATAAAGAAAAAATTGTTACATTAGCATTTAATGATAAGTTTATAGAACATGGTAAGCCTGATATTTTATATAAAATTAATGGGTTAGATGCAGAGGGAATAAAAAACACATTAATTGAATTACTTTAAAGGAGAAAATTATGGCAGAAAAAAAAGAGAAAAAAGAAAGACTTGACGTACTTCTTGTTGAACAAGGTATTGCTGAGTCAAGAGAAAAAGCTAAGAGATATATAATGGCAGGTATGGTATTCATAGGAGAAAAGAGAGTTGATAAGGCTGGAGAAAAGGTTCCTGTAAGCTCAAATATCATATTTAGAGGAGAAAAACTACCTTTTGTTAGTAGAGGTGGATTTAAACTTGATAAGGCAGTTAAATCCTTTGGAATAGACCTTAAAGGAAAGAGATGCTTAGATATTGGAGCATCAACTGGTGGATTTACTGACTGTATGCTTCAAAATGATGCTTCAAAAGTATTTTCAATTGATGTTGGTTATGGACAATTTGCTTGGAAACTTAGAGTAGATCCAAGAGTTGTTTGTATGGAAAGAACTAACGTAAGATATGTAACCCCAGAGCAAATAGGAGAATTATGTGATTTTGCATCAATAGATGTATCTTTTATATCACTAACAACAGTTTTGCCAGCTGTACTTAATCTTTTAAATGATAAGGGAGAAGTTATGGCACTTATTAAGCCTCAATTTGAAGCTGGCAGAGAAAAGGTTGGCAAAAAAGGTGTTGTAAGAGAAGCTTCTACTCATAAAGAAGTAATTAAGAAAATTGTTGATTTTGCTTTATCACACAAATTAAATATATTAGGTCTTGATTTCTCTCCTATAAAAGGACCAGAAGGAAATATAGAATATTTAATATATTTAAAGAAGGATAACAATACAGAAGAGTTTGATTATAATATTATAGATGAAGTTGTAGATAAATCTCATAGTGATTTATAAAAATTAAATTATTAAATAAGAAATATTAATTTTATAATTACTTTAGATAAACTTCATAGTTAAAGTAAAGGTGTGTTTTGGGGCATGAGAAATATAGGAATTATAATTAATAAAGAAAAAGATAAAGAAAATGAAATTTTAAATTTGGTTATTTTAAAGGTTAAAGAATATCTAAATCCTGATGAAATAAAAGTTATAGACCAATTTTATAAGGGAGATTATAAAGATTTAATGGCTTTAGATCTTTTAATAGTACTTGGTGGAGATGGAACGCTTTTAGGTGTGGCTAGAAAATTCTCTACAGTTATAGATACTCCAATTTTAGGAATTAACATTGGAAATTTAGGCTTTTTAGTTACAGCTGAGATAAGCGAATTAGATGAAGCTTTATATAGAATAAAGGTTGGTGATTATAAAGTAGAGGAAAGAATGTTACTTTCTTGTACTATAGAAGGGGTAACTTGTTCAGAGGAAAGGGCTTTAAATGATATTGTTGTTGCTAGGGGAACATTATCTAGAATGGCACAATATGAGGTCTTTATAAATGATGAACTTTATGCTACTTTTAAAGGGGATGGAGTTATAATTTCTACTCCAGTTGGATCAACAGCCTATTCTTTTTCAGCTGGAGGCCCACTTATAATGCCAGATTTACAAATAGTATCAATAGTCCCTATATGTCCTCATACACCTAATTCAAGACCTATGATAATAGATGGAAATAACAAGGTAAGAGTTAAGCCTCTTATTAATGAATCAGATGTCTTTGTTACAATAGATGGTCAAAAAGCATTAAAGTTAGAAAAACACAATGAAGTTTTAATAAAAAAAGCAAAAGAGTTTTTTAGAATAATTTCATTTGATAATAAAAGTTATTTTAAGGTACTAAGGAAAAAATTGTTTAAGATAGAATAAATATTATGAAGGTGAGTTGAAGATGAAATCTAAGAGACATTCTAAGATAATTGAAATTATAAAATCAACAGCGATAGAAACTCAAGAAGAGTTAGCGGAAGAATTAAAAAAAGCTGGGTTTGATGTTACTCAAGCTACAGTATCTAGAGATATAAAAAATTTAAAACTTGTTAAAAAACAAGATAATAAAGGACACTATAGATACACAATCATAGAAGAAGAAAAAAATGAAATGGTTGATAGATTAAGCAATATATTAGCCAATACTGTAACTTCAGTAGAAAATGTTGATAAGATGGTTGTTGTTAAAACAATATCAGGTTCAGCATCTGCAGCAGCAGAGGCAATAGATACCCTTCATTTAGGTGAAATTGCTGGTACTATAGCAGGAGATAACACAATATTTATATTAGTTAGAAGCTTAGAAAAAGCAGAAACTCTAGTTTCTAGGATACTGGAAATGATAGAAGGATAGTTAAGGAGGAGAAGTATGCTTTTACAATTAACTATAAATAACTTTGCTTTGATAGAAAAAGCATCTTTAGATTTTAAAGAAGGATTCACTATTTTATCAGGAGAAACTGGAGCTGGTAAGTCTATTCTTATAGATGCGATAAATTATGTTCAAGGAAGTAAGTTTAACAAGGACTTAATTAGAACTGGAGAAGAAAAGACTTTTGTAGAGGCTATATTTTCAATAGATGATAATGAGAGGCTTAAAGAAATTTTAGATGATTTAGAAATAGAGTATGATGATACTTTAATAATTTCTAGAGAAACTTTTATAAACGGTAGAAGTAATATAAAGGTTAATGGAAGAAGTATAATAGTAGCTACTTTAAAAAAAATAAGTAGCACACTTCTAGACATACATGGTCAACATAACAATCAAAATTTATTAAATAAAGAAAATCATATAATGTATTTAGATGATTTTGGAGATTCTAAGTTAAGTGAAGATTTAAAAGAATATGGAGAAAAATTCTCAGAGCTTAAGGATATAGAAAGAAAAATAAGTGAATTAAGCAATGAAGGAAAAGATGAAAAACTTTTAAATTATTTAGAATATCAGTTAAATGAAATTGAAGAAGCCAAGCTTAGAAATGGTGAAGAAGAAGAGTTAACAGAAAGATTTAATGTTTTATCTAATGCAGAAAAAATAAAAAATTCACTGGGAATATCATATAATCTATTAAATGGTATTGAAAGCAGTGTAGTGGATTCTTTATCAGTAGTAAATAGGGAGCTTTCAAATGTTGAAGAGCATTTAGAAAAAATCAAAAATATAAACTCTAAAATAATGGAAATGTACTATGAAATACAAGAAATGGCTAGAGAAATTAGGGATATATGTGATGAAAGTGTTTATGATGGCAATGAATTAGAAGAAATAAATAGCCGTATGTTTAAGATTGCTGCATTAAAGAAGAAGTATGGAAATAGTATAGCCGAAATCTTAGAATATAAAAATAATATTTTATCTCAAATAAATAATATTAAAAACTCAGAAAAAATAATTGAAGATCTTTTAAATGAAAAAAGTAAAGTTGAGAATGTTTTAAGTGAAATAGCTAATAGAATTCATAATAAGAGAATAGAACTTTCAAAAGTTTTAGAAGAAAATATCCATAAAGAACTGGCCTATGTTGGCTTAGGAAAATGTAGATTTGAAGTTCTTATTGAGGAAGATGAAACCTTTAACTTTAAAGGTAAGGACAAAGTACAATTTCTTATATCAACAAATCCTGGTGAACCATTAAAGCCTATGGAAAGAATAGTTTCTGGAGGAGAACTTTCAAGAATAATGTTAGCTTTAAAAGCTGTGTTTATAGATAAGGATAAGATTCCTACAGTTATATTTGATGAAATAGACACCGGTATAAGTGGAAGAGTAGCTCAATCCGTTGGAGAAAAGATGTATGAAATATCAACAAAACATCAAGTTTTTTGTATCACACATCTTCCTCAAATAGCAAGTATGTCGGACAATCATTATATGGTTAGAAAAAAAGTAATAGATAATAAAACTTTTTCAAAGGTTGAACCTATAACTTATAATCAAAAAATTGAAGAGGTTGGAAAAATGCTAGGTGGCGTTGAAATGACAAGTAATACATTATTAAATGCTAAAGAGATGATAGAGCTAGCTGATACAAAAAAAGAAACAATTAAGACTTTTCATACATAATAAAGTGATTTTTAATACAAAATAGAACTGTTAAACAGTTCTATTTTTTTTTATTTTAAAACTAATATGAGAATTTTAGTATATTTTAAATTGATTTGGCTAGAATAACAAAGTTAATACAGGATATTATTTTTTTGAAAGGGGCAAATTAAGAATAGAAAAGGAGGAGATAGTTAATGAAAAATATGAACAAAAGAATAAAGATTATATCAATAATAATGATGTCTTTAATATTACTTTTATCCTCTGTAACATTTGCAAGGGATTATTGTGAGAGTAATAATGTTTTTGCAAGTAGCAATTTCTATTCTTTAAATTCTAAGAGTAGTAATGATGAAAAGTTTAAGAACAGATATGGCGTAGCTCTTGTAAATAGTGAACAGGAAAAGAAAGATATAGAGCTTTATGCTGGAGGAAATTCAGTAGGTGTAAGGGTTTCAACAGATGGTGTATTAGCAGTAGGTTATTCAGACTTAACAACAGGAGAAGGAGAAGTAGAGAGTCCAGCTCAAAATGGTGGAATACAAATTGGTGATAGACTTATAAGTGTAAATGGAAATAAAATAAAAAATTCAAAAGATTTATCAAAAAAAATCAACGAGAGTAAATCAGAAAATGTTGAAATATTAATTGAGAGAAATGGTGAAGAAATAACTAAAAATATAAATTTATCAAAAAATGCAGATGGTGATTATAAAATAGGTCTTTGGGTAAGAGATTCTACTGCTGGTGTAGGTACACTTACTTTCTATGATAAAGAAAGTGGAAAATATGGAGCAATAGGTCATCCAATAACAGATAGTGAAACAGAAAAAATTCTTTCAATAAAAAATGGAGATCTTTTAAATTCTTCAATAATAAGCATAAAAAAAGGTGTTAAAGGTAATCCAGGAGAATTAAGAGGAATTTTTTCAAGTGATAAGAAACCAATAGGAAATGTTACAGGAAATACACAATGTGGAATATTTGGTAGCATGAATACAGAAAATTTAAAAAATATTAATAATAAAACTTATAAAGTTGGTTGGAGAGATGAAATTCAGCCAGGACCAGCACAAATTATAACTACTATTGATGAAGAAGGTCCTAAGCTTTATGATATTGAAATTGTAAAACTTGCAAAGCAAGATAGCATTAGTACAAAGAGTATGGTAATTAAGATTACAGATGAAAGATTATTAGAAAAAACTGGTGGTGTTGTCCAAGGAATGAGTGGAAGTCCAATTATACAAAATGATAAAATAATTGGTGCTGTGACACATGTTTTGGTTAATAAACCTGAAGTAGGATATGGAATTTATATAGAGTGGATGTTAAAAGATGCAAAAATTATATAATAGAAAATAAGTGTGATTAATGTAAATATGTGTTATAATAAATACTAGAAAATTAAATGAATTTTTTAGTATTTATTTTTTTTAGAAGGAAATAAATAAGTTTTGTCGAATATAGTTAAAGTAGAATAATTGTAAAAAAATGGATATATAAAGTTGGTTAAGGAGAGAAAAGCATGAAGGAATCAAAAATATCTGTATTAATTGCTGATGATAACAAAGAGTTTTGCAATATTTTAAATGACTATTTATTAAGTCAAAGGGATATTGTTGTTACAGGAATTGCAAAGGATGGATTGGAAGCTTTAAAACTTATAGAAGAAAAACAACCAGATTTAGTTGTATTAGATATAATTATGCCACATTTAGATGGATTAGGTGTACTTGAAAGAATAAATTCTCTAGGATTAGAAAAAACTCCAAGAGTAATAGTATTATCTGCTGTTGGACAAGACAAAATTACTCAAAGAGCTATAACTTTAGGGGCAGATTATTATGTTGTTAAACCATTTGACATGGATGTATTTACAGAGAGAATAAGACAAATGTTTAATAGCACAATATCAGAGGAACCTACAAATAGTAAACCTACAATTAGTGTAGTTGAAGGTTCAAAAAGTGAGGATTCATCTTCTGATGATAACAAAGAGCCTATGGATTTAGAGGTTGAAATAACTAGTATAATTCATGAAATAGGAGTTCCAGCTCACATAAAAGGATATATGTATTTAAGAGAAGCTATAACTATGGTTGTAAATGATATGGAATTACTATCAGCTATAACAAAAGAGTTATATCCTTCAATAGCAAAGAAATATAATACTACTGCAAGTAGAGTTGAAAGAGCTATAAGACATGCTATAGAGGTTGCTTGGGGAAGAGGACAAATAGATGCTATAAACAAAATATTTGGACATACTATTCACAATGATAAGGGTAAACCAACAAACTCAGAGTTTATAGCTATGGTTGCAGATAAATTAAGACTAAAGAATAAAGTTAGCTAAATTAAGGAGAAAGCACTTTTTATCAGATAATATTTTCACTGATAAAAAGTGCTTTTTTATAGAGAGGTGAGGTAATTTGAGAAAAGCGGTATATGTAGAAGGAAATGAAAAAAAGATTATTTTAGCTAATTGTATAACTAAATCTGAGTATGAAAAAATATATAAAAAGAATTTAGTATGTCCAATAGATGGATGTAAAGCAAAACTTGGTTTTAGGGAAGTTAAAAAGCAAAGAGATGGAAAATATTTTTATACATTACCTAATAATAAACATGTTGATGGATGTCCTTATAAAATTCAAAAGAAGAAAAGAAGAGTAAGAAGAAAAATAGATAATAATTTAAGTGAGGATTTTTCACAAATATCATTTGAAATTTTATAATATTTATATAAATTTAAAAAATAATTTTAGATTTTTTAGGTCCAAAATTGAGGTGAGATATATGGATTTATATGAAAAAACTTTAAATGAGGAGAGCATATTTAAGTGTTCTTTTATGGAACTTGTTAAGCAAAAGGTGAAATTACCAGATGGCAATGAGGCAGAAAGAGATATTGTTAAACATTCAAATGGGGTTTGTGTTATAGCTTTCAATGAAAAAGGAAATATTCTTATGGTAGAACAGTTTAGAAAGCCTTTTAATAGAGTGTTTTTAGAATTACCAGCAGGAAAGGTTGATAAGGAAGAAATATTAGAAAAAGCAGCCTTAAGAGAACTTAAAGAAGAGACAGGATATTCAGCTAATAAGATAACATATTTAGGACAAATAGCACCATCACCAGGATTTTGTGATGAAGTAGTTCATATATATAAAGCTCATGAACTTAAAAAGGGAGAAACTAATTTTGATCATGATGAATTTTTAAATTTAAATGAATATTCCTTAGAGGAAGTTAAAAATATGATTATAGAAGGAAAAATAACTGATGCAAAAACTATAGCATGTTTATTTTTCTATGAAAATATTAAATAATGAGAAATAGGAACTAGAGTATTTGAAATTACTTTAGTTCTTATTTTTTTATAAATTTAAAAAAGTATGTATCTTTTTATTATGTTAATCATATCTTTTAATAAATAGCTTTAATGGAGGGTAAGAAGAATTTATGAGGATGTTTTTTAGTGGACTTATGGAGTCATTAAAGGAAAATAAAATCACTTTTTTATGGGTACTTTTATTCTTTTTAGTTGGAATAGTTTTAGGATCTTATACAGTTTACTATATGAGTGATTTTAATAGGGTTGAAATTACTACTTATTTTAATAACTTTTTAGAGTTTTTAGGTGGAAATTCTGTAGCTTATACAAGTATTCTTGTAGATAGTATAAAGAGTATTCTACCAATGGTTGTAATAATAGTTTTATTAGGTTACACAGCTGTAGGAACACCAATAATTCTTATGATGGATTTAGCTAAAGGATATGTTATTGGATTTACATTTTCTTTAATCGTTAGCATGCTAGGAAGCAAGGGTGTTATGTTAGTCTTATCAGGATTAATGCTTCAGAATTTAATTTTTATTCCAATAATAATGTTAATCAGCGTTTTGGCTATAAGACATTCAGTTACAAAGTTAAAAATGGGAGTATCTAGAGATAGAGTAAAACTTGATGTTAGTAGGGCATATTTAAACTTTCAAGGGCTTTTAAGCTTAATTATAATATCAGGAATACTAATTGAAACATATATATCACCTAATTTAATAAGATTAGTAATTAGTAGGTGATTTCTGTAATATAAATAATTATGTAATAACATTTTGGTTAGGAGTTAATATGAAAGATTTAGTAAGCAAATACGAAGTATATCTAGAATCAATAGGAAAGAGAAAGAATACCGTAAGTGCATACATTACAGATGTCTCTATGTATTTAGATTTTGTAGAGGAAAAAGGATTTAAAGTAAATGAGGATGGATATCCTTTGGTATCTTATGTACAACATCTAAAAGAAAATCATAAGTCTCCATCATCAATTCAAAGAACAATCATATCTTTAAGAAATTTTTACAATTTCTTAGTGGCAGAAGAATTTTTAAAGAAAGTTCCAAACTTAACTATGAAAAAGGAAAGAGTTGAAAAGAAAAAGCCTTTAGTTTTAACTGTTGAAGAAATAAATAAAATTATGAATTCAACTAATGTTTTAACTGAAAAGGGAATACGCGATAAGGCTTTATTAGAACTTATGTATGCTACTGGAATGAAAGTTTCAGAGTTAATATCTTTAAGAATTGAAGATATTAATTTGGATTCATCTTTTGTAAATTGTAGAGATAGTAGAGGGTATGAGAGACTTATACCAATAGGAAAAGCAGCTAAGGAATCTCTTAAAAGATATATTGTGGTAAGAGAAGATAATTCTAAAGGATCAGATAAGCTTTTCTTAAATATGAGTGGAGAACCTATAACTAGGCAAGGAGTTTGGAGAATTGTTAAGGAGTATGCTGTTATTGCAAATATTGGCAAGGATATAAATTTAAATACCTTTAGACATTCTTTTGCAGTGCATTTATTACAAAACGGAGCAAATGCTAAGGTGGTACAAGAACTATTAGGAAATCAAGTTATGACTTATATAGATATGTACTATGATATTATAAACAATGAAAAAATTAACAATATATACAGAAAGGCTCATCCAAGAGCATAATATATATAAGAAAAGGCTTTCATAAAAGTCTTTTCTTTTTATAATTTTTAGCTTTAAAATATTAGAATTTATTAAAAAATACATAAAAATAATTTTAATTTTATAATTAAGAAAAGAAAAATTCATTAATGTTGAAAAAAATATAATATTTTATAGGATGAAAGTACTTGTAAATAAGGAATCTCTCTGATAAAATGAATTTATGAAAAGGTTATCACAAATTGATAGTGTGGAGGAAAGAAACTTATGAGAATGTATGATTTAATATTAAAAAAGAGAAATGGTGGGGAATTAAGCACTGAAGAAATAAACTTTTTTGTTGATAAATATACAAATGGTGAAATACCAGATTATCAAGTAGCAGCCTTATTAATGGCTATATATTTCCAAAAAATGAATAAGAGAGAAACTTCAGATTTAACTATGGCTATGGTTAATTCAGGAGATATATTAGATTTAAGTGAAATACACGGTATAAAAGTAGATAAGCATTCAACTGGTGGGGTTGGTGATACTACTACTTTAGTTTTAGGACCTATGGTTGCGGCTTTAGGAATTCCTGTAGCTAAAATGTCAGGAAGAGGTCTTGGACATACTGGTGGAACAATAGATAAATTAGAAAGTTTTGATGGATTCTCAGTAGAAATGACTAAGGATCAATTTATAAATAATGTTAATAATATAAAATTAGCAGTTGGTGGACAAACAGGAGATTTAGCTCCAGCTGATAAAAAACTTTATGCTTTAAGAGATGTTACTGGAACTGTTGATAATGTATCATTAATAGCTTCAAGTATTATGAGTAAAAAAATTGCTGCAGGCGCTGATGCCATAGTATTAGACGTTAAGGTGGGAGATGGAGCATTTATGAAAACTCCAGAGGCAGCTAGAGAACTTGCAACTGAAATGGTTGGAATAGGTAAACATGTTGGAAGAAATACTGTTGCCATAATTTCAGATATGGATCAACCTTTAGGATTTGCTATAGGTAATGCATTAGAAGTTAAAGAAGCCATAGAAACTTTAAGAGGAAATGGTCCTAAGGATCTTTTAGAGCTTTGCTTAACACTTGGAAGCAACATGGTTGTTTTAGCAGGTGCTGCTAAAGATACTGATGAAGCAAGAAAAATGTTAATGGAAACAATAACTTCAGGAAAAGCAATTGAAAAATTAAAAGAATTTGTAAAAGCTCAAGGTGGAGATGCATCAGTTATTGATGATATATCAAACTTACATAATGCTAAATATGTAATTCCAGTTAAGGCTAATAAATCAGGGGTTGTAAGCAAAATACATGCTGAAAACATAGGATTAGTTGCTATGGAACTTGGAGCAGGAAGAGCTACTAAAGAAAGTATTATAGATTTAGCTGTTGGTATTGTTCTTCAAAAGAAAAGAGGAGACAAAGTTAATGAAGGAGATATCATAGCATATATTCATGCTGATGATGAAGAAAAAGGTAAGAAAGCAGTAGATGGAATATTAGCTAATTACGAAATATCAGATTCAGTAAAAGATATTCCATTAATATATGATATAGTTAAATAGTTTTAAAAAATGCTTTAAAGCTGGTTGGATTCTTGTCAGGTATAGCTAAGATTTATAGTTATGCATCGTAATCTTTGAATAACCATATCTAACAAGGAACCCAACCACTTTAAATAAATTAAGTTTTGGTACTCATTATAGATTTTCTCGTTAAAGTTATCCTATACAAATTAAAGTATAGGATAACTTTTTCTTTTTTGCTTATAATTTATTTCTTTTGGGAGAAAATAAGCAAGAAAGGAGGAGATATTATGAAAAAATACATAAGAAAAATAGCAGCTTTTGCAATATTTTTATCTTTATTTAGCATTGTTTCTTCTGTTCCTGTAAAAGCTGAAGAGGCAATAGAAGTAGAAGCAAGATCAGCTCTTCTTATGGAAGCTAGTACAGGAAAAATAATTTATGAAAAAAATGCTAATGAAAAATTTGCACCTGCTTCAGTAACAAAGATTATGACAATGTTACTTGCCATGGAAAAAGTAGATAGAGGAGAAATAAAACTTTCAGATCAAATCACAGTAAGTGAGACTGCTAAGAAAATGGGTGGTAGTACTATGCTCCTAGATGTTGGAGAAGTAAGAACTGTTGAGGAGATTATAAAAGGTATAGGAATAGCTTCAGGTAATGATGCCGCTGTAGCTATGGCTGAATATTTAGGTGGAAGTGAAAGTGGTTTTGTTGAGATGATGAACAAAAGAGCTAAGGAGCTTGGAATGAAAAACACTACATTTAAAAACTGCACAGGGCTTCCTATAGAAGGACATTTATCTACTGCATATGATATTTCTATTATGTCTAGGGAATTATTAAAACATCCTACTATATTAAAATATACAGGAACTTATATGGAAACTATATCAGAGGGAAGAAAATCTCCTATTGAACTTGTTAACCATAATAAATTAGTTAGATTCTTTAAGGGATGTGATGGTCTTAAAACTGGATTTACTAATGACGCTAAATACTGTATATCAGCTACAGCAACTAGGGACGGAGTTAGAATGCTTTCAGTAATAATGGGAGCTCCAACATTTAAAATAAGAAATAGAGATGCTAGTATGCTTATGAATTATGGATTTTCTAAGTTTGAAAGCAAGCAAGTAGCTACAAAAGATGGTGAGGTAGAACAAATTCCTATGAGTCAAACAGGAGATAAGTTTATCATAGGAAAAGCTAAGGATGATTTAACTTTAGTTTGTCCAAAGGGTATGAGTGACAAAATAGAGAAAAAAGTTGTTTTATATGAAAGTAAGAAAAAAATTAAAGAATTTGATACTATAGGATATTGTGAATATTATCTAGATGGTGAACTTCTAGGTAAAGTTGAATTATATTCAGATAGAGATATGAAAAAAGGCGGAATTATTGATAGTGTTAAATTCAAGGTTAAGAATTTCTTTAATGGTGAAGAGGAAGATAAAGTAGAAGAAAAAACAGAAGAAAAGAGTAATGAAAAATAAAGTATTATTCAGACATTTTGACTGTATTCATTAAAAACTAAAAATAAATACCTATAAGTTGAAAGAAGAACAACTAGCATATAGTCTCCTTATGCTAGTTGTTTTTGTATATAAATTTTTCTTATATAGATGCAAAGTTAGTAAAAGAATAACTAGAGAGAAGGTTATTTTTATAAAATCAACTTCTTGTATCTCTTAAACTTAGTGTTAATTGCTTTTTTATATGATAGTTGTTATGATATTATGTGAAGTTTTGAATAGTAGGAGAAAAATAGACTATGGAAATGCCAATTATCAAACTTAAAAACTTTGATGGACCTTTTGATTTGCTTTTGCATTTAATCAAAAAAAATGAAATGAGTATTACTGAGATAAAGATTCATGAAATCACAAAACAGTATTTAGAATATATAGCCTTAATGAAGGAACTTGATTTAGAAATAACTTCAGAGTTTATAGTTATGGCAGCTACTTTAATAGAAATAAAATCGAAATCATTACTTCCTAAGGTTAAAGTTGAAGATGAGACTTGTGAGGAAGATCTTCAGAAAATATTAATGGAAAAACTTCAAGAGTATAAAAAGTTTAAGAAAATAAGTGCTTATTTAAGAGAAAGAGAACTTTCTACTGGAGAAGTATTTACAAAAAAAGCTGAAATTATTGAAGTTGAAGTGGACAACAAACTTGATGATGATTACTTTAAAAATATAACTATGCTTGATCTTTATAAGCTCTATAACAATCTTATGAGAATTTACGGTGAAAAACAAAATGTAAATGTTATGGAGAAAAAGATAAGTGTAGATAAATATAAAATTACTGATAAAATTAATTTCTTAAGGGATAAGCTAAGTGAAAAGAGCATTGTTAGGTTTTCAGAGTTTATACCACAGTGCGAATGTAAGCTAGAAGTAGTTGTTACTTTTATGGCAATGCTTGAACTTATAAAAAGAAGTGAAATTAAAGTTGTCCAATATGAAAACTTTGGTGAGATTATGATGGAAAAGGTGATAGTAAATGAGTGATATAAATCAAATAGAATTTAGTGAAATATCTAAAAAAGACGAGCTTAAGTCTATTATAGAATCTCTTTTATTTGTTAGTGGAGAACCTCTTGCTTTAAAGGATATATGTAGAATAGTAGAAGAGGATTTTAAATATGTAGAAGATTTAATGAGAGAATTAATGAATATATATAATGGAGATAGTTCAAGAGGGATAAAAATTATTAGTTTAAATGGAACTTATCAGTTAGTTACTAAAACAAAAAATAGTGAATATGTTCAAAAGCTTTTAAAAAAGAATGTTAGACAATCCTTATCTCAGGCTTCTTTAGAAAGTTTAGCAATAATATGTTATAAGCAACCTATTACTAGAGTTGAGATAGATGAGATAAGAGGAGTAAAAAGCGAAAGTGCTATACAAAGACTTGTTGAAAAAAATTTAGTTGAGGAAACTGGAAGATTAGAGGTTCCAGGAAGACCTATACTTTATGGAACTACAGATGAATTTTTAAGACATTTTGCATTAAATGATTTAGGAGATCTTCCATCTATAGAGTTATTTGAAGAAAATGATGAGGTTTCTGACATGGTGGAAGAGTAGATGATTCTAAATTTATAAAAAGTAAAATAGTATAACTTAAGGAATTTAGTATAATAATTTGTTTATATAAATTAAGAAGGTAGAGAATATTAATTATTCTCTACCTTCTATTATTTAAATAGCAAATTAACTCATTAAACTATAAAGTTTCTATTTCTTACTCCCTGCGAAGTAAGAATTTTATTTTTTAGGTTTTAGGTTGTTTTATTATGGAGTTTGATTGGTTGATTTTATTGTATTAGAGGGTATTTATAATGTTTAACTCTTCAATAAAATCAGGAATAGTTAAGAAACTATTTAAATGAGTTAATAAAGCTATAGCAGGCTTTTAGTCACAAAAATTAGAATCTTCTTTTTTGTCTTTACACTTTTTATTGCCCATATCCTTAAATATTTCAATTATTTGAGGAATATTATCAACTATTCTGTCATAAGTATTAGTTTGGTTTACAGGTAATAGCCTTACAGAATCACCTTTAAGAACTAAGAAAGCAACTGGCTTTACACTAACACCAGCGCCAGAGCCCCCACCAAAGGCAAATCTATCATCTATTTTTTCACATTCTTTATTTGGAAGTTCTGAGCCTCCCGAAGCAAATCCAAAGGAAACTTTTGATATTGGAATTATGTAACTTCCATCTCTAGTTTCTATGGCATCTCCAACTACAGTATTAACATCTATCATGTCTCTTATGCTTTCCATTGTTGTACCCATTAGATTTTCTATTGGGTGATTTGAGTTTATCATGGTACAAACCTCCTAAAGTATTTTTAAACTCTATTAAAAATAATATTTATAACTTCTTGAAGTTTAATAAGTAAAGAAATCCTATATATATAATTTGAGCAAAATTTATGGTTATTATACCTTGAACTTCAAAAAATAAGTAATTTTCATTATTAAATTTAGGATTTATGTTTCCAGTAAACTTTTTTAGTTTAAAAAAGTAATCCAATCTTGTGTATATTAAAGATAAAATTTGATGTATAAATCCATATAAGATAGCAGTTAAAGCTGCATCTTCACTTGAAAAATTTAAATCTAATACAATTTTTAAAGACGGTTTAAATTTACTTTTAGTTAATAATTTTATTAATTTTGCAATGGTAAGGTTAGATGGAGGCTTTAAAAAGGTTCTTTTCTTTTTAGAAGATTTCTTTATTTTAGTGTCCTTATTTCCTTTTTTTGAAATTTCCTTTTTTTCTTTATGAGCTCCTAATATTTTATTTAAAGATAATATTTCAAATTTATAAAAATTAATCTTAAAATCTTTTTCTGAAAATACTAATTTGAATTTTAAATTTATTGGAAAAAACAATAAAACTAAAAGTAGTAATAATAAAAATAATAAAAAAAACTTCAGCACTTCATAAACCTCCTTACCATTTATACATTATTGACAATAATAGCTTTAATTATCCAAAAATATACTAGGTTATTAAATTTATAAAGTGGAAAGCTAATAAAAGAAGGTTTCATAGATAAAAAAGCTTAGTTTAAGGAGAGATATTTTATGAAAAAGAAGATTTCAATTCTTATGTTTTTTTTAATAACAATATCTATATGTTCTAATGTTATTGTTCTTGGAAAGGAAAGTTGTATTCCAGAGGAAGTTTCAGTAGAGACTATGGATGTAAAAGATGGATATGGAAAGCAGTGCAAGGATATTACTCCTGATGCACATTTTGCTATTGCCTATGATGCTAAAAACAAAAAGATTTTATATGAAAAGAATGCTTTTAGAAATGTACCTATGGCAAGTACCACTAAAATATTAACTGCTTTAGTTGCAATAAATTATTCTGACTTAGATGAAGAGGTTACAATATCTAAAACTGCAGCAAGTATTAGAGGATCAAAAGTTGGATTTAGGGCTGGAGAAAAGGTTACAATGAGAGAACTTCTTTTTGGACTTATGTACAAGTCAGGAAATGATGCTGCCATAGCTATTGCAGAGCATATTGGAGGTAGTATAGAGAACTTTTCTATACTTATGAATGATTTTGCTAGAATGTTAGGTCTTAAGGATTCAAACTTTCAATCTCCTCATGGATTAGATAGCCAAATGCATTTTTCCTCTGCTTATGATTTAGCGGTTTTAATGTCAAAAGCTATGGAAGAGCCTTTCTTTAGAGAGATATCAGGAACTAAGGAAGTAGGGGCTGAAAAATATAATTTTACTAGAAGTTATAGCAATATAAATAAAATGCTTTGGAGATTACCTAATGCCAATGGAGGAAAAACAGGCTATACTGGTCAGGCGGGGAAATGTTTAGTAAGTTCTGTAGATCATAATGGAAGAAATATAATCATAGTAGTTTTAAATTGTCCAACTAGGTGGGAAGCCACTGAAAGAGTTTATGAATATGTTAAAGCCAATTATTCTTAAAATCAAAGGTGTTATATTAATATTTTAATATAACACCTTTGATTTTTTTGTTTTAAAGTTTAAAAAATATTATTTTTGTTATATATAAATGCTTAATAGCTTTTAATACCAGGGATTTAAAGTTTTATATTTAAAATAATTTTAGAAAATATTTTAAGGATTAATTATTTATTAAAGAAATTTTGTAACATTTTTAATCTCTCAGGGATATTTTAATAGTAAGAATTCAAATGGGAGGGTTTTTATGGATTATGAAGTAATTGATTGTATAGATGCTGGTACGGAATTTTGTCCTTGTCACTTAGCAGAAGAAGGAGAATGCATACTTTGTTCTCAACTTCACGGAAAGTGTTTTTGTGATTGTGTAAACTGGAAAGGGGTTTGCATATATGAAGAATTTGCAAGTAATGGATTTAAAGCTAAGGAAGGCAGAAAAACTTTTACTTGTGATGTCATAGATGCTGTAGAAGTTGAAGAAGGATTATTATTTATAGAGTTTAGGGCACCTCATAAACTTTGTATTGATTTACTTGGACCAGGTAAGTTTATATTTATAAGAACTAATGATAATCCGTTTTTTGATGTACCTATATCTATTTTAGAATCTGATGCAGATAAAAATGTAATAAAAGTACTTATTGAGGTTAGAGGAATAAAAACTAAGAGGCTCTTAAATACTGAGGTTAAAGGAGAAATAACTATAAGAGGGCCTTATTTTAATGGAGTATTTGGAATAAAAAATATAGACTCAACTAAGAATGGAGAGGTCCTTGTACTTTGCAGAGGAATTGGATTAGCTCCTGCTGTACCAGTTATTAAAAAGTTAGCTAATGAAGGAAATAAGGTTAAGATTCTTTTAGATAAGGCACCTTTTAAAGAAAGTTATATAGAAAAATATTTAGAGGGATACGATATTCAGTATGTTCCTATGAATTTAATCAACAAAGGTGAAATATCAAATGAAGCAAAGGAAGTTATTAAAAATGGACAATGGGATTTAATCCATTGTGCTGGAGCGGATATATTAACTTATAAACTTATAGAATATTTAAATGATTTGAAAGATGAATCTACAAAAGTATCTTGTTGTAATAATGCTAAAATGTGCTGCGGAGAAGGGGTATGTGGAAGCTGTACAGCTAGGTTTGCTGGTCACAAGGTAAAAAGACTTTGTAAGGTGCAAAGTGATCCTAGAAAAATATTTGAAGATAGAAGATTCATTTAATAAAGATTAATTTATAGAAGGGAGAGTTTTTATGAAAGTTGTTGTTATTGGTGGCGGATGGTCAGGAGTTGCAGCCGCTATTGAAGCAAAAAAAATGGGAGCAGATGTAGTTCTTTTTGAAAAGACAGATTTATTATTAGGACTTGGTAATGTTGGCGGAATAATGAGGAATAATGGAAGATATACAGCCTCTGAGGAATTAATAGCTATGGGAGGCGGAGATTTAATAAATATAACTGATAAGGTTAGTAGACACAAGGATATACCATTTCCTGGACATGAACATGCTTGGCTTTATGATGTTAATTTAGTTGAGGGAGAAGTTAAAAGATATGTAGAAAGTCTAGGAATTGAAACAAAAATGGTTTCTAGAATCATTGATATAAAACAAGAAGACAACAAAATTTTAGGAGTTTATACAAGTGATGGACAATATTATAAAGGAGATGTGTTCATTGAAACTACTGGTTCAACAGGCCCTATGGGAAATTGCCTAAGATACGGTAATGGATGCTCTATGTGTATTTTAAGATGTCCTTCCTTTGGTCCTAGAATTAGTATAAGTTCAAGATGTGGAGTTGAAGATATACAAGGAGAAAGAGTTGGAGATGAACTAGGAGCATTTAGTGGTTCATGTAAACTTGCAAAAGAAACTCTTTCAGAGGAAATAAGAAAAGAACTTGAGGAAAAAGGTTGTGTCGTTCTTAAAATTCCAAAAGAAGATGTTAATTATGATAAATTAAATACAAAGGTTTGTCAGCAATATGCTCTTAAGGAATTTGCAGAAAATGTTGTTTTATTAGATACTGGACATGCTAAGCTTATGACTACTTATTATCCTCTTGAAAAGCTTAGAAAGATTAAAGGTCTTGAAAATGCTAAGTATGTTGATCCATATGCAGGTGGAAAGGGTAACTCTATAAGATACCTATCAGTGGCTCCAAGAGATGATAATATGAAGGTTAAAGGAGTTACTAATTTATTCTGTGCAGGAGAAAAATCAGGACTTTTTGTTGGACATACAGAGGCTATAGTTACAGGTACTTTAGCTGGACACAATGCAGTAAGACATGCTTTAGGAATTCCTTATTTAATTCTTCCAAGAGCAACTGTTTTAGGAGATATAATAGCCTTTGCTAATGAAGAATCTCAATCTAGAGAAGGAAAGAAAAATAGATATACCTTTGCAGGTTCAGTTTACTTTAATAGAATGAAAGAGTTAGGACTTTATACAATAGATAAAGATGAAATTCAAAAGAGAGTAGCTCAATTAAATTTAGATGGAGTTTTTAGCAAAAAACTTATGTAAATTTAAGATTTTATAATATTATTATGCTTAAAATATAGTTTGAAAACAAAAAGTATCTTTAGAATATTTATAAATATTAAGTTTATTTATATTCTTTAGATACTTTATTTTTTATAAAGAAATTAAGAAAATTTCAGTAAGTAAATAGAGTGTTAAATTAAGTAGGAATATAATTACAATGGGAATTTATATTATAAAATTAAGTAACAGGGGGTGTCTATATGAAAATATGTAAAAGATGTGGAGAGGTCAATGAGGATGAAAATTTGCTTTGTAAAAATGGTGATTGCTTAAATAAAGAGTTTGAAGATTATGAAGCCCTTAAAAATAAGGCGAAAAATAATTTAATAAGAAAAGAAAAATTAAAAAGTATTTTAGAAAAGGCTATTTTTATTACATATTTAGCAGGCGTTTTAATTGCAGGTATAATAAACTTTAGAAATTTAAGTTTTTCAAATATTATTTTAACTATAGTTTTAGGGATATCAGGTATTATGTGTATAAAGTTTACTAGTTTTGTTTTTGAGATTCAACATATTTTTTCTTTAAAAGACCCTAGTGGAGACAATATGGCTGATATTTATGAAAGTTATTTAAAAGTAATTGGAGTATTAGCTTTAATTTATTCAGTTTATTTATTGTTTAAATAAAAGATTAAATATATAAGTAATAAATAAGTATATAATTTATTTGTTATTTTAGTAAAAGGTACTATGATTAATTCATAGTACCTTTTCTTAGTTAAGATTTAAATTTAAAAACAAAAAATAACTTTCAGATTAAGAAAAAAGTTTTAACAAAGAAAATTAAAATAATTTAAAATGTAGTTAAAAAGCGTGATAATTATCATATTATTATGGATAATATAATGATATAATTCAAATAAGTATGATAAATTTTTAACAAAGTTATGTTTGTGAACGGAGGAAAAAAGTATGAAAAGAATACAATCTACTTGTAACTATTGTGCTCTTGCGTGTAATTTAGATTTTTACACAGAGGATGGAAAAATAAAAAGAGTAGTTCCAACTCCACATTATCCAGTTAATAAGGGATTTTCTTGTATAAAAGGACTTAATTTAGATAAACAATGTACTAAGTTTAATGGTTCAAAGAAGCCTTTACTTAAAATGAAAGATGGAGAAAGAAAAGCTATAGAATGGAAAGAAGCTTTTGATTTATTTGCTAGTAAGATGACAGCTATTCAAGAAAAGTATGGTAAAGAAAGTGTAGCTTACATAAGTACAGGTCAATTACCAACAGAGGAAATGGCTCTTTTAGGTCATGTAGGAAGAAGCTACATGGGTATAAATGGAGATGGTAATACAAGACTTTGTATGGCATCAGCAGTTGTAGCTTATAAACAAAGCTTTGGATTTGACGCCCCTCCATATACTTTAAAAGATTTAGAACTTTCAGATACTATATTTTTTATTGGAGCAAATCCAGTTATAGCTCATCCAATAGCTTGGGGAAGAGTTAGAAAAAATAAGGATGCTAAAATAATTACTATAGATCCAAGAAAGTCTGAGACAGCTATGAATTCAGATATGTGGATTGATATAAAAACTAAGGGAGATTTAGCTCTTTTCTATACTTTAGCAAATGTTCTTATAGAAAAAGGATGGATAAACCAAGATTATATAAATAATTACACAGAGGGCTTTGAAGATTTCAAAGCACATGTTAAGAAATATACATTAGAAGATGTTGAAGAAAGAACAGGAATCTCTAAGATGAGAGTTCTAGAACTTGCAAAAATAATCCATGAAGGAAAGAGAGTTTCATTCTGGTGGACAATGGGAGTTAACCAAAGCTATGAAGCTGTTAGAACTGCTCAAGCCATTATAAATCTTGCTTTAATCACAGGAAATATGGGAAGAGAAGGAACAGGAGCTAACTCCTTAACAGGACAATGTAATGCTATGGGATCAAGAATGTTTAGTAACACAACTGCTCTTTATGGTGGTGGAGAATACAATAACAAAGAGAGAAGAAAAGTGGTTGCTGATATATTAGGCATGGATGAGAATATGCTTCCAACTAAGCCAACTTTAGATTATGAGCAAATAATAAAAGGAATAAATAAGGGAGAAATCAAAGGACTATGGGTAGTTTGTACTAACCCTAGACATTCATTTAGTAACAACGAAGAGTTTAAAAAAGCTATGAAAAACCTAGATTTCTTTGTAGTTCAAGATATTTATGAAGATACAGATAGTTCTAAAGAATGTGATTTATATTTACCTTCAGTTCCAGCTATTAAAAAAGAAGGTTTCTTAATAAATACTGAGCGTAGACTTTCAGCTTTAGTTCCTGTTTTAGAGAAGGAAGAAGATGAATTAAGTGATTATGAAATATTATTAGGAATTGGAGAAGCCTTAGGAATGGGAAGTCTTTTAGACAAATGGAGAACTCCAGAGGATGCCTTTAAGCTTCTAAGAGAATGTAGTAAAGGAATGCCTTGTGATATTACAGGAGTATCTTATGAAAGATTAAGAGATTCTAAGGGAATTCAATGGCCTTGTAGAAAAGGAGAAGAATTAGAGTCTGATGAAAGAAGATTATTTGAAGACGGAAAATATTATACTCCAAGTGGAAAAGCTAAGTTTATTTTTGAAGATGTAACTGAAAATCCAAATGCTACAAATGAAGAGTTCCCATTTAACTTAAACACTGGTAGAGGAACTGTGGGACAATGGCATACTCATACTAGAACTAGAGAAATACAAGCTGTAACTAATATAGTTTCACAAAAGGCATATGTAGATATAAATAGAAAAGATGCAGAAAAGCTTGATATAAAAGAAAATGATGAGGTTTTAATTCATTCATCAAATGGGCATACATCTAAGTTTATAGCAAGATTAACTGATAATCTTAAAGAAAAAACTTTATATGCACCAATACATTATATAGAAACAAATTTATTAACACCATCTGTATTTGATCCTTATTCTAAGGAGCCTTCATATAAAACAGTTCAAGTTAATATAGAAAAGGTTAGAAAATAGGAGGGGATTACTTTGAAAAGAATAAAAATCAATAGAGATAAATGCGTGGGATGCTTAACATGCACAACTGCTTGTATAGTTTCTCATGATTCAGAGGATACAAGAAGTAGAATTGCAATAACAAGTGAAGGAAAATACACTCCTATTTTCTGTAGACACTGTGATAGACCAGAGTGTGTTTACACTTGTATGAGTGGTGCTATGAAGAAAGATAAAGAAACTGGTTTTGTAACTTATGACAAATCAAGATGTGCAAGTTGCTTTATGTGTGTAATGGCTTGCCCATATGGAGTATTAAAAGCTGAACATGAAATGAATAAATATATAATGAAATGTGATATGTGTGCAAGTACAAAAGAAAAAACTCCTCAATGCGTTGCAAAATGTCCAATGGGAGCAATAACTTTAGAGGAGGTAGAAGAATAATATGAGATATATTGTTGTGGGGGCATCAGCTGCTGGAATAAGTGGAGCAAAAACACTTAGAGAACTTGACAAAGATGCAGAAATAATATTAGTTTCAAAGGACGAAAATGTTTATTCAAGATGTATATTACATCATTACATAAGTGGCCATAGAGATATTGAGGCTTTAGATTTTACAGATAGAGATTTCTTTGAAAAATACAACATAGAGTGGAAAAAAGGCTTAGAAGTTAAAGCTATAGATGATAGAGAACATGTAATAGTTCTTTCAAATGGAGAAAGCTTAAAATATGATAAGATATTATTAGCAACAGGAGCATCAGCATTCATTCCTCCAGTAGAGAATTTAAGAGAAGCTAAAAATGTTGTTGGATTAAGAAACTTAGAGGATGCTATTAAAATTAAAGAAGAGGCAGAAAAGGTTAAAAACGTGGTTGTTTTAGGAGCAGGACTTGTTGGCATAGACGCCATAGCAGGACTTGCATTTAAAGATTTAAATGTTACTTTAGTTGAAATGGGGGACAGAGTCCTTCCAATTCAACTTGATAAATATGCTTCTTCTAAATACGAGAAGAGATTTGAAGATGCTGGAGTTAAATTAAAACTTGGAGTTAGAGCGGAAAAAGTTTTAATTGATGAAAATAAAAATCCAAAGGCATTACTTATAAATACAGGAGAAGAAATTCCTTGCGAGCTTATAATAGTTGCAACTGGAGTTAGATCAAATGTAGCATTCTTAAAAGATAGCTCTATAGAAACAGATAGATTTGGATTAATAATAAATGAAAAAGGCGAAACTAATGCAAGAGATGTCTATGGAGCTGGAGATATCACTGGAAGAAATCCTATATGGCCAACTGCTGTAAAAGAAGGTATAATAGCAGCAAACAATATGGTTGGTAATGAAATATTCATGGAAGATTTCTTTGGAAGTAAGAATACAATGAATTTCTTAGGACTTACAACAATGTCTTTAGGAGTTGTTAATGCTCCAGATGATTCTTACACAGAAGAAATTGATATTTCAGGAGAGAATTATAAAAAGATAATCCATAAGGATGGAAAAATTTATGGAGCTATAATTCAAGGCGATTTATCTTATGCAGGAGTTTTAACTCAACTTATAAAAGAGAAGATACACGTATCAAAGGTTAAAAAGCCATTATTTGAAATTGACTATGCAGATTTCTTCAATATAAAAGAAAATTTAGAGTACACATATTAATATAAATTATAATATAAGTATGTAAATTTTAATTTGGAAAACAATATATTTAAGTTATAATGGGAGGAAAAGGCTTTGGCTAAGATTGTGAATGTAGTTGCTAGCTGTTCTAATACAGGAAAAACAGTTTTAATAGAAGGACTTATAAAAGAGCTTAAAAATAGAGGATATACTGTTGCTACTATAAAGCATGATGTTCATGGTTTTGATATAGACAAAGAGGGAAAAGATACTTGGCGTCATAGAAAAGCAGGAGCTGAAGCAGTAATAATTTCCTCAAAGGAAAGAATGGCTCTTATAAGAGAGGTTCAGGAAGAAGTTCCTCTAGAAGAGTTAATAAAGCAAGTTGAAGATTTCGATTTTATAATAATAGAAGGTTATAAAAAGAGCAAATATAGAAAGCTTGAAGTATATAGACAAGGTATTAGTAAGAAAATAATAACTCCAAAGGAAAAGCTTATAGGAGTTGCTAGTGATGTTAGTTTATCTCTAGAAGGAGTTAGAGTTGTTAACTTAAATAATTATGAAGAAATTGCTAACCTTGTAATAGAAAATTAGTATAAATCTCCAAGCTTAAAGATCTAAGGAGAAGGTTCTATGATTTTTAAGCCTGGATTACTAAATTATTTAACATTAAGTTTAATAAGAACTTAAATTGTTAATTGGTTTAATTGGGGTAATCCACAGGGTAAGGTTTGAAAGAATTTTGCCTCCACGTATTTTGGGAAGGAGAATAAGCAAAAGTAAAAAACATAGAACTTACATAATAATATTGTTAATTATGTTTTTTAGTTTTAATATTAAGGTCTAAAAAGACTATTTAATTTAATGCTTATTATTCTTGTTGTTATAACAAAAATAATAAGCATTTTATTTTATAAAGGGATGGTGATATTTTGAAAAAATTTATAGCTTTAGAAGAAGCTCTTGAAATATTAAATAAGAACACTAAGGCTTTAAAAAGTGAGGTTGTTAGCATAAAGGATTCTTTAAAGAGAGTTTTGTATGGTGATGTTAAATCTAAGATTAATAATCCTCCCTTTAATAAGTCAGTTTTTGATGGATATGCTTTTAAATCAGAAGATTCTAAGGGAACTTCAAAAGAAAATCCTATAGAGCTTAAAATAGTAGATGAGATATTTGCAGGTGATTTTTCAGAAATAGAAATAAAACATGGAGAGGCTATTAGAATTATGACTGGGGCTCCAATCCCTGTGGGAGCTGATTGCGTACTTAAGCAAGAAGAAACAGAAAGACATGGAGATTTGGTTAAAATATTTAAGGAAATGAAAGCTAATGAGAACATATCTTTTATGGGAGAGGATATAAAGATTGGAGAAACTTTAATTAAAAAAGGTAAAAGACTTGATTATGCTGATTTAGGCATAATGGCTAGCTCTGGTATAAGTGAGGTACTTGTTTATAAAAAGCCTAAGGTTTCAATAATTAGTACCGGGGATGAGGTATGTGATATAAATTCCACCTTAAAACCAGGAAAAATATATGACAGTAATTTATATAGTTTAAGTGCAAGAATAGAAGAGCTAGGATACAATGTTTTGTCTATGGAACATGTAGGAGACAATATCTTAAAAATAGGAGAAGCTATAGAAAAAGCCTTTGAAAAATCAGATATAGTATTTACTACAGGAGGAGCTTCTGTAGGAGAAAAAGATCTTATGCAAAAGGTTTCTGGAAGTATAGGCTTTGAAAGGTTATTTTGGAAAATAAAAATTAAACCTGGCTCTGCAGTTGTATGTAGCAAAAGGCAAGAAAAAATATTGATAAGCCTTTCAGGAAATCCTAATGCTGCCTTAACTACATTTGAATTATTAGGAAAGCCTGTACTTAAAAAATTAGAGGGAGAGGAAGAAAATATAAATATTAAAAGAGAAAAGGGAGTCTTAATGGATTCTTTTAATAAAAAAAGCCCTCAAAGAAGGTTTTTAAGAGGAAATATTATATATGATGAAAAGGGAGCAAAGGTTTATATAACTCAAATTAAAAGTGGAAATGGTATATTAAGTTCTCTTCTAAATGCTAATTGCTTAATAGAAATTGAAAAAGGAAATGAAGGCTTAAATAGAGGAGAAGTAGTAAACATAATAAAATTATAAATAAATAATTAGTTTAAAAATAGGTTTATAGGAGGTGTATTAAGGTGATAAAAAAGAGTGCTGCTATTTTAGCTGGAGGGAAAAGTAGTAGAATGAATTATAGAAATAAGGCTTTTTTAAAATATGAAGAGGACTATTTTATAGAGAGAATAATAAAAGCCTTAGAAGATTATGAGGAAATAATAATAATATCCAATAATCCAGGAGAGTATAAGGAGTTTGGACTTAAAGTTTTTAAGGATATATATCCTGGTCAAGGGCCTTTAAGTGGAATTCATTCAGCCTTAAATCATATTAAAAATGATTATTGCTTAGTTGTTGCCTGTGATATGCCTTTTATAAATAAAGATGTGGTTAATTATTTAGGAAATATAAAGGAAGACTATGAAATTTTAATTCCTAAGTTTCAGGAAAGACTACAACCTCTTTGTGCCATATATAAAAAAAGTTGCAAAGATATTATGGAAAAAGAACTTATAAATAATAGCAATAAATTAATAAAAACCTGTTTTAAATTTTCTATGAAGGTAGTTGAAGAATTTCCTTTTATAGAAAAAGTACATAAAAAAGAAATAAAGAATTTTTATAATATAAATACAGTTGATGAGTATGAAGATTTAATAAAGAAAAAAGAAATTTAGGAAACCTTTTATTACTAAAAACACTAGGAGGAGGTGAACTGTTTAAAGTTATTTATATTAAATATATAGTTTTAGATGGAGATGGACTTAAAATAAATAACTTATAACAGGATTAGTATGAAACAAATAAGAGTTGAAGATGCTGTTGGAACAATATTATCTCATGATGTAACTCAAATAATACCAGGTAAATTTAAAGGAAGAGCCTTTAAAAAGGGCCATGTTATAAGAGAAGAAGATATAGAAAAACTTTTATCAATAGGAAAAGAACATGTTTATGTATGGGAAAAAGAAGAGGGAATGCTTCATGAAAATGAGGCTGCTGAAAGATTAAAGGACCTAGTTTGTGGAGAAGGATTAAGTTTTGGAGAAATAAAAGAAGGAAAAATAGAATTTTTAGCTGATAAAGACGGACTTTTAAAAATAGATAAGGAAAAATTATTAGAATTAAATATGCTAGGTGAAATAATAGTTTCTACAATTCATGGGAATTTTCCAGTTAAAAAAGGTGATAAGGTAGGGGCTACTAGAGTAATTCCACTAGTTATAGATGAAAATAAAATAATAGAAGCAGAAAATCTTATAAAAGATAAGATTATAGAAGTTAAAGAGATAAAAAATAAAAAGACTTTTGCAATAACTACAGGAAATGAAGTTTATAGTGGAAGAATAAAAGATGCCTTTGGTCCTGTTCTTAAGGAAAAGCTTAAGGAATTTAATATAGATCTTGAAAGACAGGTTATTCTTCCAGATGATAAGGAGAAAATTATAGAGGAAATAAAAAGAGCTTTAGATGAAGGTGCAGAACTTATACTTTGTACAGGGGGAATGTCAGTTGATCCAGACGATGTTACTCCTACAGCTATAAAGGAATGTGGAGGAGAATTAATAACATATGGTTCACCTGTACTTCCAGGAGCTATGCTTCTTTTAGCTTATTATAATGATGTTCCTATTATTGGAATACCAAGCTGTGCCATGTATTCAAAAAGAACAGCTTTAGATTTAGTCCTTCCAAGAGTTTTAGCAGATGAAAGATTAACTTTAAGAGATATAGCTGAATATGGTCATGGTGGACTTTGTTTAAATTGCCCAGTTTGTACTTTTCCACATTGTTCCTTTGGAAAGTAATTAGAAATTATTGTTAAAGGTTAGAAAAGTTTGGATAAAGAGATAAAATCATTATTCACCTAAAAGAGGGAATGGAATTTGTATAAAGAAGAAGGTGAGAAAATGAAAGATAAATATGGAAGAGAAATTGACTATTTAAGAATTTCTTTAACTGATAAATGTAATTTAAGATGTGCTTATTGTATGGAGAAAGATCACAATGATTTTATTCACAATGATAAGCTTATGACTTTAGATGAGATTTTAAGAGTTGTTAAAGAATGTGCTTCTATTGGAATAAAAAAAGTAAGACTTACAGGTGGTGAGCCTCTTGTAAGAGAAGGGATAGTAGATTTAATAAAAAATATAAACAAAATACCAGAGATAGAAGAGATTTGTTTAACCACTAATGGGATTTTACTAGGAGATAAAGTAAAGGAACTTAGTGAAAATGGATTAAAGAGAGTAAATATAAGTTTAGATACACTAAAAGAAGATAGATTTAAAGAAATAACAAGGATAGGAACCTTAGATAAAGTACTTTATTCAATAGAAAAGTGCTTAGAGAATAATGTTAAGGTAAAGATAAATACTGTAATATTAGAAGATTTCAATAAAGATGAAATTTTAGATTTAATAAACTTAGCTTATAAAAATCCAATAGATCTTAGATTTATAGAGCTTATGCCTATTGGAGAAGGTAAAAAGTTTAAGGGCGTTACTAATAGTGAGATTTTAGAAATTATAAAGAAAGAAAAAAAGGTATTAAGTGATGGAAAACCCTTAAGACTAAATGGTCCAGCTAAATACATAAGCATAGAAGGATTCAAAGGAAAAATAGGCTTTATAAGTGCTATGAGTGATTGTTTTTGTGAGGATTGTAATAGAATAAGGGTCACTCCTGAAGGCTTTATGAAACAGTGTTTACATTGGAAGTATGGAATAAACTTAAGAGATAAGATGAGAAATGGAATAAGTGATGAAGAGCTTAGGGAGATAATTAAAAAAAGTATTTATGAAAAGCCAGAAAAACATAACTTTAAAATGAAAGAAAAAGATGAAGATAAAAGATTTATGTATGAAATAGGAGGATAAAAATGAGCAAGGTAAGAGCTATTTGTATAAGTGAAAAGAAAGGTACAGCTAAGGTGCAAGTTCCTAAAGCTGAGTTTATAGAAGATTTCGGAATTAAGGGAGATGCTCATGCTGGGAAGTGGCATAGACAAGTAAGTTTATTAGCTTTTGAAAAGATAGAGGATTTTAGAGCTGATGGCGGAAATGTGGATTTTGGAGCCTTTGGAGAAAACCTAGTTGTAGATGGAATAGAACTAAATAAACTTCCTATAGGGCAAAAAATAAAGATAGGAGAGGTTCTTTTAGAAGTAACACAAATAGGGAAAAAATGTCATGATAAATGTGCAATATACTATCAAGTAGGAAGATGTATAATGCCTGCTTATGGTATATTTACAAAGGTATTAAATGGAGGAGAAGTAATTTTAGGAGAAGAGGTAGAGCTTCTTTAAAAATTTTTTAATATAAAGGTTCTAATATTTTTTATTAGAATCTTTTTTATTGTATAATTGTTAATAAAGAATGTACGGAAAATAGAGAGGTACAAATTTAAGAATAATTAGTTTTAGATATTCCTTTAATATGTAGTAAGGTGTAGAAAGAAATTAAAAGTTCTAAGGACTGGAGGAAAGAATATTGGAAGTTTTACTAGATGTAAAAGAAAGAATGTCTATATTAAAGAACTTTTATGATGAAGTTAGAGTGGTAGATCCTATAAATAATATAGTATTTTCAGATGACTTTAACCTAAAAATTAATAATAAATTTAATGAAAAAGATTGTTCACTAAGCAATTGTTATGATGTGTGGGGAAAAAAATCAATATGTAGTACTTGCATATCAAAAAAAGCTTATTTAAAAAATGATACTTTTATAAAGTTAGAATATAATAAAAATCATGTGTTTTTAGTTATAGCTTCCCCAATTGAATTTAATGAAAATAAATATGTTGTTGAAATATTAAAAGATATAACTAATAATGGCAGTATAGTAGATGGTAGTGGAGAAGGTAATTATTTAGACTTAACAATGAAAAAGATGGGAGAAAATCTTATTAAGGATTATTTAACTGAAGTCTATAATAAAAGGTATATAGATCAGAGATTTTCAAAGGAAGCTCATAGAAACTTAAAAGAATCTATACCTACAACTGTAATTATGACTGATATAGATTCCTTTAAAAAAGTAAATGATACCTATGGTCATTTAGTAGGTGACAAAATTTTAAGGGGTTTTGCAAAGGTATTAAATAATAATATCAGAGAAAATAGTGACTGGATTGGTAGATATGGAGGAGAAGAATTCATAATTGTTTTAAATAATACCAATTTGAAAAATGGAGTGAAGGTTGCTGAGAAGCTTAGAAAAATCATAGAAAAAATGAGCTTTGACTATGGTGATTTAAGTTTAAAAATAACTTCTAGCTTCGGAGTTTGTGAAGTTTCAGAAAAAGAAGATCCTTTTGATACCATAAAAAATGCTGATGAAAAATTATATATGGCAAAAATGACAGGAAGAAATAAAACTGTATTTTAGTATTATAATAAATTTTAGAATTAAATTAAGATTTACTTTAGGAAATTCATTAACTATAAAAGTATAAGAAGGGAGGAAAATTATCAAATTTCATATTAATATATTATGTTTTATAAATAAGGAGCTTTTTAATGAATACAAAATTAAGAGAAGTATTCAGTTAACATATTAATCTTATTGAAATTTTGATAATTGAAAAATTTGAGACCTTTAGCAGATATTATGCGTCCTAAAAAATTAGAGGATATAGTTGGACAGAAACACATTGTAGGAGAAGGAACTCCTTTAAACAAGCTTATAAAAAACAAGAACATAATGAATTGCATTTTTTATGGTCCACCTGGTGTTGGAAAAACTACTTTAGCTAATATAATTTCAAATTACACTGATAAGAAATTTTATAAAATAAATGCTACTACATCTTCCATAAAAGAAATACAAAGTATAACTTCTGATATAGATAATTTATTAAATTTTAAGGGAATAATACTGTATATAGATGAGCTTCAGCATTTTAATAAAAAACAGCAGCAAGCACTTTTAGAATTTATTGAAGATGGGAGAGTAATATTAATAGCAAGTACTACAGAAAATCCATACTTTGCTATACATAAGGCCATACTAAGCAGAAGTACCATATTTCAATTTAAACCAGTAAGTACTGAAGATATAATAATAGCTTTAGAAAGAGCAGTAAGTAAACTTGAAAAAGAAGGATATGTTATTTCTCTTGAAGAAGGCGTTTTAAAATATATTGGAGAGATTTCTCAAGGAGATGTAAGAAAAGCTTACACAGTGTTAGAATTAGCTATTAAATCTCAAGAAAAAGATAATATCCTTTTAAATAAAGAGTATGTAGAAAAATTAGGGCAATCTAATTTGAAATCTGATTCATCAGGAGATGATTATTATAATTTATTAAGTGCTCTTCAAAAAAGTATAAGAGGAAGTGACCCTGATGCCTCAATTCATTATTTAGCTAGACTTATTAAGGGTGGAAATATGGATAGCGTAATTAGGAGGATAGGAGTAATTGCAGCTGAAGATATAGGTCTTGCTCATCCTAATGCTTTGCAAGTTGTAAATAGCGGAATAGACCTTGCTTTGAAAATAGGAATGCCAGAAGCAAGAATAATATTATCTGAATTAGTAATATATTTAGCTACCTTACCTAAGTCAAATAGTGCGTATATGGCTATTGATGATGCTTTAAGAGATTTAGAAAGGAATAATGCAGGTGATGTGCCAAAACATTTAAAAGATGCTCATTATAGTGGAGCAAGCAATTTAGGTGTTGGTGGGTATTTATATCCACATAATTATCCTAATGGTTATATAAATCAAGAATATATGCCTGAAAATATGAGAGGAAAAGAATATTATAAGCCTAAGGATAATAAATACGAAAGTAGTATAAAAGCCTACTGGAATAATGTAAAAAACAAATAGTTGAATTTCAATTTTAAATTCCATTTTTTAAGTAAAAAATATGTGAATATTATTGTTGACAAATTTACTCGGTTTTGATATTATAATCACATAAAGTACATCGAATTAGTCAGATTTAGAGGTGATTAAATGAAATTATCTACCAAAGGAAGATATGGTGTAAAAGCCATGGTTGATTTAGCTATACATTATGGTGGATCACCTGTGTCAATAAAGTCAATATCGCAAAGACAGAATATATCTGAATATTATTTAGAGCAATTATTTAGTTCTTTAAGAAAAGCTAAGCTTATAAAGAGTATTAGAGGTGCTCAAGGAGGATATATTTTAAATAGACAACCAGAAGATATAACAGTTTCAGATATTATAGAGGTTTTAGAAGGACCAATAGAAATATCAGATTGTTTAGATGGTGTAACTTGCAATAATGTTGATTGTTGTGCCACTAGACTTTTATGGAAAAAGATAAAAACAAGCATAGATGAGGTTACTAATTCAGTAACACTTAAAGATATAGTAGAAGATTATAAAGCTATGAAAGAAAAAAATGAAGCTTTAAAAATTGTTAGTAGGAGTGAAGAAAATGAATAATAGAGTTGTTTATATGGACTACTCAGCAACTACATATGTTAAGCCAGAAGTATTAGAGGAAATGTTACCATATTTCACAAATAAGTTTGGAAATCCATCAGCATTTTACGGAGTTTCAAGAGAATCAAGAATGGCTGTAGACACTGCTAGAGAAAGAGTAGCTAAAGTATTAAATGCTGATACAAATGAAATCTACTTTACTGGTGGCGGATCAGAAGCAGATAACTGGGCAATAAAAGGAATAGCTTTTGCTCATAAAAATAAAGGAAATCATATAATAACTACAAAAATAGAGCACCATGCTGTATTACATACTTGCCAATGGTTAGAAAAACAAGGCTTTGAAGTAACTTACTTAGATGTAAATGAAGAAGGTTTTGTTGATTTAGAAGAATTAAAAAATGCTATTACTGATAAAACTATCTTAGTTTCTGTAATGTTTGCAAACAATGAAATAGGAACTATAGAGCCAGTTAAGGAAATAGGAAAAATTTGTAGAGAAAGAAAAGTAATATTCCATACAGATGCAGTTCAAGCTGTAGGAAATGTAAAGATAGATGTTAAAGATATGAACATCGATTTACTTTCATTAGCTGGACATAAAGTTTATGGACCAAAAGGAATCGGAGCTTTATATATAAGAAAAGGTATAAGAATAGATAACTTAATCCACGGTGGTGGTCAAGAGAGAGCTAGAAGAGCTGGAACTGAGAACATACCTGCAATAGTTGGATTAGGAAAGGCTATGGAAATAGCTGGAGAAAACTTAGATGAGCATATAGCTAAAATTTCTAAGTTAAGAGATAAGTTAATAAAAGGATTATTAGAAGTACCATTTACAAGATTAAATGGACCAAAAGATGGTAGCAAGAGATTACCAGGTAACGTAAATGTATGCTTTGAATTCATTGAAGGTGAAGGAATTCTTCTTTCATTAGACTTTGAAGGAATTTGTGGTTCAAGTGGAAGTGCTTGTACATCAGGATCATTAGATCCATCACACGTGTTATTAGCAATAGGTTTACCTCATGAAATAGCACACGGATCATTAAGATTAAGTTTAGGTGAAGGTACAACTGAAGAAGACGTTGATTACGTATTAGAAAAAGTACCACCAATAATCGCAAGATTAAGAAGTATGTCACCATTATGGAAAAATCATTTAAGAGAAGTAGAAGGAGAGAATTAATTATGATATATAGTGAAAAAGTTATGGATCATTTCAAAAACCCAAGAAATGTAGGAGAAATTAAAGATGCTAACGGAATCGGAGAAGTTGGTAACGCTAAATGTGGAGATATAATGAGAATATATCTTAAAATAGAAAATAACATTGTAGAAGATGTTAAATTTGAAACTTATGGATGTGGATCTGCTATTGCTTCATCAAGTATGGCTACAGAGCTTATAAAAGGAAAAACTGTAGAAGAAGCTTGGGAATTATCAAACAAAGCTGTTGCAGAAGCTTTAGATGGTCTTCCACCAGTAAAAATGCACTGTTCAGTATTAGCTGAGGAAGCTATACACAAGGCTATAAACGACTATAGACAAAGACAAGGATTAGAGCCTTGGGATATGAAAGAACATTCACATGACATACATGAGCATGTTCACGGTTAAGAATAATATTAAAGTGGTGATTTTGTGACAAAGAAAAAGGTTGTTATAGGTATGAGCGGCGGAGTTGATAGCTCCGTTGCTGCTTACCTTTTAAAGGAACAGGGATACGATGTAATTGGTGTTACAATGCAAATATGGCAAGAGGATAAGGAATATGAGGAAAGAGAAGGTGGATGTTGTTCACTGTCAGCAGTGGATGATGCTAGAAGAGTTGCTCAAAAACTAGATATTCCTTTTTACGTTTTAAACTTTAGAGATAGTTTTAAAAGAAATGTAATAGATTATTTTGTAGACGAATATATACAAGGTAGAACTCCAAATCCATGTATTGCATGTAACAAATATCTTAAATTTGATGAGCTTTTACAAAAAGCTAAAGGTATAGGTGCAGACTATGTTGCAACAGGTCACTATGCTAAAATTGAAGAAAGAGATGGAAGATTCCAACTTATAAGATCAAAGGATGATAGAAAAGATCAAACTTATGCTTTATACAATCTAACTCAAGAACAGTTAGAGCATACTTTAATGCCTTGTGGAGAATTCACTAAGGATAAGATTAGAGAAATAGCTAAAGAGATCGGTCTAGATGTACATAATAAAAAGGACAGTGAAGAAATATGCTTTATTCCAGATAATAATCATGGAAGATACATATGTGAAGCTGCTCCAAACAAAGTTAGACCAGGAAACTTTGTCGATAAGTATGGAAATGTCTTAGGAAAACATAAAGGAATAGTCTATTATACAATAGGACAAAGAAAGGGCTTAGGATTAGCTCTTGGAAGACCAGTGTTTGTTACTGATATAAACCCTGTAACTAATACTGTTGTAGTAGGACCAGAAGAGGATATCTTTAAAACTGATTTAGTTTGTAAAGATATAAATTTCATATCTATAGATAAACTTGAAGGCCCTATGGAAGTTGAAGCTAAAATTAGATATTCAGCTAGACCAGCTAAGGCTACTATAAGTCCTATGGAAAATGGAAGAGTTAAAGTTTCTTTTGAAGATAAGCAAAGAGCTATAACTAAAGGTCAATCTGTTGTTTTCTATAAAGATGATTTAGTTGTAGGTGGAGGAATAATCGAAAGCCTACTTTAATAGAAAGCTCCCGAAAGGGGGCTTTTTTCTTTTATATTAAAACTTTTTAAATTTTATTTTCAATATAAAGTGCACTATACAAAGTGTATTTATTAAGTTAATAATATATACTTACTTTATTTAGTTAATAACTTACTTAGAAAGTTTAAGGATTATTATTTAAGTTTACAAAAATAAATTTAAAATACCTATGAAACTATGTATTTTTTGGAAGGATATAGATAATACTAAATATATTACTAATGGCTTTACTTAAATTAGAAAGGGATGACTTTTAGAGTGTATAGAATAAGAGATTTAATTGGTCTTAAGGTTTTTGATTCTAATGGAAAAAAGGTTGGAGTAGTTTGTGATCTTGCAATAGATTATTTTAATGGGAAAGTCATGGGCTTTATAATAACAAAAAAATTATTTTCAAAAAGAGATTATGTGGACTTAACTAATGTTATTTCTTTAAGCGATACTATTATGACAGAAGGGGTACATGTACATAGAGGGTTAAAATTTAGCGAGATAAAAAACTTTGATCTTATAAATAAGGATGGCCATATGATAGGAATATTAGAAGATATTTTAATAGATTACGACTTTTATATAAGAGGACTAATAGTGGTAAGTGGATTAGTTGATAAATTTAAAAATGGAAAGCGAGTTATACAATTAAAAGAAACTATTTTAGGAGAAGAAAGCATTTTATTTTTTGGCAATAAAAATATAAATATGAGAATGATTCCAAGAAAATATTTTGGCGAGGTAAATTAAAAAAGGAGGAGTAGGAATGTTTAGAGCTTTAAAAGATAAAAAAAGATTTATAAGAAATTTAATATTAACATTTATAATTTTTTTATTTATATTCCTTTTATATCAATTTGAAGCTTTTAGAGACATTATTTTTATAGTGCTTGTATCAGGGATTTTTGCATATATTCTTAAGCCTCTATATAGATTTTTATGTGAAAGAACAAAAATAAATAAAAACTTTTTAGCTATGTCTATAGTACTTAGTGTAATTTTTCTTATATTATTTTTTTTAACAGTTCTAATTCCAAGTATGTTTAAAGAAGGGGAAAGTTTTGATGGTTTAATAAATGGTATAGAATTCTTTATAAATGATTTGATTATGAAGATGAAGTTTATGGAATTAGGGATTTTTGATGTTATTGAAGCTCAAGTTACTGAAAAATTAAATATATTATTAGTTAGTTTTGCAACTAGTATTATAAATAATTTAATTAGCTTTTCAGAAAATATTTTAGCTTTTGCTGTTATACCTGTATTAGCATATTATTTTTTAGCCTATGGAGATTTATTATCTAATAAATTTTTATATTGCTGCCCAATAGAGAAGAGAGCTCTATTAAAAAATCTAGGGAGAGATGTTGATAAAGTCTTAGGTAAATATATTTTAGGGCAATTACTTTTAAGCTTATTAGTTGGAGTTATGACATTTATAGGTATGCTTATACTAGGAATAAAGTTTCCTCTATTATTAGCGTTTTTAAATGCGTTACTCAATATTATACCATATTTTGGAGCGGTTTTAGGAGCAATACCTGCAATAGTTGTAGCATTAGTAGAAGGCCCAAATAAAATTTTGTGGGTTATATTGACTTTTTTAATAATTCAACAAATTGAAGGAAACTTAATAGCACCTAAAATTACAGCTGAGAGTATAGATATGCATCCAATATTAATCATAATATTACTTTTGATTGGAGAGCAAATAGGAGGGCTTTTAGGAATGGTTTTTATAGTTCCTATAGCTGTTGTGATTAAAGTTCTATTTGATGATTGGGATTATTATATGTTTTTATGATATTTTAGTATTAGATTAAATCATAGTTATTAAGAAGTATGATATATTTTTTTATAGTTAAAAAGTTTTAGATATTAATAAATATACATAATAATATTATTTTAATAGTATTTTATATAAAAATAATATTTAACTTAGTAGATAAATAATCATAAAATATATAGGAATACATAGTAATTTAATAAAATAGATATTAATACAGTTGGCAATTATATTGACAGGTAAAGAAATTTTTTTTATAATTTGCCTATAATAACTTAATGAAAAGCGTTGACGAGAATGAGTAGGCATTTATCTTTTAGTCAGAGAGGAAGTGGTTGGTGAGAACTTCTTAAAAGAGATGTTGAAGCTATCTTTGAGCTATAATTTTTAGAGTGATGTAGTTTTACATAATTAGGGTGGTACCGCGGAGCATAGGATTTCGTCCCTTTTAATTAGGGGTGAGGTGTTTTATGTTCTTTTTTTATGTGTGAAACTAATTATAAAATAAAAGAATATCTAGGCTAAGTAGAGGGTTTAATCTTATTTTATAATATATGATTAAACTTAAAGGCTAAAGGATAAATACATAAAATTTGGAGGAATAAATTATGAAATTCATGGGAGCAAATGAATTAAGAGAAAAATATTTAAGCTTTTTTGAAAGCAAAGATCATTTAAGATTACAGTCATTTCCGTTAGTACCTAAAAATGATAAGAGTTTATTATTAATAAATGCAGGTATGGCACCACTTAAACCTTATTTCACAGGTTTAGAAGAACCACCAAAAAGAAGAATAACAACTTGCCAAAAGTGTATAAGAACTGGTGATATAGAGAATGTTGGTAAAACATCAAGACATGGTACATTCTTCGAAATGCTAGGAAACTTTTCATTTGGAGATTACTTCAAATCAGAAATAATTCCTTGGGCTTGGGAGTTTATAACAGAAACTTTAGGAATTCCAAAGGATAAATTATATGTAACTATATATTTAAATGACGATGAAGCTTATGATATTTGGACTAGTAAAACTGATGTAGATCCAAGCAGAATATTCAGATTAGGAAAAGATGATAACTTCTGGGAAATAGGGGTAGGTCCTTGTGGTCCTTGTACAGAGATTCACTTTGATAGAGGAGAAGGAAAGGTTGAAACTGTAGAAGAATTCTTAGAAGCTTCAGATGCTGATAGAATAGTTGAGTTCTGGAACTTAGTTTTCACTCAATTTGATAAAGATGAAGAAGGAAACTACAATGAGTTAGCTCAAAAGAACATAGATACAGGTATGGGCTTAGAAAGAATAGCTACAATAATGCAAGGTGTAGATAATATCTTCGAAATAGATACAGTTAAAAACATATTAAATAAAGCATGTGAATTAACAAATGCTAAATATGGAGAAGATAAAGACAAAGATGTATCATTAAGAATAATAACTGACCATGGAAAAAGTGTTACTTTCTTAATATGTGACGGTGTTCAACCATCAAATGAAGGTAGAGGATATGTTTTAAGAAGACTTATTAGAAGAGCTGCTAGACATGGAAGACTTTTAGGAGTTAAAGGTATATTCTTAAATGAAATGGTTGATGCTGTAGTTGAAAATTACGGTGAAGCTTATCCAGAATTAAAAGAAAAAGCTGATTACATTAAGAAAATAATTAAATTAGAAGAAGAAAGATTTAATGAAACAATAGACTCAGGTATGGATATACTTATGAGCTATATTTCAGAAATGGAAGAAAAAAATGAGAAAGTTTTATCAGGAGCTAAAGCTTTCAAATTATATGATACTTATGGATTCCCTCTAGAGCTTACTCAAGAGATATTAGAAGAAAAAGGATTAGAGTTAGATATAGAAAACTTTAATAAGGAAATGAAAGAGCAAAGAGAAAGAGCTAGAAATGCTAGAGGAGAAAGTAGCTACATGGGAAGCGAAGAAAGTCCAGTAAACAAAGTGGATGCTTCAATAGTTACTGAATTTGATGGATATGTTAATTTAGAACTTAACTCAAAAGTTATAGTACTAGGAAATAATGAAGAATTTAAATCTGAACTTAAAGAAGGTGAAGAAGGATTCTTATTAACTGATAAAACTCCTTTCTATGCTGAAATGGGAGGTCAAGTTGGAGATAGAGGAAATATAACTTCAGAAACTGGAATGGCAATAGTTACAGATTGTAAGAAAAATGTTGGTGGAAAATTTGTTCACTACATTAAGGTTATAGAAGGTAGCTTAAAAGAAGGTCAAGAAGTTAAATTATCAGTTGATGCTTCAAGAAGATCTAACATATGTAAAAACCACACAGCTACACACATGTTACATGAAGCTTTAAAAGAAGTTTTAGGAGACCATGTAAATCAATCAGGTTCATATGTTGATGAAGAAAGATTAAGATTTGACTTTACTCATTTTGCAGCTTTAACAGAAGAAGAATTAGAAAAAGTTGAATTATTAGTAAATGAAAAAATAATGACTGTATCTGTAGTTGATACAAAGGAAATGTCATTAGATGAAGCTAGAAATAGTGGAGCAACTTGTCTTTTCGATGAAAAGTATGCTGAAAAAGTAAGAGTTGTTTCAGTTGGAGATTTCTCAAAAGAATTATGTGGAGGAACTCACGTAGCTAACTCAGGAGAAATTGGATTATTTAAGATAGTTTCAGAATCAGGAGTTGCTGCTGGAATAAGAAGAATTGAGGCTGTTACTGGAATAAGCGCATTAAAATTCATGGAACTTAAAAATAATATGCTTAAGGAAGCTGCTTCAATGCTTAAGTGTAATGAAAAAGATATTGCTAAGAGAATAGCAGCTCAAGCTCATGAATTAAAAGAAAAAGATAAAGAAATAGCAGAACTTAAAGCTAAATTAGTTCAAGGTGCTGAGGATGATATCTTAAAAGACAAAGTTGAAATAAACGGAGTTGAATTAGTTACAGCAGAATTAAAAGATGTTGATGGAAATTCATTAAGAGATTTAGCTGATAAAGTTAGAAATAAATTAAATAATGGAATAGTTGTTTTAGCAAGTGACAATGGTGGAAAAGTAAACTTAGTAGCTATGGCAACTAAAAATTCATTAGCTAATGGAGTTCATTGTGGAAAGGTAATAAAAGAAGTTGCAGCAGTTGTAGGCGGCGGCGGAGGTGGAAGACCTGACATGGCTCAAGCTGGTGGAAAAAATCCAGAAAATATAGCTAAAGCATTAGAAAAAGCAAAAGAAGTTGTAGAATTACTTGTAAAATAGTTGTACTTTTATGTAAATATAGTTTATAATGAGTATAAAGTAAAGCGTGAATAAAAACTAATTTAAAAGATAATAATATATGTAAATATATAAATTAAAATATATTTACTGTAAGGGGGTGAGCTGCTAGTAAGCAGCATGTTATGAGTAACAATTTTGACCACACAATGCAGTTTGATTTTAGTAAAAATAAGGAAGATTTAACTAAATCAATATTAACTGATGTATACAACTCACTAAAGGAAAAAGGCTATAACCCGGTTAATCAGCTAGTTGGATACTTAATTTCAGGTGACCCTACTTACATCACTAATTACAACGGGGCAAGAGCTTTAGTAAGGAAACTGGAAAGAGATGAAATACTTGAAGAAGTTATAAAATCTTATCTAGAGATAAAATAACAAAGAGTGCCCGAAAGGGTACTCTTTCGTTTATGTAAGGAGATTCAATGAGAATTTTAGGTTTAGATATCGGAAGTAAAACTATAGGAGTTGCAGTAAGTGATCCACTTGGATGGACAGCTCAAGGTGTAACAACTATAAAAAGAGATTGCTACACTAAAGACGTAGAGGCAGTCATGAAAATATGCAAAGAGTATGGAGTAGAAACTATAGTTGCAGGTATGCCAAAAAATATGAATGGAACAATAGGACCATCTGGAGAAATGGTTAAAAATTTATGTGAACAAATTGAAAAATCATTTGATGGTAAAATAGAGTTTTGGGATGAAAGACTTACAACAGTTGCTGCTCATAGAGCAATGCTAGAAGCGGATTTATCAAGAGCGAAAAGAAAAAAAATAGTCGATAAAATAGCGGCTACTTATATATTACAAGGATACTTAGACAGAATATCGAAATAAAAAGGAGAAGTTAAAATGAATAACGATTTACAACCAATAGTTTTAGTTGATGAAGAAGGAATAGAAACAACATTCAACGTAGTAACTAAATTAGATATCGAAGAAAAAGAATATTTCTTATTATCACCAGAAGGTGAGGAAGACGTAGTTATAGCTATGCAAGTTGTTCAAGACGAAGATGGAGAAGAGACTTTAGCTCCAGTTGAGAATGATTTTGAAATTGAAATGATAGAAGAAGCTTATGCAACTTTATTCGCAGAAGAAGAATAACGGTAAAGTGAGGTTTTAATATGGCAAATACAGCTTCAGTAGATTTTGATGCTTTAAAAGAAGAATTAAAGAAGAAGGGTTATAAGTTAACACCTCAGAGAAGAGCTATAGTTGATACTATAATACAAAATGAGGGTAAACACTTAACTGCTGAGGAAATTTATGACGAGGTTAAGAAAAGTTGTCCAGAGATTGGATTAGCTACCGTATATAGAACAATAATTCTTCTAGAAGAGATGGGTGTAATCTATAAGTTAGATTTAGAAGATGGATGCAGTAGATATGAACTTGCTCATGACGATGAAGAGCATAGACACCATCATCTAGTTTGTAATAAATGTGGAAAAGTTTTTGAGGTTGAAGCGGATTTATTAGACGAACTAGAAGAAGAGATTGAAACTAAATATGGCTTTGAAATATTAGATCATACAGTAAAGTTTTTCGGAATATGCAAGGATTGTAAAAATGAATAGAGAAATTTTCTCAAATGAGGAAACCTCTTTTATACATAAGCGTACTACTACAAAAAAGAGGAGGGAAAATATGAAACGTGAAAAGCTAAAGGTTAAAATTATACCTTTAGGTGGTTTGAACGAGATAGGTAAGAATCTAACTGTTATCGAATTTAAAGACGATATAATTGTAGTCGACTGTGGACTTAAGTTCCCAGACGAAGATATGTTTGGTATTGATATAGTTATTCCAGACGTATCATATCTTGTTAAAAATGCAGAAAAAGTTAGAGGAATATTTTTAACTCATGGTCATGAAGATCATATTGGTGCTTTACCATATGTGTTAAAAAATTTAAATGTACCTGTTTATGGAACAAAACTTACTTTAGGAATAGTTGAAACTAAACTAAAAGAACATGGTTTATTAAGCACCACAGAGCTTATAAGAGTTAAACCAAGAGATATTATAAAATTAAAATCATCATCTGTTGAATTTGTAAAAACTAATCATAGTATAGCAGATTCAGTTGCTATAGCAGTGCATACACCACTAGGAGTTGTACTTCATACTGGTGATTTTAAAGTAGACTATACTCCAACTGACGGAGAGGTAATGGATTTTGCTAGATTTGCAGAATTAGGAAGAAAAGGAGTTCTTGCAATGATGGCTGACTCTACTAATGTAGAGAGACCAGGATATACAATGTCAGAAAGAGCTGTAGGAGAAAATCTTAAAAAAATATTTGTTGGAGCAAAGGGAAGAATAATAATAGCTACATTTGCTTCAAATATTCATAGAATACAGCAAATTGTTGAAGCTGCAGAAATGACAGGAAGAAAGATTGCTGTTTCAGGAAGAAGTATGGAAAATATAGTTCAGGTTGCCATAGAACTAGGATATTTAACAATAGATAAGGATTCTTTTGTTAGCATAGATTCTATAAACAAATATCCAAATGAGCAAGTGACTATAATAACTACAGGAAGCCAAGGAGAGCCAATGTCAGCATTAGCTAGAATGGCATCTTCAGAGCATAAAAAAGTTAATATCATTGAGGGAGATACAGTAATACTATCTGCAACACCAATACCTGGTAATGAGAAGTTAGTTTCTAAGGTTATTAATCAACTTTTCAAAAAGGGAGCAGAAGTAGTGTATGGAAAACTAGCAGATGTCCATGTTTCAGGTCATGCTTGCCAAGAGGAATTAAAACTTATGCAAGCTCTTGTTAAGCCTAAATTCTTTATACCAGTTCATGGTGAGTATAGACACCTTAAACAGCATGCAGAGTTAGCTGTTGATGTTGGACTATCAGAAAAGAATTTTATGATAGCTGAAAATGGAGATGTTATAGAAATCACTAGAGATTCAATCAAAAAGAATGGATCTGTTACTTCAGGACAAATTTTTGTTGATGGACTTGGAGTTGGTGATGTAGGAAACATAGTTTTAAGAGATAGAAAACATCTTTCACAAGACGGAATTCTTACAGTAGTTGTTACTATTTCAAAAGAAACTGCTTCAGTGGTAGCAGGACCAGATATTATATCAAGAGGTTTTGTTTACGTAAGAGAATCAGAAGACTTAATGGATGAAGCTAAAGAGATAGTAAAAGACGTTTTAAGAGATTGTGAAAAGAAAGGAATCTGTGACTGGGCTACTATGAAATCTAACATAAGAGATGGCCTTAGAAGTTTCCTTTATGAAAAAACTAAGAGAAAACCAATGATATTACCAATAATAATGGAAATATAAAAAAATTAGATGATAATGTAGAATGTAACTGTTTAAGTAAAAAATGTTGTGTTGACTTTTTTAAAGCTTAACAGTAGAATCTAATAAGGTAAAGAAAATTGGGTACTTAAATAGTATCCAATTTTTTATGCACATAAAATTGGAGGAATAAATATAATGAGTAACGAATTTACAAGAAATGATATTAGAAATATAGCTATAATCGCTCACGTTGACCATGGTAAAACAACTTTAGTGGACGCATTATTAAGACAAAGTAACGTTTTTAGAACAAACGAAAAAGTAGAAGAGAGAGTAATGGACTCAAATGACTTAGAAAAAGAAAGAGGTATTACAATACTTTCAAAAAATACAGCAGTTCATTATAACGGAGTTAAAATAAATATAATAGATACACCAGGACACGCTGACTTCGGAGGAGAGGTTGAACGTGTACTTAAAATGGTAGAAAGTGTTTTACTTGTAGTAGACTCATATGAAGGGGCTATGCCTCAAACAAAATTCGTTTTAAGAAAAGCTCTTGAGTTAGGATTAAAACCAATAGTTGTTATAAACAAAATAGATAAACCAGATGCTAGACCAGAAGAAGTTATTGATGAAATATTTGAATTATTCTTAGAGCTTGGTGCAGATGATGAGCAATTAGATTTCCCAATAGTTTATGCTTCAGCTAGAGATGGAGTAGCTACAATTAACATAGATGAGCCAAAAGATAACATGAAAGATTTATTCGATACTATAATCGAAAAAGTTGAATCACCAAAGGGATCTATAGAAGACAGTTTACAAATGTTAGTTACAACTTTAGATTCAAGTGAATATGTTGGTAAAATAGCTATAGGTAAAATAACTAGAGGAATAGCTAAGAAAAACCAACAAGCTGCTGTTGTAAGACAAGATGGAACAGTAACTAAATTCAAAATATCAAGTCTTTATACTCATGATGGATTAAAGAGAATAGAGGTTGATGAAGCTCAATTAGGAGATATAGTTGCAATAAGTGGTATATCTGACGTAAATATTGGAGAAACTATAACAGATGCACAAAATCCAGAAGGATTACCATTTGTTAAAATAGACGAGCCTACATTAAACATGAACTTTATGGTTAATGACTCACCATTTGCTGGTAGAGAAGGGGATTTCGTAACTTCAAGACATTTAAGAGATAGATTATTAAAAGAATTAGAAACTAACGTAAGTTTAAAAGTTAAAGAAATAACTCCAGATTGTTTCGAAGTAAGTGGTAGAGGAGAGCTACATCTTTCAATACTTATAGAAACAATGAGAAGAGAAGGATATGAATTCCAAGTTTCTAAGCCAAACGTTATAACAAAAATAGATGAAAATGGTGTTAAGGTTGAACCAATAGAGCACTTAACTATAGACGTTCCAGAAGAATTTATGGGACCTGTTATGGAAAAATTAGGACCTAGAAAAGCTGAAATGGTAAATATGACTTCAGCGGTTAATGGATACTCAAGATTAGAGTTCAAAATACCTGCAAGAGGACTTATAGGATTTAGAAATGAATTCATGACAGATACAAAAGGTAACGGAATAATGAACCATGTATTTGATGGATTTGAAAAATACAAAGGAGAGATCCCAGGAAGAAGTAGAGGATCAATCGTAGTATTTGAATCAGGAGAAGCAGTTACATATGGATTATTTAATGCTCAAGAAAGAGGAACTTTATTCATAGAGCCAGGTACAGAGGTTTATGCTGGAATGGTTTGTGGAGAATGTTCAAGAGCAGATGACATAGACGTTAATATTTGTAAGAAAAAACAATTAACTAATACAAGATCATCTGGAGCTGATGATGCTTTAAAATTAACTCCAGTAAGACAAATGTCATTAGAGCAATGTTTAGAATTCATAAACAATGATGAATTAGTTGAAGTTACTCCAGTAAATGTAAGAATGAGAAAGAGAATCTTAGACAGTGCTGAGAGAAAGAGAGCTATAAATAGAAGTAAAAAATAATAAATTTTCTTATAATTTTATTTTATAACTTTGGGTACATAAACAAAAATTAGTAAAACAAGTTTGTTTTTATGAGAAAAAGATTTATAATTAGATAAATGGCTTTATGGCCATTTATCTTAAAATATGAGGGGGTACTACTGTGAAAAGGCTAAAAAACTCTAAAAGTATGGTTTTGATATCCATATTCATAATTTTACTTGTGATTAACTTAGCTGTATTTGTAGTTAAATATAACTCCATAAAGCGAAGCCCTTTACAATCTAATAAAGCTGATATAACCTTTAAAGTTAAAGAAGGAGAGTCACTAAATGGACTTTTTGAACGATTAAACAATGAAAATGTACTTAGAAGTTCCTTTTTTTCTAAGATATATATAAAGTTTAATAACGTAGAAGAAAGTATAAAACCAGGTACATATACTGTGAATAGTGACATAAGTTTTAATGATTTTTTAAGTGTACTAACTGATGGGAAAGTATCAGATTATAAGGTAACATTTCCAGAGGGATACACTGTAGAGGATATAGCTAAGAAATTGGAAGAATCTAAGGTATGCACAAAAGATGAGTTTTTAAAAGTAGTAAAAGAGTATCCATTACCATCTTATATAAAACCTAATAATGAAAGAAAATATGAGTTAGAAGGATTTTTATTTCCAGACACATATGCTATTCCTAAAGGCACAACACCAAAACAAATAATTGAAATGATGCTTAACAGGTTTGAAGGGGTAATTAGTGAGATACAAAGTGAACTAGGCATTACTATTCCAAAGGAAGAGTATGAGAAATATGTAATAGTAGCTTCAATGGTTGAAAAAGAGGCTAGGGATGATAGTGAGCGTGCAGAAATAGCATCTGTTATATATAACAGACTACAAAAAGGTATGCCTTTACAAATCGATGCTACAGTTTTATATGCTTTAGGAGAGCATAAAGATACTGTGCTTTATAAAGACTTAAAAGTGGATTCACCATATAATACATATAAGATTAAAGGACTTCCAGTGGGGCCAATATGTAATCCTGGAAAACCTTCACTTTTAGCTGCCATAAAACCAGCTAAAACAGACTACATATATTATTTATTGAATCCATCAAATAATAAGCACTATTTTACTAATAATTACGAAGATTTCCTAGCTAAGAAGAAAGAATTTGGATACTAAAATTTGGAGGAGCAAATGAGTGGAGTAACCTTTGAATATATGGAAAAGTATCTTAGAGATCTTATTCCAGATAGAAATGACGAATTAAAAGAACTAGAAGATTTTGCAAAAGAAAATAAGGTGCCAATAATACAAAAGGAAGGTGCTAAGTTCCTTGAGTTTATGGTATCTATGAATAAACCAAAGAAAATATTAGAATTAGGCACAGCTATAGGTTATTCTTCAATACTTATGAACAAAGCTTGTGGTGGAGAATGTCATATTACTACAATCGAGAGAGATGATAATATGATAAATTATGCTAAAGAGAATATTAAAAAATTTGGATTAGAGGGAAAAATCAATATTTTACAGGGAGATTGTTTAGAAGTTTTAGAGAGTCTTCATGATGAATTTGATATGATATTCATGGATGCAGGTAAAGGACATTATAATCATTTTTTACCAGAATGTTTAAGACTTTTAAAAAAAGATGGAATTATAATAGCAGATAATGTTTTGTTTAGAGGAATGGTTGCTTCTGATGACTTAGTGAAGAGAAGAAAAATAACTATTGTTAAGAGAATGAGAAAGTATTTGGATATGGTCTCAAAGGATGAAAATTTAATAACAACTGTTATTCCTATGGGAGATGGAATTGCGTTAACTAAGAGGAGGTAGCAAACATGAGAAAACCAGAAATATTAGCACCAGCAGGTAGCTTAGAAAAATTAAAGACAGCAATTGATTTTGGAGCAGATGCAGTTTATATTGGAGGAAGTAAACTTAACCTAAGAGCTTTCGCTGATAACTTTACAAATGAACAGATTGCAGAAGGTGTAAAGTATGCTCATGATAGAGGAAGAAAAGTTTATGTTACTATGAATGTATTTCCTCACAATGCAGATTTAGAAGGATTAGAAGAATACATTGTAGGACTTAATGATTTAAATGTAGATGCAATAATAGTTTCAGATCCATCAATAATAATGACTGCAAAGGAAGTTGCACCAGATTTAGAAATACACTTAAGTACTCAAGCAAACAATGTAAACTGGAAGTCAGCTAAGTTTTGGCATAGCTTAGGAGTTAAGAGAATTGTTTTAGCTAGAGAGCTTAGTTTTAAAGAAATTGAAAAAATACATGAGAATTTACCAGAAGATTGTGATTTAGAAGCATTTGTTCATGGTTCAATGTGTATGGCATACTCAGGAAGATGTTTAATATCAAACTACATGACAGGAAGAGACTCAAATAGAGGAGCTTGTTCACAAGCATGTAGATATAAGTATTATTTAATGGAAGAAAAGAGACCTGGAGAGTATTTCCAAGTTATAGAAGATGATAAAGGTACATACATAATGAACTCTAAGGATTTATGTATGATAGAATATATACCAGAGCTTGTTAAGAGTGGTATATACTCATTTAAAATAGAAGGAAGAATGAAGAGCCCATACTATGTTGCTGCAATTGTTAAAGCTTACAGAGAAGCTTTAGATAAGTATTGGGATGATCCAGAAGGATATGAATTTGATCAAAAATTAATGGATAATCTTTTAAAGGTTAGTCATAGAAGATATCACACAGGATTTTACTTTGGAAAATCAGGAGAGCAAGTTTATGAATCATCATCTTATATAAGAGATTATGATATCGTAGGAGTTGTTAGAGATTATAACGAAGAAACTAAGGTAGCAACTATAGAACAAAGAAACAGATTATTCGAAGGGGATACAGTAGAGGTATTAACTCCAGTAGGAGATTACTATGAAATCCAAATGAATGATATGAAGGATGAAAAAGACGAAAAAATAGATGTTGCTAACAAAGCTCAAATGATATTCAAGGTTAAAATAGATAAGCCTGTAAAGGTAAATGATATGTTAATTAAGTGCAAGGAGGCAAACAGCTAATGAAGAGACCAATTTTTATAGGAATAACAGGAGGCACTGGCTCAGGTAAAAGTACAATAGCTAAGGAGATATATAGACAATTTGGTGAAGATTGTATAGCAATGATAGAGCAAGATTCATATTATAAGGATCAAAGCCATTTATCAATGGAGGATAGAGTTAAAACTAACTACGATCATCCAAATGCTTTTGATAACAATCTTTTAGTTTCACATTTAGAATCACTTTTAAATGGACATTCTATACAAAAACCTAGTTATGACTTCTCTATACATAATAGAATTGAAGATACAACTAAGGTTGAGCCAAAAGAAATTGTTATTGTAGAAGGAATATTAATACTAGAAGATCCAAGAATAAGAGAACTTCTAGATATAAAGATTTACGTTGATACAGATGCTGATGTTAGAATCATAAGAAGAATGGTCAGAGACATAAATGAAAGAGGAAGAACTATGGAGTCTGTTATAAATCAGTACTTAAATGTAGTAAAGCCTATGCATAATCAATTTACAGAACCTACAAAGAAATTTGCTGATATAATAATACCAGAAGGTGGACATAATAAAGTTGCTATAGATATTATTGTTGCAAAAATAAAAGAGGTTTTAGGAAAATACGAATAATATCTTAAAAAGGTATATTACGATTTTACTTAAATAAGAGATAGAAGTAATTATTTCTTATTGAATAAAACACCCCTAACTTGGCTAGAATTTAGCCAGGAGGGGTGTTTTTATGTTTAACAGAAAAAGAAAAATTGAAATTAAAAATAGATTAATAAGCTTAGTTTCTTTATTGTTATTAGCTTTACTATTACTTGACATGAGGATTTATTATGTGCAGAAAAAGTATAGTACAAAAGAAACAGGAAATTTCAAAGGAAATCACAAACAATATGAAAATATTTCTGACCTTAATTATTCACTTTTAGATAGAGAGGGAGAAAGCATATTTCAATATGAGACTAAATACAAAGTTGTTATAGATTCTATGGCTTTTAGATTAAATAATTTAAATCAAAACTTAGAGAATATAATGGCCTTTAATTATATTATGCAATCTGAAGATAAGGATTTTTCTTTTGATAATGTAGTAAAAAGTGGAGGGAAATTATATTATGATGTTTCACAGGAAAGTTTTGATAAGATAAATAGTTTGAAAAATATAAAAGGAATTTATACTTATAAGGCACAGGAAAAGAAAAAAGATGATAATTGGAAAATAGAGAATATGGTAACTTCTACTAAGGGTTTTGCTTTAGTAGAGAATAAGGATAAAAAAGTAGAGACAAAAGAGGTTGATAAATCAGAAAAATCTCTAGAAATGGTAATAAATAAGGAGTTAGAAAATAATAAAGATCCTAAAATTATTTTTGAAAGGGATCATGAAGGATTATATGGAGAAGGACAATATGACATTCCAGAGGATAATCTAAATGTTAAGTTAACTTTGGACAATAAATTTCAAAAAATAGTTAGAGATGTTTTAGCTAAGGAAGATTATAAAACTTTTAAAAATGCAGGAGCAGTACTTATTGATAGTGATAGCGGTGAAGTATTAGCCTTAGCTCAAAAGGATGAATCAGCTCCAAATGTTGTTTTAGGCTCAGGTAGCATTAATGGTTATGAGGCAGGGTCAATATTTAAAATTTTAACTTTAGAGGCTGCTATGGAAGAAAAGGGTATTAGCCTTTCTGATAAATTAAGATGTGATGGGTTAGTATGTAAAAAGGAAAAAATACATGGAACAATAAGTATTAAAGAAGCTTTTGAGGTTTCATGTAATGATGTTTTTTCTAAATTAGGAGCTCAAATAGGAACTAGGGGATTATTAGATTTTGCAAAGGACCAAGGAGTTTTTTCTTTAGCTTTAGGGTTAGATGAAAAAACAGGCATGGAGACTAAGGGAGATGTCCCTGAAAATGTTAGTATAACAAATCTTTCTATAGGCCAATCTATGCAAACTAGTTTAATTCAAATGGCAGGTATAATATCTACTGTTGTTAATGAAGGGGAATACGTAGAGCCTTATATATTAAAAGATTTTGAAAATCAAAAAGGAGAGGTAAAAAAAGAATTTAAGGAGTTAAGAAAAAATGTAATCTCTAAGAAGACAGCAGAGGACTTAAAAAGTGTAATGAACTCAACGGTTTTAGAAGGAACTGCAAATATAACTAAAATTGAAGGAGTTGAGATAGGAGCTAAAACTGGAACTGCTGAAGCTCTAGGTGGAGAATTACATGGATGGTTTTTAGGATATTTTAAACATGGAGAAAAGTACTATACTTTAGGAGTTATGGTGCCAAATATAAAAAATGTTTATGAAGATAGAAAACCAGGAGGTGGAAATACTGCAGGTCCTATTTTCAGAGATATAGTTTTAGAACTTACAAAAAATAAATAGATTTAGCAATATTTTAACTATCAACTCATATTATAGTAATAAGCATTAATAGGGGGAACGACATGTTCATGTTACAATACTTATTAGAATTAGTTGGTAGTAAAATATTTTTAACTGGCTATGTAACAGGAAATTCTACTTTTCCAAAGCCTTTAAATGAGAAGGAAGAAAAAATCTATTTAGAAAGATTAAAAGATGGAGATGTTGAGGCAAAAAGAGTACTAGTTGAGCGGAATTTAAGACTAGTAGCACATATAGTTAAGAAATATTCTTCAAATTATCAAAACTCAAAAGAAATGGATGATTTAATATCTATAGGAACAATAGGTTTAATAAAGGCTATAGATTCTTTTGACACTAACAAGGGAATACGACTTGCAACATATGCAGCTAAGTGTATAGACAATGAAATACTTATGTTTTTTAGGAATACTAAGAAGACAAAGGGAGAAGTATTCCTTCAAGATCCTATAGGAGTAGATAAGGAAGGTAATGAAATTTGTCTCATAGATATTTTAAGTAGTGACTCTGATTCGGTATTAGAGGCTGTTGAAAATTCATTACAGGTTAAGGAGCTTTATAAAAAGATGTCTGATGTCTTAAGTCCTAGGGAGAAAGAGATAATTCAAATGAGATATGGTCTTTTAGATGGTGATATAAAAACACAGAGGGAAATAGCGGGAATTCTTGGTATATCAAGATCATATGTATCTAGAATAGAAAAAAAGGCACTAAAAAAATTAAATAAGGAATTTAAATGTTAAATGATACTTAATAAATTGTATAAAAAAAAATAAGTTTTATAAAATTATGGAATTGATATATCATATGGTTTATAATATTTATTATACGATAAAAAAGGTGGATTCTTCTATAAATAATTTGTTCATTTCTTTATGAAGTGAACAAATTATTTATTAAGAATTAAGTTTAGGAGGAGATTTATGCAAAGTTTAGCAGAACTTTTAGAGTTAACAGTTAAAGAAGGAGCATCTGATTTGCATTTAACAGTAGGTATTTCTCCTATAATAAAAGTTAATGGAAAATTAGTAAGGTTAGAACATGAAATATTACGCCCTGAAGATACTGAAGCGTATGCTAGAGAGATATTACAGGATGCATATGAAAAGTATGATGCTATTGGAGAATACGATACATCATATTCAATACATGGTAAAGGTAGATTTAGAGTTAATATATATAAACAAAGAAATAGTACAGCTTTAGCTATAAGAGTTATATCTTTAGATATGCCAACTTTAGATAGTTTAGGATATCCTGAGACTTTAAAGGATATATGTAATCTTAAAAGAGGACTTGTATTAGTTACAGGACCTACTGGAAGTGGTAAAAGTACAACTTTAGCAGCTTTAATCAATGAAATAAATAGTAATAGAGAATCTCATATAATAACAATAGAAGATCCTATAGAGTTTCTTCATAAACATAATAAATCTATTGTAAACCAAAGAGAGATAGGCAAGGACACTCTAAGTTATGAAAGAGCCTTAAAAGCAGCTCTTAGAGAGGATCCTGATGTTATTTTGATTGGAGAAATGAGAGATTTAGAGACTATTTCAACAGCTATAACAGCGGCAGAGACTGGACACTTAGTATTTTCAACTCTTCATACTATAGGAGCTGCTAAGACTATAGATAGAATAGTAGATGTTTTTCCACCACATCAGCAGGAGCAAATAAAAATACAGTTAGCTTCTGTTTTACAAATAATTATATCACAACAATTAGTGGAAACCGTTGATGGAGATAGAAATGCTGCATTAGAAATAATGGTTGCTACACCAGCTATAAAAAATTTAATAAGAGAAGGAAAAACTCATCAAATAGAATCTTCTATCCAAACTGGAAGTAAATATGGAATGAGAACGATGGACATGGAACTTGCTAATCTGTATAGAGAAGGTATAATAACACAAGAAACGGCAATGAATTCTGCTATAGATAGGGAGATTTTAAGTCGATTATTGATGTATTAAATATAGAGGTAATTTGAATTTTTAAGAGAATATATATATTATCACAATTTTTAGATAGGGAGGTACACATAGAAAAAATGTCTAAAAACATAGTGGGTCTAGATATTGGAAACAGAAATATTTGTGCGGCGATATCAGGTGAAAATGAAAATGGAGAATTCGAAGTATTAGATTTTGTAGTAAAAGATTTGCAAGGTGTATCTAAAGGTAAAATAATAGATGAAGAGTCTGTTGTAAAAATTATTAAAGAATGTCTAAAAGAACTAGAAGAAAAAAGTGGACATAATATTCGAGGTGTTTACTTATCATTAAAAAATAATGATTGCAGAATGGTGGAAAATAAGGGATATTCTTATACTGACAATGATGATTCATTAGTTTTTAAAGAAAATATAGAAGAAGCTTATATAGAAGGAAGAACATTAAAGCTTTCAGAGGAAGAATGTGTAGCAGATAGTACAATAAATTCATTCTATACTGAAGAATTTGGCTTTGTTCAGAATCCAATTGGAATTAAAGCTGAAAGAATAGAAATAGATGAAGATTTAATTATTGCTCCTAAATCTAAAATTAGTACTTTAAATAAAATTATTTTAGAAGCTGGATATGAGGTTTTAGGAACAGTTTCATTGGGATTTGGATTTAAAAATGTTTTTTTAAGTAAAAAAACAGAAACTTCAAATGTTGTAATTATAGATGTAGGGGCAGAGGAAACACAAATATATAGTTACAAAGGTAATACCCTAAAGGATATGGATTATATACCATTAGGAGGAAGAAATATAAGCAAAGATTTAGCTATATGTTTATCTATATCAGAAGAGGAAGCAGAAAGATTAAAATTGCAATATTCTTCAAAATATTATAGTATTAGAAAGGATTATAATAATATTTCCTTTGAGGAACACATATTAGATACCTATTTAATTCATGATATTATAGATGCAAGATTAAGTGAAATAGTAGAATTAGTTAATAGTAAATTGATGGAAAGGGATATTCTAAATACCACAGATATGATAATATTAACTGGTGACGGTATTAGTTATTATGAACATATTAAGGAAAGAATAGAGTATACAACTGATAAGGATGTAAGAATTTTCACTAAAAAGCAATTTTTATTTGACAATTCTTCAATAATTAATTCAATTAGTATTGTTAAAGAGGTATATGATAGGTTAAAATTAATATGTGATGAAGAATTACTTTCAGGAAGAAAAGTAACAGTGGATAAAGAAAATAAAAGTGAAAATAAAAGTGTAAAGAAGAGAGGGCTTTCCAAAATAATGGCGTTCTTAGAGGAGCTTTTTTAAAGGAGGAATTAGTTTGTTAGATTTTGATGTAGATATACAATCATTTACTAATATTAAGGTAATTGGATGTGGAGGCGGAGGCGGAAACGCTGTTAATAGAATGATTCAAGAAGGATTAAGAGATGTTGAATTTATTGCTATAAATACAGATAAACAAGCCTTAACACTATCTCATGCCCAAAATAAAATTCAAATAGGTGATAAACTTACAAAAGGACTAGGCGCAGGAGCAAATCCTGAAATAGGAAAAAAAGCTGCTGAGGAAAGTAGAGATGAAATAACAGAGGCTATATCAGGAGCTGATATGGTATTTATAACTGCTGGTATGGGCGGTGGTACTGGTACAGGAGCTGCACCAGTAGTAGCTGAAATAGCTAAATCAATGGGAATACTAACAGTAGGTATAGTTACTAAGCCATTCCCATTTGAAGGTAGAAGAAGAATGACTCATGCTGAAATGGGTATAGCAAATTTAAAAGAAAAAGTTGATACATTAGTTACAATACCTAATGAAAGACTTTTATCAATGGTAGATAAGAAAACAACTTTATTAGAATCATTTAAGAAAGCTGATGATGTTTTAAGACAGGGTGTACAAGGTATATCAGATCTTATAACTAATCCAGGATTAATAAACTTAGACTTTGCAGACGTTAGAGCTGTTATGTTAGATAAAGGCTTAGCTCATATGGGTGTTGGATATGGTAAAGGAGAAACAAGAGCACAAGATGCAGCAAGAGAAGCAATATCATCTCCATTATTAGAAACATCAATAGTTGGTGCTACTGGAGTCTTATTAAATGTAACAGGAGATTCTGAATTAGGATTATTAGAAATAAATGAAGCGGCAGAAATAGTTCAAGAAGCTGCAGATCCAGATGCTAACATAATATTTGGTACTGTTATTGATGAAACATTAAAAGATGAAATAAGAATAACAGTTATAGCTACTGGATTTGAAAAAGAGCGTCAAAGAATGGGAATGGGATCTCAAGGAGCAACAAATAGAGAGACTCAAACTCAAAGAGAAGTTATAGTTGAAAAAGTTGAAGAAAAAGTAGCGGAGCAAGAAGTTGCTGCATCTTCACAAGCACAACAAGAAGATAGATATAATGATGATTTAGAAATACCTATGTTTTTAAGAAGAGGTAGAAGATAGTATTTTTAAATAGAAAAGCACTTATGGTAATTAATTACTATAAGTGCTTTTATTTTTACTTTAATTAGAAAAAATTTTATATATTTATAATAGAGTTTATGTAGAAATAAAAAGTTTTTATAGTTATTTTTCAATATTTTGGGATTTAAAACTCAGGAAATGGAAAAAAATATTGAATTTTATTATTTATAGTTTAATAAATTATGAACTTATATTTAATGAATACATTTTCATTACAAGAATAGACATGAAAAAAATAATTATAATATTAAGAATTTTTTATTTAGTAGAAAAATGTAGAATAATGAGGAAAAAGAAAGATAGAAAATATGCATATGGAATATATAATGACAAAATTTTAGAATAAGAAGCTTTATAATTATAAATAGGGAGTGAGTTGATTTATGACTGTATATATTGACATTGTCATATTAGAAAATTTTTTAATTAACTTTTTTCTACTTTATTTAACTTTACAGACCTTAAAAGATACAATAATTTACAAGAGAATAATATTAGCAGCTTTTTTAGGAGCAATATATACCTTGTTTGTTTTTGTTCCAGGATTAAATATACTCACATCATTGCCTTTAAAACTACTCTTTTCTTTTGGAATGATTACTATAATATCAGAAAGAAGAGAGTTAAAGACAATAATAAAAAGATATATAACTTTTTTAGTGATAACTTTTGCCTTTTGTGGTACTTGTTTTATGTTTGCTTTAGTTGAAAATCAGTATAATATTTCAGAATCCTTTATAATAAATGATTATTCAACTAAATCTATAATATTCTCACTAATTATAAGTTACATACTTGTTAGTGGAGTTATGAATTATTTTAAAAATAGAGCTATTATAAATAACTTTATATATGATTTAGATGTATGTATTGATTCAGAAGTTATTAATATTAAAGCTTTTTTAGATACAGGAAATGGACTTGTAGAGCCTGCAACTGCATTGCCTGTAATAATAGCAGAAAGAGAAAAGTTTAGAGGGGTAAACATTAAGGAAAAAGATCAATTTAGGATACCGTATAAAGTAGTTGATGGGAATTCAGGATATATGAAAGGGATTAAGATTGACAATATAAAGCTTTGTAATGTTAATGGGGAAACAATAACAAGAGATGCAATCTTATGTTTTTGTGATAATAAATTAAGTAAAGAGGGAGAATATGAAGCTTTATTGTCTAGAGGAATTATATAGGGGTGATTAGGTTATGTTAAATATAAGACTTTTGCTTAATAAGTTATTTACTAAATTAGATATTATGGTAGAACCAATTTATTATGTTGGGGGGAATGATGTTCTTCCAGCACCTCTTAGTAAAGAAGAGGAAGAGGAGTTAGTTAACAAGTTAGGGGAGAATGATGAAGCTATTAGAAGTATTCTTATTGAGAGAAATTTAAGACTAGTTGTATATATAGCTAGAAAATTTGAGAATACTGGTGTAGGAGTTGAGGATTTAATTTCTGTAGGAACAATTGGACTTATAAAGGCAGTAAATACATTTAATCCTGAAAAAAAGATAAAGCTTGCAACCTATGCATCAAGATGTATAGAAAATGAAATTCTTATGTATTTAAGGAGAAATAGCAAGGTTAAAGCTGAGATATCATTTTATGAGCCCTTAAATATAGATTGGGATGGAAATGAACTTTTACTTTCAGATATACTTGGCACAGATGATGATATTGTTTACAATCTGATAGAAGATGAAGTTGACAAGGAATTATTATTTACTGCAATGAAGAATCTTTCAAATAGAGAAAAAGAAATTGTTGAATTAAGATTTGGACTATGTGGATATAAAGAAAAAACTCAAAAGGAAGTAGCTGATATGCTAGGAATATCTCAATCTTATATTTCAAGATTAGAGAAGAAAATTATAAAAAGATTAAAGAAAGAAATTAACAAAATGATTTAAGAGTATAAAATTAACCTCTACAGGTAATAATTAAAATGCGGAAGGGAATTACTTCGAAGGGGTTGATTTCAATTATGATGATAAATAAAGTAGAAATATGTGGAGTCAATACAGCTAAATTACCAGTTTTAAAAGAAAAAGAAATGAAAGAATTATTGCTACAAATGCAAAATGGAGATACAAGTGCTAGAGAGAAATTTATTAAGGGGAATCTGAGATTAGTGCTTAGTGTAATCCAAAGGTTTAATAATAGAGGCGAAAATGTAGATGATTTATTTCAAGTTGGTTGTATAGGACTTATGAAATCTATAGATAACTTTGATTTATCACAAAATGTTAAATTTTCAACTTATGCTGTGCCAATGATAATAGGAGAAATAAGAAGATATTTAAGGGATAATAACACTATAAGAGTAAGTAGATCTTTAAGAGATATAGCTTATAAGGCTTTACTTGTAAGAGATAAGCTAGTAAATGAAAATAATAAGGAACCTACTGTATCTCAAATAGCAAAAGAGCTTAAAATTCCAAGGGAAGATGTTGTTTTTGCCCTAGATGCAATTCAAGATCCAGTTTCTTTATTTGAGCCTATTTATCATGATGGTGGAGATGCAATATATGTAATGGATCAGATAAGTGATTCAAAAAATCAAGATGATAGTTGGCTTGAAAATATAGCAATAAAGGAAGCTATGAAGAAATTAAACGATAGAGAAAAACTTATATTGAATTTAAGATTCTTTAATGGAAGAACTCAAATGGAGGTAGCTGATGAAATTGGTATATCTCAAGCACAAGTTTCAAGGTTGGAAAAAATAGCATTAAAGCATATGAGGAAGTATGTATAGAGCTCTTTTGAGCTCTATTTTTTATGGATAAATTAAAAATCTTATGTTATTTAGTATTTTTTACCTCTTCTAATTAATAAATATAAAAATTAAACATATAAATTAAATATAATAATTATATGTTTAGGAGGAGTTTATACATGGAAGAAAATTTATTTTCTTTAAATAATTTAAGGGCTATGGAAGTGATAGATGTAAGTGAAGGTAAAAAGTTAGGCTTAATAGCTGATGTTAAGATAGATTGTGATGATAATAGAATATTATCTATTATAATACCTGGAGAAAAAACATCCTTTTTTAGTAAGTCAGAGGATATAGAGATAGAATGGTCTGATGTATACAAAGTTGGAGTAGATGTTATACTAATAGATTCAAAAGGGAAAAATATACTAGATGTTCAAAAATATATATAGAAATTAAGTAAAAAAGAGGGTATAATATTATTACAACTTAGAGAAAGGCGTGGATTTTAAAATGAGATGTCCTTACTGTTCTTATGAAGAAAGTAAAGTTGTGGATTCTAGATCTGCAGAAGATTATAATGCAATTAGAAGAAGAAGAGAATGTTTAAGATGTTCTAAAAGATACACAACTTACGAAAAGGTAGAAGATATACCAATACTTGTTATAAAAAAGGATTTAAGTAGAGAAAGTTTCAATAAAGAAAAAATCATAAGCGGATTAATTAAAGCGTGTCAAAAGAGACCTGTATCTAGGGCTCAGATAGAAGAAATAGCAGCTGATATTGAACGAAACATAAGTAATAAAATGATGGTAGAAATAAAGTCTGATTACATAGGTGAAATGATAATGGAGAGACTTAAGGATATAGACGAAGTTTCATACGTAAGATTTGCTTCTGTATATAGACAATTTAAAGATATTAATACCTTTATGGAAGAAATAAAAAGTTTAATGAAATAATTTTAAGCTATCTTAAAGAAAGTTCTTTAAGATAGCTTTTTTATTTGTTTTAATTTATAAATATACTTAAATAATATTTAACTTGAATTTAATTTAACAAAGAGTTGAAATATGATAATATGGTAAAATAAGTAGATTATAATTTGTGTTTTTGAGGTGAAAGTTATGAAAAGAGAAATAATAGATAACAAAGAATTTATAGTTTTTAACGATGGAAATATAAAAGTTAGATTTTCAACTGCATTAAATAATGTTAATTATAAAAAAGAAGATGAAGAGGGAAAGAAAAATTTAGAGGACTTAAAGGAAATATTTAAAGTAGACAAGGTAGTTTATGTTAACCAAACACATAGTAGTGATTTTATTGATGCAACTTTTGAAAATTTTAAAGGGGATAGAGACTGTGATTCCTTAGTTACTACGGATAAAAACACACTTATAGGAGTTTTTACAGCAGATTGTGTTCCAGTTATAGCTTATGATAAAGAGAAGGAAGTAATTGCAGCTATTCATAGTGGATGGAAAGGAACATACAATAAAATAGCTAGAAAAACTTGTGAATATATGAAAGAGAAATATGGTTGTGAAAATATTAAAGTAATAATAGGCCCTCACGTAAGACAATGTTGTTATGAAGTAAGTGAAGATTTAGTAGAGAAGTTCAGTGAAGAATTTGGGAAAGATGTATGTAATGGAAGAATGCTAAATCTTGAGAAGTGTGTAGAAATTCAGCTTAAGGGTATTGTTAAAAAAGAAAATATAACTTCTACTAGAATTTGTACTTATTGTGAAAAAGAAGTGAAGATGCATAGTTATAGACAGGATCAAGAAAAGTCAGGAAGATTATTTTCATCAATATTTATTGACTAAGGTGGATTAATAAATGAAAAAAAGGATTATTATTTTCACAACACTAATAATAACATTTTTTCTAGCAATAATGACTTCTATGTACTTAGTAATATCAAATCATAAATATTTAGAGGAATCAAAGAATGTTCTAAATGAATATAATAAGGTCATAGCTTTATTGTTAGAAAATGATAATGGAAATATTAAGAGTGAATTAGAAAGAATAGAATCAAATAATGATATGAAAAATATAAGAATAACATATATCAGTAAGGATGGAAATGTTATTTTTGATACCCATAAAAAATTAATCAATGATAATGAAAGTTATCTTAAGAGACAAGAAATAATAGAAGCCATAGAAAGTGGTTTAGGAAGCAGTGTAAGATATAGTAATGATCTTCATCAAAACATGATCTATAGTGCACTTAAACTTAAGGATGGCTCTATTGTTAGAACATCAATAGCTGTTGAAAATGCAAAAATACTAGATAGCATAAATAGTAACTATTTATTAGTAGGTGTTATATTATCCTTAGTAATTGCCTTACTTTTAACTGTTAAAATAACCAATATAATATTAAATCCACTAAAGGAATTAGAACAATTAACATCTACTATTGCAAGTGGTAACTTTCATAAAAGAGTAAAAATTAATTCTAAGGATGATGAAATTCAAAGACTAGGAAAAAGCTTTAATTATATGGCAGAGCAATTAGAAATAACCATGGAGAGGTTTAAGGATAAACAAAATGGATTAGAAGCCATATTAAAAAGTATGGGTAGTGGAGTAATAGCTTTTGACAGAGATATGAATGTTTTAATGATAAATCCTTATGCTAAAAAAATATTTGGCATAAGCGGAGAGATTATTGGAAATAAACTTTTGGATTATATAACTGATAAAGAGGTACTAAAGGCCTTTTTTGATGAAAAAGATAGGGTTGAAATTGAAGTTAACTATAATGATGATCCAAAAATATTAAAAATAAGAAAAGCAAGTATAATAAATGAACCTGAAATAATAGGGACAGTTGTGGTTATACAAGATATCACAGATATTAAAAAGCTTGAAAACATGAGAAGTCAATTTGTAGCTAATATATCTCATGAACTTAAGACCCCACTTACCTCAATTAAAGGTTTTGCAGAAACCTTAAGATATGTAGATGATGATGAAACTAGAAATAAATTTTTAAGCATAATAGATGAAGAATCAGATAGATTAGCAAGACTTTTAGAGGATATATTATGTCTTTATGAAATAGAACAAAAAAGAAGTACTGTTTTAGAAGAATTTAATGTTGATGAAGAAATTGAAAAAGTTTATATGCTATTAAATGATCAAGCTAAGAAAAAAGGTGTGGAAATCTTTTTAGATACAAATAGCAATTGTGTTCTTATGGGAGATAAGGATAAGTTTAAACAAATGTTACTTAATCTTGTAAGCAATTCTGTTAAATATACTGAAAAAGGTGGAAAGGTAAGAGTTGAAAGTTATAATCGTGACATGAATCTTATTTTAGTTATTGAAGATAATGGAATTGGAATAAGTGCAGAGGATCTTCCAAGGATATTTGAAAGATTTTATAGAGTAGATAAAGCTAGAAGTAGAGAAAGTGGTGGAACTGGACTAGGTCTTGCCATAGTTAAACATATAGTTAGACTTTTTGATGGTGAGATAAATGTAACTAGTGAACTAGGAGTAGGAACTAAAATAGTAATAACTATACCTATAAATATATAATTCTAGTTAATTAATACTTTATAACACCTTTAAATTTATAACACTTATTATATAATTAGTTATATATTTAAAAATTTTTTTACTATAATAGAATTAAGAGAAAGCTATTAAAAGTAATCCTCAAAATTTGTTTAGGGGATTACTTTTTAATATTTAAATAACATAGTTTAAAGCTTAATGAAAAAGTTAATAATTAAATTTAGAGTTAAATAAAAAGTTAGTAATTGAAACAAAACACAATATATAGGTATAAAGTTATTTCAGTTGACTACATTATTTAATTAAGGTAATATAACATAGATAGTACTAAAATAGGAGTGAAGCATATGAAAAGTAGAATTGCTGAAGTCTTACCAGGAGGAATTGGTGAGGAATTAGGCTTTGAAAAGGGAGATATACTATTAAGCATAAACGGTACTAAAGTTGAAGATATACTTGATTATAGATTTTTATTAGCAGACGAATACGTTGAGGTAGAAATATTAAAACCAAACAAAGAGGTTTGGGAGTTTGAAATAGAAAAGGAATATGGCGAAGATTTAGGAGTGGAATTTGAAGAGGCCATCCTAGACAAAGCTAAAAGTTGTACAAATAAATGTATATTTTGCTTCATAGATCAATTACCAAAGGGAATGAGAAAAACTTTATATTTTAAGGACGATGATTCAAGACTTTCATTTTTACAAGGTAACTTTGTTACTTTAACAAATATGAAGGATGAAGATATTGATAGAATTATAAAATATAGAATAAGTCCTATAAATGTATCAGTTCATACAACAAATCCAGATTTAAGAAAAAAAATTCTTAATAATAGATTTGCAGGGAATGTATATGAAAGATTACAAAAATTAGCGGCAGCTGGTATAACTGTAAATGCTCAAATAGTTGTTATGCCAGGAATAAACAATGGAGACGAATTAGTTAGAACTGTAGAAGATCTTTATAAATTACGTCCTTCAATAGAAAATGTTGCTGCTGTACCAATTGGAATAACAAAGTTTAGAGAAGGATTAGCTGACCTTGAAATATATAATAAAGAAACAGCTAAAGAAGAATTAGATAGAATAAAAGTTCTTCAAGAAAAATACATGAAAGAAATAGGAAGCCCATTTGTAAGGTTATCAGATGAGTTTTATGTTATGGCAGATGAGGAAGTTCCAAATGAAGAATTCTATAATGGATATGAGCAAATAGAAGACGGAGTTGGAATGATAAGACTTCTAAGAGAAACCATGGCAGTAGATATAAAGAATAAGTTAACTAAAAGTGGAAAAGGTAAATTTACTCTTATTACAGGAACATCTGCCTTTAAAGAATTAGATAAGGTTTGTACCGATATAAGAGAAGAGAATAATAATATAGATATTAAGTGTAAGGTTATATTAAATGATTTCTTTGGGCACACAATAACAGTTGCAGGACTTTTAACTGGGCAAGATGTTATTGCTCAACTTAAGGATAACATTGATAGTGAGTACTTAATTATGGCAGATAACATGTTTAGAAAAGGTTACGAGCCAGGAGATATAACTCAAAGAATAATGTTAGATGATTTGACAGCAAAGGATATTGAGGAAAGATTGGGAGTTAAAGTTATAGTTTGTAGCTATACAGGGGAAGACCTAATAGACTTAATAAATGAACACTGTGAGGAGGAATAAGAATGAGTAAACCAATAGTTGCTATGGTTGGAAGACCGAACGTAGGTAAGTCGACTCTTTTCAATAAATTAGCAGGAAAAAGAATTTCAATAGTACAAGATACACCAGGGGTTACTAGAGACAGAGTATATGCAGAATCAGAATGGTTAAACAGAAAATTCACAATGATAGATACAGGTGGAATAGAGCCTGAAAGTAGTGATATAATTGTTAAACAAATGAGAAGACAAGCGCAAATTGCTATAGAAATGGCTGATGTAATAGTATTCGTTGTTGATGGTAAGGAAGGACTTACTGCTGCTGACCAAGAAGTTGCACAAATGCTTAGAAAAAGTAAAAAGCCTGTTGTTTTAGTTGTTAATAAAATAGATAGATTAGCTTTAGAAGAAAATAGCTATGAGTTCTACAATTTAGGAATTGGAGATCCTATAACTATATCAGCATCTCAAGGATTAGGACTTGGAGATATGCTAGATGAAGTTGTTAAATATTTCAATGATCCTTCAGAAGATGAAGAGGATGATGAATATATTAGAATAGCTATGATAGGTAAACCCAATGTAGGTAAATCATCACTTATTAATAGATTATTAGGTGAAGAGAGAGTTATAGTAAGTAATGTTCCAGGAACAACAAGAGATTCTATAGATAGTTACCTAGAAACAGAAGATGGAAAATTCATCTTAGTTGATACTGCTGGATTAAGAAGAAAAAGCAAAGTAAAAGAAGAAATAGAAAGATATAGTGTAATCAGAACTTATGCTGCTATAGAGAAAGCTGATGTAGCTATACTTGTAATAGATGCTGAGCAAGGAATAACTGAGCAAGATGAAAAAATAATAGGATATGCTCACGAAATGAATAAAGCAATTATGGTTGTTGTAAACAAATGGGATCTTATTGAAAAAGATGATAAAACATTAAGTAATTATCAAAAAGATTTACAACAAAAACTTAAGTTTATGCCATATGCTAAATACTTATTCATATCAGCTTTAACAGGACAAAGAGTACATAAAATATTATCAACAGCTAAATATTGCTATGATAATTACTCTAAGAGAGTTTCAACTGGATTATTAAATGATGTTATAAGTAAGGCTGTTTTAATGAAAGAGCCACCAGTTGTAGCCTTAAAGAGATTAAAAATATACTATGCTACTCAGGTTGCTACAAAGCCACCTAAGTTTGTGTTCTTTGTAAATGACCCTAATTTATTACATTTCTCATATGGTAGATATTTAGAAAACCAATTAAGAGAAAGTTTTGATTTCGATGGAACTGGTATAGAAATAGAATATAGAGCTAGAAAGGAGTAATTTTATGAGTAAAGTGGCTTTTTTAGGAGCAGGAAGTTTTGGAACTTCTTTAGGTATATTATTGGGGAATAAAGGTGTTACGGTTTCTCTGTGGGATAGAGATGAAAATGTAATAAATGACATTAACGTAAACAGAAAGAATGACAAATATATAAAAGATTTAACTATTCCTACTAATGTCACTGCTTATAAAGACTTAGATGAAGCTTTAAATGGGGCTGAATATGTAGTTCTTGCAGTACCTTCTCATGTTATAAGAACAGCTTGTAAAAACCTAAAGGGTAAAATTAATGATGATGTAATAATTATTAATATTGCTAAAGGAATCGAAGAAGGTACTAATTTGAGACTATCTCAAGTTATAAATCAAGAATTGCCAAATAATAAGGTCGTAGTTTTATCTGGGCCAAGTCATGCAGAAGAGGTTTCAAAGGGAATTCCAACAACTTTAGTTGCAAGTTCAGAATGTATGGAATGTGCAGAGAAAGTTCAAGACCTATTTATGGATAAAAACTTTAGAATATATACTAATGATGATATCATAGGTGTTGAAATTGGAGGAGCTGTTAAAAATATTATAGCCTTAGCGGCAGGTGTTTGTGACGGTATAGGATATGGAGACAATTCTAAGGCTGCATTAATGACTAGAGGAATGGCTGAAATAGCTAGAATAGGAATTAAAATGGGTGGAAAAGCTGAAACTTTCTTTGGATTAACTGGTATGGGAGATTTAATAGTTACTTGTACAAGTATGCATTCAAGAAACAGAAGAGCTGGAATACTTATAGGTCAAGGAAAAACTGCTGAAGAAGCTATAGAAGAAGTAGGAATGGTTGTTGAAGGTATAAAAGCTTGTAAAGCCTTCTATGAGTTAAAAGAAAAAGAAGGAGTAACAATGCCTATAACTGATATAGCATATAAAGTTCTTTTTGAAGGGGCAAAGGCAGAAAATGCTGTAAGCCTTTTAATGGAAAGAGATAAGAAAAAAGAAGAAATATAAAATTTGCTTTAAAAGAGATAGAAGTTTTTCTATCTCTTTTTGTTTTAATTAAAAGTGGGCCGTGTTAAAAAATGTTTTTTATGTAGTTATAAAATTATGCTAAGTCTTACATATAAAAAAATAAAAATATTTAAAATAAATAGCATTAATTTAGATTTTTTTGAATAAATAATATTAATACATAATATTAGAAAGAGAAAGTTGAAGTTTAGATAAAGGAGTTAAAAAGTATATCCAATTAAAGTAAAAATATATTTTGCTAAACAGTATACTTTTTCAAAGTTTCTAATATATATATAGTGTTAATAATATTTATAGGAGGGTGTATCTTGGAAGATTTCAATATATACAAAGATATAGCAGAAAGAACACAGGGAGATATTTATGTTGGAGTTGTTGGGCCAGTAAGAACAGGTAAATCTACATTTATAAAAAGATTTATGGACTTAATGGTAATACCTAAGATTGATAATGCTTATAAAAAGGAAAGAGCAAAGGATGAATTACCACAAAGTGGATCAGGAAAAACTATTCATACAACAGAGCCTAAATTTGTACCTAATGAGGCAGTAGAAATTGCTTTAGATGATGGCATTAAGTTTAGTGTGAGAATGGTTGATTGTGTTGGATACATTGTTAAAGGGGCTAATGGTTATTTTGATGATGGAGAATCTAAAAAAGTTCATACTCCTTGGTTTGACTATGAAATTCCATTTGAAGATGCAGCAGAGATAGGAACTAGAAAAGTAATAACAGACCATTCAACAATAGGATTAGTAGTTACTACAGATGGAAGTATAACTGGTATAGATAGGGATGATTACTTAGATGCTGAAGAAAGAGTTGTAGCTGAGTTAAAATCAATAGACAAACCTTTTATAATTGTACTTAATTCATTAGATCCAAGGGCAGAAGAGACTTTAGACTTAAAACAAGAATTAGAAATCAGATATGGAGTTCCAGTTCAAATAATGGATGTAGCCAATATGAATGAAAATGACATAAACGATTTATTTACAAAAGTACTTAAAGAATTTCCAGTTAAGGAAATTAATATAGACATGCCAAAATGGATTGAAAAATTAGAGCCTTCTCATTGGTTAAAATCTAATTTTATAGACATAGTTAAAGACATGTGTAAAAACATATCAAAAATTAGAGACGTTAAGGATCTACTTAGTACTTATGGAGAAGATTTCTTAGGGGTAGCAGATATAAGTGAGATGAATTTAGGGGATGGAACTGTAAGAGTTAAAATGACTCCTAAAAATGGCATCTTCTATAAAATAATAAGTGAAATGTGTGATGAAGAATTAAATGATGAAAGTGATTTAATAGCTTTAATCAAAGGTTTGCATAAAGCAAAATCTGAATATGATAAGGTAGCTGAAGCAATAAATAGTGTTAAGGAAACAGGTTATGGACTAGTTGCTCCGCAATTATCAGAAATGAAGTTTGAAAAACCAGATATTGATAAGCAAGGTTCAAAATATGTTGTAAAACTTAAGGCTAGTGCTCCTAGTCTACATTTAATAAAAGCAGATATTCAAACAGAAATTTGCCCAATAATGGGAACTGAAAAAGAAACTCAAGAGGTATTTAAAACATTACTTGAGCAATTTGAAAGTGATCCGGAAAAATTATGGCAAAGCAATATGTTTGGTAAGTCCTTAGAGACATTAGTTCAAGAAGGTTTAAGAAGCAAACTTTATAAGATGCCAGATGATATTCAAAGCAAGATTCAAAAAACTCTTCAAAGAATCATCAATGAAGGGGAAGGAAATTTAATCTGTATTATTTTCTAAGGTAATTAATATATTCAAAGACCATATCAAATTTTATTTTGATATGGTCTTTTAAATTTTTAATGAAGTAATTCTATGAATTTTAGAATGTGAAAAATATATATAAGTATTTTTATAATATATGTATTTTACGAAAAGAAGATTATATTAAAAAATATGCTTTAATTTATTAGTTTTATAAAATTTGTAAAAAGATTATAATTATTAGGGGAATGATTAAGTTATTAGGGCTTATTAGTATTTAATATAAGTTTAGCTTTGCAAAGATTGAATAGAATTATTAATTTAATTATAATAAGCATTGTGACGAATGATACTTAGTCAAATAAAAAAGAAATTCGGAGGTACTCATGAAGAAAATAGCTGTAATTTTTAATGGTGGAACAATATCAATGAAAGTTGATGATAGAATAAAGGCTGCAGTTCCAAGTTTGACAGGAGAGGAAATAATGGCTATGGTAACAGGAATAGAAAGCTTTGCAACAATAGAGTCACATAGCTTTTCTTCATTACCAAGTCCACATATTACTCCAGAGATAATGCTTGAACTATCAAAATTTATAAATGCTTTAGTAGAGAGAGAAGATATAGATGGAGTTGTAGTAACTCATGGAACAGATACTCTAGAAGAAACATCTTATTTTGTTAATTTAACAACTAAGACAAGTAAACCAATAGTTTTTACTGGAGCTATGAGAAGTGGATCAGAGTTAGGATATGATGGACCAGCTAACTTAGCTGCATCAATATGTACAGCTGCATCAGATGAAGCAAAAAATAGAGGAGTTCTAGTTTGTTTTAATGGGGAATTAAATAGTGCTTCAGAGGTAACTAAGGCTAATTCAATGGCTTTAAATGCTTTTAGAACACCTAATTTTGGCCCAATAGGAATAGTTGATAATAATAGGGTAATATTTGATAGAAGAGTTCCACAGGAAGATTTTATACCATTAGAGGTTATTGATAAAAAAGTAGCCATAATAAAATGTGCTGCAGGTATGGATGGAGATTTTATATATCACTGTATAGAGAAAAAATATGATGGAATCATAATAGAAGCTTTAGGAAGAGGAAATGTACCACCAACTATGGTTGATGCAATAAAAGATGCCTTAGATAAGGGAATAGTTATAGTACTTACTTCAAGATGTTTTGAAGGAAGAGTAAGTGATAGCTATGGATATCTTGGAGGTGGAAAAAATCTTAAAGAGCTTGGTGTTATATTTGGAGAAAGTATGCCAAGTCAAAAGGCTAGAATAAAGCTTTTAACTCTTCTTGGATTTAATAAAGATTATAGATATATTAAACATAGTTTTGAGAAAGAAAGATATTAAACACATATATTTTTAAAATAATAATAAAAAATATTCGATAATTATTGAATAATAACTTAGAATAGTGTACAATAACATTCGTAGACAGATGAAAGGTTCATTTTATATAAAAATGTTCGTATTTTTCAATGAGGAATGTTAATAGTAAACTTGATTAAAGTTATTATTCAATAATTGGATAAAAGCTATTTTAAGTTTACTAAACTTAAAATAGCTTTTTTATATTTATGAACTTAAGACGAATGTGGAGGTTTTTTATGGAAAATAAAATTCATGCTTTAAGGGAAGAAGGAAATTTACGTGTTTTACCTGAGAATAAAAGTGAATATAAGAGAGAATTCTTAGCTGGAACAACAAGTTTCTTAGCAATGGCTTATATAATAGCTGTAAATCCATCTATATTAAGCGCAGCAGGAATGCCAGCAGGTGCTATAGTAACGGCAACATGTATATCAGCAGTTATCGGATGTTTAATAATGGGGTTTTATGCTAAATTACCTTTTGGACTAGCTCCTGGAATGGGACTAAATGCATTCTTTACTTTTTCAGTAGTTATAGGAATGGGAATTTCTTGGGAAGTAGCTCTTACAGCTGTTTTTGTAGAAGGAATAATATTTATACTTTTATCATTATTTAAAGTAAGAGAGGCTGTTGTTGATGCAATTCCAATAAATTTAAAATATGCAGTTACAGCAGGGATAGGTCTTTTCATAGCTTTCATAGGATTTAATGGAGCTGGAGTTGTTATTGGAAATCCAGATACAATGGTTGCTATGGGACAAGTTGGTCCTAAAATGTTAATAGCAATGGTTGGACTTTGTATAATAGTAATTTTAGAAAAGAAAAAAGTTAAAGGTTCAATGCTAGTTGGTATAGTAGTTTCAACTCTTTTAGCTTGGGGATATGCTTTAATAAATACTGAAGCCGCAGCTAGTATGGGAATCTATTTACCAAATGGAATATTTAAATTTGAATCAATAGCTCCAATAGCAGGTAAAGTTAATTTTTCATATTTAACTTCACCACAGCATGTATTTAATTTTATAACTATAGTTTTCACATTTTTATTTGTTGATTTTTTTGATACAGTAGGAACTTTAATAGGAGTAGCTTCAAGAGCTAATATGTTAGATAAGAAGGGAAGAGTTCCTAATGCAGGTAAAGCATTAATGACAGATGCTATAGCAACTACGGCAGGGGCTTTACTTGGAACATCTACTGTAACAGTTTATGTTGAAAGTGCTACTGGAGTTGAAGAAGGTGGTAGAACAGGATTAACAGCTATAACAATAGGAGCTTTATTTTTCGTAGCAATGTTTTTCTCACCAATATTTGTAGCAGTACCAGCATGTGCTACTGCACCAGCTTTAATATATGTTGGATATTTAATGCTAACTAGTGTGTTAAAAATAGATTTTAGTGATATTACAGATGCAGTACCAGCATTTTTAATAATAGCTTTAATGCCTTTAACTTATAGCATAGGTGATGGATTAACAATTGGAGTTTTAGCATATGTAATATTAAATATATTACACAATATCTTTACTAAAAATAAAAAAGATAAAAAAGAATTATCAATGGTAATGATAGTTTTAGCGATTATATTTGTAATAAAACTTTGTCTACCATTAATTACACAGATGATAGGTTAAAATGAAAATAAATTTTATTTAGAATATGTACTTTAAAAGACTTTACTATAAGATTGAGAGTTATTTAATAAAAAATAATTTGAGACTTAGGTAAAGTCTTTTTTATGTAGAAGAAATAAGTCTTAAAAAATAAATGTTAACAAAATGTAAAAAATAACTTGTTATTACTTGGATTTTATATTAATCTATATTTAGATTATTTTCAAGGAGGCTCTCTTTATGGTTAAAAGTATGACTGGTTTTGGGAGAGCAACTAGTGAAGAGGGAAAAGAAAGAATATTTTCTCTAGAAATGAAGAGTGTAAACCATAGATATTTAGACATGAACATAAGAATGCCAAGAAGTATGGTTTCTTTAGAAGAAAAAATAAGAAATATTATTTCTTCTAAACTTAGCAGGGGAAAAGTTGATATCTTTATAAATTATAAAGATTATGCTAAAAATCAAGGAGTTGCTGTTTTAAATGAAGATTTAGCTAAGAGTTATGTAAATTCTTTAGAACAATTAAAGTCCTTATTTCCTAATATGCAAGACGACTTAAGTTTATCATTAGTTGCTAGATACCCAGATGTAATAACTATAGAAGAAAAATCAGAAGATTTAGAAGCTATATGGGAAGAGATAAACTCACTATTAAATATGGCTGTAGAAAATATGATTTCTATGAGAAAAGTTGAAGGTGAGAAATTAGCTAGTGATATATTAGTTAAGTGTAGCTCTATAGAAGAAATAGTAGCTTTTATAGAAGAAAAGGCAGAGGTTATTGTTGCTTCTTATAAGCAAAAGTTAGAGGATAGACTTAAGAATTTATTAGGGGAAGTTCCAGTAGATGAAAACAGAGTAGCTATGGAAGTTGCCGTTTTTGCTGACAAAGCTTCGATTGATGAAGAGATAATAAGACTTAGAAGTCATATTAATCAATTAAGAAAAACTTTAACTTTAGATGAACCTATAGGTAGAAAGTTAGATTTCATAGTACAAGAAATGAACAGAGAAGCTAATACAATAGCATCAAAGTCAACAGATTTAGAAATAACCAACAAGGTTATAGATATAAAAAATATTATTGAAAAGATTAGAGAACAAGTTCAAAACATAGAATAATAGGAGGTAGCAAATGAGTATAAAGTTAATTAATATTGGTTTTGGAAACATAGTTTCAGCTAATAGATTAGTAGCAATAGTAAGTCCTGAATCAGCACCTATAAAGAGAATCATACAAGAAGCTAGAGATAGAGGTATGCTTATAGATGCAACTTATGGTAGAAGAACAAGAGCCGTAATAATTACAGATTCAGATCATGTAATTCTTTCAGCTGTTCAACCTGAGACAGTGGCTCACAGATTATCAACTAAGGAAGAAGTAGTTGTTGAAGATGATGAATAAGATACATAAGGATAATAGAGGTGTATTAATAGTTATTTCTGGTCCTTCAGGTGCAGGTAAGGGAACTATTTGTAAAGCCTTATTAGAAAAACACGATGATATATTCATATCAGTTTCTGCTACTACTAGAAATCCTAGAGTAGGAGAAGTTGATGGAGTTAATTATCATTTCTTAACAAAAGAAGAATTTAAACAAAGAATAGCAGAGGATGATTTCCTTGAGCATGCTGAAGTATATGGAAATTATTATGGAACTCCTAAATCAAGTGTTGAAAAAATGCTTGATGAAGGAAAAAACGTAATATTAGAAATAGATATACAAGGTGCTTTAAAAGTTAAGGAAAAGGCTACTGATGGAGTATTTATCTTTATATTACCTCCTTCAATGGAAGAGCTTAAGCAAAGAATAATAAAAAGAGGTAGCGAAACTCCAGAAAGTTTAATGACTAGATTTAAGTCAGCTTATAAAGAAATTAATTATGTGTCAAAATACAATTATGCAGTAGTTAACGATAATGTAGAAGATGCAGTAAAGAAAATAGAAGCTATATTATTAGCAGAAAAATGTAGAGTAGATAGATTAAAAGAAAACTTATTAGAGTCAAAGGAGGACGAAATGCATGAACAACTCTATGATTAATCCATCAATCGTTGATTTATTAAAAAGGGTAGAAGATAGATATTCTTTAGTAATATTAAGTGCTAAGAGAGCAAGACAAATAATTGACGGAGCAGAAACTTTTGTTGATGTTGAGTCAAATAAGCCATTAACAATAGCTATAAATGAAATAGATGAAGGATTTGTAAATTACAAAGACACTGAGGAGAAATAAGAGCTATGAAAGATAAGAAATGTGTTGTTGTAGGAGTAAGTGGAGGAGTAGCTGTTTATAAAGCCTTAGACGTTATAAGCAGACTAAGAAAAAAAGATGTAGAAGTACATGTAATAATGACTAAATCCGCTACTGAGTTTGTAACACCATTATCTTTTCAATCATTAAGCCAAAACATGGTTATAACAGATATGTTTGCTGAACCAAAGGCTTGGGAAATACAGCATATATCACTAGCAAAGAAAGCAGATTTAATGCTTATTGTACCAGCTACAGCAAACATTATAGGAAAGGTTGCAAATGGCATAGCTGACGATATGTTATCAACAACTATAATGGCAACAAAGGCGCCAGTTGTTTTTTGCCCTGCAATGAATACAAACATGTATGAAAATCCTATAGTTCAAAGGAACATAAGTCTTCTAAAGGAGCTTGGCTATGAATTTATAGAACCAGCTAGTGGAAGATTAGCATGTGGTGATGAGGGGAAAGGTAAACTTCAAGATACCGAAATTATTGCAGAAGAAACATTGAGAAGGTTACATTCTACTAAGGATTTACTTGGTAAGAAGGTTGTTGTTACTGCAGGACCTACTATGGTGCCAATAGATCCAGTGAGAATTTTAACAAATAGATCTTCAGGTAAAATGGGATACTCAATAGCAGAGGAAGCGAGAGATAGGGGAGCAGAAGTTGTTCTTATATCAGGACCTACTTCTTTAAGAAAACCTAATGGAATTAAAGTTATTGATATAAAGACAAATGAAGATATGTTTAATGCTATAAAAAATGAATTTAAAGATGCTGATATAGTTATTAAGTCAGCAGCTGTGGCTGATTATAAAGCTAAAAATTATAGCAATGAAAAGATTAAAAAAACAGGTGATGATTTAAATTTAATTTTTGAGAGAGATAGAGATATTCTAAAAACTCTTGGAGATATGAAAGAAAATCAAATTCTAGTAGGCTTTGCAGCAGAAAGTAGCAACTTAAAAGAAAACGCTAAAGGTAAACTAGAGAGGAAAAATCTAGATTATATTGTTGCAAATGACATAAGTAAGTCAGAAACAGGTTTTGCAAGTGATGAAAATAAAGTTACTATAATAAGCAAATCTGGTGAAGAGGTATCTTTAGAAAAGATGTCTAAAAGAGAAGTTGCAAAGAATATATTTGACATTATAAAAGGGCGCTAATTGCGCCTTTTTATTCTATATGAACAAGGGTGATTATTTTGGAGAAATTTGCTGAAGTAATTGTAAATAGTGAAGCTGTTACAATTGATAAGCCTTTTACATATAAGATTAAAGAAGATTTAGTTCATAATATAAAGGTTGGACATAGAGTTTTAATTCCTTTTGGAAATGGAAATAAAAAAATTGAAGGTTTTGTTTTAAAAATATTAGATAATGTTGAAAATAAAAGTATAAGATATAAATCTATATATAATGTTTGTGATAATGAACCCTTATTAAGTGAAGATTCTTTAAAGCTTATTAAATTTTTAAGAGAGAAATATTTATGTAAGTATATAGATGCTATAAGAGTTATGATTCCACCTAAAATAATGAGTGGAAATAAGGAGAAAACAAAACAAGTTATAGTATTTAAAAAATATATAGAAGAATTAAGTGAGCCACAAAAAAAAGCTTTAGAGCTAATTGAAGAAAAAAGTGGTGGTTTCACAAAAGCAGAATTGAATAAAATTTTTAATATATCAACATATATGATAAATAAATTAATAGAATTAGGTTGTGCTTCTAGTGAAGAAGTAAGGGTTGGAAGGGAAAATTTAAGAGAGTTTAAGCCTTATCCGCCTAAAAGTTTAAATGAAGAACAGATAAGAGCATATGATACAATTTTAGAAAGTGATAAAAATATATTTTTATTAAAGGGCGTAACTGGAAGTGGAAAAACAGAAGTATATATGAATTTAGTTAGTTATATGCTCCTTTTTGAAAAGAGTTCATTAATATTAGTACCAGAAATAGCTCTAACTCCTCAAATGATTGAAAGATTTAAAGGGAGATTTGGAAAAGATGTAGCGGTCTTTCATAGTAGGCTTTCAGATGGAGAGAGATATGATGAATGGTATAGGGTTAAAAATGATCAAGTTAAGGTTGTTATAGGGGCAAGATCCGCTATATTTTTACCCTTTAACGATTTAGGACTAATAGTAGTGGATGAAGAACATGAAAGTAGTTATAAATCAGATATGAATCCTAAATATAATACTATAGAAGTTTGTGAGTATTTAAGTCTCCTAAAAAATTGTAAGGTTGTTTTAGGTTCAGCAACCCCTAGTGTTGTTAGTTTTTATAAAGCACTTAAAGGGACTTATGAATTAATTGAACTTAAAAAGAGAGTTAATAATGGAGAACTTCCTAATGTATCTATTGTGGATATGAGGGAAGAGCTAAAATCAAATAACAAAACAATGTTTAGTAGGGATTTATATTTGAAGATAAAAGATAGATTAGAGAAAAAAGAACAAATAATTTTGTTTTTAAATAGAAGAGGATTTTCATCCTTTGTTTCTTGTAGAAGTTGTGGATTTGTTTTTAAATGTAACAATTGTGACATATCAATGACTTATCATAATAATGGATACTTAGTTTGTCATTATTGTGGAAATACTGAAAAGATGCCTAAGCTTTGTCCTAAGTGTGGCAGTAATTATGTTAAACATTTTGGGGTAGGAACAGAGAAATTAGAGAAATCAGTACATCATTATTTCAAAGAAGCAAAGGTTTTAAGGATGGATGTAGATACAACAAGAAAGAAAAATTCTCATGAGGAAATTTATAACTCATTTAAAAGTAAAGAAGCAGATATATTAATAGGAACTCAGATGATAGCTAAGGGCCTTGATTTCCCAGATGTAACCTTAGTTGGAGTTATGGCTGCAGATATGTCTTTAAATTTGCCAGATTATAAGTCTAGTGAAAAGACATTTCAACTTATAACTCAGGTAAGTGGTAGAGCAGGACGTGGTGATAAAAAGGGAGATGTAATAATTCAAAGTTATTCTCCAGAACATTATGCTTTGACCTGTGCAAGGGATAATAATTATGAAGAGTTCTTTAAAAGAGAAATAAATGTAAGAAAACTTATGGCATATCCACCTTTTGATGATTTGTTTTTAATAAACCTAAGTGCAAAGGGAGAAATAAAAGTAAAGATTTTTGCAAAAAAATTAGAGATGTATTTACGTAATATCTTAAAAGAATATGATAATATATTTATATACGAAGCATGTCCTTGTTCTATAAGTAAAATAAAAAATGTTTATAGATGGCAAATTCTAATTAAGGGAAAATTAGATTTAGAGGTATGCTCTAAAATAAAAAAAGGGGTTTATGAATTATCCAAAGATGTTTATAATGAGATTAAGATTGGTTTAGACATAAATCCTAATAGCTTAATGTAAGGAGGAAGTTATTTTGGCAATAAGAAACTTAAGATTTAATGACGACGAAATATTAAGAAAAAAATGTAGAGTAGTTGATGACATTAATGATAGAATAAAAGTCTTAGTAGAAGATATGATAGAAACTATGTATGAAAATAATGGAGTTGGATTAGCAGCACCACAAGTTGGAATACTAAAGAGGATCTTTGTTGTTGATGCTATGGATGGAGCAGGTTCTAGAGTATTCATAAATCCAGAAATATTAGAAAAAAGTGGAGAGCAAACTGATGAAGAAGGATGCTTAAGCTTACCAGGTAGACATAAACCAGTAAAGAGAGCTAATAAAATAAAGATAAAGGCTTTAGATGTTAATGGAAATGAGTTTGTATTAGATGCAGAAGAATTTTTAGCAAGAGCTATACAACATGAATATGATCATTTAGAGGGAGTACTTTTTATAGATCATGAGCTTTAAGACTAAGGAGGAATATGACATGAAGATAGTATTTATGGGAACACCAGATTTTGCTGTTCCATCATTAAAGAGCTTAATAAATGAATTTGGAGTAGAAGCTGTTTTTACTCAACCAGATAGACCAAAGGGAAGAGGAAAGAAATTAGGTATGTCACCTGTAAAGGAAGTTGCTTTAGAACACAACATACCAGTTTATCAACCTTTAAGATTAAAAAATGAACCAGAAACTATAGAAGAACTAAAAAATATGGAGCCAGACTTTATAATAGTAGTAGCTTTTGGTCAGATATTACCTAAAGAGGTTTTAGATATTCCTAAGTATGGATGTATCAATCTACATGCGTCATTACTTCCTAAATTTAGAGGAGCAGCACCTTTAAACTGGAGTATAATCAAAGGAGAAAAGGTAACAGGAAATACAACTATGCTTATGGATGTAGGACTTGATACTGGAGATATGCTTTTAAAAGATGAAGTAGAAATAACTGATAATATGACTGCAGGAGAATTACATGATATTTTAATGGAAAGAGGAGGAGAGTTATTAGTTAGAACTATAAAGGGCATACTTAATAATGAAATAACTCCAGAAAAGCAAAATGAAGAAGAAACATGTTATGCTTCAATGCTTAATAAAGAAATAGCTAAAATTGATTGGTCTCTTTCAGCACAGGATATTCATAATTTAGTTAGAGGATTAAATCCTTGGCCTGTAGCTTTAACTTCATATGATGATATTACAATGAAAGTTCATCAAACTAGAGTTGAAAAAGGGGAGAGCAATAAAGAACCAGGAACTATAATAGCTGTAGATAAAACAGGAATTAAGGTTTCAACAGGAAAAGATATACTTGTTATAGAAAAATTACAGTTTCCAAATAGCAAGCAACTATTTGTAGAACAATTTATAAATGGAAACTCAGTAGAAATAGGTAAAGTTTTAAAATAATTTAAGAGGGTGATGGTATGTTTTATCCATATTATATTGATCCAACATATTTAATACTTATACCAGCGATTTTAATATCTGCATGGGCACAATTTAAAGTTTCTAGCACATTTAACAAATATAGCACAGTTAGAAGTATAAATGGATATACTGGTGCACAAGTTGCAAGAATTCTTTTAAATGATGCTGGACTTCAAGAAGTAGAAATTCAACAAGTACCAGGAAGATTAAGTGACCATTATGATCCAAGAGCTAAGGTTTTAAGATTATCATCTGATGTTTATGGAAGCACTTCTGTAGCATCCATAGGCGTAGCAGCTCATGAAGTTGGGCACGCTATACAAGATAAAGAATCTTATTCTGCATTAGTTTTTAGAAATGCCATAGTGCCTGTAGTAAACTTTTCATCAAGCTTATCATGGATTTTGTTTTTTATTGGAATATTACTAAGTTATAGTACTTTAGTAACTATTGGTATAATATTATTCTCAGTAGTTGTACTTTTTCAATTAGTAACATTGCCAGTAGAATTTAATGCCTCATCAAGAGCATTAAAACTTTTAGAGGCAAGAGGAATATTATATGATAAAGAAGTAGAGGGAGCTAGAAAGGTATTAAGTGCAGCAGCATTAACTTATGTTGCAGCAACACTTATGGCTGTTTTACAATTAGTAAGACTTATAGCTATAAGTAACAGAAATTCAAATGATTAGAGGTTAAAATATGAATGCAAGAAAAATAATAGTTGAAATATTAGACAATGTCTTATTAAATGGAGCATATTCAAATATAGAAATAAATAAGCAATTTGCATCTAATGATATAGATCCAAAAGATAAGGGATTAATAACAGAGGTTGTTTATGGAACAATAAAATACAAAAAAATGATAGATATAATTCTTTCAAGTTTTGTTGCTGATATTGGTAAGATAGATGAGAGTGTAGTAAACATATTAAGAAGTGCTATATATCAAATGAAATTCTTAGATAGAGTTCCTCCATACGCAATAGTTAATGAAGCTGTAAACTTAACTAAAGAAACTGAACCTAATTTAGCTAAGTTTGTAAATGGAGTTTTAAGAAATTATTTAAGAAATGAAAATAAAAACTTTAAAGTTGGATTAAGAAATAACGAAGCTTTATGTTATGACTTTTCTTTTGATAGATGGATGATAGAAATGTTCATAAAACAATATGGAAAAGAGGATGCTTTAAGAATACTTAGAGGATTAAATACAGTTCCATATGTAACAGTTAGAGTTAATACATGTAAAGCTGATTATGATGAAGTTTATGAAAGACTTGAAGAAGAAGGATATGATATAGAGGAAGGTGCATTTTCACCAGAAGCTATCATAATCAAAAAAGGTAGTGCAATAGAGAAAAATAAACTTTATCAAGAAGGATTAATAACAGTTCAAGATGAAAGCGCTATGTTAGTAGCTCCTTTATTTGATTTAAAGGGTGATGAACAAGTTATGGATCTATGTAGTGCACCAGGAACTAAAGCAACTCATATAGGCGAATTAATGATGAATAAAGGAAAAGTAGTGGCTTTTGATATTCATGACCATAAGTTAGCTTTAATAAAGGAAAATATAGATAGATTAGGATTAACTAATGTTGAAGTTGAATTAGGAGATGCTACAAAGATAAATTCTAAGTATATAAATTGGGCTGATAGAGTATTATTAGATGTACCTTGCTCAGGTCTTGGAATTATAAGAAAGAAACCAGAAATAAAATGGAATAAAAAGAACAATGATTTAACAGAAGTTGTTAAGGTTCAAAAAGAAATATTAAAAAATGCTTGGAATTATTTAAGAGAAGGTGGAGAATTAGTTTACTCTACTTGTACTTTAAATAAAAAAGAAAATGAAGAAGTTATAGATTGGTTCGTAGAGAGAAATTCAGACTGCGAAGTAGAAAAAGTATTTTTAGGTAAGGCTGATAATGTGGTATATAATGATAACGGAAGTGTTACCATATTACCTAATAAGTACATGGATGGTTTCTTTATTGCTAAGCTTAAGAAAAAAGAAAGTAAATAGCAAAGAGGATAAACATGGAAGGTGAGACTGTATGAAAAACATCTTAGATTTTACATTAGAAGAGTTAAAAGAGTGGATGAAGGAAAATGGAGAGAGTGCTTTTAGAGCAAAGCAAATCTTTGATTGGATATATAAAAAGGAAGTATTTAATTTTGAAGAGATGAAAAATATTTCAAAAGCTCTAATAGGCAAGCTTTCAGAAAATTTTTATATAGGTATCCCTGAAGTTATAGATTATTTATCATCTAGTGAAGATGGTACTAGAAAAATCCTTTTAGGATTAGGTGATGGAAACATAATAGAATGTGTTATTATGAGATATAAATATGGTAATTCTATTTGTGTTTCCACACAAATAGGATGTAGAATGGGATGTAAATTCTGTGCATCTACCTTAGAAGGAATGGTAAGAAATTTAACTGCAGGAGAAATATTATCAGAAGTTTTAATTGGACAGAAACTTCTAGGTGAGAGAATATCTAATATAGTTTTAATGGGAAGTGGAGAACCCTTAGACAATTATGATAATGTTATGAAGTTCTTAGAGCTTGTCAATGCTGATTATGGGTTAAATATAGGGCAGAGACATATAACATTATCAACATGTGGTCTTGTGCCAAAAATTCGTGAAATGGCTGATAAGGAAATGCAAGTAACTTTAGCAATTTCATTACATGCTGTTTCAGATGAAAAGAGAAAAACAATAATGCCAATAGCTAATAAGTATTCAATTAGTGAAATTTTAGACGCTTGTAATTATTATATTGAGAAAACAGGAAGAAGAATAACTTTTGAATATTCTTTAGTTAGTGGAGTTAACGATACTAAAGAAGATGCCAAGAGCTTAGGAAGATTATTAAAAGGCATGCTTTGTCATGTTAATTTAATTCCTGTAAATGAAATAAAGGAAAATGAGTTTAAAAAATCTACTAAGAAGGATATAGAAACATTTTTAAATACTCTTAAAACATATGGAGTAGAAGCTACAGTAAGAAGAGAGATGGGCTCAGATATAAATGCAGCCTGTGGTCAATTGAGAAGAAGCTATATTAAGTCAAAAGGGTTAAAGCTGTAGGGGGAAATATTTATGTTAGGATTTGTAACAGATAAAGGAAATGTTAGAGAGTTAAACGAAGATTTTTTATCTTATTCTAGAGAAGATGAATTTTCAATATATGTAGTTGGTGATGGAATGGGTGGACATAATGCTGGAGAAGTAGCTAGTAAAAGAGCTGTGGAAAGCATTATTTGTTTTGTTAAAGAAAATTTCGGTGTTATACCATTAGATAATCTTTTAAAAGATGCAATTTTACATGCGAATGCTAAAATATATAGTATGAGCCAAGAAAGTTCTGGTTTATCTGGTATGGGTACAACAATAACAGCTATATTAGAGGTTAAAAACATAGTTTATATTGCCAATGTTGGTGATAGTGCTTGTTTTGGTATTAATGAAAATGGAATAAAAAAATTAACAAAGGATCATTCCTTAGTTCAAGAACTTGTTGATAGTGGTTGCATTACAGAGGGGGAAGCTAAAAATCATCCAAGAAAAAATGTAATAACTAGAGCTATTGGAACTAATTCAAATGTTGATGTTGATGTCTTTAAGGTTGATAGACATGAATATAAGGCATATTTACTTTGTACAGATGGATTAAGTAATGATGTTGATGAGGATGAAATTTGGAAAAAAGTAATTAAATCTAATGATTTTGATAAAGCATGCAATGAATTAGTTGAAATGGCTAAAGCAAGGGGAGGAAAGGATAATATTACAGTGTTAGTTTTTGGAGGAGAGAAATAGAATGATAGGTAAAATCTTAGGGAATAGGTACGAGTTACTTCAGTGCGTAGGCGAAGGTGGCATGTCCTTTGTTTATAAAGCTAGATGTAGAAAATTGAATAGATTCGTAGCTGTTAAAATACTAAAAGATGAATTTAAAAACAATGAAGAAATTGTTAGAAGATTTAAAAAAGAAGCTACAGCTATTGCTAACTTATCCAATCCAAATGTAGTAAATGTATTAGATGTTGGAACTCAAGATGATATTAATTATATTGTTATGGAATACGTTGAAGGTAAAACTTTAAAAGATATAATTAAGGAAAAAGGTGCTTTACCTTATGAGGTTGCCATAAGTATAGGAATAAAGGTTGCTAAAGCTTTAGAATGTGCCCATAAAAGCGGAATTATACATAGAGATGTTAAACCACAAAATATATTAGTTACAGAAGAAGGGGTTGTTAAAGTAACTGACTTCGGAATAGCTAAATCTATGGATTCCTCCACTATAGCGCACACTAATAGTGTTATGGGATCTGCACATTATTTTTCACCAGAGCAAGCTAAAGGAACTTATACTGATTATAGAACTGACTTATATTCTTTAGGTATAGTATTGTATGAAATGGTTACTGGAGTTGTTCCTTTTAATGGTGATTCACCTGTTACTGTAGCTGTAAAACATATACAGGAGAAAGCAATACCTCCTAAGAATATAAATCAAAATATTCCAAATAGTTTAAATGATTTAATAATGAAAGCTATGGAAAAGGATCCTGTTAATAGATATCAAACAGCTAAGGAAATAATAGGTGACTTAGAAAAGATAAAGAAGGATCCAAATGTTACAATATCATCAAAATCTGCAGAAGATGAAGATCAATTTACAAGAGTTATGTCTCCAGTTGTTGTTCCAAAGACTGAAAGTAATAACTCAGAACCTGATGAAGATGATGAGGATGATGATGAATATTATGAAGATGATGAGGATGAAGATGAAGAAGAAAATAATATTCAAGCTAAGCCTCAAAAAGCCATTAATAAAAAGAAAAAGAAATCACCAATATTAATTATAATTGCAACTATTTTAGTTGTAGCATTAGGAATAACTCTTGGATTCCTTGGTATGAAGAAATTTATGGAAGGTGGAAAAGATGTTAAAATACCTAATGTTGTAGGAGAAAAGGTAGAAGATGCTAAGAGTAAGTTAGAAGGCTTAGGATTAAAGGTATTAGAAGTCACAGAAGAAAGTGATCAAGAAAAAGGAATAGTTTTAAAAGTTGATCCAAATGTAGATTCTACTGTTAAGACCGGTAGCGAAGTAAAACTTACTGTTAGTGGTGGAGAAGGACAAATAAAAGTTCCAAACTTTGCAGAAATGAATTTAGATAGCGTAAAGAGAACATTAAAAAGTTTAGGTTTAGAGCTTGGAAGTGTTGACGAAGAATACAGTGATAGCGTTCCTAGAGGCGAAGTTATTTCTCAAAGTCCTAATGCTAATGAGTCTGTAGATAAAGGTTCTAAAGTAAATGTTACTATAAGTAAAGGAAAAGAAATAAAATCAGAAACTATAAATATACCAGATGTATCAGGAAAAAGTGTAGAGGAAGCTAAATCAATCTTAGCTAATGCTGGAGTTGGAGTAAATCCTGTTAAGGGTGAGGCAGCTAAAAGTGAAGGAGAAGCAGGTAAGGTTTATAGTCAAAGTCAATCTGGATCTCTTACAATTAAGCAAGGGGAAAAGGTAACTATAACAATTAATTACTACGGTGATTATGTGAAGCCTGAAAAACCTAAGCATAATGCAGGAGAACTTGTTGGAATGACTGGGGCTCAAGCTAAAGCATGGGCTTCAAAAAATAAAATAAATGTAAGTGGAATTACAAGTGATACTGCTAAGGTTAAATCAGTAAGTAATTCTGGTGAGGTTGAAGAAGGGGGATCAGTTTCTGTAACTATGGAAGAAGAAAAAAAACCAGAACAACCAACACAACCAAATCAGCCAACACAACCAACACAACCAAATCAGCAAGCACAACCAGAACAACCAAAACAACCTGAACAATCTGGTAATAATTAATAAATAAGTTTAAATGTAATTTTATTTATTTTACAAATAAAAAATTATAAGGTAAAAGGGAGTTAATACTCCCTTTTATTTTATATAATCAAATAAATAAGAGAAAAACTTGATTTATAAATAGAAAATAGAATTATAAGGAATGGAAAAGAGTCTATATAATTATTAAGATTCTTGCATTTTATATTAAAATTTGTTTATTATAAGAATATATAATATTAAAGATAGGGAGGAAACATGGAAGGAATTATAATAAAAGGTATAGGTGGATTCTATTATATAAAAACAGATGAAGGAATTATTGAATGTAAAGCTAGAGGTAAATTCAGATATAATTCATTAAAGCCTATGGTAGGAGATAGAGTTACCATAAAAGTAGAGAATGGAAAAGGTGTAATAGAGGATATACATGAGAGAAGCTCAGAGCTTATAAGACCAACTGTTGCAAACGTAACACAAGCTTTCGTTGTATTTGCAATAAAAAATCCTGACATAAATTTAGATTTATTAAATAGATTTTTAACTCTTTGTGAGTATAATGATATACATGCAGTTGTATGTTTAAATAAAGAAGATTTATGTACAGAGGAGGAAAAAGAAAACTTAAAAGAATTAATAAATGATATAGGTTATGAGGTTCTCTTCATAAATGCCAAGGAAGGAAAAGGTTTTGATGCTTTAAAGGAAAGATTAGAACATAACATAACAGTCCTTTGTGGCCCTTCTGGAGCAGGAAAATCGACACTTTTAAATTCTTTTATAGATAGAGAACATATGGAAACAGGAAGTGTAAGTGAAAAAATAGGAAGAGGTAAGCATACTACTAGACATAGTGAACTTATAGATGTAGACAATGGATACTTAGTTGATACTCCAGGATTTACAACTTTAGATGTTACTTTTATAGATAGAGATAGCTTAAAATATTGCTTCCCAGAATTTAATGATTATAATAATCTTTGCAAATTTAATGGATGTAATCACTATAAAGAACCTAAGTGTGCTGTAAAAGAAGCAGTTGAAGAGGGTAAAATAAACAAGCTAAGATATGAATTTTATATAAAAACCTTAGAAGAGATAATAAATAGGAGGGGTAATTAATGGTTAAAATAGCACCATCAATATTATCAGCAGATTTTAGTATTTTAGGAGAACAAGTTAAGAGAGTAGAAAAAGGTGGGGCAGAGTTCTTACATATAGATGTAATGGATGGTCATTTTGTTCCAAATATAAGCTTTGGATTTCCAATAATGAAAGCTATAAGGAACTTAAGCAATCTTGTTTTTGATGTTCACTTAATGATAGAAGAGCCAGGAAGATATGTAGATGAATTTATAAGTGCAGGAGCAGATTTAATAACTGTACATTATGAAGCTGATAGACATATTGATAGAACAATAAATTATATAAAAAGTAAAGGATGCAAGGCTGGAATAGCTTTAAATCCAGGTACACCAGTTTCAATGCTTAAGAATTTAATACCTTCATTAGATATGGTATTAATAATGTCTGTTAATCCAGGGTTTGGAGGACAAAGCTTTATACCATATAGTTTAGATAAGATAAAAGAAGTAAAAGAAATGGCTAAGGCTTGTGGTAAGGAAGACTTATTAATCCAAGTTGATGGAGGAGTAGGTGCAAATAATATAAAAGAGATAGTAGAAGCTGGAGCTAATGTTTTAGTTGCTGGATCAGCTGTATTTAAAGAAGATAAAATAGAAGAAAACATTAAAGCTTTAAGAGAGGCACTATAAAATGAAAGTTCTTATAATAGCTGGGGGAGAAAAGCCTAGTAGTGAGTTATTAAAAAGTGAAATTAAAGAGTGTGACTTATTAATAGCTGCTGATAGGGGAGCTGAAGCCTATTTAGAAAATGGATTTACTCCAGATTATGCCCTAGGAGACTTTGATTCTATAGGAGAAGAATATAAGGATATATTAGATAAAATAAAAGTAGAAAAATTTAATCCTGAGAAGGATAATACTGATACTGAGATTGCTTTTTTTAAAGCAGTTGAATTAGGAGCTACAGAAATTGTCTTCTTAGGGGTTACAGGAACAAGATTAGATCATGTTATGGCTAATTTAGGACTTTTAAGAGAAGCTTTAGAGAGAGGTATTGAGGCATATATTATTGATAATAATAATAAAATTTACCTAAAGAATAAAGGGACAACTCTAAAAAAAGAATTTGGTGATTATATATCATTTCAAGCTTTTGGTTCTCCAGTAAATAATTTTTCTATAAAAGGTTCTAAATATGAACTTTATAATCATAAACTTTTAATAGGAGATTCATTATGTGTGTCTAATGAGTTTATTGATGAATATATTGATATATCCTTTGAAAAAGGTGAAGTTTTAGTTATATATTCAAGAGATTAAACACAATTTGAGTTTCTTCTGCATAAAATAAAATAAGAAATAATTTTAAAGGTAGGAGAGAGTTTATGAGAATAATGACTATTAAGTTACCAAAGTTCTTAGCTAAAATAGTTAGAATGTTTAAAGGTAATAAGAAATCTGATACATAAGATGGAAAAAATTAAGGGATAAGTAAAACTTATCCCTTATTTTTATGCAAAATAAAAATGCAGTTATTAAACTGCATTTTAGCCAAAGATTTCTTATATAGCTCTTTGAACTTTTCCAGATCTTAAGCATCTTGTACAAACGTGAACAGTTTTTGGTGTTCCTTTAACGATTGCTTTAACCTTTTTTATGTTAGGAGCCCAAGTTCTCTTTGATTGTCTGTGAGAGTGACTGTATTGTACTCCAGCTACAACTCCTTTGTTACAAATCTCGCATCTTCTTGCCATTAAAAACACCTCCTTTAAAATGAAGATAAAATCTTCAATAGGACAGATAATATTCTATCATAATATATATTAGTTATGCAAGTATAATATTAAAATAATTCTTTAAAAATATGTTTCAAAAGGTATATAGTTCTTGAATAATCAAAGTATTTAATATAGAATATAGTATATGTAATAGGTTTATGTATTTATTTTTAAGTGACTTTTATAGGCAGTTAATATAGAATACAGTATATCTAATAGTTGAGGAGGAATCGCCATGATAGGATATTCAAATGAATATGGAAATGTGTCTTATACTGATGACGTTTTAGCAAAGATTGTTGGGTTATCAACAATGGAATGCTACGGAGTTGTTGGAATGGTTTCTAAGAGCGCTACAGAAGGCCTTTGGGAGTTAATGAGAATAGAAAATTTAACAAAAGGCGTAAAAATAGATGATAAAAATGATAAGTTAACAATAGAAGTATTTGTTATGGTAGAATATGGTACAAAAATATCTGTAATAGCAAACAATATAATTCAAAAAGTTAAATATAATGTTGAAAATTATACTGGGCTTAAAGTATCTAGCATAACAGTAAATGTTCAAGCGGTTAGAGTCTAGGAGGTAAAACAGAATGAAATTTAATAAAGTAAATGGGGAACACTTGTATTATATGATGAGTAATGCAGCAAATAAGCTAGAGTTACAGAGTGAATATGTAAACTCTCTTAACGTTTTCCCAGTTCCAGATGGAGATACAGGAACAAACATGTCTATGACATTTAGAGCTGCTGTTAAGGAAATCGAAGGAATGGATAACAAAAACATTGGTGAAGTTTCTAAGAAACTAGCTAAAGGTGCTCTTATGGGTGCAAGAGGAAACTCAGGTGTTATTCTTTCACAAATTCTTAGAGGTATATCAAAAGGGCTTGAAGGAAAAGAAGAGGCTGATGCAAGTGAATTTGCTAATGCACTTTTAGAGGGAAGTAAATCAGCGTATAAGGCTGTTATGAGACCAACAGAGGGAACAATACTTACAATTGTTAGAACTGCTGGTGAAGTGGCTGTAGCCTTAAAAGAAGATAATATAACTGAACTTATGAGAGAAGTATGCAGAGAAAGTAAAATTATGCTTGATAAGACACCAGAAATGTTACCAGCATTAAAGAAAGCTAAAGTTGTTGATTCAGGCGGAATGGGATTATTAATAATCCTTCAAGGAATGCAAGAAGCTTTAGAAAATGGATTAAAAGTAACTACAGGAACACCACAAGCTGTTAAATCTTCAGTAGCTAAGGCTCAAAGAAGTGAAACTATGAGTGAAGAAGATATTAAATTTGGATACTGTACTGAGTTTATAATCTTAGGGGACTCAAACCATGCAGAAGAATTTAAATCAAAAGTTATAAATAAGGGTGATTCTTTAGTTGTTGTTGGATATGAGGATGTAATTAAAGTTCATATTCACACAAATAATCCAGGAAAAGTTCTAGAAGAGGCAGTTAAATTTGGAGAACTTTCAAAAATTAAGATTGATAACATGAGAGAAGAGCATAGAGAAATGCTTGAAGGTATGTATGAAGAGGCAGCTGAAACAGAGGAGAGTGTTGCAGCTGGAGAGTTTAAAAAATATGCATTTATATCAGTAGCAATGGGTGAAGGTATGAAAAACATATTTAAGGACTTAGGTGTTGACTATGTTATAGAAGGTGGTCAAACTATGAACCCAAGTACTCAAGATATGTTAGAAGCTATTGAAAAATTAAATGCTGAGCATATATTTATTTTACCTAACAACAAAAATATAATTATGGCAGCTAATCAAGCAGCTGAAATATCAGATAAGGATATAAGAGTTATACCAACAAAGACAATTCCTCAAGGAATAACTTGTATAACTATGTTTAACCCAGAAGCTGACGTTGAAGAAAATACTGAAGAGTTAAAAGAAGCTATGGAAATGGTAAAAACAACTTCTGTAACATATGCTGTTAGAGATACTGAAGTTGATGGAAAAGAAATCAAAGAAGGTAATATCTTAGGCTTAGTTGAAGGTAAGATAAAAGAAGTTGGAGAAGATCCATATAAAGTAGCTGAGGATTTAATAGATTCTTTAGTTGATGAAGATTCAGAGTTAATCACTATATTCTATGGTAAAGACTGTGAAGAGGAAAAAGTTGATGCCTTAATTGAAAAACTAGAAGGAAAATATGAAGATTTAGATGTTCAATGTTATAAGGGTGAACAGCCATTATATTACTTCATAATGTCAGTAGAATAATTAAGAGTTAATAATTTTTAGTGAAATTTTAGTTTTTTAAAGCTAATATGAATAGAAATTTTATTATAGGGTTATAGCTATAAGTTTTATGGTTATAATCCTTTAATTTTGCAATTTTAAGAATGTAATTAAGGTATATTATTTTTTTATAGATGATTAAATTAGCTTTATTATTTAAGGAGGGGATTAGGATTAACATATACGATGATATAGGATTAGTAAAAGGTGTTGGACCTAAACTTAAAGAGAGACTTAATAAAGTTGGTATATTTACTGTTTTAGATTTACTTTTATATTTTCCAAGGGACTATGAATTTTTAAATGATGATATAAGTTTAAATGGAGATACAAGTGATGAAAAAGCTATTTTAAAATGTAGAGTTCAAAGTTATGGAAGTTCCATAAGAACTAGAAATGGTAAAACTTTAACTACAATTAACTTTACATATAATAACTTAAAGGTTATAGGGAAATGGTTTAATCAGCCTTATATAAAAAGGAATTTCATTTTAGGTAATGAATATAATCTTATGGGTAAATTTAAAAAGGTTAATAATACTCTAGAGGTTATTAATCCATTAATACCTTGTAAAGAAGCTAATAAAAGTGAGATTTTACCTATATATACTTTGAAAAATGGATTAACAAACAAAATTTTAGTTAAACTTATAAATGAAATACTTAAGAATATGATTATAAAAGAAAATTTACCAGATGAAATAGTGAAAAAGTATAAACTTATATCCTTAGATAAAGCTATAAGAAGCATACATTTTCCAGAGGGAAGAGGAGAGTTACAAAGTGCAATAAATAGACTTAAGTTTCAAGAATTATTCACATACTCCCTAAAAATAATAATGATGAAGGCTCATATAAAGAAAGAAAATAGCGGAATAAGTTTTAAAATGAGTCATCTTCTTAAGGACTTAAAAGAGTCACTTCCATATACTTTAACTAATACACAATCAAGAACTCTTAGAGAAATACTTCTAGATCAAAAGAGAAATATTGCCATGAATAGATTGGTTCAAGGGGATGTTGGATCTGGAAAAACTTTAGTAGCATTAATATCTATGTTTAATGTGTACATGAACGGATATCAAACTGTTCTTATGGCACCTACAGAAATATTAGCTAATCAACATTATGCTGAAGCTAAAAAATATTTAGATAAATTTGGAGTTGATATAGAGCTTTTAACTGGAAGCACTAAGGAAAAAGAAAAGAAGAGAATAAAAGAAAAAATAGCTTCAGGGAAAGAAATAATGTTAATAGGAACTCATGCCTTAATACAGGATGATGTTGAACTAAATAATTTAGGTCTTGTGGTAACAGATGAGCAACATAGATTTGGAGTAGAACAGAGAAGTAGGCTTATAAATAAAAATAAGAGAGCGGATGTTTTAGTAATGACTGCTACCCCTATTCCAAGAACTCTTTCCTTATATTTATATAGTGACTTGGATATTTCTATAATAGATGAATTACCTCCAGGAAGAAAGCCAATAGATACTATGCTAGTAGATATGAATCAAAGAATGAAGGCTTATAACTTTGCTTTAAAGGAAGTAGAGAAAGGAAGACAATTCTATATAGTATCACCTTTAATAGAGGAAAATGAAAAGTTAAATCTAAACTCTGTTGAAAAAATTTATGAAGAACTTAAAAATGGAATCTTTAAGGATGTAAGAATTGAAATTTTACACGGTAAGATGGCTGGAAAAGATAAGGATAAAATTATAAATACCTTTAAAAATGGGGAAATAAAAGGTATAATATCTACAACGGTTATAGAAGTAGGTGTTAATGTACCAAACTCTACAATGATGATTATAGAAAATGCAGAGAGGTTTGGTTTAGCTCAACTTCATCAGCTTAGAGGAAGAGTTGGAAGAGGAGAACATAAGTCTTATTGTATTCTTATAGCTAATACTAAAAATGATATTACTAGAAGAAGGATGGAAATAATGACAGAGAGTTCAGATGGTTTTTATATTGCAGAAGAGGATTTAAAACTAAGAGGTGCTGGGGAAGTCTTTGGAATGAGACAGCATGGAGATGAAGGATTTATTCTAGCTAATGTAGTTGATGATATAAATATATTAAAATGTGCTAATCATGAAGCTAAATTAATAGTAAATAATATAAATGAAGATAATAAAAAGCTTTGTACAGAAATAATGAGGGGAATTGAAAGAAATAGTAGGTATATTTGTTTCAATTAGTAAATTGTTCAAAAACTAGTAATATGATAAAATAATTAAGGAAAATCAAAGGAGGACATTATAAATGAGAATAATAGCAGGAAAAGCAAGAGGAAGAAAACTATTATCACCACCAACATATGAAACAAGACCAACACTAGATAGAGTAAAAGAATCAATGTTTAGTATGATTCAATGGTATATACCTGATGCTGTAGTTATAGATGTTTTTGCAGGAACAGGAAGTTTAGGATTAGAAGCAGCAAGTAGAGGAGCTAAAGAATGCTACTTAGTTGATAAGAGTCCAGTAACATTCCCTGTTTTAAAGAAAAATATAGAAAATTTAGGCTTCGGAGATTTTTGTCATGCTCTAAACACAGATGCTTATTCTGCATTAAGAAGTTTAGCTTCAAGAGGTAAAGTATTTGATTTAATGTTTATAGATCCTCCATATATGAAAAATCTTATTCCAGAAGCTATAGAAATAATTGAAGAAAAAAACTTACTTCAAGAAGATGGGTTAATAGTTACTAAAATAGATTCAAGTGAAGAAATTTTTGAGGGAACTGAAAAGATAAAGCTTACAAAAGTTAAGAAGTATGGAAATACAACAGTTTGCTTTTATAAAATAGAGGAGGACTAAAATGAGAGTAGGGGTTTATCCAGGAAGTTTTGACCCTATTACTAAAGGACATCTAGACCTTATTGAAAGAGCGGCAAGTAAATTTGATAAGGTCATAGTTGCTGTTCTTATAAACATAAATAAAAAAGGTATGTTTTCTATAGAAGAAAGGGTTAATCTTATAGAGAAGTGCGTTGCAAAATACAATAATGTTGAGGTTAAAAGTTTTAATGGACTTTTAATTGATTTTGTGAGAAAAGAAAAAGCAGATGTAATAATAAAAGGTTTAAGATCAGTTACTGATTTTGAATATGAATTCCAAATGGCACTTATGAACAGAGAATTAGCAAATGAGGTTGAAACTGTATTTATGGTTACAAGCCCTAATTACTCTTATATAAGCTCGTCTGCAATAAAGCAGGTTGCAAGTTTTAATGGAGAAATAAAAAACTTTGTTCCAAAAGAGATAGTAGAGGATTTAGAAGAAAGGATTATTAGTTTAAGAGGGGAGGGATAATTATTAACATGGAGTCACAAGTTATTGAAATTTTAGATTACTTAAGAGATATTGTTGAGGGAGCTTCTAAGGTCCCTATAACAGGTAAGGTTGTTGTTGATAGAAAAGAAGTTTTAGAACTTTTAGACCAAGTGATTAATTGTCTTCCAGATGAGATTAAAAAAGCACAGTGGGTTTTAGGAGAGAAAGAAAGAATCTTAGCTGAAGCTAGAAAAGAAAATGAGAGTGTTAAGCAAGAAACTTATGAAATGATGAAAAAAAGAATTGAGAATCATAATATAGTAAAAGAAGCAGAATTAAGAGCCCAGGAGATAATAGCTAATGCTCAAAGACAAGCAAAAACTATTAGACTAGGCTCAAGAGAATATGCTGATGAAATATTATCTCAATTAGAAAATGAAATAACTAATAAAAGAGAAGAATTTCTTAATCATATGAAAAATAATATGGAGAAGTTTGCTATTGATTTCACAGAAGACTTAGATAAAGCAACTGGTGAAATAAGAAGCAATATTAAGGAATTAAGAGGCGATAAGTAATTTATATAAAATTGCTAAGCCAAGGGTTATTCCTATAATTAATATTATTGGAGAAAGCGTAATTAAAAATGAGCTTTCTATAAGTGAAACTGCAATATTATTTTTAAATATCATATAAATGAAAAACATAAGTACAAAGGCAATTATTCCTTGCAAAACTTTAAATAAGAAGTATTTTATTATAGATACATTTTCTTTATAAAAGAAAGAAGAAGTTTGCATTATTATTGAAAGTCCACCAAAGGAACTTAAAAATGATAGTAAGAGTAATTTGCTAAAAAGTGATAAATTACTAGAAGCTATTATGTTACATCCATTTGTAACTTCTATGCTTCCTAAAAATAAACCGTTAAATATATCAGGAGGTAGATTTAACATAGAACTTAAGTTTGTTAATGTTCCAGTTGAAATAAATAAGGTTTTTAACATACTTATTATTACTGAAAACATAATTACATATCCGCATAGGACAAGTATATTTAAGGAAGCATCCTCAATAGACTTTTTAATCACTTCTCCTATGTTAAAAGTAGATTTGTTTTCAGTAATGACTTCTTTAGAAAGAGAGAGTTTTTTCTCTCTTTTTTTATTTTTAGTTATTATACCCATAATAATTGCAGAAAGATAACTTGGTATTAATAATAAATATCCAAGAGTTGAATTTCCAAGCATTGATGTTCCCACAGCGCCTAATAGAAATAAAGGGCCTATATTAGAAGCTATATTTAAAAGTCTTACAAATTCATCGTGGGGAATAAGCCCCTTTTTATATAAGTCAGTGGAATATTTTGCACCTAGTGGATATCCACAAAGAAAACTTGCAACTAAAGCAAAGCTACAAGGATAACTTAATCCTAAGGGTTTACATAGAATAGGACCTAAGATCTTTGAATATAGTTTTATTCCATCTAAATTAATTATCATGTTACATATAACCATAAATGGAAACATAGTTGGAAGCACAGAGTAAAAAAATAACTTTGCACCAGCTAAGGATGCTTCCATGGAAAGTTTAGGATTTACTATAAAGTAAATTACTGTTAGGGTTAAAAATAAAGAAAAAATAATATTGCCTTTTATTTTTAATAATTTTATTAAAATTATACTTAGTATTATTATAAGTAAAAATAAAATACTATACATGGTTTCCTCCTTTTACGAAATCATATATAGTATTTATATTTAAGTACATATAATAATATTATTGTTATCTAAAAATAATAGGACTAATTAAATAATCACTGTTAATTTTAACTGATGGATTTAGAAGGCTATAAATATTAGTGGCTTTTATGTCAAATTCTAACAAAGGATCTGCTTTAGCTTTTGATAATTTATTAACGATGTTTATTTCAGAATTTTTCTTAATCTCTTTTAAAATTTCCCTTCCTTTATTATTAAATCCTAAGATTCTTACATAATTAGGAGAAGATTTTCTAAGAGAAAGAAGATCTTTATTTACATTTAATAGTACGTGACATAAAATTCTGTTTAATCTAGTGTATGAATAACGCTTACTTTTACAAAGGTTTATTAATTCATCTAAAGAATTAGCTTTTCCTATGTTTTGAATTATCTTATTATCTATTCCTTCAGAAGCCTCTGGTATTTCTTTTAATACATTAGGATTGCTTACTATAGCGTATTTTACTAAGTCAAACATTTTGTCTAAATCACTAAATGAAGTGTTTTTTAATAAGTTATAGCTATACTCAGGCATAAAATCAAGACTTTCTTCTATATTTGAAGTATAAATACTTTTTCTTATGGCAGAAGCAGAAGCTATTTCATTTTTTGAAAGTTTTTCATCATTGTAATCTGCTCCTAATCTTTGTATAGTAAAAGGTTTTATAGAACTTTGAAGCTTATAAAGGCTTTTACAATATTCAATGGCTAATATATTATTAGAAGAGTTTAGAACTTTTTCTAAGTATGAAAAATCAATTTTATAATTATTATCATCTAAGTACTTCATTAAAGCTTCACTTCTAGCTTTAGGAAAGGGAAGTCCTTCCTTTAAATAATCCTTTAAATATTCTTTAAATAGAGGAGGTTCATTGATAATAATTTCACTAAGTTTTTTGATTAAATCTATATCTCCACATTCTGACCCAAAACAAATATTATTAACTACATTTAAAGAATTAAGCAAAGATACTGCACCAAAGGCAAAAAATTCTGCTGAAGAAGTTGCAAAAAGGGTTGGAAGTTCTACAACTAAATCAACTCCAGCTTCTAAGGCCATTTTTGTTCTAGTCCATTTGTCCGTTAAAGCAGGCAAACCTCTTTGCACAAAGTTTCCACTCATAGCACAAATAACTCCATCGCAATTTGTAATCTCTTTTGAACTTTTTAGATGAAGTTCATGACCTAGATGAAAAGGGTTATATTCAGTTATTATGCCAGTTATATTCATTTAAATCACCACTTTTTCCTATTTTGATAAAACTATAATAACCTAATATATAAAAATAATAAAGTGTATATATTTATTAGAAAATTCAGATAATTTTAAATATAAAAACAATATTATGATACCGTTTTTTTGTTTGTTATCTGTTGAAAAATATATTAGTATAGGAGTATAGTATTATTAGTATTGTGTGTGATAACACATAACATCTGCTTTGACTTGAAAGGAGAAATGAACATGGAACTTATGAAACAAATATGGGAAAGTGCTAAAAATAATAGAAAAAAAATAGTACTTCCAGAAGGTGATGAAGAGAGAACTCTTGTCGCTTCACAAAGAATAAAAGAAGAAGGACTTGCTGACGTTTACTTAGTAGGTTCAGAACAAGTAATAAGAGAAAAAGCTGAAGCTTTAGGCGTAAATTTAGAGGGAGTAAACATAGTTGATCCTGAAACTTCAGATAAATTAGACACTTATATAAACGAATTTTATGAATTAAGAAAAGCTAAAGGAATGACAGTTGAAAAAGCTGGGAAAATCGTAAGAGATCCTTTATACTTCGGAACAATGATGGTAAAAATGGGTGATGCAGACGGAATGGTATCAGGTGCTGTACACACAACTGGTGACCTTTTAAGACCAGGCCTTCAAATAATAAAAACTGCTCCAGGAGTATCTGTAGTATCAAGTTTCTTCATAATGATGGTACCAGGTTCACAATATGGAGAAGGTGGAATGTTATTATTCTCAGACTGTGCTGTTAATCCAAATCCAAATGCAGACCAATTAGCTGCTATAGCTATAGCTACTGCTGATACTGCTAAAAATCTTTGCAAAATGGATCCAAAGGTTGCAATGCTTTCATTCTCAACAATGGGAAGTGCTGATCATGATTTAGTAACAAAGGTAAGAGTAGCAACAGAAAAAGCTAAAGAATTAAGACCAGATTTAGATATAGATGGTGAATTACAATTAGATGCTGCTATAGTTGGAAAAGTTGCTTCACAAAAAGCTCCAAATAGTAAAGTAGCAGGAAATGCTAATGTTTTAGTATTCCCAGATTTACAAGCTGGAAATATAGGATATAAATTAGTTCAAAGATTTGCTAATGCAGAAGCTATTGGACCAGTTTGTCAAGGTTTCGCTAAACCAATAAACGACCTTTCAAGAGGATGTAGTTCAGAGGATATAGTTAACGTTGTTGCAATAACTGCTGTTCAAGCACAAGCAACTAAATAGTAATTGATTAGAATTTTATATAGATGGATAAAATTAAAATGAATTAAGCTTATTAATTTTACATTATAAGTTTAACAGGAGGAGTTTATAATGAACGTATTAGTTATAAATTGCGGAAGCTCATCATTAAAATATCAATTAATAGATATGGATACTGAAAATGCTTTAGCAACTGGATTAGTAGAAAGAATAGGATTAGAAGGCGCAAACTTAACTCAAAAGAGTGAAGGTAAAGATAAATATGAAATCGTAGAGCCAATGAAAGATCATCAAGATGCTATTAGATTAGTTCTAGGAGCTTTAATAGATGAAAAACATGGTGTTATAAAATCATTAGATGAAATAAATGCTATAGGACACAGAGTTGTTCATGGTGGAGAAAAATATGCTGAATCTGCATTAGTTACAGAGGAAGTTATGAAAGATTTAGAAGAGTGTGCTAAATTAGCTCCACTTCATAATCCTGCAAATATAATAGGAATAAATGCTTGTAAAGCATTAATGCCAAATGTTCCTATGGTTGTTGTATTTGATACAGCATTCCATCAAACAATGCCAGAAAAAGCATTCGTATATGCATTACCATATGAATTATATGAAAAAGAACACATAAGAAAATATGGTTTCCACGGAACTTCTCATAAATATGTTTCAGCTAAAATAGCAGAAGCTATGGGTAAAAACATAGAAGATTTAAAAATAATCACTTGTCACTTAGGAAATGGTGCAAGTATAGCAGCTATAAAAAATGGTAAATGTGTAGATACTACTATGGGATTCACACCACTTGAAGGTTTAGTAATGGGAACTAGATGTGGAAATATAGACCCAGCTGTAGTTACATACTTAATAGATGAATTAGGATATACTTCACAAGAAGTAAATACTTTAATGAACAAAAAATCAGGAATATTTGGAGTTTCAGGAGTAAGCAGTGACTTTAGAGATGTTGAAGCAGCTGCTGACAAAGGAAGCAAAGAAGCTCAAATAGCTTTAGATTTATTCAGAAACTCAGTTAAGAAATATATAGGAGCATACATTGCAGAGATGAATGGATGTGACGTAATAGTATTTACTGCTGGTGTTGGAGAAAACTCAATCATAGAAAGAGGAGCTATCTGTAGAGATTTAGAATTCTTAGGAATTGAGTTAGATGAAGAAAGAAACAATATAAGAGCTAAAGTTGCTGAAATAAGCAAAGAGGGTTCAAGAATCAAACTTTTCGTAGTTCCAACTAACGAAGAATTAATGATAGCACAAGATACAGTAAGTATTATAAGTAAATAATTATAAAATACTTGACTTTTAAATAGCTAGTTAATATAATAAGATATGTGTTGTTTAGGAATAAACAATGCATATCTTATGTTAAGGAGCGTGAAAGTAGTTATTTAACTACGATGATTATGAAATTAATTTTTTCAGAAATATGCTCAAAAAGAGAAAGAAGAAAATCTTTAGATTTTGTTCTGGATTTAAAAAGCTTCGAATTTGAAGGCGAAAATATGAAGGTTATAAAGCCTCTACATTTTACTGGTGAAGTTATATCTAATGAGTCTTTTATAGAGTTAGTAGGTAACATTACTGGAGAACTTCAGATGAAGTGTTCAAGATGCTTAACTAATTTCTCTTATGAAGTATCAATAGATATGGATGAGAAATTTACAAATAATTCAAATCAAGAAGATGATTCTATTGCTTATGTAGAAGGCGACGAATTAGATGTTGCTGAAGCGGTAGTAGAAAACGTAATTTCAACCTTACCTATAAAAAGACTTTGCAGCATAGACTGCAAAGGGCTTTGTCAAAAATGTGGTATTGATTTAAATAAAGAAACATGCCAATGTGACAATGAAGAAATTGACTTAAGAATGGCAAAGCTAATGGACTTGTTTAAGTAATAAGGAGGTGTAACAATGGGAAATCCAGCTAGAAAAACGTTCAGAGCAAAAAGAGATTCAAGAAGAGCTCAAACTTTCAAGGCAAGCTTACCAGGTATCGTAGAATGCCCACAATGTCATGAAATGAAAATGGCTCATAGAGTATGTAAAAACTGCGGACACTACAAAGGTAAAGAAGTAGTATCAGTTGAAGAATAAAAGAAAGTCTTATGACTTTCTTTTCTTTATATATAGGAAAAAAAAGGGGTGAAACTCATGAGAGTTGCTGTAGATGGAATGGGCGGAGATCATTCCCCAAGTGCAGTAGTTGAAGGTTGTGTTCAGGCATTAGAAGAATTTAAGGATATAGAAATATATATAACTGGACCAGAAGATCTTTTAAAAGAGGCTTTTTCTAAGTTTAAATATGACAAAGAAAGAGTTGTTTTTATAGATGCTAAAGAAGTAATAAGTACTAATGAGCATCCTGCTATGGCTGTTAAAAAGAAAAAAGACTCAAGTCTTGTTAAAGCTCTTAGACTTGTTAAGGACAATCAGTGTGAAGCAGTTATATCAGCTGGAAGCACAGGTGCATTTTTAACAGGATGTACACTTATTGTAGGAAGAATAAAAGGGGTTGAAAGACCAGCTTTAGCACCAGTTATGCCAGGTAAAAATGGTCCTTTTATGATAATCGATGCAGGAGCTAACGTTGATTCTAAACCTTCTTATTTAGTTCAATTTGCTAAAATGGGTGAGGTTTACTTTAAATCTGTTATGGATGTTAATAACCCTAAGGTAGGATTAGTTAATATTGGAGAAGAAGAAGAAAAGGGTAATGACCTTACAAAGGCTACTTATAAGCTTCTAAAGGAAGAAAAAGATATTAACTTTATTGGAAATGTTGAACCAAGAGAAGTTTCAACAGGAGATGTGGATGTCTTAGTTTGTGATGGATTTGTTGGAAATACTGTTTTAAAGATGTATGAAGGTGTAGCTTCTACAATATTAAGTATGATCAAATCAGAAGTTAAATCATCATTTTTAGCTAAATTAGGAGTACCATTCTTAGCGCCAGCTTTAATGAACCTTAAGAAAAAAATGGATTATAAAGAATATGGTGGAGCACCATTTTTAGGTGTAAAGGGAATATGTGTAAAAGCACATGGTAGTTCTGATGCAAAAGCTTTTAAAAATGCAATAAGACAGGCAAGAAAGTTCCATGAAAATGACCTAATTGGGAAATTAAGTGAAGAAATCACTAAAAAAAGCTTTGATAATCAAAAAAATATTTAAAAATTACGTAATGCGTATTGACTATGCATTTTATATATAATAATATTTTATTAGATTAACTTAGGAGGTGAATTGAATGTTTGATAAATTAAAAGAAATTATTGCTGATAAATTAAGCGTAAACGAAGATGAAATAACTATGGAATCAACATTTATAGATGACTTAGGTGCGGATTCTCTTGATATAGTTGAATTAATAATGGCTCTTGAAGAAGAGTTAGAGATGGAAATCCCAGATGAAGATGCTGAGGGCTTCAAAACAGTAGGAGATGTAGTAGAATACATCACAGAACATACAGAGAAGTAATAAAGTCCCGCAATAAGCGGGATTTTTAATTTAAGTTTATTCTTGAAGTTGTTTCACAAACAACTTGAAGAATAAACCTTAAGGAGATGAATTTTAAGGTGAAAGATATAAATTTAATAGAAGTTGAAAAACTTATAGGAATTGAGTTTGAAAACAAAGGAGTGCTTATAACAGCATTAACGCATAGTTCATATGCAAATCAATTTAAAGATGTAAAATATAATGAAAGATTAGAATTTTTAGGAGATTCAGTTTTACAGCTTTGTGTTACAAAATATTTATTTAATAATTACAAAGATAAATCTGAAGGTGAATTAACAAAAATAAGAGCTTTAGTAGTTTGTGAAAATTCTTTACATAAAGTTTCAAAAAATCTATCACTTGGTAAGTATATAAGAATGAGTAAAGGTGAGGAACTAACTGGAGGAAGAGAAAGAACTTCAATACAAGCTGATGCATTAGAAGCAGTAATTGCTGCAGTTTATTTAGATAAAGGAATTGAAGTTGCAAATGACTTTATTTTAAGAAACTTTAAAGATGTTATAGATAAGGCTATAAATGAAGAAATAATCTTAGACTTTAAAACTAGATTACAAGAAGTTCTTCAAAAAAATGGGGAAGTTAATATTGTTTATAATTTAGTTAAGCATGAAGGACCACCTCACAGAAGAAAATTCTTTACAGACCTTTTAATTAATAATGAGATTATGGGTCAAGGTGTTGGATTTAGTAAAAAAGAATCAGAACAAAATGCAGCTAAAGCAGCACTGCAAAGGTTAGGTGAAATTAAATGGGAAAAAGACACTATATAATCCCAATTTTTGTTCCTCATGAAGGATGTCCACATGATTGCGTGTTTTGTAATCAAGGGAAAATAACTGGAGAAAATAAAGAGATTATATTAGGGCCAAAGTACAAGCAAGAAAATAAGGTTAATAGTGATTTTGTAAGAAAGACAATTGAAGAATATATAGAAACAATTGGTGAAGGAGATAGAATATTAGAGGTTTCTTTCTTTGGAGGAACTTTTACTGCTATTGATATAAATAAGCAAAGAGAACTATTAGCTGTTGCAAAAGAATATAAGGATAAAAAAATTATAGACTATATAAGGTTGTCTACTAGACCAGATTATATTGATGAGTTTATTTTAGATCATTTAAAAAGTTATAAAGTTGATATAATAGAACTTGGAGTTCAGTCTTTAGATAAGGAAGTGTTGCATAAATCAGGTAGAGGTCATGGTTATGATGAGGTTCTAAAAGCTTCTAAGTTAATTAAAGAATATGGCTTTACTTTAGGTCATCAAATAATGGTAGGACTTCCTGAGGACACTTTTGAGAAGGATATAGAAACAACAAGAGAGTCTATAAAGATGAAACCTGATATATGTAGAATATATCCTGCTCTTACAGTGAAAAATACTCCTATGGAGGATATGTACTTAGAGGGAACTTATAAACCATATACTCTAGAAGAGGCTGTGTATATAAGTGCTAAACTTTATAATATGTATAAAGAAAATAATATACAGGTTATAAGAATTGGTTTGCAGCCTACAGATAATATAGCTTTAGGTAAGGATATTGTAGATGGGCCTTTCCATCCTGCTTTTAGGGAATTAGTAGAGAGTAGTATTATAAATGAAAATATATATAATATCTTAAAGGATAAAAGTGGAGAGGTAACTATAAGAATTAGCAATAAATCAGTTTCTAAGCTTTATGCTGATAAAAAGAGATACTTCAATGAACTTAAAGACAAGGCACAAAATTGTAATTTGAAGGTTAAAGTAGATAATTCTATGGAAGTAGATAAAATAAATATAGAAGTAGAATCGAAAGTATATAAAATAGATTTATAGTTATTATATGCCTTGGAGTTGATCTCTGAGGCTTTTTTTATTGATATTTTAATTGGCATAATATAAACTTATACCATGAGGAGTGAAGTACAGTGAGAAAAACTACGAGAGACAGGGTTATAAAAATTACTATTATTTTTGTTGTAATATGCTTTTTAGCAACTTTATTACCGATTATGTTTATGTAAGGATAGGAGTGAATATATGTTTTTAAAATCTCTTGAAATAAGGGGATTTAAATCATTTGCTGATAAAACAGAATTAAATTTTAAAAAAGGAATAACAGCTATAGTTGGGCCTAATGGAAGTGGAAAAAGTAATGTATCAGATAGCGTAAGATGGGTTTTAGGGGAGCAAAGTGCTAAAACCTTAAGAGGAGCTAAGATGGAAGATGTAATCTTTACTGGTACAGAATATAGAAAGCCTATAGGATATGCACAGGTTTCTTTAACTTTAGACAATTCTTTAGGGGAACTCCCTTTAGATTATTTAGATGTAAAAGTTACTAGAAAATTATTCCGTTCTGGAGAAAGCGAATATTTAATAAATAATTCTCCTTGTAGATTAAAAGATGTTGTAAACCTATTTATGGATACAGGAATAGGAAAAGAAGGGTATTCGCTTATTGGTCAAGGTAAAATAGATAGTATTCTAAGTGGTAAGCCGGAAGATAGAAGAGCTATTCTAGAGGAAGCTGCAGGTATTGTAAAGTTTAAATCTAGAAAAGGTGAAGCTGAGAAAAAGTTAAAGAATACGGAAGAAAACTTAGTTAGAATAAATGATATAATTTTTACTTATGAAGAAAGATTAGGTCCTTTAGAAGAGGAAAAAAATAAAGCTTTAAGATATTTAGAGCTTTCAAATGAATTAAAGCACAAAGAAATATCATCTATTATGAGTGAATTACATAATATTGATGGGGTTATATTAAAGCAAAAAGAAAAGATAAAAGATTTAATAGCATTTAATGATAAGCAAAAAGAAAAGTATAAAGAAGAAAGAGAGAAAATGTTTGCTTTAAAGGAAGAGTTAGACTCTTTAGAAGGCAGCCATTCTAAAAAGCAAGAAGAGTATTTTGTTAAAAAGGAAGAAATAAATAAAAGCTTAGGAAAAGTAAATCTTTTAAATGAAAGAATTAAAAATATAGATGAATTAATTCTTAAAAACAAAGAAGAGTTAGAAGAAAATAAGAAGAAATTAAATGTCTTAATGAAGGAAAAAAACTCTATAGAGAAGGATTTTAATTCAAATAAAAGTAAGTTTGAAAAAGAATTAGAAGAAATTAATACCTTAGAAAAAGAAGTTAATGAACTTAACTTAAAATTTATTTCTAAGGAAAAAGAAATTAAAAAGATAAAGGATGAGGAATTAGAACTTTTAAAAAAGGTTTCTTTATCTAAAAATAAAATGACAATGCTAGAAAGTGAATTGAGTAATATAAATGAAAAACTTGATTCATCAAAAAGCAAACAAGTAAATTATGATAATTCATTAAAAATTAATTTAGCAACTAATTTAAATCTTCAAAAAGAGCTTCAAATTATAGAAGAAGAAAAGAAAGATAAAGAAAGAGAATTAAGGGAAAAAGAAGAAGAGTTTAGAGAAGGCTTAAAGTTAATTAAGGAAACTCAAAGTAAACTTAATCAAATTTTATCAAAGGTAAATAAGGTTGAAGCTAATAAAGAAATGCTAAAAAAATTAGAAAATCAATATGAAGGATACAACCTTTCAGTAAAGAAAATAATGGCTAGTGTAGATGCTGGACGTGTAAAAATAAATAAAAACAAATGCAAAGTTTTAGGAGAGGTTGTGGAAACTAAGGCTGGATATGAAACTGCCATTGAAGTAGCCTTAGGTGGAAGTATTTCTAATATTATAACTGAAGATGAGGAAGTTGCAAAAATTCTTATTAATCATCTTAGAGAAAATAAGTTAGGAAGAGCTACATTCTTACCATTATCAATAATAAGGGGTAAGAAGTTAGAACTTAGCAAAAACATAGTTGAAAGTGAAGGATTCTTAGGAATAGCTTCAGATTTAGTAAACTTTAAAGAGGTTTATAATAATGTTATAAATTATGTATTAGGTAAAACTATAATATGTGATAATATAGATAATGCCATAAAAATTGCTAAAATGCTCAATTATAGACATAAGATTGTTACCTTATCTGGTGAGGTTGTAAATGCAGGTGGAGCACTTACAGGTGGTAGTCTTTATCAAAAAAACACAGGTATAATGTCTAGAAAAAATGAAGTTAAAGCTTTAGAGGATGAATTAGTTAGGGTAAAAAATGAAGAGCACATACTAACTAAAGAATTGGAAAAGTTAAATAGAGATCAAGAAGAGTTAAGCATAAAAAAACAAGAAATTATAGACAAAATATATGAAAAGAATTTAGAGTTAGCAGACTTAAATAACAAGATTAAAAATGTTAATGATGAAACTTTTAAAATAAAAAATTCTATAAAATCTTTAGAGTTAGAGCTTAAGGATATTGATTCAAGAAAGATTAAGATAGTTAAAGAAATTGAAATTGTTAATGAAAAGATTAGTCAATTTGAAAACAAAGAAGTAACTAATTCAGAAAAGGTAAAAGAATTAGATAAGAAACGTGAAGAACTTTCAAAAACTCTTTCTAAATATAAAGATAAGCTAACTAATATGAAAATAAATAAAGCTAAGCTTCAAGAAGTTATTGAGGGAAGAGAAAAGGAAGCTAATAGAATAAATTCTTCTATAGAAGAAGTGGAAAATAAACTTATAAATATTACTAAGTACTTAGAAGAGATAAAAGCTAATAAGGAAGAAAGTAAAAAAGAAATAGTTTTATGTGAAAAGTTCATAAAAGAAGAGGAAGTAAATATAATTACTCTTGAAGAGAACTTTAAATCCTTTGAACTTAAAAAAGGTAAGTTAAAAGAGACCATAAGCTCTGCTGAGAATATCTTAGAAGTTCTTTCAGTTGAAATAGCTAAAAAGGAAGAAGAAGTTCATAAAAATGATATAACTTATACAAAACAAGAAAATGAAAAAAATATCTTAAACAAAAGACTTCTAGAAGAATTTAATACAAGTTTTGAAGAAGAGAAAAATAGATTTAAGCCTATTGAAGATATGAATTCTCATAAGTCAAGAATATCAACTCTTAAAGCTAGAATAACTGGTTTAGGAAATGTAAATGTAAATGCTATTGAAGAATTTAAAGAAATATCTGAGAAGTATAATTTTATGACAACAGAAAGAGATGATTTAGAAAAGGCTAAGGAAGAACTTTTAAATGTTATAGAAGAAATGACATCTAAGATGAGAGTAGTCTTTAGACAAAATTTTAATATCTTAAATAAGCTATTTGATGAAACCTTTAAAGAATTATTTAAAGGCGGTAGTGCAAAACTTGTTTTAGGTGAGGGTGACGAACTTACAGGAAATATAGATATAAATGTTCAACCACCAGGAAAGAAGCTTCAAAATATTAATCTTATGTCTGGAGGAGAGAAGGTTTTATCTGCTATAGCCTTATTATTCTCCATATTAAAGATGAAACCTACACCATTCTGTATATTAGATGAAATTGAGGCTGCTTTAGATGATGCCAATGTAAGAAGATATGCAGAGTTTTTAAGTAAGTTTAGAGATAATACTCAGTTTATAGTAATAACGCATAGAAAAGGTACTATGGAAGCTGCTGATGTTATGTATGGAGTTACTATGGAAGAGAAAGGTATATCTAAAATTGTTTCAGTAGACTTGGAGAAATAGAGGAGGACAAAAAATGTTTGGAAAATTATTTGATAAATTAAAAACTGGATTAACAAAAACAAGAGATAACTTAACAGATAAAATAAATGAGGCTTTAAATTTAGCTGTAACTATAGACGACGATATGTATGAGGAGCTTGAAGAAGCACTTATAATGTCAGATATAGGAATGGATACTACTGTTGAAATAATTGATAGATTAAAAGCTAAAATAAGAAAAGAAAAAATAAATGATGTTGAAATGGTTAAACCAGCCTTAAAAGAAGTTATTGCAGAAATGATGTTAGAAGGAGACTCTGAAGAGGAAGAAGAGGATAACGAAAAGAAAGTTATGCTTATAATAGGGGTTAACGGAGTAGGTAAGACTACTTCAATAGGTAAGATAGCAGCTAGAAATAAAAATAATGGTAAAAAAGTTCTATTAGCCGCTGCGGATACCTTTAGAGCAGCTGCCATAGATCAATTAGATATATGGAGTCAAAGAGCTAATGTAGATATAGTTAAGCATCAAGAAGGGTCAGATCCGGCGGCAGTAGTTTTTGATGCCGTACAGGCTGCTAAAGCTAGGGATGTAGATTTATTAATATGTGATACTGCTGGGAGACTTCATAACAAGAAAAATCTTATGGATGAGTTAGCTAAAATAAATAGAATAATAGATAGAGAATTAGGAGATAGAAAAAAAGAAACTCTTCTAGTATTAGATGGTACAACAGGTCAAAATGCAGTTATACAAGCAAAACAATTTATGGAGGCTTGTCCTATTGATGGAATAATATTAACTAAGTTAGATGGAACAGCTAAGGGTGGAGTTGTTATATCAATAAAAAATACTTTAAATATACCAGTTAAATATATTGGTGTTGGAGAAGGTGTAGAGGACTTACAAAAATTCAATGCTAAGGAATTTGCAGAGGCATTATTATAAGAAAAAAATAAAAAAATATTAAAAAAATTATTGATCATAAATTAATAGATAGTATTTTATATAAGTAATCATCAGGTTTTTAAGCATAATTATCAAAAAAATAAGTGTTAAGTGAAAATACTTGACACTTATAAAATTATTTGTTATTATCTTATTCGTGAGCAAGGTGGTTATATGGAAAATAGATTTGAAATATCAATGTTAATAGATTACTATGGAACATTGCTTACGGAAAAGCAGTTTAATGTTATGACCCTTTATTACAATGAAGATTTGTCACTAGCAGAGATTGCTGAAATTAATAAAACCAGTAGGCAAGCAATTTATGATTTAATCAAAAGATGTTGTAAGCAACTTCATTCTTATGATGAAAAACTTAAATTATCAAAAAAAATTGATAAAAGGTATAGAATTAAAGAAGAGCTTATGGCAGAATTAAATAAGAACTCTAATTTAGATGAAGATATAAAAAAATATATAGATGAGAAATTAGAGGAAATTATAAACGCTTAGGAGGGTTAAGCATGGCTTTTGATGGATTAGCGTCTAAATTACAAGACACGCTTAAAAAATTAAAGGGTAAAGGTAAGCTAACAGAAAAAGATATAAAAGAAGCCATGAGAGAAGTAAAGCTTGCGCTTTTAGAGGCAGATGTTAACTTCAAGGTGGTAAAAAAGTTTATATCAAATGTTAAAGATAAATGTGTTGGTGAGGAAGTATTAAATAGTTTAACTCCAGGTCAACAGGTTATTAAAATAGTTAATGACGAATTAACAACTCTTATGGGAGAGACTGAGAGTAAATTAAAATACTCAGACAATGGACCAACAGTGTTCATGTTAGTAGGTCTTCAAGGTGCAGGTAAAACAACTATGGCTGGAAAACTTGCATTGCACTTAAGAAAGAAAAACAAAAAGCCATTACTTGTGGCTTGTGATATATATAGACCCGCAGCCATAAAGCAATTACAGGTTGTAGGAAAACAAATAGATATACCAGTATTCTCAATGGGAGATAAGGTTAAGGCTGTAGATATTGCCAAAGCTGCAATAGAGCATGCAAAAGACAATGGAAATAACGTTGTTATAATAGATACCGCTGGTAGACTTCATATAGATGAAGATTTAATGCAAGAGTTAAAAGATGTTAAAGAAGTTTCAAATCCTAGTGAAATATTATTAGTAGTTGATGCTATGACAGGTCAAGATGCTGTTAATGTAGCAGAGACATTTAATAACTCATTAGATCTTTCAGGAATAATATTAACAAAGTTAGATGGTGATACAAGAGGTGGTGCTGCTCTTTCCATAAGAGACATTACTGGCAAGCCAATTAAATTTGTTGGTGTTGGTGAAAAGATGAGTGATATTGAAGTATTCCATCCAGATAGAATGGCTTCAAGAATATTAGGAATGGGAGATGTCCTTTCTTTAATAGAAAAAGCTCAGCAAGCTATTGACCAAGATGAAGCAAGTAAGTTAAGTGAAAAAATGTTAAATCAAGAATTTAACTTTGATGACTACTTATCAGCTATGGATCAAATGAAAAAGCTTGGACCTATAAATAAATTGATAGAGATGATTCCAGGTGTTAACACAAAGGAACTTGAAGGTATTGATTTTTCTCAAGGAGAAAAACAAATGGCTACAGTTAAAGCAATCATACAATCAATGACAGCTAAAGAAAGAAAACAACCTTCTTTAGTAATAGGAAATGGTTCAAGAAAGAGAAGAATAGCTAAAGGTTCTGGTACAACAGTACAAGAAGTAAATAAAGTCTTAAAAGGCTATGAAATGATGAAAAAGCAAATGAAGCAAATGAAATCATTCCAAAAAAATGCTAGTAAAAAGGGATTTTTAAGTAAACTTCCTTTTATGAAATAAATTGAACACACTTTTGAAGGAGGTGAAAATGTAATGGCAGTTAAAATAAGATTAAGAAGAATGGGTGCTCACAAAGCTCCTTTCTACAGAGTAGTTGTTGCTGATTCAAGAAGTCCAAGAGACGGAAGATTCATCGAAGAAATAGGATACTACAACCCAATCGCTAAGCCAGAAGCTGAAGTTAAAATAGACGCTGAAAAGGCTGCTAAGTGGTTAGGAAATGGTGCACAACCAACTGATATAGTTAAAAAATTATTCAACCAAGCTGGTATAAAATAGTTTTCCTAGGGGGTGAATCTACTTATTTTTAAGTAGGAATAATATGAAGGAATTAGTTGAAATAATTGCTAAGTCACTAGTAGATAAACCTGAGGATGTTCATGTAAATGAGGTCTTAGGAGAGGAATCAATCATATTAGAACTAAAGGTATCACCTGAAGATATGGGAAAAGTTATTGGAAAGCAAGGTAGAATTGCCAAAGCTATCAGAACAGTAGTGAAAGCTGCTGCAATTAAAGAAAATAAAAAAGTTGTAGTAGAAATCATTTAAAAAGAGTTAGGGGAATACCTAACTCTTATTTTATATACAGAAAAGGGGTGTAATAATGGAAGATTTATTAGTAGTTGGTCAAATAATAAACACTCATGGTTTAAGAGGTGAAATGAAAGTTATGCCTTTAACTGAAGATATGAGAAGATTTGACTATTTAGAATATGTTATCTTAAAAGGGAAAAAGGTTAAAGTAGAGGGCGTAAAATACTTTAAGGATAAAGTTATACTTAAATTAGAAGGAATAAATTCAATAGAGGAAGCTGAAAAACTAAAAAGAACTTATTTAGAAATAGAACGTGAAGATGCTATAGAGCTTGAAGAAGATGAATATTTCATAGTTGATTTAGTTGGATGCACTGTTGTTGATACAGAGGGATTTGAGTATGGAAAAATCAAAGATGTAATCCAAACTCCAAGTAATGATGTTTATTGGGTTCAAGGAAAGAAGGAAGTATTAGTTCCAGTATTAAAAGATATAGTTTTAGATATTAATATGGATGAAAAATTAATTACTATAAGACCTTCTGGAGAGTGGCAATATGAAGATTAATATTCTTACATTGTTCCCAGAGATGTTTGATATATTTAAACATAGCATAATAGGAAGAGCTAGGGAAAATGGTTTTCTACATATAGAGACGGTAAATATAAGAGATTATACTTTAAATAAGCATAAGAAGGTAGATGATTATCCTTATGGTGGCGGAGCAGGAATGGTTATGACTCCTCAGCCAGTTGTAGATGCTATAAAGGCTGTTAAAGAAAAAAATAAGGGTAAGGTTATATTTTTAGGACCAAGAGGAAAAACTTTCAATCAAGAAATGGCTAAGGAACTTTCTAAAGAGGAAGAGCTTATTTTTGTTTGTGGGCACTATGAAGGTATAGATCAAAGAGTTTATAAATATTTTGATTTAGAAATTTCTCTTGGAGATTTTGTGTTAACAGGTGGAGAAATGGCATGTATTCCAGTTATTGATAGCATATCTAGATTAGTACCTGGTGTTTTAGGAAGTGAAGAGAGTTTCCAAGATGAAAGTTATTATGATGGGACTTTAGAGTATCCACAATACACAAGACCTTTTGAATTTGAAGGAGAGAAAGTTCCAGAGGTTCTTATGTCAGGTCATCACGAAAATATAAGAAAGTGGAGAAGAAAACAATCACTTCTTATAACTAAGGAAAGAAGACCAGATATGTTTGAAAAAATTAAACTTTCAAAAGAAGACATAAAATTGTTAAAATCAAAATAAATATATTGATTAAAGAATACAAGTATGATAGAATAAACTTCGTGCTAGTACCGGCGGTCCTCTGTCACAGAGTGTGTTAAGAACGTCAAAATTTTAGAAGATATCAAGGAGGAATGCACAATGAACGAAATCATAAGAGCAATCGAAAAAGAACAAATCAGAGAAGATTTAACTCAATTCAACATAGGTGACACTATAAAAGTTCACGTTAGAATTAAAGAAGGTAACAGAGAAAGAATCCAAGTATTCGAAGGAACTGTTATCAAAAAACAAAACGGTGGATTAAGAGAAACTTTCACAGTAAGAAGAGTTGCTTACGGTGTAGGTGTTGAAAGAACTTTCCCAATAAACGCTCCAATCATCGATAAGATTGATGTTGTAAGAAGAGGTAAAGTAAGAAGAGCTAAATTATTCTACTTAAGAGACAGAGTAGGTAAAGCTGCTAAAGTTAAAGAGTTAACTAGATAATTTAAACATAAACTGGGACTAGTGAATAGTCCCATTTTTTGTTTGTATAAAAATATTAGAATTTTACTTTAAACAATATTGATTTAATTTGTTTAAGATAATATATTGAATATAACCTAAAATAAAAAATGGAAGGGTGATTTATTATGGCAATAAACTGGTTCCCTGGCCATATGGTCAAAACGAAAAGAGAAATACAGAACAATTTAAAGCTTGTAGATGCTGTTATAGAAATTAGAGATGCTAGAATACCTAAATCTTCTAAAAATCCAGATATAGACACTCTATGTGCTGGTAAGCCTAGAGTAATACTTTTAAATAAGAGTGACTTAACTGATCCTAAGGTAACTAAAGCTTGGAAAGATAGCTTAACTAATGATGAAACAATTGTTTTAGAAGTAAACGCTTTAAAAGGTGAAGGACTAAATGCTATAAAACCTGCTCTTTTAAAACTTTTAAAAGATAAACATGATAGATTAAAAGCTAAAGGTTTAGCTAAAATCACTACTAGAGCTATGGTTGTTGGAATACCTAACGTTGGTAAATCAACATTTATAAATAAAATGGCTAAAAACAATATAGCTAAAACTGGAGATAGACCAGGTGTTACTAAGAATAAACAATGGATAAAAACTAAGTTAGGTATAGAATTAATGGATACACCAGGAGTTTTATGGCCTAAATTTGAGGATGAGATCGTTGGATTAAATTTAGCATTTACTGGAGCTATAAAAGACGAAATAATGGATACTGAAGAATTAGCTCTTAAACTAGTTGAAAGACTTCAAGAAACAAATCCAGAAGAATTAATGACTAGATATAAACTTACAGAACTTCATGAAAATCCATTAGATAACTTAGATGCTATAGCTAGAAAAAGAGGAGCTATAATGTCAGGTAATCAAATAGATTACAATAGAATTGCAGGAATAATTTTAGATGAATTTAGAGGCGGAAAAATAGGAAAAATATCTTTAGAAAAACCAGAATAGGAAGTAGGGTTTATTATGGATAATTTAATAAAAGATATGAGAGAAAATTTAAATTCATACTCTTTTAAAGTAGTAAGTGATTTAGTAAAAGAGTTAGATGTAAATAGAGATAACAAAGCTCAAATAAAAGAACTTGCTGACTTATTAAAAGAGGATAAAAGAAAAAATGTATCATCTTTAGGAAATAGATTAGAGAAGAACCTAAATAATCTTATTAAAGAAGAGGAAAGAGTTAAAAATATGTATCTTTTTGATAAGAGTTTTGGTGATTATAAATATGTAGCTGGAGTTGATGAGGTTGGAAGAGGTCCTTTAGCAGGTCCTATAGTTTCAGCAGCGGTAATATTAGATTCTAGTGATTTAGATGATATAATTCTTTACATAAATGACTCAAAAAAATTATCAGAACATAAAAGAGAAGAGTTAAGTGAGATCATAAAAGAAAAAGCCTTAAGTTACTCCATTTCAATGTGTGATAGCAAGGAAATAGATGAAAAAGGTATAGGATACTGTAATAATCATGTATTCATAAAAGCTTGTGAAGGACTAAGTATAAAGCCAGATTTAGTCCTTTCTGATGGATATTTAATAAAGAACTTTAATGGAGAAAATAAGCATGTTATAAAAGGTGATACAAAAAGTGCTTGTATAGCCTGTGCTTCAATAATTGCAAAAGTTTATAGAGATAATATTATGAAGGAATATCATAAAAAATATCCGCAATATGATTTTGAAAAAAATGTTGGTTATGGAACTAAGACTCATGTAGATGCTTTAAAAGAAGTAGGGCCTACAGAAATTCATAGAATGAGTTTTTTAAAGAATATTTTATAGTTATACCCTAAAAGCATCTTTTAAAAAGTTTAATTCATACTTTGAACTATCAATATGAAAGTTAATTTCAATAACATCAAATCTAATATAATAATTGTAGAGTTTTTTTATATGTAGATAGTATTTTGCTACATTTATTATTCTACGTTGTTTAGAGCAGGTTACTGATTCTTTTGGATTACCAAAGGAGTTAGAAAACCTGCTTTTTACTTCTATAAAAGAAATTATTTCATCTTTAATAGCTATAATATCAATTTCTCCAGAGGAACAATTAAAGTTTTTTTCTAAGATTGAATATCCCTCTTTTTTTAAGAATTCTACACTTAAATCCTCTCCATAGAAACCTATAGATTTATTATATTTTTTCATTTAAATCACCTCTACTGAATTTTTAACACTTAAGTACAAGTTTAAACATTTTAAAATTTTAATGATTAAAAAATTTTTTTGTGGTTAGTATGATTTTTGAAAGTATATCTTTTAAAGAAGGTGATTTGTATGTCTATAAGTTTGAAAAGTTCAACTTTAATAGGAATAGAAGGTGTAATTGTTAATATAGAGGTTGATATAAGTAAGGGGTTGCCAAGTTTTACTTTGGTAGGCTTAGCGGATACTTCCGTTAGAGAGGCTAAAGAGAGGGTAAGAGCAGCTATTTTAAATAGTGGTTATGAATTTCCTTTAGGGAGAATAACAGTAAATTTAGCTCCAGGGAATTTAAGAAAGGTAGGAACTGGATTTGATCTTCCTATAGCTTTAGCTATATTAATTGAGAGTGGTCAAATTCAAATGGAGATTTTAGAGAATACTGTTTATTTAGGAGAATTATCCCTAGATGGCCATATTAGATCTGTTAATGGAGCTTTATGCTCTGTTATATCTGGAGTTGAAAATAATAATGATAAGTTTATTATACCAATGGATAATTTAAGAGAATGTTCTTGTGTTGATAATATTAATTTATATGGTTTCTCTCATTTAAAAGAGGTGGTTGGATTTTTAACTTATAGAGATGTGCTACCTTATAAAAGAGAAGAGGAAATTTGTGCGTTAAAGGAAGATAATTCTTTTAATGAGATTTGTGGTCAAGAAAGTGCAAAGAGAGCTATGATAATTGCAGCGGCTGGAAATCATAATGTTATATTGCAAGGACCTCCAGGATCAGGTAAAACAATGCTTGCTAAGGGGGTTAAATCTTTATTACCAGAATTAAATAAAAAAGAAATATTAGAGACAACAAGGATATATAGTGTTTCGGGACTTTTAAATAATACTAAAGGAAAAATTGAAAGGCCCTTTAGAAATCCACATCATACTGCAACAAGGGTATCCTTAATAGGTGGAGGAAGAGATTTAAGGGTAGGAGAAGTTACCTTAGCTCATAATGGTATTTTGTTTTTAGATGAACTTTTAGAGTTTGATAGAAGAACCTTAGAATGTTTAAGAGAGCCTATGGAAAATGGAGAGATAACCATATCTAGGAATGTAGGAAGTGTAACATATCCAGCAGAAGTCATGCTTATAGGAGCTTTTAATCCATGTCCATGTGGAAATTACTTAAGTGGTTATGAAGGAAGAATATGTACTTGTAGTGAATATGAACGGATTAAATACAGAAATAGACTTTCTAAGGCTATGCTAGATAGAATAGATATTTTTACTTCTGTTAGATATGCCTCTTATAATGAACTTAATTCAAGTAATAAAAAAGAAAATTTAGAGGATATAAGAAATAAAATTAAGGAAGCAAGAGAAAGACAAAAATTTAGGTTTAAAGATTTAGAAATAACTTATAACTCTCAGATGAAACATAGTCATATTCAAAGTTTAATAAGATTAGATGAAGAATGTCATGAAGTTTTAAATAATATATACACAAGATTTTCTTTAAGTAGTAGGGCATTAGATAGAATTATAAAATTATCTAGAACCATAGCAGATATGGATGGCAGTGAAGATATTAAAAAAAGCAATATTTATGAAGCTCTTAATTATAGAAAAAATTTAGAGGGAGAGGTTATATAAATGAAAGAAGTTGATTTAAATTATAAAATATGGCTTGGAAGTTTAAAGATTTCAAACAATATAAAAGTAGAGCTTTTAAATCAATTAGGAAATGAAGAAAATATATACATACATAGAAAGGATATAGAGGAAACTGGAATTAAATGCGCTAGTAAATTTAAAAATGATATTAACATTGATTTGAATAGTAGGGTAATTAATGATATAAATAAGAAAGACTATAAAATAGTAACATATTTAGATAAAGACTATCCTAAAAGACTTAAAAATATAGATGAACCTCCCTATATTCTTTTTTATAAGGGGGATTTAGAAAGAGCTGAAGATACCAATGTTGCCATTGTTGGATCGAGAAAATGTGATCCATATGGGAAAAGATGTGCAAGTCTTATAGCTTCAGGGCTAGGAAAAGCAGGTGTTGGAATAGTAAGCGGTGGAGCCTTTGGGGTGGATACTGAAGCACATAAAAAGTGTGTTGAAGAAAATTTTTATAATGTTGCCGTTTTTGGTTGTGGAATAAATTTAGATTATCCTGTCTATAATAGAGAATTGTATAAAAAAATAATTAAAAATGGATGTATAATTAGTGAATTTTTCCCTGATACGCCACCGCTTAGATATAATTTTCCTCAGAGGAATAGAATAATAAGTGGATTATCTGAAGCTGTTATAGTGGTTCAAGCTGGAGAAAAAAGTGGATCTTTAATAACTGCAAATTATGCTGTAAATCAAGGAAAAGATGTTTTTGCAGTGCCTGGAGATGTGTTTTCTTCTCAAAGCAGGGGCTGTAATAATCTTATAAAAGATGGAGCTGGTATATTCACTAATATAGGTGATTTATTAAATTCAATACCTTTTAAAATAAAAAAAGAAGGAAAATGTAATAAAGATGGCAAAAAAGAGGAAAATTCAGAGATTAACCAGTTGCTTTTAAGCATATTAGAGAATAATATTCTACATATAGACGATATTATAAGAGTAACAAATATTGACACATCTATCATATATGAGTTATTATGTGAATTGCAATTTGAAAATAAAATAGAAGTTATACCAGGAGATTATTATACAAAAATAATATGATAGTTTGAGGGGGTGAACACTCTGGATTTAATTCAGAGTTTACGATGGGTCAAAAATTAGTAATTGTTGAGTCACCAGCTAAAGCCAAGACAATAGAAAAATATTTAGGTAAAAATTATGTAGTCGAAGCTTCCATGGGACATGTAAGAGATTTGCCAAAAAGCCAATTAGGCGTTGATATAGAAAATGAATATAATCCTAAATATATAACAATAAGAGGAAAAGGTGAACTTTTAAGCAAACTTAGAAAGTTAGCTAAAAAAAGTGATAAGATATACCTTGCAACTGACCCTGATAGAGAAGGGGAAGCTATATCTTGGCACTTAGCTAATGTGCTTAAGATAGATGAAAACGAGAATTGTAGAATAGAATTTAATGAAATAACAAAGGATGCAGTTAAAAATTCAATAAAGCATCCAAGAAAAATAAATTGTAATTTAGTAGATGCTCAGCAAGCAAGAAGAGTGTTAGACAGATTGGTTGGATATGAAATAAGTCCACTTCTATGGAGAAATGTAAAATGGGGATTGAGTGCTGGAAGGGTTCAGTCAGCAGCATTAAAACTTATATGTGATAGAGAAGAAGAAATAAAGAAGTTCAATCCAGAAGAGTATTGGACTGTTGATGTTAAACTTAAAAAAGGAAAGAAGTCTTTCCCTGTTAAGTTAACAACTAAAAATAAGAAAAAGATAGAAATAAAAAATAAAGAACAAGCAGATCAAATAATAGATGAACTTAAAGAAAATGAATATATAGTAAGCAAGATAAAAAAAGGAACTAAGAATAAAAATCCTTTAGCTCCATTTACTACAAGTACTCTTCAACAAGAGGCAAGTAAAAAGCTTAACTTTATGACAAAGAAAACAATGTCAGTAGCTCAACAACTTTATGAAGGGGTTGAAGTTAAGAAATTTGGAACTGTAGGTTTAATAACTTATATGAGAACTGATTCTGTTAGAATCTCAAAGGAAGCTCAAGAAAAAGCTCTTAACTTTATAGATGAAACATATGGAAAAGAGTATGTTCCAGAGGAACCAAGAGTATATAAAGGAAAGAAAAATATACAAGATGCCCATGAAGCCATAAGACCTACATATGTTGAAATAACACCAGAGATTGCTAAGGCAAACTTAAGTAATGATCAATATAAGTTATATGCTTTAATATGGAAAAGATTCATAGCAAGCCAAATGGCTACATGTATATTAAATACTAATAGCCTAGAAATTAAAAATGGAGATTATACATTAAGAGCTAGTGGATCCACTATAAAATTTGATGGTTTCATGAAAGTTTATGAGTATATATTAGGGGAAGAGGAAGAATCAGTACTTTTACCTGAATTAGAAGAAAATGAAGTTTTAAAAGAAGAATCAATTGAAGGTAAACAACATTTTACTCAACCACCTGCTAGGTATTCAGAGGCTGCTTTTGTTAAGCTTTTAGAGGAAAAAGGTATTGGAAGACCAAGTACTTACGTTCCAACAATATCTACATTAATAAGTAGAAAATATGTAGATAGAGAGAAAAAGATTCTTATACCAACAGAATTAGGCTTTATAGTAAATGATATACTTTCTAATTATTTTAAGCAGATAGTTGATACTGACTTTACTGCAGAAATGGAAGTTAAACTTGATAATGTTGAAGCTGGAAAAGAAAGTTGGACTCATATAGTAGATGAATTCTTTACTCCATTAAAGGAAGATATAGAAAAGGCAGAAAAAGAGATATCTAAGGTTATTATAGAAGATAAAGTCAGTGATGTACCTTGTGATAAATGTGGAAGACTTATGGTTATTAAGCATGGAAGATTTGGAGATTTCTTAGCTTGCCCTGGATATCCAGAGTGTCAAAATACAAAACCTATAGTTGAAGAGGTTGATGCAAACTGTCCATTATGTGGAGGAAAGATTTTAGTTAAGAGAAGTAAAAAGGGAAACAGATTCTATGGATGTAGTAATTATCCAGAGTGTAATTTCGTAAGTTGGTATGAACCAACAAATGAAAAATGCCCAGAATGTGGTTCATATATGGTTAAGAGATACTCTAAGAGTAAAGGTGAATATTTACAGTGTAGCGATAAAGAATGTAAATATGAAAAAATAATTGAAAAAAATAATGATGAAAATAACTCAGAAAAGTAGTTTTTAGTCCTTATCTCCACCAGTATTACTGGTTGAAATGAAGTATTTACTATGTTAATATTTAAATAATAAGTTTATTATAAGAATATTTTAAAAATTCTGAAATTTACATCTTTTGTAAAATGGTGCGAGGAGGATATAATGTCGACACTACTTAGTAAAACTAGAAGATTAAATAAGATTTTACAAAAATCAGGTACTGAAGCTATAGCTTTTGGAGATATATGCCAATTATTAAGTGATGTTATGTCGTGTAATGTATATTTAGTTGGAAGAAAAGGTAGAATATTAGGTTATTCTTTTTCTGAAAAATTTGAATGTGACATAATGAAAGAAAAAGTTGTTGTTGATAGAAAATTCCCAGAAGACTACAATAATAAATTAATAAACATTCAAGATACAATTGCAAACATACCTAATAAAGGAATATGTGTTTTTGAAGGGGTAGGAGAATGTTTAATCTCTAAAAAAATATCAACTATTGTTCCTATAGTTGGTAATGGAGATAGATTAGGAACTTTATTATTAGCTAGATTTGGGGAAGAATTTAATGATGATGACCTAGTTTTAGCAGAATATAGTGCTACAATAGTTGGGATGGAGCTTTTAAGAGCTAGACAAGGTGAAATAGAAGAAGAAGCACGTAAAAAAGCGGTGGTTCAATTAGCTATTGGAACTTTATCTTACTCAGAATTAGAGGCTGTAGAACATATTTTTAGTGAGTTAAATGGAGATGAAGGATTATTAGTAGCTTCTAAGATAGCTGATAAAGTTGGAATAACTAGATCAGTTATAGTAAATGCTCTTAGAAAATTTGAGAGTGCAGGAGTTATTGAATCAAGAAGTCTTGGGATGAAAGGTACTCATATAAAAATATTAAACGAAAAGTTAATGGATGAACTTAAAAAGATAAAATAAGATTTGAAGAAGGTGTTTTTTTGCATCTTCTTCTTTTTTATATAACAAGCTAATAATAATTAAATAAATATAAAAAATCTATGATTTATAACTTTTATAAGAGGTTTAATAGAAATAAGTAATTTTTTATAATTAATTAGTATTTTTCAGTATATTTATAGATAATTTAAGATAAAATCAAATTAGGTAAAAAGTTTAATAGTGATATAATATTATTTTATAAAAACTTTGAAAAATCTTGTTGATACTTTTATAACCCTATGTTATACTATCAAAGGTAACAAATACACACATTATCGAATCTATAAGCCGGTGCTACTTTAAGTAGTGCTTATAGTAAAGAAGATAGTGGAGGAAATAACCAATCTAGGAGGAAAAAATAATGTCAGTAATTTCAATGAAACAATTATTAGAAGCTGGTGTTCATTTCGGACATCAAACAAGAAGATGGAACCCTAAAATGGCTCCTTACATCTTTACAGAAAGAAACGGTATATACATAATCGATTTACAAAAAACTGTAAAGAAAGCTGAAGAAGCTTACAACTTTATAAGAGAAGTATCAGAAGCTGGTAAAGACGTAATATTCGTTGGAACTAAAAAACAAGCTCAAGAAGCTGTTAAAGAAGAAGCTGAAAGATCAAACATGTACTTCGTTAACCACAGATGGTTAGGAGGAATGTTAACTAACTTCACAACTATAAAAACAAGAATAAACAGATTAAACAAATTAGATGAAATGGAACAAGACGGAACATTCGACGTTTTACCTAAGAAAGAAGTAATCAAGTTAAAACTTGAAAGAGAAAAATTACAAAGAAACTTAGGCGGAATCAAAGAATTAGACGCTTCAAACATAGGAGCTATGTTCGTTGTTGACCCAAGAAAAGAAAAGAATGCAATAGCAGAAGCTAAAATATTAGGAATTCCAGTAGTAGCTATAGTTGATACTAACTGTGACCCAGAAGAAGTTGACTACGTAATTCCAGGAAATGACGATGCTATAAGAGCAGTTAAATTAATAGCTGGTAAAATGGCAGACGCTATAATCGAAGGAAGACAAGGCGAGCAATTAGCAGAGTAATATTAAGATAAATACTGAAAAGGTAGATGAAGCTCTCTGCTTCGTTTACCTTTTAATTAAATAGTCAGGAGGAATTTCAATGATAACAGCTAAAGCAGTTAAAGAGTTAAGAGAAAGAACTGGCGCAGGAATGATGGATTGTAAAAAAGCGCTAACTGAAACTAATGGAGATATGGAAAAAGCAGTTGAAGTTTTAAGAGAAAAAGGATTAGCAGCTGCAGCTAAAAAAGCTGGAAGAGTAGCAGCTGAAGGTATCGTTAAAACTTACGTATCAGAAGATATGAAAAAAGGTTCAATAGTTGAAATCAACTGTGAAACTGACTTCGTTGCTTTAAACGAAGAATTCGTTGGATTTGCAGGAAGAGTAGCAGAATTAGTTGCTAACTCAAATGTAAACACTGTAGAAGAATTATTAGCAGAAAAATTAGACGGAGACAAAACTGTTCAAGAAGTTTTAACTGAGTTAATCGCTAAGATTGGTGAAAACATGAGCGTAAGAAGATTCGAAAGATTTTCTGTTGAAAGCGGATTAGTTCAAAGCTACATCCACGGTGGCGGAAGAATAGGTGTTATGGCTGAATTAGCATGTGAAGCTTCATCACCAGTATTAGCTGAAGTTGCTAAAGATGTTTGTATGCAAATAGCTGCTGCTAACCCACTATTCTTATCAGAAGCTGATGTTGATCAAGAATCTTTAGAAAAAGAAAAAGAAATATACAGAGCTCAAGCTCTTAACGAAGGTAAACCAGAGCACATCGTTGATAAGATGGTAATGGGAAGAATCAAAAAATACTGTAAAGAAGTTTGTCTTTTAGATCAAGCTTGGGTAAAAGATGGCGACAAATCAATCGCTAAATTATTAGAAGAAAAATCAAAAGAAGTAGGTTCTCCAATAACTATAACTAAGTTCGTAAGATTCGAAAGAGGAGAAGGAATCGAAAAGAAAGAAGAAAACTTCGCTGAAGAAGTAGCTAAAATGGGCGGAAAATAATAACATAAGAGAACACATTGTGTTCTCTTTTTTTAGAATATAGATATAAAAAATTAACAAAAATAGAGAATTCAGCGTTTTGGAGGTTTAAGATGGGAACTTGTAAATACAAAAGAGTTATGCTTAAGTTATCAGGTGAGGCTTTAGCAGGCGAAAATGGTTTTGGAATAGATTTTAATATAGCAATGAACATAGCAAAGGCTGTAAAAGAGCTTGTTGATATGGGAATAGAAGTAGGCGCAGTTGTAGGTGGCGGAAACATATGGAGAGGTAGAAGTGGAGAAGGCATGGATAGAACTACTGCTGACTATATGGGAATGCTAGCTACTTCAATAAATGCTTTAGCACTTCAAGATTCATTAGAATCTTTAGGGGTAGACACTAGAGTACAAACTGCTATAGAAATGAAGGAAATAGCAGAGCCATATATAAGAAGAAGAGCTATGAGGCACTTAGAAAAAGGTAGAGTAGTAATATTCGGAGCAGGAACAGGAAACCCTTATTTTTCAACTGATACAGCAGCAGCATTAAGAGCCGCTGAAATAGAAGCTGATGTAATATTATTAGCTAAAAAGGTTGATGGAGTTTATGATAAAGATCCACATAAATACGATGATGCTAAAAAATATGATGAATTATCATATATAGAAGTACTTGAGCAAGGATTACAAGTAATGGATTCAACTGCAACATCACTTTGTATGGACAACAACATCCCTATATTAGTATTTGCTTTAGATAATCCTGAAAACATTAAGAGAGTTGTTTTAGGAGAAAATATAGGAACAATAGTAAGCAAAAAATAAGGAGGAGTTTTAAATGATTAAGGACGTTATAAAAAAATCAGAAGAAAAAATGAATAAAACTATAAATTCTTTAAATTCAGAATTAGCTACAATGAAAGCTGGAAGAGCTAACCCAACTATGTTAGATAGAATTCAAGTTGAGTATTATGGAAGCATGTGTCCTTTAAATCAAGTAGCTAATGTTTCATCACCAGAACCAAGATTATTAGTTATAACACCTTGGGAAAAACCAATGCTTAAAGAAATAGAAAAAGCTATCTTAAAATCAGATTTAGGAATAAACCCTAACAATGATGGTACTATAATAAGACTTTTAGTTCCAGAATTAACTGAAGAAACTAGAAAAAATTTAGTTAAGAACGTTAAAAAAGTTGGAGAGCAAGCTAAGGTTGCTATAAGATCTATAAGAAAAGATGCAAATGATAAAGTTAAAAACTTCAAAAAAGAAGGAACTATAACTGAAGATGAAATGAAAAAGGGTGAAGATGACATCCAAAAAGTAACAGATAAGTTTGTTAAAGAAATAGATACTATAGTGGCAGCTAAAGAAAAAGAGATTATGTCAATTTAATTTAAAAAACCTGCTCTTTAGCAGGTTTTTTATTTTATAATTGAATTATAAGGAGGAACCTTCTATGTTAGATTTTTTTAGTAAAAAAGGAAATGAAGATTCAGAAGAAATAGTTCTAATTGAAGATAAAATGCCAAAGCATATTGCCATAATAATGGATGGTAATGGAAGATGGGCAAAAAAAAGAGGTCTTCCAAGAACTATGGGACATAGAGCTGGGGTTAAGACTATAAAAACTATTGTAAAAGAATGCGATAAATTAGGAGTGAAATATTTAACTTTATATGCTTTCTCTACTGAAAACTGGAAAAGACCAGAAGATGAAGTTAATGCTCTTATGAAGTTAGTTGTTGAATTTATAAAAAATGAAATTGATGAACTTCATCAAAACGGAGTAAGGGTACAAACTATAGGTGATTTATCAAGATTCCCAGAAGAACCTAAAAAAGCTATACTTTGGGCTATGGAAAAAACTAAAGATAACACTGGAGTAGTTTTAAGCTTAGCATTAAATTATGGTGGAAGAAATGAAATAGTTAGAGGTATAAAATCTGTAATAGAAGATGTTAAAGCGGGCAAAATAAGTATAGATGATATAAACGAAGATATGTTTAATGACTATCTTTATACTAAAGGAATGCCAGATCCAGATCTTATAATAAGACCAAGTGGAGAACAAAGACTTAGCAACTTCTTATTATGGCAATGTGCATACTCAGAATTTTGGTATTCTCAAATAAACTGGCCAGATTTTAATGGTGAAGATTTAAGAAAAGCTATTTTTGATTATCAAAATAGAGATAGAAGATTTGGTGGAATTAAATAAATAATGAGGTGATTTGGGTGAAATCTAATAGCAGATATCTAGGCGCACTTATAATGGCTCCATTTATTGCTTTTATATTCCTAGGTGGAATTTGGCTTAAGCTATTTACTATTGCTCTTTCTTTTGCAGGATTATATGAATATTATAAAACTGTTAAAGTAGCAAAATTAAAGCCTATTTCCATAGGGGGATATATATTATTAATATTATATTACTTAACTTCAAATAATTTTGAAATGTTATCATTTTTAATAATAATAGCTACATTTATATTACTTTGTGTTCCTATACTTAATATTGAATATACATTTATAGATGTTGCAGTTACTATTTTAGGATTTATATATGTAGGAGTTTTCTTTAGCTTCATACATTTAGTAAACATCAAAGAAGGTGGACAATACCTAGTTTGGTTAATATTCCTATCATCATGGCTTTGTGATACTGCTGCATACTATTCAGGTAGATTCTTTGGTAAACACAAATTATGTCCAAAGGTTAGTCCTAAGAAGACTATAGAAGGTTCTATAGGAGGAATATTAGGAAGTACATTAGCTTGTGGAATATTTGGTATAATAATATCTAATAGTTTCTCTTTAATACCTGTATATCATTATTTTATAATAGGTATATTATGTGGAGTATTCTGTCAATTTGGTGATTTAGTTGCTTCATCAATAAAGAGATACGCAGGAATAAAAGATTATAGTAATTTAATACCAGGACATGGTGGAATATTAGATAGATTTGACAGTATATTATTTGCTGGAACAATAGTATTCTTCTATTTAACACTTGTCTTAAAATTTTAATGCTTTAGATTTTCTAAAGCATTTTTTTTATAAAAAATTTTATTTATATTTATTTGTAGGCATAAAAATTTTATTATATATTTAACTTAAAAAGAAAAATATAAGATTATTCATAGAATATTAAGTAATAACTTGAGTATATTTATTATGTAGAGATATTTATAAAGGTGGGAATAGTTTTAAAGAAAAATATAATTTAGAGAAAAAGATTTATCAATGAGTAGATAACTTTCTGTTAAAAGAAAACATAATAAATGTATATTATTGTATTTAGAGATATAATGATATAAAATAATATAATAGGCTAAGTAGATAATTTTAGTCTATTATGTTTAAGGAAGAACTTAGGAGGAAAGAATATGAAGAGAATATCTATACTAGGGGTAACTGGTTCTATAGGAACTCAAACTTTAGATGTATTAAGATTTCATAAAGAAGATTTTGAATTAGTTGGTATAACAGCTAATAGAAATATAGAATTAACAATGGATATAATAAAAGAGTTTTCACCTAAATACGTTGCAATAAATCACGAGGAGTCTTACAAAAAACTTGTAGATTTAGTAAAAAGCCAAGGATTAAAGTGTGAAGTTATCTATGGGATGGAAGGCTTAGTTAAAGTTGCTACTTTAGATGAAATTGATATAGTTGTTACTTCTGTTGTTGGTATGATTGGATTAAAACCAACTGTAGAAGCTATAAGAAAAGGAAAAGATATCGCTTTAGCAAATAAAGAAACTTTAGTAGTAGCAGGTGAACTTGTTATGAGAGAAGCTAAAGAAAATGGAGTAAAAATACTTCCAGTAGACTCAGAGCATAGTGCTATATTCCAATCATTACAAGGAAATGCTCATAACAAAATTGATAAAATACTTTTAACTGCTTCTGGAGGGCCTTTTAGAGGGTTTACTATAGAAGATTTAAAATCAGTAACTCCAGAAAGAGCTCTTAAGCATCCAAAGTGGAATATGGGTCAAAAAATATCAATAGATTCATCAACTCTAATGAACAAGGGATTAGAAGTTATAGAAGCTCATTGGTTATTTGATTGTCCTTATAAAGATATAGAGGTTGTAGTTCATCCACAATCAATAATACATTCTATGGTTCAATATACTGATGGAGCAGTTATAGCTCAATTAGGTGTACCAGATATGAAATTACCAATTCAATATGCTTTAAATTATCCAAATAGGCAAGGAAATATTAGTGAAAAGTTAGATTTATTTAAGATTAGAGAGTTAACTTTTGAAAAGCCGGATTTAGATACATTTAAATGCTTAAAATTAGCTTATGAAGCAGGAGAAAAGGGAAAGCTTATGCCAACAATTTTAAATGGGGCTAATGAAGTATGTGTTGAACTATTCCTAAATAAAAAGATAACATATCTGCAAATACCAGAGATAATAGAAGAGTGTATGAATACTTTTGATTACAACAAAGAGGTTACTCTTCATAATGTAATAAATTTAGACAAAGAAGTAAGACAGTATATATATGAAAAATATAACTAGGAGGGAAAAGGGTGTATATAATTTTTGCTTTATTAGCATTTAGTGCTTTAATCTTAGTTCATGAGCTTGGACATTTTATTGTGGCTAAATTAAATGGGATTTATGTTGAGGAATTTGCTATTGGTATGGGTCCAAAGCTTTTTGGTGTAAAAGTTGGAGAAACAGAATATAACTTAAGAATCCTTCCTTTTGGTGGATTTGTTAAAATGCTTGGTGAAGAAGATGAAAGTGATGATTCAGGAAGCTTAAATGCAAAAACTCCTATTCAAAGAATACTTGTTATGGGAGCAGGGGCATTTATGAATTATGTATTAGCCCTTATAATATTTATTGGGCTAGCTATGAGTTCTGGCTTTGCAGAAAATAAAGTAGCAAGTGTAGTACCTAATTCACCAGCACAAGAAATAGGAATTGAACAGGGAGATGAATTCCTAAAAATAGATGGAAACAAAATTCATACAACTGATGATTTTAGAATGGGATTAGCTTTAGCTAAGGGAAATCCAGTTGAATTAGAGATAAAAAGAGGCAATGATGTCTTAACAAAAACAGTACAGCCGATTTTAAATGAGAGTGGAATGTATCAAGTTGGAATAAGCTATGCTTTAGTTGAAAAACCTACTTTGCTTCAAGGAATAAAGCAAGGATTTAATGAAACAAGAAGTCTTGTATCTCAGTCATTTATTGCATTAAAGACTATTGTTACAGGAGAAGCAAATTTAAAAACTGATGTAGGAGGTCCTGTTACAATAATTAAAATGTCAGGGCAAGCAGCAAAAGCAGGAGCAAATACTCTTTTATGGTTTATGGCATTTTTAAGTGTTCAATTAGCAGTATTTAACCTTTTACCATTCCCAGCTTTAGATGGTGGAAGAATATTTATAGAGCTTATTCAAATGATAATTAGAAAAGAAATACCTGCTAAATATATTGAAGCTGTAAATACCGTTGGATTCATGCTCCTTATGGGACTTATGGTATTAGTAACTATAAAAGATATAATATTCCCGATACTATAGAAATTTGGAGGAATTAATAGTGAATAGAAAAGAAACTAGAAAGGTTAAGGTTGGAAACATATATGTTGGAGGAGATTTTAGAGTTTCCATTCAATCTATGACCAATACAGATACAAAAGATGTAGAAGCTACAGTTAAACAAATAAGAGAGCTTCAAGAAGCTGGATGTGATATTGTTAGATGTGCAGTTTTAGATATGGATGCAGCTTGCGCTATAAAAGATATAGTGGCAAAAATTAATATACCACTAGTTGCAGACATTCATTTTGATTATAGATTAGCTTTAAAAGCAATAGAAAATGGAGTTTCTGCAATAAGAATAAATCCAGGAAATATTGGATCTAGAGAAAAGGTAGAAGCTGTAGTAAAAGCTTGTAAAGAAAAAAACATTCCTATAAGAATAGGGGTTAACTCAGGGTCATTATCAAAAGAACTTTTAGCAAAATATGGAAAACCTACCCCAGATGCCCTAGTTGAAAGTGCATTAGAACATGTTAAAATATTAGAAGAGTTAGATTTTCATGATATAGTAATTTCAATGAAATCATCAAATGTTGAAACTATGATAGAAAGTTATAGAATAGCTTCACAAAAAACAAATTATCCTCTTCACTTAGGGGTTACTGAGGCTGGTACACCTTGGAGAGGAACAATAAAATCTGCTATAGGAATAGGAACTTTACTTGCAGAAGGAATAGGTGATACTATAAGAGTTTCTTTAACTGGAGATCCTGTTGAAGAGATAAAAGTAGGTAAAGAAATTCTTAAAAACTTTGGATATGTAAAAGAAGGAATAGAGTTTATATCATGTCCTACATGTGGAAGAACTCAAATAGACTTAATAAACATAGCTAAAGAAGTAGAACAAAGACTAAGTTCTTGCAAGAAAAATATAAAGGTTGCAGTAATGGGCTGTGTTGTAAATGGACCAGGAGAAGCAAGAGAGGCAGATATTGGGATAGCTGGAGGTAAAGGTGAAGGTCTTATCTTTAGAAAAGGTGAAATAATTAAAAAAGTAAAAGAAGAAGACTTAGTTGAAGAGCTTATAAAGATAATAGAAACAATATAATTTAAAGGAGGGATTAATATCCCTTCTTTATGTCGTATAGGGATAAATTAAAATAAAATTCAAAGGAGGCTTAGATTTTGAGTAACGAGTTTGTTAAACAGATTAACAGATCCATAAAATCAGATGATAATCTTAATGATTTAGAGTTTGAAATAACTAAGTTTCAATTGTTGAAGAAAAGCAATACTTTAAGAACCATAATAAAAAGTAAAGATCAATTATCAGAAGAACAAAAGAAAATAATTAAGCAATATATAAAAAAAGCTATAGGTTTTGAAATAAATATAGAGATTATGTATTACATAGATATTTCTGATATAACTTTAAAACAGGTAGTAGATCAGCATTGGAATCATGTTTGTGAAAAAATTATAGAGAAACATCCTGTTTTAAAAGAAGTTTTACTTAATTCTCCTATAGTAATTGAAGGAGAAAAAATAATTATAAAAAATGGTTCTGAGTTTTTATGTACTTTTGTTAATAAAAAACATATAGATAGAGAGATTAAGGGATATATAAAATCATTCTTTGGAATAAATTCTTTAGTAGAAGTTAAATATGATGAAAGTTTAGCTAATAAGAATTACAATGATGAAAAGTTAAATGAAAACAAAGAAATAGCTAAAAAAGTTATAGAAACTATGAAAGCTCAAGCTGCTCAAGAAAAGCCTGTTAAAAAGGAAATTAGTGATAATAAACATAAATCTAATGGTGGCAATAAAGGTGGTTATGAGAAAAAATCTTATAAAGATGAGCCTAAGAATGAAAATACTATACTGGGAAGAAATATTCAAGGAGATACTATAGATATAAGCAGTATAGATATGGGATCTGGAATTGTTACTATTTCAGGAGATGTATTTAAAACTGATATTTTTGAAACTAAGACAGGTAGAATAATACTTACATTCTTCATAACAGACTATACAAGTTCTATAGCCGTTAAATGCTTCTTAAGAGATAAGGATAAAGAACATGTTTTAGAAAATGTTAAAAAAGGTCTTTATTGTAAAGTAAGAGGGGAAGCTACTATGGATCCTTATGCTAAGGAAGTTGTAATAATGGCTAGGGATATAAATAAGCTTACAAAAATAGAGCGTATGGATACAGCAGAGGAAAAAAGAGTAGAGCTTCATATGCATACAACTATGAGCTCAATGGATGCCGTAACTGCTGCAAGTAAAATTGTTGAGAGAGCAGCAAAGTTTGGACATAAGGCTGTAGCCATAACAGACCATGGAGTTGTTCAGGCCTTTCCAGATGCTCAAATAGCTGCTAAAAAGAATAACATAAAAGTTATTTATGGGGTAGAGGGATATTTAGCTGATAATGGAACACCTATAGTTATTAATGGGCATGAGGAATCCTTTGATGATGAGTATGTGGTTTTTGATATAGAAACCACAGGTTTTTCAAGTAAAAATGATAAGATTATAGAAATTGGTGCTGTTAAGTTAAAGGATGGAGAAATAGTTGATTCCTTTAGTACTTTTGTTGATCCAAAGGTAAATATTCCATATAAGATTACAGAGCTTACAAGTATAACTCAAAATATGGTTAATGGACAGCCTACTATAGATGAAGTGCTTCCTAAATTTATGGAATTTGTAGGAGATTCTGTACTAGTAGCCCACAATGCTGCCTTTGACGTTGGTTTTATAAAAAAGAACTTAATGGATATGGGAAAAACTTTAAAGAATCCTGTAATGGATACTGTTCCTTTAGCTAGATATCTTTATCCAGATTTAAAAAAGGTTAAGTTAAATCTAGTTGCTAAACATTTAGGAATTAGCCTTGAAAATCACCATAGAGCTGTTGATGATGCAAAGGCTACTGCGGAGATATTAAAGTTTTCTTTCAAAAAGATGAAAGAAGAAATGGATATTCATGATGTTAAAACTCTAAATGAAAAGTATTTATCAAATATAGATGTAAAGAAACTTCCTCTACATCACATAATAATATTAGCTAAAAATCAAACTGGAATTAAGAATTTATATAAATTAGTTTCTATGGCTCACTTAGATTATTTTGCTAGAAGACCAAGACTTCCTAAAAGTATAATAACTGAGTATAGAGAAGGTTTAATAATTGGTTCAGCTTGTGAAGCAGGACAATTATATAAGGCAGTTTTAGAAGGAAAGACAGATGGGGAATTAAAAGAAATAGCATCTTTCTATGATTATCTAGAAATTCAGCCAATACAAAATAATGAATTCCTTATAAGAAAAGGAAATGTAAAAGATGAAGAAGAACTTAGAGAGTTAAATAGAAAAATATATGATTTAGGAAAGGAAATGGATAAACCAGTAGTGGCTACATGCGATTGTCATTTCTTAGATCCTAATGATGAAGTATTTAGAAGAATAATAATGGCTGGTCAAGGATATGGAGATGCAGATAATCAACCACCTTTATATTTTAGAACTACTAATGAAATGATGAAAGAGTTTGAATATTTAGGAGAAGAGGCTTGCAGGGAAGTTGTAATAGAAAATACTCAGAAGATAGCTGATATGGTTGAGGCTGTAAAACCTATACCAGATGAAACATTTCCTCCTAAAATAGAGGGGGCTGAGGAAGAAATAAGAAACATGACTATGAATAAGGTTCATAGTATATATGGAGAAAATCTTCCTGAAGTTGTTCAAAAGAGATTAGATAAAGAACTTAATTCTATAATAAATAATGGATATGCGGTGCTTTATCTTATAGCTCAAAAATTAGTTGCTAAATCCTTAGAAGACGGATACCTAGTTGGTTCAAGGGGGTCTGTTGGTTCCTCTTTCGTAGCAACAATGTCAGATATAACAGAGGTTAATGGATTACCACCTCATTATGTTTGTCCAAATTGTAAGAAATCAGAATTTTTCTTAGATGGTTCTATAAGTTCAGGAGCAGATTTACCAGATAAAAATTGTCCTGATTGTGGAGCTAAGTATATTAAGGATGGCCATGATATTCCTTTCGAAACATTCTTAGGTTTTGAAGGAGATAAAGAACCAGATATAGACCTTAACTTCTCAGGGGAATACCAAGCTGTTGTACATAAGTACACAGAGGTTCTTTTCGGAAAAGGATATGTATTTAAAGCTGGAACTATAGGTACAGTAGCTGAAAAAACAGCTTATGGTTTTGTAAAAAAATACCTTCAAGAAAGAGGATTAGTTGTATCTCAAGCTGAAATAGAAAGGCTTACTATTGGATGTACTGGAATAAAAAGAACTAGTGGACAGCATCCTGGTGGAATCATGGTTGTTCCAAATGACAATGAAATATATAATTTTTGTCCAATACAACATCCAGCTGATGATGTTAACACAGATATTATAACAACTCACTTTGATTACCATTCAATAAGTGGTAGACTTCTTAAGCTTGATATACTTGGACACGACGACCCGACCGTTCTTAGAATGCTTCAAGACTTAACTGGCTTAGATCCTAAGACAATACCTTTAAATGATCCTAAGGTTATAAGTTTATTTACATCACCAGATGCCTTAGGGGTAACTAAAGAAGAATTAGGATGTGAAGTTGGTAGTTATGGACTTCCTGAGTTCGGTACTAAATTCGTTAGACAGATGCTAGTTGATACTCAACCTAAGAGTTTTGCAGACCTTGTGAGAATATCTGGACTTTCACATGGTACTGATGTTTGGCTTAATAATGCTCAGTACTTTATTAAGGAAGGTTATACTACACTAAAAGACTGTATAGCAACAAGAGACGATATTATGGTTTATCTTATGTATAAAGATCTTCCTCCTAAGACAGCCTTTACTATAATGGAAAAGGTAAGAAAGGGAAAAGGACTTAGTGAAGATGATGAAGCTTTAATGAGAGAGAAAAATGTACCAGATTGGTATATTGAATCTTGTAAAAGAATAAAATATATGTTCCCTAAAGGCCATGCTGTTGCATATGTTATGATGGCAGTTAGAATAGCATATTATAAAGTTTATTATCCAGAAGCATATTACACAACATATTTTACAGTAAGAGCTGATGATTTCGATGCAGACTTAATTTGTAAGGGTGAAGAAGCAATAAAGGCAAAGATGGAAGAACTAAATTCTTTAGGAAATAACATATCAGTAAAAGAAAAAGGTCTTTTAACTATTTTAGAAATTTCTTATGAAATGTATAAAAGAGGATTGAATTTCTTAAAGGTTGATTTATATAAATCAGAAGCAACTAAGTTTAAGATAGAAGAAGATGGTATAAGACCTCCATTAAATGCTCTTCAAGGAGTTGGAGACAATGCTGCAAAAAGTATAGTTGAATGTAGAGTTAATGGAGAGTTTATTTCAAAGGAAGATTTAAGACTTAGATCTAAGGTTTCAAAGACTGTAATAGAAACTTTAGATAATCATGGATGCCTAGAAGGAATGCAAGAAAGTAACCAACTTAGTTTGTTTGGCTAATTTTAAAAATTTCTTGTAATATAAAATATACTATGTTACTATATAAGTAGAAGTTTTTTACTAATAGTTTGAGGTAAAGGAGTGGGACAGAAAAGCCCGCTCTTTCTATTTGTAACGCAACTTAGAATAAAGTTGCGTTTTTGCATACCTATTATTATATAAATTAATAGGTATTTGCTTTATTGGATACAATAAAGATAAGATTTAAAACTTAATAAGGGAGGGAAGTATAATGAAAAAAGAACAACTTGTAGCTGATCTTGAAGCACTTTGTGCTCCTATAGTTAAAGAAAAGGGATATGATTTATATCATATTGAATATGTAAAAGAAAATAATGAATATTATTTAAGATTATATATAGAAAAGCCAGAGGAGAGAATTTCTCTAAGGGATTGTGAAATTGTAAGTAGAGCATTAAGTGATATGCTTGATATAGAAGATCCAATAAAAGATGCGTACTTCTTAGAAGTTTCATCACCAGGATTAAATAGAAGATTACATAGTGATGAGCATTTTAATAGATTTATAGGAAAAGAAGTTTTTGTTGGATTTAAGAGTTCTTTAAGTGGAAGAAAAAATGTAAAAGGAATTCTTAAAGATGTACAAGAAAATGAAATAATAGTTGAATGTGAAGGGAATGAAATAAAAGTTCCTAAAGATAAAATTAAGACAGCGAACCTTGAAGGGGAGATATAATTTTAAGGAGGGTTTAAAAATGAATGAAGAATTTCTAGGGGCATTATCTGAAATAGTAAAAGAGAAAGGTATTTCAGTAGAGGCTTTATTAGAAACTATAGATGATGCTATAATAGCAGCTTATAAGAAAAACTTTTCAAATTCAGGAACAACTGCACAAAATGTAAAGGTAAAACGTGATGAGAAATCAGGAGAAATCCATGTTTATGCTCAAAAAGTTGTTGTTGAAGAAGTTTATGATGATGTAACAGAAATAAGTTTAGAAGATGCAAAGGCTATTAGTGCTATTTATCAATTGGATGACATAGTAGAAATAGAAGTAACACCTAAAAACTTTGGAAGAGTTGCAGCACAACTTGCTAAGCAAATGGTTATCCAAAGAATAAAAGAATCTGAGAGAAATGTAATTTACTCAGAATTTGCAGAAAAAGAATTTGACATATTACCTGGTACAGTAATAAGAAAAGACAAAGGTAATGTATTTGTAGACTTAGGAAAAATAGAAGGTGTTTTAGGACCAAATGAACAAATGCCTACAGAAAAATATAACTTCAATGAAAAATTACAATTATACGTAGTTGAAGTTAAGAAAACATCTAAAGGTGCTTCAGTTTTATGTTCAAGAACACATCCAGGTTTAGTTAAAAGATTATTTGAATTAGAAGTTCCAGAAATATATGAAGGAATAGTTGAAATAAAAAGTATAGCTAGAGAAGCTGGATCAAGAACTAAAATAGCTGTTTACTCAAATGATGAATCAGTAGATGCTATGGGAGCTTGTGTTGGACCTAAGGGTGTTAGAGTTCAAAATATAGTTAATGAACTAAAAAATGAAAAAATTGATATAATAAAATGGAGCAATACTCCATCTGAGTATATAGAAAATGCTTTGAGCCCAGCTAAGGTTATAAGTGTAGAAGCTGATGAAGAAACTAAATCAGCTAAGGTTATAGTGGATGATAGTCAATTATCATTAGCTATAGGTAAAGAAGGACAAAACGTTAGATTAGCAGCTAAATTAACTGGTTGGAAAATAGACATAAAGAGCAAATCTAAAGCAGAAGAATTATTACAAGAAGAAGATATTGTTGTTGAAGAAGACACTATAATAGAAGAATAATAACTTCTAGACTTTGGAGGTGACAAGATGAAACCTAAAAAAATTCCAATGAGAATGTGCAATGGTTGCATGGAAATGAAGCCTAAAAAAGAACTGATAAGAATAGTTAAAAATGCTGAAGGAGAAGTTTCTGTAGATTTAACTGGTAAAAAGTCAGGAAGAGGGGCTTACATTTGTAAAAGTGTTGAATGTTTAGAAAAAGCATTTAAAGCAAAAAGATTAAATAAAAATCTTCAATCTAACATTGGAGATGAAGTCTATGATAGATTGAGGGATGAGATAACAAATGGATAAATTTCTTAATTTTTTAGGACTTACAAAAAGAGCAGGTAAACTTTTGGAAGGTTATAATAAATGTGAAGAGGAAATGAAAAGAAGTAAAATCTACTTATTTATTTTTTCAAATAGCATTTCAAATCGTTCAAAATATAAATTCGTTAAGTACTGTGAACAGTATGATATACCATACATAGATAATTTTTCAAAAGAAGAGTTAGGATATAGTATAGGTAGATGCGAAATCAATATATTAGGAGTAACTGATGAGAATATGGCAGAAAAACTTTTGTCATATTCTAATAATAATTAGTTCATCTAAAAATTTTTCGGGGGTGAATATATGTCAAAAATAAGAGTTTATGAATTGGCAAAAGAGTTAAGAGTTCCAAGTAAAGTTCTTATAAACGTATTAATGGATGAGTTCGGCGTTGAGGTTAAAAACCATATGAGCGTTATAGAAGATGAAGATGCTGCGTTAATAAAAGAACTTTTAGCAGGAAGTGAAGCAAACAGTGAATTGGTTGCTGAATATGAAGCTGAATTAGCTGAAGAAGTTAATAATGCTGCTAAGAAGAAAAAGAAAAGAAAAAAAGGTAGCGAAGATGATAACTTAGAACAAGACGTTGAAGTTATCGAAATCGGGAAGACTATAACAGTTAAAGAATTAGCTGAGAAATTAAACAAACCAGTTAATGATGTTATAAAAACTCTTATCTTCACAGGAGTAATGGCTGCTATAAACCAAGAAATAGATTTTGAAACAGCTGAAAAGGTTGCTGAAAAATATGAGGTTGCAGTTTATGAAAAAGAAGAAGAGAACACTTTAGAAGAGTTCGAAGAAGAAACTGATGTAGAAGAAGAAAACTTAGCTAAGAGACCACCTATCATAACAGTTATGGGTCACGTTGACCATGGTAAAACTTCATTACTTGATGCTATAAGAAAATCAAAGGTAACAAGTACAGAAGCTGGTGGAATAACTCAACATATAGGTGCTTACACTGTTGAAGTAAACGGAGAAACTTTAACATTCTTAGATACACCAGGACATGAAGCTTTCACAGCAATGAGAGCTAGAGGAGCTCAAATAACAGATGTAGTTATCTTAGTTGTTGCAGCTGATGACGGAATAATGCCACAAACAGTAGAAGCTATAAATCACTGTAAGGCAGCTAACGTTCCAATGATAGTTGCTATAAACAAAATGGATAGAGAAGGTGCTAATCCAGATAGAGTTAAACAAGAATTAACTGAGCATGGATTAGTTGTTGAAGACTGGGGTGGAGATATAATAGCAGTACCAGTTTCAGCTAAAACTAGAGAAAACATAGATACTCTATTAGAAATGGTTCTTTTAACTTCAGAAATGCAAGAATTAAAAGCAGATGCTGGAAGAAAAGCAAAAGGAACAGTTGTAGAGGCTAAATTAGATAAAGGTAGAGGGGCTGTAGCAACATTATTAGTTCAAAATGGTACTCTACACATGGGAGATTCAATCATAGTTGGTAGCACTTACGGAAGAATAAGAGCTATGTTTGATGATTCAGGTAAGAAGATAAAATCAGCTGGTCCATCAATTCCAGTTGAGGTTTTAGGTCTTTCAGAAGTACCAGCTGCTGGAGATAGATTCACAGTTGTTAAAGATGAAAAAACAGCTAGAAACATGGCTGAAGCTAGAAAAGAAAAAATAAGACAAGAAAGTTTCGCAACTTCACATAGAGTTTCATTAGAAGATTTATATAGCCAAATTAAAGAAGGTTCAGTTAAAGAGCTTTCAGTTATAGTTAAAGCAGACGTTCAAGGTTCTGTTGAAGCTATAAAAGCATCATTAGAAAAATTATCAACTGATGATGTAAAGGTAAGAGTTATACACGGAGCTGTTGGTGCTATATCAGAAACAGATATAACATTAGCTGCTGCATCTAACGCTATAGTAATAGGATTTAATGTTAGACCAGATAACAATGCCGTAGCAGCTTCAGAGAGAGATGGAGTTGAAGTTAAAACTTACAGAGTAATATACGACGCTATAGAAGATATTAAGTCAGCTATGATCGGTATGTTAGATCCAGAATACAAAGAAGTTGTATTAGGAACTGCTGAAATAAGAGCTACTTACAAAATTTCTAACGTTGGAACAATTGCTGGAGGATATGTATTAACTGGTAAATTAGTTAGAAATGCAGATGTAAGAGTTATAAGAGAAGGTATTGTAATATTTGAATCTAAGTTAGCATCATTAAAGAGATTTAAAGATGATGTAAAAGAAGTAAATGCTGGATACGAGTGTGGATTTAGTGTAGAAAAGTTCAATGACATTAAAGAAGGCGATATAATAGAAGCATATACTATGGAAGCTGTTCAAAGAAAAGAACTTTAATTTTATAAAGAGGTGATTTATATGGCTAACTTCAGAGGTAAAAGAATAAATGAAGAAGTAAGAAAAGAAGTAAGTGATATCATAAGAAATCAAATAAAAGACCCTAGACTAACAGCTATGGTAAGTGTAACTCAAGTTGAAGTTACTAAAGATTTAAGATACGCTAAAGTTTTTGTTAGCCTATTCGCTAAAAATGATGAAGAAAAAGAGGAAAGCTTAAAGGCTCTAAAAAGTTCAGCTGGCTTCATAAGAAGAGAAGTTGGAAACAGAGTTAAGCTAAGAAGTACTCCTGAAATATTATTTGAAGAAGATAATTCTATAGATAATGCAATGTATATTGAATCATTGCTAAACAAAATCAAGGAGAAATAAAAAATGAGATTTCATGATGTAATATCAATTATAAATAAAAGCAAAAAAATTGGTATAACATATCATGTATCTCCAGATGGTGATGCCTTAGGTAGTGTCTTAGCACTACTTCAAGGCATTAGAATTTATGGTAAAGAAGCTTATGTTATCTCTAAAGACCTAGTCTCAGATAACCTAAGCTTTCTGCCTTATGCTGAGGAAATAACTGGAGAAGTTATAAAGCCATCAGAAGATACTGATTGTGTTATAGTATTAGATTGTGGAAATGTTGAAAGAATTTCTGCAGATTTAATCGAATTCAAAGGAAATTTAGTTAATATGGATCATCATTTATCAAATGATAAATATGGTATTGTTAACTATGTAGATACAGAGGCTTCTGCAACAGCTGAAATAATATTTATGCTACTTAAGGAGCTAAAGATTGAAATTAATGAAAATATAGCTAAATGTCTATATACATCATTAATAACTGATACAGGTTCTTTTAGATACTCAAATTCTACTGAAAGAACTCATATAATAGCAGGGGAATTAGTTAATTATATAAAACATGATGAAATTCATAGAAATATATTTGATAATAAGCCTTTTGCTAAAATGAAACTAATGTCTTTAGTTTTAGGAGACATGGAGCTAGTTTGCAATAATAAAATAGTTCTTATGAGAATTACTAAAGAGATGATAGATTCTATTGGAGAAGAAGTTCAAAATAGTTCAGATGTTGTATCCTTAGGAAATCAAATAAAAGGTGTAGAAGGATGCATACTTCTTAAAGAGGTAGATGAGGGAGTAAAGGTTAGCTTAAGATCTAAAGATACATTAGATGTTAGAAAAATTGCAGAAAACTTTGGTGGCGGTGGTCATACAAAGGCTTCTGGAGCATTCATTAAAGGTGTAAGTATAGACGAAGCTAAAAATAAAATATTAGAAATACTTGCAAAAGAGATGGTGTAATATATGAATGGAGTAATTAACATATATAAAAATACGGGAATGACTTCATTTGATGTTGTAGCCATTGTAAGAAGAGTTGCAAAGATGAAAAAGGTAGGACATACAGGAACTTTAGATCCAGCGGCTTCTGGAGTTTTACCTGTATGCCTTGGAAAAGCTACAAAAATTATAGATTATATAATGGAAAATAAAAAAGTTTATAGAGTGAATTTAAAGCTTGGTATGGTTACTGACACATATGATTTAGAAGGAGAAGTTTTAAGAGAAGAGGATGCATCACATATAACAAAGGATGAAATATTAAATTGTATAAATTCCTTTTTAGGAACAATAGATCAAGTTCCACCAATGTATTCTGCTTTAAAACAAAATGGAGTAAGATTATATGAATTAGCACGTCAAGGAATAGAAGTTCACAGAGAAGCTAGAAAAATTACTATTTATTCTATTGAAAATATAAAAATAGAATCAAATGATAATATACAAATGGATGTTTGTTGTTCTAAGGGAACATATATAAGAAGCCTTTGCTATGATATTGGTGAAAAATTAAATGTTGGAGCAACAATGACTGCCTTAGAGAGAATACAAAATGGTACATTTACTAAAGAAGAAGCAATAAATATAGAAGATTTAACAGAAGAACTTTTAGAAAAACATATTATTTCCATTGAAAAGGCTTTAGATTCTTTTGAAAAAATCACAGTAAATGAGAAGTTTGGTAAGCTTTTAAGAAATGGTGTTAAAGTATTTGATAATAGAATGTATAGTGAAGAAGTTGAATTTAATAAACTATATAGAGTATATGAAGACAATGGAGTCTTTTTGGGATTAGGAAAAAGGGATGAAAAAGGATTTAAATTGGAGAAATTACTGATAGAGGAGTAGTCAATGATTTTAATAAATAATGATTTTAAGAGAGTGGTTCAAAAAAGCACCTATGTAGCTTTAGGGAGTTTTGATGGAATTCATAAAGGTCATTTAGCTTTAATAAACAAAAGTAATGAATTGTCTAGGAAGAACGATTCATTAAGTATGGTATATACATTTAAAAATCATCCAAGAAAATTTATAAACAAGGAAGGTGCACCAAAACTTTTAGTAACTTTACATGAAAAAATAAGAATTCTTGAAGACTTAAAAGTTGATTTAAGTAGTTTTGTTGAGTTTAATAAAAAGTTTATGGAACTAGAACCAGAAGAGTTTATAGAAAATCTTATAAAAAACTATAATGTACGAGGAATTGTTGTTGGATTTAACTATAGATTTGGCCATAAAAATAAAGGTGATGTTAAGTTACTTAAGGAATTATGTGATTTAAAGGGATTAGAACTTTACGTTATAGAGCCCTTTACATATAAATCAGAAGTAGTTAGTTCAACAAGAATAAGAAAAGCTTTATCAGAAGGAGAGCTAGAAGATGCTAATAATATGTTAGGTAGGTATTTCTCATTAAATGGTGAAGTGGTAAGTGGAAAGAAAATAGGTAGAACAATTAATTTTCCAACAGCAAATTTAAAGAATAATGATGAAATAATCCTTCCTAAGATAGGAGTTTATTATACTAATGTAGAAGTTAATGGAGAAATTTATAAAGGTATAACTTCAGTTGGGAATAATCCTACTGTAAATGGTAAGAATACTACAGTAGAGACTCACATACTAAATTTTGATGAAGATATATATGGAAAGCATATAAAACTTTACTTTATAAGTAAGATAAGAAATGAAAAAAAATTTAATTCTTTAGAAGAATTAAAAGAACAACTAATTAAGGATAAAAAATTCGCAGAAGAAAGTAACATAAAAATTTCTTTGTAATAAAGATTTACAAGAAAAGCGAGTTTTGATATAATCATATAGAACCTAACTCTAAGATTTAAGGGTAACCGTCTTTTTTCTTGGAACTAGGGGATAATTTTTCGGAGGTGTAACAATGGATAAAATAAGAAAACAAGAAATAATAGCTAAACATGCAAGACACGAAGGAGACACTGGTTCACCAGAAGTTCAAATCGCGTTATTAACAGAAAGAATAAACTCTTTAACTGATCACTTAAGAACACACAAAAAAGACCACCACTCAAGAAGAGGTCTTTTAATGATGGTTGGACAAAGAAGAGGTTTATTAAACTACTTATATGAGCAAGATATCGAAAGATACAGAGCTATAATCAAAGAATTAGGATTAAGAAGATAATTTAGTAGAGCGGGTTTTTTACCGCTCTATTATTTTAAAAATATTAATATTGTAAAAATTTAGTCTTTATATACCGAAAGGAGGTATTTATATGAATCATACCCATGAAACTATCATAGCAGGAAGACCGATGAAAGTTGAGTTCGGGAAATTAGGAATGCTTTCAGATGCTGCTATATTAATGAGTTATGGTGATACAGTAATATTAACAAATGTAAATGCATCAGAAAAACCAAGAGAGGGAATAGACTTTTTCCCACTAAGTGTTGAATACGAAGAGAGATTATATTCAGTTGGTAAAATACCAGGTGGATTTATAAAAAGAGAAGGAAAACCTTCAGAGAAAGCTATACTAAATGGTAGAGCTATAGACAGACCTTTAAGACCTTTATTCCCAAAAGGATATAGAAATGATGTTCAAGTAGTATGTACAGTTGTTTCAGTAGAAAATGATAACCTTCCTGAAATACTAGCTATAAATGCTGCCTCAATGGCATTATGTTTATCAAGCATACCTTTTACTACTCCAGTGGCTGCAGTTCAAGTAGGATTAATAGGAGAAGAATTCATACTAAACCCTACTTCAAAGGAAAGAGAAGAAAGTTCACTTCAATTAACTGTTTGCGCAACTAAGGAAAGAGTTATGATGATTGAAGCTGGTGGAGATGAAATCCCAGAAGATACAATGATTAATGCTATCAAATTTGGTTTTGATAAGTGTCAAGATATAATAAAATTCCAAGAAGAAGCTGTAAGTATGTTCGGTAAAGAGAAAAAAGTGCCAGAACTACATAAAGTACCAGAAGAAATAGAAGAAGCTGTAAGAGAATTTGCTTTTGATATGATTAGTGAGTCAATGCACATTACTGATAGAGATGAAAGAAATGCTGCAATGGACGAAGTTAAAGCTAAAATAAATGAAGAGTTCGAAGAAAAATATCCAGATAACATGTCTGATATTGGAGAAGCAGTTTATGATATGCAAAAAGAAGTCGTAAGACATATGCTTTTAAAAGAAGGAAAAAGACCTGATGGAAGAGCTTTTGATGAGGTAAGAAACATTGGTTGTGAAGTTGGATTACTTCCAAGAACTCATGGAACAGGATTATTTACAAGAGGACTTACTCAAGTAATGACTGTTGCAACTTTAGGATCAATAAGTGAAATTCAAATATTAGATGGTATTGGTGAAGAAGAATCTAAGAGATATATGCATCACTATAACTTCCCAGCATACAGTGTAGGAGAAGTTAGACCATTAAGAGGACCAGGTAGAAGAGAAATTGGTCATGGAGCTTTAGCTGAAAGAGCTTTAGAACCACTTATACCTTCAGAAGCTAAGTTCCCATACACAATAAGATTAGTATCAGAAGTATTAAGCTCAAATGGATCTACTTCACAGGCTTCAGTTTGTGGTAGTACATTAGCACTTTTAGATGCTGGGGTTCCAATAAAGAGACCAGCAGCAGGTATAGCTATGGGATTAATAACTTCAAAAGATTTAACTGAGGAAGAAGTTTTAACTGATATCCAAGGTTTAGAAGATTTCTTTGGAGATATGGACTTTAAAGTAGCTGGAACAGAAGAGGGAATAACTTCAATCCAAGTAGATACTAAAATAAAAGGTCTATCAGAAAAAGTTATACACGATGCTATATATGGAGCAAGAAAAGCAAGATTAATGATCTTAGATAAGATTAAAGAATGCATACCAGCTCCAAGAGAAGAAGTTTCAAAATATGCACCTAAAACATCAACTCTACAAATAGATCCTGAGAAAATCAGAGATGTAATTGGGGCTGGTGGAAAAGTTATAAACAAGATTATAGCTGACACTGGTGTTAAAATAGATATAAAAGAAGATGGATTAGTTTATGTTTCATCAGCTGAATCAGAAGGTGTTAAAGAAGCTGTTAAAATAATAGAAGGTTTAACTAAAGAGGTTAAAGCTGGAGAAATTTATTTAGGTAAAGTTACAAAAATTGCTCAATTTGGTGCCTTTGTTGAGGTATTACCTAATAAAGAAGGATTAGTTCATATTTCTAAGTTAGATAATAAGAGAGTAGAAAAAGTTGAGGATGTAGTATCTGTTGGAGATGAAATCTTAGTTAAGGTAACAGAAATAGATTCTCAAGGTAGAATAAATCTTTCAAGAAAAGATGCAATAAAAGAAGCTGAAGAAGAAAATAAACAGCAATAGTAAAAGGCAATTATTATTGCCTTTTTATTTTTTTTCTTATTCATAAAGCCTACCTCTTTTAATAAGAATTGACATATATTATTTATAATCAACATATTATTTATTGTTTTAATAAATAAGTGGAGGTATGTTTTATGAGTAATAATGTTAGATATTTAAGCGAAATAGAAAGATATGAAATTATAAACATAAATGATGGTGAAAAGTATAGCGGACTTATAAATAATGATGTTATTATAGATGAAGAAGGAAAGCTAAAATATTTAATAGTAAACTTAGGTGGTGGCAAGTTTAATCTTTTTAACTCAGATGAATACTTAGAAATCGAGTGGGAAAATGTAAAAAGAATAGGAGCTAAAACCATAATATTAGATGTAGATAGTGATATGATAAAAAAAACTAAGCTGTAGGAGTGTGGGGATTTTGAAAATAGTAGTACAAAAATTTGGTGGTACTTCTGTATCAACAAAAGAAAGAAGAACTATGGTTGTAGAAAAGGTAAAAGGGGCAATAAATAAAGGATATTTACCAGTGGTTGTTGTATCTGCTATGGGAAGAAAAGGAGAACCTTATGCAACTGATACACTTTTAGGATTAGTATCAGAAGAGTTTAAAAAAGAAAATAAATTAGCTACTGATTTACTTATGGGATGTGGAGAAATTATAAGCACTGTTGTCATGAGTGATGAATTAAGAGAGGCAGAAATAGAAGCAGTTCCTTTAACAGGAGGAAATGCAGGAATACTTACAGATGATAATTATTCAAGTGCTGATTTTATAGATATAAATCCTAAATTAATATTAGAAGTTCTTAAAGAAGGAAAAGTGCCTGTTGTTGCAGGATTCCAAGGAGTTGATAGAAATGGGTTCTTAACTACTTTAGGAAGAGGCGGAAGTGATACTACGGCAGCGGTTTTAGGAGTTGCATTAAAGGCTGAAGAAATTGAAATATATACAGATGTTGATGGAATAATGACTGCTGACCCAAGAATAGTTGGAGATGCTGAGCTTATAAATAAAATAAGCTACAATGAAGTATTCCAATTAGCAGATCAAGGGGCTAAGGTAATTCATCCAAGAGCTGTAGAAATAGCAATGAAAGGAAATGTAACCTTAGTAATAAAGAATACTATGAGTACTTGCATTGGTACAATGATAGATAGTCTAGGGGATGTAGATAATAATAAGTTCATAACTGGAATAACTCATCAAGGAAATAGAATTCAAGTTTCTATAAAATCTGATGACAATAAAGATAATATAAATTATAAGACTATTTTGGAAAGCCTTGCAAATAATAAAATAAGTTTAGACTTAATCAATATCTTCCCTAAAGAAAAAGTATTTACAATAGATGCAAGTGTTAAAGAATTATTTGAAGATATTATGAGAAAAAATAATTTAAAATATAGTTTAGTAGAAGATTTAAGCACTATAGCTATAGTTGGTTCAAGAATGAGAGGAATTCCAGGAGTTATGGCTAAAATAGTAGGTGCTTTAGACAATGAAAACATAGAAGTTTTACAAACAGCAGATTCACATATGACAATTTGGTGTCTTGTTGAAAGTAAAAATGTAAGAGAAGCTATAAAAGCACTTCATAGAGTCTTTATGAAATAATGTATATAAATTTCCTTTCTGTACAAAATAATTTTAGTACAGGAGGGATATATATGGAACATAACAAAGAAAATGAAAATAAAAGTATAGAAGAAATAAAAGAAATGGGAGCAGTTTTACCTGAGCATAAGAAAGAAGATTCTAATATACAGGTTTTAACAATAATAGGACAAATTGAAGGACATAGTGTTCAACCGCCACAAACTAAAACAACTAAGTATGAGCATATGATTCCTCAACTAATTGATATAGAACAAAATGATAGAATAAAAGGTATATTATTTGTTTTAAATACTGTTGGAGGGGATGTTGAAGCAGGGTTAGCAATTGCTGAGATGATAAGAAGCCTAAAAAAACCAACAGTATCCTTAGTTATTGGGGGAGGTCATTCCATAGGAGTTCCTCTAGCAACTGCATCCCAATATTCCTTTATTTCTCCATCAGCTACAATGATAATACATCCAATAAGAATGAATGGACTTGTAATAGGAGTTCCTCAAACATTTAAATATTTTAATAAAATGCAAGAGAGAATAAATGATTTTATAATAAGGACATCAGGAATCAAATTAGATGTACTAAAAAAGATGATGATGCAAACAGATGAACTTTTAAACGATATGGGAACAATATTAGTTGGAGAAGAAGCAGTTAAATGCGGATTAATAAACGAAGTTGGCGGTGTTAAGGAAGCCTTAGATAAGTTAAATAGCTTAATAGAAGCTTATAATGTAGAACCATAGTATATCTATGGTTCTATTTATGTAATATAAAAATATTTTGACAATTTATAGTCATTTATGTATATAATATTTTTTGGTACAAGTATTTTACCATTTTGAAATTAAAATAGGGTGAGGTGATTTAGTTTAGTATGGCTGGGGGAAAAAAGAAAACCGCAACTAAAACTCAAAAAAAGAAAAATCAAAGCCAAATTAAAGTTACAGAAGAAATATATGCCTTAATAGCAATATGTGTTTCTTTAATTGTTATGTTTAGTTTATATACTGATAAAGCAGGATATTTAAGTGTTATATCAAGAACTCTCTTAATAGGACTTTTTGGAATAGGAGCTTTTTTTATTCCGATTTACATAATATATTTATGTACAAAGCTTTTCTTATTTAAAAGAGAGGTGTTATTTTCAAGAATAGGATTAGGAATAACCATAGCACTTATAACTAGTGTTTTACTTATTCAGACTGTGAATATAAACGATTATTATGTTCAGGGAAGTATATGGGGATCTATAAAAACTATATGGCATTCTCAAAGTGAATGGCATGGAGGAGTAGTAGGATTTTTAATTGTATTACCATTATATAAATTAGTAGGTAAAATAGGACTTTTTGTTATTTTTGTAACCTTATATCTTATATCTTCAATGCTTATATTCGATTATAATCTAGTTTCAATAAGAAATTTCTTTGGAGGTTTTAAGGAAAAAGCTTCTAAGGTTAAATTTGTGGATAAAAAGTATGAAAAAGATGATTATATTAATTTGAAGAAAAAAGATGGTGCTTCTGAAGGAAATAAAGAGAGTAAAAAAGATGATATTTCAGAGGATAACAATAAGATAAAAATATTAGACTTTATGAAAAATTCTTCTTTAAATGATATAGAAGATAATAAGAAGGAAAAAGATAATCAATTAAAGGATAATATTAAGATAAATGATTTTAAACAAGAGTCTAAAATGCCTAGAGACTTAAGTTTAGATAATACCATAATAGAGCAAAGAGGATTCAACTCAGAAAAGGCTAAAGATGAAGAATCTATAGATAAAGAGATATCAAATAATATAGCTAGTAAAGGCTCAAATGTAGGAGCTAGTTATGTTGCTCCAAATGCAGATTTATTAAATTTAAATAATAATAATGAATTAGACAAAGATGATAAAAAGGCATTATTAGCTAATGCTGCTAAACTTGAAGAAACTCTTATGAGCTTTGGAGTAGAGGCGAAAATACTTCAAGTAACAAAAGGCCCATCTGTTACTAGATTTGAACTTCAACCTAAGGCTGGTATAAAGGTTAGTAAAATAGTTAATTTAGCTGATGATATAGCTTTAGGATTAGCAGCTAAAGGAGTTAGAATAGAGGCACCTATTCCAGGAAAATCTGCCATAGGAATAGAGGTTCCAAATAAAGAACAAACACCAGTTTTCTTTAGAGAGATTGTAGAATCTAAAGAATTTTTAGATAATAAATTTAAGGTAGCTTGTGCTTTAGGGAAAGACATAACAGGTAAGGCGGTTGTTACAGATTTAAGTAAGATGCCTCACGTTCTTATTGCAGGGGCAACTGGTTCTGGTAAAAGTGTATGTATAAACACATTAATAGTGAGTATATTATATAAGTATTCTCCAGATGAAGTTAAACTTTTAATGGTGGATCCAAAAGTTGTTGAATTAAATGTTTATAATGGAATTCCACACTTGTTAATCCCAGTAGTTACAGATCCTAAGAAGGCTGCTGCTGCATTAAACTGGGCTGTAAATGAAATGACTAGAAGATATAAACTTTTTGCAGATAATGGAGTAAGAAATATAGAATCATATAATGCTTTATATAACAAAGGAGAAGTTCCAGAGAAGCTTCCTTATATAGTTATTATAGTAGATGAGCTTGCAGACCTTATGATGGCTTGTCCTCATGATGTGGAAGATTATATTTGTAGACTTGCCCAAATGGCTAGAGCCGCAGGTATGCATTTAGTAATAGCTACTCAAAGGCCATCTGTAGATGTAATTACAGGGGTAATTAAGGCTAATATACCTTCTAGAATATCCTTTGCAGTTTCAAGCCAAATTGACTCTAGAACAATATTAGACTCAGCAGGAGCTGAAAAACTTTTAGGTAGGGGAGATATGTTGTTCTACCCAGTTGGAGAGTCTAAGCCTCAAAGAGTTCAAGGAGCCTTTATTTCAGAGGAGGAAGTTGAACATGTTGTATCCTTTATAAAAGAGTCACAAAGGGATGCTCAGTATGAAGAGGATATATTAGAACATATAAACTCAGCAACTATTGCTTCAGAGGGAAATGGTGATGGTGATAGAGATGAACTTTTAGATGAAGCTATAGAAATCGTAGTTGAAAGTGGTCAAGCCTCAGCATCATATTTACAAAGAAGATTAAGAATAGGATTTAATAGAGCGGCAAGAATAATAGAAGAGCTAGAAGAATGTGGTGTTATTTCTAGAAGAGATGGAAGTAAACCAAGACAAGTACTTCTTAGTAAAGATGAATTAGAAAATATGAAATAAAAACTTGTTTAATTTAAAAAAGAGTTTTAAAATAAGAAATATATATTTAAACGTAGGAGGAAGTAGATTTGGCGAAATATAAGGTAGGAATGGTGAGTTTAGGTTGTGATAAAAATAGAGTTGACTCAGAAATCATGCTTGGAATGGTTCAGAATGAGTACGAACTTACTAATAATCCAAAGGAAGCTGACATAATAATAGTAAATACTTGCGGATTTATAGAAAAGGCTAAACAAGAATCCATAAACACAATATTAGATATGGCAAAATATAAAACAAGTCACAACTGTAAGTTACTTATAGCTACAGGCTGCTTAACTCAAAGATATGGTGATGAATTATTAGAATTAATGCCTGAAATAGACATAATGTTAGGTGTTAATGATTATGCTAAAATAAATGAAGCCATAATGAACTTTATAAATGGAAATAATGAAAAAGTAAAAGCTACAAATTACAGTGATGTATCAATTAATGAAGGATTAAGACTTATAACAACTGATAAAGCTACTGCATACTTAAGAATTGCAGAAGGATGTGATAATTTCTGTACTTATTGCATTATTCCTAAAATCAGAGGTAAGTTTAGAAGTAGAGCTTTAGAAAGTATTGTAGAAGAAGCAAAAAAATTAGCTGAAAATGGAGTGAAAGAGTTAATATTAATAGCTCAAGACACTACTAATTATGGTATAGATATATATGGTGAAAAGAAACTTCACTTAGTTTTAAGAGAATTAGCTAAGATCGAAGGAATAGAGTGGATAAGAGTTCTTTATTGTTATCCAGAGGCTATATATGATGAACTTATAAAAGAGATCTCAGTAAATGATAAGGTATGTAATTATCTTGACTTACCTATACAACATATTAGTAATAATGTTTTAAAAAGAATGGGTAGAAAAACAACAAAAGAAGAGATAATAGGAAAAATTAATGACTTAAGAAAAAATGTTCCTAACATAGTTTTAAGAACTTCTTTAATAGTTGGTTTCCCAGGAGAATCTTGTGAAGATTTCAATGAATTAAAAGATTTTATAAAAACAATAAAATTAGATAAAGTTGGAGTATTTACTTACTCAAGAGAAGAAGGAACACCTGCTGCTATAATGGAAGATCAAATAGATGAAGAAGTTAAAAAAGCTAGGGAAGAAGAAATAATGTTACTTCAAAAAGAAGTATCAGAAGAAATTAATAAAAACAAAGTAGGTAGAGAATATGATGTTCTTATCGAAAAGTTTAATGGAGAATATTATATAGGAAGAAGCTATGAGATGGCTCCAGATATAGATGGATGTATTTATGTGAAAGGAAATGGAGCTAAAAAGGACCAGTTCTGTAAAGTTAAAATTGAAAAGGCCTTAGAATATGATTTGGTAGGAGTTGTATGCAATGAATCTTGCAAATAAATTAACTTTAATTAGAATAATTTTAGTGCCCATATTCTTAGTATTTATAGCTTACCAAGACTTACCTTATGGGAGTGTAATAGCAACACTTATATTCATAATAGCATCTGTTACAGATCAACTAGATGGATATATTGCAAGATCAAGAAATCAAGTAACTAACTTTGGTAAGTTTATGGACCCTTTGGCAGATAAGCTACTAGTTACAGCAGCACTTATATCTTTAGTTGAATTACAATTAGTTCCTGCATGGGCAGCTATTGTAATAATAGCTAGAGAGTTTGCTGTTTCAGGTTTAAGAACCATAGCTGCATCAGAGGGGTTAGTTATAGCTGCTAGCTGGTGGGGAAAAATTAAAACTGTAATACAAATAATTGCCATAGTGCTTTTATTATTACAAGTAAATATAATTAATTCACCAGGAATTAAGGAATTAGTTGCAGGCAGCAGCTTTTTAAGAAATTTCTTTATATATGTTCCAGATATATTCTTATATTTAGCTGTTGCAATAACAATAATTTCTGGAGTAGATTACTTTAGAAAAAATAAAAATGTTATAAATACTTATAAATAATGTTTTAAAAGTCAAAAAATAGTCAATTATTAAGACATGAGGTTCTTTTAAGAACTTCATGTTGATGTTGACTTTTTTTTTGTATATATTATAATAATAGTAGAACTTATGTTCGGTTATTTAAGGAGGTTACGTATGGCAAATATAGATAAAGATAAATTAAAAGCTATTGAGATGGCTATGGGTCAAATAGAGAAGCAATTTGGAAAGGGATCAGTAATGAAACTTGGAGAGCAAGGAGCTCCTCAAATGGATGCTGTTTCTACTGGATGCTTAGATCTTGATATAGCTTTAGGAATTGGTGGAGTACCAAAAGGAAGAATTATTGAGATATATGGACCAGAGAGTTCTGGTAAAACAACAGTGGCTTTACATGTAGTAGCAGAGGCACAAAAATTAGGTGGAGCAGCAGCGTATATAGATGCAGAGCATGCTTTAGATCCAGTTTATGCAAAAAGATTAGGTGTTAATATAGATGATTTAGTAGTTTCACAACCAGATACAGGAGAACAAGCTTTAGAAATAACAGAAGCTTTAGTTAGATCAGGAGCTATAGATGTTTTAGTTGTGGACTCAGTTGCCGCTTTAGTTCCAAGAGCAGAAATTGAAGGTGAAATGGGAGATTCTCACGTTGGTCTTCAAGCTAGATTAATGTCACAAGCCTTAAGAAAGTTAACAGGAACAATTAACAAATCAAACTGCGTAGTAATATTCATAAACCAATTAAGAGAAAAAGTTGGTATAATGTTTGGTAATCCAGAGACAACACCAGGTGGTAGAGCGTTAAAATTCTATGCTTCAGTTAGAATGGATATAAGAAGAATAGATTCAATAAAACAAGGTGACGGAATAACTGGTAATAGAACAAGAGTTAAAATAGTTAAGAATAAGGTTGCTCCTCCATTTAAGCAAGCTGAATTTGATATAATGTACAATGAAGGTATATCAAAAGAAGGTAATATAGTAGACGTTGGAGTAAAAGAAAATATAGTACAAAAGAGTGGAGCTTGGTTCTCATATGGAGATATAAGATTAGGCCAAGGTAGAGAAAATGCTAAACAATATTTAAAAGAGAATCCAGCAGTTGCTTTAGATATAGAAAATCAAATAAGAGAAAAATATTCTCTTCCTTTAGCTAAGGCTGTTGAATCAACAAGTGTAGAAGAAAATACAGAAGAGTCTGTTGAAAGCTAATAAAAAAGATAAGGATTTCCTTATCTTTTTTTTATAATTTTATCACTTCTTAATAATTTTAATGTATGAATTTAAAGTTTTATGAATATGTTAACATTAATAAAATTTTAAAGCTTTTTTAGAATATAAAAAACTAAAAAAAGCACAATATAACTAGTATTATAAGAGAATAATTTTAGCTTTTTAGCATACAATATACGCAAGGGGTAACCTTGACATAAGTTTAAAATTACTATACAATAATAACAAATACTGGTTTATCATATTCAAAAAATTACAGTGAGAATAGTATGACACCTTTCTACGCGAAGTGTTTTTATAGAGAGAATAAGCGAGGAGGTGTTTATATGGTAGTAGGAATACTTATAGGAATAATAATATTAGGGGTAGTAGGGTTTATTCAATACACTCTTATACAAAAAGCTTCAAAAAATAGGGTGGAAAGCTTAGAAAAAGAAGCTAGTTTAACACTTGAGGAGGCTAAAAGAGAAGCTGAATCAACAAAGAAAGAAGCCATATTAGAAGCTAAAGAAGAGGTGCACAAACTAAGAGCAGATCTTGATAAAGAAACTCGTGACAGAAGAAATGAGATTCAAAGGTTTGAAAGAAGACTTATCCAAAGGGAAGAGTCATTAGATAAAAAAGGTGAAATGCTTGAAAAAAGAGAAGATAGCATAAACAAAAAATCTATAGAGATTCAAGAACTTGAAGAACGTGTACAAAATTTATACGGTGAACAAAGAGCTGAACTTGAGAGAATTTCAAATCTTTCAAGTGAAGACGCAAGAACATTATTATTAGATGAAGTAAGAAGAGAAATAAAACATGAATCAGCTATGCTGATCAAAGAACTTGAGACTAAGGCCAAAGAAGAAGCTGATAAAAAATCAAGAGAAATAATTACTACTGCTATTCAAAGATGTGCAGCAGATCATGTTTCTGAAACTACAGTACATGTTGTTGCCCTACCTAATGATGAGATGAAAGGAAGAATCATTGGTAGAGAAGGTAGAAATATAAGAACTTTAGAAACATTAACAGGAGTTGACTTAATAATAGATGATACTCCAGAGGCTGTTATTCTTTCAAGCTTCGATCCAATAAGAAGAGAAGTTGCTAGAATAGCTTTAGAAAAATTAATTGTAGATGGAAGAATTCATCCAGCTAGAATTGAAGAAATGGTAGAAAGAGCTATTAAAGATGTAGAAAATGACATTAAGGAAGAGGGAGAACAAGCAACTTTCGAAACTGGTGTTCATGGATTACATCCAGAAATAATTAAGCTTCTAGGAAGACTAAAGTACAGAACAAGTTATGGTCAAAATGTTTTAAAACATTCAATAGAGGTTTCATATTTAGCAGGATTAATGGCATCTGAATTAGGTTTAGATGTAAATCTAGCTAGAAGAGCAGGTCTTTTACATGATATAGGTAAAGGGGTTGACCAAGAATATGAGGGTCCTCATGCTGTTATAGGTGGAGAACTTGCAAAGAAATATCATGAATCACCAGCTGTGGTAAATGCTATAGCAGCCCATCATGGTGATACAGAAATGCAAACTCTTGAAGCAGTACTTGTTCAAGCAGCAGATGCTATATCAGCAGCTAGACCTGGTGCAAGAAGAGAAACTTTAGAAGCTTATATTAAGAGATTAGAAAAATTAGAAGAAATAGCTACTTCATATGAAGGTGTAGAAAAGTCATATGCCATTCAAGCTGGAAGAGAAATTAGAATTATGGTTAAACCAGATCAAGTTGACGATGCAGGGGCAATTGAGATGGCGAGAAATATTGTTAAGAAGATAGAAGAACAATTAGAGTATCCAGGTCAAATCAAGATAAATGTAATAAGAGAAACCCGTGCAGTTGACTATGCTAAATAAATGAATATGTAAAATACATTTTGGTTACAAAATGTATTTTTTTAATTAACTCTACTGAATGATTTCAGTAGAGTTTTCTTATTATTTAAAATAAAAAATAAAAATATTTTATCTATTTAAGAAGGAATTAGAGAGTTTATATAGAATATTATTAGGTAAAGGAAAACGTTAACTATAAATGTAAACGTATCCTAAAAAGGTCTAGGAGGTTTATATAATGGAAGTATTAAAGGTATCAACTAAATCAAATCCTAATTCAGTAGCAGGCGCACTAGCAGCTATAATAAAAGAAAGAAATACTGTAGAGATACAAGCAGTAGGAGCTGGAGCTATAAATCAAGCTGTAAAGGCTATAGCCATAGCAAGAGGCTTTGTGGCTCCAAGTGGAAAAGATATAGTTTGTATTCCTGCATTCACAGACATCGAAATTGATGGTGAAGAAAGAACAGCTATAAAGCTTATAATACAACCAAGATAAAGTTTATAGAGGAACTAAATTTGGTAAATAAATAGATACTGCTATGAGTATTTTAACTTATAGCAGTATTTTTTATTGGTTTACTTTAAATAATAAAAATGATATATTGGAAGCGTAATAAAATAAATTTAAAGCAGTAAAGAGGGGATTAGATGATATTATCTAGAAAAGCACAAAATATAGGGGCATCACTAACTTTAGCCTTAACAGCTAAAGCAGGTGAATTAAAAAAAGAAGGAATAGATGTAGTAAGCTTTGGAGTAGGTGAGCCTGATTTTAATACACCTAAGAATATAATAGAAGCTGCCACTAGAGCTATGGAAGAAGGAAATACAAAATACACAGCCACATCTGGAATAGTAGAGTTAAAAGAGGTCATAGCAAAGAAATTACATGATGATAATGGACTTAACTATGGAACTAAAAATATAATTATTTCAACAGGAGCTAAACAATCTTTAGCTAATGTATTTATGGCGATTTTAAATCCAGGAGATGAGGTTATAATACCAGTACCATATTGGGTAAGTTATCCTGAGCTAGTTAAATTAAGTGATGGAGTTCCTGTTTTTATAGAAACAAAAAAAGAAAATGATTTTAAGGTTACTTATGACGAATTAAAATCAGTTTTAAGTAAAAATACAAAGGCAATAGTAATAAATTCACCAAATAATCCAACAGGAACAGTATATTCAAAAAAAGATTTAGAAGTTATTGCGAAATTTGCTGAGGAAAATGATCTTATAATAATTTCTGATGAAATATATGAAAAACTTATATATGGAAAAGAAGAGCATATAAGTATTGCTTCCTTAAGTGAAGATGCCTTCAAGAGAACAGTAGTTATAAATGGATTTTCTAAGGCTTATGCAATGACTGGATGGAGAATTGGATATGCAGCTTGTTATAATGAAGAGCTAATTAAGGTAATGAACAATGTTCAAAGTCATATGACATCAAATACAAATAGTATAGCTCAATTTGCTGCCTTAGAAGCCTTAAATGGAGATCAAGAAACTATAAAGAATATGGTTAAGGAATTTAGTTTAAGAAGAGAGCTTATGATAGAGCTTATAAGTGAAATTGAAGATCTTACTTTTATAGAGCCAAAGGGTGCCTTTTATGTAATGATTGATGTGTCTAAGGTTCTAAAAAAAGCTAATATAAAGGGTTCAATGGAATTTGCAAATCTATTACTAAAAGAGGAAAATGTTGTTGTAATACCTGGAATAGCTTTTGGGGAAGATAATTTTATAAGACTATCTTATGCTACATCTAAAGAGGAAATAATTAAGGGCTTAAAAAGAATAAAAGAATTTGTTAATAAACTTATGAATAGGGATTAATCTTTTCTTAAGTTGTTGAAATTTTCTAAAAAAATGAGTATAATTAAGAAGTTAGTATTATTAAATAACAAATAAAAGTAAAGAGGTGTTTATAATGGTAACTAAAGAAGTTATAGTTAAAAATTCAACAGGATTACATGCTAGACCAGCAACTTTACTAGTAAAAAAAGCTTCAGCTTTCAAATCAGACATAAGCTTAGAGTACAATGGAAAAAAAGCTAATGTTAAGAGCTTAATCGGAGTTTTATCATTAGGAGTTTCTAAAGATGCTAATGTTAAGGTTATCGCTAGTGGTGATGATGAAGCTTTAGCAGCTGAAGAAATAGCTAAGTTAATCGAAAATTTAGAAGAGTAATCTTCGTAAAAGGATTCCTAGTGGAATCCTTTTATTTTTATAAATTTATTCTAATAATTTTTTATAATTTTTCAAAAACTATAAATAAAATACGTACATTAAAGTCTAAGTTTTAGGAAATTTATGAGTAATAAAGGTAAAAATACGAATGATAGATAAAAAATAGATAAATTTATTTATAATAAACTTATCTTATGATATAATAAATTTAAATTATCATTTCTACTTTAGGAGGGTACAAAGTGAAAAATTTATATAGCACACCATTGAATTCAAGATATGCGTCAAAAGAGATGTCATATATTTTCTCAGATGATATGAAATTCTCAACATGGAGAAAATTATGGGTTGCTCTTGCAGAGGGTGAAAAAGAATTAGGATTAAATATAACTGACGAGCAAATAGAAGAGCTTAAAAGTCATATTTCAGATATAAATTACGAAGAAGCAATAAAAAAAGAAAAAGAAGTTAGACACGATGTTATGAGTCACGTTTATGCATATGGACTTCAATGTCCTTCAGCAAAAGGTATCATACATTTAGGAGCAACAAGCTGCTATGTTGGAGATAATACAGATGTAATAATAATGAGAGATGCATTATTATTAATAAAGAAAAAAATAGTTGCAGTTTTAAATAATTTAAAAAGATTTGCTTTAGAATATAAGGATATGCCTACTCTAGGATTTACTCATTTCCAACCAGCACAGCTTACTACTGTAGGTAAGAGAGCTACATTATGGATGCAAGATTTAGTAATGGATATGGAGAACATAGATTTTCTATTATCAACTTTAAAATTAAGAGGGGTAAAAGGAACTACTGGTACTCAAGCAAGCTTTATGAATCTTTTTGAAGGTGATGAAGAAAAGGTTAAGGCTTTAGATAAAATCGTTGCAGAAAAAATGGGATTTAAAAAGAGTTTTGGAGTTACAGGTCAAACTTATCCAAGAAAATTAGATTCTATAATTTTAAATACATTATCAGAAATTGCACAAAGTGCATATAAATTCTCAAATGACTTAAGATTACTTCAAAGTATGAAAGAAATAGAAGAACCATTTGAAAAAAATCAAATAGGATCATCAGCTATGGCATATAAGAGAAATCCTATGAGAAGTGAAAGAATGGGAGCATTAGCTAGATATGTTATAGTAGATGCATTAAATCCAGCGATTACGGCTTCAACTCAATGGTTTGAGAGAACATTAGATGATTCAGCTAATAAGAGAATTGCAGTAGCAGAAGCTTTCTTAGCTTTAGATGGAGTTTTAAATCTTTATATAAATATTGCTGAGAATATGGTAGTTTATGATAAAGTTATTGAAGCTCATGTAAATCAAGAATTACCTTTCATGGCAACTGAAAATATAATGATGGAATCAGTTAAAAAAGGCGGAGATAGACAAGAACTTCATGAAAGAATAAGAGTTCATTCTATGGATGCTGCTCAAAGAGTTAAAGGAGAAGGGCTTAATAATGATTTAATAGAAAGAATAATAAGTGATCCTTCATTTAATCTTTCTAAAGAAGAAATTATAGCTATAATAGATCCAGTTAAATTTGTTGGTAGAGCTCCAAGCCAAGTTGTAGAGTTTATTGATGAGTATGTAAACCCTATAATAGAAGCTAATAAGGATGCAGCTAGCTTAAGTAGTGATATAACAGTTTAATATAATTTAGAGCTATTAAAGATTTATCTTTAATAGCTCTTTTTTTATGAAAATAATTAAAAAACTCATAAATATTTTTATGAATTTTTTAATTGTTTTCATATAACTTTTGGCTTAAAAAAATTATAAAGATAAAAACAATATTTAACATTTATAATAAAGAATAAATTTTTATGTTATATTAAATTAATTTGTTAAAAATTTTTTAAAGAACACATGTTTGAGACTCTTAAATCTGGTCAATACTTTAGATAAATTATAATCAAGGAGATGAAAAGCATGAATAAAGTGGATCTTATTGGAAGAGTTGCTACTAAAATTGAAGTTAAGGAATCTAAAAATAAGAAAAAATATGTTAGATTCAGAATAGCTGTTAATAGTTTTAATGGAAGAGAAGAAACAACGACCTTTTTAAGCGTAATTACTTGGAGTAAATCTACAGTGGATTTCTTAGAGAAATTTGTGAACATAGGAGACTTAGTCTCTGTAAGTGGAGAAATAGTAGAGAGTAGATACGAAAGTGAAAGTGGAGAAGTTAGATATTATACAAATATACAAACTTCTAATATAAATCTTCTTAATAAAGCAAAGGAAAAAGAGATTTCATAGTAAAGAAAAAAAGATATATTGTGAAAATATATCTTTTTATTTTGCTTCTAAAAGTTTTGTAAAATAATTTCTTGGAATTAATCCTTTTTTTATACCATTTATAACAGTAAGATAAGTTGCTGCTGTATCAAATCTAGCATCGTGATAGTTTCCACTACCTTGGAAATATTTATTAGCAGTTTCACTTATTTCAGAATCAGTTATATTTAAGTGTTTGATTACTTCTTCAAGTTTTGGATTTTTATAATCTCCAGTAGGTCTTAATATTTTACAAATATCTTTATAATATTTCATAGTACAAAATACGTTGTTAGGTTCAAAGAACTCTCCAAGACCTAGTAATTCATGTTTTAAGAATTTAATATCAAACTGAACGTTATGACCTATTATAAAATCTGCTTCTAAGAAGTCATTTATGAAATCAGCATAAAGATCTTCAAAGTACATTCCTTCACTTAATTCATATAATTTCTCTAAGGAAAAACCATGGATTCTTTCAGCTTCTGGTTCCATTTCATCAACTGTAAAGAATATATTTTTACCTATTGTTTTTTGAGGTTTAGTTGAAGTGTCTACAAGGATATAACTAAGCTGACATATGCTTCCAGGTTTGACTCCTGTAGTTTCTGTATCAAAAAAAAGTAATTTCATTATTTAAGGCCTCCCATATTCTAATGTCCATATAATAGTATAAACTAAAATTTTTATTAATAAAATCTAATTTAAAATTTATATATTATAGATTATAGAAATTTTGATTATAAAATATCAATATTTAAGAATTATATTGAGTATTCTTAAATATTAATATATAAACAAATGAAAATCAAGTTTGATTATTATAGCTGTATTATTCTAAAGGAGTGATTGTTTTGAAGAAAACTTATATATTAGATACCAATGTATTGCTATATTCACCAGGAGCTATATATTCATTTGAAGATAACAATGTTATTATTCCAGAGGTGGTTCTAGAGGAATTAGACAATATTAAAAAAATGAATAATGATTTAGGAGCTAATGCTAGGCATGTTGCAAGAGAATTAGATAAACTTAGATTAAGTGGGTCATTAAGCGAAGGAGTTAATTTACCTAAAGGCGGAAAGCTTAAGGTGGTTACTAACTTTTACAATACTGAAATACCAGAAGCATGGAATATAAGCAAGCCTGATAATAGAATAATACAAATTTGTAAGGCCTTAAAGGAAAAGGGAGAAGATGTTTGTTTAATAACTAAGGATATATTTGAGAGAATAAAGGCTGATACTGTTGGCATAAAATCAGAGGATTTTTATGAGGTTGTAGTTCCAGAATTTGAAGAACAATATAGTGGAAGAATGGAAGTTTACACAAGTTCTGAATGCTTAAGTAAATTCTTTAAAAATAAAGTTATGGAGAAAAAAGATTTAACTTTCTACGATGAAGAAAATAAGTGCTATGTGGAACCAAAATTAGAGATTAATCAATTTTTAATAATACACTGTAATGATAATGATAAACAAACTGCCTTAGGAAGATTTGATGGAAAAGTTATAAGACCTTTACTTTATAAAGATAACAATAATATTATGGGAATAAGTCCTAGAAATGTTGGCCAAAAATTTATGCTAGAATGTTTGAGCATGGATGCTAAAAAGGCACCTTTAGTAATTATAAAGGGGCCAGCAGGAACAGCAAAAACTTTATTTTCATTAGCTGTGGGATTACAAAAGATATTAGAAGAGGAAAGTGGACAATATAGAAGGATTTTAGTTTGTAGACCTAATGTAACAATGGATGAAGAAATAGGGTATTTGCCAGGAACTGAGCAAGAAAAAATAGCTCCATTTATGAGACCTATATATGATAATTTAGAGATTTTAATAGATTCAGATGAGAAAGAAAGATATTCAAATGAGAGGGAGCTAAATGATAAAATAGAGGAACTTTTTGAAAGAAAGATAATAACAACAGAGGCTGTGGCTTATTTAAGAGGAAGAAGTATAATAAAGAATTGGATTATAATAGATGAAGCACAAAACTTAACACCAAAGCAGGTTAAAGCAATTATAACAAGAGCTGGAGAAGGATCAAAAATAATACTAGTTGGAGATCCAGAGCAAATAGATCAAGCTTTCTTAGATTCAAGAAGTAATGGACTTTGTTATGCTTCAGAAAAGATGAAAGGAAGTCATCTTTGCTACCAAGTTACCTTAAAATATGACGAATGTGAGAGAAGTGAATTGGCTTATGAAGCTGCAAAAAGATTATAATATTTAGAATTTTAAGAGGTTTCTTACTCCTAAATAGGGAGGAAAGGAACCTCTATTTTAAATGTTTATAGAAATATATAATCTTATTTGTAGAAAAATATTCTGATATAAAAATTAAAATTAATAAATTATTAAGTTTACTGAATAATAAATTCAAGAAATTTATGGTATAATTTAAAATACAAAATAAGGAGGTCTTGATTATGCAATTTTTATTAGATGCGTTTCTTAGTATTCCAGCAATATTAATAGCTTTTTCAGTAAAAGAGTATACTCGTGCTAAAATGGCAGATAAATTAGGAGATAAATCACCAAGGTTTAAGGGGGAATTAACCTTAGATCCATTAAAGCATGTTGATATAGCTGGTGCCTTAATGATGGCTTTCTTTGGATTTGGTTGGAGTAAATCTGTAGAGATAAATAAATATGCATTTAAAAATCCAAAGAAGGATGCTCTTAAAGTTAACATAGCTGCATGGCTTTCAAACTTAGTTGTTGCCATAATTGGAGTAATACTTACAAGTTTATACTTAAGATTTTTTGGTTTAAGAGGAGATCTTTCTCAAATTATATTTTTAATGTTACAATATATAATAATATTAAATGTAAACTTCTTTGTATTTAATATATTACCACTTCCAGGACTTGATTGTTTTAGAATTTTAGAGGATCTTAAGCCTCAATTATTCTATAAGTTATCTGGAATAGTATATCAATATTATTATCCTATACTTATAGTTATAATACTTCTTGGAAGATATGTATTAGCTATACCATCTCAATTGGTTATGGCTTTTGTATATTCTATAGGTTTATTTATTTAATCATAATTTGAAATTTATAATACTTTAATTAGATTAGGTTTATAATTCGAAAATAACTCTTGATTTATAAGTTATTTTCAAATTTAATATCTAATCTAATTTTTTTTATGGAAAGATAATTGAAATAAAATGTAAAAATATGGTAATATATAGAGGGGTGAGAATATGATAAGAATGTCTAAAAAAATTAAAGTAATTTTAGCCTCTCTACTTATTGTTTGTTCTGTTTTAGTAATAAATAGTATTATAAGCAATAATGTTGTAACGACAAAGGGAGCTAGTATTGATGAAAAAGAAGTAATTAAGGAGAATGATAAAAAGGGATTTTTTAATAGGTTTAGCTTAGGAAGAAAGGTTAATATAAGTGCTGTAGGAGACATAATATTACATGATGAACAAATATGGTCTGCATATAATGAAGAAAATAAGTCCTATGATTTTATGAATAATTTTAAGTATGTAAAGAACTTCATAGAAAAAAGTGATATAGCCTATGGAACAATTGAGGGAACTTATGCTGGAGAAGAAATAGGGTATTCTGGATATCCTAATTATAATGGGCCAGATTCCATGATAGATGCCTTAAAAGATACGGGATTTGATATTATAAATGTAGCAACGGATCATTCTTTAGATAAGGGAGTAGAGGGAGCTAGTAAAACTGGAGAAAAAATAGATAAAGAGATGACTTCAATTGGGAATAAGAAGTATATTATTAAAAAAGTAAAGGGAATAGAAATAGGATTTACATCTTATACTTATGAGAGCAAAGAGGGAGAGTTAAATGGTCATAAAATTCCTGAAGATATGAATTTAAATACTTTTTCTTATAATAAATTAGATAAGGAACTAGAGGAGATGAAAGCTTTAGTAGAAGAGATGAAGAATGAAGGAGCAGAGTTTATAGTCTTTGGAATGCACTGGGGTGTAGAGTATAAAACTGAACCTAGTAAATATCAAGTAAAAATTGCTGAAGCCTTAAATGAATATGGAGTTGACTTAATATTAGGAAGTAATCCTCATGTTGTACAGCCTATAGAAGAAATAGAGGGTGAAGATGGAAATAAGACTTTAGTAGCTTATTCTTTAGGTAATTTTATATCTAATCAAAGACTAGAGACTATGGGAGATAGAAGAACAGCTGATGGTGTTATATTGAATTTAACCTTAGATAAGAGTAGAAAAGGGGTTAAAATGGAGAAATGGGATTACACTTCAACTTGGGTATATAAAATTCCAAGAGAAAATAAAAAATCAGATTATTATATATTACCAGTTGAAGAGACTTTAAATAGTGAAGAAGGAAAAAAACTAGATCAGGAAACCTTAAATCAGTTAAATAAGTCTTTAGAAGCAACTAAATCTATAGTAGAGAAATAAAGTCTATTGGAAAGTAGATTGCTTTAAGCTTAAATAAATTTAGGGATGTAAGTTAAAAAAAGTTTATGGGAGAATAATTTCCCATAAACTTTTTTATTTAGGCTTTTTCAATAACTAGATTTTTATTATAAACTTCTTCAAAGACTTTAGAACTTCTTCTAGCTTGACGAAGCTCTAATTCTAAATCATATTCAGAATAAAGTTTTAAATTAACAGTATCTTCATTAATTATCACATTAACATTTTCTACATGGCCAGTTAATCCTCTGTCTAAGCCTTCAGCAAGCTTAAGAATAACTCCTAAATACTCTACATGTTTTACATCTAATCTATTTATTATAGTTGAATATTTAGCAATTGGAGCTTGGAAAGAGTTATTTCTATGGTAAGCGGCACATAATGCACTTAATAATATTTCTTTATGAGTTAATCCACTTATATGAGAGTTTAAAATAATATAAAATGAGTGTACGTGGTGATCATAATATCTTATGCTTATACCACAATCATGAAGTAAGGAGGCTGTTTTTAATATATTCTTAAATTCATCTCCTAAATGATGAAGTGGTTTTAACCCTTCAAATAGTGAAAAAGCAAGCTTACATACATTTTGAGCATGAGGAATATTTATGTTTAAAGTATCCATAATTCCCTTTAAACTTACATCTAAAATATCATCATAAGTATGGAATTTATCTATTATATATTCATATATAAGTCCTTCTCTAAGGCCACGACCACATATTATTACTTCATTAGTATTTGTGAAGCTTAAAACTTCTTTTATTAAGTCTGTAGAAGCAACTATGACATCAGCTCTAGATGGAGAAAGTCCTTCAATTTTTTGTCTCTGACGAAGATTTTTACTTTTTAGTAGGTGAAACATCTCATCAATATCATAGTCATAAAGAACATAATTATGAACTATATCAATAGGATATCTTTTTCTACGTCTATCAATTTTTCCTAGGTTTCTGAAAGAACCTCCAACACCTATAACAGATTTAAATGAATTATCTTTAAGCCAATCTATTTTTTCAAGGTGTTCCTTAATATAATTAACACAGTTTGTATTATTTTTATATCCAATCATGTCGTTTAATTGGAATAAGGATGTTAAAGTCACATATCCAAAGGGTAGAGTAACTTCTTTATAAATTTCGTTGTTTTTTAACCAACATAAGTGAGTGTTATTTCCGTTTATATCCAAAAGAAGAGAATTATCTATATAAAGAGAATTTTTAGCTCCTAAAAAGTTATAATTAATTTCTTCTTCATTAGATAATATTCTAAGTTCTAATCCAAGTTCTTTTTTTATTATTTCTTTAAGATTAATTTTTTCATCTACATTTTTAATGCTTTCTGAACCTATAAGTATAATTTTTGATGCACCACAAGAGATGCACATAGATTTAAAAGCTTTTATAGATGAGATTGTAAGCTTAATTTTCTCTTCGTCTAAAACAGAGCAAGCGAAGAAATCAGAGCCAAGTCTTATATGCTCTTTTAATTCATCAATTATTTTAAAATATCCAGACTTCTCAACTTCAGCAAGTGTTAATCTTACAGAGTTAGAGCCTATGTCTATTACTCCTATTCTATCCATTTCTTTTCCCCTCTACTTGTTTAAAATATAATTTGATTATAATACTGATACTATAGAATTTCAAAGAAGTTTTCAATGGATATTTCAAAATAAAATATTATTCATAATAAATGAAAGATGATATTGACAGGGTTTAAGGTAAAATACTATAATAAGTTAAGAAAATATAATATAAAAAGTCTGTGAAGAGAAGAGTAATCTTTATGATTTCTTAAGCGAGTAAGGGATGGTGTAAGCCTTATAGAATAGTTTAGATGAAGAGAGCCTCTGAGATTGCATTTTAATAACTAGTATTTTTATTAAAATGTCGCTTATGCGTTAAATTATAAAGTGGGTTTTTAACCAATTAGAGTGGTACCGCGGATATATCCGTCTCTTTGTTACAAAGAGGCGGTTTTTTATATTGTAAATAAATTTATATTTTGGCAATAATGTCATTATAAGATATGTTTTAAAAAGATATAAAATAAGGAGGACAATTATGGATTACAAAAAGTTAGTTGCAGAAAGAATTAAAGAACATGTTGATCTAGAATTAGAAAACATAGAAAAACTTATAGAAATACCACCTAAGCCAGAAATGGGAGATTTTGCATTCCCTTGCTTCCAATTAGCAAAGGTTATGAGAAAAGCTCCTAATATGATAGCTGCTGAATTAGCTGAAAAGATAAATAAAGAGGGATTTGAAAGAGTAGAGTGTTTAGGACCTTACTTAAACTTCTTTGTTGATAAAGTAGCTTTCTCAAAAAATATAATAAGCAAAGTTTTAGAAGAAGGAGATAAATATGGTTCTTCTAAAATAGGAGAGGGTAAAAATGTTGTAGTTGAATATTCATCACCTAACATAGCTAAGCCTTTCCACGTTGGACATTTATTCACAACAGCTATAGGACATTCATTATATAGAATGTTAAACTTTGAAGGATATAATCCAATAAGAATAAATCACTTAGGAGACTGGGGAACTCAGTTTGGTAAGTTAATCTCAGCTTATAAAAGATGGGGAAATGAAGAAGCTTTAGAAGAGGCTCCAATAAATGAGCTTTTAAGAATATATGTTAAATTCCATGATGAAGCTGAAAATAATCCAGAACTTGAAGATGAAGGAAGAATGTACTTTAAGAAGCTTGAAGATGGAGATCAAGAAGCTGTAGCTCTATGGGAAAGATTTAAAGACTTATCTTTAAAAGAATTTAATAAGATATATGATATGTTAGGCGTAGATTTCGATTCTTGGGCTGGAGAAAGCTTTTACAATGATAAGATGGATAAAGTAGTAGAAGAATTAGAAAAGGCTAATATATTAACTGAGAGTAATGGTGCTAAGGTTGTAATGTTAGATGAATACAATATGCCACCTTGTATAGTTGTTAAATCAGATGGAGCATCAATATATGCTACAAGAGACTTAGCAGCAGCTAGTTATAGACATAAAACATATAACTTTGATAAATGTATATATGTAGTTGGTAAAGACCAAATATTACACTTTAACCAAGTATTCAAAACATTAGAATTAGCAGGTAATGAATGGGCTAAAAATTGCGTACACATTCCATTTGGATTAGTTAAGTTCGCAGATAGAAAGCTTTCAACAAGAAAAGGTAATGTAGTTTTACTTGAAGATTTATTAAACGAAGCTATAGATAAAACAAGAGAAACTATAGAAGAAAAGAACCCACAATTAGAAAATAAAGAGGAAGTAGCTAAGAAAATAGGTATAGGAGCTATATTATTTACTTACTTAAAGAACTCAAGAGAAAGAGATATAGTTTTTGATTGGAAAGAGATGTTAAGCTTTGATGGAGAAACTGGTCCATATGTTCAATACTCATATGCAAGAGCTAAGAGTATATTAAGAAAAGCTGAGGAACAAAAAATAACAGCTGAGCCAGATTTCACAAAGTTAACTTCAAAAGAAGAGTTTGAATTAGCTAAAACTCTAGAAGGATTACAAAAGGCTGTAATTTTAGGAATAGATAAGTTAGAACCTTCAGTTGTAACTAGATATTCAATAGAAGTAGCTAAGGCTTTCAATAAATTCTACAATAATCATACAGTTTTAAATGTAGAAGATGAAGGATTAAAGGCTGCAAGACTTGAGCTTATAAAAGCTACTGCTCAAGTTATTAAAAATGCTTTATTCTTAATAGGAATAGATGTAGTTGAAAAAATGTAATTTATAATAAAAAATAACCAATTCCATTTGGAATTGGTTATTTTTTTACTTCTTATTATCTTTTCTACTAGGACAACTTCCTTTTGAAGCACATCCACTGCAACCGCTACATTGTCCTTTAGATGATTTTTTGAAGTTTTTGTATAATATAAACACAACAGCTATTACGATTAAAGCTGTAATAAGAATTTCCATTTAAAACACCTTCTTTAAAAGATTAATAAACCGATATGATAAATTATGAAGGCACTTATCCAAGCAACTAGGAACTGGAATATTACTGATAAAATTGTGAACTTACCACCATATTCTTTTTTCATAACCCCTACAACACTTATACATGGTGTATAAAGTAATACAAATACCATGAATGAGTAAGATGAAAGTGCTGTAAAGAATTGAGGTAACATATGAGTTAAATCACCTTTATAAATAACTTCCATTGTTGATATTATAGTTTCTTTAGCCATTAAACCAGTTAATAATGAAACTGAAGCTTGCCAATCTCCAAATCCTAATGGAGCAAATATTGGAGCTATAAATGAACCTATGTTATATAAGAAACTATGAGTTATATCCTCAACCATTCCAGTAAAGTTAAAGCTTTGAAGGAACCAAATAACAACACTCATTGCAAAGATAATAGTTCCAGCTTTCTTTAAGAAGCTCTTTGATTTATCCCAAAGTTGAGCTAATACAGATCTAACTTCTGGTACTTTATATTCAGGAAGTTCTATAATGAATGGTTCTTCATCTTTCTTGAATAAAGTATTTTTAAATACTAAGCCTAATATGAAAGCTACTAATATACCTAATATGTATAAAGATGCAACAACCATAGATGCATTATCTGGAAAGAATAATCCAGCAAATATTACATATACAGGTAGTCTAGCATTACATGACATAAATGGTGCTAAAAGAGCAGTAAGTTTTCTATCCTTTTCGCTTTCTAAAGTTCTAGCTGACATAATAGCAGGAACTGTACATCCAAATCCTGTTATCATAGGAAGGAAAGCCTTTCCTGAAAGTCCTATTTTTCTCATGAACTTATCCATTAAGAAAGCAACTCTAGCCATATATCCACTGTCTTCTAATATTGCTATACATAAGAATAAAGCTAATATTATTGGTAATAAGACTATAATTCCACCTACACCGGCTACGATACCATCAACAAGTAATGATTGGAACCATGGAGCCGTACCTGATAATAGATCACTTAAGTATGGCATGAAAGTATCACCTAAGAATCCATCTAAAGCGTCTGAAATAGGTTGTCCAACCCATGAGAATGTAAATTGAAATACAAAGTACATAAGTGCTATAAATAATGGGTATGCAAGCCATGGGTTTAAAAATATTTTATCTAACTTATCTGTTAAAGTAGTTGAAGAATTACCTGATCTATTAAAGCAGTCTGATAATTTATCTTCAATAAATTTATAAGTATGAGCCTCATCCTTAAATGAGTAAGTATTTTTATCTAAATATTTTTCGAAATTACCTTTATTTAAGAATTCTTTAACCTCATCTAAGCCTTCTTTTTTAGATGCTGTTATAGGAATTACTTTAAGATTAAAAGCCTTTTCTAATTTTTTAGGATCAATTTTGATTCCTTTTTTCTCAGCGATGTCATTCATGTTAAGAAGCAATACTATTGGCTTCTTAAAGTCCTTAAGTTGCATAGTTAAATATAGATTTCTATCTAGGTTAGAAGCATCTACTATATTTAATATTAAATCAACATCTCCAGATTCTAAGAATTTCTTAGATACTTTTTCTTCGTTTGAGAAGGTATCTAAAGCATATATACCAGGTAAATCCACTATTTTGTTAGAGTTGAAAAGTCCTTCCTTTTTATCAACTGTAACACCTGGCCAGTTTCCTACATGTTGGTTAGACCCTGTTAAGGCATTAAAAAGAGTAGTTTTACCAACATTAGGATTACCGAGTAAGGCTATTGTTGTCATTAGTTTTCCCCCTAATTAAATTATTCTATTTTATTTATTATTTTAAAATTATATTTTTAGCATCTTTCTTTCTGATTGCTAAATCAAATCCTCTTAAATTTACTATTAATGGATCGCCAAGTGGAGCCACTCTTTTAAGTTTAACTTCTGTTCCTTCTATGCATCCTAAAGCAAGAAGTCTTTTAGCTAAACCATCGTGTCCGCATATTTTATCTACAATACCAGCTTGGCCTATTTTTAAATCATATATACTCATCTTAAGCACCTCACTAATGAAAATCATTATCAAATTCATCTAAATTATATCAAGTTACCTGGAATTTGTCAATTGATAAATTCTATTAATTAAAAATTTAATTAATATTTATTAATACTTAACGAAATAATGATATAATGATATAATATTTTTGTTATAAGTTTATATAAGAAAAGAGTGATAGAGTGATCATAAAAGAGCATGAAATAGATATAAATGATTTAGATCTTAGTAATGCCCTATCTTTTAATGAAAATTATGATATATATAAACAGGCTGTATATTTTGATTTAGAACACTATGTATATAAGAAACCAAAGTGCATAGGAGTTTTTGGTGCTGGATATTTTGATGAAGAGAAATCAAAATTCATTACTACTCAGTACATGATAGAGCATAAGGGAGAAGTGAGAGATATTCTTTACTTAGCAAAGAAATATTTTATAATGGTTGCAGCAGAGAAGAAGAAGAAATACATAGTAACTTTTTCTGGAAATAATGACTTTACAGTTATAAATTATTTGTTTGATAAATATGGGATAAACTTTGATTTTAATAATTACTTTAGATCTGTGGATATACAGAAAATTTATGAGCATACTTTTAAGCAAGGGATAGGTCTTAAAGCTTTGGAAAAGAAATTTGGAATTGAAAGAGAAGGTGATGTTCTTTCAGGATCAAATTTAGCAAAAACATTCCATAAGGTTTTAAAGGATAAAGATTATTTTCAAAGAATGCCAAAAGAAAAAGTTGAAAAGATACTTGTCTATAATGAGCAAGATGTTGTAAATTTATTTTACATATTATTAAGTTGGAAAAAGATATTAGTTAATTTAGAAGATAGTGAAAGTAAAGAAAGTAAAAATTAATAGTTTATTATAGTAAATAAAACTATAAAAACTAAAGGCACCAATTATTGGTGCCTTTAGTTTTTATGCTTTTTTATAGATTTTCCATCAGAGGTTAAAATAATAGTTCCATCTTCATCTGTTCTAAAAACCTTAGTTTTATAGGAAGATAATTTTTTTAGGGTTTCTTTTGCTGGATGTCCATATGAATTATCTAGCCCTGAAGAAATTACAGCTATTTTAGGAGAAACTTCTTTTAAAAAGGAATCTGTTGAAGAAGTTGTACTTCCATGATGTCCTACCTTTAACACATCTGACTTTAAATTTTCATTTGATTTAACTGCTTCCATTTCTGCTTGAGTCTCTGCATCTCCAGTAAACAAAAAGGAGGTTTCACCATAATATATCTTAAGGATAGGTGAGTAGTTATTTATGTTTTCATACTCTTTATTAGAAGGAGAATAGACTTCTATTTTAGTGTTCTCACCTAAATCTATAGGAAGAGATTTTGATTTAGATAGGGTATTTATATTAATATCCTTTTCTTTTAGTGCAGTTACCATGCCTTTAAATACATCAGTATTTTCTGTAACTTTTGGTGCACAAAAATAGTCTACATCAAATTTTTTAATAATAGATTCCATACCGCCAATATGATCTGCATGGGGATGAGTGGCTATTATAAAATCAAGCTTTTTAATTCCAAGGTTTTTTAAATATTTCACTAGAGAATTAGTAGATTCGGGAGTACCTGCGTCTATTAAAAGATTTTTACCATTACTTTGAATTAAAGCAGAATCTCCCTGTCCTACATCTATATAATGTACTGTAAAATTTTCATTTGGAATTGAATATGAAGTAGAATATAAAAATATTGATGTTAATAGTATAAATATTAAAAATAAACTAACTTTTTTAGAGGTGATTTTCAATTAAAAAACTCCTTTGAAAATAATTAATCATATAATGGATTATTAACAGATAATTAAAGGAATAAACTTTAATTTGTAAATTTTATAATTACAATTAAAATAAATAATGAAAGATTTTGGAAAGATACAACTTTAGTGATATAATTAAATTGGAGATATTCATCTTTAAACTTGTAAAAAGTAAAAGGGGGCTTAATAATGAGAAAAGAATTTTGCTTAAAGCATGGAAAAGTAACTATGAACTTTACTGCAAAGTATTGTGATAGTTTTGAATCCATAATAAATAGCGAAGGGTTTAGAAAAGTTTTAGAAACTTATTTGAAAAAAACTAAAAATAAGAAGAGTCATAATTTTAGATTCTTAAGTGAAGCCATAGGTACTGAAGATATAAAGGTTATATCTAGGTACTTAATAAGTACATTAAAACTATTATCTATGATGGGGGCTGATGAGGTACTAGTTGTTAATGATGCTTTTGAAGGTTTACTTGAGGATAAGAAATCTTTTGCTAATATTATAGATGATGTTTATTCATTCTGGAGAAAGTTAGAAAGATACACTGTTATCCAAAATAATAAAGTAAAAGATGGTATTGCAGCAGTTGGATTTGTAGATGCTAATAAAAGTTTTAATGATTTAATTTTAAGATTTTATAGAAGACTTCAAAAGAATCTATTAGGAAGTATGCCTAACATACTTAGACAGGTTTCTGCTGGTGGAAATGCAAGTATTATGGTAAGTAATTTAATATGGCCAAGTCCAAGAGAATATTCCATACTAGATCATATTCCATTTATAGATGCAATATCCTTAGAAGCACCATTTATAACTTATCCAAGTAAGAATACTAGGGATGGTATATTCTTAGAAACAAGTGAAAATCCCTTAAGTGGATCTCATATAAATAGTGAAGAATGGTTTTGTTATCCTGCTAAGGTAGGGGAATTATTAGCATATGTATATTTTCATAGAGATTTTATGTCTCATGGAATAAGTTTATGTAATTTGTTTGATTTAGCAACTGTAGAGGAATGTAGAGGGGTAAAACCAGATATTATTTATGTTTTCGGAGCTAAGGATGATGATGATGAATTAAAAACTTGTTTCTATGATGATGAGAAAAATAATATAATGCTAGGGTATGCTAATTATAGTGAAGAAATAGATTACTTTGGATATATGAAAAAAATGATATTAACTCTTCACAATATAATAATGATAAAAAGAGGATATATGCCTATTCATGGAGCTATGGTCAACGTGGTTCTTAAAAATGGAAAAGAAGCTAATATTGTAATAATGGGTGATAGTGGAGCAGGAAAATCTGAAAGTTTAGAAGCCTTTAGAGCCTTGAGTGAAGAATATATAAGCGATATGACCATAATTTTTGATGACATGGGTGTATTTAAAAATGTAGATGGCATAATTAAGGGGTATGGAACTGAAATAGGAGCCTTTGTAAGACTTGATGACTTAGATCAAGGGTATGCTTTTAAGGAAATTGATAGAAGTATATTTATGAATCCTGATAAGATAAATGCTAGACTTCTTATGCCAGTATGTAAGTATGACGATATAATAAGGGGATATGATGTAGATCTTTTCCTTTATGCTAATAATTATGATGGAGTAGATGAGGGAGAAAAATCTATTGAATATTTTAATAATCCAGAGGAAGCTAAGAAAATTTTTAAAGCTGGTGCTAGAATGGCAAAGGGAACAACTACTGAAAATGGCTTAGTGGAATCATATTTTGCTAATCCTTTTGGACCAGTGCAAAAGAAAGAAGAAATGGATTTAATAATAGATAAATATTTTGAAGATATGTTTAATAATAAAGTGAAAGTTGGACAAATAAAAACTTGTTTAGGAGTTTTAGGTTTTGAAAAGGAAGGACCTAAAAAAGCAGCCATAGAACTTTTTGATATAATTGAAAAAATGTAAAAGCTAAGTCCCTATTAGAGATTTCTAATAGGGATTTAGCTTTATTTTTATTCTTTTATACGATTGAAATAACCGTAGAATGATAAGCAGTATAATCCTGCTAATCCTACTAATACATAGATTGTTCTACTCCAAATAGAAGCTATTCCAAAGATTGAGTCTACTAAATTAAAATTCATAATACCAATTAGACCCCAATTTAGAGCACCTATTATTACTAAAGTAAGAGCAATAATATTTAATGTTTTCATTGTTAACACATCCTTTTCTAAGATATGTTAATATTATTAGTAGAAATTTGTATTTTATTCATAGTTAAAAATATAAAAAAAGAAATAGCTTAAGCTATTTCTTTTTTTAAAGGGTTATATTTCTATCTATTGGTTGAGATAGAGATATAAATGTATCAGTTCCGCTTATTCCTTCAATATGATTAATTTTGTTCATTAAAATATCTTGAAGATCTGATATGCTCTTGCAAATAACCTTAGCAAAAATAGCATAACCCCCAGTTATTAAATGAATTTCAACTACTTCTTTAATTTTTGAAAGTTCATCAAAAACATGAGTGTATGATGAAGTTGAGTTAACATGAATACCAACGAAGCATGTAACATCATAGCCTAATTTAGGTAAATTTAAAAGTATTCTAGTACCTTTTATAATTCCTAAGTCTTCCATCTTTTTCATTCTAACATGGATTGTACCACCTGAAACATGGCATATTCTTGCTATCTCTAAGTAAGGAGTTCTGCAATCTTTAATTAGGATATCTAAAATTTGTAAATCTAATTCATCTAAATGAGTTGATGTGTTTATTAAAGACATAGTATCACCTCTTTAAAATTTGAATAAAATGATAATTCTATTTTATCAAATTTTTTATAGAAATACTATATATACTTTTGAAAATAACAAATATATTTTTATTAATTTAACACATTAATAAAAATGATATTATAAATGTTAATTTTATAAGAACAACTTTAAAAATTAAAAACTTGAAAATGTTTTTCTTTTAGACTAATATATTATATAAGGAGTATTATGCAAGGAGGCAAAACTATGGGAATATTTGTATTAATTTTACAAATAATACTTTTAGCAGTAGTGATTTTCGGGGGATTTTCATTATTAAGTAGATTTGTATTTAACAAAGTTAAAATTAATAAATGGATAATTTTAGCTGCAGCAATAATAATCTTCCTTATTCCTACGTTCATCCCTATGAATCAATGGATTGTGTTAGCAATTTCTGCAGTAGCAACTATATTATTCTTATGGTTCTTAGATATTCTTAGAAATGGATATCCAAAGCTTAAAAAAGAGAAAAAAGTTGTTATTAAACCAAAGGCAAAACCAAATAGAGTTAAACATAATAAGGATTCAAAAAAATAAACTCCATTATTAATGGAGTTTGTTTTTTTATTCATAATTAACAAAGATGGGAGAGGACATGGCCTCTTTATTGTTATTTAAATAAACTTTAGCTACAAACCAAGTTTCATTTAAAGAAACTTCCTTTTCAAAAATATATTTAACATTATGCAAATCTATATCTTTAATTTCTTTAATGATTTTTCCCTGGTTAGTTAAAAATTGAACTTTAGATATTTTGTTTATATGATCTTCAACTTGTAAATAGAGGCTAATTTTTGAGGAGGAATCTACAGTTATTGTTCCACCCATAAAGGTTGAATTTAAAGAAAATAGCATTTTTAAAGTTTTAGATTCCGTTGAAAATATATGTCTATTTTTAAATGCATCAAGTAAGGAGTTTTTATTTAATTTATGTGAAATTACGCAGGTTAAATTTTCACTATCTCCTTGATTTAATTTGTGATTGTCTTGGGAATTTATAGCTCCTATTTTAAATCCCTTATCTAAAAGGGAGAAAAATTGAGAGTCATATCTTGTATAATTACTAGGTGGGATTCCATTTCCAACCTCTATAGAACATAAAAGTTTATCTAAAATAGGAGTGAATTCAATTTTTTTAGCTATGGAATTTTTAGGATGATTAATACTAAGTAAGGCTGTGTGATCATTAATGAGCCAAAGTAATAGATATTTAATGTCTGGAATTATTCCAGTAAAAAATGTATTAGGACATAGGATGTTTAAGTGACCTAAGGTTGTTGATTTAGCTTCAAAACCACATAAGGCTAAAAAATCAGAATGTTTTTTATTAAATTTATTTATACATTTATTTAAATACTCCCATTTTGAAATTTCTTTATTTTTTTCTTTGATAGTTTCACTTAAATATTTATTATGATCAGTAATTATTAGAAAATCTAATCCATTAGAGCGAGCATGTTCTAAGGATTCATAAGGATTACTTTTTCCTGTTGATAAGGATGTATGGGAATGGGGAATTCCATAATAAAATTTAAGCTTATCAAAGAGTATAGATTTTTTATCCATTAATACCTCTTTATAAATATTAGTATAGTATATAATATTTATAATATTTAGATTAAATGTGTTTTATTTATTATTTTTATATATGATTTTTTAAGTATATAATGTTAAGTACATTTAAACTAAAGTATCTTAATTTTTATTAGGGAAATCTTTAAAATAGAAAAGATTAAATTAAGCATACAAAAGCATAAGTAGACATATTCTACTTTCATATGATAAAATTACAAGAATGACTAAGAGGTGATCATATGTTAATTGAAATTAGAGGAAAGAAGCCTGAAATAGGGGAAAAAACATTTATAGCTCACAGTAGTGATATCATTGGTGATGTTACTATAGGAAGAGATTGTGGAATTTGGTTTGGATCTGTAATAAGAGGAGACGATAATTTAATTAAAATAGGAAATGAAACCAATGTACAAGATAATGCAGTATTACATGTTGATAAGGAGCATACTATTGAAATTGGGAGTGGTGTTACTATAGGACATGGTGCTATAATACATGGGTGTAAGATAGAGGATGAATGCTTAATTGGTATGGGAGCAATAATACTAAATGGAGCAAAAATAGGAAAAAATACTATGATTGCTGCTGGAACTTTAGTAAGTCAAAACAAGGAAATACCAGAGGGTGTATTAGTCATGGGAGTTCCAGGAAAGGTTGTTAGAAAACTTACTGAGGATGAAATTGAAAGTATAAAAAATTCAAGAAGAGAATATGTAAAGATGAAAAATCTTTATATTAAATAAAGGAGGAGCTTATGATAATAAACATAGGACAATTTAATAAAATGAAAGTAGTAAGAGAAGCGGATTTTGGATACTACTTAGACAGAGGAACTAGAAATACTTCTGATGATATATTAATTCCAACTGGAAATTTAGATGGAAGAGAAATCAAGGTTGGAGATGAGGTAGAAGCTTTTATATATAGAGATTCTAGAGATAGACTTATAGCTACATTAAAAAAGCCTTTAGCTGTTGTGGGAGATGTTGCTTTATTAGAAGTTAAATCTATTACTAAAATAGGTGCTTTTGTAGACTTTGGTTTAGAAAGAGATATACTTGTTCCATTAAAAGAACAAAAGTACAAAATGGAAGAGGGTAAAAAGTACTTAGTATATATTTATGTAGATAAAACAGGAAGATTAGCAGCAACAACAGAGGTTGATAAATACTTAGATGAAATAGAAGAACCTAAAATGGGAACTGAAGTTTCAGGAATAGTTTATGGATACCAAACTAATGGTTCTTTAAGAGTAGCAATAAATAATAAACATAGAGCTGTGGTTCTTAAAAATGAATATTTTACAAATATTAAACCAGGAGATAATATAAAAGGTAAGATAATAAAGGTTTATGAAGATGGAATAGTAGGATTATCTTTAAGAAATCATAAACTTAAGGAAAGAAATGAATTAGGAGATACTATATTAAACTACTTAAAAGAAAATGGTGGAGTTATGAGCTTAAATGATAAGAGTACTCCAGATGAAATAAGAAATACTTTTAAAACTTCTAAAAATTACTTTAAAATGGCCTTAGGTGGACTTATGAAAAAAGGTTTAATTGAGCAAGATGAATTTGGTACTAGATTAAAATAATAAAAAAAGAGCTATATGGAGTTTTTACTCTATATAGCTCTTTTTTATTACTATAAGTAGTATAAAAAATAATTTTTGGGAGATTTTATTGGTATAGGTGGTGAATTTTATGAGAAAAATAAAAGTAAATGGAATAATATTTCTTATAAGTTTAATATCATGTTTATTTCTTGGAGGTAATACTGCTTTGGCAAAGGAAAATCCTAATACTATAGAATTTCTAAGCTATGATGAAGAAATCTTAATTTTAAGAAGCAATGGTGAAACTGTTCTTATAAGTGAAGGTGATAATGTAGAGGGAATCATAGAAGGAATAAATAAAGAAAATTTAAAGGAAATTGATTTGTTTGTTTTAAGATCTATAGAAGAAGAAACTGATGAACTTATAAAAACTTTCATAAATAAAAGTAGTGTAAAGAAAATACTTCTTCCTACTTTAAAGGGAGTAAGTGAAGAGGTAAGTAATCTTACAAAGGAAAAAAATATAGAGATAGCATCTATGGAAGATGGATTTAATTATAACAAGGAAAGCATTTCTTTAAATGCAAAGAAAGTAGAGAATTCTAAGGAAGGTATGATTTTTGCTACTGTAGATAATATTAAGCTAGCTGTTTTATCAGAAGAGGCTTATGACAGTGCAATTAACCTTAGTAATATAGAAGATTGTAGAGTTGAGATTTTAAATTTAATTGACTCAGAGAAAGAAAATAAAAAAGAAGTGAAAAAGTTAGTTAAGAGGTTAAAACCTTTAGTTATAATAGATGATTTAGATAATGGGAAATCTATAGAAAAGCTAGGAGTAAAACATTATAACTTAAATGAAGAAAAAGGATTAAAAATAATTAGAGTTCTTGGAGAAAGTAAAGAATTTAAGGTTCTTTCAAAAAAGGAAGGCTACATATCAAAATAACTTTTTATAAAACTTACAAACATTATGAAGAGAATAGATAGTAATTCTCGCAATATGTTTGTAAGTTTTATTATTATATTTTGATATAGATTCCTATCTGCTTTTTAAAGAGATTTTTCTAAACCTTGATGAGAATTTCTCCTTTATTATTAAAAATATGAATATAGAAGCTGCTATAGAAGTTACAGCTAAAACTTGAACTCTAAAATCAATAAAAGAAAGCTTTAATGAAAGTGGACTTAAGCATATATAGGTTAAAACCCCTGTTAATATATATATTAAGAAGTTTGATAAGGATAAACCTATATTTATATTCTTATATATTTCATAAAGATTTAAACAAAGTGAAAGTGATGAAATTATAAGCATAGTTATTGCATAACCATAAATATTTATAGATGGTATTGCAGTTAAGAAAAATAACAATGTAACTTCTAAAACTTCTGTTATTATAGTATTTCTTAAAATTACATTTTGTCTTCCAAGTCCATTTAAAATTCCATACATAGTATTTGAAGTAAATACTATTGGCATCATTACTGATGTTATTCTTATATATTCTCCTAAATCATCTCTTCCAAAGAATAATTTACCTAAAGAGTCAGGAACACATAGTCCAATTACTGTGGTACAAATACCTATTAAAAAAGCTATTTTAATAACATCTCTAATTCTTTTAGTAGCTGAAAGATAATTCCCTTTACTTAAAGTTTGAGATAAATCAGGTATTAGCATAGTGTTTATTGAAGAAACTATAATTATAGGAAAAGTTACTATGGACATAGCCATGGAAGAATATTTTCCTATAAGAGAAAGTGCTTGTGAATAAGTAAATCCTGCAACTATAAGCCGTTTAGGAACTAAAAGTGTTGAGATAACGCTAAAAATACTCATTAAAAATCCATTTAAGCATAAAGGTACTGAGGTTACTAAAACATCAAATAATAATTGAGCACGGCTTTCCCCTTTAGCATTTGTTTTTGGAAATTTACTCATTGAGTATTTAAAATATCCAAATAAAAGTATTAAACTTTGTAGTTCCCCAAGACATAAGGCTAAGTAAGCTAAGGTAACTAAAGACTCTAAAGTTTCAGCTTTAAATATAAAAATTAATATAGCTAAAACAAAGATACGTAAAGATTTTTCTAAAATATCTATAAAAGAAGGAACAGTGATTTTTGAAGTTCCATAGAAAAATCCCTTTAATATGTTTGAAAGTGCTATAAATATCATAGCTGGACAAGTTACCATTATAGATTTTATTATTCTAGGATCCTTAGCCCAAAAATGTCCGATTATAGGTGATAAGAAAAATACAAATATTCCTATTATAAGACACCAAATAAAATTAAAAATAGCCACAACTTTCATTGTTCGAATTATGTTTTTATAATCATCTCTTGCTGAATATACAGCAGTTATCTTAGAAATGGATGCAATTATACCAGCTGTCATAATTGATATAAATAAATTATAAATAGGCATTATAATACCATAAAGTCCCATTCCTTCAGGGCCTAGTACCTTTGATAGGTACATAGAAAAGATAAAACCTAATAATCCAGTTGTTAAGTTAGAGGCTGTTAGCATGAAAGAGTTTTTATAGAAATCATTTTTACTCAATGAATCACCACCCTATTTAAAAGTTCAATAATAATGAATATTCACAACTTATGTTAAATATTCATTATATAGGAGGTAATTATTATTAATTATCTATGAGTTTTTAATTGTTAAAATTTATTATTGAGGCTTTTTTAGGGAGGAAATATGAAGAATTTTATAAAGTTTATAAGTTTAATTTTAATTAGTGCATTACTAGGAAGTATAATATGTTTTTTTACTAATAAAGATGGTAAATATTTAGAAAGTGAAAGTTTTAGTGAAGAGTTAATACTAAAGGGGTTAAAGGGAGCAAGAGCCTTATGTAATGATGAAGAGAATATTTATATAGCATTAGAAAATAAGATTTTGAAAATAGATAGAAATAATAATGTGTTTTTGGAATTAAAAGAAGAGGGAAATATATATGATTTAGAATATTATAATGAATTTTTATATTATACTTTAGATGAAAAGTTAGTATCTTATAACATAAAAAGTTCAGAAAGAGAAGTTTTAATTGAGGACATTCCTAATAAGGGAATAAATAAAGAGGATACTAGGATTTTAATAAATGATGGAAAGCTTTATTTAACCATAGGGACTTCTACAAATTCTGGAATAGTAGATGAAGAGGGAGAAAATCCTGATATTCCTCCAGTAGATATTGTTTTAAGTGGAAGAAATTATGATGAAAATAAAAAAGGAGCTTTTGTGCCCTATAATACTAAGACAGTAAAGGGAGAAAAGGTAAAAGGAAATATATTAGGTAATGGAGCTATTATAGAATTTCATATAGAGAGCAAAAAAAAGCAATTATATTCCTATGGAATAAGAAATGTTAAAGGCTTTGATTTAAATAGTTTAGGAGAGATTTTTGCAATTGTTGGAGGAATGGAAGATGAGGGGTATAGACCTTTAAGTGGAGATTCAGATTATATATATAAAATAGAAGGAAAGGGAACTTGGTATGGTTGGCCAGATTATAGTGGGGGAGATCCTGTTAATTCTCCAAGATTTAGAGAAGAAGGAAAACCTATAATTAATTTTATAACAGATGAACATAAAAGCTATGTAATGCCAAAACCACTATACCAAAGTGAGGGTACTGGAAATATAAATACATTATTAATAGATAGAGAAGGAACAATTCTAGGAGATGAGAATTCATTTTTATTCTTTAACAACAAAAACAATACTCTTTCAAAATTATTAAAGGAGGGAGAAGTTAAAGAATTAATATATTTAGATAAAAATTCATATATAAATGATATGAAAATAATAGAGAAGAATCTTTATATACTAGATGGAAATAAGGGGGTACTTTTTAGACTAGAAAAAAGTAACACTATAAATAACATACCTATTTATAATTACTTTGTTATATTAGGAATAAACTTTATATTAATTGGAGTTTTAGGTATTAAGTTCCTACTATCATTAAAGAAAAAATAAATTAAGTAATTAGTTTAAATTTTAAAATATAAAAAGATAATTATAGAAAATAAAATTATAAGAGTAATTTTTTCTAATAAGCATAGAAAGAATTACTCTTTAAATGTATAATAGAAATTAATATGGAATAAATTGGGAGTGATATTATGGTGAGAGAAGTTATACTTGATATGAGTAACATAAATTTTAAAGGTAACACTTTAGATGTTGGTATAAATAACTATGGAATTATTTATAATATTTTAAAGCAAACAGAAAGTGAAATAAGTGTAGATTATTATGTTGAAAGTTTTAATGGAGAATATAGAAATCAATATGATAATGGTGTGCTTTTCTTTTCTTTAAGTCAATTGCATAAAAATGAGGTTGAAGATGTTGTAAAAAACATATGGAGCAATGTAAGATTTGGAGGAAACTTATATATATGGGATAGAGAAAAGCAAAAAAAAGAAACTGTAAATGATAAGGTTAAAGTTTTAATGACAGGAAACAAAGAAAAAGAGTTTGAATTTATAGATAATAGTATTTCTAATGAGTTTACAGTAGATAGCTCAAAAAAAATACTTGAAAAATATTTTGAAATAGAGGAAACTAAAGTTTGTGATAAAATAATATTTATCAAAGGAATAAAGAGAGGAAGTATAAAGAATGAAAATACTGCTAACAGCAATAAACTCAAAGTACATTCACAGCAACCTAGCAGTGAGGTACCTGAAGGCATTTACAAAGGATTTAGATTTCCAAGGTGATATAAAAGAGTTTTCAATAAATGATAGAGTTGAGAATATTTTAGAAGGTATTATTGAGGAGAAACCAGATGTAGTGGCTTTCTCCTGTTACATATGGAATATGGAATTTGTAAATAGACTAGCTGAACTTATAAAACTTGTTGATCCTAATATAGAAATACTTTATGGCGGACCAGAAGTTTCTTATGAAGGAAAAGAATTTTTAGAAAATCATGAAGGTGAATATGTAATAGTAGGAGAAGGAGAAAAAACTTTTAGAGAGTTTGTTCTTTATAAGCTTGGAGAAGGAAAAATAGAAGATATAAAAGGCTTAAACTACAAGAGGGACGGAAAAGTCTTTGAAAATCCTAAAAGACCTGAAATGGATATGAATGAATTAGTATTCCCTTATACTTATGAAGAAGATATAAACAATAAGATTGTTTACTATGAAGCTTCAAGGGGATGTCCTTTTAAGTGCAAATATTGCCTTTCATCTGTAATGCATGGAGTTAGATTCTTAGATGTAGAAAGAGTAAAGAAAGAATTAAAATATTTCATGGAAAGAGGATTAAAACTAGTTAAGTTTGTTGATAGAACTTTTAACTGTAATAGAGAATACACAGTGGAGCTTCTTAAATATTTAAGCGAACAGGATACAGAGACAAGATTCCATTTTGAGGTTGCAGCAGATCTTTTAACAGAGGAGCAAATAGAAATATTAAATAATGCTCCAAAGGGAAGATTCCAGTTAGAGGTTGGAGTTCAAACTACAAATAATGAAGTTCTACATAATATAAATAGATATATTACATATGAAAATATAAAAGAGAAAGTATTAAAAGTTGCAGCAGGAAAAAATGTAATGCAACATTTAGATTTAATTGCAGGACTACCAGGAGAAGATTTAGAATCATTTAAAAAATCTTTTAATGATGTTCATGCCATAAGACCAGATGAAATTCAATTAGGCTTCCTAAAATTATTAAAGGGATCTTCAATGAGAGAGGAAGCTGAAAAGTGGGGAATAGTTTATTCACCTTATGCTCCATATGAAATAATAAGAAGTAAAGATATAAGTTATGAAGAGCTTTTATTATTAAAGAAAGTGGAAGCAATGGTTGATAAATACTATAATTCATGTAAATTTAATAATGTAATTAAATTCTTCTTAAATATATATGAAAAACCTTTTGATTTCTATTATGATTTAGCTATGTTCTTTGAAGAGAAGGGTAATTTCAAGAGAAGCATAGGAAATGTTGAATATTATAAGATATTATTAGATTTTTATCTTGAGAAGATAGGAGGAGAGGATGACGGTCTATTTAAGGAAGTTTTAAAATTTGATTATTTATGCTTTAATAAAAAGAGGTGGTTACCAGACTTTTTAGTTAGAACTATTACCAAAGAAGATGAGCAAAATATAAAAGATAGTTTTGATAGACAAATGCCATTTAAAAAAGCTCATATAGAAAAATTTGAAATAGATATAATTAATTACATTAAAAATGGGGAAATTAACTTTGAACCAAAATATCTTATATTTGATGAAATGAATTTTGACTATGATTCATATGTAAAAGTAGAAATGAAATAAATGGAAAATTAAAAATTTATTAGTATATTAGTCGTATTAATATACAATATGCAAAGATATTAATACGACTTTTTGTAAATGTTAATAGTTTTAATCTTTTATTCAAAAAAATGTAATGTGGATTTTTGCAAAAAAACCTTTGAAAATGTATACATTCATAAAATTATGTTGAATTAAGTTAATTTTCATGTATAATTAATATTAAGGGTTAATTAATACTATATAAAGTATTAATATATATTTTATAAAAATTCCTTATATAAAGGTGGTGAAACTTTGGCAATAGAAGCAATAAAAGAAATTAAAAAAGTTGAATTGCAAGCTGATGAAATGATTAAAAAAGCTCATGAGCAAAGCAAAAAAATAATTTCTGATGCAACAATAGAAGCTGATGAAAGATATAACTCAATAATAGAAGAAGCTAAAAATGTTGCAAGGGGAATTGTTAGCAATGCAGAGGAAGCCGGAAGAAAAGAGGCTGAGGTCATACTTTCAGAAGGTGAAAAACAATGTGCTGAGGTATCAAGTCTTAAAGGTTCTAAGATTGATTCAGCAGTAAATTTAGTTATTGAGAGGATTGTGAAAACTAATGGCAATAGTTAAGATGAATAAATTCACCTTACTTGCCTTTGAATCAGAGAAAGAAAAGCTTCTTAAAAAAATTCAAAGTTCTTCAGAAGTTGAGTTCATAAACTTACAAGATGAAGAAAAAGTGGAAGGCAATGAAGTCTTTGAATCTCTTAGCAAAGATGATTTAGATGCTGAAACAACTCTTATAGAAGAAAATGTTTCAAAAACAAGATCAGCTTTAGACTTCTTAAAAGAGTTTGTTGCTGAAGTTGGAGGACTTAAGGCTTTAAAAGCTGGTAAAGAAAGCTTAACTTTGGATGAGCTAGAAGTAAAGGTTGAAAATAGCAACTGGGAAGTCGTTTATTCAGAGGTTAAGAAAATGGAGAGAGAGCTTGCTACTCTAGAAAACGAAAAGACAAAACTTTTAGGTGAAATAGAAATCTTAGAGCCATGGCAAAGTTTCGATGCTCCACTAGGTGAATTAAATAATTTTGAAAAAGTAGTTGCGTTCTTAGGTGTGATTTCAAGTCAAAATCTTGAAAACATGAAGAATGAAATTGAAAGCGAATTCAAGGAAAGTTATATAGAAGTTATTTCTAACACTGACCAAGATTCATATGTCTTTGTAATGACAATGAAAGAAAGAGCTGAAGAAATGGACGAAGTTTTAAAGAACTTTGGTTTTTCAGCGTTCCAAACTAAGTACAAAGAAAAAGCTTCAGTTCTTGTTGAAGAGTTTAAATTAAAGATACAAGAAATCGAGGCTCAAAAATCAGACTTAAAAGGAGTACTTTCAAATTACAGAGAAGAAAAGAGAACTTTAGAACTAGCTTATGAATATTACAGCAACATACTTCTTAGAAAAGAAGCAAGTGAAAACTTCTTAAAAACAGATAGAGTAGTTGTTATTCAAGGTTGGGTTCCTAAAAATGATAATTCTTCTTTAGAAGGAATTATTCAAAGTTCAGTAGGAGATATGTATTATCTTGAGTTTGAAGAAGTTAAGGAAGAAGAGGTTGCAGAAGTTCCAGTTAAATTACACAATAAGGGACCAGCAGCAGCTTTCGATTCAATAACAGAAATGTATAGCTTACCAAGATATGATGAAATAGACCCTACACCACTTTTAACACCTTTCTACCTAGTATTCTTCGGCATGATGGTTGCAGATTTAGGATACGGACTAGTATTATTTGTAGGATCACTATTAGCTATGAAATTACTTAATTTAGATGAGGCACAAGAAAAGTTTGCTAAATTCTTTATGTATTTAAGTATAGCTACAACTATTGCAGGTGCAGTATTTGGTACTGCCTTTGGATTTGAATTGAAATCTATAGGACTTATAAATCCAAGTAAAGATACCAACTTGTTACTAATTTTATCAGTTGGATTTGGGGTTATTCAAATATTCTTTGGATTATTTATAAAAGCGTACATGTTAATCAGAGATAAGCAATATTTATATGCTTTATTTGATGTAGGATCATGGATTATGCTTTTAATAGGTCTTCCAATGATATTCTTTGATGGTCCTATAAGCTTAGTAGGTAAAGTATTAGCAATAGTAGGTTCAATATTAATAATCTTAACACAAGGTAGAGATGAAGAAACAAAAGGTGCTCAAATAGGTCAAGGTTTATATGCCTTATACGGTATAACAGGATACGTAGGAGACTTAGTATCATATACAAGACTTATGGCTTTAGGTATTGCAGGTGGATCAATAGCAGCTGCACTTAACCTAATAATAGGTATGTTCCCAGGAATAGCAGTTATAATTGTAGGACCTCTATTCTTTATAGCAGCTCATACATTTAACATGCTTTTATCATTACTTGGAGCATATGTTCATACAGCGAGATTACAGTACGTTGAGTACTTCTCAAAATTCTATGAAGGTGGCGGAAAAGCATTCACACCATTTAGAACAATAAATAAATTCATAACAATAAAAAGAAATAAATAAATTATAGTTAAAATTAAATTAAAATAACATTATATTTTCAGGAGGAATTAAATTATGGAAAACTGGATTTCATATTTTATGGCAAATTACGGAGGATTAATATTTGGAGCTTTTGGAATAGCATTAGCTGTAGGTATGTCAGGTATAGGATCAGCTAAAGGTGTTGGTATAGTTGGGGAAGCAGCAGCGGGATTAGTTACTGAAGAACCAGAAAAGTTTGGTAAAGCATTAGTTCTTGAATTATTACCAGGTACACAAGGTCTTTATGGATTCGTTATAGGTTTCTTAGTATTCAACCAAATCAGTAATGGTGATGCATCATTAGCTAAAGGATTATACTTATTATTTGCTTGTTTACCAATAGCTATCGCTGGATTATGGTCAGGTATATCTCAAGGTAAAGCAGCTGCAGCTGGTATCCAAATCTTAGCTAAAAGACCAGAGCACAATACTAAAGGTATCATATTCGCAGCAATGGTTGAAACATATGCATTATTAGGATTCGTTATATCATTCTTATTAGTAAATGGTGCAAGCGTAATACAATAATAGTAAGCAAAGATTGGAGAAGTGAAGGGAATGTCAAATTTAAATAATTTAACTTCCAAGATTCTAAATGATGCTGAAGAAAAGAAAAAGTATATATTAGCTGACGCTGAAGCCCAAAAAGATAAAATAATATCTAAGAAAACTAATAGAGCAGAAGCGGATAAAGAAGAAATAATAACTAAAGCTAATATAGAAGCAGAAGTTAAAAAAGCAAGAATAATTTCAAATGCTAAATTATCAGTAAGAAATGATATGTTAAGAGCTAAGCAAGACGTTATATCAAAAGTATTTAACGAAGCTATAGAGAAGTTACAAAATCTTTCTAATGGAGATTATAAATACTATGTTATCTCAACTTTAGATTCTTTAGAGTTAGAAGGAACAGAAGTTATTATAATCAATGAAAAAGATAAAGATATATTTAGCAATGAGTTCTTGGAAGCATTAAATAAAGAACTTGAATCTAAAGGAAAAAAAGGAAGTATTACATTAAATATGGAAGGCAAATTTAATGGTGGCTTCATATTAGATAGAAATGGAATACAAATAAATAATACCTTTGAAGCTTTAATTAACTCTTTAAGAGGAGAGTTAGAGTTTGAGGTGAACAAAGTATTATTTGATTAAGGAGGATGAAGAATGGATTCAATGCAATTTTTGCAATTAATTCCTAGAATCAGAGTATACGAAAAGAAACTCCTTGATAAAGCTCAAATAGAAAGAATGATAGATGCAAACACTTCAGAAGGTGCATTAAAAGTTCTACAAGAAACAGAGTATGCAGCATTTATGAATGAAGTAAGAAGACCAGATGATTATGAAATTCTTTTATCAAATGAGTTAGTTAGATTATATAAAACTATGTATGAAGCTAGTCCTTTAAAAGAAATCATAGATGTTATGGCTTTAAAATATGACTATCATAACATAAAAGTGTTAGTTAAGGGGAAAATCTTAGATAAAGATTTTTCCCAAATGCTAATACCAGTTGGTATGGTGGGAGTAAATGATTTAAAATCTGCAATAAATGGAGAAGATTTTGGTAGACTTCCTAAGAAAATGGAAGAGTGCTTAAGAAAAATATTTGAAAAGTTTGAGGAAACTAATGATCCTCAATTTATAGATTTAATCGCAGATCAATACTTATATGCTCATATTCATGAAATTGCAAATAAGAAAAATATAAAAGATAAGGCTTTAGATAGATATCTTACTAATCTTATAGATTTAAATAATGTAAAAACATTATTAAGAGCTAAAAAGCAAGATAAAAATGTTAACTTCTTTTTAGATGCTATAGTACCAGGTGGTAGTATAGATGCAAGTAAGTTTAGAAGTTTATACTTAGATACAATCGAAAATATTCCAAACAACTTAAGTAGTAAAGAATATTCACAAGTACTAAGAGAAGGTATAGCTAGTTACATAGAGACTTCATCAGTTAGTGAATTTGAAAAGCTTATTGATAATCACATAATGGGTATAATGAAGGAAGCTAAAATAGTAACTAAAGGTTTAGAGCCAGTTTTAACATATATGTATGTTAAAGAGAATGAAATAAAGCAAATAAGAACTATCATGGTTGGTAAATTAAACAATATTACTAAGGAAGTAATAAGAGAAAGGCTGCGTGATGGATATGTATAAGAAAATAGGAGTTGTAGGTGATAAAGATTCAGTTTTAGCTTTCAAAGCTCTTGGAATAGATGTTTTCCCTGTAGTTGAAGATGAAGAAGCTAGAAAAACAATTGATAAGCTTGCAATGACAGGTTATGCAGTAATCTTTGTTACAGAGCACGTAGCTAAGAATATAGAAGAAACTATCGAGAGATATACAAGACAAGTACTTCCTGCTGTAATATTAATTCCAAGCAATCAAGGAACTCTAAATATAGGAAAACAAAGAATATCAGATAACGTTGAAAAAGCAGTTGGCGTTAACATTTTATAGAAAGTAGGTAGATAACTTGAAAACGGGGAAAATTATCAAGGTTTCAGGTCCTTTAGTAGTTGCTGAAGGTATGGATGAAGCTAATGTATATGACGTTGTAAAAGTTGGAGAAAAGGGTCTTATCGGAGAGATCATTGAAATGAGAGGAGATAAGGCTTCAATCCAGGTATATGAAGAAACATCAGGTATTGGACCTGGGGACCCAGTTATAACTACTGGAGAACCACTTTCAGTAGAGTTAGGACCAGGACTTATAGAGTCAATGTTCGATGGAATACAAAGACCTCTAGACGCTTTCATGAAAGCAGCTAATTCTGCTTTCTTAAGTAAAGGGGTAGAAGTTAAATCTTTAAATAGAGAGAAAAAATGGCCTTTTGTGCCAACTGCTAAGGTTGGAGATAAGGTTTCAGCTGGAGACGTAATAGGAACAGTTCAAGAGACTGCCGTTGTTCTTCATAGAATAATGGTTCCTTTCGGCGTTGAAGGTACAATAAAAGAAATCAAAGCTGGAGATTTCAATGTAGAAGAAGTTATCGCTGTAGTAGAAACTGAAAAAGGTGATAAGAACTTAACATTAATGCAAAAATGGCCTGTAAGAAAAGGTAGACCATATGCAAGAAAATTAAATCCAGTTGAGCCAATGACTACAGGACAAAGAGTTATAGATACTTTCTTCCCAGTAGCTAAAGGTGGAGCTGCTGCCGTTCCAGGACCTTTCGGAGCTGGTAAAACAGTAGTTCAGCACCAAGTTGCTAAATGGGGAGATACTGAGATAGTTGTTTACGTTGGATGTGGAGAACGTGGTAACGAGATGACAGACGTTCTTAACGAATTCCCAGAACTTAAAGACCCTAAAACTGGGGAAAGCTTAATGAAGAGAACAGTTCTTATAGCTAATACATCTAACATGCCAGTTGCTGCCAGAGAAGCATCAATATATACTGGTATAACAATAGCAGAGTATTTCAGAGATATGGGATACTCAGTATCAATCATGGCTGACTCAACTTCACGTTGGGCAGAGGCTTTAAGAGAAATGTCAGGAAGACTTGAAGAAATGCCTGGAGACGAAGGTTACCCAGCATACTTAGGATCAAGACTTGCTGATTACTATGAAAGAGCTGGTAAAGTTGTAGCTTTAGGTAAAGATGGAAGAGAAGGAGCTGTTACAGCTATCGGAGCAGTATCCCCTCCAGGAGGAGATATATCTGAACCAGTTACACAATCAACTTTAAGAATAGTTAAAGTTTTCTGGGGACTAGATGCTCAATTAGCATATAAGAGACACTTCCCATCAATTAACTGGTTAACATCATACTCATTATACTTAGAAAAAATGGGTGAATGGATGGATGCTCACGTAGCGGATGATTGGTCAGCATTAAGAACAGAAGCTATGGCACTTCTTCAAGAAGAAGCAAACTTAGAAGAAATAGTAAGACTTGTTGGTATGGATGCACTTTCAGAAGGTGATAGATTAAAACTTGAAGTTGCTAAGTCAATAAGAGAAGACTATTTACAACAAAACGCATTCCATGAGAATGACACATATACTTCATTAAATAAACAGTACAAAATGTTAAACTTAATCTTAAGTTTCAAACATGAGGCTGAAAAAGCTTTAGAAGCTGGAGTTTATTTAGATAAAGTATTAAAACTTCCTGTTAGAGATAGAATTGCAAGAAGTAAATATATTTCAGAAGAAGAAATAAGTAAGATGGATGACATCTTAGTTGAATTAAAATCAGAGATGAACAAGTTAATCAGCGAGGGAGGTGTTCTAAATGCTTAAAGAGTACAGAACAGTTACAGAAGTTGTAGGACCCTTAATGGCTGTTGAAGGCGTGGAAGGTGTTAAATACGATGAACTAGTTGAAATAGAAATGCAAACTGGTGAGTTAAGAAGAGGTAAAGTTCTTGAAGTTAACGGAGATAAAGCTATGGTTCAGCTTTTCGAAGGTTCAGCAGGAATCAACCTTAAAAATACAAAAGTAAGATTCTTAGGAAGACCACTTGAAATTGGTGTTTCAGAAGATATGTTAGGAAGAGTATTCGATGGTATGGGAAGACCAAAAGATAATGGTCCAAATATAATACCAGAGAAGAGATTAGATATAAATGGAGAAGCTATAAACCCAGTTGCTAGAAACTATCCATCAGAATTTATTCAAACTGGTATTTCTGCAATAGACGGACTTAACACTCTAGTTAGAGGACAAAAACTTCCTGTTTTCTCAGGATCAGGTCTTCCACACAAAGAGTTAGCTGCTCAAATTGCAAGACAAGCAAAAGTTTTAAACTCAGATTCTAAGTTCGCAGTTGTATTCGCTGCTATAGGTATAACTTTCGAAGAAGCTGAATTCTTCGTAGATGAGTTCACAAAAACTGGTGCTATAGATAGATCAGTTCTATTTATGAACTTAGCATCAGACCCAGCTATCGAGAGAATAGCTACTCCAAGAATGGCATTAACTACTGCTGAGTACTTAGCATATGAAAAAGGAATGCACGTTCTTGTTATAATGACAGATATAACAAACTACTGTGAAGCTTTAAGAGAAGTTTCTGCAGCTAGAAAAGAGGTTCCAGGAAGAAGAGGATATCCAGGATACTTATATACTGACCTTTCAACATTATATGAAAGAGCAGGAAGATTAGTTGGAAAAGAAGGTTCAATAACTCAAATTCCAATATTAACAATGCCTGAAGATGATAAGACTCACCCAATTCCAGACTTAACTGGATACATCACTGAGGGACAAATAATCCTTTCAAGAGAACTTTACAAGAAAGGAATAATGCCTCCAATAGATGTTTTACCATCATTATCAAGACTTAAAGATAAAGGTATTGGTAAAGGAAAAACTAGAGAAGATCACGCTGATACAATGAACCAATTATTCTCAGCGTATGCTCAAGGTAAGCAAGCAAAAGAACTTGCTGCTATCTTAGGAGAATCAGCATTATCAGATGTAGATAAAGCATACGCTAAATTTGCTGAAGCTTTCGAAAATGAATATGTTTCACAAGGTTTCACAACTAACAGAACAATAGAGGAAACTCTAAATCTTGGATGGAAATTACTTAAGATCTTACCTAGAACAGAGCTTAAGAGAATTAGAGATGAATATCTTGAAAAGTATATGCCTGTTGGAGAGGATGAGTAAGAATGGCACAAAGATTAAATGTCAATCCTACTAGAATGGAACTCTCAAAGCTAAAGAAAAGATTAGCAACAGCAACAAGAGGACATAAATTATTAAAAGATAAGCAAGATGAGTTAATGAGACAATTCATAAATCTTATCAAATATAATAATCAATTAAGAGATGAAGTTGAAAAGGAACTAGGAAGTTCCTTAAAAGACTTCGTTATGGCTAGAGCTGTTATGAGTTCAGAGTTCCTAGAGGAAGCTATAGCATACCCTAAAGAAGAAATTGAGGTTGAAGTGGGAAATAAAAACATAATGAGTGTAAATGTGCCTATAATGAACTTCAAAAGAAAATTAGAAGGTGATGAAGGTAGTATTTATCCTTATGGCTTTATGAATACTTCAGCTGAACTTGATGATGCAATTTCTAAACTATATGGAATTTTACCAAAGTTATTAGAACTTGCAGAAGTTGAGAAATCTGGTCAGCTTATGGCAGACGAGATAGAGAAGACAAGAAGAAGAGTTAACGCTCTTGAATATATGACAATTCCTCAATTAAAAGAAACTATCAGATACATCAGAATGAAGCTTGATGAAAATGAGAGAAGTGCCTTAACAAGACTTATGAAAGTTAAGTCTATGATAGAGCAAAGAGGATAATATATTTAAATTAATAAAAAAGGCAATCTTATGTTAATAAAACATCAAGATTTGCCTTTTTTCTTTACTATTTTCAAAATAAAATGTATAATCTTATTAAGCAAAATAGATATTTTAATATAATAAAAATTTTAATAACACCTTATATATGTAAAATATCTAAAAATATGGTATAATAAGTAAATATTATACTGAAATATTAGGGGGGGCTTAAAATGAACAGTGTTATGAATTTAACAACTTTAGAACAAATAAAAGCATATTCAGATCCTTATAGGCTGAAGATAATAACTTATCTTAGAAATAATCAAGAATCTGCTACGGTAAAGGAAATTGCTGATTTTTTTGGGGAAGTACCAGCAAAAGTTCATTACCATATTAAAAAATTAGAAAAAGCAGGCATCTTAGAGCTTGTAAAAACAAAAGAAATAAAGGGAATAATAGCAAAATATTATTATCTAACTGCAGAAAGCTTCAATATAGAGGGAAATCAAATTAAAAAAGAAGCTAAACAAGTTTACAAATCTCAAATATTAAATATTCTAAGTGAATATTATGATAGTTCAAAGGAACAAACTATGAAAAGAATATCTGAGAAAGTAGATACTGGTAATGCAGAGGATTCCATAGGTTTCAATTATAAGAACATATACTTAAATGAAGAAGAGTTTAAAGAAGTAAATAGACAAATGAGAGAACTGGTTAAAAAATACGAAAGAAAAGAAGAAGGAAAAATGCCTTGTCATGTATTTTCAGTTTGCTTAAAACATGAAGTAGAGTAATTATTAAAATATGATTAAATTTCTTAATTAGTGATATAATAAGAAGTGATAAAATAATTTTAATTAAAATGTCATTAATATGACTTATTAATCTACTAGAATAGTATATGTAAGAAAAAATGTTTTTAATACAGAGGGAGAAAAAATGATTAAGTATTTAATTGTAATGCTTATTCCTTTTGTCATAGTATATCTATTAATGCCAAAGTTTATTGAATTTGCAAATGAAAAGGGTTTTGTTGATAAGCCTACAGGAAGAAAAAAACATGATAAATTAACACCTTTAATAGGTGGGGTTGTTATGTATATAGGATTTTTTGCAACATACCTTTTTGGAATAGATTCTACAAGGCAATTATCACAAACTTTTATTATATTTATAGCATCTACTTTGGTAATAATAATAGGAGTAATTGATGACTATTATAAGGGAAAGGGCAAAGAGTTTCCAATTTATCCAAGGGTTATAATTCAAATTTTAGCTGCAACTATGGTTTTTAAAGCTGGGATTGTTTTTAGAGGTATAACTAATCCATTTACTGGAGAGTTTACTCAATTTTCAGGATGGATTCAATATATACTTACAATAACATGGATTTTTGGGGTTACTACAGTAATAAACTGGTCTGATGGAATGGATGGATTAGCAGGAAGCATTTCCATAATATCTGCTATGACTATGTTTGTTGTTGCTCTTGCAAAAGGACAATTTAACTCTGCATATATGTCAATAACTCTAGTAGGGTCAATATTAGCCTTTTTAAGATATAATAGACATCCAGCGCGGGTATTTATGGGTGATTCAGGTGCTAACTTTTTAGGGTTTATTTTAGCTATTATAGCCTTAGAAGGTGCTTTTAAGCAAGCAACAGCATTATCTATATTAGTGCCAGTATTAGCCTTAGGAGTTCCTATTTTTGATAATATCTTTGTAATTTTTAGAAGATTTCAATCTGGAAAGCCTGTTTATGAAGCTGATAGAAGCCAAATACATTATAGGCTACAAGAAAGAGGAATGTCTGTAAAGCAAATTGTGTCATATATATGCATACTAAGTGGATGTTTAAGTTTAGTATCATTATTAATAATTATGATAATATTATAAGTATTGACTGTCTTTAAAGTATAATAAGTTTTAACTTAGATGCTTTAAAGACAGTCAATAATATTTTACAGAGAATATAATATATAATTTATTAGTGAAAAATTTATATTTTTATGTTTTAATATATTTATAGGAATTTTGAAAGGAGAAGTTAAATGGCTGTTAAGAAAATAGTTCAAATAGGACACGAAGCTTTAAAAAAGGTTTCAGAACCTGTTAAAGATGTTAATGAAGTTAAAGGATTAATACAAGATTTAAAAGATACATTAGCAACTGTAGAAGGAATAGGATTAGCTGCACCTCAAATAGCAGTTAATAAAAGAGTTGTTTATATAAATTTTGGAGATGGTGAGAATGAATATGTTCTTATAAATCCAGAGGTAACAGGTGTTTCAAAGGAAACTTATGAAGATTATGAAGGTTGTTTAAGCTATGTAATGCATGAGGGATTAGTTGAAAGACCAAGAGCAGTAAGAATACAAGCTTTAAATGAAAAGGGCGAATTAAAAGTTTATGAAGCTCAAGATCTTTTAGCAAGATGTTTCTTACATGAGATAGATCACTTAGAAGGTATTATGTACGTTGATAGAGCTAAAGAAATGTACGAATTAGTTGAAAAATAAATAGCTAGTTTAAGAGTATAGATTTAAAAATCTATACTCTTTTTTTATATTTTTACAAAAAAAGTCTTGATTATCGTTTACAAAAGTATTATTATATAGTTAATCGGTTCACTGAATCGGTTAACTAGGGAGGGATATTAATGAATAAGATATGTGTACTTGGAAGTATGAATATGGATTTAGTTTTAAAGGTTAAAGATATGCCTAAAGTAGGAGAAACTATACTCTCTAAGTCATTTCAAAAAATAGCTGGTGGAAAAGGAGCTAATCAAGCAGTAGCAGCTAAAAGAAGTGGCGCAGAAGTTTTCATGATTTCTAAAATAGGAAAAGATGAAAATGGAAGAGAGTTAAGAGATAAATTAGTAGAAGATAATATAGATGTTAAATATGTTTTTGAAGATAGAATAGAGCCAACTGGAATGGCTTTAATAATGGTAAATGATAATGGAAATAATTCAATAATTGTTAATGCTGGTTCAAATATGACATTAACAAAAGATGAAATACATAGTGCTGAAAATTTAATAAAAGAATCAGATATTATAATTTCACAATTTGAAACACCAGAGGATATTACAATAGAAGCATTTAAAATAGCTAAGGAAAATGGAAAAGTTACAATATTAAATCCAGCTCCAGCTAAAAAAATAAAAGATGAATTATTAAATTACACAGATATAATAGTTCCAAATGAAACAGAAGCGGAGCTTTTAACTGGAATTGAAATAAAATATATAGAAGATGCTAAAAAAGCTGGGGATATATTCTTAGGTAAAGGAGTTAAGTTTGCAATTATTACTCTTGGTGAAAAGGGAGCAGCTTTAATAGGAAAAGATTTTTGTGAAATAGTTCCAGCGTATAGAGTTAATGCAATAGATACTACAGCTGCTGGAGATAGCTTCATTGGAGGCTTAAGTTCAAAGTTAGATACTAAAAATTTAGGAAGAGAGACTTTAAGTAGTTCCATAAGATTTGGAAATAAGGTATCATCAATAGCAGTACAAAGGAAAGGGGCTCAACCATCAATACCATATCTAAAGGAAGTTTTAGAAGTTTATAAGGGAGAAGAGTAATTATGAGAAAAACAAGTTTATTAAATAGTAACATAAGTTCAGTCATATCAAAGATGGGACATACTGATATGTTGGCTATAGGGGATTGTGGATTACCTATACCAAAGGAAACTGAGAGAATAGACTTAGCTTTAATAAAAGGCGTACCAGGCTTTATAGAAACTTTAAAAGCTATTTTAGAAGAATTACAAGTAGAAGAGGTACTTATTGCTAAGGAAACAGAAAAGGTAAGTCCAGAATTATTTACAGAAATAAAAGAGATTATAAAAGATACTAAAATAACTTTTATATCACATGAGGAATTAAAGAAAGAATTAAAAGATTGTAAGGCAGTTGTTAGAACTGGAGAACAAACTCCATATGCAAATATAATCTTAAAATCAGGGGTTGTTTTTTAAAAAAGTTTAAAAATGAATATTCTGCTCAGTATTTATTGGGTGGAATATTCTTTGCAAAATAGGAATTTATTTTGGGAGGTGTAGTAAATGGGTGAAAGAACACCAATGCTAAAAATGGTAGGTGTATCAAAATCCTTTCCAGGAGTCAAAGCTTTAGATAATGTTAGTTTAATGGCTTATGGTGGAGAAGTTACTGCTTTAATGGGAGAAAATGGAGCAGGGAAATCAACTTTAATGAAAATACTAAGTGGAGTATATAAAAAAGATGAAGGTAAGATATTCATTGAAGGAAGGGAAGTAGAAGTAAAGGGAATTAAATCAGCAGAAGAAGCTGGTATAACAATAATTCACCAAGAACTTAGTGTTTTAAATAACTTAACTGTTTCAGAAAATATATTTTTAGGTAATGAAAAACATAGTAAATTTACAGGAAGAATAAATAAAAAATTATTAGATGAAAGAAGTAAAATGTTCTTAGAACAAATTGGTTGTGATATAGATCCAAATAGATTAGTTAGTACTCTTAATGTAGGTGAAAAGCAAATGATAGAAATAGCAAAAGCTTTAACTAAGAATGCTAGAATAATTATTATGGACGAACCTACTACAGCCTTAACTGATGTAGAGACTGAAAACCTTTTTAAAGTAATAGAGAATTTAAGAAAAAAGGGAATAGCAATAATATACATATCACATAGAATGGAAGAAATATTTAAAATATGTCATAGAGTAGAAGTATTAAGAGATGGTAAATATGCAGGAAGTGCAGAAATAAAAGACATAGATAATGATAAGCTTATAGCAATGATGGTTGGAAGAACCATAGAGGATCAATTTCCATACAGAGATGTTAAAAAAGGAGATTTAGCTTTAGAAGTTAAAAATCTTAGCTGTAAGGAAGGAGTTAAAGGAGCTTCATTTACTCTTAGAAAGGGAGAAATATTAGGAATTGCAGGTCTTATGGGATCAGGCAGAACAGAGCTTGCAAAAACAATATTTGGAGAATATAAAAAAACAAGTGGTGAAATTTCTTTAAATGGAAGTCCTATTAATATAAATTGCATAAGTGATGCCATAAATAATGGTATATGTTATCTTTCAGAGGATAGAAAAAAAGAGGGATGTATTTTAGGAATGTCTGTTGGAGAAAATATGACCTTATGTAACTTAAAGAAATATGAAAATAAGTTTAAATCTCTTGATAAAAAAGAAGAAGCAAAGGATATAGAGTACTATATTAAGAAGATAAACATAAAAACTCCAAATAAGGAACAATTTATTAAGAATTTAAGTGGAGGTAATCAACAGAAGGTTATACTTGCTAAATGGCTTATGCTATCTCCAGAAGTATTAATAATTGACGAGCCAACTAGAGGAATAGACGTAGGTGCAAAGAAAGAAATTTATGAACTTTTAAATGAACTTAAAGCTAGTGGAAAAGCCATAATAATGATTTCTTCAGACTTACCAGAGGTTTTAGGAATTAGTGATAGAATTATGGTTATGAGTGAAGGAAGAATCTCTGGGGAATTAAATAGAGATGAAGCAAACCAAGAAAGTATAATGAAATTAGCCGTTGGAATAAACAATTAGGGAGGATTACATAATGAAAGCGAATGTTAAAGCAAATATATCTAAATATAAATCTCTTATAGGACTAGTATTATTATGTATAGTTATTACTATAGTTACTCCAAACTTTTTAAGTGTATCTAATATAACTAACGTATTTACACAGGTTTCAGTTAATGCAATCATAGCAATAGGTATGACTTTCGTAATTTTAACTGGTGGAATAGACTTATCAGTTGGATCTACTTTAGCTATTAGTGGTGCCGTAGGGGCTTCTATTGTTAAGTCAACTGGAAACGTATTCTTAGCAATTATAGTGGCAGCTGTTATTGGTATAGCAGTTGGATTAATAAATGGTTTATTAGTATCAAAAGGAAAACTACAAGCATTCATAGTTACTTTAGCTACAATGACAATATTTAGAGGAGCTACTTTAGTATTTACAGATGGTACTCCAATATCAAAATTACCTGAAGCTTTTGTTAAAATAGGAAATGGTAAACTTGGATTTATGCCAATACCAGTTATAATAACAATAATAATAGCAATCATAGCAGTATATGCTTTATCACAAACAAGATTTGGAAGATATTTATATGCTTTAGGTGGAAATGAAGATGCTTCAAGATTATCAGGAATAAATACAGATAAGATAAAAACTTTAGTTTATGTAGTATCAGGTTTTGCCTCAGCTATTGCAGGGGTAATAATAACAAGTAGAATAGGATCTGCTTCACCTAATGCAGGAACAGGATTTGAATTAGATGCTATCGCTGCTGTAGTAATAGGAGGAACTTCTTTAGCAGGGGGAGAAGGAACAATTACAGGTACTTTAATAGGTGCTCTTATTATAGGTGTACTTAATAATGGATTAAACCTTATGAATGTATCACCATTCTATCAATCAATAGTAAAAGGTTTAGTTATATTAATAGCAGTACTTTTAGATAAAAAGAGCAGAAAAAATTAAGAAGCTTAAGAGGTGAGTTTTATGCATATAAATAAAAAGATATTTTCAGTTGGATTAATGCTCATGATGCTTATGACTTCATTTATAGGGTGTGGAAGAGATAATAAGCCTAAAATAGGAATGGTATTATCAACTCTTAATAACCCATTCTTTGTAAATATGAAAGATGGAGCAGAAAAAGAGGCTGAAAAATTAGGATATGATTTAGTAGTATTAGATTCTCAAAATGATCCAGCTAAGGAAAGAGCAAATGTAGAGGATTTAGTACAATTAGGAGTTATTGCCTTACTTATAAATCCAACAGATAGTGATGCCGTAGTTAAGACTGTTGAGGTAGCTAACAAGAGTAATATTCCAGTAATAACATTAGATAGACAAGCTAATGGTGGAAAAATAACAAGTCATATAGCTTCAGATAATATAAAAGGTGGAGAAATGGCTGCTGAGTATGTATTAGATAAATTCAAAGATGAAAAAGGACCAATAAATGTAGTTGAGATACAAGGTATTCCAGGTGCATCAGCTACTAGAGATAGGGGAGAAGGATTCCATAATATAATGGATAAAAATGATAAATTTAACTTTATTTCAATACAAGCTGCTGATTTTGATAGACAAAAAGGTCTTCAAGTTATGGAAAATATAATCCAAGCTAATCCTAATATACAAGTTGTATTTGCTCACAATGATGAAATGGCTTTAGGGGCAGTTAAAGCAATTAAGGCTAGTGGAATAAATGCATTAGTTATAGGATTCGATGGAAATGATGATGCTAAAGATTCTATAGATGCAAATGAAATGACAGCTACAATAGCTCAACAACCAGATTTAATTGGAGCATTAGGAGTAGAATTAGCTAATAAGATATATAATGGTGAAAGCATTAAAGATAAAATAGCAGCAGACCTTAAGGTATATACTAAATAAGTAGTAAAATTTTAGATTTGTTTTGATTAATAATATTAAATAATGCTTGTATATGCTAAATAGTAGGGGTATAGGTAGTCATAATATGGTATAATTACTGTTGTTATAAAAGGAAGCGGACAAGAGGTGTTGCGTAAAATGGGAAAAACTACATTACTAGACATAGCTAAAGCAGTAAATGTATCAAAGACCACTGTATCTATGGTATTAAATAATAAAGAAATAAATGTTTCAAAAGAGACTAGAGAAAAAATATTTAAAGCTGCAAAAGATATGAATTATATACCAAATTCCTTAGCTAGAAGCCTAAGTACTAAAAAGAGTTATACTTTAGGTATGATAATACCAGATATTCAAAACCCTTTTTTCTCAGAAATGGCAAAGGCCATAGAAATTGAAAGTGAAAAGCATGGTTATAGTATTATTTTGTGCAACACTCTCAATGAAAAAAAGAAAGAAGAGGAATACTTAAAACTTTTAATTAGTAAATTAGTAGATGGTGTTATAATAGCAGCTTGTGGTGATGGTAAAGAGTGGATTAAAATTCTAAAAAATAATAAGATTCCTTTTGTTATGATAGATAGAATGGTTTCAGATGAAAAGAATGCTAATGGTGTATTTTGTGATAACAAGAAAGGTGTTGAATTAGGAGTAAATTACTTAGTTAATAGGGGTAATAAGCATATTGCCTTTGTTACAGGAAAGGCTAATTTAGAAATAGCTAATTTAAGACTAGAGGGTTTCAAAAATACTGCAAAGAGCTTGGGAATATCTAATGAGACCATAATAGAAGAATCAGATTTCTCTATGGAAGGTGGAATAAATGCCACAGAGAGAATAATTAAAAATAATAAAAAGGTAGATGCAATTTTTTATAGTAGTGATGTTATGGCAATTGGAGGTATGAAATACTTAATAAGAAACGGATATAAAATACCTGAAGATATAAGCATATTAGGTTATGATAATATAAACATTTGTTCTTATATGGAGCCAGAATTAACTACCATAGCTCAACCAATATATAAAATTGGGGAATCTTCTTGTAAACTACTTATGGATTTAATAAACAATAAATCTTTAAAAAGCAAAATAATAAATTTAGAGCCTTCTTTAGTAGAGAGGAGAACAGTAAAATAATTAAATGAGGTTGTGTCAAAAGTCTTATTAAAAGCTAGTTTGATACAGCCTCATTTTTATTTTCTTCATTTTACTTTAAAATAAGTTTTGTAAAAAGTAAAGTTAACATAGTTTTTCAGAGAAAATAAATTTATGTTATAATTATAAGATATGAAGCACTTAAATAGAGGAGTAAATATGTTAGTTGAAGATTTATTGTTACAAAGGTTTAAAGAAGAAACTACAGGAAGAAATTATGCTAAGGGACAAAGAATAATAAATAACGATCTTGTGGAGTCAGTAGAAATAGAAGACGAGGAAGATTTAGTAGCTGTTAATGGAATAGTAATTTCAGAACAATTATTTAGTAAATATAGTACGAAATTAGAGATAGATATTAGAAGTAGGGGGATTTTATCAACATATTGTACCTGTACTGATTATGAAAAACATGAGTTTAGTAAGGAAAATTATTGTTGTAAGCATTTAGTAGCAACTTTTTATAAAGCTTTAGAGGATTTAGCTAAGAAAAAAGAGTTTAAAGAGGATAAAAACTTATTTTCTAAGAAGAAAGAAAATAAAATTTTAGATTTAATTCTTCAAGAGGAAACAGATAAAGAAGAGTTAAAAATAGAGGTTTATATAAATAAAAATGAGTGGAGTAATAGCATATTAGCAGAGTTTAAAATAGGAACTAAGTCCATGAGTTCAAATAAACTTTATATATTAAAGGATATTGAACAATTTTTAGTAGCTTACTATAATAGAATACCTATTAAATATAGTAAGGTTTTTACTTTTGATATAAGGGAACAAAAGTTAAGTACTAAGGATAGGGAGTTAATAGAGTTTATAGAAAGCTTAAAAGAGATAGAAAAGCCAATAAAAAGCTTCTTAAGAAATAGAGATACATTTATAGAGGGTAAAAGCATAAAGATACCTAATTATTTAGTAAGAGATTTTTTTCGTGTTATAAAAAATCATAGAATTTATTTAAATGAAGGATTTTTTTATAGAGCAGTAGAAAGTGAAGTGCTTTTTGAAGATGTTCCAATAGATTTTTCTCTAAAGGATTCAAAAAATAATTTTGAACTGAGCTCCTTAAACGGAATGCCTAAGGTTTTAGGGGATAGAGCTGATGTATTCTTATATGGAACTAATATATATATTCCTAAAAAAGATTTTTGTTATAAAATAAAGAATTACTTAGATATATTTTCTGAAGGAAAGGTCATAAAGATTGATAAATGTGAAGAGGAAAGAGTATTTAGAAAGCTAATACCTTCCTTAAGAGATTTAACTGAGAATGTAGTTCTTTCTAAAAATATAATGAATAAGACGGTTTTAGAGCCTGTAAAATTTAATTTTTACTTTGATAAAGAGGGGAAAGAAGTAACTTTAACCTTAAAAGTAAAATATGGTTCTTATGAATTTAATATATTTGATGATTGTAAGGAAAAAATAATATATAGAGATATAAAAAAAGAAAAAGAATTAATTGTCTTAATTGAGAGATTTAGCCTTGAAGAGATAAATAAAAAGTTTTATTTCTATTTAGGAGATGAATATATATTTAGCTTTTTTAAGTATGATGTATGCAAATTACAAGAGTATGGAGAAGTATATTATTCAGAAAACTTTAAAGGTATAAAAAGCTTAGGAAGCAAGGGGATAAAGGGAGACATTAAACCAGGAAGATATAATTATTTTGAGTTTGACTTTAAAATAGGAGATATACCTAGTGAGGAAACAAGAGAAATACTTAGAGCTTTTAGGGAAAATTTAAAGTTTTTTAAACTTAAAAGTGGAGAATTTCTTGATTTAGAAGAACTAGAATTAAAGCAATTTTTAAAGTTATTAGATTCAGTGGATAATGGAGATTTAGAGAAAAATTGCCTAGAAATAAATAATAGTAGGGCATTATATATAGCTAATTACATAGAAGAGAAGGGGATTAGATATATTAAGGGGAAAAAGAAGTTAAATGAATTGAAAAGTAAATTTAAAAATATAAATAAACTGTCCTTTGAAGTTCCTAAGGATCTTAAGGCTAATCTTAGAGAGTACCAAAAGTTTGGATACAATTGGCTTAAAACTTTAGAGCATTTAGGCTTAGGGGGAATTCTTGGAGATGAAATGGGTCTTGGAAAAACTCTTCAAGCAATTACCTTTATTCTTTCTAATAAGGGAAAGAAAACACTAGTAGTAGCACCAACTTCCTTAATATATAACTGGAAAGAAGAATTCAATAAATTTGCACCTAATTTAGTTGTGGAGGTATTAAATGAAGGCAAGGATAAGAGAGAAGAAGCTTTAAGAGATATAGAGAGTAAGGATGTAATTATAACTACCTATAACTTATTAAAAAGAGATTTAGAGGAATATAAGAAGATAAACTTTGATTATTGCTTTATTGATGAAGCGCAAGCTATTAAGAACCCAGATTCTCAAAATTCTGAAGCTGTTAAAGAGGTTAATTCAGAATATAAATTTGCTTTAACTGGTACCCCTATGGAAAATTCTCTTATGGAACTTTGGTCTATTTTTGATTTTGTAATGCCAGGATATCTTTATGATAGAAAAAGATTCACTGTTAGATATTATAAAAAATTAAATGAAAGTGAAGAAGTGTTAAATGAAATACATAGCCTTATAAAACCTTTCATACTAAGAAGAAAGAAAAAAGATGTTATAAAAGAATTACCTGATAAGATTGAAAAGATGCACTTAGTTGATTTAGGGGAAGATCAGAAAAAGGTATATTCAATATATGCTAATAATGCCTTATCAATTATGGAAAAGAAACAGGATGCAGAGGAGTTTAATAAGAGTAAAATAGAAATATTATCTTATATAACTAAACTTAGACAATTAGCCTTAGACCCTGCTGTAACAATAAATGATTATATGGGGGAAAGTGCAAAAATAGAGGCTTTAGTTGAAATATTAAATCAAGGAATAGAAGAAGGACATAAAATCCTTGTGTTTTCACAGTTTACTTCAGTATTAAAAAATATAAGTAGTAGACTTAAGGAAGAAAAAATTTCTTTTAGTTACTTAGATGGAAGTGTTTCATCTAAGAAAAGAATAAATATGGTTAATGAATTTAATGAAGGTGAAAACTCAGTATTTTTAATAAGCTTAAAAGCTGGGGGAACAGGACTTAACTTAACTTCAGCAGATATTGTAATTCATTTTGATCCTTGGTGGAATCCAGCAGTAGAAAATCAGGCAACGGATAGAGCACATAGAATGGGACAAAAAAATGTAGTAGAGGTTATAAAATTAATAGCTAAAGGAACTATTGAGGAAAAGGTAGTAGCTCTTCAAGAGGAGAAGAAGGAATTGATTTCTAAGATTATTGAAGAGGGAGAATTAGGAGCAGGAAGTACATTTAATACCTTAAGTGAAGAAGAGTTGATGGATTTATTTAAAGTAGATTATTTAGGTTAATAATAAACTATAAGATAATAAATTTAGGTGATTTAAGAAACGCTGAGCTTTAGTATATAGTTAATAATGAGCCCTATAAATAATTTAAAATAATAAAGTTTATTAATATAAAAAAGAGCTTATATGAAAATAGCTTATGAATAAAACTTACAAAAATTAAAAAAATCATTTTTATTAATTTGAAAAATTAGATTGTAAGTTTTATTAAGCTTCATATAAGCTCTTATATTTTTATAAAATTAAGATAATATTATTAAGGTTTATAGTTTAATTTTATATGTGTTTATAATTTAATCACATAAATAAGTTTTTTATCTCATTATAATTTTCATTCTAAATATGGTTATAATGAGATCGTTACTTAAGAAATAAGCTTTAATTAATATATAAACCCATTAGAGGCAGGGTTATAAATTACTTTTCTAGAGTAAGGACAATTAATAAGGGAATCAACTGTTGAATCTAATAGGTTTATTATATCTATTAATGGCACCTTTTCTTTAAGGGAATATTGTAATTTACTTTGAAGTTTAATTAACTCATCTTTATTTATTCCACATACCAATCCTAAATCTTTTTTTAAAAGAGTATAATAGCTTAAAGAAGCAGTAAGATTTTCAGTTAAGAGTATTAACCTATTTATATCCTTATCTTTTTTTTGAATATTTCTAAGTGTAAGCTTGTTACACATGAGCTTTATATGGATGGTTAAGTTTATTATTTCCTCTTCATTTTTTGAAGGATTTTTTATTAGATCTTCTGCTAATATATTTACATATTTTATTAATTTAAGGCTTAATTCCTTTAGCCCTTGATCTAAGTTATAAGGAAATAAAAATTTATTAGCTAAGAAGGTTATTAATATACCTAAAGCTAAATAAAAAACTCTAAAAATAGCTAAGGTATTAACTCCATAGCTAAGAGATGCCATGCAAATAGCAGAGATGGCAGTAAAGAGAGAGAGCTTATAATAGCTTTTAAATCCATAGGTTAGATACAGGCTACAAACTAATACAATAATATGCACAACTTGGCTTTGAAACAAGTTTAAAATAATAATTACAAGAAAAATAGCTAAAAGATTACCCTTTAATCTGTCTTTACTTTTATTTAAGGTCTCTTCATAATAAGGTTGCATTATGGACATTATAGTTATTCCAAGCCAACTCATTTTAGTAAAATCAAATAGATAGCTAAGAAGTAACACAAGGCTTAAAGTTAAAGAGATTCTTAGGGCAAAATTAAGTTTTATTGTTCCAAAATGAAGAGAATCTCTAAATTTAAATTGGTTTTTATCGGTATTTTTCCATAAATCATAGCTTTTATATCCTTCTCCTTCTTCAAGAGTAGTCATATCAGCCAAATATAAATAAAGATTGGTTACTGAAATAGATAAGTCATGAAAAAAAGTGAACTGATCAGGTAAATCTTCATGAAATCTATTTAATCTATACAGTTGTTTATCTATTTCATAATAAGAAATCTCATCATTTAAATATAATCTTAAAATATTTATAGATTTTTTTAATTCCTTTAAAAATGATTTAATTAGGGCACTATTGTAATTAAGCTTTGAGTATAGCTTATTTAGATTATATAAATCTAAGTTTAAGTTTTCTAATATTACATATATTTTAAATTGAATACTGCCTAAATTATTAGTTAAAATTTTTCTCTTTCTTGTAGTATAAAGGTTATAACAAATAGTAGTAAGTTCTTTAGAGATAGATTGCTGTAAAACTGAATTATAACTTCTAAAAATAAGGTTATCTACTTGGCTTTCAAATAAAAATAAAGATTTATTTATGTTATCTTTTATTAAGGATTTATAACTTAGCTTGTTTAAAAATAAGTGAAAGATTATTATTAAACTAAAGCCAAAGAAAATAGATAATAATCTTCTAGGTAAGCCTTGAAAGTCTACCTTATAAAAATAAGTAAATACATATAACATTAAGAATGGTTTGTATAATAAAGGAGTGTAGGCAACTGAGAGCTTATAAGCTATGAAAAATATGGTGAAGAAGTTTATTATAATTCCTAATAAAAAATTGTTTGATGCTAAAAAAGATAGAACAACTATAAAACAATATAAAAATAAAAGTCGTATAGTTTTTTCTAAGGGATTTATTTTAAAATTTTCTTTTAAAAGAATTGAGGAGGTTAAAGCTATTGGATATGCTAAGATTGCATTATTAATTCCAAAGAATATCCAAGAGGCTAAAAATGTTAAACATGCAATTGTCCCCTCACGTTTCATAGAATCCACATCTAAATTATATTTCTTTATAAGTTTATCAATCATAAACATCACCTAAACTAATATATAATAAATTTATTATTCCACTTAATATATAAATTTATGTTATAAATTAAAAAAGGAGCTATATTAAAATATAACAAATAAAACTTACAAACATATTCTGAGAATTACTAGATTTAGCTAAGAATTTATAATTATTACTCCGAAGATATTACTAAAACTTCGAAACTTGCTACGCTTCGAACAGTCTCAGTTTTTTAACGTAATATCTTCTGCGTAATAATTTAAATTCTAAAGCTCATCTAGATATTCTCTTCATATTGTTTGTAAGTTTTATAAAAAGTTATTTCAATACTATCCTTTTTAGTTTAGATTTGGAAAGATTGAGCTAAGTAAGGGAATAGTACCATTAAATACTATTACTATTTTATTATTTTCTACCTTTATAGATTTTATTTGAAGGTATTTTATTATATCCTTAAATGAAAGGATTATATCTCCATTAGTTTTGTCAAAGGAAAGTATTGAATTATCTTGTAGGTTTTTAAAGATAGTATCCTTAGAAATATCAATAAAGCCAACCTTTCCTTCTTTATAGTGGAATATTCCTTTACCATCCTTACTTTGAGCTGTAAAGGTAAGTTTTCCTTGGAAAGGTATATCTTTATAGTTTACATCTACATAAATATTAATATCATCGTTTTCTATATCAACCTTTAATCCCTTAAGATCTTTTATTGCATCAGGTTCTTCACGCAAAGCTAGTATAAATAAATCTGTTAATTCAGAATCAGAAAATTCAGTTGTAGAGCTAACATTTATTTCTTTTAAAGAAAGATTTATATTGTTAGGAAGGAATTTTTTTATTAAATTCCAATCGTTAAGTTCTATGTTAGAATTTATTGAGGTTACAGATACTTTAGGAGCAAAATATGATTTATAAACTGCTTTTACTCCAAAAAAACAAGCTAATATTAAAATTAATACTGATAATACAACTATAAAAAGTTTATTTTTCTTTTTAGTCATGTTAATTATCTCCCATCTATAAGAGTTTATTAATTCAATTATAAACTAAATTAATTTAAATTTCACTTGTTTTCAAATGAAAGTAACAGATAAGGAGATAGAAGATAAAATAATATTATAACTATATAAATTAGGAGTTAATATGATTGAAACTGATAAGGGGAAAATAATAGATTACAAATTAGGTGATGTTACAGGAGATGGTATTAGTGACGAAGTTTATATTATGTCCTGTGCCTTTAATCAATGTTTAAATAGACATTGGTTAGTTATTAAAGAGGGAAATTCGGAAAAGGTTTTAAAATATGAATTAACAGAAAATAATTATAATTTTGAAGTTCATTTAGAACCCTTTAGGGATCCAAATAAATTAGATATATTTATAAGATCCATAGGTGATTGTTTTGGGGGATGTGTTAAGGGGCAAATTTTTACTTATGAGGGAGAGGAATTAAAGGAAATATTTAATACCAATGATTTCTATGAGAAAAATAAAGTAAGTGCTTTTTATAGAGATGATTATAAAGTTGAGGTACTTAACTATGAAAGAAATAAAAAATATATTGTTGATATAAAAGAAAATTTTAAATATTATCTAGACTTTGTATATTCTGGAGATGGAAAAGTAAAAGAAGGAAAGGAGAAAGCAAATATAAGTAGTGTATGGGGATGTAATTCATATTATCCTATGGGAAGTGAAATTGCTAATTTAAGTATTGTTCAAAAGGTTATTGGTCAAGCAGCTACGGATAATATAGGTCTAATTGAAAGTACATTAAAATGGCAAGGTAATTCTTTTAGTATAATTGATCAAACAGTAATTTTGAAAGGAAATTTTATAAATCAAAATAACAGAAGTAAAGAAATAAGTAATAAAAAAGATTTTTTAATTGGTACAAGAAATCTTTATGAAAATAACTGGAAAAGTTTAGATGAATATATTGATGATAATGTAAATTTTGATTCATCATCAATATATTGGTATTATTTAGCTGTATTACAATTCTTTGCAAAAGATTTAATTGAAGCTTTAAAATCAATAAATATGAATTTAAGTTTTCAATATCCCTATCCTTCAAAGGAAAAAGCTCTAATATTAAAAGAAAATATTGAATATAGTATTAGATTAAATAAATAATTAGTTTTTAAAGTAGCTTTCTTATATAAAATAGTGCTTAAAATGTTTTATACTAAATTTTATACAAGGCCAAGATAATATAATAGTGTCATATATAAGACTTATTAGTTAGTGAATTTCCTTGAAAAAAACCATAAAATATTATTAGAAGGTTTATTTTGAGGTGAAATTTATGGAGACGGAAAGTTATTTGCTTAAGATATCTACATTAGGAACATTGTTTTTTGCTGTGTTAGGAATAGCATGGGGATGAACTGTAAAATCAGAGATGATTTTATTTGATGGAATGTATTCCTTAGGTGGTGTAATTTTATCATTACTAGCCCTAATGGGAAGCATTTATATAAATAAAAAAGATTATGAGAAGTATCCCTTTGGTAAGAAGATGATAGAACCTTTAATAGTAATAATTAAATCCTTAGCAATTTTTATTATGTGTATATATTCACTTACAGGTTCTATTAAAGATTTAATAAATGGGGGTAATGAAGTTCAATATGGGTATGCCTTAATATATGCCCTAATATCAACTTTAGGGTGTGGAATTGCATATTTTTTCTTAAAGAAAAAAGGAAAAGCTATTAACTCAAGTTTAGTAAATATAGAAAGTAGTCAATGGTTAATGGACACTTTATTAAGCCTAGGAGTTTTAGTAGGATTTTTAATAGCAAATATAATTAAGCATACAGAGTTTATTTGGTTTAATAGATACTTAGACCCATTAATGGTTATTATTTGTTCATCGGTATTTATAAAAATGCCTATAAAGTCCTTCGGTGATGGATTAAAAGAACTTTTAGAGTTTAAGGCAGATGATAGTATAACTTTAGAAATAGATAAACTTGTAGAGGGAATAGAGAGAGAATATAACTTTGAAGATACTATTACAAGGGTTTCTAAAACGGGAAATGATTTAAGAATAGAAATAGATTTTATATATAATGAAGAATCTAATATTAAAGTATTAGATGAAATGGATGGGGTAAGAGAAAAAATATTTAATTCTTTATCACATATAAATTATGAAAAATGGCTAAATGTATCCTTTACTAAGGATAAAAAGTGGGCTATATAAAAGCTTAAATTAAAACTTATAAATAGTTTAATAAACAACTTATAAGTTTTATTTATAGGCTATTTATATAGCCTAGTTTATTTAGAAAAAGTTAGCTTGGTGAGGGCTTGAATACTCATTTAATTTTTTGCTAAGCTCTTCATTTTCTTGTATCATATTTTTTACTAGGTCAATTGATTCTTTATCTAATTGATATTCTTTTTCATGTAAAAACTTTTGAAACATAATTATACCTGTCTTAAAAGCTTTTATGCTTTCTTCTAGAATTTCACTATCTGTATCAGCTGTAACAGTTTTTATATTGTAAATAGCCTCAGAAGCTTTTCCTAGAATGCCAACATTTGAAGCTGGTGAATCACCAAGAGCAGATATTTTACTTGAAAGTTCACAGGCTTCCTTAGAGTAAAGGTTTATAACATCATTAAGTAAATTTTTTAAGTCATTAGACTTACATTTTTTTTCGTAACGTTTAAAAATATCCATTCCCATATAAAGCCCCTTAAGATTATCGTTTAAAGCTTCACTAGGAGTTCTATCTGTAATTTTTTCCATGAATATCACCTCTAATTTATTTTGTCCTTTTATAAAAAAATAATTAGAAAAATTTATTTTAAATAAGAAATTCTTAGTTTTATATTAATATTTTAAAAAAGTGTCCCAGTACACATTTATTAATCATATACTATATTAATATTATGTAAAGGGGATGTGTTTTTTATGGGTTATTCAGATTATTGTTGTAATAGGTATAAGACTAGTATGAATTATATAACTGAGGTTAAGTTTGATGAGAGAGCTGATGGAGATGATATTCCTGTATCTATAGATTCTAAAAATCCAACTTTAATGCTTGAAGTTGGATTTGATATAGTAAATGCAAGTGATATTATATGGTTGCATGGAGTTATTGTATTAGATCATGAGTATGAATCAGATATAGAAGATGGAGAAGAAGGAAGAGAAGAGGATAATGCTAATATAACTATAGTTATTCAAAAGGTATCTTCCTTAATGAAAGATCCAAAACCTATATATACTTTAGAAGTTGATTTAGCTCCACGAAGTGATGATGTAGCAATACCATTTTCTCATATTTCAACTGAGACAGAAATACTTCGTGATGTAAGATATAGGGTTGTAGTTTATTCTGATAGAATGAATGAAGAAGATGTTGATATAGAAGGACCAAATACACTTATGGCAATTAGATTTACAAAGTAGCATAATAAATAATAGATTTAATAGAGGGGCTGTATCAAAATATAACAAATAAAAGTTATTTTGATACACGCCCTTTTTAATTTTGAAATAATTTAAAAATTTTGGTATGAGTTATTTAAAGTTAAAATAATTTAGATGAATAAGTATTAAGTTACATTATTTAGTTTGTTGATTTTAGAGTATATTAATAGATTTTGTAATAGAAAATATAATTGAACTTAATAATAAAATCTAATATAATTAACAATATGATGTAGGCAAGTTATAATAATGACTTTATGAAGGAAAATAAATTGATTATACCTAAAAATATGTTCTATCTTTAATATGATTTTAGCTAAATAGATTAAGATTATAGAAGAATTTAAATGATTAAAACATATTTCGTGAAATAAAGGTGTAAAAGGACTTACATTGTTAGTAAATAATAATGAAGTAGTCTTTTACACCTTTTTTAAGGTGTATTCTAGAAATTAAAATTTTTTGTTTTATAAATTATTTTTTATTATTTATTATTTAAATGAGAAATTAAATGGGACTATTTAGTGAGGGAGGTATTTATTATGAGTGATAATAAGATTTTAACTTATGAGAGAGAAGTCCTTTCAGAAACTAAAAGGTGGATTGAAAGTGAAGAGGAAAGATTAGAAGGTGAAAAGTTAAAAGCCAATGAAAAATTAGATGCTTTAAATAAGAAATCTAAGGGAGCCTATGATCCAGAGATAGAAATAGTTAAGAAGTCTGTGGACTTTTTATCAAAGGAAGAAGAAAAATTTAAAGAAGCTTATAATAAGCCATACTTTGCAAGAATAGATTTTAGGGAGTATAGAAAAGAATTCGAAAGTTTTTATATAGGTAAATGCGGACTTGGGGATATGCTAGAAGGAGAAGAAAAGGTAATAGATTGGAGAGCACCCCTAGCTGATCTTTATTATAGTGGTACTCAAGGAGAGGCATATTATAAGGCACCTATTGGGGTTATTGAGGGTGAGCTTAGCTTAAAGAGAAAATTTCTTTTTGATAATGAGCATAAATTAAAGGAATGTTTTGATGAGGGAATTAATGAAATTATTTTAAAATCTGGTCTTAATGAAGAAGGGGATGGGTTAATAGACGAATTCCTTAGAATTAATTTAGAAAATAGCACAGGGACTAAATTAAAAGATGTAGTAGCTACTATACAAAAAGAGCAGAATGATATAATAAGAGCACCTAAAAACTCACCTTTAATAATACAAGGGTCAGCAGGTTCAGGAAAAACCACTGTAGCTCTTCATAGACTAGCTTATTTATTATATAGATATAAGGAAACCATAACTGGAGAAGATATTTTAGTTATAGCACCAAATAAAATATTTTTAGATTATATTTCTGAAGTGTTGCCTAACTTAGGAGTAGATAAGGTTGAACAAAAAACTTTTGAAGAACTAGCCTTAAAAAAGTTAGGTATGAAAGGTAAAGTTATAACTAAGGATAAAAAATTAGTAGAAATTTTAGAAAATGATTTAGAAAAAAATAAATATATAATGAATGATAGTAAAATAAAAGGGTCTATATTATTTAAAGAAATGTTAGATAGATATATTCAAATTCTTGAAAGAGAAGATAGCGATATAGATAATATAAGAATTTGTGGATATTCAGTTTTTGATTCAAAGGAGATAAAAAGATTATTCCTAAAGGATTTAATAAAATATCCTGTTAACAAGAGAAAGGATGAAATCAAAAACTATTTTTCTAAGAAATTAGGAGAAAAGGTAAGTAAGGTTTTAGATAAGGTTGATTTTCAGTATGAGTATAGAATAGCTAGACTTAAAAAAAGTATGGAAGATTCTAAAGAAAGAAGAGAAAAACTTATAGAGCTTTATGATGAGAGAGATAATCATAAAAAAGAAATAAAAAAGTCTGCTAGAAAAGAATTTAATGAATACTTTAATAGATGGAAGGGTATAGATACCACTAATGTTTATAAAAATTTCTTTGAAAACAAGGAGATTTTTAATGAAGTAACAGGGGGAAAAATACCAGATAAGTTAGCTGAATATATGAGAGAAAATTTGGCTAATAATATAGATAAAAAAATAATAGATTCAGATGACTTAGCAGCTATGCTTTATTTAAAATTTAGAATAGAAGGAATAGAGGAAAGCAGCTTATTAAAACATATTGTCATTGATGAGGCACAGGACTATTCTATGCTACAGTTATATGTTATGTCTATGATGGCTTCAGGAAAGTCTTTAACAATAGTTGGAGATATTGGTCAGGGAATATATTCATTTAAAGGAATTAATGATTGGAAAGAGGCTATTAAATTGGTTTATGATGAAAATGCAGAGTATAAGCACTTAAGCCAAAGCTATAGAAGTACAGTAGAAATAATAAATTATGCGAATAAGGTTTTAGTTAAACAAAATACCTATGAAGAGCCAGCAAAACCAGTTTTAAGACATGGAATGGTTCCAGAGGAAATTGAGTTTAATAATGCAAAAGAATTTTGTGAAAGATTAGATAGAATAGTTAAAAAAGTAAAAGATGAAGGAAAAACTTCAATAGCTATAGTTGGTAAAACCCTTGATGAATGTAAGAAGATAAGAACTTTAGTTAAGAAATATTCAAATTATGACTTTGAATTAATTAAAGATGATCAAAAAGAGTTTGATTTGAATTTAATAATTATACCGTCATATCTTACTAAAGGATTAGAATTTGACTGTACTATAGTTTATAATTTAAATAAAGAAAATTATAATGATAATGAAATAGATAAGAAACTTCTTTATGTGGTTTTAACTAGAGCGTTACATTATGAATATATATTTTATAAAGAGGAAAAATCACCTTTAATAGGTTGATTTAGGAGGAGAAATAATGGAAGAAAAACAAATAATGGCTTTTAGAGATGAAGAGGGAAATAAAGTTGAATTTGAGGTTGTTGCTAAAATATATTTAGGAGAAAAGAACAAAAAAGAATATATAGTTCTTTCACCAGTAGAAGGTAACGGAGATGAAGCTGATGACTTTGTTTTTAGAGTTGATAAAGTAAATGATTCAGTTGAATATAACTTAGTTGAAGATGATGAAGAATTTAGATTAGTAAAAAAAGAATATAAGAAGTTATTATACTAAAAAGAGGTAAATATTATGGAGAAGTATAGAATAATAAATTTTTTATCTACTAATGGATTAACAGAAATAGAGGAAGTTTCTTCAGAAGACAACAGATTAGCTCTTAAATTTTATTATGATTTTGAAGATGTAGAAATACAAGGTGCTAAAGCTTGTGCAAATGATGAAACAGACTATGAAGAAGATAGTAATCCATGGATTGTGGAAGGTGTTATTCCATATTTAGATGATATTGCAACAGATAGTGTTGAAGAGATTTTAGAAGAAGTTATGGAAGACTTTGAAATAATAGCTAAAGCTGAAGGATATGAAATAGAAGCTAGCAATTATTCAGGAAAACAGTTCTTAGCTGTGTTCTTACCAGAGGATGAAGAACTAGAAATAGATGATATTTTAGATGAATTAAAATAATTTTTAGAATAGTTTTAAGTTTATACTTAACTAAAACTATCTTAATAGTAAAAACATTCTAAAAATTCAATGTTGCTTTTTTTATATCTTGTGTTATAATAAAAACATGATTAATCCTGAGATGTACGCGAAGCTTATTAATTTTAACCTACATGAGAAATACGGGATTTGCAAAACAGCTAATGAAATCGGGCTTCAAGTTTTACTTCACTTTTGTGACGGAAGATGATCGAGTTAGTTTGCGTAAAACCCACCTGCGAGAGGCAGGTATAAAATTGTAAGTGTGACGGCATATTTGGGAACATTAATTGAGTTTGTTTAAAGGTTCAACTTTTGTTGGACCTTTTTTTCATTAAAAAATTGATGTGTTTTTTAGCTTTTCTTTTAAAGAGAAGAACTTACTTTCTAGTGCGTCTACTTTTTTAGAATACACTTCTCGCTCTTTCTTGTTAAGATTTTTACTTAACAAATCATTGTAATAATCAATGTCACCCATTAAGGATAGAATTTCTAAGGTATAGTCCCAAGCAGATTTACTCATAAAAAACCTCCTAAGTTTAAAATCTAGTAATAGTATAGATATTAATAGAAGATTTGGTGAATAATTTTAATTAATTACTTTAATATATTTTAGTCCATGTGTATAATATAATTATGAATAAATTATTAACTTGTATAGGGAGTGAATGATTATGAGTAAAGAAATAAGTAGTAAAGATAGAGAGAATATAATAAAAAGAATATATGAAAGAATGAAACATGATTTCAAGGAAGAAGAGTTTTATGCTGAAGTTTCACTATCAGAAATGGAAGATAGCATAAAAAAACATTATTTAAAAGGGAAAGGTAAGTTTAAAACTCTAGAAGAACTTATAGATGATGAAATAAAAAATGAAAAATTTTAATTTATAATTAATGAAATAAAAAATGAAAAATTTTAATTTATAATTAAGGACTATATAAAAGCATATTACTTAAGAAAAGTATGTTTTTGTATAGTCTTTTTAAAAGCATAGTTAAGAGGATATTAATTTAATTTACTATATATACTTATTATATTAACAAAATTATTTTTATGGTGTATAATATGTTGATGTGTAGTGTTTTAGTAAAATAATATATTTAAAGAAGAAATAGGTGAAATATTATGAACAAGAGAAAATTAACTGCAATTATACTTAGTATATCAATGATTTTTGCGGTTTCAATAAATAGCACTAATATTGTACAAGCTAAGACTACAGAAGAAGCTCAACAAGAAATTGATAGTAATAAAAATAAAATAGATGATCTTAAAGATAAACAAAGTGATATAAATTCTGAGAAGAGTAAATCTCAAAGTAAATTAGACGAAATACAAAAACAAGTAGCTGATAAAAATCAAAAGTTACTTACTTCTCAAAAGAAAGTTGATGAATATAAAGGTAATATTGATTCCTTAAAAGATAGTATAGATAAACTTCAAGGACAAATTAATGATATTCAAAGTAATATAGATAAGAAGAAAAAGGAAGAAGAAGAAAAAGAAGAAATACTTTCAGGTAGAATAAGAAGTGCTTATAAATCTAATTTAAGCAATCAGTTTTTATACATAATGCTTGAATCAAAAAATGTAGGGGACTTTATAAGTAATGTATCAAGCATAAAATATGTGGTAGACACAGATAATAAGTTAATTGATGACATAAAGAAGGTTCAAAGTGAATTAAAAAGTGAAGAATCTCAATTAAAAAGTCAAGAAGAAGACTTATCAAGTAAAAAAACTAAGTTAGAAAATGAGAAGAAAGAATATGATACCTTAGTAAGTCAGTATCAATCTCAATTAAATGAATTAAATTCTTTAGAAGAAGAAAAACAAGCTGAAATAAATAGCTTAAGTGAAAAAGAAAGAACAGTATTAGATGAAATTAATAGTTACGAAGAAGATAATGCTAATCTTAAAGATTATATAAATAATTTAATTAATGAGAAAAAAAGTGTTAAGGTAAATAGTGATAATAATAGTAAAAGTAGTACAAACAATAAAAGTACAGAGGAATCAAGCTCATCTAGTAATGAGGGAAATTCAGAGACAAAGGCTAATTCCTCAAGTGGATTTATGAGACCAGCTCCAGGTGGAGTTACAGATCCCTTTGGACCTAGAGTGCATCCTGTTACAGGAAAAAGAAGTGTTCACACAGGGGCAGATTTAGGAGCATCTTATGGAACACCTATTCTTGCATCAAAGTCAGGTACTGTTGTTGAAGCAGGATGGAATACTGCTTATGGTAATATGGTTATAATAGATCATGGAGATGGAACAAGTACTTTATATGGACATTCATCTAGACTTGCTGTACAAGCTGGTCAACATGTATCACAAGGACAAGTAATTGCTTATGTAGGATCAACAGGATATAGTACAGGACCTCACCTTCATTTTGGTATAATGATAAATGGTGAATGGGTAAATCCTATGAATTATATAAGTTAATTTAAAGGGAGTGTATTAAAATTATATTTACAAAGAAAACTATGATAGAATTTCTTTGGAGTTAAATTTTAATATGCTCCTTTTTACTTAATATAGTTTAAATAAAAATTTAGTTTGGAGATGATTAGGTGAAAGCTTTAATTTTAGTAGGAATAATATTATTTGCTGTAGGATTATTATTTGAGTCAATGTATAAAATAAAAATGGTATTTAAGAGTTTTTCTAAAGATACTAATGGGAAGGCAGGAAAGGATTTTAATTTTGACTTTAAAAATCAGTTTAATAATATATCAGAAGAAAAGAGAGAAGAGTTTATAAGATCCTTATCAGATGATAAGAAGGGTTTATTTAAAGAATACTTAGCTTGTAATAAAGAAGATGAAAATTTATTAAGAGAAAAATTAGATGAAAAACATGTGTTTAATATGTTTAACAGATGGGCAAGACAAAATAATATAGAACCAATAAATATAAGTAACTATAAAGATTTATAAAAGGTTTTTATAAATATAAAAATAGTCCTAGGAAGAAAAATCCTTGGACTATTTTTATTTTTAAAGATTTAATTACCTTTTGCTAAATGCTTATTTATATAAATTTTCTTTAAGAACACAGATACTATTATAAATAATATTAATAGACTTACAGATAGATATATACTTGTTTTGTTAAAAGTAATCCATTGAGCTCCTAAATTTACAAAAACTAATATGCCGGGAATAGTTCCTATTAAAGTGCCTAAAGCAAAGTCTTTATATGATATTTTAGTAAGACCAGCTCCATAGCTTATTAAATCAAAGGGGAAAAGAGGGATTAATCTTAAAAGTAGAATCATTAAAAATCCATTGTCCTTTAATAATTCTTGTATGTTTTTAAGTTTATCATTTTCAAACTTTTCCACAAAGGATTGACCAAGGATTCTAGAAATAAAGAAAGATATACTTCCTCCTATTAAAGCACCAATACTTGTATATAAGAATCCTCCTCCTAGTCCAAATATACTTCCACCTAAGATTGCTAGTACTGAATCAGGGAAAAAAGTTAATGGAACTAAGGCAAAGGCTATTATATAAATTAGGGGAGCGAAATATCCAGAACTTAAAATTAAGTTTTTTAAGCTATCTAAATTTAATATATTACTCTTAGCAAGGAAAAATATAAGACAAACTAAGGCTAATATTATTATAGAAATTAAAAATTTATAAAATTTCGTCATTATTAAACCATCCTTTATATTTATTCAGCAATTTTTATTGTAAAATAAAATTATAGAATTGTAAAATTAAATAAAAATATAGTTTTAGTGAGGGGGGATAGGATGATAAATAGAGATTTTATTATAAGCTTTATTGTTGTAACTTGTATTATATATCTTATATATGTATGTTACGGCAAATATTTAGAGAAAAAGCAAATATATCTTAAAACTTTAACTATATTTTTAATAATAGAAGTCTTAAGAAGGATTTTTATTTATGGAAAAGTCAACAATCGTTTAATAAGTGGACTTTCTTTTATTCAATTGATATTTTTAGGAATTTCAGTAGCTATGTATGGACTTATGTATTTTAAGAATAATTTAAGCTGATAAATTTAATTAATCATAAGAATAAACTTTAGTAATTTATCTTAATAGAGTTTATTCTTATTTTTTATTAGAAAATATACTTTCATTTGATATATAATAATATTTAGACTAAAATTAATTTTATAATTATTAAAAAAATGTAACTATTTTGAAATGATAAATTAAAAAAATTAAAAGATAATTATCTAAGTGAGAAATGGAGTAATTATAAAATATATAAATTTAACATAGGAGGAAAGAATGAGTAAGGAGATTTTTTCTAAAAGGAGAAACTCAAATAAAAATAATTTTTTGAAAATATTTTTAGGAGTTTTAGCAATTATAATATTATTATGGGGTGGAATAAAAGTTGTTACAATGATAGGTAGCAATTTAGCTAATAAGGCTTCAATTAATAAAGAACAGGAAGAGCAGGAGAAGGTCATAAAGCCTAATCCAGATGATGTAATGCCTGGAATGAATATTACATATGAAGCAGATAAGTATGCAGTTGATGCTAAAGATGTACAAGCTATGGCTAATGACACATATAAAGGTGAAGGAAAATATGTATTTTTAACCTTTGATGATGGACCATCTAATTCAACAGAAAAGATATTAAATATATTAAAAGATAAGGATGTACATGGAACATTTTTCGTTTTAGGAAGTAGTATAGAAAAAGACTCTAAAAAACAAGAATATTTAAAAGAAGAATTAAAAAGTGGAAATGCTATTGCAAACCATAGTTATAGTCATGATTTTAAAAAATTATATCCAGGAAATAAGCTGAAAATTGATTCCTTTATGGATGAGTTTAATAAGACTAATGATATAATGCAGAGCATTTTAGGAGGAGAATTTGATTGCAAGGTATTAAGAATGCCAGGTGGGTATGGAACAAGAAAATATTATAAGGATCCTTCTCTTAAAGAATTTGACGATACATTACAGGAAAATGGAATAATAAATGTTGATTGGAATGCCTTAGATGGTGATGCAGAGGGAAAACCATATTCTACAGAGGAAATGCTTAATTATGTGAAAAAAACATCAAAAGGAAAAAATCATGTAGTTATTCTTATGCATGATGCAGCAGGAAAAGAAAAAACCGTAGAAATATTACCACAAATAATAGATTACTACAAGAATGAAGGATATGACTTTAAAGTTATAAAAAACACTTCTAAGGAAGAAAATAATAGCAATCAAAGTGAAAATAATAAAGATAAATCAAGTAAATAGTATAAGAAAACATCATTAGAAAATACTAATGATGTTTTTTATTTTTTATCTATATTAAGTTTCCATTTCCAAAAGGATTCATTAGTTAATTCATATATGCGATTCTTTTCTTTACTTGTAAAATCTTTGCTAGAAAAAATATCACTAATCTCCTTTTCAAGTAACTCTAAATATATTTTTTTATCTTTTAGGTTCTCATAAATTTCTTTTGAAAAGTCATTTGTTAGATTTTTTTTCTTTTTTGAGTTTCTAAGCCAGCTACATTGTTCTTTAAAATGAATTTCAGAGATCATTTTATTACTTTTTGCTTGAACTTCTTTTATATTATCAATATTCATAAAAACTCCTTTCTGAAAGAGAGATTATATTATATATTCTTCCATTTTATAGAAAATCCTTTGTGGAAAATATAAATATAAATTTTTCTTCCTTGAAAAAATTTAACATATAATTATATAATAGAATTTAAAAAGAAGGTGATTAAAATATGAACAGTTTTAATATAGAAAAACAATCAATGTGGAAATGCATAACTAAGAATAAATTAATTTGTAATGAAAGTGATACTTTAGCAATAATACTACCAGGCCTTGGGTACACCCTAGATAAAGCACTTTTAGATTATTCTAAACAGCTTATTTTAGATTTTAAATTTGATTGTTTAGGAATAGAATATGGATTTCAAGTTAGTAGAGAAGCTTTTAATAGACAGGATGAAAATGATATAAGAGAATTATTACTTGAAACTCTAGATATTATTTTTAGTGCCTTAGAACTTAGAAGAGGAAAATATAAGAGAATTATTCTTATAGGTAAAAGTCTAGGTACAGTATTACAAAGTAGAATAGATAAAGAAATTAAGGAAAATTATGATATTCATATTAAAAATATTTATTTAACTCCTATCAATGAAACCTTTAAAGAGAAATTAGATAAAGAAGGATTAATAATAACTGGTACTAAGGATACTTTAATATCTTCAGAGAATTTGGAAAAAATAAAATCTGAGGGATTAAGAGTATTAGGAATAGAGGATGCTGGCCATTCATTATGTATAAAAGGAAATGTATTAAGGAGCATTAAAGCTTTAGAAATAATAATTGAAAATATAAAAGATTATGTTGAAAGAATGTAAATATAACTCATTAAAATAATATTTTACATAGGTATTATTTTAAAATAATAATAAATAAAAAATGGAGTGATCATTTTGAAATATACAAAGAAGGAAAAAGAGGAATTAAAAAAAGTCTTAACTGAGGAAGAATATTATGTTACTCAAGAAAATGGAACTGAAAGACCTTTTACAAATGAATATTGGGACTTTAATGGAGAAGGAATATATGTAGATATAACTACTGGAGAGCCTTTATTTACTTCAAAGGATAAATTTCACTCTTCTTGTGGATGGCCTGCCTTTTCAAAACCAATAGATAGAAGCATAATAAAAGAAAAGGTAGATAAAAGTCATGGAATGATTAGAACAGAAGTTAGAAGTAAACTAGGAGATTCACATTTAGGCCATGTATTTTGTGATGGACCAGAGGATTTAGGTGGATTAAGATATTGCATAAATTCTGCTTCTTTAAAATTTATTCCAAAGGAAGAATTAAAGGAAAAAGGATATGAAGAATATTTAGAGCTTTTTAAATAAAGTTAAGTATTTTTAAGATAAGGATATAATAAAGGAAATAGAAAAGTAGGTGTTTTAATGGGATTCTTATTAAACAATGATGGAGAAAATGATTTTCTTTTAGCTGATACTTATTCAAAGGATGATATCTTTTGGATAACTTTAAGAGGATTAATATCTAAAGGGAAAATTGATGAGGCTGAGGATATGCTTTTTAAAGAGGCAGAGAAAAATCCTTCTATGGAAATATATGAAATAGGAGAGAAAATGTATAGCTTATTAGCTAATAAAAGTGAAGAAGAACTTAAAAAATATAATTTCTCCAAAGAGGAAATTGATTTAGGTTTAGAAGATTTAAAGAGATTAATAGATAAACATAGCTTATAGTCTACTGTATATAGCAATAAATCAAAATAAGGGGAGATAGTTATGAGAAGTTTAAATAAAGAAGTTTTTCTTAAGAAATATCCTCATGTAGAAGAATATATAGAGAAAAATAAAATTGAATTTGAAGATTTACAAAGGATATATAAGGATTTTGTAAAGTTTGAGGGTTCTTATTATAATCAAGCTGATTTTATAGCCAATATACTTCGTTCTAATGAAAATGTTCATTCTGTTAAATCAAGGATAAAAAATCCAGATAGATTAATAGAAAAAATAATTAGAAAAACAGAAGATAGAAAAGAAAAGTATGGTGAAGATTTTTATTTTAATGAAGATAACTATAAAAATGAAATAACTGACTTAATAGGAATAAGGGTTTTACATATATTTAAGGATCAATGGAAGGATATACATGATTTCATAATAAAGACTTGGAATGTAATTGAAATAACAGCAAATATAAGAGATGGAGATGATAGAAGTATTTTTGATAATCTAGGTATTGAAGTTATATCAAGACAATCAGGATATAGATCAGTTCATTATTTAGTTGAACTAAACTTTACCCAAGATAGTACAACAATAGCTGAGATACAAGTAAGGACTATTTTTGAGGAGGGGTATGGAGAAATTGATCATAGACTAAGATATTCCCATCAAGAGATACCAGAGATCTTAAAATCTAATCTTTTACTTTTTAATAGAATTGTAGGAAGTGCAGATGAAATGGCTTCCTTAATAAATATGCTAAATAATAATTTAGATGATAAAGACAATTATTATGAAACTAAATTAAAAGAAAAGGATGAAGAAATAAGAAAATTAAAAGAAGAAATTGAAAAGTTAAAATAATTTAAATGGGCTACATTTATGTATCTTATAAATAAAACTCATAAACATTTACTGAAATTATTAATGAATTTTATTTTTAAGATTTAATGTAGCTCTTAATTTTTAGAAAATATAATGTTAATAAAATATTAACTAAATGTGAATAGAAATAAAATAAATAAGGGGTTTTAATAAATTTTGGGATAATTTAAGAAAATTCAAACTTTGATTTTATAATCTTTAGGTAGTAAAATGAACATAGTTCACTGTGAGTTTTATTAATGGTATTTAAAGAAATAATATTAATAAAAGTCACACTTAGAATAAGTAAAAACTTACGAAAGGGTGATAATAATGAAGAAAAAATCAGTTGGAATTACCATGGCTGTCTTCTTGTTAGGAATCTTCATGGGAGCTATTGACTCTGGTATAGTTTCACCAGCAAGAGATATAATAGCTGATGGATTAAAAGTTTCACAAAATGCTAGTGTTTGGGTTGTAACAATATACACCTTAGCATATGCAGTATCAATGCCTCTTATGGGAAAACTTTCTGATAAGTATGGTAGAAAAAAAGTTTACATGGTTTCAATAACTCTATTTGGACTAGGTTCTTTACTATGTGGGGTATCAGATTACGTAAATAGTTATACATTCTTATTATTCTCAAGAGTTATAGAAGCAATAGGTGGCGGAGGTATAATGCCAATAGCTACAGCGTACATAGGAACATCATTCCCAGTTGAAAAAAGAGGTTCAGCTTTAGGGATGATTGGAGGAGTATATGGAATAGCAACAGTTGTAGGACCAACCTTAGGTTCAGGAATACTTTCTATTTTTGGAGATAAAAACTGGGGATTTTTATTCTTAGTAAATGTTCCAATCAGTATAATAATATTACTTATGGCAACTAAATTAGAAGAAAATACTTCTGCACAAGGAATTAAGAAATTAGATGTTTGTGGTTCAGGAGTATTAACAATATTAATTTTATCTTTAATGTATGGAGCTACAAACTTAAAATTCTATGATTTTGCTAATTCAATAAAATCACTAGATGTTTGGCCATATCTTTTAATATTTATAATATCAATTCCAATATTAGTTTGGGTGGAAAAGAAAGCAGAAGATCCAGTAATAAACTTATCTTACTTTACTAATAAGGAAATAGCTATAACTTTAATATTAAGCTTTGTTGTAGGTTGTGGATTAATGGCAACAGTATTTATTCCTCAATTTAGTGAAAATATATTAAGAACACCAATGGGTAGTGGTGGATATATAGTTACAATATTTGCAATATTTGTAGGTATAGCAGCACCTTTAGGTGGAAAATTCATAGATAAAATAGGAGTTAAAAAAGTACTATTAATAGGTATGTCTTTAGTTATCATAGGAAATCTTTATCAAGGATATGTAACAACTAAACATCCAGGTATGGTTAACTTAATAATAGGTTTAGCTATTATGGGATTTGGTTTAGGATTCTCTATGGGAACACCAATAAATTACTTAATGCTTAGTTTAGTACCAGATAATGAGGCTACAGTTGGACAATCAGCAGTATCATTAATTAAATCCATAGGTATTGCAGTATCACCAAATATTCTTATTAACTTTATATCAGATGCAGGTAGAAGAGTACCAGAAGCATTACAAAAAGTTATGCCACATGTAGATGGAATGTCTAATATAATGTCAAATAGTGGTGGAGCTTCAAATGTTGCTAATTCAATGGGAAATGCCAGCGTTACTAATATATTTAGTCTTATAAAAGGAATGGTACAATCACAATTTGCAGCTTTAGGAGACAAATTTGCAAATAATCCTCATATGAATATTGATATGATTGAAAAATCATATATGCAAAGTTTAGATGGAGCTAAAGATGCAATAGAAACTGCATTCCAACAAACTATGAATACAGGATATACTAAATTATTCTTAACATGTGCTATTATAGCTTTAATAGGATTAATATTAACAGCTATGTTAAATAATAATTTAATAACAATGAAAAATAGAAGATTAGAAAAGAAGGAAAAAACTAATTGATAAAAAATGTTTTTTGAGTTATGATAAATAAAAACAAATAATTTTAAGATATTGCTAGGGGTGCTGTAAAAGGCTGAGAGGGATAATAAGTCCTAACTCTAATAACCTGATTTGGTTAATACCAGCGTAGGGAAGTATATTTTAAGTTGTGATTTTTCATATTAGAAAATATTATTATGATTAATTAGAGAATATATTTTTAAAAGGTTTAGCAATATTGCTAAACCTTTTTTTGTTGGTATAAAAGTCTTAAGAATATAGAAAAGAGGTGAAGGTATGATTGTTAATGGTAAGAAAGTAGAAAAAGGTGAACTTAATACAGTTTATGATTTACTAAAAAGTTTAAATGTAAATAGTAAGAGAGTTGTTGTAGAACTAAACAAAGAGATAGTTAATTCCTGTAATTATAATGAAATCTTACTTAATCATGAAGATGTAATTGAGATTATTGCCTTTGTTGGTGGAGGATGATTAAGAAGTATTTAAGAAGTCTAAACAATAAAAGGTGAGTGAAAATAAAAGAGAAAAAAGATAAGAGGGACCTTTATGAATATAAAGATTAATGAAAAGTGGAGAGAGGTAAAAGAAAATTGCACAGTATATTCTTTAAAAAATAAAGAATTTCCTGATTCTCATGTTATAGTTTTAAATGGATTTCCACTTGTAGAAGATAAGAAACTTAAGGATGGAGATAGGATTGTCTTTATAAAAAAGGGAATTATGCCTAATAAAGAGGAGTTAGAAGAACTAATGGTATCTAGGCATACACCAGGTATTCATGAAAAACTAAAAAGAATTAAGGTTTTAATAGCTGGATGTGGAGGCCTTGGATCTAATATTGCTATTTCCTTAGGAAGAATAGGGGTTGGAAGTATAAGCTTAGTAGACTTTGATATAGTAGAACCTTCTAATTTAAATAGGCAACAGTATTATATTGAGGATATTGGAGAATTTAAAGTAACTGCTTTAAAAAGAAACTTAATTAGAATAAATCCTTTTATAAAAATAGAAGCTTTAAATCTTAAGCTTTCTGAAGATAATATGGGTATTTTACAAGGCGCTGACATAATAATAGAAGCCTTTGATAATCCAGATTATAAAGCCTTATTAGCTAATTATGTTCTAGGTAATATGAAGGACAAATTTTTGATTTCCTCTTCAGGAATGGCTGGTTTTTATGATTCAAATTTAATAAAAACAAAGCAAATAACAGATAATTTTTATATTTGTGGAGATTTGGTAAATGAAGCTAAGGAAGGCTGTGGATTAATGGCTCCTAGAGTGGCTATATGTGCAAATCACATGGCTAATTTAGTTATAGATATAGCTGTTAACAAAATAGAATTTTAAAAATAAATAATAGTAAAAATAGAGTGGATTTTAAGTGCTTTTTAGACAGAGTTTATATATAAAAAATAAAATACTAGTCTAAAATATGAAGAAATAAGAAGAGTAGTGAGTAGAAAAGGGGAATTTTTTATGGACAAGTTAATAATAGGTGGAGTAGAGATAAAAAATAGACTTTTTGTTGGAAGTGGTAAATATCCTTCAAATGAAATAATAAAGGATATTTTAGAGGGAAGTGGCTCTCAAGTTATAACTTTAGCCTTAAGAAGGGTAGATTTAGATAATAAGGAAGAGGATATTCTTCAAAATATACCTAAGGATGTAATACTACTTCCTAATACTTCTGGGGCAACTAATGCAGAGGAGGCTATTAGAATAGCAAGGATAGCAAGAGCTATGGGATGTGGAAACTGGATAAAGATAGAAGTTATATCAGATTCTAAGTATTTGCTTCCAGATAATGAAGAAACCATAAAGGCAACTAAGGTATTAGCTGATGAAGGATTTATTGTCCTTCCTTATATGTGTCCAGATCTTTATGCAGGAAGAAGATTAATAGAAGCTGGAGCGGCAGCTGTAATGCCACTTGGTGCACCAATAGGAAGTAATAGAGGGTTAAAGACTAAAGAATTGATTCAAATAATGATAGATGAATTAGATATTCCTATTATAGTTGACGCAGGTATAGGAAAGCCATCACAGGCTATGGAAGCTATGGAAATGGGAGCTGCAGCTTGTTTAGTTAATACTGCCATAGCATCCTCAGAAGATCCTATAAATATGGCTAGAGCTTTTAAAATGGCAGTAGAAGGTGGCAGATTAGCTTATGAAGCTAAAATGGGAAGAGAATCAAAGTTTGGAAATGCTTCATCTCCACTTACTGGATTTTTAGATTAGGAGATGATTTAATTGAGTTTTTATGATGTAGTAGAAAAATATAGAGGTTTTGATTTTTATGGATATTTTGATTCTGTAAAAAAGGAAGATGTATTAAGAAGTATTTATGAAAGAAAGAAGAGACCAGAGGATTTACTTAATTTAATATCTCCTATGGGAGAAGAGGTTTTAGAAGAAATGGCTCAAGAAGCAAGAAATCTCTCTTTAAAATATTTTGGAAGAACAATATTACTTTATACACCTATGTATATATCAAATTATTGTGTAAATAAGTGTTCATATTGTGGGTATAATGTAGAAAATAAAATATGTAGGAAAAAATTAAATCAAGAAGAAATAGAAAAAGAGGGGGAAGCTATTTCAAAGGATGGATTTAAACATATTCTAATATTAACAGGGGAAAGTGAATATCATACTCCAGTAGAGTATATAGAAGAGAGCATTAAAACTTTGAAAGAGAAATTTCCTTCAATAACCATTGAAATATATCCAATGACAGAAGAGGAATATAAAAAGGTGGTAGAAGCAGGTGCAGAAGGGCTTACTGTATATCAAGAGACCTATGATGAAAAAGTATATGATAGGGTTCATGTGGCTGGTCCAAAGAAAAATTATAAATTCAGATTAGAAGCTCCAGAGAGAGGAGCAGAAGCTGGAATGAGAAGCATAAGTATAGGAGCCTTATTAGGATTAGCTGATTTTAGAATAGATGCCTTCTTTACAGCAATGCATGGAAAATATTTAAGAGATAAGTATCCTCATATAGATATAAGTTATTCAGTTCCAAGAATAAGACCCTGTGAAGGAGGGCTTAAAAAGTTAAATGAAGTTGAGGATAGGGAACTAGTTCAAATACTTTTAGCCTATAGACTATTTGATCCTCAAGGAGGAATAAATATATCTACTAGAGAAGGAAAGGATTTTAGAAGAAATTTAATTCCTTTAGGAGTAAGTAAAATTAGTGCTGGAGTTTCAACTGAGGTTGGAGGCCATTCTTTAAAAGAAAAAGGTACAAGCCAATTTGATATAAATGATGAAAGTTCTGTAAGTGAAGTTAAGGAATTAATAAAAAGTCAAGGTTATCAACCTATATTTAAGGATTGGCATAGATTTTAAAATAATTTTTTATTAAAATGGTGATTTTTATGTTTTTAATAACCAATAGAAAGTTAGTAAATAGGGAAAGATATTTTAATACCATAGAGGAAGCAGGTAAATATGGTGTTAAAAATATAATTTTAAGAGAAAAAGATTTAAGTACAGAGGAATTAATAGAGGTTTATATAAAAATAAAAGAGTTAGTTCCAGAGGAAACAAATATAATATTAAATTCCAATATTGAAGCAGCAAGGATTTTAAAAGAGAAGTTTATTCATTTAAGCTTTAATGATTTTAAGAGAAATTTAGAAGAAATTAAATCCTTAAAGGTTGGAGTATCTGTTCATTCTATCTTAGAGGCCCTTGAGGCTGATAGATTAGGGGCAAGCTATATATTAGTATCTCCTATTTTTGAAACGCAATGTAAGAAGGACGTAACTCCTAAGGGAATTAATTTTATAAAAGAGATTAAGGAAAAGGTAAATTGCAAGGTCATAGCCTTAGGAGGAATAAATGAACTTAACTTTAAAGAAGTATTAGGGGCTGGTGCTGATGATTTTGCATGTATGTCACTTTTATTTATGAGTAATAATATAAAGAAGTCCTTAGATACTTTTAAAGCTCTTTAAATATATCTAGATTTATATGAAGGAAAATGTAAATTATATGATTATTAATAGAATTATGGTATAATTGATATTAATTAATAATTACAATTTGTTATCAAAGGAGAATTGCTTATGTCATTTGAGAGAATAGATATTTCAGATAGAAGTGAACAAGAAGGAAGAAGTTGTGTAATCTTATATAACTTTGGAAATAAGGAATTAAAGAAAATACAAAACTTTGCTAGAATAATGGGAATAAAAGATCAAATAGTTTTAAATTCTAAAAATGGAGATGAAACTATAAAGAATATATTAGAAGATAAAATTGAAAAAATAGAAGGTGAAGGAGTTAAAGAAAGAGCAATAATATTTAATGCCATAGCTCCTGGAAAAGTTCATATATTTTTAGAAAACTTAAAAAAAGTAGGCATACAAAGACCTTTAGTTGCAATGGTTACAGAAACATCTATTAATTGGACTATTGATGTTTTAGTTAAAAATTTAATAGCTGAAAGAAGAGCATTAAGATCAGGAGATATGACTACTCACGAAAATAACTAATTTACAAAGTTTTTAATTTGTATTAATACAGAGAAATTAAATATTTTTTATACTTAAAATCTACAGATATTTTATCTGTAGATTTTTTTGAATTATGAAATTTTCTAAGAAGTTTTGTTTGTTAGTTCACACAATAAAAATAGGTATCAACTTTATTTGGGTTATGAAATCCAGTATATTTATTTGAGTTTAATTAGATCTTTTAAATTTTTTTCGAGTCAATTCTGTAAAAATAATAAATAATAAAACATTAACAATAAGTACTATTATGCTTCCTTCCAGTTTGCATAGACCTCCTGAAAGGAGTTTATTCCCTAAAAAATTAACTTCAAGTAAATTAGGATAATCACTAGCTAAAGATACGCTGCCTAAAATAATAGAACCAACTATGTTCCAGATAGAATGAATTATAATTGGAGTTACAAGTGAGTTTGTATATTCTAATATAGCTGTCATAAATAGGCTCATGGTTATAATATTTAATATTGGAATAATTCCATATGTTAATACACCACCATGCATAAGTGTAAATAAAGTAGTTGTTATAATAGTTGAAGTAATAACATTATAGTTCTCTTTTATCAATTGATATAAATATCCACGAATTAATAATTCTTGCATAATTATATTAAGAAATGCAGAGATTATCCATAACCATAATGAAGGAACATAATTTACTTTAAGGATTTTCATTGTCCCTGTTAATATTAAAATTAAAGTAGGAATTAAAAGCCAAATAAGTCCAACACCAATTCCAATACAAATATTAAAAAAAATGTTATTGAAAATATGTATAGTTTTTCTATCTATTATACAAAATATTAGAGTAATGGATATAATTAAAAGAAACGGAACTAATTCTGCACCAAATCTCCAAATAGCTGCATTATTTGAGGGTATTGTTGGTAAGATACTTCCAATAATGGCAAAAGAAAAAAAGAATAACATTCCTTTTAATAAGACATATAAATTTTTTTTCATGTGTAGCTCTCCTAAAATATTAAATTTTATAAATAAAGTATATATATTATATTAATATTTTATCATTTTTACACTTTGAAATCATTTATTATCTTATTTAGGAATGTTTTACAATTTAATTGTTTATTAATATCTAAAAGTTTTATAATTATAATATTTATATTTAATTAAAATTTATTGATTTTCCATCTGAAGTTAGAATTATTTCTCCATCTGTATCAGTTCTAAAGGTCTTAATATTATATTTTTTTATTATGTCTAAAGTTTCTCTATGTGGATGTCCATATTTGTTATCTTTAGCACAACTGATTATTCCATACTTTGGAGAAACAGCTTCTATAAAGGCATTGCTTGATGAGCTACTAGATCCATGATGACCAAATTTTATTACATCTGAATCAAGAGAATTTTTATACTTAGCTAAGGCTTCCTCTTCAGCTAACTTTTCAGCATCACCAGTGAATAAATAAGAAGTGTCACCAAAGCTTAATTTCATTATAGGAGAATAATCGTTAAGTTCTTCGTACTCTGATTTTTGAGGAGTAAATACCTCAAATTTAGCTCCTTCTCCTAAATCTATAACCATTCCACCTTTTAATTCTTTAGTTTTTAATCCTTCATCTTTCACTGCTTTAACAAGATTTTCATATGTTTTAGTTGTATGAGTTATTTTAGGAGAATAGAAAGCCTTTACTTCATATTCTTTAAATACATCAACCATTCCACCAATGTGATCTTCATGGGGATGAGTTGCAATAACTAATTCAAAATCATCAATGTTTTTAGCTTTTAATTGTTCTAATAGTTCTTTAGAATTACTTCTTGGACCAGCATCTATTAAAATATCATTTCCATTTACTTTTATATATGCTGCATCACCTTGTCCAACATCCATATAAGAAATCATAAGTTCAGAGTCTTTAGGAACTTTAGAGTCTTGTGTTAAATCTATTCCAAAATATCCAGCTAAAAGAACAACTATAATTCCAATAATTGAGCTAATAATTTTCTTTTTTTTATCCATGTAATAAATCTCCTTGTATTTTATTTATGAGAATTAAATTCATCAATAAGAATTATAGTTTAATATGAGATTTAATAGATGTACATTGTTTATATTAAGAGTAAACTTTTTAATAAAATTAAAATTATTATTCTAAAGATTTAATAATTTAAATCATCTTATGGCAATATAGATAATTGTTAATCTACAAGGAATAGTTAAATTGAGAGATAAAATATGATTTAGAGTATATTTAATTAATTTTATAGAAAGAATTTTCTATGATATCTGTTTAAATATAATATATGAATTAATTGAAAGAAATACAAATTAATGGTAAGATTAGGGATATAGTAAATGTTTAAATTAAATGAAAATAAAAAAATATAAATAATTATTTATAAGGGGAGAATAATTATTTAATTAAGTGTAGGTTTATGGGAATATAGGGGGAAGAGTATTATGGCAATCTTGGATATGTCTTTGGAAAAACTTTATGAATACAGAGGGATTAGCCCACTGCCAGAAGATTTTGATGAATTTTGGAATTCACAGTTAAGGGAATTAGCTAATTTAGACATTAAATTAGAATTAAAAAAAGCCGACTTTGAAAGTCCTATAGCAGAATGTTATGATTTGTATTTTAATGGTATTGATGGAACTAGAATATATGCAAAATTTATGAAACCTAAAGAAGTTAAAAGGAAAATGCCAGCTTTATTAGAGTTTCATGGGTATGAAGAGAGAAGCAATGACTGGAGTAATAATCTTCACTATGTAGCTAGTGGAATGTGTGTTGCAGTTATGGAGTGTAGAGGGCAAGATTACTTGAAAGAAGATTCTTGTAAGTTTAAATCTTTTAAGTCAAAAGGGCATATAGTTAGAGGATTAGTTGAAGGTAGAGAAAAATTGTTATTTAAAAATATATTTTTAGATACTGCTATTTTAGCTAGAATAGTAATGAATATGGAATGGGTAGATGAGGAAAGAGTTTTTGCAACTGGTGGTTCCCAAGGAGGAGCCTTAGCTTTGGCTTGTGCAGCCTTAGAAAATAGAATAAAAGGTGTTTATGCTTATTATCCATTTTTATGTGATTACAAAAGAATTTGGGTTATGGATTTAGGTGGAGATTCTTATGAGGAATTAATAAGATATTTTAAGTTTATAGATCCAAATCATGAGAATGAAGAATATGTTTTTAATACCTTAGGATATATTGATATAAAAAATATGGTCCACAGAATAAAAGGAAAAGTAAACATGGCTATAGGACTAAAGGATGATATATGCCCTCCATCAATTCAATTTGCTGCTTATAACAATATCCTATGTGAAAAAGAGCTAGTTTTATATGATTCTGGACAAAAGCCTTACTTCTTAAATTTAAAGGACAAGATATACAAGTGGGCAATAAATCTTTAAATTGAATAATATTTTATAATTGATATAATTATATTAGGGGATGAATTTTAGATTGAATTCATCCCTTTATACATATTTAGAAAGAAGATGAGTTTATGAGGATTATTGATAATGAAAAAGAATTTAAGGAATTCTGTAATGAAAAAGGGATAAGATTAGCTTATTTAAGTACTAATACATGTTGTGCTTGTAGCGTTTTAAAACCTAAAATAGAGGAATTAATAAAAAAGTACCATAATGCAAAAATTATAGAGGTTCAGGCTGATAAAAGTGTAGACATAGTATCACAATTAAGCATTTTTATGTTTCCAGCAATTATTTTATATATAGATGGTAAGGAGATTCTAAGAGAAGCTAAATATATAAGTGTTGTTGAATTAGAAAAGGTTATAGATAGATATTTTGAACTTTATAATTAAAAATAATAAACATATGAAAAAGGTTAGGTGATAATTCTAGGTTTTATTTCTATGTTTTATTAAAATATTTAATTCAATTTGATTTGTAAAATAAAATTTTATATACTATATACAAGTTAAATATGAATAATTTGACAATGTTTTAATATATTCTTAAAAGAAAGGAGATATTATGTGGGATTCACTAAAAAAAAGTTATAGACATTTAAAAAATATTTTAGGATTTGTTACTGATAAAAGAAATTATGAAAATATAAAGAAGCTTTTAAAAAACTACAAAATATTAAGTGATATATCAAATATAATAGTATCAGTTTTAGTATTTTTAAGTGGTATTCTTTTAATAATTTCAGGGATTTATCCTAGTATATTTTATAAGATAAAATTTTTAGACAATATATATAGTTTATCTTTTTTAAGGTTTTCACATAGAGCTTCAGTATTAATTGGATTAATGTTAATAATGACCTCTAAGGAAGTTTTCTTTAAGGTAAAAAGAGCTTATTATGTTACATTAACATTGCTTATAGTAGGAGGAGCCTTTGCCTTTGTAAAAGATTTAGATTACAAAGAAGGAATTTTTATTTTAGGAGTAATAATACTTCTAATATTATCAAAAAAGAGTTTTTACAGAAAAAGTATCCCTATTAAGGTTACTAAATTAAGTGGTATATTATTAGTTCTTTCAATTGTAATGATTATCTTTGCAAGCTTTATACATAAATTTAACATACATTTTAGTAAGAATTATAAGTACTATGTAGACTTCTTCCATAGCACAAAGGGGTATTTAAGAATAGCATTATTCACTTATATAGCCTTTATAATATTTGTGATAATATGGTATTTAACAATGCCTAAAATAGAAGATGACGAAAGGTATATGGATGCTGATTTAGAAAAGGTATCAAAATTCTTTAAAGAAATAGATTATGGAACAATATTCTCCCATTTAGTTTATTTAAAGGATAAAAAGGTCTTTTGGGCTAATGAAGGAGAGTCCTTAATAATGTATAGCAAGTACAAAGATAAGATAATAGTTTTAGGAGATCCTATAGCCACTAAGGAAAATCTATATAGTTGTATAGAAGAGTTTCAAGCTTTTACAAATTTATATGGATATGATGTTGTTTTTTATGAAATAGAAGAAAAAAACTTTTCTACCTATCATGATGCAGGTTATTATTTCTTTAAGTTAGGAGAAGAGGCAAGAATAGATTTAGAAGAATTTAATTTGATTGGTTCTAAAAAGAGTGCCTTTAGAAATACCTTAAGAAGAGTTGAAAGGGAAGGATATAGTTTTAGTATTATAGAGCCTCCTTTTAATAATGAGGTAGTAAGTCAATTGAAGGAAATATCCGATAAATGGTTAGGTGACAGAAAGGAGAAGGGATTTTCTTTAGGATGGTTTAGTGAGGATTATATACAAAGATCGCCTATAGCTATTTTAAAAAATGAAGAAGAAAATAAGATTATGGGCTTTGTAACAATAATGGATGCTAATGATGGAGGGGAGACAGTAGCAATAGATTTAATGAGAATAGATAAAAATGCTCCTAATGCCTCTATGGATTACTTAATGCTTAATTTATTCTTAACATTTAAAGAAAAAGGATATAAATATTTTAGCTTAGGAGAAGCACCATTATCCAATGTAGGATTTAACACTCATTCACATTTACAAGAAAAGCTTGCAAGGTTAGTTTATAATAGTGGTAATATATTCTATAGTTTTGATGGGCTAAGAAGATATAAGTCAAAGTTTTCTCCAATTTGGCAACCTAGATATTTAGCATATCCTAAGTTTATGTCCTTACCAGAGGTGTTTATTAACTTATGTTTATTAATAGCTAATTCAAAGGAAAGAGTAGAGAAAAAATAAAAACGTATATTTTAAGTTAAGTTTGATTTAAGTAAATATTTTTATATCTAGCTTAATTAAGTTTATTATGTTAAAGAGAGTCTTTTAATTATAAGGCTCTCTTTTTATAAAAATTTACTTTTTATAAATAAAGCTTATTTTTTATATTGAAGTTTAAAAAAATAAGGGCATTATTTTTAATTTATTTAGAAGAAACAATGAGTTTTTAAATAGATATAAAAAATCTAAGGATTTAGGCTAAGATTTGTCAAATGAAAATGTTTTGAAGTGATTTTTAAGAGGTGTATAATAGTGTTAAATATTTAATAAAACAAAGTTTAATATGTTTTATTAAGGAGGGTATAAATATGGGAAACTTTTTTTTAGAAAGTGATTTTAGAGCTTTTGACATAGACAAATCAAGAAGTAGAGATAAAGTTATATTAGAGAGAAGAAGAGTTGCTGCTGAGAAATTAAGAGAACTGAATAATTTAGGTCTTTTTGAATTTATGAATTCTAAAGGGTTAAGCTCTCATTGGGAAAAGCAATATATAACTAGTATAACTTGGCCACTAAAAAGAGTTAATGATGAATATGTGGATAGAATATATTTATCTTATGGGAAAAATAGAGCTGATGTTAGAAAGCTTATAAAGGTTTTAAATTTATTCCATGATATTGAGGGAAGTAGAATAGAAGATGACATGGTATTTAATTATATTCCTCGTATTCAATTAGGATTAGACTCTAATTCTTGGAATACAGCTCTATACTTAGATAAGTATGGAGCCATAGAACAAAGAAATCTTGTTAATAAAATAAGAGAAAACTACGAGCTAAAAGAAAGATTTAAAAACATACTTATGGCTTTAGAAGAAAAGGGATATAGATTATATTTAATTAAGGATAATAATTCTAGAAGTTATGAAGATGAAACAGATTATGTTGAGGATATAATAAAATATACAGACAGTGGAGAAAAGTATGGATTAACCATAAGAAAAGATTATGATAAAAATCATGTTAGCAACTCAAGAAATGAAATATTAGATTTTGTTAAAAATGAATTTGATAATTTAATGGATGTTTATTATTTTATTTCTTGGGATTCAGAAGAGAATGACTATTTAAGATAATAGCTATAGTTTAAAAAGTTAATGACTTGAAATTATAAATTTAGAGTTAACTTTATGCTTAATCTTATAGATAAATAAAAATCTAGTATAAAATTCATAAAAGGAGTTATATCAAAATAAGTTTTATTGTTAACTTTTGATATAACTCCTTTTTATGTGATTTATTGCATCTATAAAAGCATTTTAAGAAAACTAAATACTTTTATTTAAATAGTTATTATTTTCAGTACTTTTAATTTTACTATTAATAAGTCTTTTTATAGAAAAATATAGCTTAGTAAAAGATGAAACTAAAACAATTCCAGTAGCTATGGAACCAGCTAACATTAGTGTATTGCATCCTAAGGATAAAGCCTTATCTATATTTCCTTTTAAGGTTTCTAGCATTGTATAGAACATGCCTCCTCCAGGAACTAGAGGAATTATTCCACAAACTAAAAATACTAATACAGGAGCTTTTAATACCCTAGCTGAAATCTCAGAGAATAGGGCTATGAAAATAGCAGCTAAAAAATAATTAAAGCTTTCATTTGTGCTAATAAAACTTGAGGAAAAAAGATAAACAAACCATCCTAAACCGCCGCATAGGGAAGAGAAAAATAAGTTTTTACCTTTTATATTAAATATTATTCCAAAACCTAAAGAACTAAAAAATGCATATATTGAGTTTATTATTAGGTTCATATAGCCATACCCCCATAGTGATTTATTAATATAGATAAAATACTAGCACTTCCAATAGCAATTCCTACAGCTATTAAAAAGGCTTCAATAAATTTAGCACTTCCAGCAACTAAATCACCAGCTATTATATCACGAAGTGAGTTAGTTATAGCAAGTCCAGGTACTAAGGGCATTAAAGAACCTATTATTATTTCATTTAGATTAGGAGCAATATTAAATCTTACTGCAAGAAAAGCTAGCAATGATGCCAAAGCTCCAGATATTATATTTACAAAGAAATTATTTGTCTTTAAAATATTAAAAAAGTATGCAAGAAGACAAAGAACTATTCCTATAAAACCTGAGACTAAAGAATCCTTTAAATTACCTCCAAAAAGTAGAGTAAATGTTGAAGCTGAAATTAAATATCCTAATATTTTTATTTTAAGAGGATATTCTTTTTCATCAGCTATACTACTTAGCTTTTTTTCAGCATCTTCAATAGAAACTTTATTAAAGGCAACCTCTCTTGAAAGGTTGTTTAATTTAGCTATTTTATCTAAATTAATAGTTCTACTTGTTACCCTTCTAGTTCTAGAAATTGCATTTTTATATGTTTTTATTGTTATTATTATGTTTGTAGGAATTACAAAAACATCAACTTTTTCTATTCCATAAGCCAAACAGATTCTGCTCATGGTTTCTTCAACTCTATACGTTTCAGCGCCATTTTCAAGCATTAGAGTACCAAGTTCAGTTGAGAAATTGATAATTCTATTAAAATCCATATGTACCTCCAAATAAGTATGTAAAAATTAATAAGAAACATTTTTTCATTATTACAATATTTCTTTTCTATTATACTTTGAAGAAGAGTTTATTATAAAGACTTTAAATTAAAAAAATGTAAAAAAATATGTTTTTTTAATGGAAAATAGCTAATAGATTTGTATTTATAATTTAGTTACTATAGTTAAAATTTTGCATAGATTAATTATGAATGGAATTTATTGGGGAGGATGAACTATAATGGCTATTTTAGATTCTAAAGTTGGACATATAAAAAGTAGAATTTCTAAAGATAGGGTTGTATTAAAAACAATGTATCCATTTAAAAAAGGAGAGTTAGCAGATGAAGTTGAAATAAATTTATACTTAGAAGGAAGTAATAGGGTAATAAAAAAAGAATTGCCTTATGGTGGATATAATATGCATTTGTTTTTAGGAGATTTTTTAGGCAGTGGAAGAGATTGTATTTTGGTGAAGGGAAGATTTCAAGGTTCTGGTGGAATTGCTATTTTATTATTATATGAATATGATAATGGAGAAATAAGAGAAATAACTAATCAGTGGGAAATAAGTGCTAGAAACAAAGCTATTATAAGATACTTACCAAATTATAAAGTAGAGGTATCTTACGGAGCGAAAGAAAAATATATTGTAGATCTTTCTTCAAAGGATAAATCTTACTTAAATCTTATATATGATGAAAAGGGAAATGTAAAATTAAAAATTAATCCTGGTATTTCTGATATTAATACCTATTATGAAATAAAAGAACTTGGAAGTAATAAATATGATTTTTTAATACGCCAAAATATCATAGGAATAGTACTAGTAGATGTTATAGGTATAATACAAAGTAGAGTTGTATTTAATCTTAATGGAAACTTTGTCATAAAAGATAGGGAACTTATAATAAGTAAAGATAGAAATTTGAATAACACCCATAATTAATTGTAATTTAATACCTAAAATAGTATAATTAAAGCAAAATATTGTGTTTATAATATTTTGCTTTAATGAGAGGTTTACTATGGGGGGAAAAGAGATGAGAAATTGTAAAGAACTTAAGCATGAGAAAAATGGTAACGTTACCGAAAAAGTGGGGAAAAACAAAGGAAAAAGCAAAAAAGTGTCTAAAGATGAAAGCTTATTAAGCTTTGATTTGTTTTTAGAGGGAAAAGAACATTCAGCTTATAAGTTTATGGGAGCTCATTTTATAACTGAAAATAGAAAAAGGGGTGTAAGATTTACTACTTGGGCTCCAAGGGCTAGCAAAATATATGTTATAGGTGATTTTAATAATTGGGAATTAAAAGAAGAATACTCCATGAAAAAAATTAATGAAAGAGGAATATGGAGTTTATTTCTTCCTAAATTAGAAGAGGGTATAAAGTATAAATTTGCAGTAGTAAATGAATGTGGAAATAATACAGTATATAAGGCTGACCCATATGCATTTAAATCAGAATTAAGACCTAATACAGCCTCTGTACTTACTAAAATTAAGAGTTTTAGATGGGGAGATAAGAGATGGCTTAATAAAAGAGAAAAAGAAGGTTTAGATAATAAACCTATGAATATATATGAACTTCATTTAGGGTCTTGGAAGAGAAAAGATGGAGAGTTTATGACCTATGAAGAAATAAGCGAAGTACTAGTAGAATATATAAAAGAGATGGGATACACCCATGTTGAGTTTATGCCTATAAATGAACATCCCTTAGATGCTTCTTGGGGATATCAAGGCGTAGGGTATTACTCAGTTACAAGTAGATATGGAGATTTAAATGGATTAAAGGCTCTTATAAATAAACTTCATAAAAATAATATTGGAGTATTACTAGATTGGGTACCTAGCCATTTTTGCAAGGATGAGCATGGATTATTTATGTTTGATGGGTCACCAACCTATGAATATGAAGCTTGGTGGAAGGCTAATAATGAAGGATGGGGAACTTGTAATTTTGATTTAGGAAGACCAGAGGTTAAATCCTTTTTATTTTCCAATGCTATGTACTGGATAAATGAATTTCATATAGATGGATTAAGAGTAGATGCGGTATCTAATATGCTTTATTTAGATTATGGAAGAGAATATGGAGAATGGGAGCCAAATATCTATGGAGGAAATGGAAACCTTGAAGCTATTGCCTTTTTAAAAGAACTAAATACAATTATAAAAAAAGAAGGAAAAGGAGCAATTACAGTAGCTGAAGAATCAACCTCATGGGAAGGAATTACTAAACCTGTTGAAGAGGATGGATTAGGATTTGATTATAAATGGAATATGGGATGGATGAATGATACCTTAAGTTATATTGAGTTAGATCCAATATACAGAAAGTATCATCACAATAAAATGAACTTTTCAATGATGTACAATTATTCAGAAAAGTTTATTCTACCAATTTCACATGATGAGGTTGTTCATGGCAAGAAATCCCTTATAAATAAAATGTGGGGAGATGATTGGAAAAAGTATGCAGGGCTAAGACTTTATGCTTCTTTTATGATGGGACACCCAGGGAAAAAATTAATGTTTATGGGCTGTGAATTTGGTCAGTTCGTTGAATGGAGAGAATGGGAAGAACTTCAATGGAATGTTATTGAAGAATTTGATATACACAGAAAAACCAAGGAGTATTTTAAAGCATTAAATCATTTTTATTTAGAGAATAGTTCTTTATGGTCACTTGATTATGAAGAAGAAGGCTTTAAATGGATTGATGCTGATAATTCAGAAGAAAGTGTACTTTCATTTATAAGAATTGGAAAGAATAAAAAGGAAAAATTAATATTTATATGTAATTTTACTCCAGAGGTTTATTATGATTTTAAAGTAGGGGTTCCAGGACTTGGAGAATATGTTGAAGTCTTTAATTCAGATTCCTTAGAATTTGGTGGAGCAGGAAATATTATGGGAGATAGTATTTTAAAAGCCACAGAGGAAAGTTTTAAGGATTTTGATTATTCAATAAGTGTTAAGGTACCTCCATTAGGAACGTTAGTTTTAAAAGTAAAATAAGAAAGAAAAGGCTACTATAAATCTAAGTACATAATATTATTTTACTTTGGATAAATAGTAGCTTTTATTACATAAATAATTAATAGAGGAGCATTTTATATGTTTGATTCTGTAAAAAGAAAACTTGTTTGTTATGATGATAATGAATACTACATAGAGATTAGTCCTTTAACTAATACCATAAGAGCAACCTTATGCTGTAAGGGGGCAATTGAGGCTTATTTAGTTGGAGATTTTAACAATTGGGAAAAAAGCGAAAATTTTAAGCTTAATTGGGGATTGGATACTAATGATGGTAGAGTAAAAATGATTAAAGATATTCCCTTTCCTTGTGGACTAAAGAAGGGAGAGTATAAGTATGGATATATAATTATTACTCTAGATGGAAAAGAAATATATGTAGATAACTTAAATGAAGAGAAAAATGATTTTTATTTCCTTTGGGAGCCCTTTGAAGAATCCTTAGAAATAAAAAGTTCAAGAGATTTTGTATCTACTAGATACCCAGTTGAATTAATAGCTGTTAAAAATTCATTTTATGGAAATATAACCATTGAAGAGGCGGTTCTTTCCATAGAGAACTCTTTAAAGGGAGTAACTTTAGAAAATGGTTTTTTAAAGATCAATGAGGAAGTAGCCCCTGGCACTAAAATTATAGTAAAGGCCTATGATTCTTTAAATGACATGACAGCTTATAAGGAAATTGAGGTTAGAGAAGAAGGGGAAAAAGGGACTTTTGTACAATTTTTAAAGAATGATGGATTATATTATGGAGAAAATTTCAGCTGGAATATTTGGGGCTTTGGAGAGAATAGCTCAGGTAAAGAATTTAATTTAAATATTAAAACAGATTTAGGTGTAGGAACTTTTGTAGATGAAGAGAAATTTATAGTAAGAAAGAGAACTTGGGGATGTAACTGGGTAAATGATTGGAATGAGCAGACATATACTTTTTATTTAGGTAAGGAAGATAGGAATTTATTTTGCATATATGAAAATAATAAGATATTAACTTCTTTAAAGACTGCCATAGAAGAAATTACTCCTAAAATACAAGTTGCCTTAATGGATCATAAAAATACTATAAAGGCATATCTTTCCCATAAGCCTTTAATTGGAGTTAAGTATGGATTGTATATAAACGGAATAAAGGCTAAGGGAGTTTCAACCCTAGTTAGAGAAAATGAAAAAGAAGTTTTAATAACTAATCTTCCAAGTGATATAGATCCATCAGATTTATTAGAAGTAAGAGCTTCTAGTATGTTTTCAAGTTGCAAAGTAATAGTAAGAGATTATTTAAATGATTATTATTATGGAGGAAATGACCTAGGTGTAAGATTTAGTGAAGAAAATATAAGCTTAAGGTTGTGGGCACCTACTGCTAAAAAAGTAGAATTATTAATATATGAAGATTATAAATCTCTAAGGGAAAATCCTTTAAGAAAATATGATATGAATAGGGAAAAAGAAAATGGAACTCATTTAATTAAAGTACCAAGAAAAGAAAATGAGGGTAAATATTATTTATATAGATTATACTTTAATGATTTAAGCAAAGAAGGTAAACATGTAAATAAGATAACCTATGCTGTAGATCCCTATGCTGTTTCAGTAGGAGTAAATGGAGAAAAGGGAGCTTTAGTAGATTTATTTAGTAAAGAGTGTGTACCAGAAGGATGGAATAAATATAATAAACCTAAGTTAATAAATAAAGAAGATTCAATAATTTATGAGATGCACATTAGAGATTTTACCATAAATGAAAATTCAGGAGTTTCTGAAAGCTTAAGAGGAAAATTTTTAGGGGCAGTTGAAGAGGGAACTTTCTATATTAATAAAGAAAATGGAAATAAGGTTAAGACAGGATTAGATCATTTAAAGGAATTAGGGATAACCCATGTTCACTTGCTTCCAGTCTTTGATTTTGCTTCTGTTAATGAAGAAATAACCAAGGATGAAAATAATAGAAATTGGGGATATGATCCTAAAAACTTTAATGCCATAGAAGGAAGTTATTCAACAGACCCATATACACCTTCAAGAAGAATAATAGAGTTTAGAGAGATGATAAAAAAGTTTCATGATAATGGAATAAGAGTTGTATTAGACATGGTTTATAATCATATGTATGAAACTAGTAATATGGATAATATAGTTCCTTCATATTACTTTAGAAGTGATAAATTAGGAAAATATACAAATGGATCTGGCTGTGGAAATGAAATGGCCTCTGAAAAGCCTATGGTTAGGAAATTTATTTTAGATTCCATATTACATTGGATTAAAAATTATCATATAGATGGATTAAGATTTGACTTAATGGAACTTATAGACTTAGATACAATGAAGGAAATAGTGAAGAGAAGTGAAGAGATTGATGAAAAAATACTTATTTATGGGGAGCCTTGGAAAGGTGGAGATTCTCCTTTAAGTAATGGAACTTACAAGGGAAGTCAAAAAGGTCTTGGATTTTCCATATTTAATGATGATTTTAGAAATGCTCTAAGAGGAAATAATGACCCATCTAATGGATTTATAAATGGAGAACAGCACAATAAAAATAAAGCTTGGCAAGTTATAGAAGGAATTAAGGGGTCCATAAATTCAATAACCTATAAACCTATGGAAAGTATAAATTATTTAGAAGCACATGATAACTATACCCTATGGGATCAAATAGTAAAAAGTCAGAATCATAGTGTGGAAAAGGGACATTATAGAGATTTTAATGAAGAAAATATATTAGATAATTTTTATGTTAAGGAAGATTTACTAGGAGCTTCTATATTATTTACTTCTCAAGGAATTCCCTTTATTCAATCTGGAGCTGAAATTTTAAGATCTAAAGATGGAGATCATAATAGCTATAAGAGTCCAGATAGTATAAATGCTTTAAATTGGGCAGAGAAAGAAAAGTATATTGATGTTTTTAATTATTATAAAGACTTAATAATTTTAAGAAAAAATCACAGTGCTTTTAGAATGAAAAATCCAGAGGATATAATAGAAAATTTAGAAGTTTATTTTTATGACAATAATGATACTAGCGGAGTAATAATAGCTTACTATAAAAATAATGCTAATGAAGATTTATGGAAAGATATAGTGGTAATATATAATGGAACTACCATTGATGATTATAATGTAATTTCTTCTATGCCTAAATCAAGTAATGGCTTTTGGAATATTGCAGTTAAAAATGGGGTTGTAAATCAGTTTGGTATAGAAAGAGTGAGTGAGGATGAAATTCCTAAAATAAAATCTCATTCTATGATGATCCTTTATGATGAATAAAAAAAGATAAATAATTTTTAAAAGACTACATAGAATATATCTATGTGGTCTTTTTTGCTTTTAAATTAAGGTAACAAATAAAAAAATAAGTAATATATTAAAGTTAGAAAGAATATATAGGATTATTAAAAAGGAGTAAGAGATGAGCAGAATTTTAAGTATTTTAAATATATGTGAGAAAAGCTTAGCTTATAGAGATTATCATGAGTATATATTAGGATTAATAAAAATATATACTGAAAATAAATTGAAGACCTATAAAGAGGACAATTTAGAAAAATTAAGGAAGATGAATAATATAAATTACTTATTAGAACAAAAAAGAACTGATTTCTTCTGGAGAATGAATAGAATGTTTCAGGGACTTGATTATGATGAATTAAAAACCTTAAAAAAAGATAGTAAAAGTTATGAAATAAAAAGAAATGTTAGTGAGGTTATAAAAGAAAAAAGAAATAAAAAATGATAAAGAGAAATACTTTAAAAAGTATTTCTCTTTATCATTAAAAGATTATTTTTCAACTTCTCCATCCCATTTAGATATTCCATCTTTCATGTGAACAAGATTTTTAAAACCATTTTCCTTTAAAATATCTACAGCCTCAGCACTTCTTTTTCCGCTTCTACAGTAAACTAAAACTAATTCATCTTTAAACTTTTCTATATCACTTAGGTTTTCCTTAAGTTCCTTAACTGGAATTTGAATTGCATTTTTTAAATGTCCTTCAGCAAATTCATCTTCATTTCTAACATCTAAGATTAGAGTAACTTCCCCGTCATTTATAAGTTTTTTAGATTCGTCTATTGATATATCCTTTGAAACTGCTTCAGATTGAGTTTCGCTTGAGGATTCAGAGCTTGTCTGTGTATTAGCATCCTTATTTTCAGTGTTATTATTACCGCATCCTACAAATAAGCTAGCTGTTAAAGTCAAACTAAGTAATAATAATGATATTCTTTTCATAAATATCCTCCCTATCTTAAAATATACAAATAAAATTTAACATATTATTACATGATAAGGCAATTAAGAAAGTGTTAATATTTAAGGGCTTAGCTTAAGGTTATTGACAATTACTTTAATAATCTTTATAGTTAACTGTGTGAAATTATGTTTATAATTATAGATATTAAAAGGTATTTTATTATCTAAAGATAGATTTTTCTAAAATGGAGATGAACAATGAAAAAAAACAAACTATCAATTAAAACAATTGTAGCTATAGGAATTGGCTCAGCAGTTTTTATGATATTAGGTAGATTTGGTTCTTTGCCTACAGGAATTCCTAATACAAACATAGAAACAGCATATGCGTTTTTAGCTTTAATGGCATTGTTATATGGTCCTTTAGCTGGTTTTTTAATAGGATTCATAGGACATGCTTTAAAAGATATAGTATTCTTTGGATCACCTTGGATAAGTTGGGTTTTTGCTTCAGGTATAGTAGGATTAATAATTGGATTTGGAGCTAGATTTATAAAAATTAATCAAGGAGTATTTAAGTTAAAGCAAATATTTACGTTTAATTTAATACAGATAATTGCCAATGGAGTGGCTTGGTTTTTAGTAGCACCAACTTTAGATATATTAATTTACTCTGAACCTGCAAATAAGGTTTATCTACAAGGGGTAATTGGTGGAATTTCTAATATGGTTACTGTTGGAGTTTTAGGAACTATTTTAATAGCTAATTATGCTAAGACAAGAATACAAAAAGGTAGCTTAAGAAAAGAATATTAGAAGTATATGAGGTTGTGGGAAAGATATTTTCAGACAACCTTTTTTTGAAGTTTAATTTAGGAGATGTATAAAACTTAAATATAGAGTTAAAAAATAATATATACAATTCCTTAACTTAAAATGACTATTTGTAAAGGAGATTGATATGGAAAGAAAAGCAATAATAGAGTTTAAAGATTTTACTGCTCATTATACAGTTCAATCAAAGCCAACTTTAAATAACATAAATTTAACTATATATGAAGGAGAAAAAGTTCTTATAGCTGGTCCTTCAGGATCAGGAAAAAGTACATTAGCTAACTGTATAAATGGATTAATACCATTTTCAACTGATATTGAAATTTCAGGAAGCCTTAAAATAAAAGGAAAAGAAACTAAAGATTTAAGTGTTTTCGAAATATCTAAAATGGTAGGAACTGTACTTCAGGATCCTGATAGTCAATTTATAGGATTAACAGTAGCTGAAGATATAGCTTTTAAACTAGAAAATAACTGTGTATCTCAAGAAGATATGAAGAAAAAAGTTAATTATGTATCAAAAATAGTTGATATAGAAAATAGATTAGAATTAGCTCCATATAGGCTTTCAGGAGGACAAAAACAGAGAGTAACTTTAGCTGGAACTATTGTTGATGATGTTGATATACTTCTTTTTGATGAACCTTTAGCTAGCTTAGATCCAGCAGCAGGAAAAGCTTCTATAGAACTTATAGATAAAATACAAAAGGAAGAAAAAAAGACAGTAATAATAATAGAACATAGATTAGAAGAAGTTTTAAATTGTGATGTAGACAGAATAATACTTATGAATGAAGGAGAAATTATTGCTGATACAAATCCAAATGAAATATTAGCTTCTAATAAATTAAAAGAGTGTGGAATAAGAGAACCTTTATACATAACAGCTCTTAAATATAGTGGATATGAATTAAATAAGGAAATGAACCTTGAGAATATAGACAAGTTAAAGCTTAGTGATGATGGCGAGAAATTAAAAACTTGGTATAAGAGTTTAAATTTTAATAAGAAAGAAAGAGAAGAAGACACCCTATTAGAATTTAAAAATGTATCTTTTTCTTACGATAAGAAAAAAGATATATTAAGTGATATTAATTTTAAAATTAATAGGGGAGACATAGTAAGTGTAGTTGGGAAAAATGGTGCAGGTAAATCAACTATATCTAAGATCATATGTGGATTTTTCAAAGAATCAAAGGGAGATATATTATTTGAAGGAAAAAGTTTAGATGGAAAGACTATTAAGGAAAGAGGAGAAGAAATAGGAGTTGTTCTTCAAAATCCAAATCAAATGATATCTAAAACAATGATTTTTGATGAGGTTGCATTAGGCTTAAGAGTTAGAGGGATTGATGAAAAAGAAGTTAAGGAAAGAGTAATTGAAACCCTAAAAACCTGTGGTTTATATCCATATAGAAATTGGCCAGTTTCTGCACTTAGTTTTGGACAGAAAAAGAGGGTTACTATAGCTTCAATACTAGTTTTAAATCCTAAGGTTATAATACTTGATGAACCAACAGCAGGACAAGACTATAAACATTATAATGAAATAATGGAGTTTCTTCTAAAACTTAATAAAAAGGGAGTTACAATAATTTTAATAACTCATGATATGCATTTAATGCTTGAATATACAGACAAGGCTATTGTAATTTCAAATGGACGTAAAATAGCTGATACAACATCAGCAGAAATACTTACAGATAAAGAAGTTATAGAAAAGGCAAGTTTAAAAGAAACATCATTATATGATTTAGCCTTGAAATTTAAGTTGGAAGACCCTAAGGATTTTGTTTGTAAATTTATTGATTTTGACAGGGGGGCAAGAAATTAGTGGATGCAATGCTTACATATATAAAAAAGGATTCTCCTATTGATAAACTTACTGGAGCAACTAAGCTTATTTGCTTTATATTTTGGACATTAGCTGCCATGCTTACATATGATACAAGAGTATTAATTGGCATGCTTATATTTAGTTTAATTATATTTAAGGTCTCAAAAATAGAGTTTAAAGAAGTTTCTTTTATAGTTTATTTTATATTATTCTTTTTACTTTTAAATGATTTAGCCATTTTTATATTTTCACCTTATGAAGGAGTTAATATATATGGAACAAGACATGATATATTTCATATAGTTGGACCATACACACTAACATGGGAACAATTATTTTATGAGTTTAACGTTACATTAAAATATTTATCAGTTATACCTATGGCACTTTTATTTATACTTGCAACCAATCCAAGTGAATTTGCTGCATCTTTAAATAAAATAGGTGTTAGTTACAAAATATCATATTCTGTATCAATAGCTTTAAGATACATACCAGATATTCAAAGGGAGTATCATGATATATCCTTTGCTCAACAAGCAAGAGGAATTGATATGTCTAAAAAAGAAAAGTTAGGAAAAAGAATAAAAAATATATCTTCAGTTTTAATGCCACTTATTTTTTCAAGTTTAGATAGAATAGAAAATATAAGTACAGCAATGGAACTTAGAGCCTTTGGAAAGAATAAAAAAAGAACTTGGTACAATGAAAGAAAATTTTCTAAGGGTGATTACTTAGCTATTATTGTAGTTATATTAATATTTGCTTTATCATTATACTTTACATTTAATAATGGAAGTAGATTTTATAATCCCTTTGTAAAATAGTAAATAAAAATATAATTTAATAGTGAATATAAAGCTTACAAACATATTCCGAGAATTACTAGATTTCGTTAAGAATTTATAATTATTACTCCGAAGATATTACTAAAACTTCGAAACTTGCTACGCTTCGAACAGTCTCAGTTTTTTAACGTAATATCTTCTTCATAATAATTTAAATTCTAAAACTCATCTAGATATTCTCTTCATAATGTTTGTAAGCTTTATTATTATATTTTTATACAGCCCTTTTATTTTATTATAATCGAAAGCGATCTTGTTGATTATTTTAGGGTAATAGAAAAATAAAAGATGAAAATAAAATAAATATTAATAAATTTTAAACAAAGTGTTGAAATTGTTAATAAATATAAGGTATATTTGTATGTGAGAAATTTAAATGTAATTTTAAAGTTTAAGGAGATTATAAATGTATGATAGTCAGAAAGAAGAGAAAAAATTAAAGAGAAAATTGTTTTTTAAATTCTTTAACTACAATTTCTTAAAGGATAGAAATATAGAATATAAAGAGTTTAGATATGGTGATAATAAAAGAGATTACTATAGAGTATATAAAGGCTATGATAAAAGAAAGCCTACCATATTCTTTATATATAGTGGAGGTTTATGGAATGGGAGCCCTAAAGGGTGTGCAGCTATAGGGAAGTTTTTCTATAAATATGGATTTACTGTAGTAATTCCATCCTATGAGTTAGCGCCAGAACATAAATATCCAGTTCAAATGGAAAATATATTTTCAGCATTTAAACACTATGTAGAAAATAATAAGCCTAATAGAATAGTAGTTATGGGATATTCTTCAGGGGCAGATTTAGCTGCAAACTTAGTTTACAATGAAGACATGAAAGAAAAATTCAATATAGATACAAGCATAATATCTTCTTTTATAACACTAGGAGGAACCTTAGATTTTAGCCAATGTAATTCTAAAGAATATGAAAAGTATATAAAAAAATATTTATACGGAAAAGAACAGATTTTTGATGTTAATCCAATAAATTTACTAAAGGAAGATTCGCCTAAAATTCCAGTACTGTGCGTTCATGGAGCTAGGGATTCTATAGTAAGTTATGAAAATTCTAAAAGATTTGTAGAAAAGGTAAATAAATTTAAAGGAGATGGACAATTTTTAAAATTAGAAGGATATCAACATTTAGATTTGTTAAATTTATTTATAGGAGTAGGCAATGAAAAAACTGGAGATATAATGAGTTTTATTAATAGATTTTAATTTATTTAGATCATAGTAATTTTACTATGATCTTTTTTATTTAAGATTAAAAATTCTTTGAATATTAATTTAGACCAAGTACTAATGGAAAGTAAATTTAGGTCAACAGAATGAAAACCTTAACTACTTAATATATTAAAGTATAAAAAAAATAATGTTTAATTTGTGAAAGCGCTTTCCTGACTTTTTTTGAAAATATTAATAAATTTAAAATAAATTATATATAAAGTATTAATAATAAATGAATGAAAAAGAGAGAGAGAATCTAAAGGATAATACAGGATAAAAAAGAATAATTTGTAAAGAGTAATTTTGTATAAAGTATAAATTATATAACTAATTACTATAAAATTGAAAATAAAATATTAAAATAAAAAAAACACATGGAAAGATAGCGCTTTCACGGTTTAATATTATGTTGTAAACTCGAATATTAAGTTAAAAATATCTTATGAATATTAGTTTATTACATTTGATTATTAATTTAATTTTAGTTTATTACATAATCTTTAAAGTAAGAATTATTTTAATAGGTATTAAGGAGGAATATTAAAATGAAAAAGAAATTTCTTTCTGCTGTGTTAGCAGTACTTACAACAGCTACTTTACTTGCAGGGTGTGGAGGTTCAAGTGATGGACAAGCATCATCAGGTGATACTGGTTCTAAGGGAGACAAAATGAAGGTTGGAATGGTTACTGATGCCGGAACAATAGATGATAAGTCATTTAACCAAGGAACTTGGGAAGGAATACAAAAAGCTGAAAAAGACTTAGGAGTAGAAGCTAAGTATTTAAAACCAAGTGGAACAACAGAAGCTGATTACTTAAAAGAAATAGGAAATCTTTACGATGCAGGATTCAAATTTATAGTAACTCCAGGATTTAAATTTGAGACAGCTATATATAAAGGACAAGAAAAATATAAAGATGCTAAATTTGTATTATTAGATGGTGCTCCTCATTCAGGTGCTAAGGATGCAAAGCCAGAAGTAGGTCCGAATACGGTTTCAATATTCTTTGCTGAAGAGCAAGCAGGTTTTATGGCAGGTGTTGCTACAGCATTACAACTTAAAGAAGGTCAATTAGGATTTATAGGTGGTATGGAAATTCCACCAGTACAAAAATTTAACTGGGGATTCCAACAAGGGGTAGCCTTTGCTAATGAAAAATTAGGAACTCACATGTCTCTTGAAGCAAAAAATGTTATATATCAAGGATCATTTGATGACTCAGCTGCAGGTGGACAAATAGCTGCTCAAATGTATGACAATGGAGTAAAAGCTATATTCTGTGCTGCTGGTGGTGTTGGTGTAGGAGCTATACAAGAAGCTAAAAATAGAGCTGCTTCAGGAAAAGAAGCTTGGATAATAGGTGTTGACGTTGACCAATACGACGATGGTATATATGAAGGAGATAAATCTGTAATACTTACTTCAGCAGTTAAGAGAATAGATCACGCTTCTTATGACATGATAAAGAAAGAATTAGATGGAACTTTCCCAGGTGGACAAACTTTATTATATGATGCAAAAAATGATGGTGTAGGTTTACCTGATAAGAATCCAAACTTAAGTGAAGAAACTATGACTGAAGTAAATAAAGTATTTGAACAGTTAAAAAATGGAGAAATAAAAGTTTCTAACGAGCAAGGAGACTTAATAAATTAATTCAAAATTCAAGGAAGTTTTTATTAAGGGGATGGAGCTTCCATCTCCTTTTATTATCTAATCCAATAATAAAATAAATTTATGATATAAAAATTAGAATTATAAGTAATATAGAATTTGAGTGTTAAGGAGGATAACTTATGGAATATGTAGTAGAAATGCTTAATATCCGTAAAGAATTTCCTGGTATAGTAGCAAATGATAATATAACTTTGCAACTTAGAAAAGGAGAGATACATGCTTTACTTGGAGAAAATGGAGCTGGTAAATCTACTTTAATGGGAATTCTTTTTGGAATGAACCAACCAGATAAAGGGGTTATAAAGGTTAGAGGTAAAGAAGTAAAAATTACTAATCCCAATGTTGCAAATGATCTTGGAATAGGAATGGTACACCAACATTTTAAATTAGTTGAAAATTTTACAGTAACTCAAAATATAGTTTTAGGATGCGAGCCTAAGATTCTTTTTGGATTAGGAATGGATTTAAACAAGGCAGCTAAAAGAATTGAAGAATTATCAAAGCAATATGGATTAAATGTTGACCCTAATGCAAAGATTGAAAATATATCTGTTGGTATGCAACAAAGGGTTGAAATATTAAAAATGCTTTATAGAGATGCTGACGTTCTTATATTAGATGAACCTACTGCAGTTTTAACCCCTCAAGAAATTGATGAACTTATAAAAATAATGAAAAATCTTATAAATGAGGGAAAATCAATAATAATTATAACTCATAAACTTAAGGAGATAAAAGCTGCTGCAGATAGATGTACAGTTATAAGAAGAGGTAGATACATTGGTACTGTAGATGTAAAAACTACTAGTGAAGCTGAAATGGCTAAAATGATGGTAGGAAGAGAAGTATCCTTTAAAGTTAATAAAAAGCCTGCTAAGCCTGGTGATGTAGTATTAGATATTAAAAATCTTTCAGTTAAGAATAATAAGAAAGTATTAGGATTAAAGGACTTTTCTATTGATGTTAGAGCAGGAGAAATAGTAGGTATAGCAGGGGTAGAAGGTAATGGTCAAAGTGAACTTATTGAGGCTATTACAGGACTTAGAAAAAGTGAAAGTGGAACTATAAACTTCAAAAACAAGGATATAACTAGAGAATCTATAAGAAATAGAATAAACTCAGGTATTGCACATATTCCAGAAGATAGACACAAGAGAGGACTAGTTTTAGATTACACAATTGAAGAGAATATGGTTCTAGAAGTATATGATAAAAAACCATTTTCAAATAAAGGTTTATTAAACAAAAAAGAAATAAAAAAATATGCAGAAAAAATAATAGATGAATTTGATGTAAGATCTGGAGAAGGGGCTGAATCTATAGCAAGATCTCTTTCAGGAGGAAATCAGCAAAAAGCAATTATAGGCCGTGAAATAGAATTAAATCCAGAACTTTTAATAGCAGCACAACCTACTAGAGGACTTGATGTAGGATCTATAGAGTATATTCATAAAAGACTTGTAGAGCAAAGAGATAGCGGAAAAGCAGTGCTTTTAGTTTCTCTTGAATTAGATGAAATCTTAAATGTTTCAGATAGAATTGCAATAATAAATAACGGAGAACTTATAGGTGTTGTAAATGCAGATGAAACTAATGAAAATGAAGTAGGTCTTATGATGGCTGGTATAAAAGGAGGAGAAAAGCATGAAGTTTAAACAGTTTATTATATCTTTAATGGCTATTATATTAGGACTTATTGCTGGTGCTATTTTAATGGCTATTATGGGACATAATCCAATAGATGGTTATTCTTTCTTATTCAAAGGTGGACTTATGAACATAGAAAGAATAGGAAATACTTTAGCTACGGCTACTCCTTTAATATTAACAGGACTTTCCTTAGCCTTTGCATTTAAAACTGGACTATTTAATATTGGTGCTCCAGGACAAATGCTTATGGGTGGATTTTTTGCTACAGCAGTAGGATTAACAGTGAAATTACCAGCTCCAGTCTTAATACCATTAATGATTCTTGCTGGTATTCTTGGAGGAGCTATATGGGCATTTATTCCTGGTGTTTTAAAGGCTAAGTTTAATGTTCATGAGGTTGTTTCAACAATAATGATGAACTGGATAGCATATTGGATAGTGTATTACATGGTTCCTATGTACTTTAAAGGAGAATTCTTAGAAACTGAATCAGCACAGCTTCCAGCGGCAGCTACTTTAAGAATACAAGCACTTACAGACTTTTTCCAAGGATCATTTATAAATATAGGAATATTAATTGCACTTATTTCTGTATTTGCAGTTTGGTTTATATTAAATAAAACAGTTTTAGGATATGAATTAAAGGCTGTTGGATTTAATAGAGATGCTGCAGAATATGCAGGTATTTCAGTAAATAGAAATATATTATTATCAATGATGATAGCTGGTGCTTTAGCAGGGCTTGCAGGTGTTGTTCAATACACAGGAAATGCTGTAAGCATACAAATAGGTGTTATGCCTACACAAGGATTTGATGGTATCGCAGTAGCTTTACTTGGTGCAAATACTCCTATAGGAGTTTTATTCTCAGCTTTATTCTTTGGTCTTTTATATACAGGAAAAGGATTTATGAATGCTATGACAAGCATACCTCCAGAAATAGCAGATACTATAATGGCTACAATAATATACTTCTCTGCTACAAGTGTAATAATGGAGAGAGTGCTTAATAAATTCCAAAAAAGAAAGAAAGATAAATTAAATAAAAATACTAATCAAGAAACAACTAAAGAAAGGGTGGTGAGCAAATAATGTGGGAAACAATTCAACAAATATTTCCTTATGCAATAGCTTTTACTATACCTCTTTTAATAACCGCATTAGGTGCTTTATTTTCTGAAAGAAGCGGTGTAGTAAATATAGGACTTGATGGTCTTATGATCGTAGGATCTTTTAGTGGGGCATTTACAGTATCAAAGCTTCAAGAGGCTATGCCAGGTAGCTCACTTCCTTTATGGATTGGTTTAGGAGTTGCAGTTTTAGTAGGAATATTATTTTCCTTATTACATGCATTTGCAAGTATAAATTTAAATGCAGATCAGGTAATAAGTGGTACAGCTATAAATATGATAGCTGGAGCTTTAACTGTATTCTTAGCTAGAAATATGACAGGTAGTGGTAATATAAGAATTATGCAAGGGTTTATACCGAAGGATGTTCCAGTATTATCTTCAATACCAATAATAGGAGATTTATTCTTTTCAAAAACTTATGCAACTACATGGTTAGTTATTTTAATACTTGCTATAAGTACATTCTTATTATATAAGACAAGTTTTGGATTAAGACTTAGAGCTTGTGGAGAACATCCTCAAGCTGCTGATGCTGCAGGTATAAATGTTTATAAAATGAGATATATAGGTGTTATGATATCAGGAGCATTTTCATCTCTTGGTGGAGCTATAATACTTGTAACTTACGGTGGAGAATTTACAGGAAGTGTTGCAGGACTTGGATTTCTAGCCTTAGCTGCTTTAATCTTTGGTCAATGGAAGCCATGGGGAGTATTAGGAGCAACATTCTTCTTTGGATTTGCTACAACTATAGCAAACGTATCTCAAATAATACCATCACTTTCAACTATACCTCCAGTATTACTTAAGATATTCCCATATGTGGTTACTTTAATCGCATTAATAGTATTCTCTAAAACATCTCAAGCGCCTAAGGCTGCTGGAGAGCCATATCAAAAGGATAAGAGATAGTAAAATTTAAAAACTTATCTCTGGATAGTATTTTATTATATCCAGAGGTAGGTTTTTTATTTTGAAATATATTTTTAGAGAGAATTAATTTAAAGATAAGATAAAATTGTAAAAACAAGATTAATTTATTTTATATACTTTATATTTTAAAGATAATTAGCCATAATAGAGTTAAATAAAGTTTAAATGGAGGAATGAATTATGTTAGCTAAAGACTTTTTGGATTTTAAAAATTGGTGTGTTGTTGGTGATGTAGGAAATGAAAAAAAGTATGCATATAGAATTTTAAATAAGCTTAAAGAAAATGGATATAATGCTTTTGGAGTTAGCTTAAAAGATGGAGAAAACATATTTAAAAGATTAAAAGAAGTTCCTTGTAATATTGAGGTTATAGACTTATGTATAAACCCTATTAAGGGAATAGAATTTATTAAAGAGGCCAAAACTTTAGGAATAAATAAGGTTTTAATTCAACCAGGTGCTGAAAGCGAAGAAGTTTTAAATTTTTGTAAGGAGAATGGTATCTGTGCTATAGAAGGATGTGCACTAGTTGAACTAAGTAGAAGGTAATATTTAAAAAGTTCGCATGTTTAATAAAAAAATATTTGTTGAATAGGTTTAAATTATAAAAATATGTTTTTATGCGTATTATATAGAGATAAAAAGTCTTCAATGTACGCATTTGTTTAAAAATAATTACAAAAAAACTTATTAATTTCACTTTTTCGACAAAAATATTCGTAAAAGTATTGATAAATATAAAAAATCTGATAATATATTAAAGGTGATTTAGAAAAACAAATGAAGGAAAGAGTGAGATTATGGAAAAGTTCTTTAAGCTTAAAGAAAATAACACTGATGCAAAAACAGAATTTATTGCTGGATTAACTACTTTTATGACAATGGCTTATATACTTATAGTAAATCCATCAATATTATCAGCAGCAGGAATGGATCAAGGAGCTGTATTTACAGCAACGGCTTTATCAGCAGTAATAGCAACTTTAATAATGGGACTTTACGCTAAGTTACCATTTGCACAAGCTCCAGGAATGGGACTAAATGCGTTTTTTGCTTATACAATAGTTATTCAAATGGGATATTCATTTGAATTTGCTTTAACTGCAGTTTTATTAGAAGGAATAATATTTATACTTTTAACTATATTTAACGTACGTGAAGCAATAGTAGACTCAATACCAAAGGGAATAAAAAATGCTATATCAGTAGGTATAGGATTACTTATTGCCTTAATAGGATTAGAGGGTGCAGGAATCGTAGTACATACAGATGGAGGAACTATAGTTTCTTTAGGAAATATAGTTTCAGGATCAGGACTTTTAGCAATAATAGGTCTTTTAATAACAAGTGTTTTAATAGCTAAAAATGTTAAGGGAGCATTATTTATAGGTATGATTATTACAGCAATAATAGGAATACCTATGGGAATAACTCCTATACCAAGTAAGATTATTAGTATGCCACCTTCAATAGCGCCTACTTTCTTCAAGTTCGATTTCCACAACATATTCTCTTTAGACATGGTAATAGCATTATTTACATTATTATTCATGGATATGTTTGATACAATAGGAACTTTAGTTGGTGTTGCAACTAAGGCTAAAATGTTAGATAAGGATGGAAAAGTACCTAACATAAAGAAAGCTTTATTTTCTGATGCAGTAGGTACAACATTAGGAGCTTGTTTAGGAACAAGTACAGTAAGTACTTTCGTAGAGAGTGCTTCAGGGGTTGCAGAAGGAGGAAGAACTGGATTAACAGCAGTTTCAACTGCATTTATGTTCTTCTTAGCTTTATTCTTTGCTCCATTATTTGCAGTTATAACTCCAGCGGTTACAGCATCAGCTTTAGTTTTAGTTGGATTATTTATGATAGAACCAATAAAAGAAATAGACTTACATGATTTTACAGAGGCTATACCAGCTTTCTTAACAATAATCATGATGCCATTTGCTTACTCAATATCAGATGGTATAGTATTTGGAGTTATATCATACATAATATTAAAATTATTCTCTGGAAAAAGAAAAGAGATAAGTTTAACTACTGTTATTTTAGGATTAGTATTTTTACTTAAGTTTTTAATATAATAATTAAGGAAATAGACTATATGATTTATCATATAGTCTATTTTTATATAATTTATTATCAATTTTTTGCATAATGTAGTAAAATAATATAATGGATATCTTATTGGTATAAAACGATTCATTTAATAATGAATGGAGGAAATATTATGAAAGTTGGATTAGTTTTATCAGGTGGGGGAGGAAAAGGAGCATATGAACTGGGTGTTTGGAAAGCTTTAGTTGAAATGAAATTGGACAAGTACATAGAAGTTATATCAGGAACTTCTATTAGTGCATTTAATGCTGCCCTATTTGCTCAAGGGGATATGGACAATGCTCAAGCCTTATGGGATGAAGTTACTATGGAGAAATTAGTTCCTATGACTAAAATGGATTTGTTGAAAAAAGGTGTAGCTTTAGCCTTAGGGGTAAAAAGTATTAACTTTGTAAAAAAACATATGTCAGATAGATTAGAAAATGGAGATTTTCCTAAGGATGGAGCTTATGAAGTTGTAAATAAGTTTATAGATATAAATAAGGTTAAAGAATCAGGAAAAATTTGTTATGCTGCCTGTACGGAATTACCAGATTGTAAGGTTAAATATTTTAGAATTAATGATTATGATGAAGAGGTAGGAAGAGAAATAATAATGGCCTCAGCATCACTTCCTTTAATATATGATAGCTCAGAGGTAGATGGTAAAAAGTATTTAGATGGAGGAATGGTTGATAATACACCAATTCAACCTGTTTATGGAGAAGGTTGTGATTTAATTATTGTAGTACATTTATCTAAAGAGGGAACTGTAGATAGAAGCCTTTATCCAAATGCTCAGATAATAGAAATAGTGCCTAAGAGCTTAGATGATAGCATGATAAATGGAACATTAAATTTAGATATAGATGCAAAAAGATTAAGAGCACAGCAAGGTTATGAGGATACTATGAATCTTATGAGTCCTATAATGAATTTGGCAAAAACTAGCTTTGAATTTGAAATGAATGAAAAAAATCCAATATTATATAGGTTGTTTAATAGTTTTAAAGAAATTAAAGAAAAATGTTCTAAAAGACACTATAGTTAAAAAGCTATGGTGTTTTTTTATTTATAAAATAAAAATTAAAGAAAAAGGTTACTATAAGAAATAAAAGATTTTTAATTATAAAAATAAAACGTATTAACTAATAGAGATTTTTAGAGTGTTTAGAAATATGGAGAAAAAGAAAGTAATTTTGAAAAAATAAAAGAAATAAATACAATAACACCTTTGACTATATAAGGAATTTCTTATATATTTATAATAAAGCCTAGAATTCCTATAAGAATTAAGGTGATTAATAAATATTATATTATTTTTATCGATTAATATAATTTAAAAGAAAAATAGGTTAGTTCATAAATAATACATAAGTAGATGTTTTATTATAAATGGTTAAATAGAACTGGTTAGTATAGATAAGAGAATTCCAGGAGGAGAGAAATGGTGAATTTAGATAAAGGTTTATTAAAAATTATAAAAGATGAAAGTTTAGAAGATTACTTTATAAAGGCTAATTTTGGTTTAGAAAAAGAAAATGTTAGGGTTACAGAAAGCGGAAACTTAGCTTTAACACCTCATCCAAAGGCCTTTGGAGATAGGGAAAAGAATGCATATATAAAAACAGATTTTTCTGAGAGTCAGTTAGAAATGGTAACACCTGTCTGTAATACTTTAGAGGAAGTTTATAGTTTTATATGTAATTTAAATAAGGTTGTATCTTTAGAGATTATGAAAAATGGAGAATTTTTATGGCCACAGAGTAATCCTCCTATATTACCAAGGGAAGAGGAGATTCCAATTGCTAAGCTTTCTAATAGAGAAGATGAATTATATAGAGAAAATCTTAGTTATAAATACGGCAAAAAGAAACAAGTAATAAGTGGAATACATTATAATTTTTCATTTAAAGAGGAATTTATTAAGTTACTTTATAAAGAGCTTAAAGTGGAAAAGGATTTTAGAGAATTTAAAGATGATATCTACCTTAGAATGGCTAGAAACTTTCAAAAATATCATTGGTTATTAATATACTTAACTGGAGCAAGTCCTGTTTTCCATGAAAGTTATATAGATGAGATTAAAAAAGATGGTGAAATTTTAGGAGAGGATTCTTATTATATAAAAGATTATACTTCTTTAAGAAATAGTTCTTATGGATATAAAAATAAAAAGGACTATTATGTTTCATATAACAGTATAGGAGAATATGCTAGTGACATAAAGAATTTAGTTAAGGATAAGGAAATACAAAGTATAAAAGAATATTATAACCCTATAAGGTTAAAATCACTAGGAAGCGAAGACATGCTTGAAAGCTTACTTCACAAGGGGATTGATTACTTAGAGGTAAGACTTTTAGACTTAGATCCTTTAAGTATTCAAGGAGTGAGTAAAGAAACACTTTATCTAGTGCACTTATTTATGATTTATACTTTATTAAAAGAGAACAAGGAAATAACATATAAAGATCAAGAAGAATTTTTCAAAAATCATGATATGGTTGCCTTAAAGGGCAGAAATGAAGACGCTGTTATACATGAAAATGGAGTTCCTGTTTTATTAAAAGACAAAGGAAGAGAAATACTAAGTGAAATGGATGAAATTGTAGAGATCTTATTTTCAAATAATGAGGAATTTAAAAATGTTATCAAAAGAGCATTAGAAAAAATTAATAATCCTCATGATACAATTTCAGAGAAACTTATTAAGGATATAAAAGAAGAGGGATATATTAATTTCCATATGAGATTAGCTAAGGAGTACTTAAATAACTTTAAAAATAAAGAATTTAATTTAGTTGGTTATGAAGATTTAGAATTATCAACACAAATATTAATATTAGATGCTATTAAAAGAGGAATAGAGTTTAATATGATGGATAGATTAGAAAACTTTATTTCTCTTAGTGATGGAGAAAAGGTTGAATATGTTAAGCAAGCAACAAAAACTTCTAAGGATTCATATATAACTGCCTTAATAATGGAAAATAAATTAGTTACTAAGGATATTTTAAAGGAAAATAATATAAGGGTTCCTAAGGGGAAAGATTATGACAATATAGATGAGGCAAAGAAAGATTTTAGATTATTTAAGGATGAGAAAATAGTTATAAAACCTAAGTCTACTAATTTTGGTTTAGGAATTAGTATATTTCCTGGAGAATATTCAAGGGAAGACTATGATAAAGCTGTTGAAATAGCTTTTAGAGAGGATAGTTCAATCCTTATAGAAGAATTTATGACAGGAAAGGAATATAGATTTCTTGTAATAGGGGAAGAGGTAGTAGGAATACTTCATAGAGAACCTGCCAATGTAATTGGGAATGGAGAAAGTACCATAGAAGAGCTTGTTTTTGAAAAGAATAAAGATCCATTAAGAGGAAGGGGATATAAGACTCCTTTAGAAAAAATAAAATTAGGAGAGATAGAAGAAATGTTTTTGAAAAATCAAGGACTAAGCTTTAAGTATATCCCTAAAAATGGAGAAAAAATCTATTTAAGAGAAAACTCTAATATAAGCACAGGAGGAGACAGTATAGACTTTACTGACAAAATACATCCTAGTTATAAAGAGGTAGCATTAAAGTCTGCTAAGGCTGTTAAAGCCCTTATATGCGGAGTAGATATGGTAATAGATAATATAGAGGAAGAGGCAAAGGAAAAAAATCATGGCATAATAGAATTGAATTTTAACCCAGCAATACATATTCATTGTTTCCCTTATAAAGGAGAGAATAGAAAAGCTGGTGAAAAAATATTAGATTTATTGTTTAATTAAATTAGATATAAAACTTGTAGAATTAAGATAATATTAAATAAAAAGTAGATATATAAAATAAGATTTTAAGGGATGTATTAAAATATAAAAGGTTATTTTAATACACGCCCTTATTAAGTGTTTAAATACTTTATTTTAATTTATATCTTATTACTTTCATAAATATCTATTATTTCATTAAATAGGTCTACATCCTCAATTGAATTATATAAATCACCATCTTTTATATTGTAGACATACTCAAGCACAAATTGTTCACCACTTAAAACTTCTTTAATTATTCTAAAACGCTTGTCCATATCTAACATTTCCACTTCACAAAGAATTTCAATAGGTTCATTTTCATTAGTTTCATTATTGTATTGTTGTTTTATAAAGTTTTTAAATACTATAAGATTAGTATTTTCTTTATCACAATAATTAACCTTTCCAGTTTTGTTACATGATAAACATGGGTTAAAGCCACATTCTCTTATGCATTTTACACACATGCATTTAGAACATACAAATATTTTATCAAGAGAATCTTTATAAGTTTTTTTGAAATCTTCACATTCTTTTATAATTTCATTTTCTTTAGATTTATTTAAAAATGACAGGAAAGATTTTTTTTCTGGAAGTTCTCTAGATAACTTATCTAATAAATCATTATATTTTTTTAATATTTTAATATTTTTGTAGTATGCTCTTTCCTTTAAAGTAGAATCTTCGCTTAAATCTTCAATATCATCTAAAACAAAAATTAGCTCACTGTAAAGACTACCATAAGTATTTTTTTCTTTATCTAAAAATTCCTTTGCATTCATTTGCTATACTCCTTCACCATATAAATAATATATATATTTATGATATCATATATTATCAAATAATTATGAATTTAGACTATTAAAATATACAAAATTTAATAATTAATTTATAATGATGATATATAATACATTTAAGGAGGGGAAGAGGTGAAAAAACATAAGAGGTTTGGTCAGTTAGTCCTATTTTTTATAGCTTTTTTCTTTTTAGTTGGATGTTTTAATATTTCTCCAATTAAAAAAGTTAAGGCAGAAACCTTTGGTATAGAAAATACTATTGCTAAAGGTGGAAGATCCTCAGGTGGGGGCTCTAGAAGTAGCTCAAGGAGTTCAGGAAGTTCTTCTAGAAGTTCAAGTAAGAGTAGTTCTTATAATTCTAGTAAAAAGTATTCTAAGCCTAGTAGTTCATCTAGTGAAAAGAAAAAAAGCCAAGGAAATAGTAATTATTCCACTACGGATAAGTTTAATAAACCTTCATCAGGAAGTAATTCAAGCTCTGATAAGGTAGAAAGTGGAAAAGATTCTAGTAACTCAGATAAAGGTAGTACACAGGGAAATAATAATTATTCAACTACAGATAAGTTTAATAGCAAAGCCCCTAATAATCAAGAAGGAAGTTCTAAAGAAAATAATAAGTATGAAAATAATGATAAATCCAGTGGTAGTTCAAATAAAAGCTATAGAAGTAGCAATTCAGGAGGATTTAGCTTTTTTGATATGCTTATGTTAAATAATATACTTAATATGTTTGGAAATATGTTTAGTTTTATGTTCATAAGAAGACCTTTTATAGGTATTGGAACTATTTTATTAATAGCTTTAATAATATTTGCAATTAGAAAAAGAAGATAGTTAAAATTAATAATTATGACATGAATTTGTAAAAAAGAGAGAGTATAATAAATCTAAATAAAAAGTCGGTAAAGGTGGTAATAAAATGGGAATATTTAATAGAATATCAAATATGATTAAGGCTAAGACTAACTCAGCTTTAGATGAAATGGAGAATCCAGTAGAATTATTAGATCAAAAAATAAGAGATATGGAGAAATCTTTTAATGAAGCTAAAAGATCATCAGCTCAAATTTTTGGTAACTTAAAAGATACTGAAAAGAAAATGAATGAAGCTAAGGAAGAGTCAGCTCAGTATGATGAAAAAGTAAGATTAGCAATGAGCAAAGGAAATGAAGAGTTAGCTAAGAAAGCTTTAAAACTTAAATTAGATAGTGACAAGAAATTTGAGTCTTTAAAGGCAAGCTATGAAGGACAAAGAGCTAAAGCTGATGTTTTAAAAGCAAAATTAGTGGAATTAGAAAAAGAATTAGATAAAACAAGAAGTTATAGAGATGAAGCAGTAGCTAGACTTAATAATGCTGAAGCTTCAAAACAAATAAATGAAGTTATTGCAAATGTTCAAAGTAAGAGTAATTCAATTAATATTGATGATATAGAAAGAAGTATTTCAAGAAAAGAGAGTTATGCTGCTGGATTAGAAGAATTAAAAGGTGAAAGCTTAGATGATGAATTTGCTAAATTAGAAGAACTAAGTTTAGACGATGAATTAAATAAGTATAGAACACAAAACACACAAGAAGATAAAACTTCAGATTCAGAGGTAGATTTAGAATTAGAGAAATATAAAAATAAATAATATGAATTTTAAAGGGTTATACTAAAATAGCTCATAAATAAAACTTATAAATATTAGGAAGAGAATATTTGAATGAACTTAAATTTTTAGTGGAATTCAGAGGTTCTCAGAAGATATTTATAAGTTTTTTATTTTAGAAGATAACTTTATAAGTCTTTAGAAAAATATTATATAGAATTTATAACAAATAGAATTTTAAGTTACAACATAGCTACTTTTATTTAAGGGCTGTATATTAAAATATTAAATCTTGATTAAAAAAGAAAGTCTATATAAAATTTAATTTAGAAAGGGGAGAATTAAATGAATTATAAATTAGTTTGTATAGATATGGATGGTACGCTTTTAGATTCTCATCACAAAGTTAGTGAAAGAAATAAAGAGGCTTTAAAGAAAGCCATTGAAAAAGGAGTACATATTGCCATATCAACAGGAAGGGTTTTTCCCTCAGCTAGGATATATGGGAATATAATAGGAGTAAATGCACCATTAATCTGTTCAAATGGTTCATATATAAAGGATAAAAATACTGATGAGGTAATATTTAAATCTACACTAGACAGAGAAACTTACTTTAAAATATGTGATATTATAAACAAATATAAGTTTTTAGCTTATGTAGATTCTACAGATGGACTAATAGCAGATACTGATATTCCAGAGGATGATAGTCATAGGCTTATGAATAGCTGGGTAGATGAAGAAGAAAAAATAAAATTCTATAAATATGATGATTTAAGAGATGCTTATGATGAACATGGAGAAGATATATTAAAGTTTATAATAATAAAACAAGAAGGCGGACCTAATATAGAAGAAGCTAAGGAGGAATTTGAAGCTTTAGAAGGAGTAGATTTAGTTTATGCTTCTTGGGGTGGATGTATAGAGATCATGAAAAAAGGAACTTCAAAGGGAAGTGCAGTTAAAGCCCTTGCAGATAAATTAGGAATAAGCTTAGAAGAAGTAATATGCATTGGTGATAGTGGAAATGATGTATCTATGCTAGAAGAGGCAGGATTATCTGTAGTAATGGGAAATGCACCAGACTTTATTAAGGAATATGGGGATTATATAACAGATACAAATGAAAATGATGGTGTTGCTAAGGCTATAGAGAAGTTTATATTGGAATAATAGAAATAAAGGGTTTAATAAAAAAGAAATTTAGTTTGACATATTGTCTTTAAAGTTATTAAATATGTTTAGAGATAATAATAAAATGTGAATTGTTCATAGAAAGGAATGATTAAATGTTTAGTTTCACTTTTGATGAAAAAGAATATACTTTATCAGAGGATAAATTGCTTTATTTCTTTAATGAAGATGTTGAAGGTTTTGATATAGATAAGCTTTTTGAAATATTAAATAGTAGTGAGGGAGTTAGCTTTGGAAAAGCCTATTATGATGGCCCTTGTGAAGAATGTAAATTTGGATTAGAGGAAAAAAAGAAGAGCTTCCCATTTTTAGAGTTTAATATGTTTATTTATGCTAAGAATGGAAAGTTTGTAATAAGCAATATAGAAAAAGCTTATGAAGGTCTTACTTATAATAAATTATTAAGAGATAAAAAAGTAGACAAGAGCTATTTAGTTAATATAAATGTTTGTAAAAATTGTGGGAACTTCGCTGTTGAAGTTGAGGAACTTGAAGTATAATAAAAAAGTTTTGGGTATGTATTCTTATAATACAAAAAAGAATACATACCTTTTTTTGTTTTAGGAAAATTTAATTATATAGAAACAAATTAATAGCTTATATGACATAAATTTAAATGGTTTAGATGATATAATTTAAAACATATTAGTAATAAATTCTAAGAAAGGGGAATAAAAATGAGTTTATTAAAGAAAGTTAGCAAAATAGTAGTAGGAGTTACAATGGCATCTTTACTTTTAATAGGATGTGGAGGGACAGGTAAAAAGGCAAAGGAAAATATACCAGAGGATAAATTACCTGTAGCTACTATTGAAGTTAAGAATTTTGGAACTATAGAAGCAGAGTTATATCCAAACAAAGCTCCAAATACCGTTGATAACTTTATAAGCCTAGCTAATAGTGGATTTTATGATGGCTTAACTATCCATAGAATAGTTAAGGGATTTGTGCTTCAGGGTGGAGATCCAAAGGGAACAGGTACAGGTGGACCAGGATATATGATAAAGGGTGAATTTTCTTCTAATGGAGTAGAAAATGATATTAAGCATGAAGAGGGAATATTATCAATGGCAAGATCTCAAAATCCTGATAGTGCAGGAAGTCAATTCTTTATTGTTACAAAAGAAGCACCACATTTAGATGGTCAATATGCAGCCTTTGGAAAAGTTACTAAGGGATTAGATGTGGTTCATGAAATAGAAAAGGTTTCAGTAGGAGCAAATGATAAACCAGTTGAGGATGTTGTTATAGAATCAATTAAGGTGGATACAAAGGGAATAGAGTATAAGGAGCCTGAAAAGGTTAAATAAAGGAATTTTAATTTATTAATTACCTGTATTTTAAGATAAGTTTTAAATAGATTTATTGTTTAAAACTTATCTTTTATAATATTGGAATTTAAAAAGTCTTAGTGTAAAATTAAAAATGAACATATGTTTGCATGGAGGCTTTATGAAAGAGAATAGAAAGATAATTCATATAGATATGGACGCTTTTTATGCATCCATTGAACAGAGAGATAATCCTAAGTATAAAGGAAAGCCGTTGATTGTTGGTGGAGACCCAAATAGAAGAGGAGTAGTTGCAACTTGCTCTTATGAAGCAAGGAAATACGGAATACATTCAGCTATGCCCTCTTTAACTGCATATAAATTATGCCCTAAAGCTATTTTTATAAGACCTAGGATGGAGGTTTATAAAAAAGTTTCTAGGCAGGTTATGAATATATTAAATGAATACTCTAATCTTGTAGAACCCTTGTCCTTAGATGAGGCTTTTGTTGATGTAAGTAAAAGCAAAAGGTGCAAAGGTTCTGCAACCTTAATGGCCCTTGAAATAAAGGAAAGAATATTTAAAGAAGTAGGTCTTACTGCTTCAGCAGGAGTTTCTTTTAATAAATTTTTAGCAAAGATGGCATCAGATTTTAGAAAACCAGATGGTATAACAGTAATAACAGAGGAGAATTCAAAGGATTTTATAAGAAATATACCTATAGGAAAATTTTTTGGCGTTGGAAGAGTAACTAAAAATAAGCTAAATAATATAGGGGTATTTAAGGGGGAGGATTTACTTAAATTTTCTGAAGAAGAACTTATAGATATTTTTAGTGACAGGGGCAAGATATTATATGAATTTGCTAGGGGTATAGATAATAGACCAGTAAATCCATACAGGATTAGAAAGTCTATAGGTAAAGAAATTACCTTAAGAGAAGACATAGAAGATATAGATGAAATGATAGAGATTTTAGAGAGAATAGCAGAAAGAGTTAGTGAGAGTTTATGTTTATTAAATAAAAAAGGAAAGACTGTAACCTTAAAGGTGAAGTTTAACGATTTTAAACATATAACAAGAAGTATTACTTTAGAACACTTTTTAAAAGAAAAGAAGGAAATAATGGAATGTGTAAAAGATCTTATAAGCATAGTTGATTTTAAAAATAAAAAGGTAAGATTATTAGGAATAACAATATCATCTTTAGAAGAAAATATAATAACAGAAGAAAGAGAGCAGTTAAGCTTTGATGTTTAGACAAATTATTAACTAGATGAAAACAAATTTCGATAATATAGAAATTATTTAAATAAATAGTATAATAATACTTATAATTTATAAAAAAATATCTATATTTAATAAAGTTACTTGAAATGGAGAGGAATTAATGAACTACATATTTCTAATAATAGGGTTCCTTTTACTTATTAAAGGAGCAGATCTTTTTGTTGATGGGGCTTCAGGAATAGCTAAAAAGCTAGGAGTTCCAGCTGTTATAATTGGACTTACTATTGTATCCTTAGGAACTAGTGCCCCAGAGCTTGCAGTAAGTATATCAGCTTCACTAAAAGGTAGCAATGATATTACCATGGGAAATGTTTTAGGATCAAATTTATTTAATCTTTTAGCAGCTTTAGGATGTACAGCCATTGTGGCTCCTTTAGTCATAAAGAAGCACATAATAAAAAATGATTTTATAGTAAATTTAATTGCAACTTTTATTTTATATGTTTTTACTTTTACTGGACTAATAGGAAGTAAAAATTCTTTATCTAGAATAGATGGAGCAGTATTAGTCTTAATGTGCATAACATATATAATATATTTAATATATACAGTTAAGAGAAGCAATAAAAAAGAAGATGAAGTAGCGTTAACTGCAGAATTTGAAGATTTTGAGGAGCAAAACATAAAGTCACCTAATAGCACAGTTAAAAATATAATTTTATCAATAGTTGGAGTTATAGGAATAATATTAGGTGGAAAAATAGTTGTTGATTCAGCTTCTGCAATTGCCTTAGGATTAGGACTGAGTGAAAAATTAGTTGGTCTTACAATTGTGGCAATAGGTACTTCTCTTCCAGAACTTGTTACTTCTTTAGTGGCAGCTAAAAAGGGTGAAAATGACATAGCTCTTGGAAATATATTAGGATCTAATACCTTTAACATATTATTAATATTAGGTTTATCATCCGTAATAAGCCCTATAACAATAGCTAAAAGTTTATCAATAGATTTAATATTCCTTATAATTGTCACTTTAATAATAGGTGCTTTAATTTTCTTAAATAAGAAAAAAGAAAAAGTACTTACTAAATATGAAGGGGTATTTCTTTTAGCTCTTTATATTGGATATACAGTATATATAATAATGAGAAATTAATCTTTTGTAACTGTCTTAAATTAAGACAGTTATTTTTTATGTGAAATTTAGTATATAGTGTAGACTTTTATTTCAAATATTATAGCTAAAAATTAAAAAAAGTTTTATTAATTAAATAGGAAATTGTATATAAGATTGTGCTAGATAGAAATAAATAATATTACTATTAGGTAAAATATGTTGAAACTTTGGCAGTTTGGAGGATATACTTAAAATGAGAATTAATAGCCTTAATATGTAAGTAGAGGAGGAGAAAAATATAAATAGTTTAATAAATATTTTTAATCAATATAGTGAGTTAGCTATATTTATAAGTTTGTTTATAAGTGTAATTATAGCATTACTTGGGATAGTTCCCTCTGTATTTGTTACAGGAGCTAATATAGTATTCTTTGGTCCTATAAATGGATTTTTAATTTCTTTATTAGGTGAAGTTATAGGGGGATGGATAAGTTTTAAAGTATATAGAAAAGGTATAAATAAATTTGCAGGAAATATTGAAGGGAAATACGAATTAATAGATAAAATTGTAAAGAGTGAAGGGAGAAATGTTGGGATTTTAATTTTTGAAGGAAGATTAATACCTTTTATTCCATCAGGTTTAGTAACCTTAGCTGCTGCTATGAGCAGGGTTAATAGTCTTACATTTATAATATCTACGTTCTTAGGGAAAATACCGTCTATTTTATTAGAAGTTTTAGCAAGTTATGGGGTGATAATGGCTTCTCAAAAAAATTTAAAACTTGTTATTGGAGTTTTAAGTTTAATTTTATTTTTATTAACATTAAAAAAATTAAAAGATAAAACAAGCAAAAAATGAGAAATTTATCATTAAAAACAAAAAAAGCTCAATTTTTTTTGTAAAAAATGGGTGTTTATTATTGATTTAATATGAATTATATGATTTAATTTAAATGGATAAAGTTTTAATAATTTGTTAAAGCTTTACAATTAGTTAAAGGAGTAAAATAATGATCGAAGCAGTGATTATAGCATTAATAATTTCAAAAATAAAAGGATATAGTTTAAAGCCTTTCTTTAAAAGTTGGACAATCTATCCTATTTTGATTTTTGAAGCTATTTATATAGTCTTTCAGATAAGTATATTTATGGGTAACTATGATGTTGTAAAATGGGCACCTTGGTTTAAAAGTATATATATGTACTTGTTTTTAATACCTATATTTTGGTATAAAGAGTATGTAAGTGCTTTAATTGGATCGTTATTTATTTTAGCAGGAACTTTTTTAAATCATATTGTAATGGCTGCTAACGGTGGGGAAATGCCTGTTTTCCCAAGTTTATCATATTTAACAGGATATCTTAAGCCTAACACTATTTCAAAGGTAAATGATATACATATGATAGGAACAAGTACAGTAAAATATAAGTATTTAAGTGACATAATAGATGTAGGATATAGTGTTTTAAGTATTGGTGATATACTTATAAGAGTTTTTGTAGTCATAATAATATATGTTACAGTTAAAAAAACTAATGAGAAAAATGAATATAAGCAAAGGAATATATTTGCTTAGTGACAGCGGAGGAAGAATGTTAAAAGTAACTTTATTTGAAACTTTAGTAAGGGGAATACCAGAAGCTCTTACGATGATGTTAGCCATGTATGCTTTCGCTAATAAAAAGTTAGAAAAGAAGGAATATTTAATTTCAAGTTTGATATTGGTATTAGTAGTTTATTTAATTAGATTATTACCTATAAATTATGGTATTCATACAATATTGAACATATTTGTTTTAATATTTTTAGCATTCAATGTTAATAAAATAGATTTAATAGTAAGTATAAAAGCATCAATATTAATATTAATGATTTTATTTTTATGTGAAGGTTTAAACTTATTATTTATAGAGAAATTTTTCAATGAAAATATTGATTATTTATTTGAAAATGTATTTACAAAAACAATATTAGGTATTCCATCTACTATAATGTTTATGGTTATTGTTACTTATTATTATTTAATAGCATCAAAAAAAGGAAAGTTGAGATAAAATGATTGAGAATATATCGAAGTTAATAGCTGAAAAAGTTTCTAGTGAATTAAATTATGATAATGAAAGAAAAGAAATTATTCAGTATGGAACTTATGCTCTAATACAAACATTAATATCAATAATTTCAGTACTTATACTGGGATTAGTGTTTAATATAGCTTTAGAAGCTTTGATATTTTTATTTACAGCAAGCATACTTAGAAAATATTCTGGAGGAGCACATTCAGAATCCTCTAATGTATGTACTTTATTAGGCATAATAATTTCAATATGTATTGGTTTTTTAATAAAAAGTAGTTTTTTTGCAAAAATGAACTTTGAGCTTGTAGTGTTTATTGGAATAGTTATTTTTGTTTTTGGATATTTTATAGTTTTTAAATTTGCTCCAGTAGATACTAAAAATAAACCAATAAAAACCGAAAAGAAGAAAAAACGCATGAAAAAAGGATCTTTAAAGATTTTAACTATATATTTATTTATTGAAGTATTAAGTATAATTTTATATTATAATTCAGGATGGAGTTTAGCTAAGCCTGTTATGTTAAGTATAATCTTTGGAGTAGCATGGCAATGTATGACTCTAACCTACATAGGAAATATATTGTTAAAAACTATAGATTCTTTTACAAATAAATTATTATAAATCTTGAGGGGATGAGTTAAATGAAAAAATTAAACAAAAACTTATTAACATTATTTGCTGCATTAACAACAGTAGTTGCAACAACAGTTGCTACTTCAGCATGTCTTTGGTTTACACACCAACCAGAGGAACCAAAATCTTTAAGAGATGAATAATTTACCTAAAGGTCGGTTTTAAACCGGCCTTATTTTATACTAGATTAGAGAGGGAGAATATGATTAGGGATGTAAATGATAATAAAAAGAAAAAAGTTGATGAAATATTATCAATAGTAAAAGTATCATCATTATTATTTTCAGCTATGGCTTTTTTACAATACACCTTTAATCTTACAAAGTATAACAATAAATTTTTAGCGTATTACAGTATATTATCAATTTTAATAAGTATATTCTTATTATCAACGATTTACATACTTTGGAGTTTAGCTAGTTTAAACAAATATAAAGATCATATAAATAAGATACAATTAATAGAAATAATTTTATTTATGATTATATTTATAATGGCTATATTAGTTTCAGGAGGGAATTCTAGTAATAATAAATTTTTATTTTTATTTATTATAATAACATCTACAATACAGGGAGGCATGCATAGAGGATGTGTGGTTTCTGTAGTGTCATCAGCTATTATTTTAGTTATAGATTTGATTTATTCAGGGAATGCTGATGTAAATATTTATTTTCAAAATGATTTAATATTAGCAGGAGTATTTGTTTTAACAGCTTGGACATTAGGTTTTTATGTAAAAACTGAAAATGATCACATAAAGGAATTACAAACCTTGGTTAACGAAGATGGATTAACAGGGGTTTATAATCATAGATATTTTTATGATAAATTAAGAGAGAAAATGCATATTAGTGAGGTTGAAAATGAGAAACTGTCATTAATATTTATGGATATAGATTATTTTAAGCATTATAACGATTTGTATGGACATCAAAAAGGCGATGAAGCATTAAAAAAAATAGGAAAACTTCTAAAAAATATAGCTAGAGAAAATGATTTAGTAGCTAGATATGGAGGAGAAGAGTTTGCAATAATTTTACCTAATACTTCAGAAGAGGAAGCTACTAAAATTGCAGAAAGAATTAGAAATAAAGTAGAAAAAACATATTTTGAAGGACAAGAAAATCAACCTAATGCTAATTTTACAGTATCTGTTGGTATAGCTGTATTCCCAGATAAAGCTAAAAGTGAGCTAGAATTAGTTAAATGTGCTGATGATGCATTATATAGAGCTAAATTTTTCCATAAAAATAGAGTTGAAACTTATGTATCTGTTTTAGATGAATTAAAACGAGATTTAAATGAAGAGGAAAATGCTCTTGTAGCATCTATAAAAACTTTAATAAGTATTATAAATGCAAAGGATAAATATACATATAGCCATGTAGAAAGAGTAGTTATTTATAGTAGACTTATGGCTAAAAAATTAGGACTTTCAGAAGATGAGAAAAAGCAGCTAATATATGGGGCTTATATGCATGATATAGGTAAAATAAATATACCAAATGAAATATTAACTAAAAAGATGAGACTTACTAAAGAGGAATGGGAGATCTTAAAGCAACATCCTAAAGATGGAGTAGAAATAATAAAATCAGTAAATTCCTTAAAGAATGTTGTGCCTCTTATTTTATATCATCATGAGAGATATGATGGCTTTGGATATCCAGTAGGATTAAAGGAGAAAGAAATACCATACTTAGCAAGGGTCTTAACTGTAATAGATAGTTTTGATGCTATGACTTCAAGTAGGCCTTATAATAAAAGAAAAACTTATGATGAAGGATTAATAGAACTAGAAAGATGTAGTGGAACTCAATTTGATCCAGAAATAGTTGGTATTTTTAGTGAAGTGGTTAAGGAAAATATAAATGAAATACAAGATTTTTAAAGAGATGTATCATAATACACCTCTTTTTATTTTAGCTAAAATCTGATATTATTTTTTCACAGCATAGCTTAGCTGAGATTAAAGACATTGATATTCCAGAGCCAGGATGTACTGAATCACCTACAAAATATATATTCTTTAGTTTTTTTATTTTTGCCTGAGGTCTAAAAATAGTTGTTTGTAATAAATTATGATTAAGACCAAAAGCTGCACCAAAAAAGCAATTAAAATCATTTTTTAAGGTCAGAGGTGTTGTATAGCTTTCGTAAATTATATTTTCTTTTATATCTTCTAAACCTTTAATTTTACTTAGGTCATATAAGATTTTGTTTCTCAAAGAAACAATTGTAGATTCATTCCATTTTGATTTATATTTTTTTAAGTTTGGAACACGTACTGTTATATTAATGCATTCACAATCCCGAGGAGTTAATGAAGTATCTATTGAGCTTGGGCAATAGATATAATATATATATTCCTTTGGTAAGGGCCCATCTATAAAGGGAGCTAATAAAACTTCTTTCTTATTTAAATTAAGTACTATATTATGTACATGTAAATTTTTATATTTTTTCTTAAGAAATAAATGTAGTATAAATGTAGAGCAAGAAAAGGATAAATTATTTTGTTTTCGCTTAGAAATTTTATTTTTAAATGTACTTCTAGGAAGTAAATTTTGTATGGTATAAGTAAAATCTGAATTACAAACAATTAAATCAGAAAATATATTTTCATGGTTTATTTTTGCTCCAATTGCTACATTCTTTTCCATAAGTATATTAGTTACATTTGAGTTAAGATGTATTTTACCGCCAAGTTCTAGGATTAATTTTTCTAAAGCCTTCACATAAGAGTACATTCCACCTTTAATATAATATAATCCATATATTTGAGTGGTTGATGGAATTAAATTAAAAACATTAGAACTTTTAAGGGGAGACTCCCCAATATACATGCATTGAAAAGCTAATAAGGTTTTTAAATATTCATTACTTATATATTCTTCAATGGTTTTATAACAATTTTTAAAAGGATGTATTTTAATTAGTTCAGGTAAAGATTTAAAATATCTCCAATAATTTAAGGTGAAAAAACTCCTGTTTAAAAAGTATTTTTCTACTAAAAGATATCTTCTATATGAGTCAGATATATATTTATAATAATTTGAACTTTCATCATTAAATACCTTTTCTAAGGACTCTGTAGTTTTTAGAAAGTCTGAATAAATATTAAAACTATCCCCTTCATCATTAAACACTTTATATAAAGTATTTAATTCTACAAGTTCTATATAGTCTTTAGGGTCTTTTTTTGCATATTTAAATACTTCTAAATAGGGCTTAGGGAGCATAAATATTGAAGCAGAAGAATCTATCTTAAAATCTTTGTATTCAATTAAATTTACTTTTCCACCTATCTTAGAGTTTTTTTCAAAAATATCTACTTCAAAATTATTAACAAGAAGGCGAACAGCAGTAGCTAATCCACCTATTCCAGCTCCAACTATTATAGCTTTTTTATTTGGACTCATTTAATTAACCGCCTAGGGTAATATCTTGATCGTTGTACCATTCAAGAGCATTAAAGAAATGATCTTTATTAAAATTAGGCCATAAATCATCAATTATGTATATATCAGAATAAACTGATTGAACTGGCAAAAATCCGCTTAATCTACGTCTACCGCCCCATCTTATTAATAAATCTATTCTTGAAATATCCTTTGATTGAATATTATCATAGATATTTTTACTCTTAATGTCACAGGCTTTTAGAAGGTTTAAATCCCATTCCCAACCATAGTTAACAAGGAAGTTAACGCGTATGCCACCTTTACCCATTTTAGTCCTTTTAGTATATTTTTTTAACTCTTCAGGAAAAACTGGAGAATCAGCATTCCCTATAACAAGCAATTCACAATCTTCATTTGCAATTAATTCTACTGATTTTATGCAGGCATCTATGAATGCCTTTTTTTGATATGATGGTCTTTTCGTATTGTCTGTAGTAAAACCATAATAAGTTATTTCTTTAATATCTAGTTTTTGACAAAGTTTAAAAAGTTCAAGTCCAGGTTCAATTCCATGTAAATATCCTTGATCTTTTTCAAGTCCATTTTCTACAGCCCAACGTCTATTGCCATCTGGGATAACCCCTATATGTTTTGGAATTCTCATAATATGTCTCAACCCTTTCTTAAAAATAGCTTCAAATGAAAGTATTCCCATTTTAATAAATAAAATGCATAAATTTGATTATTTTAAATTTTAATTATATTATTATTCTATGGAAAAATTTAATGTTAATTATACGGAGTTGAAAAAATGAGATTTATAGGTGTTAGAACTTGGAAAACAGGAATAGGCGCTGTAATAGCTATGATAATAGCAAAAGAATTAGGGCTAAGTTACTGGGTTTCAGCAGGAATTATAACCATACTTAGCATACAGAGTACAAAAAGAGAATCATTAAAGATAGCTATAAAGAGAATAGAATCTGTTATTATAGCCTTAATAGTGTCTTCAGTTTTATTCTTAGCATTAGGGTTTAACTCAGTTGTTTTTGGATTATATCTTTTAGTTTTTATACCTTTAACAGTAAAACTAAAAGTGACAGATGGAATTGTTGTAAGTTCTGTTTTAGTAACTCATTTATTAGTTGAGAAACAGGTGAATTCATATTGGATAATAAATGAACTAGGTCTTATGCTAGTTGGGGTTTTAGTTGCATTAATATTAAATAGTTATATGCCTAAGAATGAGGAAAAGATAAAAGAAGATATAGATTATATATCTGAAAAAATAAAAGAGATATTTATGGATATGGCATATTCTTTAAGAACACATAGTGTTTCAATAAAGGAACAAAGACTTTTTGATGAACTTGAAAATAGAATAGAGTTAGCTAAAAAAAGAGCCAATGATAATTTTAATAACTATTTGTTTTCAGATGTTAAGTACTATGTGCATTACATAGATATGAGAGAAGTTCAATTTCAAATGTTAAAGTACATGAGAGAACACTTTTCAAGAATATCTATTACTGTAAAACAGACTGAACTAGTTGCTAATTTTACAGAAGAGGTAGCCTCTGTAATAGGTAAAGAAGTTAATGTAAATATTCTTATTAATAGATTAAATAGATTAAAAAAAGAGTTAAGTGAACAAGAACTTCCAGTAACCAGAGAAGAATTTGAAAATAGAGCTATGTTATTTCAATTTATTAATGATTTAGAAATCTTTATAAAAACAAAAAATCAATGTTATATAAAATAAAAAATTATAATTTAAATATAAATATTAAGATAAAAATATTTAGATAAACTTACATGTTTTACTATTAATAAGGTTAAAAATATAAAGTTTGGCTATAATTATGATGAAATAAAATACAATAAATAAAATTATATTATATTAGTAAATATGATTAATATTCATTTAACGATTATTAACAAAATTAAAATAGCATAAAATTCTTAAATAAGTTAGAATAATCAATATAGATTTATAAATTTAATTCTTAATTAAGTCTTGTTTTGTTACATTCGTTCTAAGGGAGGCATAAAATGAACAAAAAGTACTTTAAAGAGGTTTTAGGAAATAAAAAAACTTTGAAGAATTTGGGGATTAACGTATTTATTTGGATTACTCTATCTTTTCTATTAGTATTTTTAGGGGAGTCATTTCATAGAGGATCTATTGAAAATGGAAAGGATTTTTTAGATAATCAAACAACAGTATTTCTATTAAACTATCTAATATTTTTGATGATTACTTCAATAGCTTTTTTCTTTAAGAAGACTAGAATGGTTTATGGAATAATAAGCACTATTCTTATGGGCTTTTATATGGCAAGTGGAGTAATACTAGGCTTTAGAGGAACACCACTTATATGGGCAGATATGTTTTCTTTTAAAGAAGGATTAGCTATAGCAGGAAATTATTTAAACTTAAATATTTTAAAATATGCTGTTATAGCCTTAGTAATTATAATTGCAATATTAGTATTGTTATGGTTTAGTGAAAGATATAAAAGTAGAAATAAAGTGATTAATCCATATGGCTTTATAATTTTACCATTATCTATTTTGGCTGTAGGAGCTTTTTATGGAAATGCAAAAGGGAGTATAGAAGTATATAGATGGGATTTGCCAGTTTCCTATGAGAGAAATGGGTTTATGTACTCATTTTTAGATACTGCAGCAGGATTTAAGGTTAAAGAGCCAAGTGATTACAATAAGGCATCTATTGAGAAAATAAAGAATGATATAATTGAAGAAGCACAACTAGCTAGTAATGATACTAAAATGGCATCTGCTATGCCATCAGAATTTCCTAATATAATAATTGTTCAATTAGAATCATTTATGGATTTAGATAGAATAAATGGATTAACTTTTACAGAGGACCCTATACCAACCTTTAGAAAAATAGCTAGTGAATCAACAAATGGCTTTTTAAAGGTACCTACTTATGGAGGGGGAACTGTTAGAAGTGAATTTGAAGTGCTAACTGGATTAAGTACTGATTACTTACCAGTAGGTGAAATACCTAATAATAATATACTTAAAAAACAGCCAGTTGAAAGTTTAGCTTATATATTACATGATTATGGGTATGGAACAAATGTTATACATAATTACGAAGGAAATTTTTATAATAGAGACACAGTGTATCCTAACTTAGGATTTGATAAATATATATCTATGGAGTATATGGACAAACCTACTAATGCTGATTGGCAATATCCAGAGGATGTTTTAAACATAGAACCTATAGAAGATATAATATCTAATAATGAAAAGCCTCAGTTTATTTATAATGTAACTGTAGAAAGTCATGGAGGATATTCTTCTTCAGATTTTGAAAATTATACAGTGGATGGAGATTTAGATCAAGAAGAAAAAAATGAACTTCAATGTTACATAGATAAATTAAGAGGGGTTGATGAATACATAAAAGAACTTTTAGATTATGTAGAATCTTCAGGAGAGCCTACAGTAATCGCTATGTTTGGAGATCATCTACCTTCATTAAAGATAATAAATGATGATGAGAGTGTATTAAAAGATGGAAATAAATATTTAGCTGATTTCTTTATATGGGATAATATTGGCTTACCAAAGGAAAATGTAAATATGGAAGCAGAGGAGTTTACAACATATATATTAGAAAAGCTTAATATGGTGGCAGGAGTTATGCCTACTTTCCATAATGCATGTAAGGATGATGAGAATTACAAAGAAGATTTTGAACTTCTTCAATATGACATGCTATTTGGAAATAAATATATCCTAAATGAAAATAAAAATAAATATGAAAAAACCAATATGAAGATGGGATTAAAGGAAATAACTCTAAATAATTATGATATAAAAGATGATATATTAACTGTAACTGGTGATAATTTTAATTATAAGAGCAAAATTATTATAAATGGAAAGATTAAAGAAACTAATTTTATAGATGAAAATACATTAACAACTACTGAAATTCCTTCAAATATTAAAAATATTTCAGTTGGTCAAATAGGAAAGTATGATAAAATACTAAGTAGTAGCAATTCATTAGAAATAAAATAGTAGTTTAGTTTACATAAAAGGCTATTCAAAAATTATATGATTTTAATTAAATTCATAACATATAATTTTAAAATTTTAAGAATAGCCTTTTATTTATTAGCTCTTAGCATAAATTTATCTTTTAAGAATAAAATGTAAATGTTATACTTAATTTAAGAATTACTAAATTATACTAATTTAACAGGAGGATATTTATGAACATAATAAAAAAAGATGGAAGAATTGAAGAATTTAAAATTGAAAAATTATCAACAAGCTTATCTAATGCAGCAAGTGATTTAAATTTTACACTTAATAAATCAGATATAAATATAATTGCAAAAGATGTTGAGGAAACACTAAAATCAATAAGAAAAGATAATGGAAAAACTTCAAGTTATGAAGTTATTGGGGTTGTAATTGATACATTAAAAAATGAGAAGTTTAGTGATGTTTTAAGAGCATATGTAAAATATAGAAAATAATTAAAAGGGGCTGTATCAAATATAACAAATAAAACTTATTTTGATACATGCCCTTTATTTGTAAAGAGTATATTTTATTAATGGTAAATAGGGGAGAGAAGTGAAAATATGATAAAAAAAATAGTTGTAGCTGTAGGTTTAGCATTTAGTTTAAGTTTTTTGGTTGGGTGTGGAAATAAAAGTTTAGTAGAACAAGGTAAAGCTGCCATAAAACAAGGAAATTATGAAGAAGCTACAGCAATTTTTAAAGCGGCCAGTGAAGAGGATTCAAAGGATAAAGAAGAAGCTGAAAGCTTATATGATTTAACATATAATTATGTAATATCTAATAAAGCATATAATGAGTTTAAGTTAGATGTGGCTTTAGATAGTTTAAAGAAAGTAGAAGAAAATAAAAATAAAGAATTAATGAAAGAAGATATTACTAGTTTAAAAGAAGAAATAAGTAAAGATAAGAGTGTACTAGATGACTTTTACTCAAGTATGGAAAAGGTTAATGATTTAGAGAGTGAAGGTAAGATATCAGAAGCAAGGGATTTGTTAAATAAATCTCTTAAAAATATTTCTTATTTAGGAGAAAATGTTAAGGAACTAATTGCAAGTGGAAATTCTAAATTAAAGAATTTAGATGAAAAGCTTGATAAAAAGGAAATAGTTAAAGAAGATAATAATAAAGAAGAAAAAACTGATTTCTCTGAAAAAAATAATAAAGAATTAGCAAATAAAGCTTTAGAAACTGTAAAAAATCTTGGTGTAGTAAAAAAAGATCAATATTTGGAGTTAAAATCTGATGAAGTATATGATTTAGGTGATGGAAGTTACGGTTTTATAGTAAATAAATACTATTATCCAGAAGGAAAGCCAGAGCCTGCATTTATATGTCAGTATTTAGTAGATAAAGAATCATGGAAAGTTAAAGAGGTTAAAGAGGGAATTAAAAAAGAATTAAATTAAAAATTTATGACAAACTAGAGTGATATTTTATTCTCTCTAGTTTGTTTAATTTAAATTAAAAGAGTTTAAATTTATGATTCTTATAGCAATATTTAAATATTGCCTTACCTTGAATATCAGTACTTTTTACTAGTCCAAAATATCTAGAATCTAAACTTATATTCCTATTATCACCCATAACAAAGAATTTATCTTTAGGTATTTTTAATTTTAAATAATAAGGAAGATTCATTTCTTCTTTTATATATGATTCATAAATTTTATCACCATTTACATATACTTCAGAATTATTTATTTCAATTGTATCACCAGGAAGACCTATGATTCTTTTAACTAGAAAATTATCATATTTACAAGGGGCATAAATATTTACTATATCATACCTTTTAGGAGAAGAAGTGGAATAGGATTTTTTATTTATAATTAATACATCACCGTGATGAATAGTATCTTCCATTGAAGAGCCATCAACAACAGCTATGAATATATTGTTTAAGAAGAAACCTAAAATTAGAATTAAGGATATTAATATGGTTATTATAATCTTAAAAAAGCTATCAGGTAGATCTAAAATATAATTAAAGCATTTCATGAATTATTACCTCATGTATATTAAGAATATATTATTAGATTATTTTTTATGGATTCAAATAAGAACTAATAATTAACTTTAAGTTGAAATTTAATTACTACTTTAATATAATTAAGTTAGTTGTAATTTATATACAGTTAGTTGGAAACGTTACCGAAATGGGGGAGAGGATTTTATGAGAAGAAATTTTAATTCTAAAGAGTTTAATGATAAGTATTATTATGATGGAGAACTTGGAGCTATTTATAATAAAGAAGAGACTATTTTTAGGGTATGGTCACCAGAAGCTAAGAGTTTAGAATTATTACTTTACAGAGATGGGAATACAGAGAGTTTAATAGAAAGAGATTTGCTTCATAAAAAAAGTAATGGACTTTGGGAAATAGTAAAAAAGGGAGATTTAAATGGAGTTTATTATAAGTACCATATTGTAGGAGAAGATTTTGAGCATGATTTTGTTGATCCTTACTGCAAAGCCTTAGGAGTTAATGGGTATAGAGCTATGGTTATTGACTTGAAGAAAACTAATCCTAAGGGATGGGAAAATGAAAAGAAACCATCACTTGAAAATCCCTTAGATTCAATTTTATATGAAATGCATATAAGAGATTTTTCGATTGATAAGAGTTCAGGGGTTTCTTTAGAAAATAGAGGAAAGTTTTTAGGAATAATTGAAGAAAATACAAAAGTTCCTGGTACAGAAGTAAAAACAACCTTAGATCATTTAAAGGAATTAGGAATAACCCATGTACATCTTTTACCTTCCTTTGATTTTGGAACAGTTGATGAGGAGAGATTAGATGAAGAGCAGTATAATTGGGGATATGACCCTGTAAATTATAATGTACCAGAAGGATCATATTCTAAAAATCCATATAAAGGTGAAGTTAGAATTAAAGAGTTTAAGGAAATGGTACTTAAACTTCATAGAGCAGGAATAAGAGTTATAATGGATGTTGTGTATAATCACACTTATTCAGGAGAAAACTCTAATTTAAATTTATCTTACCCAGGATATTATCATAGACAAGATGACTTTGGGAATTTTTCTAATGGTTCTGGATGTGGTAATGAATTAGCATCAGAAAGACTTATGGTAAGAAAATATATGGTTGATTCATTAAAGTATTGGGCAAAAGAATATCACATAGATGGATTTAGATTTGATTTAATGGCATTACATGATATTGAAACCTTAAAGGAAATAAGAGAAGAATTAAATAAAATAGATCCTTCAATATTAATATATGGAGAAGGATGGAATGGAGGAGACTCTCCACTGCCTAAAGAAGAAGCTTGTTTTAAATGTAATATAGGTAAATTTGATAAATTACAAATAGCAGCTTTTAGTGATGATATGAGAGATGGGATAAAAGGACATGTAGCACATCTTAAAGAAGGAGGCTTCGTAAATGGAGGAGAAGACTTTGAAGAGAGTATAAAGTTTGGAATAGTAGCTTCTACTTATCATGAAGGAGTAGATTATAATAAAGTAAATTATTCAGATTCTCCTTGGGCAAATGAACCTTATCAGACAGTAAATTATTGCTCAGCCCATGATAACAATACATTACACGATAAGCTTAAAATTGTATGTGAAAATGCTTCTGAAGAAGAGATAATAGAAATGAATAAGTTAAGTGCTGCTATTTTCTTAACATCTCAAGGAATACCCTTTATTCATTCAGGAGAGGAGTTTTTAAGAACTAAGACTAATGAAAAAGGAGAATTTATTGAAAATAGTTATAATTCTAATGACTTTGTAAACAAGATTGATTGGACTAGAAAAGTAAAGTATATGGATTTATTTAAATACTATAAGGGATTAATTGAATTAAGAAAGGAATATCCTTTATTTAGGTTAGAAAGTAACAAAGAAATAAGAGAAAAAATTTCATTTATAGAGAGTGAGTTAGGAATAAAGAAAAAGGGTATAGTTGCTTATAGATTAAAAGATCATAATAATGAATTCATAGTAGTTTTTAATAGTAATAATAATGAAGTTAAAATAAACCTTCCTAAGGGTCTTTGGGGAGTTATGGTTAATAATAAATTTTCAGGAAAAGAAATAAAGGATGAAGCTAGAGATTTTTATGATATAATAAGAAAGTCAGCATGTGTTCTTAAAAAATTAAGTGATTAAATAGAATTATAAAGTTTATAGGTTGCAATAAAATAACTTTTAATACAGATACTTGTTTAAAATAGAGCTGATTATGAAATTTTCATATAGCTCTATTTTTCTTATTTAATTTAATATGAATTAAATTTAAACAATTTGTAACAAAAATATTTTTGTAAAGTTTTATTATAATTAATGAGAGGTTAATAATTTAATTTATATAGACATGGAGATGAATTTTGTGAGTAACAAAGTAAGAAATGGAAAACATAATAAGTATTTAAAAAGAAGAATAGCAGTTGCTGTAGCTGGTATTGTAGTAATTGCAGGAGTAGGTTTTGGAATTAAATCACTAGTTAGCAATAAAGCTAATAAGGAGGCTTTAGCATCAGCTAAGGAAGAGGAAACTAAAAAAGAAGAGGAAAAACCAAAACCAACAGACATAATGCCAAATGGTAATATAATTTATGCTGCAGATTCCTATGCAGTTAGTGCAGATGAAGTTGAAAAAATGCTTGAAGGAAAAGCTTCAAATAATGATAAAGAAATATTTTTAACTTTTGATGATGGTCCAAGTGAAAATACAAGGGAAATATTAAAGATTTTAAAGGAAGAAGATGTACATGCTACATTTTTTGATATAGGATCTGCCTTAAAGGATAATAAAGAAAATCAAGAGTTATTAAAACAAGAAATTGATCAAGGAAATGCAGTAGCTGGTCATAGTTTTTCACATAATTATAAAACATTGTATCCAGGAAATTCAGTTGATGTAAATAAATTTATGAGCGAATTAAATGAAACTAATGAAATAATGAAAAGCGTATTAGGAAAAAACTTTAATGCTAGAGTAATTAGAATGCCAGGTGGATATATGTCTAGAAGATATTATAGAGATCCTAACTTAAAAGCTTTAGATGAGGCTTTTGCAAAGGATAATATAGTTAGTATAGATTGGGATGCAGAAACTGGTGATGCAACTGGAAGACATTATACAGTAGAGCAATATGTTGAAAACTCAGCTAAAAATATTAATACTTTAAATCATGTAATTTTATTAATGCATGATGCAGCAGCTAAGAAAGAAACTGTACAAGCATTACCTGCAATAATTAAATTCTATAAAGAACATGGGTATGCATTTAAAGTAATAAAAAATACACCTGTAGGTGAAAATAATTCTTCAGATACAACTAATAGTTCACAAAATACTGACAATAAAACAAAGTAAAGATAAATTATTAGTAATAAACATACATTAAATTAAAAAATATTAATACTTAATTAAATATAGAAGAAGGATTTAAGAAAAGATTGTTTAATATAAAGAAGAGAGTTGATTTTATAAAAATAAGATCAGCTCTCTTCTTTGCTGTAACTTATTTACAAATTTAAAAATATAATAAGTTAAGAGCTATATATTGATATTAAGGAGAAGAAAATGAAAAATGTAGTTTATTATTATGGAGCAGGAAATACAGCAAAAGGATTTAGACCACTTTATAATTCTATATTTCAAGGAGTCAAGAAAATTTATTCACTAAATGGAGGTAGCAATATATTTAAAACTGCCATTATAAAGGAACTTATAGATGAATATAGTGATACTTTAAGTTTAGAAGGAATAGTTAGCACTATAGATAATAATGAAATGGAAGGGGTAATACTAAGAGAAAAAGAAATTGCAGTAATAAATGGAACACCTCTTCATGGATTTATGAATTTAGCTATTGATAATATTGAAGTCATAGATTTAGATGTATTTTTAGACAAAGATGAAATAGAAAAAAATGAAGAGACTATAAAATTTTTAAAGGAACAATTTAAAGAGTGTATGGAAAATGCCCATAAAGAATACGAAAAGGCTTTAAAGATACATGATTATTGGGAAGATATTTATTTCCCTTACTTAAATATTGAAAAGGCAAATAAATTTACTGAGCATGTTATTTCTTTACTAACTGATGGTGCAGTTAAGAAAGAGTCAAAGGGTAAGTGTGTTGAAAGATATTTAGGTGGAGCAACACCAAGTGGCCCTAAGGATTCTGTTCCTAGCATAACTGAAGGGGTAAAAAGATACTTTTTAAAAGGAAGAGCTGGAACAGGAAAGTCAACTATGCTAAAGAAAATAGCTAAGGCAGTAATGGAATTAGGGTATGATGTGGAAGTTTATAATTGTGGCTTTGATCCAGATAGTAAGGATATGGTTATAAGTAGAGAGCTAAACTTTGCAATTTTTGATAGCACAGCTCCCCATGAATATTTCCCAAGTAGGGAAGATGATGAAATAATAGATGTTTATACAACATATATTGATGGAGATGTTGATAAAATTCACAAAGAAGAAATTAAAAAGATCGCTTTAAATTACAAAAATCAAGTGGCAAAGGGAACGGCTTTTTTATTAAAAGGAGAAGAAGTAAAAAATAAGCTAGATGATATTTATAATAATGCATTTAATCATAAGGAAGCAAAAGGTGTTTTAGAATTTTTATTTGAATAGACTAAAAAAGTGCTCTGCAAAAAAATGCAGAGCACTTTTAAATTAAGCATATTATTTTTCGTCTAATAATCTTTGAATTATGTGAGTAGCGTCCATATATGATGCTACAGACTTATCATAGTTTAATCTGTTTATTATTCTTGCGATAAAATCAGATAAATCAACAGCTTTAAACCAAGGAGCAGCCTTTAATTCCTCAGGGATATAAGTTAAATTTGTTGAGTAAACGCTCTTAATTATTCCATCATTGAAGAATTTGTTGAATTTTTCTAAACCTTCAGTAAAGAATGAGAAAGTAGTAGCAACATATACATTTCTAGCATTTCTTCCTTTAAGTTCTTTAGCAATATCAAGTACAGATTCTCCAGAAGCTATCATATCATCAACGATTAAGACATCTTTTCCATCAACGTCTCTTCCCATGTATTCATGTTTAACTATTGGGTTTTTACCATTAACTATACGTGAATGGTCTCTTCTTTTGTAGAATAAACCAACATCAACACCTAGTACGCTTGAATAGTAGATTGCTCTATCCATAGCACCAGTATCAGGACTTATTACAAGTAATTTTTCCTTATCAAGCTCTAAATCTTTTTCATTGTGAATTAAAGATTTAACTATATCATAAGTTGGGTAGAAGTTTTCAAAGGACATTAGTGGGATAGCATTTTGAACGTTAGGGTCGTGAACGTCAAAAGTTAAAACTTCATCAACGCCTAATCTTTCTAGTTCTTGAAGTGCTAAAGCACAATCTAGAGATTCTCTTCCTTTACGTCTATGTTGTCTTGATTCATATAAAAGAGGCATTATTACAGTTATTCTTCTAGCTTTTCCTCTTATAGCAGAAACTGTTCTTTTTATGTCTTGGAAATGTTCATCTGGTCCCTTATGATTTTCAAAACCAAACATTTTATATGTACAACTATAGTTACCTATATCACAAAGAATGTATATATCTCTTCCTCTTACAGATTGAGGTATTTTTACTTTTCCTTCACCGTTAGAGAATCTTATCTCATCAGTTTTTATTAAAAAAGATTCCTCACAATTTCTTTTCTCTTGTATAAGCTTGTCTATAGCATTACCAAGTTCTGTGCAACTTTCTAAAGCTATAATACCTAATCCATGATTTTGTTCGTTCATTCGTCTATCTCCTTTTTTAATGCTTATTTAAAATATTTTACAATCGTAAATACTAAAGATATCGTCATTTATATTATATACGAATAATTTACTTTTAAAAATAGAAATTTATCATAATTTTTCACTAAATTTAATAAAAAACTTGAAATTTTGTTGTCAGATAATTTAGATTTTTTAGAAAATATGAATATTATTCTAAATTTAATTCATAAAAAATCTGTTTTTTTATAGTTAAATTTAAATTAAAAGAGAGTAAAAAAGGTCATAGTATACTTCTAATTATTTTTATTTTGTAATAGTAATTTTTGATTTTATGGTTGTTAAAGAAGGAACATTCATATAAAATTAGACTAAATTAGAAATAGATGAATTTTATTATGTATGTCATTTAAAGAGAAGGGGGAGTTATTATGGAAGTATTAAGTCATGGGTGTACATTAGATTGTTTTGATTGTTGTAAATTTAATGTTTATAAAGAAGGAAGTGAAATTCTAAAAATAGAAGGTGACAAAGATCATCCATTTACAAAGGGACTCATATGTAAAAAAGGAATAGCTCACTTAAAAAGATTGAATCATAAAGATAGAATATACACTCCTCTTTTAAAGAATAATGGAGTATGGAAAGAGATTTCCTTTGAAGATGCCTTAGAAATAATGAAAGAGAAACTTGAATCTACAAAAGAGAAGTATTCTTCTAAGTCAATATTATATTATAGCCAATATGGAAGTGGAGGAGTACTAAAGGGAATAGAGGATATATTCTTTAATTTTTATGGTGGTGTAAGTAAAGCTACAGGAGGCCCTTGCTGGAGTGCTGGAATAAGAGCTCAAAAATATGATTTTGGAGATTCTGTATCAAATTCCTTAGAGGATATGATAAATAGTAAAAACATATTTTTATGGGGTAAAAATCCTGCAAATACAACCATACATACTATGGCAATTTTAAATAATGCAAAGAAAAACGGGAGCAGAATAATAGTTATAGATCCAATAAATACTCAAAGTGCAAAGCTTGGAGACATTCATGTAAAAATTAAACCAGGGACAGATGGAGCTTTAGCTATGGCCATGGCAAAAATAATAATTTCTAAAGGTCTTCAAGATGAGGATTTTATAAATAAATATGTTTTAGGATTTCAAGAATATAAAGATCATTTAGAGAATTTTGATTTGGATTATTTAAGTTATGAATGTGGAATAGAAATAGAGGATATAGAAAAGCTAACTAAATACTATTGTGAAAAAAATTCTAGCATATATTTAGGATATGGAATGCAAAAATATAAGAATGGTGGAAATACCATAAGAGCTATTGATGCCTTAGGTGCTTTAACTGGTCAAATTGGAGTTAAAGGCGGTGGAGTAAATTACGCCAATAAGGTATTAAGTAGAATTTTAGATTTAGATCCATTTAAAAGTGGAGAAATTGGAGAAAATAGAGAATTTTATGTCTCTAATATAAATGAGTTTATAGAAGAACCTAAAAAATATTCTTTAAGTGTAGAAGATTCTAATGCACCAATAAAAATAATGGTAATAGCTAATAGCAATCTTATGAATCAACTTCCAAACTTAAATAGATTAAATAATAGTATAGACAAAGTTGAGTTTAAAGTTTGTTTTGATATGTTTATGACAGATACTGCTTCAAAGTGTGATTTATTCATTCCTTGTACCAATACCTTAGAAAGCGAGGATATGGTTTTTAGTTCAATGACTAATCCATATTTAATATATAATGAAAAGATAATAGAACCTAGAGAAAAACTTATGGATGAATACTACTTTTTTAGAGAGTTAGCTAAAAGAATGAATTTAAAAGGATATCCAAGCCTATCTAAAAAAGATTATTTAAGTAAGGTTATTGAACCTTTAATGAGATATAATAAAGATATAACCTTAGATTATTTAAAAAATAATCCTTTTACAGTTTATGATGATGTAGCTTGGGAAAATAAAAAGTTTAAAACACCTTCTGGCAAATTTGAACTTGCATCTAAAAGAGCTTTAAAAGAGTGCGGAAGCTTAACACCAACATACTTAAGTCCTAGAATAAAAGAAAACTGTTTTAGATTGCTTACTAATCATTCTAAAGATTCATTATCAAGTCAGCATTATATAGATGTAGATGAAAAGGCAAAAGTATATTTAAATGAGAATATGATAAGAAAGTTTTCCTTAATTTGCGGAGAAAAGGTTAAATTAAAATCAAGGACTGGAGAGATTACAGCAATTTGTTCCTTGGATAATGGGGTTCAAGATTATGTGGCTTTAATGTATGTTGGTTGGTGGAAAAAACATGGGAATCCAAACTTTTTAACTGAATCAGGAATCTCTGATATGGGTGGACAAATAACATATAATGAAACCTTTATAGAGATTGAAAATATATAATAAATAAAAATCAAAAGAGAAAGGTTGTATTTAAAGAGAATAAACATTAAAGAAAAAGGAGGATGCTTCAAAAAAATATTTTTGTGGAGCGAAAAGATATGGTGAATAAAGAGATTATAGAAAATGGATTTTTTAAAATAGAAAAAAAGCTAAATGAAGAATTTATAGGACAAAAAACTTTCAATAAGGAGTTATGTGATTACTTTAAAGATAAAATAGAGGAAGATAGCAAAGGTATATTGCTTATAGTAGAGGAAAGAGACATATTTAAAAATAGTGTACTAAAATACTTTTTCGAAGAACTTAATTATTATAAGTTTGTTAAGAATAGTAAAATTGATGAGATTGATTTAGCTGCATATAAGTTTAATTTAGGGTACAATGCCTTTTTAACAGATTTATATGAAAAATTAAATAATGACTCTCAATGTTTAGTATTTAAAAATACAGATAAAGCAAGTGAAGATATATTAAATGTTCTTTCAGGAATAAGCCCTAATTCTTGTATAATGCTAAAAGATAATTATGTAATAAAAAATAAATTTTTAGTTGAAGCTGAAGAAATTGATGAGGATATTGTAAATAAAATTATTTGTAATAATAAATTCTTCATATTCCTTTATAACAAGGATAAAGGTGAAGAACTTGAAATAATAGATAATGAATTCCTAATAAATAAAGACAAGACCTTATATAGAAAAGCCTTAAGCGAAAAGGATAAAAACAAAGTAATAAAGAAAAAGCTATTAAAAGAAATAAATAAGGTTAAGGAGCTTTTTGATATTGACATAATAATAGGAGTAGATGAAAATCCAGATGTAGAAGAAAAATCAGGGGTTTGTACTTATATAGAAGATAACTTTAGGGAAAAAGGAAGTTTAAGCCTAGATCAATACATATCATATAAGATTTGTAAGCCTATAATCAATATAATTAGAAAAGAAGCTATTGAAGCAAATAGTAGATTACTTATATATGTAGAAGATGATGAAATCTTTTGTAAATCAAATGATGAGGTTTATGATTTAAGCAAGTATAGCAATCCAACCTTAGAAGAGGTTAGATATAAATTAGAATCTATAATTGGTATGAAAGAGCTTAAGGAGTTTATAGATAAGATTGAAAATAACTTTAAGGTTCAAAAAATAAGAGAGAAACTTGGATTAAAGACTACACAAATCTCATTAAATATGATATTTGCTGGAAATGCTGGTACTGGTAAAACTAATGCAGCAAGAATAACCTTTGAGTATTTATATGCCTTAGGTATGATAAAAGAAAATATATTTAAAGAGGTTAGTAAAGCAGATTTTATAGGAGAAGGAATTAGTAATACAGCAAGAAGAACTAATGAAATAATAGAATCAGCTTTAGGTGGAGTATTATTTATAGATGAGGCCTATTCCTTATGTACAGATGAAAATGATAAGGCAGGTCGTGAAATAGTAGATGCTTTATTAAAAGGAATAGAAGATAACAGAGACAATATAACTGTTATTTTAGCTGGGTATGAGAAGGATATGGAAACTTTCCTAAGTTTTAACCAAGGATTAAAATCTAGATTTCCAAATGTAATTAAGTTTGAGGACTATAATCCTTCAGAGATGTATGAAATAGCAGTTAATATTGCTAAGTCAAAGGGATATAGAATAGCTAAAAGTGCAAAGGCTGGACTTATTGAATTATTTACTAAAAACCAAATGGTTGGGAAAAGTGATTTAGGAAATGCAAGATTTGTTAGAAATATTGTAGAAAATGCAATAATGGATGCATCTAAGAAGTATTTAGTGAATAAGGAGAGAGCTATTGATCTTCTAGAAAAAGATAATTTTAACTTTAAGGTAAGTGCAAAATTTGATTTAGAAGAAAAGTTAAAAGAAATAATAGGCCTTGAAGAGGTTAAGGAATTTTTAAGAAGCCAATATAAGCTTATAGTAGCTCAAGAAAAGAGAAAATCTGTTGGAGTAAATACGAAAATAGAGCAAAATTTAAATATGATATTTGCAGGTAACCCTGGAACAGGAAAGACTAGTATAGCAAGATTAGTAGCTGAAATGTTAAATAGCATGGGGCTTTTAAAGGTTGGACAATTAGTTGAAACAGACAGATCAAGTTTTGTTTCAGATATTCCTGGAGAAACTTCAAAGAAAACTGAAGAAAAATTTAAAGAAGCCTTAGGTGGAGTTTTATTTATTGATGAAGCTTATACTTTAGCTAATGATTCCATAGGTAGAGAAGCTATAGAGACACTTCTTAAATTAATAGAAGACTATTCAAGAGAAGTAATAGTTATTTTAGCAGGATATGAAGAAGAGATGGAGAATTTCTTTGATGTTAATATAGGATTAAGATCAAGATTCCCACTTTGGACTAAATTTGAAGACTACAATCCTAATGAACTTTTAGAAATGGCAATAAAATTAGTAGAAGCTAAGGGATTTAAACTTTCTAAAAATGGATATTCAGAGCTTAAAAAGAATTTCGTTGAGATATATGAAAACGCAGATGCTCAATCAGGAAATGGAAGAATGGTAAGAAACTATGTTGAGCAACTTATAAGAAATCAAAGTATTAGAATTGCAGAAAGTGATATAAGTGTTTATGAAATGAACCTTATAAACACAAAAGATATAAAGGCTATGAATGCAATAAAATATGATAATCACTTTGATTTAGAGAAAAAGTTAAATAATTTAATTGGAAATGAAGAGCTTAAGGATTTTCTTAGAGGACAATATAAACTTATGAAAATCAGAGAAAAGAGAAAGAAACTTGGTTTTCAAGTTGATTTAAATAAGTATATGAATATGGTCTTTACTGGAGAAAGTGGAACAGGGAAAAAGACAGTTTTAAATATATATTCAGAAATGCTATATAGTATGGGGATAATCAAGGCAAAAAACATAGTTCAAATAGATAAATATGAATTTATGGCAATGATTAATTCAGGTATGAAAGTTGAAGATATATTAAATAAACATGTTGGAAAAATATTATATATAGACAAATGGAATACTTTCTTTGGAGAAGAAAGATACAATGAAATAGTATCTGATCTTATAAAATTCATAGATAATAATAGCAATAGAATAGTTATTGTTCTTGGTGGAATAAGAGGCAAGATGAAAGATCTTATTTTAACTAATGAGGGATTAAATTATAGATTCCCTATTTGGGTTGACTTTGGAAACTACAATGAAAGGGAATTATATGACATAGCTTCAAGCACTTTAGTTAAGAAAGGTTTTACTTTAGATGAAGAAGCTGAAACTGCTTTAGAAAATGCTATTGGAGATATACAAAAGAGAATGGGAGAGCTAGCACTTAAAAATGGTCTTATGATTAAGCAATTTTTAGATAGCTTAGTAAGAGTACAAAGTATTAGAGTTTGTGATGAAGATTTTGATATAAACACAATAAATAGAATTATATCAGAGGATATATTAAAGAGTACTGAAATCTTTTTAAAGAAAAATACAACTCAAAATGGAAGTTTTTAAAGAATTAAATTTATAAATTAAATACTTTTAAGTTAGGTATAAATTCTATTTGAAAAAGTAGTAAATTTACCTAAATTGCTAAGGTCCTAGTACAATTAATATTGTGCTAGGGCTTTATTTATATAAATTACTTTTTTCTTAAGATATACTAACGTAATTAAATTTTAATTTTTAGTCATATTTGCCATGATATAATTTGAAAACAGATGATTAATTAAGCAGAGTTTTAACTTTAAAGCTTAAGTTTCTCATAATAATTATTTTAGGAGGTGAGGTTGTTAGTAATAGGAAAATAGTTAAAAGTATATTAGCTATTACTTACAACAAATAGAGTATGATAAAGAAAAAGAGTATTATGAAAGTTCTTTGTGGAGCAATAGTTAGTACATTCATGTTTGGAATGGCTACTCCAGTATTTGCACAAAGTGAAAAAACTGAGGCTGTAGTAACTTTAGGAGCTAATTTAACAAAGTCAGAAAGATTACAAATGTTAGATGCTTTTGGAGTAAAAGCTAATGAGGTTAAAATAATAGATGTAACTAATCAAGATATAAGAGAACAATTAGGTTTAGATACAAGTAAACCAATACCTGCTAGCAGTCAATCAATATCAAGTTCTTACGTGGTGGTTAAGGACAAAGGTGGAATAAATGTAACTACTAACAATTTAACAGAGGTAACAGGAAGTATGCTTGCTAATGCTCTTCTTACTTCAGGGGTAAATAATGCTGATGTAAAGGCTGATGCTCCATTTAAGGTTACAGGAACAGCTGCCTTAGCTGGTATTTTAAAAGGATTTGAAGATGCATCAGGAGAGGAGTTATCTCTTCCAAAGAAAGAGGCTGCAAGAGAGGAAATTTCTTTAACTAATAATTTAAGTAATGCTAAAACTAAAGATGGACAAACATTAGGAAAAGATGAAGCCGCTGTAGTAGTAAATGATATTAAAACTGATGTAATTAAAGATAAACCTAAAAATGATGAGGAAATAGGTAAGATAGTAAACAATGTTACAAATAACTATAATATACTTTTAACACAAGGGCAACAAGAACAAACAATAAAATTTATGTCTAAAATAAATGATTTAGATTATAACTATGGTGCTATGAAAGAATCCTTAAATCAAATGAATGATAAGCTTCAACAAATATTAAAAGACACAGGAAAACAATTAGAAGAAAGTGGTCTTTTAGAAAAAGCATTAAATGGTATAAAAAATGTTTTAGTTGATATTAAGGATTTTCTAGTAAATATGTTTAGCTCAGCTAGTGAAAAAGTTAAAGATGGAATAACTTACGATGAAAATGGCAATATAGTTATAAAAACAGGAAATAATTCTGATGAATCAAAGAATGAAGAAAGTATCCAAGATAAGCCACAAACTCAGTCAAATGATAATAATCAAAATAAAGAAAATGAACAAGGACAAAATCAAACAAAATAATTAGTATTGAAAAAGAGAGTATTTAACTCTCTTTTTTTTATTTTTAAATAGGGTTTAGGGTAAACTAATGAAAGTTTATTGTAAACCTAAAATTGTAAAGTAGTTGACAATTATGAATTATAAGGTTATTATATGGAATATACTTTGATAATCAAGATAAATTTATTTTGAAAGTAGTATTTATAAGATTAAAGGAGAGTTAACTATGAAAATGAAAACAAGAGATTTAACACTGATACCTATTTTTGCAGCACTTACAGCTATTGGAGCTTTCATTAAGATACCAATACCAATAGTGCCTTTTACACTTCAATATTTCTTTTGTGCCTTAGGAGCAATTTTACTTGGTGCTAAAAGAGGAGCCTTAGCTCAAATAATCTATGTATTAGTAGGACTCCTTGGAATTCCTGTATTTACTCAAGGAGGAGGACCATCATATGTATTTCAACCTACCTTTGGATATTTAATTGGTTTTATTTTTGGAGCTTATATAATTGGAAAAATAACAGAAAATCTAAAAACTATAAATATTAAAAATTTATTTTTAGCTGGAATTTTAGGACTTTTAGTAATCTATTTATTTGGAGTTTCATATATGTATGTAATTTATAATTTTTATCTAGGGGATGCAATGAGCTTATTATCAGCAGTGAGCATTGGAGCTATAGCGTGTTTACCAAGTGATTTATTATTGACATTTATAATTTCATTAGTAGGATCTAAGGTTTGTCCAAGGTTAAAAAGACTTGATTATATTTAAAGAGCGGAGTTGATTTTTATGGATTTTGTTTTAAAAATGAAGGATAAGTCTTTAAAAAATATAAAATTAACTAGAGAAGAAGGGTTAAGGCTTTTTAATAGTAATCTAGAGAAATTGATTAAAGAAGCTAACAACATAAGAAAAGAAATTCATGGTGATTGTATTGATTTATGTTCAATAATTAATGGGAAAAGTGGAAGGTGTGGAGAGGATTGTACTTTTTGTGCCCAATCTAAGTATCATAAGACTAATATAAGTGAATACCCTCTTCTTGATTATGAAAAGATAAAAAAAGTTGCTAAGGAAAATGAAGATGAAGGAGTTCATAGATTTTCTATAGTTACTTCAGGAAGAGGACTTTATGGTGAGGAGTTTGAGAGAGTAATTACTTATTATTCAAATTTAAATAAAGAGCTTAAAATAAATCTTTGTGCTTCCCATGGAATAATAAATAAAGAGTCTTTAATAAAATTAAAGAAAGCTGGAGTAAAAAGATATCATCATAATTTAGAGACATCTAGAAACTATTATGACAAAATATGCAGAACTCATTCTTATGAGGAAAGGGTAAAGACTATAAAAAATGCTAAGGAAGCTGGTTTAGAAGTATGCTCAGGAGGAATAATTGGCCTTGGAGAAACAATTATAGATAGAATAGATTTAGCTATTACACTTAGAGAATTAGAAATAAAATCAATTCCAATAAATATTTTAAGTGCTATTAAGGGAACTAAGCTTCAGCATATGACTCCTTTAAATGAAGAAGAAATTCTTAGGACAATAGCTGTTTTTAGATTTATAAATCCAGAAGCTAAAATAAGATTAGCAGGAGGAAGGTATTTGCTTAAAAACTTTGGTGAAAATGCTTTTAAAGCAGGAGCAAATGCTACTATAACAGGGAATTTATTAACTACATGTGGAAATAAGATAAAAGACGATAAAAGATTAATAGAGAATATTGGGATGAGGATTTTTTAGTTATGAAAAAGGGAGTATATATAATAGGAACTAGCACTGATATTGGTAAAACTTTTATTAGTGGACTAATTTTAAAAAAGTTAAGAGAAGAGGGAAGAAATGCAGGGTATTACAAGGCAGTCTTAAGTGGAGCTATAAAAGACAAAAAAGGGTTAATACCTTTAGATTGTGAAGAAGTTATGGAGATTTCTGGACTTAAGGAATCCTATGAAAATATGGTTTCTTACATACTAGAAAATCCATATTCTCCTCATTTAGCAAGTGAAGTAGAAGAAGTTTCTATAAGTATGGAAAAGATAAAAAAAGATTATAATAGTGTTAGAGATAAATATGACTTTATTCTTTGTGAAGGAAGTGGAGGAATAGTGTGTCCCATAAGTTTTCAGAGAAAAAGCTTATGCTAGAAGATATAATTAAAGAGTTTAACATTCCAATAATACTAGTATCTAATAGTGGATTAGGTGCTATTAATCACACTGTTTTAACAGTAAGTTATTTAAGAAAATTAGGACTAAAAGTAAAAGGAATAATACTTAATAAATTTAATAAAAGTGATATTATACACAGAGATAATAAGAAGATAATCAAAGAATTAACAGGAGTAAATAATATTTCAACTGTGCCAAAGATAGAAGATATAGAAGAGTATGATTTAAATGAACTTAATGAGGTGCTTTATGGAATTTAAATAGGATTTAATTTAGAGGAATATATTAAATTTATGCTTTAATTAACTAAAAATGTATAGAAAATCTTTTAGGAGAATAAGATAGTTTTGCTATCTTATTTTTTTATTAATAAAATATGAAAATTTGGATTTAAGGTTTATTTAAGGTTAAGAATATTCAAAAATTATACATAATTTTTAAAAATATGATATTATTAGGATAAATAATTCGTAAGGGAGGATATTCATGAAAAAGAAATACATAATAGCAATAGTAACAGTTGTAATACTTGCAGGGGTAGGAGTTGGAAGTTATTTTTTAAAACAAAGTATGAATAAGGAATCAGTGGCAACTATGGAGATATACACTGTTCCCTCTACAGATAAGGTTTTTGTAAATGGGAAAATAGAACCAGAAAAAGTTGAAAATATATTTTTAGATGCTACAAAGGGTACTGTAGATAAAGTAGAAGTTGAAAATGGAGATGTTGTTGAAAAAGGAGATACTTTATTTATATATAAAAATGACCAAGTTCAAAGTCAGGTAGAACAGTTAGAATTACAATTAAATTCTGCTAAAAGTCAAAAAGAAGAAATTAATAAACAAAATGCAGAAGCAAAAAAACAATTAGAGGATTTAAAGAAAGCAGGATTAGAAAATCAAATGCCTCAAGGAGGTCAAATGCCTAATTTAGGACAAAATGCAGGTGGAGAGATATCAACTGGAAGTGTAGATGAGCAAATAAAACTCCTAGAAAAGCAAATAAAAGCATTAAAAGATAAGGAATATTATAAAGTAACTGCGCCTATAGGTGGAAAGGTAATTTTGGCAGAATCAAGTACAAATCCTACACAACCATATATTACTGTGGAATCAGGTGATTATTATATTAGTGGAAGTGTAAATGAAAAAGATCAACCTAAGATAAAGGAAGGACAAGAAGTTCAGATAACTATTCTTTCAACAAATAAAAATATAAATGGTAAAATATCCTCTGTTGGAAACACTCCTATAGATAATGGAGCTTCTTTAGCGGCACAAACAGGTGCACAGGGAGGCGCAGGTGGAAATATGTCTTATTATGAAGTTAAGATAACACCAGATTCTCAGGAAGATTTAACTAATGGATTCCATGTTCAAGCATCTGTTAATTTAGATAAAAAGCCAATAGAAATTCCTAAGGAAGCGATTTTAAGTGTGGATAATGAAGAATTTGTATTTAAAAATGTAGATGGAAAGCTTGTTAAGCAAGTTATAACATATTCACCTAAAGAAGGAAGTGAAGATGAAGTTATAGTAAGCAGTGGATTAAATGAAGAAGATAAAATAGTTTCTAATCCTACTCCTAACATGAAAGAGGGGATGAATGTTGAGTAATATAGTAGAGGTTATTAAGTTAAATAAATACTATAGCTTAGGTAAAGAGAAATTTCATGCTTTAAAGGATGTTAATTTGGAAATAGAACAAGGGGATTTTGTCATGATAATGGGGAAATCAGGTAGTGGTAAAACAACTCTAATGAACTTACTAGGATTATTAGATAGCTTTGAAGATGGAATATATAAGTTTAATAATATTGATGTTAGTAAATTAAAAGAAGATCAGAAAGCTGACATAAGAAATAAGTATATGGGATTTATATTTCAACAATTCCATTTAATAAACTCTATGACCATAGGAAGCAATGTTGAACTTCCATTATTATATAATGAAAAAAGCATGCCTCGTAAGAAAAGAGAAGAACTTATAGATAAATACTTAGAAATGGTAGGTTTATCAGAAAAGAAGAATCAACTTCCTCTAGAGCTATCAGGAGGTCAGCAACAAAGGGTAGCTATTGCAAGAGCTCTTATAAATAATCCTTATGTTATTTTTGCTGATGAACCAACAGGAGCTTTAGATAGTAATACTAGTACAGAAATAATGGAGATTTTAAAAAGATTAAATGAGGATAATAAGACAATAATCATGGTAACACATGACGAAGACTTAACTAAATACGCAAATAAGATAATAAGAGTTAAGGATGGGGTTATAACAAAGGGGGAAGATTATGTCAGCAATTAATTTAATAAAAACAGCCATTGCTAGTTTAAAGTTTCATAAGTTAAGAACTTTTCTAACAATGATTGGTATTATTATTGGCATAAGCTCTGTAGTTACAATACTTTCAGTTGGAGATGGATTAAAAGCTTATGTTTTAGAATCTTCTCAAGAAACTAATGCTAATAAGATAAACATAACATTTAAACCAGATAACTTTGATGCTAATATGAGTCTTTTAGAACCTTTTACAAAATCAGATATGAATGGAATAAAAGGAATAAAGGGAGTTAAAGATGTGAAGCCATCTCAAGGTTTTATGGGCATAATGAGTTTTTCAAGTAGTCAGCTTCAGTATTTTGATAAAAATCAATTTGCTATGCTTGGATCCTATGATGGAAAAAATGAGAAAGTTGAATATGGAAGATGGTTTGAAGATGGAGATAAGGATAAGTCTGTAATTGTATTAGATAATAATGTTGCAAAAGAACTATTTAATCCAATAGAAAGTGGTATTGGTAAGGCTGTAACTATGAATGGAATGAATTTTGAGGTTATAGGTATTTTACCACATGTTGATATTATGAGTTTTGGAGGAAATACAAGTTATGTTCCAAAGAAAGCTATAGACAATATGAATAGCAATGAAGTAATAACTTCCTTAGATATATCACTTAATGCAGGTGTTGATAAAAAAGAAGTATATAAGGATATAGAAAAATATTTAATGGCTAACCATCCTAATATTGGAGGAAAGTATGAGATGCAAGACCCAGAGGAAGTTACAAAAGCCTTTGAAAAGATAATTGGTGGATTAACAAAATTCATAGCATTTATTACAGGAATTTCACTTTTAGTAGGTGGAATTGGAGTTATGAATATAATGTATGTTTCAGTTTCTGAAAGAAAAAGAGAAATTGGTATAAGAAGAGCTATTGGGGCAAAGCCTAAGAGCATATTACTTCAATTCTTATTTGAAGCTGTATTAGTAACTTTAATAGGTGGATTAATTGGAATATTATTAGGATACTTAATATCCAAAGTAGCTGGAGCCTTTTTACCATTTAAGCCAATACTTACAATGAGTACCTTTGTAGGAGCTACATTAGTTTCAATAATAGAAGGAGTAGTATTTGGAATAATACCAGCTTACAATGCTTGTAAGTTAGATCCTATAAAAGCTATTTATAGATAAATAAAATTTATAAAAGTTAATATATAAATTAATCATAAAATATAAAGAAAAAAGATGGAAATTACAAATTAATTTCCATCTTTTTTTATTAATATTCTTATTTGCTTAATCCGAAAAGTTCCTTTTTTCTATAAACAAAGAATGTCATTAATATTGGTAAAATTAATGAGCCTATTAATGATGATATCATAAATCCATTCATTATGATTGAATAAATTATATTAGCAGCAGTTATTAATAAATATATATATAGGCCAATAGCTTTTTTTCTTAATATTAGTATTATTCCTAAAAGAATTAATATTATTGAAACTAATCCAATGATTATACTAGTATTGTCTATACCTAATTTGTCTAATGGTGCTCCAGTAATTGTAGCTAAGTTTTCTTGAAAGCTTGGTATTAATAAAATGATTGATCCAATAAGAGCAAAAACTGAAAAAATTATTTGTATTACAGAAATGGTTATTATTCCAGCTCCTAATTTATTTTGTTTTTGGTTTTCCATGATATAGTCCCCCTTTAAAAGTTATTTATTACAATATACCATAAAAGTAAATAAAATGTAAAAGAAATATCAAGAAAATGTTAATTATTAAGGAAAATTTAAGAAAAATACTTCATACATATATAAGTAAATACTTATAATTTGAATAAAAAATATGAATTTAACTTATCTATAAAAATAGAGTATTATAAATGTGTAAGGAGTTTGTTAAAAAATAAACTATCAAAAGATGAATGGTTTAAATTTTGGAGGTGTTTGAATGGGATACAAATTAAATTTAAAAGAAGTAAATGATTTATTTAATGAGCTTAAAAAAGAGTATATAATTTATGCTCCAAAAAGATTTGAGAAGCAAGGAAGATACTCAGACACAGACATTATAAAATACGATGTTATAAATAATGTGGAAGAAATAGTACATAATGAAAAGTCAACTTATCCAGTAAAAGAAGTAATAACTCCAATTTCTCAAACTTTATATTATTTCATAGAAAATGAGTTTAGAGAAAGTAAAATGGATAGTCAAAAGAAGATGCTTATATTTGCAAGACCATGTGATATAAATGCACAAAGAAGACAAGATACTATATATCTTAAAAATGGAAATTTTGAAGATACATTCTATAAAAGAATGAGAGATAGAGTTAAGTTTATTTGCATGGAATGTACAGAGGGATGGGATACTTGTTTCTGTACAACAATGAATAGCAATAAAACTGATGACTATAGTTTAGCAGTAAGATTTAATGAGGATAATTTACTTTTTAATGTTAAAGAAGAAGAATTTGATAAATACTTTGAAGGAAAAGAAGAAGAGGAATTTGAACTTAAGTTTATTGAAGAAAATATAGCTAAGGTTGAATTGCCAGAAATAGAGAGTGTTGAAGTTTTAAATAAATTAAAGGATCATAAAATGTGGGAAGAATACAATAAAAGATGTATTCAATGTGGAAGCTGTACTCTAGCTTGTAGTACATGTACATGCTTTACAACAAGGGATATAGTTCATGATTCAAAGCATAACATAGGTGAAAGAAAGAGAATACAAGCATCTTGTCATGTAGATGGATTTGATGAAATGGCTGGTGGACATGTATTTAGAAAGACTGCTGGCGATAAAATGAGATATAAAGTTATGCATAAAATTCATGATTATAAAGCTCAATTTGGAGAAGAGCATATGTGTGTAGGATGTGGAAGATGTACAGATAGATGTCCAGAACATATATCAATTACAGCTACTATTAATAAGGTTTCAAAAGCAGTAAAAGAGATAATGGAGGAGATGTAAATGGAAAATATTTTAACACCTAAATCATGTGAAATAATAGACATAGTTAAGGAAACTGACAAAGAATGGACTTTTAGAATAGCTTCTGATGTCGTTCCAGAACATGGTCAATTTTTAGAATTATCTCTTCCTAAGGTTGGAGAAGCACCTATTTCTGTTAGTGGATTTGGACCTGGATACTTAGATTTTACAATAAGAGCAGTAGGTAAAGTTACTGATGAAATATTTAAACTAAAGCCAGGAGATAAGATTTCTTTAAGAGGAGCTTATGGAAAAGGTTGGCCTGTAGAACAATTTAAAAATAAAAATGTAATAATAGTAGCTGGAGGTACAGGAGTAGCGCCAGTTAGAAGTTTAATAAATAAATTTTATGATGAACCAAATTATGTTGAAACTTTAAGTCTAGTATTTGGATTTAAAAATTCAGAGGGAATACTTTTTAAAAATGACTTAGATAGATGGAATGAAAAATTCAATACTATTTATACTTTAGATAATGATACAAAAGAAGGATGGGAAACTGGACTTGTAACAGTTCATTTAAATAAATTACCTCTAGAAAGTTTTGGAGATAACTATGAGGTTATCATAGTTGGACCTCCTGTAATGATGCATTTTACAGCTTTAGAATTCTTAAAACTTGGAGTTCCAGAAGAGAAGATATGGGTTTCATTTGAAAGAAAAATGTCATGCGCAGTAGGAAAATGTGGACATTGTAGAATAAATGAAACATATGTATGTCTTGAAGGACCTGTATTTAATTATACAAAAGCAAAAACATTATTAGATTAGGAGGAATTATTTATGAATCATGATATAGATATTAAAAAAGTTAGATTAAATTGTTTTCGTCAATCAAAGGTTCCAGGAGAGTTTATGCTTCAAATGCGTATTCCAGGAGGAATAGTAGATGCTAAGTATTTATCACAAATACAAGAAATAGCAGAAACTTGGGGAAATGGAACATTTCATATGGGGATGAGACAAACCTTTAATATTCCAGGAATTAAATATGAAAATATTCCAGCAGTAAATAAATTTATAGAGAATTATTTACAAGAAGTTGAAGTTGATAGATGTAATTGTGATATGAAAGTTGATGAAAATGGATATCCAACAATAGGTGCTAGAAATGTTATGGCATGTATCGGAAATTCACATTGTATAAAAGCAAATGTTGATACTAAGGATATGGCTAATAAAATAGAAAAATTAGTATTCCCATCACACTATCATATAAAAGTATCTGTAGCTGGATGTCCAAATGACTGTGCTAAAGGGCATTTCCAAGACTTTGGTGTTATAGGACAAGCTAGAATGGAATATCACGAAGAAAGATGTATAGGTTGTGGAGCTTGTGTAAGAGCTTGTGAACATCATGCTACAAGAGTTTTAAGTTTAAATGATAAAGGATTAGTTGATAAGGATCCATGTTGTTGCGTTGGATGTGGAGAATGTGTATTAGCATGTCCAGCAAGTGCTTGGACTAGAAAGCCAGAAAAATACTATAGAATAGTTATAGGAGGAAGAACAGGAAAACAAACTCCTAGAATGGGTAAAACATTTATAAACTTTGCAACAGAAGAAGTTGTTCTTGGTATCTTTGCTAACTGGCAAAAATTCTCTGCTTGGGCTTTAGATTATAAACCAGAATATCTACATGGTGGTCACTTAATTGATAGAGCGGGATATCATAAATTTAAAGAAATAATTTTAGATGGAGTAGATTTAAATCCAGAAGCTTTAGTTGCAGATAATATATTCTGGGCTGAAACAGAGTATAGATCAAACTTTAATGTTAAGCCAATAAAGATGCATAAAACTATAGAATCTAATAGACCTTTAAGATAATTATTTAATGTGAGAAAGATAAATTTTATCATATTAGTATTGAGCTTAATTTTATAGTAATAAAAATTTATGTTTTAAAAGATTATATGATTTGTAAAGTTTTAATTTTTAGGGAAGGGGTACACCCTTTAAATTAAATATAATAAGTTTACTATCATATTAAGAATTAAGAAATGAATTTATTTAAAAATTACATAGATTAGGAATTTTTATAATCTATGTAATTTTTTTATATAAGCAAAAAATACAAGGAATTAGCAAATTAATATTAATAAAATATAAATAAGTTAACAAATTATTAATAAAATGAAGTGGTATTTTAAATCTTTATTTTTTTAATACTTTGATTGTATTATTATTTAAATTTATAATGTTAAATGAAAAGAGAAAAGAATATCAGCAAAATTTATTATAGATTTAAAAATAATTTGTCCTAAGAAGTGAAATATTTTTTCTCCCTTTCATATCACTTTTTAGGACAGATTTTTGAAAACTTTAAAAATTAGGAGGTTTTTAAAATGAGTAATAAAATAATAAAATCATATTGGGGTGTTGAATTAAGTCCAAGATTTATTGATGCTGGAAGCAAAAAGCTTTGTATAATATTACCTGGAATAGGATATTGTTTAGATAGATCTTACTTAGATTATTCTAAACAATTAGCAAAAGAAATAGGATATGATGTTTTAGAAATAGAATATGGATATCAAATAAACAGAAGCGAATTTAATATTGAAAAAGAGTTTAGCATAATGGTTTCTGAGTCATTAGAAGTTATAGACAATGCCATAGAAAAAGAATATGAAGAGATTTTAATAATAGGAAAAAGTATTGGAACAAGTGTACAATCCTTCTTAAATAAAGATTTAAGTGGAAGATTTAAAAATATAAGAAATATATATATAAGCCCAATAAATAAGACTTTAGATGAGTTTAACATAGAATCTAATTCTTTAGTTATAACAGGAGATAAAGATCCATTATTAAGTATAGCTCATAGAGTAGAGATAGAAAAAAGAGAAGATATAGAAAGTTTTATAATAGAAGGTGCAAATCATGCTCTTGATATAGAGGGAAATGTTATGAACACCGTTGATGCTTTAAAAGAGTCTTTAGAAATAGAAAAAGATTTTATATTAAAATAATTAAATTAAAATGAAAAAGAATAAGGTTAATCAGGAATGGTTAACCTTATTCTTTTTCATTTTAAATATTTTTAATATTTTATGAAACTAATTCCATATATAAAATGTAAAGGGTTTAATAAAATATGATATTTTAATTTAATTATATTATTAATTAATAATATAATAAATAAATGAGTTTTAGATTTGAAATTTATTAAAATATATCTTTAATTCATTTTAAAATATAAATTTTAAAGCTTGACAGAAACTATATGGAACTGATACCATATATTCAAGAAGTAAAGGATATCAAAAGAGGATAGATTTTAGGAGGTTTTAAAATGAGTAAAGAACAAATAGTTGCTCAAGAAATATTAAAAAATATTGGTGGAAAAGAAAATATAAAATCAATGGAACACTGTGCAACTAGATTAAGACTTATAGTTAAAGATAAAAGTCTAATAAATGAAAAGGCAATTGAGAATATTGATGGGGTAAGAGGACAATTTTTTGCTGCTGCTCAATATCAAATAATTCTAGGAACTGGGTTTGTAAATAAAGTCTTTGCAGCTATGAATGGTGAAGGAGTAGAAACTGGGAATGTAAAAGAAGATGCATATAGTGATATGACTTTACCACAAAAAATATCTCGTACTTTAGGAGATATTTTCGTTCCTATAATTCCAGTATTAGTTGCAACAGGTTTATTTATGGGATTAAGAGGACTTTTAACTAATTTAGGAGTTGAATTTAGTCCAACTTTTAATACTTTATCAGAGGTTTTAACAGATACAGCATTTATATTCTTACCAGCCTTAGTAGCTTGGTCAACAATGAAAAAATTTGGTGGAACACCTGTAGTTGGTATAGTATTAGGGCTTATGCTTGTAGCCCCTCAGCTTCCAAATGCTTGGCAGGTAGCAGGAGGAGCAGATCCAATATATATTTCTTTATTAGGAATAAGTATCCCTATAGTAGGGTATCAAGGATCAGTACTTCCAGCTTTAGTATTAGGTATTATAGCAGCTAAATTAGAAAAATTTATTAGAAAGTTTATGCCAGATGTACTAGATTTAATATTTACTCCATTTTTAACTTTATTAGTATCAATGATTCTTGGACTTTTAGTAGTAGGTCCTATAATGCATACAAGTGAAGTCTACATATTAGATTTATTTAAAATGTTTTTAAGCTTACCATTTGGAATAGGTGGAGCAATAATTGGAGGAGTTCATCAAGTTATAGTTGTAACTGGAGTTCATCATATATTTAATGCTTTAGAAGTTGAATTAATTTCAAGTACAGGATTAAATCCATTTAATGCAGTAATAACCGGGGCTATAGTAGCTCAAGGAGCAGCAGCTCTTGCAGTTGGATTTAAGACAAAAGATAAGAAAAAACGTTCATTATATATTTCTTCAGCAATACCAGCCTTTTTAGGAATTACAGAAGCGGCCATATTTGGAGTAAACTTAAGATTTATTAAACCATTTATATTTGCATGTATAGGTGGAGCTGCATCAGGAATGTTTGCATCAATGATGAAATTGGCTGGAACTGGTATGGGAATAACAGCTATACCGGGAACACTGCTTTATATTAATACAGGATTAATTCAGTACTTCATAACAATTGCTATTGGATTTGCTATTTCATTTGCATTAACATATATATTCTTTAAACCACAAGAATAATTTTTAGGCTCTGTGATTTTACAGAGCCTGCTTTTAAATATTTCAAAATAGTCTTATATGGTTAAAAACTTCTAGGTAATGATATAATTTATAATATAAGAAGATATATATCTTTATTTAGGAGGAAAATGATGAAAGTTACAATACAGGACATAGCTAATATGGTAGGAGTATCAAAAAGTACTGTATCAAGATACTTAAATGGTGGTTATGTGAGTAATGAAAATACAGTTAAGATAAAAGAGGCTATAGAAAAAACTGGTTTTGAAACTAACTTTTTTGCTAAAAGGTTAAAGTCTAAACAAAGTAAGTTAATAGGAATAATAGTTCCTAGAATAGATTCATTTACTGCAGGTAAAACATTAAATGGTATAAATAAAAAACTAGAAGAACAGGGTTATCAAGGAATAATATTAACAAGTGAATTTAACATAGAAAAGGAATTAGAACAAATTAATAAGTTATATAATCAAGGGGTAGATGGAATTATTATAATGTCTTTTGAAATTTCAAAAGAACATGTAAAATTAGCCAATAAACTTCCTATACCTATTTTGTTTTCAGGACAAAAAAATGATTATATAAATTATTTAGTTTTAGATGATGAAAAGATAGGAAATATTTTAGGCACATATATAAAAGAACAAGGACATAAAGATATTGTGTTCTTAGGTGTTAGTGAAAGTGATAGAGAAGTTGGAATTCTTAGAAAAAAAGGATTTTGTAATGTTTTTGAAAAAGAGTGCAATATAAGTTTTGTAGAAACAGACTTTTCTTTTGATAAAGCATATGAAGCAGGAGAAGAGGTTTTAAAATATAATCCAACAGCTATTGTATGTGCAACAGATAATATAGCTCTTGGGCTTATGAGATATCTTCTTGAGAATGGGAAGAAAATACCAGAAGATATTTCCATTGCAGCCTTTGGAGGATATGAGGTAAGTGCAATAACATATCCATCACTAACAACTGTAAAAATTGATTATAAATTATTTGGTGAAGAAATAGCACTTAATATTTTAAGTTTGATAAATGGAGAGAAAAGTATAAATACTTGTGAAATTCCTTTAGAACTTATGGTAAGAGAAAGTGTTAAAAGTTTAAAGTAGGGTTTGCTTCACCGAATAATTTAAAGAAAGGTGAAGTAAATGGAGTTTTTAAATGATGAATATATAAACAAAAAATCAAAAGAATATTATAATAAAACTAAAGATATATGGAGAGATAATTTTCATTTTGAGCCTCCCTTTGGACTTATAAATGATCCAAATGGATTAAGTTATTATAAAGGAGAATATTACATATTTTTTCAGTGGAACCCATATGGCTGTGAGCACAAGAATAAACATTGGGGAATTGTAAAAACAAAGAATTTTAAAGATTTTTCAATACCTAAAATTGTCTTAACTCCAAAAGAATATTTTGATAAGAATGGATGTTATTCAGGGGGAGCTATTGTTAAGGATGGCAACTTACAAGTGTTTTATACTGGGAATGTTAGAGGGGAGAAAGGAGAGAGAATATCTTATCAATGCAAGGGGATTCTTGAAGAAAATGGACAATTGAAAAAAATAGGTCCAGTTATCTCTACATTACCAAAAGGATATACAGCTCATTTTAGAGATCCATATATTTGGGAAAATAATGGTTATTATTATATGATTCTTGGAATACAGACTGAAAAGCTAAAGGGTAGATGCGTAATATATAAATCAAATGATTTAGATGATTGGGATTTTTATGGAGAACTAAAAACGTCTTATGATGATTTTGGATTTATGTGGGAATGTCCATCCTTTTTTAAAATTGATAATAAGGATATTTTTATATTTTCTCCTCAAGGAATTAAAGAAGAAGAGTTTAGATATCAAAACATATATCAATCGGGATACTTAATAGGAAATTTAAATTATGATACTTTAGAATTTAAAAATAATAATGAGTTCAAGGAATTAGATATGGGCTTTGATTTTTATGCGCCTCAAGTATTTAAGGACGAAAAAGGAAGAAATATATTAATTGGATGGATGGGGCTTCCTGAAAAAGAAGAGTTTCATTGTAGTAGGGAGAATGGATGGATATTTTCTTTAACCATGCCTAGAGAATTAACTTTAAAGAATGGAATTTTACATCAAAATCCTATAGAAGAGATGAGAAAGCTTAGGGGAGATAAAATTGTAAGCTTAAAAAATATAATTATTGAAGATTTAAATTTTAATGAAGTAAAAGAAAATAGTTATGAGCTTAAACTAGATATAGAAAGACAGGAAGCATCAAAGATTGAAATTAATTTTATGGAGAGTAATGAGGAACATACATCTTTAATTTATGATTTTAAAAAAGAAATTTGTATAATAGATAGAAATTCAATGATTAATGGAGAAAAGGGTATAAGGAAGTTTAAGTTACATTCTAATGGGAATTTAAAAATTAATATGTTTGTGGATAAATCATCAGTAGAAATATATTTTCAAGATGGAATTGAAGTAGCATCATTAAAACTTTATCCTAAAAAAGATAGCTTTAACTTAAGTTTAAAATCAGAAGAGGGTAAAATTAAAATAAATTCCTTGAGTATATGGGATATGAATGAGGTGAATTATAATGAATAAAGTATTTTGTATAGGAGAATTATTAATAGATTTTATAGGAAAAGATATAGGAAAAGGTCTTAAAAATGGAGTAAACTTTGAGAAAAAGGCTGGAGGAGCTCCAGCAAATGTTGGAGCAGCAGTTTGTAAGCTTGGAGGAGAATCTTATTTTTTAGGACAAGTTGGTAATGACTCTTTTGGAGAATTTCTAGTTGATATGCTAAAAAATATAGGTATAAATACTGAAATGACTAAAATGGATGGATATACCACTTTAGCATTTGTAGCTATTGATGAAAATGGAGAAAGAGATTTTGAGTTTCATAGAGGCAGTGATGGAGAATATTCATTTAATAATATTGATTTAAGTAAAATAGAAAAGGATGATATAATTCACTTTGGTTCAGCTACGGGATTCTTAAAAGGTGAACTTAAGAATACTTATTTTAAACTTTTAGAGATTGGACGTAAAAATGGAAACTTTATATCTTTTGATCCAAACTATAGAGATATGCTTATTAAAGAAGAAGGAATTGAAGAGTTTAAGGAAGACTGTAAGAAATTTATAAGCTCTTGTGATTTTTTAAAGCTTAGTGATGAGGAGATAAAGCTATTAACTGAGGAAGAAGATTTAGAAAGAGGAGTTGAAAAACTTCATTCTTTAGGAGCGAAAATAATAGCGGTTACACTAGGTGGAAAAGGAACTCTTTTAAGTAATGGAATTCATTCAGAGATAGTTCCATCAATAAAAATTAATCAAGTAGATTCAACTGGGGCAGGGGATGCTTTCGTTGGGGCTGTTCTTAAGAAAGTAAGTGAATTAGAAAATAAGAAGAATTTAGATTTAAATTTATGGAGAGAAATTATAAGTTATGGAAATAAGGTTGGAGCATTGACATGCACAAATTATGGGGCTATTGATGCTATTCCAAATGAAGAAGATTTAATGAAATATATATAGTTTATTTGAAAGCATATGAGAATTTTTAGGAACCTATTAAAATCCTTTAGTTCTCATATGTTTTTTTATTTTAGTATATTTTAGATTAGAGTTTTATCCTTTAAAATAAAAATAAAATTTTATGATTAGATTAAATATTATTTTTAACTTTAGATTAAGAGGTTATATTAAAATTTAACAGGAATATAGTTTAGTAAAGTGATTTTTTAGGAGGAATCTTTGAAGGAGTTTTTTAAAGATATATCTTATGATGATAGAAATCTTTTAGCTATAGGTCTTGCATTTATATCAAATTTAATATTTTTAAATATAACAGAAAGGGAAGTTGTATTTAATAATATCTATGAAATACTTAATTTAAAGGGGTATGAAGCTTTGAAGGAAGTATTTGTTATTTTTATAACTTTTATAGCTATAATTTTTTTGATTTTTGCTATGATTATTAGTATAAATATAATTTTACATTCCTTAGAGGTCTTTAATAAAATAGTATCCTTAGGAACTATTATAGTAATTTATATAATAGCTTTTTATGGATTAAATAACAGTATTCAAGGATTTAAGATATTATTTTTAACTTTATTTTTTGTAGGATTATTTTTTAAGATATGGGAAGAGGTAAAGAATAATAAATAATTAAAATTAATTAAAGGTTAAGTTAAAATAAATAATTTTAACTTAACCTTTCTTTAAAAGTGAAATTTATTTTTCAGAAACTTGTTCTATTGAAATAATAGATACATTTCTTTTTTCAAATTCATCAATTACTTTTTGGATTATAGATGGTTTTTTATAATTATCTTCAGGATAACCATCTTGTCCATCTTTAAAATCTATTAGTTTAGCTTCTAAAAATGGATGATAAAACATTCCAGCAAAAGTAGTATTAGACATGTTTTTTATCTTATTTAACATATCATTTTCTTTACCGCCCTCAATATAATATAGAGGTGTAGGTACATAATAAGAACCACTTCCAGTTGGTGATTTCATAGGCTTTGATTGTGCTTTATTTTCATCATAATCATTAAATATATATTTAAAGTTCTTTTCTAAAGCTTCATTTTGAGCTTTATTTATAGTGTAATGAGGAGCTTCAAAGAAGTTTATTTTTATATCAAGATCTTTAGCTATTTGAAGAGCTTTATCAACTCTTGTATTTAAATCCTCCACAGAGGGGTTATATTTTCCAAATTCAAAGCCATGACCACTAATTGTATTGTCTATTTGATGGGTATAACCATGTAAACCTATTTCCCCTTTATGAGAAGCTACAAAGTCTAAAGTGTATACAAGCTCAGCATTAGCAAAGTTATTTTCTTTAGAAGGGTCATTGTCTATTTTCTTTTCTGGGTCTATATATCTAGGTATCCAAGCTATATGGTAAGGTACATTTTTTTTACCTAAATATCTCCCCATAACTCTTATAGTTTCAAGATATTGTGAATCATATTCTGTTCCAGCACCAGTAGATGCAACATCTTCAAATCTTATAATACCTTTTTGAGGGCCTTTTCCCTTATAGTGTTTAACATCTAACATATCTTTATTATTATATAATTTTATTAGCTTGTCCTTTGAGTTCCATCTGCTTTTTAAATCAAACATATTAGCAAAGTCAATTAAAGACATATATACAGTATCATCTTTTATTATAGGGTCAATTTTAAATTTATTAGCCTCTGATTCTTCCTTTGATAAATTAGTCCAAGTATTATCTTTTAAATTAACTTTAATATCTTTATTTTCAAATTTAATATTTAAAAAATCATCCTCTATTTTAAACTCCCCATTGTTATTTTTGATTATTTCGCTTATAGGAATTAGATATCTATTTTTATCTAAGTATATTGGTAAGCTTAAGTCTTGAACTTTACCATTTAGATTTATTTTAATATTATCTTCAGGTTTATCTAGTCCTGAAAATTTTTCTAATCCAAATACAGATAGCCCAAAGTTTTTGCTTTCCCCTTTAGATCCACATCCTATTAGAAAAATCATTGAAAGAATTAATAGGGAAGTTGTAAAAAGTTTTTTCATATAGTGCCTCCTTGTATTAATTTAAATTATAATTAAATAGAATTGTAAACTTAATAAATTCATAAAAAAGTGTACATTTATAATAATATTTTACAAATTAAGGTTTAAATTTACAAAAAGGTTAAAAAAGTATTAATAAATAACTTATTACATCTTTTACATGAATTAATTTACTTTTAAATATATTTAGTTGGAAATACAATAATATGATGATATAATAATTAGTGAAACGATTACAAGATGTTGAAGAATTTAGGGGGGCACGCATGGTATTTGGATTTTTTATAGCTTTAATTTTTATAATAGTTGAAATAGGAATAAGTTCTTATCTTGTATATGACCTTCATTGTAAAAAGGATGAAGACATTAAAAAGTTGGAAAAACAAGATGTTAAGACAATAGTTACATTGAGAAAAGTGGTTATATTAGAGAATTTTGTATCTTTGTTATTATATAGTGTTTTAATAAGCAATAAAGATATATTAAAGTTTGGAAGAGGGGAAATGTTAACTGTAGCAATATTATTATCTATGGGTGTAATGATGATTTATCTTTATATGTTTGATAATTTTATTGAAAAGTTTAAGAAGTTTAATAATACTGAAAAAGAAAATAGTATAGCTTAAAAGCTATTTTGAATCTATAATACTTAAATTTTTTATGAGAAATTAGAGTAAATAGTGAAGAAATTCTATAAAATATGATTAATAAGAAAGCACGGTTTTATTCCGTGTTTTTTATTTTGTAAGTTTTATTAACAAAAACAAAATTTAAGAATAATTATATAAGGTATAATATTCTTCGGAGTGTGAAAATATTAAGAGGGTAAAATCTTAATAGATGTTATGATTAATCAAAGAGTTTTTTTTAATATTTTAGATGAAGATCAAAGACCTATAACAAAATGTATAGTAAAAATTGAAAATCAAAAAGAAAAATATGAAGGTGAGACAGATTTAGCTGGAATAGTGGAATTTTTAGTTCCATTAAGTATTTATGTATTAACCATAGAACATCCTGCTTTTAAGAAGAAAATTTATAGAATGGTTTTAAGGGATGGATTTAGTTTTACTAGGATAATTCTTCAAAGAAATAAACTAAATTATAAGAGGGGAGAAAAAATTCCTATTATAGAACATACTGATAAAGAATTTATAAATAAGGATGTTTTAAAAGATAATATAGAAAAAATATATGATGTCAATAAAAATCAAGATATAGATGAAGATTTGAATTCAGAAGAAGATTCTATAGATAATTTTAATGAAAAAGAAGAAATTTTTAAGGATTATTTTCATAATTTAGATTTATTCCAAAACCCAAGTATATGGGGGGCAACAGGTATGTTTAAGGAAGTAAATGAGAATAGTTTTAATGAGATAATTAAGGGAGCAAAAACAATGCTTGAAGAAATATTAAATTTAGCTAGTTCCTTTGAAGCTGAAGATTTTAAAAAAGATGAAAATAACATGCCTTTTACTTTTGATGAAATAAAGGAAGAGAGTAAAAATATTGCAAATAATATTATTGATAAAGATTATGGTAGTGAGACCTATGATGTTTGTGACTATGAAGAAGAGCTTTTTGATGAAGATCAAAGGTGAAACTAATAGCATAAAATTTTTATAATGATAAATTTTGTAAAAAATATAATAAAATGGTTGAAAATTGAGTAATATAAAGTATAATAATTATTAAGATTAAATTTATGAAAGGAGACAGTTTGATGAGAAAATTTGATAATAAATATATTAATAATGTGTATTTGTTATTTTTTACAATAAAATTAGTATTTACTCAGTCAATGGCTCCTTTTATGGGATTTTTCTAATGCTTTCCATAAAATTTTATAAAATCTTTTCTAGATTTTAAGGCATGGCTGAGAAGCTGTGCTTTTTGTTGCAATAAAATAAAGTTTGTAATAAAAATTTAATAAGGTTAAGAAGGTTTTTGCATAATTATCTATGTTTTAATAGAATCCTTACTTTTTAGTACAAAACATTAGTGGTTTGCCAATTAGAAGCTTTAAAGTCTTCCATTTATCTTAACCTAGAAATTTTTCTTATATTCTTGATTTTTATAGGGCATCTATGTCTTTAAGCATAGCTTTTGCTTAAGGAACATAGGTGTTTTTTTATTTTAATTATAAGGAGGGGAATCATGAAAATATAGGTGATTATATATAAAGGTTTATTAAATTATATAAATAAAGGGGGAATATTTATGGGGATATTTAAGGATTATATATCTAAGAGAATGGTATTTTTAATAGTTCCTATAGTAGCTATGATAATTGTTTTGGGGATAGATAGTTTTTTTCCATATCTTCAAAAAATATTTGTTGATGATATTTTACTAGGAAGTGATAAAAGCAAATTAGGATTATTTTTTGGAGTTTTTTTAGGATTATCACTTTTACGTGGAATATTAGGATATATTAAGGAGTTTTTATTTGATAAGTTTTCTTTAAATGTAAGCAAAGAAATTAGAATGGACTTATTTAAAAAGATTCAAAGCTTTGAATTTTCATTCTTTGATAGTACCAATACAGGAGAACTTATGTCAAGAATTGGTGAAGATGTAGATATAGTTTGGGAAACAATATCTTATGGACTTAGATTACTTATAGAAGGAATAATATTATTTATTATATCTGTAACCATAATGATGAGTATGAGTCCTTCTCTTACAATAATCTGTTTAGTCATCTTACTTCCTGTAGGGGTTTTGGCTATTCTAGTTAATAAAAAGTTTCATAGAAATTACTCAAAAATAAGTGATAAAGTGGCTGATATAAATCTTATGGCACAGCAAGATATAGCAGGAATAAGATTAGTAAAGGCTTTTGCTAGAGAAAAATATGAAACTGAAAAGTTTTTAAAGGTCAATAAGGATTATTATGACCTTAATATAACTCAAGCAAAAATTTTAAGCAATTTCTTGCCTGTAATTGATCTTTTAACAAATTTAACTCCTGTAGCAATGATAATTTATGGAGGATACTTGGTTATCAAAGGAAATATTACTATGGGAACACTTTTAGCTTTCAGTAGTTATATTTTAAATTTATCTTTTTGTGTGAAAAATATAGGTGGTCTTGTAAATATGATGTCTCAAAATAGAGCATCTATGGATAAAATATTTAACATTCTTAAAAGAAAGCCTCAAATAACTTCTATGGAGAATTCTTATAATCCAGATAAGGTTAAAGGTGAAATAGAATTTAAGAACGTATCCTTTAGGTATAATGAGGAAGAAGTGCTAAAGAAAATAAACCTAAAAATACCAGCAGGAAGTACCGTAGCTATTATGGGGGAAACAGGATGTGGTAAAAGTTCAATTCTTTCTTTAATAGGAAGGCATTATGATGTATCTTCTGGAGAGTTATTTATTGATGGAGTTAACGTGAAAAAATGGAATTTAGATAGTTTAAGAGAAAATATGGCTGTGGTTTTTCAAGATACATTTCTGTTTTCTGATTCTATAAAAGATAATATAGATTTTGGAGGAAATAAAAGTGAAGATGAAATAATAGAGGCAGCAAAGGATAGTTGTGCTTATGATTTCATAAAAGAAATGCCAGAAGGATTTGAAACAGAAGTTGGAGAAAGAGGTTTAGGACTTTCAGGTGGTCAAAAGCAGAGATTAGCAATAGCTAGAGCTTTAGTTAGAAAAACACCAATATTAATTTTAGATGATGCTACATCAGCACTTGATATGGAGACAGAATTTAATGTGCTTAAAAATTTATCTAAAAAGCAAGATAAAGCAACTACATTTATAATTGCTCATAGAATATCTGGGGTTAAGGACGCCGATATAATACTTTTCATGAAAGATGGAGAAATAGTTGAAATGGGAGATCATGAAAGTTTATTAAAGAAAAAGGGATATTACTATAGTGTATATTGTCATCAATTTCAAGATTTAGAGTTTATACAATAATATTAAAATTTTAATTAAAAAGGGGGAAGAGATAATGGAAGAAATAAATGAGAAAAAAACTCATAAGTGGAAGACTATAAAGAGACTTCTAAAATATGTGGCTCCATACAAGTGGAAAACTATAGGAATAATATTAATGCTTTTACTTATTATGAGTTGTAATACATTAAATCCATACTTAATGAAGGTTTCTATAGATAAATTTGTTTCTGCTAAGGATGTAAATGGATTACTTGGCATAGGAGCAGTTTTACTTTTATTAAATATAATAGCAATGATACTTTCAAAAATAAGAATGCTATCTATGAGTAAAATAACAAATCAAATATTAGTAAATATAAGACATGAACTTTATACTCATATACAAACTTTAAGTTTTTCCTTTTTTGATAGTAGACCAGTAGGTAAGATTTTATCAAGGGTAGTTGGTGATGTTAATGCATTAAATAACTTGTTAAATCATAGTATTGTTAATTTAATACCAAACCTTTTTACAATTTTACTAGTAATTTTTATGATGTTTTTAATGGATCCAAGTCTTACTTTGGTTTGTTTAACAGTTTTACCATTTCTTTTTGCGGGAATGTTTTTTATAGAAATAAAATCAAATAAAAGGTGGAGAGTTTTTAGGGAAAATAGATCAGCTCTTTTAGGTTATACCCATGAAGCATTTTCAGGAATGAAAGTGGTTCAAGGATTTAATAGAGAAGAGTATTCAAGAGAAAAATTTGAAAATCATCTAGAAGGACATGCAGGTGGTTTTTTACATGCAGTTAGGCTTCAAGATTATTTTTGGCCTACAGTGGATATATGCAGAGGTTTTGGAATTGCAATAGTATTATTTGCAGGGTATAAATTAACAAGAGGTGGAAATTTATCTTTAGGAACCTTAATGGCCTTCATAATGTATATTGAAATGCTTTGGAGACCTATAATGAACTTATCAGCCTTTTATAATGCTTTTGTTACTAATCTTTCAGCAGCAGAAAGAATTTTTGATATTATGGATACTAAGAACCACATGGTAAATAATAAGGCAGAAGAAAAACTTCCAAAGATAAAAGGAGAAATTCATTTTGAAGATGTTACTTTTTCCTATGATAATGATGGAAATCATGCATTAAAAGATGTAACATTCACCTTAAATCCAGGAGAAAAAATAGCCTTAGTTGGAGAAACAGGAGCTGGAAAAACTACAATAACAAACCTTATAAGTAGATTTTATGAGCCAACTAAAGGAAAAATATTTATAGATGGTATTGATATAAGTACTGTAGATGTAGAAAGTCTTAGAAGTCAGATGGGAATAATGCTTCAAGATTCATTTCTTTTTGCTTCTTCTATTAAGGAGAACATACGCTATGGGAAATTAGATGCTACTGATGAGGAAATAATCCAAGCTGCAAAGGCTGTAAATGCTCATAACTTTATAGAAAAACTTGAAGAGGGATATAATACAAATGTTAATGAAAGAGGATCAAGACTTTCATTAGGACAAAGGCAGTTAATAGCATTTGCTAGGGCCTTAATTTCAGATCCAAGAATACTTATATTAGATGAAGCAACTGCTAATATTGATACTGAAACAGAAAGGCTAGTTCAAGAAGGAATAAAGAAACTAATGGAAGGAAGAACTTCTATAGTTATAGCACATAGACTTTCTACCATAAGAGATTGTGATAAAATATTTGTTCTTTCCCATGGAAAAATTGTTGAAGATGGAACTCATGAAGAGTTATTAAATAGAAAAGGATATTATTATAATCTGTATTGTGCTCAATATAGCTTCTTAAAAGAAGAATAGAATAAGAAAAGGATGTATTAAAAGTTAAACATAAAACTTATAGATAATAAGAAATACCTTATAAGTTTTATTTATTAATTATTTTAATACATCCTTTTTCTTTAAATAATATTTATATATTTAGCGGATAGTGATTAGAGGAAAATTATTTTTATTAAGCCATTGACTCCAACTAATCTTAAAATCATTATTTTGTTCTTTTACATATTCATAAAATTTAGTAAAGAAGTCTAAACGCTCTTTTGAAGGGAAGGAAAGTATAGATTTTTCCTTGATTCCAGAGAGAGTTAATTGTCTATTTATTATTTCATCAAGAGTAGCATTATTATAGTTTTTCATTATATCATACATAATCATAAAAGTTGTTGTTCTTCCTATTCCTTCCTTACAATGGAAATGTAGCCATGAATCTTTTGGCATTGAATTTACATATTGAACAAAAAAATCTACCATTTCGTAAGTAGGAAGCTTCCCATCAGTTACTGGAATTCTAACATAATTCATAGAATTAGCTTTTACTAATTGATTTTCAGAAAGAACTTTCTCGGGGATAACAGTTAGCTTAGGGTCATTAAAAAATTGTATTGGAGTTCCTAAGGTAATACTGTTTAAAAGCTTTCTTTCAGTATCAATAACTTCTGTTCTGGTTAAACCTAAGTTGGCATTATTTTTTTCGCCTTTCCAACTAACAGGATATTCATTAATAAATCCATGAGATTCTTGCCTTAAATCTACAATTGTTATAGGTAAAGTGGTTTTAATTGAAGTAACTAAAAGTGAAAGGTTATTAGGAGAAAATTGTTGACTTCCTGAAATATTGAGAGTATCTAAACCTTTCATATTAATATTAGATAGGTTTTTTAATCTTTCTAAATCAGATGTTGTTCTAAAATTATTTGGAAGATTATTAATATTTTTAGTATCTAAAACTAAATGTACATCATTATCTTCTGCTGAAACAACTAAAGTATTACTAATAAAAAAGCTAGTAAAAATACTTAATAATAAAAAAATAATAAGTGCGTTTTTCTTAAAATGTTTAAACACAGTAAAATCACCTCAACATATTTTGTAATAAATAATAACTTTAGTATTTCATTAAACAATTTGTTATATGTATTAAAATATGATTTAAGAGATAAATTTTCAATAATATAGCCAAATAAAATAAGCTTTGTGTATAATAATCATAATAAGTTAAGTGAAGGAGTGTTATTTTTGAGTCAAATCTTAAAATCTATAAGTGAAGATGAATTTAAAAATAAAATAAAAATAAGATTTAATAATATATTAGATGGATTTGATAGATATTCAAACGGGCTTTTAGAATATAATGGGGATAATGATTCTTTTAAAATAAAAGAGGGATGTTTTATTAATTTCTTTAATGAAGCATTAGAGCTTAATAAGGGAAAAGTAATAATAGACTTATACATAAAAAACTTAGAAGATGAGAGTTTAGCAAGGCTTTTAGAGGGGTTAGATGAAAGGGATAAAAATATTTTGATAGATAATATCAATAAACAGGAAATAAAAAGTGTTTATTTTGAGCTTCATAATAAAGACTTAATGTCCTTTATAACTAGATTAAATACTAGAGAATTATTCTTTTGCACCATATATTTTATGGAAAAGCCTATGACTATATGGGGAAATTATAATTTGAGTTTTCCTATGTTTTTTGAGGAAAATAATATGCTAGAAATATATAGAGATTTAGCTAAAAAGCATAATTTAGATGTAAGGGGAATAGTATTAAAGTAAGCAATTAATTTTGAGGGAATATATGAAGCTTCTTAATAAATTAGTTATTACTTTCTTTATAACAATATCAGTTATTATTTGTTCATATTTCTTTATGCCTATTAAACTAGAGGCTGCATTTAATATGTTAATAGAAAATCCAGAATTTATAGTTGTTACAGAAAAGAAAAATGATTCTGAATTTAATAGTTATAAAATAGAAGATGAAAATGATATAGCAAATATATATGATGATATTAAGGGAATAAAAATAGTTAAACCTTTTAAAAATCCAGTGATTTTAAATGAGTATAATATATATATGGGAGATGATTATATAAGCTTATCATTAAGTGAAGAATTTATTAAGGTTAATGATGAAACTTTTAGGATAATAGATTCTGGTGATAATTATAAAGAATTACTAAGAGAAATAAAAGAAAGTTTTCTTAATTAAGAGAAAAAGAGAGGAGTTTACTACTCACTCTCTTTTTTATGTATTATTTAACTTCAAATATCCATCCTTCAGGAGCTTCTACATCTCCAAATTGCATTCCAGATAAAAGATCATAAAGTTTTTTAGTAATAGGACCAACTTCAGTTTCGCTATGGAAAACATGAAGTTTATTCTTATATTCTATTCCTCCTATTGGAGTTATTACAGCGGCTGTACCACAAGCGCCAGCCTCAGCGAATTCATCTAAGTTATCTATTAAAACATCTCTTTCTGATACAGGCATTTTTAAATAATCTTTAGCTATTTGCATTAAAGAGTATTTTGTTATACTTGGTAAAATTGATTCTGAATATGGAGTAACAAACTCACCTTTCTTTGTTATTCCAAAGAAGTTTGCAGCTCCAACTTCCTCAATTTTAGTGTGAGTTGCTGGGTCTAAATATATACAATCAGCAAATCCTTTTTTTGCAGCTATTTCATGAGCCTTTAAGCTTGCTGCGTAATTTCCACCAACTTTAGCGGCACCAGTTCCTTTAGGAGCAGCTCTATCATAATCTGCAATCATAAAGTTTACAGGCTTCATTCCACCTTTAAAATAAGCACCAACTGGAAGGCAGAATACTGAAAATATAAATTCAGGAGCAGATTTAACACCTATATTATCACCAACACCTATCATGAAAGGTCTTATATAAAGAGTTGCACCAGTACCGTATGGAGGTACAAATCTTTCATTAGCCTTGACAACTTGCATACAAGCATCTATGAATTTTTCAACTGGTATTTCAGGCATTAAAAGTTTATCACATGATTTATTCATTCTCTTAGCATTTTCATCTACTCTAAAAAGTTGAATCTTTCCATCCTTTGTTCTATAAGCTTTTAAACCTTCAAAACATTGTTGGCCATAGTGAAGGGCAGTTGAAGCTTCACTTATGCTTAATTTGTTGTCTGTAACTAATTTTCCTTCATCCCATTTACCATCTTTATAGTGAGATATGTAACGATAATCTGTTTTCATATAAGAGAAGCCTAGATTATTCCAATCAATAGCTGTCTTTTTATCCATAGTTTAACACTCCTATCAAAATTTAATACTTTTTAATTTTATCATTTTATTTTAAAAAATGAAAGATTAAAATTTAAAAATTGCAAATTAAAATTATTTTAATGTTAAGTTTAAATGATATAAATATTAAAATAATACAAAAAATTAATATTTATTACTAGGTTTAGTATATAAAATTGAAAAGAAATTTATGATATAATGAAAGAAAAAGCAAATGGAAAAGGGAGACGGGTATGGAGAAGTTTTATGAATTAAGTATAAGTGGCGAAGAATCAAAGCTACATAAGATGATAGTGCCAGCTATGATTATTTCCTTGTTTTTAGCAGCAGGAATATTTATTTTTACAGGGCTAATACCTGCTTTGATATTTTTAATATTAATATGTTTGCCTCTTTTTATAGCTAAAAGGTTAACAATGGTTGAATATGACTATGAATTTACTGATGGAGAACTTGAAATAAGTGCTATTTATGAGAGAGTTAGAAGAAAAGTAAAGGGTAACATAAATTTAAGAGAGGTTGAAATTATTGCACCTTTAGGAAATAGTGAATTAAATAGATATTCTAATGTAAAAGTAAAAAAATGTTATAACAATATTCAAGAAGGAAAAATGGTTTATGTAATTGTGGTTAGATGGGAAACTAAAATGGTTGCATATGAAGTTTTAATAGATCAGAAAATGCTTGATTTATTCTTTTTTTCAAATCCACAAAAGGTTATTAGATAATAAAAAAAGGTAGCTTTATTAAATAAAGTTACCTTTTTGATTTTTAAGATTAAATTAAAAGTATGAATAAGTTTTATATAATTAAGTAAGCATATATAAAAATAATACTATATTAGAATTTAAATAACTAAAATTTTAGTATAATATATTAAAAATTAATAATAATAAATTGTAATAAAAAAATGTTATTATGATTAAAGTGACTTGGTATCTATAGTTAGTTATGTATAATAATTTTGAAAAAAAGAAGGCTTATAAATATTTTTAATGTTAAAAATATTTATTTACAATATAAATCTTATTAAAATTATCAATTTATTAAATATTAAAGATTATTATTTAATAAATGGTACTTTATGCTATAATATAAAATAAGATTTAATTAAGAAAATATTTTCCTAGAATATTAGCTTAAAGCTATAACTTTTAAATAATATAGTCAATGTAAAAGCTATAGTGAACATAAAAAAGGGGGCATTAAAATGGAAGTAAAAAAATATGTAGATAATTTAATGGAAGATTTAAAGAAAAATAACCCTGGAGAAAGTGAGTTCTTAGCTGCTGCAGAAGAAGTGTTATACTCTTTAGTACCTGTCTTAGAAAAGAATCCTAAGTATATGGAAGAGGGAATATTAGAAAGAATTGTTGAACCAGAGAGAGTTATAATGTTTAGAGTTCCTTGGGTTGACGATGCTGGAAATGTAAGAGTTAACAGAGGATATAGAGTACAATTTAATAGTGCTATAGGACCATATAAGGGAGGATTAAGATTCCATCCTTCAGTTAATTTAAGCATAATAAAATTTTTAGGATTTGAGCAAATATTTAAGAATTCTTTAACTACTCTTCCTATTGGAGGAGGAAAAGGAGGATCTAACTTTGATCCTAAGGGAAAATCAGATAGAGAGATAATGAGATTTTGCCAAAGCTTTATGAGTGAACTTTATAGACATATAGGACCTAATACAGATGTTCCTGCAGGAGATATTGGGGTTGGAGGAAGAGAAATAGGCTATATGTTTGGTCAATATAAAAAACTTAAAAATTCAGTAGATGCGGGAGTTTTAACTGGTAAGGGCTTAACTTATGGTGGTAGCTTAGCTAGAAAAGAAGCAACTGGATATGGTTTAGTATATTTTGTAGATGAAATGTTAAGAGATAACGGTCAAACAATAGAAGGAAAAACTGTTGTAATCTCAGGTTCAGGAAATGTTGCAATATATGCCACTGAAAAAGTTCAAGAGCTTGGAGGAAAGGTTGTTGCACTTTCAGATTCATCAGGTTATGTATATGATGAAAATGGAATAGATTTAGAGGTTGTAAAAGAAATCAAAGAAGTAAAAAGAGGAAGAATTTCTGAATATGTAAATTATGTTAAAACTGCTAAGTTTACTGAGGGATTTAGAGGAATTTGGAATGTTAAATGTGATATAGCACTTCCTTGTGCTACTCAAAATGAAATAGATAAAAGCAGTGCAAAAACTTTAATTGATAATGGAGTAATTGCTGTAGGAGAAGGAGCAAATATGCCTTCAACTTTAGAAGCTCAAAAACTTTTTGTGGATAATAAAATTTTATTTGCACCAGCAAAAGCTGCCAATGCAGGTGGAGTAGCAACATCAGCTTTAGAAATGAGTCAAAATAGTTTAAGAATGTCTTGGACTTTTGAAGAGGTTGATGCAAAACTTAAAGACATAATGAAAAATATATACTATAATTCTAGAAATGCAGCTTCTGAATATGGTCATGATGGAAATCTAATAGTTGGAGCTAATATTGCAGGATTTAAAAAGGTTGCAGATGCTATGTTAGACCATGGTATTATATAAGAAATACTTTTAAAATAGTTGTTATTTTAAGTATTATATATTTTATAAAGTTTGATATTTAAATTAAAGCTAAACTTTATAGAATAATAAAATAGAGAATATTATTGTTTTAAGAAGAAACTATATTGAATCTTTAAAAATAAAGCTTATAGATTTATCTAGTAATTAGTAAAATATATTAATAAGTTTTATTTAAAGTTTATTTTCATATAGTTTCTTCTGTTTTTTTCTTTTTACTTATGATATATTAAAGGATGTTATGTCAATAATTTATGTTAAATCATAATTTATTTAGAAAGGAAAATAAGTATGGCAAAGATAACTAGTAGAAATAATGATTTCTTAAAAATGCATAGAAATTCAACTTCTCCTAAGGTATATTCTTTATTGATAGAACTTATAAATGAAGATAGAGAAGACTTAGCTAATGAAGTTATAAAAATAGATTATTTAGTTGATTATTTTAATACATGTATCAAAAAAAGAGATAAAAGAGAAGGTAAGGAAACTTTAGAAAGAATAAATTTAAGACTTTCTAAGTTAAAGAAGGAAGGCGTAGATACTTCTCATTTTGAAACTCTTTGTGAGAATATATTAAAAAACAATAAGATTAAACTTTAGAGTTAAAGAAGGATGGGATGCTAATGGATAAATTTTTAAAGTTAGGATTAAGTGAAGAGGTTTTAAAATCTTTAGTAGGATTAGGAATAGAGGAGCCAACAGATATTCAGGAAAAAGCTATACCTGAAATTTTAAAAGGTAAAAATGTAATAGGAAAAGCTGAAACAGGAACAGGAAAAACTTTAGCATATTTACTTCCTATAATAGAAAAGATTGATGATTCAAAAAATGATATGCAAGCTATTATTCTTTCACCAACTCATGAATTAGGAGTTCAGATAAACAATGTTTTAAATGATCTTAAAAGAGGACTTGGAAAAAAGATAACTTCAACAACTTTAGTTGGAAGCGGAAATATAAAGAGACAAATGGAGAAGCTTAAGAATAAGCCTCATATACTTGTTGGAACTACAGGGAGAATTTTAGAGCTTATAAATAAGAAAAAAATAACAACTAATACCATAAAGACAATAGTTATTGATGAAGGTGATAAACTATTAGATTTTATAAACATAAAAGATGTGAAAAGTGTTGTTAAATCTTGTCCAAGGGATACTCAAAAGCTTATATTCTCAGCTACAATGAATGAAAAAGCTTTAGAAACTGCAGATGAATTAATAGGAACTAGTGAGCTTATTCAAGCAAAATCTGCAAACAAGGTTAATGAAAATATAGAACATGGATATTTTCAAGTAGAATTAAGAGATAAAATAGACTTTTTAAGAAAGCTTATACATGCTATAGGGGATGAGAAAAAAATAATAGTTTTTATAAATAATAGCTATAATGTACATAATGTAATTCAAAAGTTAAAGTATAATAAAATAGAGGCAGTTTCTCTTCATGGAAGTGATAATAAAATGGAGAGAAAGAAGGCACTTCAAGATTTTAGAAGTGGAAAAGCTAAGGTTTTAATAACTTCAGATGTATCAGCTAGAGGGCTAGATATTAAGGGAGCTACACATATAGTTAACTTAGATATTCCTATGAATTCTCAAAACTACTTACATAGGGTAGGACGTGTAGGAAGAGCTGGAGAAAAAGGCTTTGCATACTCTTTAGCAGATTATAAAGAAGAAAAAATAATAGTAAAATGTGAAAGACAATTAAAAATAAAAATTCCTAGAGTTTATTTATATGAAGGAAAGATACATGAAACAGAGGTAAAAAAGGTTCCTTCAAATAAAAACAATAGTAAAAAGAAAAGTAATTTACCTAAAAAGGTATATAAAAAAAGATAATTAAATATATATTTTAAGGCATCAAAGAATCCATTTCTTTTGATGCTTTTTTTATTTAAATAGTAGTTTTTATCTATTATTAATTAAGATGATTTTAGAAGAAAATTATTTAATTATAAAAAATAATCTTTAAAAGTTACTAAAGGATTAACAATATTCCAAAATTATTGGAGGGGATTAGGTTATAGGATATAATAGCTTTAACATAATAAATATGTATGTTAGGGAGTGAATATAGGGATGAAAAAGTTTTTAATAAGTGTTTTAGCCTCAGTTATGATAGGGGCTACATTAACCTCTTGTGGAGCTAAAGATAATAATGGAAAAAATGTTGAACAAAGTGATATAAAAATGTCTATGAGTGCTTCAGATATGACAAATAAACTTGTAGACGCTGGTATGGTTATAATGCCTATGCCTGTAGATGATCAAATGGCTAAGGAACTTTATCATTTAAATTTAGATGATGTAGAGGAATATGGAATTTCTGAGACTGGAAGATCACCAGGAAATGCCTTAATTATTATTGCAAAGGCTAAGGAGGGAAAAGTAGAATCAGTAAAAGCGTCTTTAGATAAGGTTCTAGAAGATAAGATTGGAAAAGCTTTTTATCCAGAGGAAAAAGAGATTGCAGAGTCTTCAGAGGTTAAGGTTAAGGGAAATTATGTTTCACTATTTATATTACCACAAGATCAATTAGAAGAAGCAAATAAGATATACGAAGGGGAATTCAAATAAAGGTTAATTCCTATTTAAAGAAATAATAAATTAATAGTTTGATTTTTAAACTTGCTATGCTTAGGGAAAGGAGAAATTTTTTATATTTTTCTGTAAGTATTAGCAAGTTTAACTAATTTATTTATTATTTTAAAATACATATTTTAGATTAGAAGGCATTTAGAGAGAAAGATAATAAAAAAGAGACTATTAAAGTCTCTTAGAAATATAAAATTGAATTTTGAGGATATTTAAAATGGTATTTAGCAGTATTATGTTTATATTTAGATTTTTACCAATAATGTTTATAATATACTACCTAACTCCAAATAAATTTAAAAATTTATCTCTATTAATATTAAGTTTAGTATTTTACTCATGGGGAGAACCAAAGTATTTTATTATAATGCTTTTATCCATAGGAGTAGATTATTCAATAAGTATTTTTATTGAAAAATATAGGGAGAAAAAAATAATCACTAAGGTACTTTTATTTTGCTCTCTTATATTTAATTTAGGTATGCTCATATTATTTAAATATTTAAATTTCTTTATTGAAAATATAAATTTAGTTCTTGGGACTTCTTTATCATTAATATATTTAACCTTACCTCTAGGTATAAGTTTTTATACTTTTCAGACTATGTCATATACCATTGATGTATATAGAGGAAAGATAAAGGCTGAAAGAAATATAATAAACTTTGGAGCTTATGTATGTCTTTTTCCACAGCTTATAGCAGGACCTATAGTAAAATATTCAGACATAAAAAATGAACTTAAAAATAGAAAAATTAAAGTTAATCAAGTTGAAGAGGGGATTACTGAATTCATAATAGGAATGGGCAAGAAGGTTTTAATAGCTAATAATATAGGTCTTCTATGGAATGAGATTCAAGAATTTGGAATGAGTTACGTATCAACTCCTTTATTATGGCTTGGCGTAATAGCATTTTCCTTTCAGATTTATTTTGATTTTAGTGGATATTCCTCTATGGCCATAGGACTTGGAAAGATGCTTGGGTTTGATTTCCCAGAAAATTTTAATTTCCCATATATATCAAGAAGTATTACTGAGTTTTGGAGAAGGTGGCATATTACCCTTGGCGCTTGGTTTAAGGAATATGTTTATATTCCTATGGGAGGGAATAGATTAGGAAAAAAGAGAACAGTAATGAATCTTTTTATTGTATGGTTTTTAACTGGTTTTTGGCATGGAGCAAAATATAATTTTATAATATGGGGATTATATTTTTTCTTTCTTATTGTTATAGAAAAAGTTTTTCTAATGAATTATTTAAATAAATATAAGATTCTTTCTCATATATATGCAATAGTTTTTATAGTTTTTGGGTGGGCACTTTTTTCCTTTGAGGATTTACTTAGTATAAAGTATTTATTTAGAATGAATTTTTCTTTAGATTTTATTTATTATTTAAGAAACTATTTTTTAGTTCTTATAATAGCTATTTTAGGATCTACAAAGTTAATAAATAATATTTATGAGAGATTCATAAAGAAAAATAAATCTTTAGAATGCTTAGTATTAATGATGGTGTTTATATTATCAGTGGCATATTTAGTGGATTCTACTTATAATCCATTTCTTTATTTTAGATTTTAGAAAGGAAATATTTTATGAAAAAGCATCCAATTGTTTATATGTTTTTTTCTTTTATAATGATTTTAACCTTTTTCGATATTGTAAAGAAAGATAATAGTTTTTCAGAATTGGAAAATAGGAATCTTGCAAGGAAACCTATATTTTCAATAAGTTCTTTTTTAGAGGGAAAATATAGAGATAAATATGAAGAGTATATAAATGATAATTTTATTTTTAGAAATCAGTGGATAAACTTAAAATCCATAAGTGAGTACACCCTAGGAAAGTTAGAAAATAACAATATAATTTATGGAAAAGAAAACTATATGTTTGAAAAGAATATTTCTTATGATAAGGAGAGATTTAAAAATAACATAGATTCCATAAATAAATTTATTGATATATATGAGGGCAAGGTTACTACTATGATAGTTCCAAATTCATATACCATTTATGAAGAATATATTCCATGGGGAATAAAGCTTTTAAATCAAGAGAATCTTATAAATGAAGTTTATAAGGCAAATGATAAAGATAGAAATATAGATTTAGTGAGTTTATTTAAGAAGAATAAAGAGGAATATATATATTATAAAACTGATCACCATTGGACAAGTTATGGGGCATATTTAGCATATAAAGCTTATATTGAAAGCTTAGGAGAAAAACCTATTGATTTAAATAGTTTAAAAAAGAATGAAGCTACAGGATTTTATGGAACATATTTTTCAAAGGCTAAGCTTTTTAGTGCAGAAAGTGATATTTTAACTTATTATGATATAGATAATATTACTATGAATATACAGGGGAAAATTTTTGAAAGTTTATATGATTATGATAAGTTAAAGACTAGGGATAAGTACTCAGTATTTATTAGGGGAAATAATGGACTTACTATTATAGAAAATAAAAATATAAAGTTAGGAAAAAAATTATTGATATTTAAAGATTCCTTTGCTAATTCTATAATTCCATTTTTAAGTCAAAACTTTCAGGAAATTCATGTGGTTGATCTTAGGAGTTTTTCATGGAAAGTAAGTGAATATATGAAAAATACGAATTTTGATGAGATATTAATATTATATAATATGGAAAATTTTCTGAGAGATATAAATATTACTAGGATAAAATATTAAATTTGATGTGACATTGTTTGACAATATTCTTGTTTTTTGAGAAAATTAAATTGTTATTTTAGTTTTAGAGAGGTAATAAAATTGAATATAAAAAAATTAGTTATAAGATATGCTTTTCTCTCCTTAATACTAATACTAATTCAAGGCAAAAATGTTTTTGCTTTAGGAGAATCAGAAGTAAGATTCAACAATTTAACATTAAAGGACGGATTATCCCAATCTACTGTAAATAAGATAATTCAAGATAATAAAGGGTATATGTGGTTTGGGACATCAGATGGATTAAATAAATACAATGGACATGAGTTTGTTATTTTTAGAGAATTAGTAAATGATAAAAAGAGTATTAATTCAAGTTTTATATCAGCTCTAATAGAATATGACAATGATAATATTCTTGTTGGAACTAGCAAGGGTATAAGCAAAATAAATGTAATAACAAATGAAGTAAGTAGAATGTTTGAGGATGAAGAGGGAAAAAGCAAGCTATCAAATAATAATATATGGGATATATTAAAGCATAGTGATGGAACTATTTGGATAGCTACTAGAAAAGGGTTAAATATTTATAATCCTAAAACAGGTGATATGTATCAAATTTTTAAAGATACAGAACCTAAGGGGTTAAAAAGCAATGTAGTTACTTCTTTATGTGAGGATAAATACGGAAATGTATGGGTTGGAACAAGCGAAGGTTTAAGTGTAATTAATACAAAGACTAAGGAGATTCAACCTATAAATGATATATTAGATAATGATAATTCGGCAATTTCTAATATTTATAGAGATAGAGATGATAATATATGGATAGTAACAGATAATCATATTATGTTAGTATCAAGCAATTATAAAGATATTACTTATTTTGATAAAGAATTAGAGTCTTTTAAAATATCTCCAGATAGTGTAAATGCCATTTATGAAGATAAATATAATAATTTATGGATATCAACTCAAAATGGATTATTAGAATATAATAAAGAAAATAAAAAAATGCATCTTTTTGAAAGCAGGTATTATGATGATACTAGTTTAGTTAACGATAATGTATTAACTGCATATGAAGATAGAAGTGGATTGCTTTGGTTTGGTACTTATAATGGAATAAGTTTATTAAATCCTAAGCAGCCTTTTAAGCATTATAGAAGAGAGCCTGATAAGGAAAATACTATTAGTGATAATAGTATGAGTGGAATTTATAAAGATTCTGATGGAATGCTATGGCTTGGAACTAACTCAGCAGGATTGAATAAATTAAATACTATGACTGGGGAAGTTACAAATTTTTATAGTAATAATAGTGATGAAAATACCTTAAGTAGCAATGTAGTTTGGCAAATATGTGAAGCTGATAAAGATAATTTGTGGGTTGCAACTCAAGGTGGAGTTAACAAGATAAATAAAAAAAGTGGAAATGTTGAAAGATTAAAGTATCCAGATAATATGAGAGAACGAAATAAAATGGATGCTAGAAATGTTTTTGTGGACAAGGATGGATTATTGTGGATAGGAGCAAGAGGTGGATTACAATCCTATGATGATAAAACAGGAACTTTCACTGATTATTCCAATGTTTTTAAGGCTGTAGGTATAGTTGAGAATGCTGTAACAAGTATTTCACAAGATGAAGAGGGATTTTTATGGATTACTATAGGTATTGATGGTGGTGTAGTAAAGTTTGATAAGGATAAGGGCGTACTAAAAAGCTATTTAAATAATAGTTTTGATAGCAATAGTCTTATAAATAATGGAGTGCGTTGCTTAGAAAAAGATTCAAAGGGAAATGTTTGGATTGGGACTGAAGCGGGATTAAGTAAACTAGATCCTAAAACTGATAAATTTACTAACTATACTGTTGTAAATGGATTAGCTAATAATTTTATATATGGAATACTTATAGATGAAGAAGACAATCTTTGGATAAGTACAAATGATGGTCTATCTAGATTTGATCAAAAAACAAATAAGTTTATAAATTATACTGCCATGGATGGGCTACAAAGTAATGAGTTTAACGGCAGATCTTATTTTAAAAGTAAAGATGGAGAAATGTTTTTTGGTGGAATAAATGGGGTAACTGCATTTTATCCTAAGGACGTTTTAAAATTATCAGACAATAGAAATAAGAGCAAAGTAGTAATAGATGAAATTAAGGTTAATAATAAAACTTATCCATACTATGGGGGAACTCTTAGCTTAAAATATAATGAAAATAATATATCCATTGATTTCTTTTTGCCAGATTATTTAAATACAACAAAAACTACTTATGAGTATAAGTTAGAAGGTGTTGATGAAGAGTGGACTTTTGCTAATAAAAGAAATAATGCTAATTATACTACCTTAGATTCTGGAACATATAAGGTTTTAATTAGAGCCAGGGATAACCATGGAGATTTAACTCCAGTGACTGCTCTAGACTTAAAGATTGCGCCACCACCATGGCGTACACCAACGGCTTATTTAATATATTTTTCAAGTGCAGTAATAGTTATTTTCTTAATGTGGAGTTATGTAACTGCCTTAGAGAAAACTGTTAAGAAAAGAGCTGAGCAACTTAAAAAAGAGGCTAAGGAAAAAGAAAAACTTTATATAGAAAAAGAGAAGCTTTATAAAGAAGCAGCGGATCTTAAAGATGAGATGATAAAAAGGCAAAAATTCAAAAATGATTATTTCGTAAATCTTTCACATGAGCTTAGAACTCCATTAAATGTGATATTAGCTACAGTACAGCTAATAAAACTAAAGAATAAGGAAGATTGCTTAGGAAAATATCAAGTGGAAGATTATACTAATACTCTTAGAAATAATGCTGATCATTTGCTTAAGATAATAAATGATATAATAGATTCATCTAAAATAGAGTCAGGTGCATATAAATTGAATATAGAAAAGCAGGATATAGTTTCTTTAGTTGAGGATACGGCTTTAAGTTTAAAAGCTTATATTGAAGAAAATAATTTAGATATTATAATAGATCCTGAAATAGAAGAATTAGATGTAGAATGTGATAAAAATGAGATTGAAAGATGTGTTATAAACCTTTTATCTAACGCTATAAAATATACTCATGGACATGGTACAATTGAAGTTTTCATAAGAGAGTGTGAAAATGAAACTGTAGAAATTGCTATAAAAGATACTGGAGTTGGAATATCTAAGGAGCAACAAAAGATTATATTTGATAGATTTGTACAAGCTGATAGCATATCTAAAAAACAATATAGAAGTAGTGGTATAGGCTTAACATTGGTAAAAAGTATAATAGAACTTCACCATGGTACAATAAGAGTAGAAAGTGAACTTAATAAAGGAAGTACTTTTATAATCACATTACCTATAAGACAAGAGAAAAGTAAATAACTAATTTTAAAAAAGAGAGTATATTAAGAGAACTTTAATAAAACTTACAAACAAGGTAAAGATTTAATCTTCCTAATAAGTTTGTAAGTTTTATTTAAAGCTATCTTGGGAAGCTCTCTTTTAAATTTTGTATTATTTTTAGGGTGGAATTTTAAAGTGGAATTAATCATAAGCTTTAGATAAAGAATATTATTTAGGGAGAAAAATATGCTTGATTTAAAAAGGTGTGCAATAAAAATGGCTTCAAATATAAAGGTAGTTGATAGTAAAAGGGGAAAAGTTACATTAAAGAATGATTTAATATTAAGAGGATTAAGAAATAACTGTGAATATGAAGAGCTTATTAAAGAAGCAATAATGACAATGAAGGAAATAAATAAGGTTGAATTCTTTTATGAAAAATTAAATTTAGTAATTTCTTATGATTGCACAGTTACCTCTGAAAAGAAAGTGGTAATTTGGATAAAGTCAATAATAGAAATAATTCTTGATAATTATGAAGAATTAAAAAGTATTGTGGAAAAGAATAATAAAGAAGAATTGATAAATTTTATTTTACCTGAACTTAAAAAGGAAATTAATTTAAATAAATATAAGGTAAAGTAACTTTGAAAATATGGGAATATATAATGATTTAAATAAGTATTATAATGTGGTAAAATATTTAATACTAGGGAAAGTTTTAGTATGAGGAGGGTAGCCTATAAGAATGGTTTTCTTATAGGTTTTTTTTATTAAAGGAGGAGTTAATGAAATATAAATTAAGTAAATTATTTATTGTTAAATCTATTATTCTTAGATTTTTAATTTTTTCACTTTTATATTTAGGTTTAAGCTTAGGATTTTATAGATTAAAAAGTTTTAGTAGCTTTAACCAATTAAATGGAATTATGGATAATACTTTATGGGTTTTACAATTATTAATTACAGTTATATTTATTATATCAGTATTAATATGTCCAATAATTAAGTATTTTACGTGGTCTTATTTTATATTTAGTGATTTTATTGAGATTAGATATGGAGTGTTATTTAAAAGATATATATGTATAAAAAGGAATAATATAAAATACATAAATGTATGCGAAAATCCAATAGATATGATTTTAAGAATAAAGAGCATAAATATTTATACTGCCGGAGGGAAAGTTAGTATTCCAGCAATTAATAAGGAGCAGGTAGAATTTTTCAATTATATAGTTCAGGAGAGAGTTTAGGGGTGAAAAATGAATTTTTATAAAAAAAATCATTGGTGTAAAATTTTTATAACCTTTTTTAAGCTTATGAAAAATACTTGGCCAGTAATAATATTTTTAGCTTTGAAATTCAATGATTATATTGTGGAAATAACCTCTATTTCTATAGGGTTAATTTTAATTTTTTCTGTGGTGAAATGGTTTAATACAAGTATTTTAATTGAAGAAAATTTTTTAATATACAGAGAAGGGGCTCTACTTAAGGAAGAAATGGTGATTCCTTTAAGGAGCATATCCTTAATAGAGCTTGAAAGAAATATAATCTATAGAATTTTTAAGCTTAGAAAGATAAAGATTGATAGTGTATATCCTTCTTCAAAGAAAAATGCAGAAATAATAATGGTATTAAAAAAGAAAGATTTAGAATCCCTTTATGGAAACTTAAGTTATAGGATGAGGAATTTAATACATGATGAAAGAGAAATAAATCAAACCTTAGTCTATAACATATCAGCTGTTCATTTGATTTTACTTTCAATGCTTAGAAACAACATATTATTAGGAATAGGGGTTTTATATTCAAGCATACATTTTATGAGTAAGATATACAAGGGATTAAATCAAGAATTAATCAGTTTTTTCAAGAATGTTATTGAGGAAAATGTAATATCTAGAGATACAATATTAGCAATATTTTTATCAGCACTTTTTTTATTTAGTATTTTATTATTAATAGTATTGATATTTTCTGTCTTAGCAATATTATCTAAGTATTATAAGTTCACAATATATAGGAATAATAATTATTTAAAAGTTGAGTATGGATTAATAACAAGAAGAAGCTATTCAATTCCAATGGAAAGCATACATGCAGTAAAAATAGAGCAAAATATTATAAATCAAATATTTAAGTTCTATACTATAAAATGCTGTGTAGTTGGATATGGAAATAGTATTAAGGAAGATGAACTTATATTTCCTTTATGTAATGAAAAGGGATATAGAGATATATTAAAAAATCTTATTCCAGAGTTTATATTTGAAGGGGAAGTGTACAGGCCAGAAAAGAAAGATTTAAGAAGATTTTTCACAATTCCAATACAAGTTGCGCTATATTCTAGTATAGGATTTTTTTTATTAACTAATGAGATATGGCCTCTTTTAATAAGCGTGCCTGTAGTTATTATTGAGAGAACTTTGCTATATAAAAATACTAAAATAGGTTTTGGAAAGGATTTATATTATGTTAGCTATAAATCTCTTAATAGAAGACAAATTTTTATAAAAAGATCTAGTATGGAAGAAATAAGAGTAACATCAAATCCACTTCAAATAAGAAAAAAGCTTGGTAATTTTAAGCTGAGATTTTATTCCCAAAAGAAACTTGATTGGATTAAATTAAAGAACTTAAAATTAGAGATTTATGATGAACTAAAGAAATGGGCCTAATAAAAATATAGGATTTTATTTGTTAAGTAAATATATTTAAGGTAGTATATTATTAGAGATATTACATATATGTAGTATCATGAAAGGATGATTTTATTGAAGAAATTAGTACTAGCAGAAAAACCTAGTGTAGGTAGAGAAATTGCCAAGGTTTTAAAATGCAATAATAATAAAGGAAGTTATATTGAAGGAAAGGATTATGTAATAACTTGGGCTTTAGGCCATTTAGTAGAATTACAATCTCCAGAAGATTATGATAACAAGCTTAAAACATGGTCTATGGAAACTCTTCCAATGCTTCCTAAGCATATGAAACTTAAGGTTATTAAAAAAGCCACTAAGCAATTTTATGAAGTTAAAAAGCAAATGGAAAGAAAAGATATAGATGAAATAATAATAGCCACAGATGCTGGAAGAGAAGGGGAGCTCGTAGCACGTTGGATAATAGAAAAAGCCCATGTTAAAAAGCCTATAAAGAGACTTTGGATATCCTCTCAAACAGATAAAGCTATCTTAGATGGATTTAAAAATCTTAAACCAGGAGAAAATTACAATAACTTATATAAGGCTGCTCAGTGTAGAGCTGAGGCTGACTGGTTAGTTGGTTTAAATGTTACTAGGGCCTTAACTTGTAAATATAATGCTCAGCTTTCAGCAGGAAGGGTTCAATCACCTACCTTAGCAATGATAGTTCAAAGAGAAGAGGATATTAAAAACTTTAAACCAAAAGAGTATAGTACTATTTTAATAGAAACAGATAAATGTAATTTTACATGGATAAATAAGGATAATAATTCAAGAATATTTAAAAATGATTTTAAAGAAAAAGTTGTTTCTAATTTAAATGAGAAGAAAATAGGAAAAATAATCAATATAAATGAAAGTAATAAAAAGAAATTTTCTCCTCAATTATATGATTTAACTGAGCTTCAAAGAGATTGTAATAAAATTTTTGGATATTCAGCAAAACAGACCCTTAATATAATGCAAAGATTATATGAAAATCATAAACTTCTTACATATCCAAGAACTGATTCAAGATATATTTCAAAGGACATAGTTTCTACTATTCCAGATAGATTAAAAGCTGTAGCTACAGGAGAATTTAGAACTATAGCAAATGATTTATTAAAAAATCCTATAAAAGCAAACAAAAGTTTTGTAGATGATAATAAGGTTTCTGATCACCATGCTATAATTCCAACAGAGGAAAAAGGAAACCTAGCTAATTTAAGTTCTGATGAGAGAAGAGTTTATGAGCTTGTAGTTAAGAGATTTCTAAGTGTATTAATGCCTCCATTTGAATATATTCAAACAACTTTAACTGGTGAAGTTAATGGAGAAAAATTAATTGCAAAGGGAAAAGTAGTTAAAGCTAAAGGATGGAAGAAGCTTTATGATAGAGAAGTTGATGATGAGGGAGAAGAGGATATAAAAGAACAAGAACTTCCTAAATTAAAAGAGGGAGATGAATTTAAAGTTCTTAAGGTTAATGTTAAAAAAGGAGAAACAAAGCCACCAGCAAGATTTAATGAGGGAACTTTATTATCTGCTATGGAAAATCCTCAAAAATTTATATCAGTAGATAAATCTTCAGCAAAGACTTTAGGAGAAACTGGAGGACTTGGTACTGTTGCAACTAGAGCAGATATTATAGAAAAATTATTTAATTCCTTTGTAATAGAAAAGAGAGGAAAGGAAATAATTCCAACTTCTAAGGGAAAACAACTTATAGATTTAGTACCAAAGGATTTAAAGTCACCACTTTTAACAGCTAATTGGGAAGAGATGTTAGAGAGAATAAGTAAAGGAAAAGGTGATTCTAAGAAATTTATAAAAGATATAAGAAACTATACTGTTGCTTTAGTTGAGGATGTTAAGCTTGGAGAAAGTAAATTTCATCATGATAACTTAACAGGGAAAAAATGTCCTCAGTGTGGTAAGTATATGCTTGAGGTAAAAGGCAAAAATGGAACAATGAATGTTTGCCAAGATAGAGAGTGTGGATATAGAGAAAATATATCTAGAATAACTAATGCTAGATGTCCTGAGTGTAAGAAAAAGCTAGAGCTTAGGGGACATGGAGAAGGTAAAATATATGTTTGCCCGGGAGTAAATTGTAACTTTAGAGAAAAAGAATCTCAATTTAAAAAGAGATTTGAGAAAAATAACAAAACAAATAAAAGAGAAGTAAATAAAATAATGCAAAAGATGAAAAAGGAAGCAAATGAAGATGTAAATAATCCTTTTGCTGATCTTTTAAGTGGTCTTAAATTTGACTAATTAAATTTTAAAAACCATATCAAATTTACCTAATAAAATTTATAAAATCTGATAAAAATATATTTATTTAAGAGTCATAAATTTTATTTTAGAGTTTGATATGGTTCTTTATTTTTATAATATAAAATTAGGTTGTAAATAATTAGAAAATAAAATTTGTTACAATAAATTGTTATTTTGTATATAAAAAATTAATATAAACAAGTTAATGTTATTATAAGTATATATTTTATGAAGATTATTTAAAGGGTACTTTATTATACTAAGTAGAAAAAATTATGGTTATTTGAATTTGAGATTTAGGAGGGGCAAATGAGGGGTAAAAAAATATGTAAATCCTTAGAGGGAGATGGAGTTTTAAGTTATTCTGTAAAAGAAAGATTTTTTAGTGATTTAAAAGAATTTGTAGATATAAGTGAAGATATTAATAAGATTAAAAATCTAAAGGAATTTACTATTGTTATAAAATTTAGAAGCAATATAAATAGTGGGGATAAAACTTTATTTAGCATATTAAATTCAACAAAAAACTCTAGTGAATTGGTTTTAAGATTAAGTGATGGAAAGTTAAATCTTTATATAAGGGAAAATCATAATTTACTTTGTCATATAAAATCAGCAAAAAAATATGGTGATAATTCTTGGCACATAGTAATTATGTCCTTAGGAGATTGGGGAATAAAACTATATGTTGATGGTAATGAAGTAGGGTATTTAAAGAGTCCTATTAATCTTAGTATGATTACAGAACTTAATTCTATGAATATAGGAAGAGCTTTAGATAATAAAGGAGAAGGTATAAGGCATTTTCATGGGGATATAGATTACTTAGATTTATATGACAGATGCTTAAGTAGAGAAGAAGTAAAGGAATTAAGTAAACAAGAAGTAAAAATTGGATATGATATTCCTTTTATAGATTTATCAAAGGATAAGGATAGACAGGTTTTAGTTGATAAAGAAGAAGGAGTTTACTTAGGACATCCATCAACAGTTCTAATGGATGATAAGAAAACCATGTATGTTGTTTATCCAAAGGGACATGGTGTAGGACCAATAGTTCTTAAGAAAAGCGAGGATTCAGGATTAACTTGGAGTGAAAGATTAGAAACACCAGTAAGCTGGAATAATAGTGAGGAAACTCCTATTATATATAAAATAAAGAAGCCAAATGGTATAAGTAGAATTGAAATGATATCTGGAATGCCAAGAGGTGGAGAAAAGGGATTTAGAACCTCATATTCAGATGACTGTGGAAAAACATGGAGTGAATTTAAACATTATTTTCCTACAGGTAAATATGGAGGAATAGTTGCTCACGCTAGTTTAACTAGGCTTAAGAATAAAAAGGGAGATATGGATAATAAGTGGCTTGGAATTTTTCATGATCTTAATTATAATAACTGGAAAACTTATTTAAGCTTTGATGAAAGTGGAGAAGAGGTTTGGACAGAGCCAGTTAGGCTTTTAGAAGAGCATAACTTAATAGAAAAGACTGCACAGTTATGTGAAATTGAAGTATTACGTTCTCCTGATGGAAATCAATTAGCTTTAATAGCTAGATCACAAGGTAAGAAAAACAATTCTATGATTGCATTTTCCAATGATGAAGGTGAAACTTGGACTGAGCCTTTAGAACTTCAAGGAGCTTTAATGGGAGAAAGACATAAAGCAACTTATGATCCTATATCAGGAAGACTACTAATAACTTTTAGAGAAATAATAAGAGATTCAAAGAAAACAGGAGATAAAAATGACTGGGTAGCTGGTCACTGGGTTGCTTGGGTAGGAACCTATGATGATTTAGTTCATAATAGAGAAGGGCAATATAGAATAAGACTTATGGAAGATTTTACTCCTACTGAAAAATCAGGAGATTGTGGATATGCAGGAAACGAAGTTTTAGATGATGGAACTTTTGTATTAACTTCCTATGGCTATTGGGAAAAAGATTATAACAAGCCATATATAAAAAGCTTAAGAGTAACTTTAAAGGAAATTGATGAAATAGTTAGAGAGATGGTATAGATTATTGTTTATGAAAAAAATAATATAAATAATTTTAAATTTATTTAACTCTATTCATTTAATAACTTATTTACATTAAATAAGCAAAAAAGGATAGAGTTACTTTTTTATAAAATAATATAAATTTTTCTTTTGAGTATACTATTTGTATAGAGAAATATGTTATTTAAAAACTTAATATTAATATTAAAAAAGTACATAAAATAAAACTATTCTGTAATAAAAAACTTACCATTTCAAAAGTGAAATTTTTATATAATAAAATAAATTAAGTTGTGTTTTGGAGGTATTATGAGTAAGGAGACTTTGAGCAAAAGAAAAAAGAAGAATTTAGAGAAAAAATATATACGAAGAAGAATTGGGGTAGTATTAATTGCTATAGTTGCTTTAGTCTTTTTAGGGACAAGAATTGCTTTAAATCATAAAGTTGAAGTAGCTAAGGGCAATACAGGTGATGAAGGTGAAAATAAAGAATTAGTGATGGAAGAAGCTACAGTTGAGCTTCCACAATATAAATCAACAGATATTGTTCCAGGTAGAAATGTTACTTTTGATGGTAAAAATTATGCTGTTAATGTAAAAGATGTAAGTAAAATGGTAGAAGGTTCTTATGAAGGAAATGAAAAATATGTCTTTCTTACCTTTGATGATGGACCAAGTCCACTTACAGAACAAGTTTTAGATATATTAAAAAATGAAAATGTAAAGGGGACTTTTTTTATGTTAGGTTCTAGACTAGACTCTGGACAAGCACCTAAGGAGAGTTTAAAAAGAGCCATAGAAGAGGGGAATGCTATAGCCAATCACAGTTATAGTCACAATTTTAAAAAGCTTTATCCAGGAAATATAACAGATGTTAATTATTTTATGGATGAATTTAAAAGAACAAATGATATAATGAGGGATGTTCTTGGTGTTGAGTTTGATACAAATGTTTTAAGAATGCCAGGAGGGTATAATAGTAGAGTATATTATAAGGATAGAAATTTAGAAGAGTTAAATAATAATTTAGAGAGTAATAAAATAGTAAGTATAGATTGGAATGCTTTAAATGGTGATGCAGAAGGAAAACCTTATACCTTAAATGAAATGATTGATTATGTAAAAAGAACATCAAGGGGAAAAAATCAAGTAGTTTTACTTATGCATGATACCTTTGGAAAAGAAAAGACAGTAAAAGTATTACCTGAAATAATAAAATATTATAAAGAAGAAGGGTATGAGTTTAAAACCATAAGTGATGCTAATGTATAAAATTAAGAGAGCGTGTATTGAAATAAAAGTTTCAACACACGCTCTTTTTATTACTTAGTTTCTAAATATTCATCATATGTGCAAACTTTATCAAATTTAATTCCTTCTGGAGTTAATTCTATGATTCTGTTTGCTATAGTTTCAACAAATTGGTGGTCGTGACAAGCAAATAATAATACGCTCTTATAATCTGCTAAACCATTGTTTACTGCTGTTATTGATTCTAAGTCTAAGTGGTTAGTTGGTTGATCTAAAGTTAAAACGTTAGCTGAGCTAAGCATTAATTTAGAAAGCATACATCTAACCTTTTCTCCTCCTGATAATACAGAAGCTTGTTTAAGAGCTTCTTCACCTGAGAATAACATTCTTCCTAAGAATCCTCTTAAGTAAGATTCAGATTTTTCATCAGAGAATTGTCTAAGCCAATCAACTAAGTTTAATTCGCAATTCTCAAAGAATTCAGTGTTATCTTTAGGGAAGTAAGCATTAGTTATAGTTACACCCCACTTATAATCTCCTGAATCTGGTTCCATTTCTCCATTTATTATTTTAAATAAAGTAGTTATTGATCTTTCATTTCCGACAAAGGCAATCTTATCATCTTTGTTAACTCTGAAACTTACATTGTCTAGAAGTTTAACTCCATCAACAGTTTTTGATATTCCATTAACCTCTAGAATGTCGTTTCCAACTTCTCTTTCAGGCTTAAATCCAACGAAAGGATATTTTCTGCTTGAAGGTTGAATATCATCTAAAGTAATCTTATCTAATAACTTCTTACGAGAAGTAGCTTGCTTAGATTTAGAAGCATTAGCACTGAATCTAGCAATGAAGTTTTGAAGTTCTTTAATTTTTTCTTCTTTTTTCTTGTTTTGGTCTTTAGCCATTTGAAGAGCAAGTTGACTTGATTCATACCAGAAATCATAGTTACCAACGTATAATTTGATTTTTCCAAAGTCAACATCACATATTTGTGTACAAACCATGTTTAAGAAATGTCTATCATGGGATACAACTATAACTGTACCTTCAAAGTTTCCTAAGAAGTTTTCAAGCCAAGTGATAGCTTTTATGTCTAAGTGGTTTGTAGGCTCGTCAAGGATAAGTACATCTGGCTTACCAAATAAGGCTTGAGCTAAAAGAACTTTAACCTTCTCATCACCTTTAAGGTCTCTAACATGGCTATAGTGAAGCTCAGTACCTATTCCTAAGCCTTGAAGTAATGAAGAAGCTTCTGATTCTGCTTCCCATCCATCTAAATCTGCAAATTCTGCTTCAAGTTCAGCAGCTTTTATTCCATCTTCATCAGAAAAATCAGGCTTTGCATATAAAGCATCTTTTTCTTCCATTATTTCAAATAATCTTGGATTTCCCATTATAACTGTTTTTAAAACTTCACAATCATCATATTGATAATGATCCTGTTTTAAAACAGAAACTCTAGTTTTAGCAGGAATTGAAACTTCTCCTGTATTAGGTTCTATTTCACCAGCTAATATTTTTAAAAATGTAGATTTACCAGCACCATTTGCGCCAATAACCCCATAGCAATTTCCAGGAGTAAACTTTAAGTTAACATCTTCAAAAAGTTTTCTTCCACCAAATCTTAAGCTTACATTATTTACTGTAATCATTAAGTTCTGTCCTTTCTTCTTTAAATTTTAATAATTTGTTAATGCAAAAAAACTATTTTTATGCACATGAATACTTATTATAACATAAAATGCGACAAAAAAATATTGAATTATTATGAACGGTATGCTATATTTTATATAAACTTTTAATTTAGACCTGAGAGTCTAGAAAAGGGAGGATAATAATATGACAGAATCTGTACAAAATAAAGAGGTAGAACTACTAGAAGTCATAGGAGTAGAGGACAAGTTACCTCTAAAAAAAGCAATTCCTTTAAGTGTCCAACATTTATTTGCAATGTTTGGATCATCAGTCTTAGTACCAATTCTTTTAAATATTGATCCAGCAACGGTCTTATTCTTTAATGGAATAGGAACTTTATTATATGCTTTCATAACAAAAAGAAAAATTCCAGCATATTTAGGATCGAGTTTTGCATTTATATCACCAGTATTACTTTTAATGGGAGAGGGATATTCCTTCACTGAAGTACAAAGTGGCTTTGTAGTATCAGGATTATTGTTTGCTACCATAGCAATCATTGTGGGTTTTGTAGGAACAGGATGGATTAGAAAATTATTTCCACCAGCTTCTATGGGGGCTATAGTAACAATAATAGGATTAGAGTTAGCACCAACAGCAGCAGATATGGCTGGTTTCCCAGTAGGCTTATCAAATTCTAAGGTTTTAAATCCAACATGGGTATTAGTTTCAATGATTACAATAATAACTGTAATTTTAGCTTCAGTATTATTAAGAGGATTTTTAAAGGTAATACCTATATTAATAGGTATAGTTACTGGATATTTAGTTAGTTGTTTTTTAGGACTAGTAGATTTTACACAAGTAAAAGAGGCAAGCCTCTTTGTATTGCCACAAATACATATAGCTAAACCAAGTTTAAATGCAATTTTAACAATTTTACCTGCAACCTTTGTAGTAGTTGCAGAGCATGTTGGCCATTTAGTAGTAACAAGTAGCATAGTTGGAAAAGATTTATCTAAAGATCCTGGACTTAATAGATCACTTTTAGGAGATGGTTTATCAACTATGATATCTGGATTTTTTGGATCAGTTCCTACTACAACTTATGGTGAAAATATCGGAGTAATGGCATTAACAAAGGTTTATAGTTCCTACGTAATTTGTGGAGCTGGGGTTTTATCTGTAATCTTAGGATTTTCAGGAAGCTTATCAGCTTTAATAAGAAGCATACCAACACCGGTAATAGGGGGAGTTAGTTTGCTTTTATTTGGTACTATAGCTACCTCAGGATTAAGAACTTTCATAGAAGAGAAAGTTGATTATTCAAAATCAAAAAACTTAATATTAACATCAGTTACAATGATAGTTGGTTTAAGTAATATAGCAGTAAGATTTGGTGCAATAGAAATTAAAGGAATGGGACTTGCTACTATAGTTGCTATGATTTTAAGTATATCATTTATGATATTTGATAAATTAGGTTTAATGAATGAAAAATAAATATTAATTAAAAAGCTAGATTCTATTAAGAGATTTAAATGAAAGATAAAGTATTAAATTTTTATGAAAGTTTCTTTGGATTTTAATAGAATTTAGCTTATTTTTTTCTAAAAAAGCCTTTAAAATCATCCTGTTAAATTGTCTGAATTTTTAATTAATGGCATAAAACTATGCATTATTTGAAGGAAGAAGAAGTATAGTAGAGCATTTATGGACATAAATAAGGTTTTTGCAGCCTATATCTAAGAATTTATAGAAATAGTAAGAATATGAGTAAAATAGCTTGTTTGATTAATAATTACAAATAGGTTACAATAAGTAATGTATTTTACTTAAAAAGTGTAAAATCCCTTCTGACATACAGAAAAGCGTATAACTTTCGCATGGAAGCGTAAAACTTTTACTTGCCAGAAGGAGGAGATAATATGGTAAATATTAAAAAGTTGTTTTCAAAGGAAAATAGAAATAAAACTTTAGCCTTAGGACTGACGGGGTTAGTTCTAGTTGGAGGAATAGTAGTATTTTCAATGAGAAAAACTCTTAACGTAGTAGTTAATGGAGAGAGAACGGAGATTGTTACCTATAAAGGTACAGTACAAGGGGCTTTACACGATAATGGAATAACATTAGCACCTAAAGACAAAGTAACACCTTCATTAGAAAGTAAAATATCAAAAAATGAAACAATCACTATAAACAAGGCCGTTAATGTAAAAGTAAAAACAGAAGATGGCGAAAAAGAGATTGTTAGTGCGGAAGATAATGTAGAGAATATGTTAAAATCAGAAGGAATATCTTTTGATGATGATGATAAGATACTACCAGACAAAAAAGAAAGTTTAAAAGATGGAATGAACGTTGAAGTGGTAAAGGTTGATGTAAAAAAAGTTACAGAAGTTCATCCTATAGAGTTTACAACAGAGGTTAAAAAGGATGAAAGTAAACCACAAACGTATACTGAAGTATTAAATGATGGACAAGATGGAGAGAAAAAAGTAACTCGTGAACTTGTTTATGAAAATGGAAAAGAAGTAAGTAATAACGTTATACAGGAACTAGTTGTAAAAGAGCCTGTTAATAAGGAAGTTGTTAAAGGTACAAAGGAAACTCAAACTTTAAGTAGAGGTGGAGAAAGCATAAACTTTAAGAAAAAACTTAGTGTTAAATCCACAGCTTATAATCATCCATTAGGTTCTGCAGAAGCATATACTGCGTCAGGAATGCATGTTTTAAGAGATCCAAATGGATATAGTACAATAGCAGTTGACCCGAGTGTAATTCCTTTAGGAACAAAATTATATGTTGAAGGATATGGATATGCTATTGCAGCTGATACAGGTGGTGCTATAAAAGGAAACAGGGTAGATCTTTTCTTTAACACAGAGGCAGAAGCATCTAACTGGGGCGTTAGAAACTTAGACGTTTATATATTAAATTAACTACGATGAAAGGACAGGCTTTAGGCCTGTCTTTTTATTTTAAATTTTTATTGAAGTAAGTTTTATATGCATATAAAATTTGAATTAAGATGGATTTAAAATATTAAATTGAATATTTATCTATATATTACTTATGATAAAATGAAATTATAAGCTTTAAAATAATAGTATTTTTATGTTTAAGGAATAAATTATAAATATTTTAAGATTAGGAGTGAAGAATATGGATACTTGTAATGTTAGTTTACAAATACTTCCCTCAGTAGAGGATTCAAGGCTTTATGAAGTTGTTGATAAGGTTATTGAATATATAGAATCAACAGGAGTAAAGTTTGAGGTTGGTCCTATGGAAACTACCATGGAAGGAAAAATTGATGATTTGCTAGAAATTGTGAAAAAATCTCAAGAAATATGCATAGAAGAAGGTGCTGGAAGAGTTATATCAATAGTTAAAATTGATTATAAAAAAGGCGGAGTAACCATGGATGAAAAGGTTGGAAAATATAGATAATATGAAGATTAAATAAATTTTATAATTAAACAACTTAATTTACCTCTTGAAAATATTTATATAGTGAAAGATAAATATTTTTAGGAGGTATTTTATATGAAGATAGCAGTAAGGGGTGGACATAATTTTAAGGCAAAGGGAGCTTTGGGGATAATAGATGAAACTATTGAGAATAGAAAGGTTTATAAGGCTTTAATAAAATATTTAAATATAGCTGGTCATAATGTTATAGATGTAACTCCAGGAGAGTGTGATATTAATACTGATTTATATTTAGGAGTTCAAAAGGCCAAAGAGAATAATTCTGAATTATTTTTATCAATACACTTTGATAAAGCTTATGATAAATATGAAGGGCCTTTAGGTACTGGAACTTGGATTTATGGCAGAGGAGGAAAAGCAGAGATATACGCTAAGAGAATAGTAGATAATCTTTCTAAGGGGACTGGACTTAAGAATAGAGGTGTTAAGGAGAATTCTAAACTATATGAATTAAGAAAAACATCAATGCCAGCAGTTTTGGTAGAAGTTTGTTTTTGTGAAGCAACTGAGGATGTTAGGATATATAGGGAAAAAGGCCCAGATCTTATAGGAAAGTTAATTGCTGAAGCTATAAATGAAAAGGAAATAGAAGAAAATATAAAACCTGAAGGTCAAGAGGATTCTTTAAAAGAGAAATTTTTGAAATCAACTAATGCAAAAGCTATAGCTAATTTAGACCCTAGAGACAATCCAAGTAGCATATATAAAGATTTAGGAGAGATATATAAAGGTGAGAGAATAAGAGTTTTACCAGAGATATGTGACAAGAAGGATTATTTGCCTATAATTTATTGGAAAGATACAACTAATATAGAATCTCAAAAGGTATGGGTTAGTGCAAAGCAGAATTATTTAAAAATAGATACTAATGCCACTGTTATAAATGTGGTTACAGAATTAGATGCTAGGTATATAAAGTCTCAAAGATCAAGTAAAATGGGCTGGGTGAAAAATGGTGAAAGACTTTATGTTCATAAAATAGAAAGTGGATATGCACTAGGAACTTATTTTGCAAGTAATGGCTATAAGACAGCTTGGTTTACAGCAAAATATATAAGTTTAGATTGATTTTTATAAGACCTGGTTTTCTAGGTCTTGTTTAATTACCTTTTAAGATTTCAAATTTGTTTTATAAACTTAAGCAATATAGAATAAAATATGATAAAATTACATAAGAAATATAAGTTGAAAAGGAGATTATTAGACATGTTTAGTATTGCCTTATGTGAAGATAATTCCTTGCAAAGAGAAGAATTAAAAAATAATTTAAGTAAAGTTTTAGATGAAATAGGAGTAGAGTATAAACTTTTAACCTTTGAGACAGGAGAGGATCTATTAAGGGAATATCCAGAAAATTTGGACATGCTTTTTTTAGATATTCAAATGGGTGAGTTAACAGGAATGGAGACTGCTAGAAAGGTTAGAAAGTATGATGATAAAGTTGAGATTATATTTATAACTGCTTTATGGGATTATATTCAAAAAGGTTATGAAGTTCGTGCTTTTAGATATTTAATAAAGCCAGTTAAATTTAAGGAGCTACAAGAGCAGGTTACAGCTTGTGTAGAAAATATTTTACATAAAAGATATACATACATAACAATAAAAGATAAAAATAATGTTTTAAAGATTAGAACAGAAGATATACTTTTTCTTGAGACTTTTGAGAGAAAGGTAATAATACATACTAATTCTCAAGATTATATAGTAAAGATGAGTATGAATAAACTAGAAAAGGAGCTTAATAATAAGGGCTTTTTTAGATGTCATACTAGTTATATTGTAAATTTAATAAAGATAGAAGAGATTAAAAAGGATTATCTTTTAATAAATAAATTTACTTTACCTGTAAGTAAGCATAGAATGAAAAATTTAAAATTAAGGTTAACTAGCCTTTTAGGGGATTTAATATGTTAATGAATCAAATGTTTTGGGACTTCATGGAGAATGCTTCCATGATTATAGAATGGGTAAGTTTTTATTTGATTATAAGTCAATTTAGCCCTAAGAAAAGAAAAAATAAACAAGAAGTTTATTCCTTCATTGTAATAATAATTTTTTCTATCTTATTAAAAGTTCTAAATGTATATCCAAATGAAAGAATAGTAATATGTTTTTTTATAGGTTTAATATATTATAAATTTAATTTTAGAGTAAACAATATAAAATGTATTATGATCTCATTAATATTTTGGTTATTTATGCTTACAGTAGAAGCTCTATCTATTTCTTTTATAGTAAAAATAAATAGTTTAGTTAATGTATCGGAGCTTTTAGGTAAAAATATCTATAGGATGGAAACTATGATATTATCAAAGGTTATTTTAATATCTTTAATAATGGTTGTTAGATGTTTAAAGTTTCGTGTAGATATTGGAAAGGGAGATTTTATTTATATTCTTACTCCTATAGCTACTAATATAATTATTATTTTAGTTATATTTGGATATGCCTTTAAAGGGGGACGAGAAGGTTTTGGAGATAATGTATCCATATTCTTTGTTTCAATATTATTGTTATTATCTAATATGTCCTTAATGTTTATTGTTAGTAAAATAATAAAAAATAACAAATTAAAATTAGAAAATGAATTTATAAAGGACAAGTTAGAAATGGAATATAAATATTATTCTAATTTAAAAGACAATCAAGAAAAAGTAAAGAGACTTTATCATGATATTAAAAATCACATAGCCTGTATTGAAGGAAATAACAAAGAAACAGGTATAAGAAAAAAATATATAGATAGTCTTAATTCAGAAATAGACAAGCTAAACTTAGGATTTAATACTGGAAATGAAGTGTTAGATGTAATATTAAATAATAAGAGAGAAAAATGTATGGAAAATAATATTTCTTTAAAGGTTTTTATAGATTTTTCAAAGGTTAATTTTATTGAGTACTTTGATATCTGCACAATTTTTTCTAATTGCATTGATAATGCAATTGAAGCTTGTAAAAAGATTAAAGATAATAATAGATACATAAGTTTAAAAGGTAATTGTGTAAATAATTTTTATGTTATTAAAATCGAGAATTCTAAAACAAATAAAATAAAAAAGTTAAATGGAGATTTTTTAACTGATAAAAAAGATAAGTTTTTACATGGTATTGGCCTTAAAAATATAAGACTAGCTTTAGAAAAATATAATGGAGAAATAATTATAGAACCTTTAGATGACAAATTTATATTAAAAATGCTCATTCCTATAAATCAAGAAAAAGAAGCCTAGATAAAAAAATCTACGCTTCTTTTTGTTATTTATATATTTGTTGACTATATTTATAATTATATTATATTTATATTAATTTTAGAAGGGGTATATTTCCTATAAAAATATTTTAAATTACAAAAAAATTAAAAATGTGTTAATATTATAAAAAAAGGATTCTTGGAGGGAAAATGTTTAAAAAAATATTAGCAATAATAAGTACAGTTACAGTTTTAAGCTTTGCAGGATGTGGAGCTCAGAAAAATAATATTAGTAAAAGTTCTGCAGAGAGTGAATATAGTGGAATGAGTGTTACATATTTAAATGTTGGACAAGGTGATAGTGAGTTAATTCAGGTAAATGGAATTAATATGTTAATTGATGCCGGAACTAATGCAGGAGCTAACGACTTAGTTAAAGATCTAAAAAATAGAGGCATAAAAACTATAGATATAGCCATAGCAACTCATCCTCATGAAGATCATATAGGGGGAATGGATGAAGTTTTAGAAAACTTTGATGTTAAATCTTTTTATGCGCCTAAGGTAGCACATACAACAAAAACTTATGAAAATATGTTAAAGGCAGTAAAAAATGAGGGATTAAAAATAAAGCAGATAAAAGAAGGAACAAAGATTGATTTAGGAAAGGATACAGAGGTTCAGGTTTATTCACCAGTTAAATCTCAGTATGAAGAACTAAATAACTATTCACCAGTAATGAAAATATCCTATGGACAAAATTCCTTTATGTTTACTGGAGATGCAGAAAGCTTAGTAGAAAAAGAAATTTTAAATGAAAATAAGGACTTAAAGGCTGATGTGCTTAAGTTAGGACACCATGGATCGCACTCATCAACTAGTGAGGAGTTTTTAAAAGCTGTTGATCCAAGCATAGCCATAGTTTCTTGCGCTAAAGACAATAAATATGGTCATCCTCATAAAGAGACTATGAGCAATCTTAAAAAAGCTGGCATAACAGTTTATGAAACTTTCAGAGATGGTGACATAACAATAAGTTCTAATGGTAAAAAGTTAGATGTAAAATTACATAGTGAAAATAAATAATAAAAGCTAAATTATAAAATCTTACATTGATTTTTAAGAATATATATTATATAATGACTAGGAAAAATAATATATAGACAGTTCGAAAGCCTCCTGTCTTTAAATAAAACTACGGTGTTTTAAGTATCATTATATAATTTTTTATATAAGATTTATTTTGTGTGCTTTTAACCGTAGAATTTTCTACGGTTTTTTATTTGCAATTATTTTTAGCTTTAAATATATTGTTTTAAATTTAAAATAATATATTTAGGGTTTTATTTACCTTTCTTAAAACATCTTAGTTAGGAGTCTTTGAGAATATGTATGTTTTAAGGAGGAAATATGACAGATAAAAATATAAAAAGAATAGTTATATCAGCACTTATTGCAGCTTTATATGCAACCTTAACAATAGCTTTAGCACCTATAAGTTATTTAGGGGTACAATTTAGAATATCAGAAATTATGGTTCTTTTAGCCTTTTATAAAAAAGATTATATAGTAGGATTGACCCTAGGATGTTTCATAGCAAATATATTAGGGCCAAATGGTACTATTGATATTGTTTTAGGAACCTTTGCAACCTTTATAAGTGTTTGGGGAATTTATTTAACTGGTAAATATATAAAAGGAAAGAAAGCTATATGGATTGCTTCAATTTGGCCAACAATATTTAATGGTATTATAATAGGTTGGATGCTTAATTATGTTTATGGACTACCTTTAGTTTTATCAATGGGACAGGTTGCCTTAGGTGAGTTTGTTATAATAACAGTAATAGGAGTTCCTGTATTTAATTTTATAAATAAAAAATATTTTGGTAAATTAAATATTATAATAAGATAATTTTATTAATATAGAAATAAACTATTTTATAAAAATTAATAATAAACCTTACAAATTATCTCAAGGAATAACTAGATAAGTTTTAGGATTTAAATTCTTAATAAAACCTAGTAATTCTTAAAGGAGTTTGTAAGGTTTATTTAAATTTAGTTTGTTTTTATAAGCTTATTTATAAATTTTAATTTATAAATGATTAAGTAGAATATCTTTATTAATTTTTTAAAGAGTGAACAGGGGCTGGAATTCTTCCACCTCTAGAGATAAAGTCATCACAATTACCAGGTGAAACTCTCATAATAGGAGCAGAGCCTAAAAGTCCACCAAACTCTACTATATCTCCAATATCTTTATTAGGTACAGGAATTATTCTAACAGCTGTAGTTTTATTATTTATCATGCCTATAGCTGCTTCATCAGCAATTATTCCTGATATTGTAGATGCTGAAGTTTTACCTGGAATAGCTATCATGTCTAAACCAACAGAACAAACACAAGTCATAGCTTCTAATTTTTCAATGGTCAAAAATCCATTTTTACTTTGTTCTATCATGCATTCATCCTCTGAAACAGGAATAAATGCACCGCTTAATCCACCAACATAGGAAGATGCCATAAGTCCCCCTTTTTTTACTGCGTCATTTAATAGAGCTAGGGCGGCAGTTGTTCCATGAGTTCCACAATTTGAAAGGCCCATTTCCTCTAAGACCCTTCCAACTGAATCACCAACGGCAGGAGTAGGAGCAAGAGAAAGGTCAACAATACCAAAAGGAATATCCATAAGTTTAGAAGCTTCCTTAGCTACTAGTTGTCCCATTCTAGTAACCTTAAAAGAAGTTTTCTTTATGGTCTCAGCAACTTCTTCAAAGCTTTTTCCACGAACTTCTTCTAAAGCTTTCTTTACAACGCCAGGTCCACTAACACCTACGTTTATAACTTTTTCAGCCTCACCAACGCCATGGAAAGCTCCAGCCATAAAAGGATTATCTTCTACGGCATTACAAAAGACAACAAGCTTTGCACATCCAAATCCATCTGGAGTGATTAAAGAAGTTTCTTTTATAGTTTCTCCCATAAGTTTTACAGCATCCATATTTATACCATATCTAGTAGAGCCAATATTAACAGAGGAACATACTATATCAGTATTAGCTAGGGATTCAGGTAAGGATTTTATAAGTTTTAAATCGCTATTTGTAAATCCTTTATGTACTAGGGCAGAAAATCCTCCAATAAAATCTACACCAACTTCCTTTGCAGCCTTGTCCATTGCCTTAGCAATATCTAAATAGGAATTACAATTACAAGAAGCAGCTACTATGGATATAGGAGTAACTGAAATTCTTTTATTTATTATAGGGATTCCAAAACGTTTTTCTATGTCTTCACCAGTTTTAACTAGATTTTCAGCAGTTTTTGTTATTTTGTCATATATTTTTTCACTTAAAACTTTAACATCTTCACAAGCACAATCCATTAAAGATAATCCTAAAGTTATAGTTCTTACATCTAAGTTTTGTTCTTTAATCATACTTATAGTTTCTAAAATCTCATTATTCTTTAACATACCATCAAACTCCTAATTAAATTCTATGCATTGAATTAAATATATCTTCATGTTGAACGGATATATCTAGTGAATTTTTTAAAGAAAACTCTTTGAAAATTTCTTTTAGAGAAGAAATATCCTTAGTTGAATTTGATATATCTGTTAGCATTATCATAGTAAAATAACCATCCATAATTGTTTGACTTATGTTTAATATATTTACATTATTGTCATTCAATATACCAGATACACCATGGATTATTCCAACCTTATCTTTTCCAACAACGGTAATAACAGCATTCATATAAAAACCTCCCAATATATATATAAATTATTTATAAACAATTATACATCAAATAATACTTAATTTGTTTAATTTTGGATGAGTTCTTAAATAAATTTAGTTAAATAGGAGGAGGATTTAATTAAGTACCATTTTATAAAGACAAAAAGAGATAAAATTGTTATAATAACAAAAGAGTTTTATATAGTGAGGTGATTAGAATGAGTGGTGTAGCAGGAGAAGGATGCGAGATTTTAGTACCATTTAATGAGAGAAGACCTTTAGCTGAGATAGAGAGAAGTTTAGTTAAAACATATAGAAAACAAGTTTGGTCAAAATTTATAAAAGCTATAAAGGATTATAAATTAGTAGAAGAAGGGGATAAGATAGCTATTGCTATTTCTGGAGGAAAAGATTCTTTAATAATGGCAAAGCTTTTTCAAGAGTTAAAAAAACATGGTCAAATAAACTTTGAACTTGTATTTTTAGCTATGGATCCAGGATATCATCCTCAAATCAGAGAGTTACTTGAGGATAATTGCAAATATTTAGATATACCAGTACATATTTATGATTCAGGAATATTCCAAGTTGTAGACAAAATAGCTAAGGATTATCCATGTTATATGTGTGCAAGAATGAGAAGAGGATCATTATATGGTAAGGCAAAGGAACTTGGATGTAATAAGTTAGCTTTAGGACATCACTTTAATGATGTTATAGAAACAACAATGCTTAATGTTTTATATGCAGGTAACTTTAAAACCATGTTACCAAAATTAAAAGCTGCTAATTTTGATGGAATAGAGCTTATAAGACCTCTATATTATATAGAAGAAAAATATATAAAAAGATGGATTCAAAGAGCTGGAATATGGCCATTAAACTGTGCATGTATGGTAGCTGCTAAAAAAATAGGTAATAAGCGTTTTGAAATTAAAGATATGATTGAAGAGTTTAAAGAAAAGTTTGATGGAGTAGATAAATCAATATTTAGAGCAGCACAAAATGTAAGTGTAGATTCTATTTTAGGATGGGATATTGATGGAGAACATTATTCTTATTTAGACTTTTATGATGAAGAATCCTTATTAAATTCAACGGCTGAGTTAAAGCAAAAAGGATTAGTAAATGAAGCTGTTGCCTATGAAAGACAAAACATAGCTAGAAATCTTATAGGACTATTAGATGATGAAGTAATAGCTGAGAAAACAGGATTATCTTTAAAAGAAATAAAAAGTATGCAAATAGATAATTAAAAAATGGGATGTATTAAGACAAAAAGATAAAACTTATAAATGAGTTTTTACAATTATTAAATTTATAATTGTAAAATTGTAATAGGTTATATTATAAAGCTACTTTAGATAATATATTTATAATATTTATAAGTTTTATAGTAGATTTTGTCTTTATACACCCTTTTTATTTTGTATTTACTAAATAGGAATAATAAGGATTAAAAGTGGTTATATGTTATAATATTATATATTGACTTGGTAATATTAAGTAAGGAAAGAATGGTGGTATTTATGACCATGCAAGATATTTTGTATTATATACATACATATGGGTTAATTGTATTATTTTTAATAGTTGTAGGTGAATATTGCGTACCTGCAATGCCTACAGGTATAGTAATGCCAGCGGCTGGCATAATTGCAGGACAAGCTCATAAGGGAATAATAAAAGTAATGCTAATATCCTTAATTGCAGGTCTGGTAGGAAGTATAATATTATATTTTTTAGGTTATTTTGTAGGATCAACACTTTTAGAAAAGCTTAAAATTAAACATCCTAAAATAGAAGATAAGCTTGAAAAAACAGAAAAAATACTAGAAAAGCATAGTTTTTTAGGGATATTCATATGTAGATTAATACCTATTATTAGAACCTATGTATCCTTAATATGTGGCACTGTAAAGGTTAATTTTTTTAAGTTTATTATTTTTTCTATACCAGGTATATTTTGCTGGAACTTTACAGGCATTGTAGTTGGATATTTCTTTGGAGGAAAGATAAGATTTTAGTTTGTGATTTTGATTTTGTGTATTGAATTTTATTTAGATTTTAGGGGAAAATATTAAATTAAGGGGTTATATGAAAGGAGAAAGAGAAAGTTTTATGGACATAGATGCTGTGCTAAATTATTTTGCAACTTATGGTTTAACCTTGTTATTTGTAATAGTATTTTTAGAATATTTAAATCTACCAGGACTACCAGCTGGAATAATAATGCCTGCTGCGGGGATATTAGCTTCTAGAAATAATCAAAGTATAGTTCTTGTGGTTTTTATATCAGTTGTGGCTGGAGTTTTAGGAAGTATAGTACTATATTTAATAGGATATTATGGAGGGGCAATACTCTTAGATAAATTAGGATTGAAGTTTCCTAAGGTTCAGCCAACCATAAGAAAAAGCAGTACTATTTTAAAGGAAAAAGGACTTTTTGGAGTTTTTCTTTGTAGACTATTGCCTGTTTTAAGAACCATAGTTTCTATTATAGCAGGTTCAGTAAGAATGAATTTCTTTAAGTTTTTAATCTATTCTACTCCAGGAATATTCTTGTGGAATTTAGGTTTTATATTTACAGGATATTTCTTTGGAGATGTATTTTTAAAATAAAAATTAGTATGTAAATAAAAATGGCTGTATTAAAATAATAAGTTAAACTAAAATTTATTAATTAATCTTAGAAAATTAAATAATATATTTAAGTTTTGATTATTTTAATACAGCCAATTAAATTTTATATGAAAAATAATAAGTCTAAAAGGAAAATCCTTTTTAAAATAAGAGGAAAATTATTAGTTATTTTCTAATATCTTACATAAGAAAGAAGTTAGCTAAGGTTGAATTAGGATTTTCTTTTAAAATTTCTTTAGCAAGATTAGAACAAATCTCATAAGTTAATAGAGGTTTCTCTAAGGTTCCAAATAATAAAAGCCATTCCATATATTTTGTGGAATTTTCTAACTGAAAGGCTTTTTTTCCATGATAAAAAGCTAATTCTTCATAATATAAGGGTGTCATTACTATAAATAAATAGTAGGATATAAGATAATTGCAGTAAGCAAGTTCCTTTCTTTTTGTCTTTTCTATAGAAGTAAGTTTATTATAAAGATAAAAATAAAAATTATTTTGAGTGTGAAAATCCTTTGTTTTAAGTAAGATTAAATGTTCTTCTGTTATGTCAAAAATACTACATTTATTTAACTCTAAATTCAATAAGTCATTTAATGTTTCCATAATATATCTCCTTATAGTGTAATATATAAGTATAACATACTACATAAGATTTCTTATGTAAACAATTTAGAGTTTAAGCTTTTTGAAATACTTTGTTGTAATATATAAATATAGAGTTTTTAGGGGAGTTTAGGCGAGTTTTTTAAATTAAATATGGAAAGGAGGGAATGTAAAAGAATATAATAGATGAGAATTTTAAAATAATATAAATAGCTAATTTAAGGAAGTGATAATATGGTTTTAATATATTTCTTAGTGGCTCTATTATCAACAATTTGTGGATCAATGGCTGGACTTGGTGGAGGAGTAATAATAAAGCCAGTTTTAGATTTCTTAGGAGACTACAATATAGAAACTATTGGAGTTTTATCAGCATGTACTATTTTTTCTATGGCCTTAGTTTCGGTAATCAAACAATTATCTTATAAAAGTAAGATTGATATAAAAAATACTGGGTTATTAGGTATTGGTTCTGTAATTGGGGGATTATTAGGACAAAAGTTATTAACTTTTATATTAAAAATTGTTCAAGGAAGAATCGTATCTTTAGTGCAAAGTGGAATTTTAGCATTGTTATTAATATTTGTTTATATATACATGAATAATAAAGAAAAGTTTAAGAGTTACAAAATTGATAACTTTATTTTAAGCACTATAATTGGGATATTTTTAGGATTAATAGCAGCCTTTCTAGGTATTGGGGGAGGACCAATAAATGTTGCCTTTTTAACAATATTCTTTTCCATGGAAGCTAAGAATGCTGCTAGAGATTCTGTCCTTATAATACTATTTTCTCAAGCATCTAAACTTTTAACTATTGCTTTTGGAACTGGCTTTTCTGGGTATGATCTATCCATGCTTCCATATATGATATTTGGAGGTGTTTTAGGAGGTTTTATAGGGGCAAAATTTAATAGAATCTTTAGTAATGAAATAATATTAAGAGTTTTTAATACTATAACAATTTTAATTATAGGACTAAATATATATAATTTTATAACTGCTATTTAATAAAAACTTTTTAATTTAGGCATAGATGAAATATATATGTAAATAAAATGTGATATAATAATTGAAAAGAATATATTCTCAACAAAGTGAGGGTGATAAAAACATGGGAAGAACTAACATAAGTTACGGAGCTAAGGATATTTTATATAAGCTTATGGGACAACTTTATAAAGGAAAACCACTAGAAATTTTAGGCGTTAATGATATGCCTAAAATAATGGACAGGCTACCAAGAAACTTTTTTGAAAATGAAGTTTCAGAGGTAGGGCCTAATGAAATATTTATTTTAGAAGATGGCTCTATTTTACTTTTTGGATATGAGGATGAAAAAAATATAGATGAAAATATGTTTATATACTTAGAGGTGGCTGTTAAGGTTATAAAGAGATATTATAAGCATAGAGGAGCCTTTCCAAAGGTTAGAATGGCTATAATTTATAATTCAAGTGTTAAGGAAGCTAGAAACACATTAAGTTTTGGAGATATACTTATTTGTTCAGAAAGCATATTTATGAATAAGCTAACTGCGGAGAAAGTTTTAAAAGAGTTAAAGGAGAAGGTTTTAGAAGATAATTTAACTCAAGCTGATAAGATAAAATTCATAATGTTGCCACTTATGAAGAGTGAGCATGATGATAGCAATATTTTAAGAGATTGTGTTCAGTTAGCAAAATCAATAAAATCTGAAAGAGATGAGGCAATTATATTAAATGGAATAATTGAATCTACAGATAAGTTTATTAGTGAAGAAGAAGCAAGAGAACTTAAGGAGTTGTTAGAAATGACTAAGATTGAGAGATTATATAATGAAGAAAGAGATTTAGCTGTTAAAAATGCAAGAAAAGAAGAGCAATTAAGAATAGCAAAAAGCCTTGCAGGCATATTATCACCTGAGTTAATATCAGAAAAGCTAGGTATAACAATAGAGGAAATTTACGAGCTTCAAAATGCAGAAGGCTAAAGAGAATAGAAAAATTTACTTTTAATAAAAAGCTTTGGATGAGAATAATTTTTAGAGATGAAAGTTATTTTCCACCAAAGCTTATTTTAGTATTTTAAATAATATATTTAAAATATGAACATCATAAAGAAGATATTCATAAAAATGAAAAATGTGCTATAATTAAAATCATTATAGATTTTTTAAAGGAGAGAAGTTAAAGAATGGAACTTTTAGTTTATGTTAAAGGAAGAAGGGATCCTTTTACTTATAGTGGTGATAGAATAGATGTTTTAGATTTTGAAATGAATGGGATAAAGTATAAGCAAATAAGATATTTTAGAAAAGGTTTTTCCAAATCAGAACTTATAGAAAGTGAATTAATAACTAGAATGAGAGAAAACAAGTAGATTAATTTTGCCATGAATAAAATAAGCCTTTACTCATAAAATAAAACTGATTTAAGATGAGGAGGTGAGATTTATGGCAAAGAAAGATCAACAATCTTCTTGGAATTCAAAAAGATTTAAAGCACCTAAAAAGAATAATGAAGAACCAGTGCCAGAAATTCAAGGAAAAAAATAGATATATATTGAAAAAATAATGAATAAGTGGCAAAATAAAACATAGAAAATTTATTATATGGAGGTGCAGGGGTGAAAAAATTAAATAAGTTTTTATCATTAGGTCTAATGGTATTATTTTCATTAAGTATATTAGTAGGATGTAATACTTCTAAGAAAGAAGAAGCTAAGGCACCAGAAGAAAAAACATCCATAGAAATAGTAGTACCAGATGGACTTCCAGCTATTAGTATAGTTAAAATGATAAAAGAAAAACCAGAAATAATAAAAGGCTTAGATATAAATTATTCAATAGTAAAGGGATCAGATGCTTTAGTTTCTAAGGTGTTAAAAGGAGAGGGAGATATATGTATAGTTCCTTCAAATGTAGCTGCTATTGCATATAACAAGGAAGCTAAATATAAACTTGCAGGAACAGTAGGTTTTGGTTCATTATATGTTATAAGCAGTGATGATTCTGTTAATAGCTTAGAAGATCTTAAAGGAAAAGATGTTTACAATGTTGGTCAAGGATTGACTCCAGATTTAATATTTAAGATATTACTTCAAAATGATGGAATAAATCCTGAAAAAGATTTAACATTAAGTTATGTAAATGCAGCTTCAGAATTAGCTCCTTTATTTATAGAGGGAAAAGCTAAATATGCAGTTGTTCCAGAACCTATGTTAACTAAAATAATGACAAAGAAACCAGAAACAAAAATAGTAGCATCATTAAATGAACAGTGGAAAAAAATGAGTGATTCAAAAATGGGATATCCTCAGTCTAGTGTTATAGTTAAAGAGGACCTAGCAAAAAATAATTCAGAGGCTGTTCAAAAGATCTTAAAGGAAATAGATAATAGTACTAAGTGGGCAAATGAAAATAAAGAAGAAGCAGGTGCCTTTGCAGAAGAAGTTGGCATAACAGGCAAAAAAGAAATAATAGCTAAATCTCTAGAAAGAGCAAATTTAAATTACGTAAGTGCTTTAGATAGTGAAAGTGAATATATTAAATATTATGACAAGATTTACAGCTTAGAGCCTAAAGCTATAGGAGGTAAAAAGATAAATGAAGAAATTTTCTTACAAAAATAAGAAATTAATATTTTTATCTTCAGTGATACTTTTTATTTTATGGCAATTAGCTAGTATGATTATAGGGAGTGAGGTAATATTACCTTCTCCCTATTTAACGTTTAAGGGGTTAATTGAAGTAATAAAATCAAATGATTTTTTCAAAATAATAATAAGTACTTTAGGAAGAACTTTCATAAGTTTTACCTTAGCCTTAGTTATTGCTTTATTTTTAGGTGTGTTTAGTGCTTTTAATAAATATGTTTATAATTTTATGATACCTATATTAAATGTAATGAGATCTTTACCAACAATAGGCTTTATAATACTTGCTTTAATTTGGTTAAGTCAAGGCATAGCTCCTATATTAGTTGGGTTTGTAATGAGTTTTCCTATATTTTATGATGCCATAATAGGAGCTATATTAAATATAGACAAAAATATACTAGAGATGGCTAAGGTTTATGAGATTGGTATGGGTAATTTAATAAAGAATATATATTTGCCAAGCATAAGTTTTGCCATATGTAGAATAATGGTTTCAACCTTTTCCCTAACTATGAAGTTAGTAGTTGGAGGAGAAGTTATTGGACAACCTAAATATGGTATAGGAACGGCACTTTTTGTGGAAAAGAATTATTTAAATACTAATATGGTATTTGCATGGATAATAGTAGTAATTATTATAGGAATAATTTTTTCTTTAATACAAAAAACTATTGATGGTAGAGTTTTTAGGTGGATGAAATAAAATGAGTATTAAATTAATAAATATAGAAAAGAATTTTGGAAGTAAAAAAATATATGATAAATTTTCTTTAACCTTTGAAGAGGGAAAAATAAACTGTATTTTAGGGAAATCTGGGTGTGGAAAAAGCACTTTATTAAATATAATAGCTAATCTTGAAGAGATTAACTCAGGCGAAATTATAGGAGTTCCTAAAAAAATAGCCTATGTGTTTCAAGAGGATAGGCTTATTGAATGGAATAGTATATACACTAACATGGAACTTCCCTTATTAAAAACTTACGCAAAGGATGAAAGAAAAGAAAAAATTAAAAATATCCTAAGAGAAGTTGAACTAGGGGATTGTATGAACTCATATCCTAAAGAGTTAAGTGGAGGTATGAGGCAAAGAGCAAATATAGCTAGGGCACTTCTTTATAATGGAGAACTCCTTTTAATGGATGAACCCTTTAAATCCTTAGATAAAAGTAGCAAAGAAGATATTATTGAGATATTTAAAAAAAATCATTTAGAAAAAAATAATACAGTTATAATGGTTACCCATGACATAAATGAGGCCTTAAGCTTAGGAGATAATATATTTTTATTAGGTGGTAACCCAGTTAGTTTAATGGATAAATTTAAAGATGTACAAAAATCAAAAGAAAAAAATAATATAGAAGATAAAATTCTACTTATTTTAAAAGAATAAGATTATAAAGGAGGGGTACAATGAGCAAAAAATTAGATTTACTACAGGATAAAGAAAGTACATTATTAAGAAAATATATGATACCTTCAGTTGCAGGAATGTTAGGCTTATCAGTGTGTATATTATTTGACACCATGTTTATAGGTCATAAAATCGGAGAATTAGGCTTAGCTGCACTAAATATAGCCTTGCCAATATATAATTTATATAGTGCCATAGGGCTTACTATTGGAGTTGGAGGAGCAACAGCCCTATCCGTAGCTATGGGGCAAAAAAAATTCCATAGGGTAAATAGAATATTTACTTCGGCAGTATTTGCAACTATCATATTTTGTATAATAATAAGTTTATTAGAAGTTTTCTTTTTAGATAAAATAGTTTATATGCTTGGAGCTTCAGAAGCAACCTTTCCTTTAGCTAAAGAATATTTAAAGATTATTTTAGCCTTTAATCCTGCTTTTATTTTTGCATCTGCATTTATTGTTTTTGTTAGAAATGATAGAGAGCCTAAATTAGCTATGTATGCAGTAATAGGATCAAATACAACTAATATAGTACTAGACTATGTATTTATATATATATTTAATCTAGGAATGTTTGGAGCAGCTTTAGCAACATCTATAGGGCAATTGGTAGCCTTAGGAGTTTTATCAATACATTTTATAAAGAAAAATAATACCATGCATATAGAACTTGGAGGAATAAATTTAGATAATATAGGAAAGGTACTTAAAAATGGAGTGCCTAGTTTCTTAAATGAAATATCAGCAGGCTTTGTCATATTTATTTTTAATATTGTAATATATAAATTTGAAGGAGACTTAGGAGTTTCAGCCTATGGAATAATTACAAACATAGTTTTAATATTCATGGCAGTCTTTAATGGAGTATCCCAAGGGGTTCAACCTTTAATAAGCGTAAATTTTGGAGCTAAAAAGGAAGAACGTGTTAAAGAATTCTTAAGGTTAACAAGAATAATAGTACTAATTTTAGGTGTAGGTTTTCTAGGTATGGGACTATTATTACCAAATCAAATGATAGGACTATTTACAAGTGATAGGGGAAGATTATTAAGTATAACTAGACAGGGAATATATCTATACTTTATAGCATTCTTATTTAATGGAAGCAACATACTTAACATAGCTTATTTACAAGCAGTTGAAAAATCAAAGGAATCATCTCTTTTATCAACACTTAGAGGATTAGTATTTGTTATTATATTTATAATAGTCTTACCAAGAATTATAGGGGTTTATGGAGTATGGCTAACAATTCCAATAACTGAGTTAAGTACACTTTTATTATTTTTAATATTTGAAATAAAAAGTAAAAGAAAAAATATATAAAACAATAAAAACCGTTGATTATCAACGGTTTTTATTGTAAATGCAAAGAAGTAAATATAGTATAGTAAGAGTTATAGTGATTTTTTAAACAGGAGGTTAAGTTAGTATAATTAACCTAATAACATACTATGCAGATTTATTAAAATGTGATAATAAATTAAATAAAAATATGATAATAAATTAAATAAAAAATTGTAGAAGTTAAATAAGTTGTATATAATAATATTAAAGCACTTTTTAAAGGAGAGATTTTTTTAATGGACATTGGTAATTATAGAGAGATGGATCCATATATGTTACTTAGTATTATAAATTTAAAATTAAGAGATTACTATAGTGATATAGAAAGTTTGTGTGATGATTTAGGAATTGAAAAAGATATTATTGGACAAAGACTTAAAGACTGTGGATACATATATAATAGAGAAAACAATCAGTTTGTTGCTGAATAATTATAATTTATGTTTTTTAAAATAGGGAGGATTAATTAAATGAACTTAAGAAAAGAACCATATTTATTGGTATTTGGAGCTTCTGTAGTGGATGTGTTTGGATTTAGTAAGGCCAGTTATAGACCCTATAACTCAACACCAGGTCATGTAAAGATATCTTTTGGGGGCGTTTGTAGAAACATTGCTGAAAATATGGCAAGAGTAGGCGTAAATACTAATTTTATGTCCATATTAGGTAATGATGAGCATGGAAAGAGTATAGTAGAGCACTCAAAGAAAATAGGATATCATATGGACGATTCTATGGTAATAGAAGGTGGAAGCACTCCAACTTACTTAGCTATTTTAGATGAAAATGGTGAAATGGTTTCTGCTATTGCAGATATGAAAAGTATAGGAGCTATGAATACTGATTTCATAGATTCTAAAAGAGAAATCTTTGAGAATGCTGAATATACAGTTTTAGATTCTGATAATCCAGAAATAATGGAATATTTATTAAAGAACTTTAAGGATAAAACTAACTTTATCTTAGATCCAGTATCAGCAGAAAAAGCAAGCTGGGTAAAACATCTTATAAAGGATTTCCATACAATAAAACCTAATAGACATGAAGCAGAAATATTAGCAGGTTTCCCTATAACAGATACAGATGACTTAATAAAGGCAAGTAATTATTTCTTAGGTTTAGGAATTAAAAAGGTATTTATAAGTTTAGATGCTGACGGTATATTCTATAATGACGGTGTATCTTGCGGTAAAATAAAGGCAACAGAAGTTGATGTTAAAAATGTTACAGGAGCAGGGGACTCTTTTGTAGCTGGATTAGGATACGGATATATGAATAAAATGCCTATAGAGGATATTGTTAAATTTGCTATGACTATGTCTAATATAACAATATCACATGAGGAAACAATTCATCCAGACATGGCTTTAGATACTGTTTTAGCTAAATTAGAGAAAACAACTTGGGAAGAAGAAAAATACGATTTAAATAAATAGAATAAAATATTTTGTATTTTCTTGTAGGCTTAAACTTTAATCCTACATAAATATATAAATGTGGTGAGGTGAGATTATGAGTAAAAAAATAAAAAAAGGAAAACTTGCTCTATTAGCCCTAGCAGGAAGTGCTTTTGTAGCATCACTGTTATATGATAAAAACCAAAAAAATAAAAAAGATATGGAAAACTTAGAATTAGAGTTACAAAATATAGAATCTGAAGAATAGAAAATGAAAAAGACACTAGTAATTACTAGTGTCTTTTATTTTAAATTAAAGAATTTGCTTTTTCTAAAGCTTCATCAAAATTTGTAGCAAAGTGATCTTCACCTAAAGTATCTATAAATCCCATAAGTCTCATAACTTTTTTTGGCTGTTCTTGTAATTCAGATATTATTAAAGTCATATTACGAGACTTACAACTTAGAGCTATATTTTTTATTTGTTTATATCCTGTAACATCTAAAGTCTTAGTATGTCTCATTCTTAAAACAAGAACCTTTGCATCATCATTTATTTCCTTCATTGTATTCATAAATGTATCTACAGCACCAAAGAAAAGGTGACCTCTTATATCATAGACTAAGACATTTTCTCCAACCTTAAGATTTTCCATATCAGTATCTATATTAGATTTATCAGAACAGTCACTTTCATTTAATTCATTTACTTCTATAGAAGTAGCAACTCTTCTCATAAATAAGCACATAGAAACTACCATTCCTATTCCTATAGCAATTACTAAATCAAATAATACTGTTAAGAAAAATGTTGTTAGTAATATAGCTATATCACTTTTAGGAGCCTTAAGTATTGCTTTAAAAGTTCTCCATTCACTCATGTTATATGAAACAATTATTAATATTGCTGATAAAGTAGTTAATGGAATGAATTTAGCAAGAGGCATAAATACAAGCATTATAAGTAATAAAGTTATTGAATGAACTATACCCGAAATAGGAGTTCTTCCCCCATTTTTAACATTGGCAGCAGTTCTAGCAATTGCTCCAGTAGCAGGAATTCCTCCAAATAGAGAAGAACCCATATTAGCTATTCCTTGTGCTATAAGTTCTGCATTTGAATTATGCTTGTCTCCAATCATACCATCTGAAACAACAGCAGATAATAAAGATTCAATTCCACCTAAAAGCGCTATTGTAAAAGCAGGTCCGATTAATGCTTTTAATGTATTAAGATTTAGGTTAGGAATATGAGGCATTGGAATATTTGAGCTTATTTTACCAAATTGACTTCCTATTGTTGCAACTGGTAAATTAAATATAAATACTACTAAAGTTGTTACTATTAAAGCTATTAAAGATCCTGGAATCTTTTTATTTATTTTTGGCCAAAAGATTAAAATAATAAGTGCTAGTAATCCTATAGCTAATGTATAAAGGTTTGTAGTGTTCATATGAGATATGTAAGCTTCCCACTTAGGTATAAACTCAGAAGGGGTTTTAGTCATTGAAAGTCCTAAAAAATCCTTAACCTGTGTTGAGAAAAGAGTTACAGCTATACCAGAAGTAAATCCTACCGTTATTGGATAAGGTATGTATTTTATTAAGCTACCAAATCGTAATAAACCAAATAAAACAAGAATAATACCAGCCATAAATGTGGCAATTATTAGTCCATCAACTCCATGATTTTGTATAATACCAAATACTATAACAACAAAGGCACCAGTAGGCCCACCAATTTGAACTCTACTTCCTCCTAATAATGAAATTATAAATCCAGCTATGATTGCAGTTATTAATCCTTTCTCAGGAGACACCCCTGAAGAAATACCTAATGCAATAGATAGGGGAAGTGCTATAATAGCAACTATTATCCCAGCGATTAAATCTTTAAAAAATTGTTCTTTTGAAAATCCGTTCTCTTTATCATCTAAAAGAGAAATTAACTTTGGTTTGTACATTGAAATATATCAACTCCTTATAAAACAGTCGATTTCTATTATATTACTTAAATGGTACATTTACAATTTCGTAGAACGATTTGAAACGTTATTAATTAGGAAATAGCTATTTTATTTACAAAAAGTTTACAGAAATTATCTTGAAGGTAACCTATGTTACAGAAGAATAGGGAAAGATAAAATATAATTGATTTATAAATTATATTAAGAGGTGAAAGTATGAGTTTATTTTTAGGAAAAATCCATTTTTGGTTATTTGATAAAATAAAGTGGTTTGAAAATCTAGAGGAAGAAGTTTTAAAAATAGCAAAGGAAAGAAATATGCCAGTAGAGGAGTGGGTTTCTTATGCAAATTTAAATTTTGGAGAAAAAACTCCAAATAAACCTTTAGATGAAATAATAGATGAAAGTAATATACATGGTTGGTTAGAAGGAAGAATAAATTCAGCTGAGAGTAGATGTGCATATTATATAACTAATATGTTAAAGGAAGATAAGGGAGTAAAGAAGGAGCTTATAGAGCTTTATGAAAACCATGGAAAAATAAATGCAGATGAGTGCAAAGGAAAAATAGATAGGGAAAATATTTTAGAAGTGTATAATTCTTTAAATGATTATATATTAGATGGTATGCCTTGTGATAGAATTAATGAGATTTTAGAAAATTCTCCTGAAAAAATAGTATGGCATATGAGTAGAGACCTACATGAAAGATTTTGGGAAAGTGTAGGAGGAGATGTAAATGAGTTTCATGATTTAAGAAATTCATGGATAAAAGCCTTTGTTGAAGAAATTAATCCACAATTAGAATTAGTTATTTATGAAAATGGACATAAGTCTATAGTAAGAAAATAGGTTAGACTATTAATTTTTAAATATTATAAATAAAAGTATAGTGAAATAGGTAAGATAATGGCACTTTGACAATTAAGGACATATTATAAATTAAAACCCTTTAACATAGGAGGATAATATGTATTTAGCTCAAGGTGCCATTATAAGTTTGGACTTAGGTAAAGGGCATATTATAGACAAAGATACATCAGATGATTTAAAAGAAAAAATTCAAAGAACTATTCTTTATTTTTTTAAGAAGGAAGTAGCTCAAAATAATTTAAGGTTTATTGATTTTACTCCCTATAATGAATTTTTTATTTCAAATGGAGAAAAGTTAAAAAGCATAGTGAAAAGAGTAAATAGAAGTGAATCAGATTTGCATATCACTTTAAATATTGATTTTTCAAAGTCAAATGAAATTTTTTGCTTTGTAGAAGAATTTGATTCAAAGGGGAGAAAGTTTGCAGAGAATATATGCTCATTTTTTGAATTAAGCAATTATAAGAATAAGGGCGTTAAGAAGGCCGAAGTTTATAATCTTTTATATATGGATAAACCAAGTATAATAATAGACTTAAATCTAAATATTAAGGATGAATCTGAAGTGGCTGAAAAAGGGGAATGCATAGCTAAAACCTTAGTTGAATCTATTTTATCCTTAGGAACAAAATAAATGTTGAGAGATAATCTCAACATTTATTTTTTAATCTATAAATTTCAGGAGTACTTTCATCTATTACTTCAAAGCTATATCCAGCTGATTTAAAATGTTTTATGATTGATGGCAATGCTTTAGCAGAATTATTATTAGAATATCCACAATGCATTAAAAGTACAATATAATCAGAATTAGAAATTGACTTTTGAACTATAGAACTTGGGCTTAGGTTTGGATTAAGAGCATCAGTGCTATCTACCGTCCAATCATATATTCTAAAGCCTTGTTTATGTAAGGAGTCTACTAAGGATTTTTTTAAGGTATATGTACTATTATTAGAACCAAATGGAAATCTAAGAGAAAATACTTTCTTTCCAATAACTTTTTCTATGGATTCTTGAGCTTTTAAGTTTTCTTCTAGGAATGAGGAGTCATTTCTGTAAATTTTATTTCTCTCATGGGTAAAGGTGTGTACTCCTATGGAATGACCCTCATCATTCATTCTTTTAACTAAATCAGGGTGTTTTTCTACTAGTTCTCCTATTAAAAAAAATGTAGCTTTTACATCATTTTCTTTAAGGGTGTTTAAAATTTCTTCTGTAACCTTACCACCAGGGCCATCATCAAAGGTTAAAAATATTTTTTTTGTGCTTTCTTCTAATTCAGCTGCTTTAATAGGTTTTGAAGAGGTAGCTAAGGCTGAAAAAGAAAATATTAATGTAATTAGTAAAAAAACAAATTTTTTCATTTTATCACTTCCTTAAGTATTATTTCTATATTTAAAACATCTTAATTAGTATTTTCAAAAAAAGCATTAAATATAAGCACATTAGGTTACAAATTAGAAAGGAATAATTGTTTTTTATTTCTTTCACTTTATGTTATAATTAATAAAATAAAAAATATAAAGAGAGTGATAATATATGGAGAAGTATTTAAGAATATTATTAGGAATAATTGTTACAATACTTATATTCGCTTTTGCAATTTGGGTATTACCTTATGTTTTAATAGGAGTTGCAATACTGATCCTTATAGGATGGGTGTACTTTAAATTTATAAGAAAGTATGTTAATAAAAACAAAAAAGAAAAAACAGAAACTTATACTTACACATTTACAAAAGAAGAAAAGAAATCAGAGGCTGATATGCAAGATGATGGCCCTGTTATTGATGTTGATTTTGAAGAAGTAAAAGATGATAAATAAGGATTGATTTAATGAATTTTAGAAAGTTAAAAATATTTTTTGAAACAGCTAAATGTTTAAATATGACTAAAGTAGCTAAGTCTATGTATATAAGTCAGCCATCTATAAGTCAAGCCATAGCTGAATTAGAAAGTGATCTTGATGTTAAACTTTTTGATAGAATAGGTAAAAGGCTTTATCTCACTCATGAGGGTGAAGTATACTTTGAATATAGTAGAAGAATTTTAAACCTTTATGAAGAGGCAAATAGTACCATTAGAAGTAGTAAAGAAGGTCAAAAAGGGAAAATAGTTATAGGTGCAAGTACAACAATAGGTATATATATACTTCCAGAGTTAATAAAGGAATTCAATGAGTTACATAAAAATATAGAAATCTCTTTAATAATAGAGAATACACAGTTAATAGAAGAGCTTATTATGGAAAATAAGGTTGATATTGCTTTAGTAGAAGGATATGTAAAATCAGATGAATTAGAAGTTTTTGATATAGGAAAGGATGAGTTAATATTTATAGCAAATCCTAATAATCCTATATTTTCAAAGGATAAAATAACTTTAAAAGACTTAGAAGATGAAAAATTTATTATGAGGGAGCCTGGAAGTGGTACAAGAGAAATTATAGAAAATTATCTTATAAACAAAGGGTGCAACTACAATGTATATATGGAACTTGGAAATACAGAGGCTATTGTAAGAGTTGTAGAAACAGGACTTGGTATAGCCTGTGTTTCTTGTAAAGCTATAGATGAAAGAATCAATGAAGGCTTAATTAAAGAAATAAAAATAGATGATATTAAGGTAAGTAGAGATTTATATCTTATATATCATAAGGATAAATTTATTTCTAAAAACTTAGAAATATTTATAGATAAAATTAAAAATTCAGATATATAAAAAAAAAGGATAGTAATACTTATTTTTTAGTATTACTATCCTTTCTTTTCTTTTATAGTAGATAAAAGAAAATTGATATAAAGTGACATAGGCTTCCTAATAATATGAATATATGAAATATTTCATGGAATCCTAAGTTATTAAATTCAAGAAATTTTGGTTTAAGTGCATAAATTATTCCACCAATTGTATATATAACTCCACCTATTGCTAACCAAATTAATGCTAAAGCAGGTATGTTTTTGAAAAATGGAATAGCACCTAAAGAAATCCATCCCATTCCTATATACATAAGAGTAGAAAGAATTCTAGGACAATTAAACCAAACCATCTTAAATAAAATACCTAAAATCGTAAGAATTACTATTAAAGAAGTTATAAAAATTTGAGCTTTACCTTCAAGACCAATAAGACAATAAGGCATATAACTTCCGCAGATAAGTATAAAGATCATAGAATGGTCTAAACGTCTTAAAAATGCTATAGTTTTTTCCTTTGCATTAACTAAATGGTATATAGCAGAGGCACTATAAAGCAACACTAATGAAAAACCAAATAGAATAACTGATAAAAGTGGTAATCCAATCCCGTATATATAAGTAGCTTTAGCTGTTAGTGCCACTAAGGCGAATATTGATAAAATAGCACCAAATAAATGAGTAAAACCATTTATTGGCTCTCTAAAAAACGTATTTTTCATAACATACCTCCAAGGAAAAAGTTTTCAAGTAGTTTTCGAAACTACTTACTATCATATTACAATTATCCTTTAAATATAGGAATATATCAACCTTTAAATTAGGGAGAATTTTAATGATATGTAGATAATATTGCCAAATAGCTTGAATTTATTTTGATTTCCTTATAATATAATATATATAGGATGAAATGTAGTTTTAGAAACTATGTGATAAATTAAATGGAATGGAAGTGATTTTATGAATTTAAATGATTTATTAGAGAGTTTAAATTTAGATAATAATATTAATTTAGAGGATATACCAGAATTAGATTTATATATGGATCAAGTAATACAATTATTTGAAAATAAATTAGGTGGAAATAAGAGATTTGAAGAAGATAAGATTTTAACTAAAACTATGATTAACAATTATGCAAAGGGAAAATTGTTAATGGATATAAAAAATAAAAAGTATAGTAAGGAACATATTATACTTATGTGCTTTATATATAATATGAAGGGTATATTAGCCCTTAGTGATATAAAACTAGCTCTAGGAGATATTGTTGAGGGATATAATAAGGAAGAATTTAATTCAGAGGATATAAGAAAGCTCTATAAAATATATTTAAAGGGACAAGAAAAGAATATAGAAGATATAAAGCAGGAAATTAATATAGATTTAAATAATTTAGGAGAAGAATTTAATTCACTAGAAAGTAGTGAAAAGAAATTACTTTTATCTGCAATGCTTGTGGATAAAGCAAATATATATAAAAAACTAGCTGAAAAAATACTTGATAGTGAATAGACATTAAAACACATAAAATGTAACAATTTGTAATTGGTAGTCATAATATATATTAATCATATGATAAAACCTAGGAGGGTAAATTATGGATTATAAAGATTACCAATGTGATTCTCAAGGAATAGAATTAAATGAATTAGAAGAATTATTTGAAGATGCAAGATATAATAACTATCATCATAATCACTGTGATAACCATGACCATCACAATCATTGTGATCATCATGATCATTGCAATCATCATGATCATAATCATGGATGCTGTGATGATGGAAGAGATTGTTGTAAGAGACCTCAACCAAAACCAATTCCTAAGAAAGGAACTATTGAAGTACAATCTTTATTAGGATGTTCTGATGGTGAACCAATAAGTGGAATGCCAATAGAATTATATAAAGTAGATTGTAACACTGGTTTTGAACTTGTAGATTGTAAATATACAGATCGTTGTGGTAAGGTTTGTTTTAAATGTTTAGAAGATGGATTATATGCTGTTAAACAACCTGTAGACCGTTGCTACTTTGAAGCACCAGAATACTATCCATGCTATGAAGTATGTATTTCTCCAAGAAATAAATATGCTAAAGTAGTAATAATCAACAAATTAAGAGATAGGGAAGACTGTAATAGACCACCTATACGTTGTAGATGCAATAGTGAAGCAAGCTGTCAATAATTAGAATAAAATTATTTAGAAGCTCACAGAATATTCTGTGGGCTTTAATTTTTATAAATAAAATTATATAATAGCTATAGTTTAATTTTATTTCTAAAAAATTATATAGATTAAACAAAAGAAAGGAATTTGATATGATAATTAGAATTAAGTATTTTGATAAAGCAACTAAATTAAAAAAAATAACAAAGGGTAATTGGATAGATGTATATGCTAATAAGGATGTATTTGTTAAATGTGGAGAGAGAGCAATGGTACCTTTAGGATTTGCTTTAGAACTTCCAGAAGGATGGGAAGGACATTTAGCACCTAGAAGTTCAACTTTTAAAACTTGGGGAATTATACAAACTAATAGTGTTGGTGTTGTAGATGATACATATATAGGAGATAATGATCAGTGGCATATGCCTGTTTATTGCTTACAGGGAAAAGACATTGAAAGTGAGAATGGGGAAGAAGTTAAAGGAACTTGGATAAGAAAAGGGGATAAAATAGGTCAATTTAGAATTATGGAAGTTATGCCAGAAATAGAGTTTGAAGAGGTAGAATCCTTTGGAAACAAAGATCGTGGTGGATTTGGTACTACAGGAACAAAATAGATAAATAAAGAAATGGTGTATTAAAATAACTTTAAGAAATTTATTTTAATACACTCTTTTATTTAAGTTCAATTTAAAAGAGAATACATGGGAAATTTTTTTTAAAAGAACTTTCCATGCATTCTCTTTTTAGATTGTTATATGAATAAATTCTTTTATTATTTTATTCCTCAAGAGATTCAGAAAGCTCTTCCCAAGTAGCGTAAAGAGAATCTATTTCTTCTTGAACTGAATTAATTTCTTTATTTACTCTTACACTTTCCTCTGGATTTGAATAAACTTCCTCAGTACAAAGCATTCCTTGAAGTTTTTCAAGTTCTTCTTCTTTTTGAGGAATTAAATTTTCAACATCTCTAAGTTGAGCTCTTAAAGCTCTAGCTGATTTTTCAGCAGATTTTTTCTTTTTTCTTTCTTCTTTTATTTGTGTTTTTGTTTTACCTTGGTTTATTTCCTCATCAATATCTTCATATCTATTAGGATTAGCTTTCTTATCCATATAATAATTGTAATTTCCTAAGTATGTTTTAAGACCATTTTCTTGAAGTTCAACAATTTTGTTAATTACTTTATTTAGGAAGTATCTATCATGGGAAATTACTATTAAAGTTCCATCATAACTTAAAATTGCATCTTCTAGGGCTTCTCTAGACATAATATCTAAGTGATTTGTAGGCTCATCTAAGAGAAGAAGATTGGCCTTTGAAAGCATAAGTTTTAAAAGGTTTATCTTACACTTTTCACCACCACTTAATAGGGAAATTTCTTTAAATACATCATCACCAGTAAATAGGAAAGAAGCAAGATAATTTCTAACCTCAGTAGTAGTAAGATTAGGGAAGTCATCCCAAACTTCATCTATTATGGTTTTATGGAGATTTAAATTAGATTGCTCTTGGTCATAATATCCTGTAAATACGTTTTTACCAAGGGATACAGAACCAGAATCCTGTTTTAACATTCCCATTATTATTTTAAATAGAGTAGTCTTACCTCTACCATTTTCCCCTATTAGGGCAACCTTTTCTCCACGTTTTAAATCTAAATTTACATTTTCAAATAAAAGACTATCATAGCTCTTTTTTAGGTTTTCAATATGTAAAACATCATTTCCGCTTTTAACTAAGGTTTCAAAGCTTATTTTAGAAGCTTCTTTTATAACCTCTGGTGCCTCTAGACGATCCATTTTATCTAAAGCTTTTTGTCTACTTTCAGCAGCTCTAACACTTTTTTCTCTATTAAATGAACGGAACTTTTCTATAATTTCCTCTTGTCTTTTTATTTCTGCCTGTTGAAGATTATAAGCTTTTAATCTAGCTTCAATATCCTTTTTTCTAAGTTCAAGAAATTTTGTGTAGCTTGCATTATAACAATGTATCTTTCCACCAATAAGTTCAAAGGTTGTATTTGTTACAGAGTCTAAGAAAAATCTATCATGGGAAATAACAAAGACTGTTCCCTTATAACCATTAAGATATTCTTCAAGCCATTCTATAGCTTCTAAATCTAAGTGGTTTGTAGGCTCATCTAAAAGAAGTAAGTCTGGTTTTCTTAAAAGCAGTTTACAGAGTGCTAATCTAGTTTTTTGACCACCACTAAGGTTTATAATTTGATTGTTGAAATCTTCCTCTAAAAAACCTAAACCTTTAAGAACTCTAGAAATTTCTCCCCTAAAAGTATAACCGCCTCTATTTTCATAAAGTTCTTGAGATAAGGTATAATCCTTTATAAGTTTATTATGATATTCTTCATTTGAAGCATCATAAGGTTCATTAAGTTTTTCTTCTAAGGTTTTAATTTTATCTTCAAGTTCCGTTAAAGATGAGAATACAGAAAGCATCTCATCATAAATAGTATTTTCACTATCTAAAGATAAATTCTGAGAGAGATATCCTAGGGTTTTGTTTTTATCTAAAAATAATTCACCACTATCATAATCTAGTTGCTTGGTAAGAATTTTAAATAAGGTTGATTTACCTTCTCCATTTGGTCCTATTAAACCAACCTTGTCACCTTCATTTATATTAAATGTTATATCTCTTAAAATCTCATCAATACCAAAACTTTTAGTTAAGTGTCTACAGCTTAAAATAATCATTTTAAAACTCCTATCATCGAATTTATAGTATTAATCACATACAATTATACTAATAATGAAGAATTTCATCAAATTAAATGTTTGCTTAGAAAGGATTTCATTAAATCCTTATGTTTTAAGAACCTAATTTAAACCTTTAGAATAATATATACCATTGGAGTGATGTGTTATGAATAATAATTTTAGAGAATTGTTTATAGGCGTTGATGAAGAAATAACTATTTATAATGGAAAAAAGATAGTACCAATTAATCTTGACAATGCAGCTACTACACCTGCTTTAAAGGAAGGATTAAAATGCGTTAGTGACATGTTGCATGTATATAGTTCCATTGGAAGAGGAAAAGGATATAAAGCAAATTTTTGTAATGAATTTTATGAAAACTCAAGAAAAAAGATTTTAGAGTTTTTTAATGTTAAGAATACAGAGGATTATACTGTAATATATGTAAAAAATGCTACTGAAGGGTTGAATCTTTTAGCACATTCTTTAGGAAACAAAAAGGATTATATAATAAGCACTAGAATGGAACATCATGCAAATGATTTGCCTTGGAGAGAAAATAGCAATATTTTATATGCTGAAGTGGATGAACTAGGACTTTTAAAAAAAGAAAAGATAGAAGAATTAATTAAAAAACACAAAGGAAAAGTAAAATACTTAACAATAACAGGTGCCTCTAATGTAACAGGATATTTAAATCCAATAAATGAAATAGCAAAAATGGCTCATGATAATGGAATTAAAATAATAGTAGATGCAGCTCAGTTAGTTGCTCATAAGCCAATAAATATAGGGGGAACTGGAAATAATGATCACATAGATTTTCTAGTTTTCTCAGCTCATAAAATGTATGCTCCCTTTGGAACAGGGGTAATTATTGCATTAAAAGAGCTTATAAAAGATAAAGATCCATTATTAAAAGGTGGAGGAGCAGTGGACTTAGTTTCAGATAATAAGGTCTTTTTAGATAGTGAGCCAGAGCGTTTTGAAGCAGGAACCCCTAATATAATAGGAGTATGTTCACTTTTATCATCAATTAAAGTAATAAAATCTATAGGTTTTGACAAAATAGAATTATTAGAGGAAAACTTGAAAAAAACTTTGTTAGATGGCTTAAAAGGTATGCCAGATATAATAACATATGGAGATTCTAATTATAAAAATAGAATAGGAGTAGTTGTCTTTAATGTTAAAGATATCCACCATGATGTAATATCAGAAAGGTTAGCTAACCTTAGGGGAATATCTATTAGAAATGGAACTTTTTGTGCTCATCCTTATGTTAGAAGGCTTTTAAACCTTAAGGATGAAGAATTTTCAAAATATGCTTATAGCAATAAGCCTAGACCAGGTATGTTAAGAGTAAGTTTAGGATTATATAATACTAAAGAAGAAATAGAGGAATTTTTAAATACCTTAGAAATAGTAAAAGAAAAAGATTTTAGACTATAAAATTTATTCTAAATAAATTCTTAAGTTTTCATATATAAGAATTTATTTAGAATTTTTTTATGTAAAATCACAGAAATAAAAAGAAATTTTTGATATTATAAATTATGTAATTAATCTTATATTAAATTAAAAAATAAAAGTTATATATTCTATTTAGAAGTTATTTTACTAGTTTAATTTAATAGGTTGCAGAACATTATAAATACTTATCTTTTGTGGAATATACAAGAGATATTTTAGAAAGAAGGAGAAAAATATGAAAAGTCCATCAGAATATCATAAGGAAGGATATACTTGTGCAGAGGCTATTATAAAATCTTATAATGAAGAATTTAATAAGGATATACCAGTATCTTTAGGAAGTGGCATGGGAACAGGAATGGCTGTTGGAAGTTTATGCGGAGCCGTAAATGGAGCAGTTGTAGCTATTGGTTTCATAAAAGGAAGAGAGAGTAATGATGAGAAAAATGAGGCCAGAGCTTATTCAAAGGAACTTCTAAATAGAATAAGAGAAGAGTTTAATTCAGAAATTTGTTTAGACTTAAAGAAAAGTAAGGTAAGTTGTGCAGAAATAATAGATTTTGCATATGATACTTTAAAGGATGTTCTTAAAGAAAAATAAAAGACATGCAGAAAATGCATGTCTTTTATTAAATGTAGGTAATTGAGTAAAATAATATTTATAAAACAAAACTATGATAAAGAGGAAGAGAATCTCTATCCTCAAAATCGCTAATTAATGGCTTAAGATATAATAAACCTTCTTCGGTTATATTATTACCTTCTTCATTTATCCATTCACTTGGAAAATATTTTATATTATTAGCTATTTTATCAGCTTCAATTAAAAAAGTAGAGCTTTTATATGGGAATGAAGAATCTCTTCTTATAGCAACCATATAACCACCTTCTGAATTAATAGAAGCTTCTAAGGCAGCTTGTCCTACCATAACAGCTTCATTTACATCTATTTTAGATGAAGCATGCATAGAACATCTTTGTAGAGTATTAAGTTCTAGAGATTTAACTCTATGTGTTATACTAGCTTGGATTATTAGGTTCTTTAAGTAAGTACCTACACCACCTAATTGAGCATGTCCAAATGAATCGTCATTTGGTGCAGTTTCAGTAAGAAACTTTCCATTTTCATCTTTTAATCCTTCAGAAGCTACTATATATACATGTTTTTTTTCTTTAAATATTCTAGCTACATCAGTTAAAAAGCTTTGTACTGAAAATGCTCTTTCAGGTAAATATACTAAATCAGCACATTTATTCCCGTTTATAGTTGCTAAGGCACCAGAAGCTGCTAACCAACCTGTATCTCTTCCCATAGTTTCAATTATGAAAATTCCATTATTAGTATAAACTTTTGAGTCTAAATAAGTTTCTAAAACTGCTGTAGATATGAATTTTGCAGCGCTACCAAATCCTGGAGTGTGATCTGTGTGCATTAAATCATTATCTATTGTTTTAGGGATTCCAAAGAATTTTATATCTATATTTTTAGCTTTTGCAAAAGCATTTAATTTAGCAGTAGTATCCATTGAGTCATTTCCACCTACATAAAAGAAAGCTTTTATATTAAGTGAGTTTAAAATATCTAAAAGTTTTAAGTACTCATCTTCACTTTCGCTAAGAGGTTTTAATTTATATCTACAAGAACCTAAACCAGAGGCTGGTGAATTTTTAAATCTTTCTAATTGAAGTTCATCAAGGTCTGAAAGGTTTATTATTTTCTTATTTAAAATACCTTCTATTCCGTTTAATCCACCATAAACATTCTCATATAAATTAAGTTTTTTATTTGCTTTAACTAGACCATAAACACTAGCATTTATTACTGAAGTAGGTCCGCCAGACTGAGCTATAATACAATTCATTTGAAAAATCTCTCCTTTTATTATGCACATTTATATAAAAAAGGTTAAATGTGCTATACTATTAAACTTAATAACGTACTCTATTTCATAATATACACTACTTTAATATTTCTTGTCAAATAGAAATATTAAAATTTTAATTTAAATTGAATTTGAAAATAATTCGTATTTATTTTGAGGATTTTAAAAAACATAGGGTTTTATTAAATTTTTTAAAAAATTAATTGATATTTTAATTAAAAAAAATAAATGGAGTTTTATTTAAATATTGGGTAACTTATTAAAGAAATTATCAAGAAAGTATTAAGAAAAATTAACAATGATTAAAGAAATATTTCTATTTTATTCATTTTTTGGTTGATTTTTGTTCACATAGTGCTATAATTAGTAATCGAGAGGTGAATTTTTTATGAACAAAAAAATCTTAATAGCAAGCCATGGCAAGTTGGCAGGGGGAATTCAGAGCTCCTTAAATATACTTGCAGATAAGGGTGATGATGTAGAAGTTATAAATGCATATATCACTGATGAGGATTACACTCCACAAATTGTAAATTTTATCGAGAGCATTGGGGAGAATGAGCAAGGTATAATATTTACTGACTTATTTGGCGGTAGTGTTAATCAAAAAGCAGTAACACAAGTTGCAACTGCTAAAAAGGAAAATATTTTTATAATTTCTAATGCTAATTTAGCAATAGTATTATCAATATTATTTTCTGCTGAAGATGAGTTAACAGAGGAGTCTATAAAAAATGCTATAGATGAAGCTCAAGTAACTCTTGTTTCAACAAAGTTATCTAGTGATGATGAGGATGACTTTTTCTAGATATTAAGAAATTAAAAACCAATATCTAACAATACCCTTTAAGAAAACGATTAATTATATTTATATGAAATAATAAATTTTTTTAAAGTAATAGTAATCGTTTAAAAAGAAAAAATTAACAAAATAGTATTTTGAATTTTAGGAGGAAAAAATTATGATAACTCAAATACGTGTAGATGACCGTTTAATACATGGACAAGTAGCAGTAGTATGGACAAAGGAGCTAAATGCACCACTTTTAGTAGTAGCAAATGATGAGGCTGCAAAAAATGAAGTTATGCAAATGACTTTAAAAATGGCTGTACCAAATGGAATGAAACTTTTAATTCGTTCAGTTGAGGATGCTATAAAAGTTTTTAATGATCCTCGTGGTAAGGATAAAAGAATGTTTGTTATAGTAAACAGTGTATCAGATGCTACAAAGATTGCTAAAGAAGTTAGTGATATAGAATCTGTAAACGTTGCTAATGCAGGACGTTTTGACAAATCTAATCCAAAAGACAAAGTAATGGTATTTTCAAGTGTTCAATTAAATCCAGATGAATTAAAAGCTGCTAAGGAATTATCAGAGCTAACTAATGTTAAATCTTATAATCAAGTATTACCATCAAATCCACAGCTTGATTTAAAGAAAGCTTTAGCACAATTTTAATATAATATTTGATTAAATAAACTAGACTTAGTTTAAATTAAAATTTTAGAATAGTTTATAAATCGATTTACATTGAATTTAAAAAAAATAAAGCTTAATAGAGCTTTTAGAAGTAAATATTAAAAAACTAAATATTTTTAGGGGGTAAAAAATATGTTGATGCATGCTTTAATGGCAGCACTAAGTGTATTTATCTGTTTTGCTGGTAACTACTTAACAGGACAAAGTATGATGGAACGTCCTTTAGTAGTAGGTCTTGTAACTGGTATATTAATGGGAGATATGAAAACAGGTATATTAATGGGGGCAGCTTTAGAAGCCGTATTCCTAGGAAATGTTAATATAGGTGGGGTTATAGCAGCGGAACCAGTTACTGCAACTACCTTAGCAACAACTTTTGCAATTATTTCTCATGTTGAAACAAAGGCAGCAATTACACTAGCTATACCTATTGGTATGTTAGCAGCTTTTGTTGTTATGTTCTTAAAAAACGTTTTAATGAATGTTTTTGCACCTGCTTTAGACGATGCTGCTAGAGAAAACAATCAAAAGAAAATAGTAGCACTTCATTACGGTACATGGGCATTATATTATCTTATAATATCAGCTATATCTTTCTTAGGTGTATTACTTGGAAGTGGTCCTGTAAATGCCTTAGTAGAAAATATACCTGCTAAACTAATGAATGGATTAAGCGCCGCTGGTGGACTTTTACCTGCAGTTGGTTTTGCAATGTTAATGAAATTACTTTGGGATAATAAATTAGCAGTATTTTATCTATTAGGATTTATTCTTACAGCTTACTTAAAACTGCCAGCTGTTGCAGTAGCAGTGGTGGGAGTTGTAATATGCGTTGTAACTTCACAAAGGGATTTACAGATTTCAAATCTTGTCCTTGCAGGTCCTAAAGGATCTGGACAGATGACCAAAGAAGATGAAGAGGAGGAATTTTTTGCGTAATGAAGATGAAGGAAAACTTATCAATTGAAGATAAAAAAATGTTACGTTCAGTATTTTGGCGTTCTTGGACTATGAATGCTAGCCGTACTGGTGCTACACAATATCATGCAGTGGGAGTTATATATACTCTTTTACCTGTAATAAATAGATTTTATAAAACTAAAGAGGAAAGATCAGAAGCTTTAGTTCGTCATACTACTTGGTTTAATGCTACTATGCATTTAAACAATTTTATTATGGGACTTGTATCTGCTATGGAACGTCAAAATAGTGAAGATGAAAACTTTGATTCAAGTTCAATTACTGCTGTAAAGGCCTCATTAATGGGACCGCTTTCAGGAATAGGTGATTCTTTTTTCTGGGGAATTTTAAGAGTTGTTGCAGCAGGTATAGGTATATCATTAGCTAGTACAGGCTCACCTTTAGGGGCAATAGTATTTTTATTATTATATAATATTCCAGCATTTTTAATACATTATTATGCACTTTATAGTGGATATTCAGTAGGTGCAAACTTTATACAAAAATTGTATGAAAGTGGCGGTATGAAAATATTAACTAAAGCTTCAAGCATACTTGGTCTTATTATGATGGGTTCTATGACTGCATCAAATGTTAAGTTCAAAACTATACTTCAAGTTGCTGTAGAAGGAAGCGACAAGCCTATTATGATTCAAGAATATTTGAATCAGTTATTCATTGGTATAGTTCCATTATGTGTAACTTTACTTGCATTCTACCTTTTACGTAAAAAAGTTAACATAAACATGGTAATGTTTGGTGTTATGTTCTTAGGTATAATATTAGGTTTATTAGGAATATGCTAAAATATACTTATAAGAATTCAGTGGTTTAAATACAATGGATTTTGTTTTAGTTTTTGATTAGATAGTATGTGTGGATAATTTCTACTAAAAAATGAAATTATAAAAAGGATATATTATGGTTGCAAAGATGCAATTTTAATATATCCTTTTGTATTTAAATTTATAATTAATTTTTAAATCATAAGTAAGACTAGATCAGTTTAATACTCCAATTTAGAAATATATTTTATACAAGTTTTTTTATGTGATATAATTTATATTAATGATTTAAATATTTGTTTAGGAGATTGTTATGGAAGTAAAAGAAATATTTAAAGCTAATGGTGTTAAAGTTACCAAAGCTAGATTATTAATATATGATTTGTTAAAGGAAAGTGATAGAAGTGTTACTGCCGATTATATATATAGTAAATGTAAAGAGATAAATTTATCTACTGTCTATAGAACTCTAGAGGTATTTTTAGAGAAGGATTTAGTAGATAAGTTTGAATTAGGAGATGGAAAAAGTTCTTATAAATTAAAGAATAGAAATATTCATAAGCATATTTTAGAATGTGATTTATGTCATAAAGAAATAGAAGTTCCATGTCCTATGCAACAGATTGAGGAGCTTTTAAGAAATCAAACAGGATTTAAAGTAAAAGAGCATAATCTTACTTTAAAGGGTATATGTGAAGAGTGTATAAATAATAAGAAAAAATAATTTTAAAATAGAATATTTACTTCAAAATTATAAGTATATGAATATTTATAATTTTGATATTTTATTTATAATTAATACTAGATTAAATAATAAATTATAGGCTATGAAGTAGTGAATAAAAATATTCATTATTTTATAGCTTTTTTTATTAAATTGTATGAACTTACAAAAAAGAAAATATAAAGAAAATCTTAATAAAAACTAAAATTTTTTCATTGTTTAAAGTATTTAGATTACTTAAAATGGGTTTAAAAAGGAGGGAATTATATGATAAAGTTTGATAAAAAAAAGAAGAATAATATTACTATAGTAAATATATATAATTTTATAAGAAAAACTGTTTATCCAAGTGGTGAATTTGTTGAAGATGATTTTCAGACAGTAGTTAGAGAGATTGAGTTAATAAAACAATATGGGTTTCCTGCAACCTATGCATTAAAACATGATGCTTTAATGGATGAAAGATTTGTAAACCTTATAAAAGAATCCATAGATGAATATGACGAAGTTGGAGCTTGGTTTGAGATAACTGAGGAATTAGCAAAGAAGGCCGGTGTTAAATGGAAGGGGGAAACTCCTATTGATGACCATGTTCATAGGGGATATTCACTAGGATACAGCCCAGAGGATAGATTTAAAATGGCTGATGTTTACATGGATGATTTTAAGTGTATATTTGGATACTATCCTAAGACAGTTGGTTCTTGGGTTATAGATATAAGAACTTTAACATATTTAAAGGAGAAGTATGGAGTAATAGGAGGGGCTATTTGTAGAGATCAAATTGGAACTGATGGATTTACTCTTTGGGGAGGATATTTTAATCAAGCCTATTATCCAAGTAAGTTAAATGAATATATTCCAGCTCAAAGGGAAGAAATGCAATTAGATTTACCTTTATTTAGGCTTTTAGGACCAGATCCAATTTATAATTTTGAAGAGGGATTACGAGAAGAGTTAAAAGGAGTCCATACTTTAGAGCCAGCATGGATAATTGGACAAAATAAAGAATGGGTTCATTGGTTTTTTGAGTGTTTAAATGAAGAGGAGACCTTAGGATTTTCTTATGCTCAGGTAGGACAGGAAAATACATTTTTATGGAATACCATGTATAAGGGATATGAAGTTCAAATAGAACATATATTCAATTTGCAAAAGGAGAAAAAGCTTAGAGTTGAAACCTTAGCTGAAAGTGCTCTTTGGTATAAGAAGAAATATAAATTAACTCCACCTACTACCTTTGGGGCTAAAAAGGATTGGAACACTTATAATATGAAAACTTTGTGGTATAACAGTAGATTTTATAGAAGTAGTTTTTTATTTGAAAATAATGTTTTAAGTATAAGAGATATTCATTTATTTAATGAAAATTATGAATCAAGATATTATGATAACTATTTAGATGATAATGAAAGTGTATTTGATGCATTGCCTTTAATGAGACCTCATTACTGGAAAAATGAAATAGATGAAAGACCAGAAATAAGCTTTGTTAAATTAAAAAGAATTGGTGTATATGAAAAAATTAAAGGAGATACCATAGATTTTAAAGGGATTAATGAGGATAAATGCAAAATAACATGGGATTTAAATCATGAGGAAAGCATAAAAATACTTTGCTATGAAGATAAGATAAGTATTAAATTTAATGTGAAAGATTCTAAAGAATGTATGCTTTGTATAAATACCTTACCTGTTCTTCAGGAATTAAATTTAAATACTATTTTATGTAAACATAATGATTTTAAATATAAAATCTCCTTAATTAAGGGAGAATTCTCAGTAGATGAAGAATATAAGATATTAATAATTCCAGAGGCGGGGGAAATACTTTTAGATTTAAATACTATTTGTGAAAAACCTAAGGAAAAAGAGTTCTTTACTGATGAATATTTAAAAAATAGAGAAGAGATAGATGGATATGTACCAGAATATAAAAGGTATAAGAAAGGTAGTAAGGTTAAACTTAGAGCCTTTAGACCAATTGTAAATATAGATACTTTACTTATGAATAAACCATTTTCTCAAGAAATTCTTTTAGGAAAAAGAGATAAAAAGGGAGAGATTAGATATACTTTAGATGGAAGTGAGCCAAATGAGAAATCCTTATTATATGAAGAGCCAATAGTTGTTAATGATAGAGCTTTTATAAAAGCTAAGGTTTTTAAAGAAGGATACAAGCCTAGTAACACTGTGGAAAGTAGAATATATGTAACTTTGCCAATAGCTAATATTAAAGGATTAACTAAGCCTACAGACCACTATATGTACAATAAAAGAGGAGTTTATGATTTAATAGATGGTGAAAAGGGAAGTTTACATTATACTGATGGAAAATGGCTTGGGTATACAGAAGATATGGAAGTAATAGTTGACTTAGGAGAAGTAAAAGAAATAAAAGAAATAATGGTTGGATTTTTACAAGACACAAGAGCTTGGATTTACTATCCTAAGTTTGTAGAGTTTTATTCTTCATTAGATGGAGAAGAGTTTACTTTATTAACAATGGAAGAAAAGGATAAGAATGAAAAAAGAGAAGAAGTAGGAAAAAAGGACATTACATCACAAAGAGAAATTAAGACTAGGTATATTAAAATATTTGCAAAGAATGAAGAGGTATGTCCAGCTTGGAGTATAATGCCTGGAGAGGGTCCTACCTTTATGTTTGTTGATCAAGTTACAGTAATATAAAGAGATTAATAGCAATAAAATTTGAAGGTTTTAAAGCTATTTAAAAGGAAAATTTTGTTCCTTTATAAATATATATAGGTAATATATTATTTAAAATACAGATGTATATTTAGGTTTTAGATATGTTATCATATCTAAAACTTAAATTAATTTACAAGAAATTAAGGCTAAAAATATAAATTTAAATTATTATATATAAAATAATTTTATATATTTAGCTTATATAAAATATGAATTATAATGTGTGGGAATAATTTTTTAGATACACAGGGGGAAAAATGGACAAGAGAATTGATTTAACCGAAGGAAAAATAACAAGCAACCTTATAAAACTTTCCATACCTATTATGGCTACCTCTTTTATACAAATGGCTTATAACATGGCAGATATGATATGGGTTGGTAGAATAGGAAGTAATGCAGTGGCAGCTGTTGGAACAGCAGGATTCTTTCCTTGGCTTGGTATGGCCTTTGTAATGATTTCTAAGGTGGGAGCTGAGATAAAAGTAGCACAGAGCTTAGGAAGAAATGATATAGATAGCACAAAGGATTATATAAAAAGTGCCTTTCAAATAAATATTATACTAGCTATTATTTATTCAATAATATTACTTTTATTTAATAGTCAGTTAATAGGATTTTTTGACTTAGGTGATGCTGAAGTTATAAAAATGGCTAAGACATATTTAATTGCAGTTGCTTTAGGAATGATATTTAACTTTTTAAATCCAGTATTTACAGCGGTATTTACTGGTTCAGGAGATAGTAGAACTCCTTTTATAGCTAATACTATAGGATTAATTTTTAACATAGTTTTTGATCCAATATTAATTTTTGGTATAGGAATATTCCCAGAGATGGGTGTACTAGGAGCTGCCTTGGCTACAGTTTTAGCTCAGGTTATAGTTACAGTTACATTTTTATATATAATGATAAAAAGTAAGGCTGAATACTTAAAAATAAATATTTTAAGTGGAATTAAAATAAATTGTATGAAAACTTTATTCCATATTGGATTACCTGCAGCACTTCAGAGTGGATTATTTACTGTTTTTTCAATGTTTATAGGGAAAATAGTTGCAGTGTTTGGCCCTGTTCCTATAGCTGTTCAAAAGGTGGGTTCACAGGTTGAAGCCATTGCATGGATGACAGCAGGTGGAATATCTACGGCCTTAAGCACATTTGTTGGACAAAATTATGGAGCTGGAAAGCTAAAAAGAATAGTAAAGGGATTTAATATAACTATGATAATTTCTCTTATAGTAGGAGTATTTGCTTCCTTAGTATTAATTTTCTTTGGAGAAGAGATATTTAGAATATTTATACCAGAGGCACAAGCTATAGAACAAGGAACAGTTTATTTAAAGATACTTGGCTATTGTCAGATTCTTGTTTGCGTAGAAATAACAACAACAGGAGCATTTAATGGATTAGGAAGAACTTATATACCATCAATAATAAGTATATTATTAACAGGAGCAAGAATACCAATGGCTTATATTATGTGTAAACCTGAGTTCTTAGGATTAGAAGGTATTTGGTGGGCCATAAGTATAACAGGTGCTTTAAAAGGGGTAGTAGTATATGCAATATATAGATACTTATATAAGAAAAACAAACTTTTTAAAGTATATAAGGATGAAAATGGAGAGGAATGTATAAGTATATAAATTCAAGTTATATATTTACCACTATGTTTTAAAAATAAGGGATTATATAAAAAAGATTAATAATAAAACTTACAAACGGTTTGAAGAGAAATCTAGTAATTCTCAGAATATGTTTGTAAGTTTTATTAATTTTTTATACAACCCATTTTTACTTATATTATAATTTTTTTCTGTTTAAAATTAATGATAATATAAGCACTATTACTGAAGTTAAAGCTATAGTTCCTCCTGGAGCTAAATCAAATAGAGAAGCTAGAAGTAAACCGCTTAAGACATCTATAACTCCTATTATCATTGAAATAATAAGGGACTTAGTAAATCCTTTTTTAAATTGCATGGCAGTAGCTGCTGGTATAACAATTATTGATGAAATAACCAGTATTCCCATAACTCTAATTGAAACAGAAATAGTAGCTCCTACTATGATTGTAAAAATATAATTTATAAGTTTTGTATTTATTCCAGAAACTTTAGCCCCTTCTTCATCAAAGGTAGTATAAACTAATTTATCATATAATGAAAATATTCCTATAAAACAAAGTAGAGAAACTAAAGCTATTATGGTTAAATCAGTTTTTGAAACTGTTAATATACTTCCGAATAAAAAAGAATTAACTGTTGTACTAGACTTACCACTACTAACTAGTATTAATGCTAATCCTAAACTAAAGGTAAGTATAATAGACATAGATAATTCTGCATATTTTTTATAATAATTTCTTAATAATTCTATAAGTAATGCACAAATAGTAGTAAATAAAAATGCTGTTAAAAGAGGATTAAATCCAAATACTAGCCCAATTGCAACGCCTGCAAAGGAAGAGTGGGAAAGTGTATCCCCTATCATTGAATATCTCTTTAACACAAGAAAAAGTCCTATACAGGGACATAAAAGAGATATTATAAAACCGGCCATAAATGCATTACGCATAAATTCAAATTGAAACATATTTTGTATAATAGACATTTTTAAAAAGAGCCCTTTCTATATAAATTCATTATTTATTTCATCTAGTTTTTTTAAGTATTCATTATTTTTAAATAAAGTAGCTTTAGAATCTTTTAATTCAAGAATATATGATGAATACTTAAGAGATTTTCTTATATTGTGTTCAACACATATAATAGTCATTTCCTTCTCTTTATTTAACTTATAAATAAGTTCATATATATCTTTTTGAGTCTTTTCATCTATTCCTGTAGAAGGTTCATCTAATATTAATATATTAGGGTGTCCTATTAAAGCCCTTGCAATAAAAACTCTTTGTTGCTGACCACCAGAAAGAGAACCTATTAATCTATCCTTAAATTCTAGCATATTAACAGCTGAAAGAACCCTGTCTATTTCGCCTTTATCCTTTATTTTTAATGTTTTTAAATGTACTTTTAATACTTCATAAACCGTAATGGAAAATTGGGAGTTAAAGTTATCAACTTTTTGAGGAACATACCCAACGCTGTTTAAATTTATTTCGATGTTTCCCTTAATAGGTTTTAAGTATCCTAAAAGAAGTTTTAAAAGAGTAGTTTTAGAACTTCCATTTTCTCCTACTATTGATATAAATTCATTTTCAGGTAAGGTTAAATTTATATCATTTAATTGATAGGGTTTTTTACCGCTGTAGGAAAAGGAAAGATTATTTATCTTTATCAAATCGTATCACTCCTAGTATAATTCTAAATAAATTATACATGGATTTTAAATCAAGTGCAAATAATTTGCATTTTAAGTTAGCTTTTCTATTTCTTTTAAGTCCCAAACTGAATTTTCCTTTTTTTCAAAGTAAGCTTTGCAAGAAATAGATTGATGAGGCTTATCGTAACTAAGTCCATTAATTTCTACAATTGCAATATCCTTATCTAAAAATGATAATTCAAAATTTTTTATGGTTAGAAGGCTATTTTCTAAATTCCCTCTTGTTGTTAAATATTCAGTTGCAAAGTATAAATCTTTACACTTTTGCTTAATATAAATTTTATTAATAATAAAAACACTTGAAAATATAATAATAAAAAATAGGGATACTCCTAAAATAAGTCTTCTTAGCATAAATTTATTCATGAAAAATCACCTCTAGTATATTAATGTTACATAAAATATATTACTATAATTTTACAGTTAAATAAATATAAAGAGGAAGACTTTATTATATACGGCATATGCACTTGCAAATATAAATAGAAATTTTATAATTAGTATATATAGTAAAATAGGAAAGGATGATATAAGATGGATTTTTCTTCATTAGTTATAATGGAAAAAGATAAAGAAAATGGAGTTATAAAGGGTGAATTAGGAAGTTATTCAGTTTTAGAAGGAACTAATTTTGTTAAAAAATTATATTGCGTAGATGGAGATGTAAGTCTTTTTTTTGATACAGACAAGGATGTTTCAGAATGGGAATTTTCAGCAATATATGATTTGTTCAATGTGGAGGCCCTTACTTCATTAGGATATATAGTAGAAGAGTTTGATGAAGAATATAATCCAACTTGGGTAGTCAAATTTAAATTTGATGATGAGCATGAGGAAATGAGAGCAGTTTTAAATGAAGTTTGCTCTATTATAGATAAACAAATGAAGAAGGTTTTTGAGGACATAAAGGGTAAAGAAGAAGATTATAAATAATATTTGAAAGGAGAATTAAAATGAGTGAGGTCAAAAAACTTAGAAGAAGAGATGAAATTCCAGAAAGTGATAAGTGGAGAATTGATAAAATTTATGAAACTCCAGCTAAATGGAATGAGGAATTAAATAAGTTAAAAGAGGAAGCTCCAAAATTAAAAGATTTTGAGGGAAAGTTAGGAAACAAGGAAGACTTAAAAGCTTTTCTTTTATTAAATGAAAAGTTAAGCAGAAAACTTGGTAAACTATATGTTTATGCTCATATGAGAAGTCATGAGGACACATCTAATCCTGAAATGCAATCTTTAGTAAATAAAATAGATCCATATTCAGCAGAGTTTTCAAGTTATACTGCATACTTTGTTCCAGAGATATTAAGCTTAAAAGAAGGAACAATAGAAAATTTCATAAATGAGGATAAGGATTTAAAACAATATAAAATATATTTTGAAATGATATTAAATGAAAAGCCTCATATATTATCAAAGGAAGTTGAATCTGTTTTAGCTTCTGTATCAGATTGTTTAGGAGCTCCAGAGAGCATATATTCAATGCTTACTAATTCAGATATGACTTTTGGAGAGATAGTAGATGAAAGTGGTAGAAAGGTAGAATTAACTGAAGGAAACTATATTTCTTTTATAAAGAGCAAGGATAGAAAGGTAAGAGAAGCTGCCTTTAAACTTTTATTTGGAACATACAAAAAGTATGAAAATACTTTAGCAACAAGTTTAACAAGTTCTATTAAAAACTTTGTTTTTGAAAGCAAAACAAGAAAATATAATAGTTCCTTAGAGGCTTCTTTAAAACCTAATAATATTCCAGTAGAAGTTTATTATAATGCTTTAAAAACTGTAGATGAAAATATGGATGCTCTTCATAGATATGTTAGAATTAAGAAAAAACTTCTTAACTTAGAAGAAATTCATATGTATGATTTATATGTTCCAGTTATAGAATGCAAAAAAGAACATTTAGAATATAAGGATGCCATAAGTTTAGTTGAAGAAGGATTAAAACCTTTAGGAAAAGAATATTTAGACATATTCAATGAAGGAATAAATGAAGGTTGGATAGATGTATATGAAAATAAAGGAAAGAGAAGTGGAGCTTATTCATGGGGATCCTATGATACTATGCCATATGTATTATTAAACTATAATTATGAGTTAAATGATGCATCAACTTTAGCTCATGAAATGGGTCATTCAATACATTCTTATTATACTAGAAAGACTCAACCTTATATTTATGGAGATTATAGTCTTTTCTGTGCAGAGGTTGCTTCAACAACAAATGAAATTTTACTTATACATCATTTAATAGAGAAAGAAACTGATAAAAATAAAAAATTATATCTAATAAATCAAGAGTTAGAGCAAATAAGAACAACTGTCTTTAGACAATTAATGTTTGCAGAATTTGAGTTAAAAACTCATGAAGCTATTGAAAATGGAGAATCTCTTACATCAGAAGTTTTATGTAAGATGTGGAAAGATATAAACATTAAATATTTTGGTGAAGATATGAATGTAGATGAAGAAATATCTATAGAATGGGCTAGAATACCTCATTTTTATTCTGATTTCTATGTATATCAATATGCTACAGGTTATGCAGCTGCATCTTCCTTTGCAAATTCAATTCTTTCAAAAGGAGAAGAGGCTGTTGAAAAATACAAAGGTTTCTTAAAGGCTGGAGGATCAATGTATCCTATAGATACATTAAAAATGGCTGGAGTAGATATGACAACATCTAAGCCTCTTAAAGATACCTTAGATAGATTTAATGAGCTTTTAGATATGTTGGAAGAAATTATTTAGAAGATTGAGGAGAGGCAATGAGTAAATTTGAGCAAGATTATTTCAACTTACTTATAAATAATTATGGTTTTTATGTAGAAGACTTAAAAGGAGAACAGGATAAAGAACTATGGATAGCTTTAAAGACAGTTAAAGATGATGGAAAATATGCAGTTATAATATCTAAGTCTTATGAAGAGGAAGAAAATTTAAAAATTGCAGAAGATTATTTAAAAAGCTTAGGTAAGTCATATTCTCTTCATAATATAATTCTTTATAAAAGCTATGATAGGGATGAAAAAAAGGAGGAAGACTTTTCTATAGATGAGAATTGTCATAGAGTAATTGTTGATGTTCAGAAAAGAGAAGTTTTAAAAAGTGATAGGAGCTCTGAGCCTCTAGCAAAAATATTAGAATTTTTATTAAAAAAGAAAGAAGAACCAAAAGTTCCTTGGTATAAAAGATTAAGATGTGGAAAAGTTACAGGAATATTGATTGGTTTAAATATTTTAGCTTTTCTAGTTTGTCTTATTGTAGCTACTGCTTTAGGTGCTGGATTCTTCAGAAATATAGTAGAGATGAATCCACAAATTCTATATTGGATGGGTGCTAAGCATAATAATGCAATAATATTCCACGGAGAATATTACAGATTAGTAACCTCTATGTTTTTGCATGGTGGAATAGTACATCTTTTATTTAATATGTATGCTCTATATATATTAGGAGATTTCATAGAAAGGATTTATGGAGCGAAAAAATATTTAGCTATCTATTTTGTTTCAGGAATAGTAGCAAGTATATTTAGCTTATACTTTTCACCAGTTATGGGAGTTGGCGCTTCAGGAGCTATATTTGGACTTTTAGGGGCAGCTTTAGTTTTTGCTTATAATGAAAAAGATAGGATTGGTAAAGCCTTAGTAACTAATATAATAGTTATTATATTGCTTAATGTATTTATCGGTCTATCAATGTCTAATATAGATATATCTGCTCATTTTGGCGGATTCATAGCAGGAGCTATTTTAGGACTTTTCTTCCATAATTATAAAATAATAAGAAAATAAAAAAATTCCTCTGTTTTAAATAAGGCAGAGGAGTTTTTTTACCTTCAAAATTAAGAATAAATACTATATACTAAAAGATGGATAATTATTAAATAATAAGGGGAGAAGTATTTTGCAAATTTCAAATGTAGATATAAAATTAAATTCAGATGACTTAATGAGCTTTATTAATGATTTTGTAAAAATTAAAGGTTTAGAAATAAAAAGCTTAAAAATAAACAATAGTATAGAAGTGGAAGGAGTATTTAAAAAGGTTCTTGCTTTAGGTTTTAAGGCAACCTTGGATATTTTAGGAGTAGAAGGGGATAATCTTGTTATAGAATTTTCAAAAGCTAAACTTATGAGTGTTGGAATTTTAAAGCCTTTTAGAAAAATAGGTCTAAAGATAGCTTTAAAAGGTTTTAAAAATCAGGGGATATTAGTTAAAGAGGATAAAATACTTGTAGGTTATAAGAAAATACTAGGTAATATACCTTTCTTAAATTTAGATTTTAAGGAATTAAAAATTCAAGGAGAGGTTTTAAATATTGGCTTAGAAAAAATAGATGTAGAGCTTTCAAAGATTAAGGAACCTATTTTAGAAATAGAAGTAAGAGATGATATTGAAGAAGAGGAAAAGACAGATGATTACATAATGAGCATTGATGTACAAAAAGTTGAGGACATGTATACAAGTAGTAGAGAGTATTTGGTTAATCATATTCCAGAGAAAGCTAAAGATTATAAGGATTATATTATGTTCTTACCAGATATAGTAGCTTTAATATTTAGACTTTTAAAAGATAATAGAGTTCCTATGAAGACTAAGGCTGTAGTAGGTGCCTCTTTAGGATATGTAGTTTGTCCATTTGATATATTACCAGATAAAATACCTTTTGTAGGTGCCTTAGATGATTTAAGTGTAATTTTCTTTGCTTTAAATAGAATAATAAATGATGTAGACATAAATGTTATATTAGAAAATTGGCAAGGAGAAAATGAATTTGTAGTTATTTTAAGAAAGACTGTAGAATTCTTTAGTGGATTTACAGGTGCTAATAATTTAGATAATATATATGAAGTCATAGATGTAATAACTAATTAAAAAAGGAGTAAAATAATGGCTAAAAAATATTATGCTATAGCAAAAGGAAAATCAGGAATTCCTAAGATTGTTGAGACTTGGACAGAATGCCAAAAAGAAGTAATAGGATGTAAAGGTGCTAAGTACAAAAGTTTCACTTCAAAGGAAGAGGCAGAAAAGTTTATTTCTATTCATGAAAATGGAGGAAGCTTTGAGGAAGTTAAAGGAAATGAAGAGGTTAAGGATGATTTAATTTATATTTACGTAGATGGTAGCTTTATGGTTTCTAAAGAAAATTATTCTTATGGCTTCTTAGTAGTAAAAAATGATGAAATATTATATGAAGATAATGGTGTTGGATATGATAAAGAAGCAATAGCTCTAAGAAACGTATCAGGAGAAGTTGAAGGGGCTATGAAGGCAATTGAATATGCCATAGAAAATGGATATAAGGATATAGTTCTTTGTTATGATTATCAAGGAATTGAGAGCTGGGCTTTAGGAACTTGGAAAAGAAATAATAGAATAACTCAAAATTATAATGAGTTTATGCAAGAAAAATTTAAACTCATAAAGGTTAGATTTAAAAAAATAAAAGGACACAGCGGAAATAAATTTAATGATAGGGCAGATATACTTGCCAAAAAAGCATTAGAAAGTCTTTAATGCTATGAATTACCTCTAATAAAAATGTTTTAATTAGACAAACTAAATATGAAATCATTATTAAAAGAGGTGATTATTATGGCAAAAAAATTAATGACTACTTTAGCCATAGGTGCTATTGGAGCAGCTGTTGGTATGATGGTAACTCCAAATTTAGACAGAAAAACTCAAAGAGCTCTTAAAAAGGCTTCAAGAAGAATGATTGATGCAGCGGGCGAAAGTATGGGATGGATGGAATAACTTATAAAAAAGCAGCTTAAGGCTGCTTTTTTGTATATATATAGAAATTTTTTTATTATGTAGAGAAATTTTCAATTATAATATATAATATTTTTAAAGAATAAGTATATATATTAAAAAATTAAAGATATAAGTTATTAAAATTAAAGTATATGATTAAAAAATGTTAAAAAATGCACAAACATATAGATTTTTTTACAAAAATACTGAATAATTGACATTAAAACCTAAATTTATGATATAATTTAATTGGTTATGGATGTTAAAATAATAACAGTAAGAGGATGATTTAAGCTATGGAAATATTATCATTGGGAGAAAAAATAAAAAGAAGAAGAAAAGAATTAAATATGACTCTTAAGGAATTAGCGGGGGAGAGAATAACACCAGGACAAATCAGTTTAGTAGAGTCAGGGAGATCAAATCCTTCAATGGATCTTTTAGAGTATATTGCAATCACGCTAAATACTTCCGTTGAATATTTAATGGAAACGGAAAAAACACAAGCTGAAAAGATATGTTTATATTACGAGCAAATAGCAGAAAGTGCTATTTTAAATGATGATATAAAAAAGGGTGAGAAATTTATAGAATATGCAATATATTATGCTGATAAGTATGACCTAATATATAGAAAAGCTAAAAACTTAGCATTAAAGGCTGAGATGTATTTAAAAAGCGAAGAATACGTTTTAGCTCAACAATATTTCTTATCTGCAAATATGTTGTTTTTACAAATAAACAGTAATATAGATATGGTAAAAACATACTTGAATATAGCAAAAATAAGCTTACATTCAAAAGCATATTATTCAGCTAATTCATACTTAAAAGAAGCTGAAAAGATATACATAAATAATAAATTAACTGAAGATTTACTTCTAGGAGAAATATATTATTTAATATCAAAAACATACTTCTTTATTGAAAATATACAAAAGGCAATCAATTTTGCATTTTTAGCAAAAAGCGAATTTGAAAAAGTTTACAACAAGAAAGCTTATGCTAAGAGTTTGGAATTACTAGCAGAAGAGCATGCTAAAGTTGGTGATTTAGAAAGTGCAATAGCATACTCAAAGCAAAGTCTTAACGTTTATAAAGAATTAGAACAATTAGATAAAATAAGTTCAATAGAAGATTCTTTAGGAAAATTATTCTTTGAATTTGACAATATAGAAGAGTCCTTTGAACATTATAATAGAGCTATAAAAATAAGAGAAGAAAACACTGATTCTAAACTTTTAGATACTTTATTTAATTTATGTGAAAATCATATTAAGACAAAAAATATGAATAAATGCATAGAAATTCTTAATGAAATAAAAAATAAATTAAATGTAAGTGATGTTAATAGATTAATAGAATATAAGATTCTGACTTTTAGAATAGAAGTCTTACAAAACAATATAAAAGAAGCAGAAAATATTTTATTAGATACACTTGAAATTGCTAAGAGAAATGATATGAAGAAGAAAGAAGCAGATATCTCCATAAGACTAGGTAAATTCTATTTAGAGCTTAAGAGAGATTATGAAGCGGCTAAATACTTAGACAAGGGTATAAATAACCTGAAAAATTTAGGTGTAATTAAAAGTTAAGGTATAGGTGAGAGTGATGGATTTTTTATCTACTGGGGAGAAAATAAAAAGAGCTAGAATATATAAAGGTTTAACATTAAAGCAACTTTGTGAAGATGATATATCTATATCTAGAATGAGCTGTATAGAGAATGGAAAAGTAAAAGCAGATAAATGGGTACTAGAGTTAGTTGCTAAAAGATTAGATTTAGATTTAGAGTATCTTTTATGTGATGATATAACACAACTAAATAATTCTATTGATAAGTATATTCAAAAGAAAGTCTTAACTGAAAGTGAAGCTGATGAGATAAAAGAGTACTTAGAATATTCTTTAAGCAAAGAATATGAAGATATTTCTGCAAAACTTATGCATATTTTATTTATAAATTATACTAATATTAGGGAATTTAAAAAAGCAAAAGATTTATTAAATGAGTATTCAAACATATACGAAAGCAATAAAGAGAGCAAAAGATTATATTATGAGGATTTAGCTTTATATTTTACAGTAAGAAAGAATTTTGCAGATGCAATAACATATTATAACATGCTTTTAGATTTCCTATTAAAAGATGGAATAGAAAAAAATAATGAGCTTTATATAAAAAATGCTACAGCTTTAGCAATATGTAATTACAGAGTTGGTAATATAGAGAAAAGTAGAGAAATAATAAAAGATATTTTCTCTATTCATGGAATTGATCTTAATAGTAAGTGCTTAGGGGAAGCCCAAGGAATTTTAGCTATTTTAGCACTTCTAGAAGGAAATAGTGAAGAGTTTGAAAGAAATTATACTTATTATAAAGAAAAGATAGATTGTAATTCTTACAACTGGAAAAGAATAAATAGTCTTATTATTGATGCTTTCTTAAAATGCGGAAAATATGAAGAAGCCCAAAAGCTTACTGAAGAATCTATAGAACAGGTTAATAAGGAAGATAAAATAGGGTATATAGAACTTTTATTATTTATAATAAATGTTTACAATGCTAATGGATGTATAGAAAGTGTTAAGGAATATTGTGAATTATCACTAGAATTAGCAATAAATAAAAATAATATGTTCTTTATAGAGAGAAGTTATTATTTTAAAGCAGAATTAAGTAAAAACGAGAGAAATGATATGCAATGGGAAATGTATATGAATTTAGCAACAGATCTTTTACTTAAATTTGGTACATATGAAGAGAAAAGAGAAAGATATTTAGAAATGGCTGATCTTTATCACTATTTAGATGATACTAATGAAGCTTTAAAATATTTAAGTTTTGCTATAAAAGAAGTGGATAATTTATATTAATATAGAATTAAGGAATTATATTAAATTAACTTTTTATACGCTTTACAAACACTATGAAGAGAATATCTAGTAATTCTCGGAATATGTTTGTAAAGTGTATTACTAATTTTGATGTAACTCCTTAATTTTATTTTAAAATGAAAGAAGAGCTAGAATTTAACATTCTAGCTCTTTTCATATATATTTAATCTCTATAAAATAAGTCCATTGTTTGTTGTAAAAAACTTAATTTGCAATTAAAACAATTTAAATTAATCGGTCTAAAAAACTTTTTTAGCCTTGCCATAAAAAATACCTTCTTTCATATCTTCTCGTTTCTTCTATATTTATATTATATACCTATTTCCTTAATAAAATAATTTGCATGTATGTTTAAAAAAATGTACAAACGTAAGGAAAGTTTTTAAGGAAAATATTTGAAAAAGGCAAAAAAGTACTCTTTTTTCATGGTTATTATACAATATTAAACTTTTTTTAGTATAAATAGTTCTGCACAATATCCTTGAAGAGTTGTTTGTATATTTAAAATAGTATTTTTTTTGGCGTACTTAAATTCTATTTTAGGATAGGAAGCTTGGAATAATATATCCTTTTCTGCTTTTCTTAATCTTTTAGGTTTTCCCATGGAAAGCCAGTAATTAAATGAAGAGCCGAAGTTCTCCCCTATGGTGTATTTAGTTATTCTAACATCGCTATCTAAATCAAGTAAGTTTAAGGAAAGTTTTTTATCTACCAAGTCTTTAACCCCTCTTAACTTAGTAAAGTTTTTAAAATCTATAAGGGAATCAATTTCATCATTATAGGTATATACAAGAAGTTGATATTCATCCTCTGACTTAGTTAGTATATATCCATCTCCCTTATAAAGAAGTGTGTCTCCTAGTTTGCTTAAAAAATAGTAAGCATAATAAGAGGGTTTTTTAATTCCTTTATCATTTACCATTGCTGGATAGCCAAAGAAAACTTCATTTGTAATGTCAATTTGTCTATCTAAGGCATCAAAGGCTTTTATAAAGTTTAATTTGCTTCCTGAGCTTACAGTATTATGAATTATAAATGGAAGCATATAAGCAGTGTCATATATTAAATCTATTTTATTGTTTGGAGTATAAAGTTCATTTACTAAATTTAAATCCTTAGATTCAAACAATTCAATTAAAGAATTCTTTAGATCCCCATTAAATGTAGAGGTAAATTGGAATTTTAAATCTGTTAATTCAAAACTTTCTACCTCGCTAAAAAAGTCTATAAAGGATTTTATAACATCTAAGAAATTATCCTTAGAATATCCAGAATCATCTAGGACTATTAAAGGGATTAAATCTAATGAAGATATATATTCAAAAATATCAAAGGTTCTAGTCCAGTTAAAGAATTTTGAACCAGGGAATATGCCCATATCTGATGAAAATACATGTAGAAGTCTTATATAGTTATACCCTATATGATCTTGAAGATCTTCAACAATATCTTGGTTATCTTCTAATAATAAGTCAAAGGCATCTCCTACGTTAAGAACTTCTTTAAAGTATTTATTAAATTCAGTGCCTTCAGTATTCATATTAAAAGTAAGCTTATGAATCTTATCTTCATAATTAAATCTTGGATAATCATCTAAGTAATAAGATAGTTCTTCAAGACTATCAGCTAAGGGATAGTAAGTTATTTCTTTTTGTTTATTATATTCCTCTTCACTTATTTTATGTTTTTTTCTAAATTGAAGAGGAGTGCAATTGTAATAGGCCTTAAAATGTTTATTAAAATAACGAGTATGAGAAAAGCCTATTTCATAAGATATTTCAGATAAGGACTTATCAGTATCTAAAAGAAGTTTTACTGATTCTTCAACTCTAGTTAAGTTTAGAAGGTCTGTAAAACTTAGTCCTGTTGCATATTTTATTTCATGGGAAAGATAGTGCGTACTAAGAAACTCAGTATTAGCAATATCCTTTAAGGTTATATTCTTATTGTAGTTATTATATATATACTTAGAAATTCTATGGTACCTTTCTAGTAGCATATTATTCTCATGAATTTCATCATTATCATATAAAAGATAGTGGAAATTATTTAAAAGGTGGAATAAAAGCTCTACTAGAGATTTTTCTATATATTTATCATAATCATCTACTTTTTGAGCTTCTTCACATAATATAATGGATAAAAATACTCTAAGTTTATCGTAAGATTCATCACTTTGAGCACCTTCATCAGAGGTATTAGTATAGAAAAACATATTTTCTATGTCGCTATAGTATTTTTCAAAAAAGTGTGGATCTATTTTAAATATTAAAACTCTGTTATCCGTATTAGAATAAATTCTATGAGTTTGTTCTGTGTTTACTATTTCAATTTCATCTTCTTGTATTTCATAACTGTCAGTATCTATATCTACTTTTATACTGCCCTTAAGAACATAAAGTATTTCTATTGCATCATGCCAATGCAAGGGGTAGTTTTTTATGTTTACATAAGATATGGTTACAGGTATGTCTGAAGGGAAATTAACATATTCTTTTCTCACTTAAAAAACTCCTTTATATAATAGGATTAAACTAAATTCTAAATAGTATTATTTATATAAAATTTAGTTGAATTTATTTAATAAAATTAATTCCTAAAAAGATTTTTACACTAATAAGCTATTAATTACTGTAATTTTAAATAAATTCTCTTTTATTAATATTATAGCCTAATAAATTTTAAAAATAAAATTTGTTAAATAATGTTATAGGTTCAGTTGATAAAAATAAAAGGATGATTTAATATTAAAAGTGGTGATTACTTTGAATTATGTTTATATTTTAAAATGTAAAGATGAATCTTTATATACTGGATGGACTAATAATTTAGAAAAAAGAATAAAAGCACATAATAATGGATGCGGAGCTAAATATACTAGAGGAAGAGGACCGGTAAAACTTGTTTATTTTGAATCTTTTGAGAATAAAAGAGAAGCTCAAAGTAGAGAGTATTATATAAAGAAGCTTACAAGAAATCAGAAGTTAAAACTAATAAGTAGCAAAAGTATTAAGGAGGAAAATTATGAAAAAGAAATTAACCTATGATATTTATTTTGAAATTATTTTTTATATTTTACTTGCAGGATATTTAATCTATGGAATAATAAATAAAGATTTGATTTTATTATATTCAACAGGGTTAACCTTTATAACCTTAATTTTACCTAGACTTATATGTAAGGTTGCAAAAATAAAATTATCTCCATTTTTAAATTTTATAATTGTAGGCTTTATCTTTATTTCAATGTTTTTAGCTAAGGTAAATAATTTCTATGCAATACCACACTGGGACACTTTTTTACATACAGTATCAGGAATATTAACTTTTATACTTGGATATATGTTATTTTTATATCTTAATAATTATAAAACTGATAATGTAAACTCTTTAGTTATAGCTATTTTTTCTATGATATTTGGAATTGCTTGCACAGCAGTATGGGAAATGTGGGAGTTCTTTACTGATCAAACCTTTGGATTAACTGCTCAAATAAGTTTATTTGACACTATGAAAGATATAATAACAGGAAGTATATTCCCTATAATTTTAGCTCCATCTTTAAATAAGTTTTTAAAGGGAAAAAAGAATAGATTATTTCAAGATTTAACAGACTTTATGAGAGAAAATAATAAAAGAAAATAGAGCTAAGGAGAGTATGATGTATCAAAAGAACTAATTTATAAGTTTTAGTTTTGATACATCATATTTTTTATAGTAAAAAATATTGATTTATTATTAATTAATTATGGATAAAAAGTTAAAAATAAATTTTTTCTTCTTTTATTATAGTGATTAAGGCTTTTTTATTTTAGAATCTAAGGGAAGACTTTTAAGTGGGGAGGCTTTAACATGTTTAGGGAAGAATTTAGTAATGTTATTAGTGCAGGTAGAGGTAAGATTGACTTACTAAATAATAGTAAGGGACGTTATTTAGTATATGCTATGCTTGCTGGACTTTACGTAAGTTTTGGTATAATGCTAGCATTTACCATAGGAGGAATATTAGATAGTGCTAATTGTCCAAGCACTAAAATAATAATGGGAGCATCTTTTGGTGTAGCCTTGAGTTTAGTGGTTTTTGCAGGATCAGAACTTTTTACAGGAAATAATTTTGTAATGACTATAGGAATTCTAAACAAAGAGGTAACATTTAAAGAATGCGGAAAAGTATGGGGACTAGCTTACGCTGGTAATTTTTTAGGATCTATAATAGCCGCTTTAGGTTTTATAGGGGCAGGATTAACTACAGGTAGTGTAAGTGATTTTATGATTAAAACTGCGGAAATAAAAATAAGCTTGCCACCAGAGCAATTATTCATAAGAGGAATATTCTGTAATATATTAGTATGCTTAGCTGTATGGTGTACCTTTAGATTAAAAACAGAAACATCAAAGTTAATAATGATATTCTGGTGTCTTTTTGCCTTTGTAACATCTGGTTTTGAACACAGCATTGCAAATATGAGCTTATTAGTAATAGGAGTTATATTAACAAAGGGAGCTACTATAACAGTAGCAGGAAGTTTATATAATCTATTTTTTGTTACATTAGGAAATATACTAGGTGGTGTTCTTTTAGGGGTAACCTACCATTATATATCTAATAAAAAAGTAGAAAATAAAAAACTAGTTCATATTCAAAAATAGCTTTTTATAAAACTTACAAAGATTATGAAGAGGATTCTATTAATTCTCAGAATAAGTTTGTAAGTTTTTTTATTATATTTTCATAAAATCCTATTTTATATTTTTCTTTTAAATGTTAAAAATATAATTATATAAGTTCTATTATTTAATGAAATTTTGTGTTAAATTAGATTATATTGTGTTTGAATAATAAGATTTTTATAGAGTAGGAGAGATTATGAAAGCATTAAGTAGTGATAAATTAAAAGATATAAGTTTCTTTTCGGGACTTAATGATGAAACCTTAAAATATATAGAGAAAAATTCTAAAGTTTTAAAAAAGAAAAAGGGAGAGCATATTTTTAGAGATAAGGATAAGGTTCAGGATATTTTTATTGTTTTAAAAGGAAAAGTAACTCTATATAAAATGAATGAATATGGGCAAAAGAGAATAGTTTACATACTTGGAGAGGAAAGCTTTTTAAATGAAGTAATAGTTGATGATTTGCCTGCTTCAATAAATGGAGAAGCTTTTGAAAACTCAATAATACTGAGTATAGATAAAAATAAATTATTAAATATAATGAGCCAAGATTTTGAGCTTACAAAGATTGTTTTAAATGAAATGAGCAAGAAGGTAAGAAGATTATATAGACAAATGAAAAATGTAACTCCAATAAAATTAGAAAAAAGAGTAGCAGCAAAGCTTTGGAAGTTAAGCAAGGATTATGGAAAAGAAGTTCCAGAGGGTACACTTATTGATTTAGATATAAGTATAACTTACTTAGCAGATATGTTTGGTTCTCCAAGGGAAAGTGTATCTAGAGCTATTAAAACCTTAAGAGATGAAAATCTAATAATAAAAGAAAACAAAAAGATAATAGTACCTGATAGAGAAAAAATTGCTGCATATTTTAAATCATTAATATAAAGAAGCTTTAGAAATTAAAAGCTATAAGGGGTTATTTATTTTTTGTTTTGTAATTTAAGAATTTTTACAGTGTAACAAAAATCACATACTCAATAAAACTTTATTCTTATAATAGACTTTGTTAAATTCTTAATTATTAAAATATTATAAACAAATGAAGGGAAAAAACTTTCATTATTATAATCTATTAGAATTTATTTAATTTCAAAATAAAGTTAAATTTAAGAGGTGTTTTATTATGGGTTTAAGGCTTACAAAAGACAATTTTGATAAGATAATAGACTGTTTAAAAAAAGAATATAAGATATACGCTCCTAAAGTTATGGAAGGTAAAGGAAGATTTTCAGATACTGACATGACAAGATATGGAGAAATAGATTCTATAAATGATATTGAGTTTTCAAAGAAGTCAGATTTCTCATATAAAGAAGTTTTACTTCCAATAACTCAAACTTTATTCTTCTTTACTGAAGATAAATTTAGTGAAGCAAGTGTAGAGGAAAAGAATATATTAATTTTCTTAAGAAGCTGTGATATGCATTCCTTAAGAAGAATTGATGATATATACTTAAGAAATGGTTTTGAAGATCCTTACTACAAAAAACTAAGAGAAAAAGCTAAGTTTATAGTAATGGGATGTGAAAATAGCTTTGATAATTGTTTCTGTGTAAGCATGGGAACTAATAAAACAGATGAATATTCAGCATATATAGGATTAGATAATGATTGTGTTTTATTAGATATAAAAGATGAAGAGTTATCAAAAATCTTTGAAGCAGTAGAAAGTAATAAAGAAGAAGTTTCACCAAAATTTGTAGAAGAAAATGAAACTAAGGTTGAAGTTCCAGAGGGAATTGATTTAAACATAATAAAATCAACTGTATGGAATGAATACTCAGAAAGATGTATAGCTTGTGGAAGATGTAACTTTGTATGTCCAACATGTACTTGTTTCACAATGCAAGATGTATTCTACAAAGATAATGAAAATGCAGGTGAAAGAAGAAGAGTTTGGGCTTCATGTCAAGTAGATGGATATACAGATATGGCTGGTGGACATAGCTTTAGAAAAGATAAAGGTCAAAGAATGAGATTTAAAGTTATGCACAAAGTATATGACTACAAAAAGAGATGGGGATACCATATGTGTGTTGGATGTGGTAGATGTGATGATATCTGTCCAGAATACATATCTTTTTCAGAATGTGTAAATAAACTTAAAGATGCTGTAGAAGAGGTGAAGGATAATGCATAATGAATATACTCCTTTTATATCAAAAATATTAAACGTAAAAAAACATACTGACATAGAATATACTTTTAGAATGGAATTTAAAGGTGATGTTAAGCCAGGACAATTCTTTGAAGTTTCTCTTCCAAAGTTTGGAGAGGCGCCAATATCAGTAAGTGGTATAGGAGAAGACTATGTGGAACTTACAATAAGAAGAGTTGGAGTAGTAACAAATGAAATATTTGAAAAATACGAAGGAGATAAACTTTTCTTAAGAGGACCTTATGGTAATGGCTTTGATGTTAACAACTACAAGGGAAAAGAAGTTATAGTTGTTGCTGGAGGAACTGGACTTTCACCAGTTAAAGGAATAGTAGATTATTTCTCACAAAATCCAAAAGATGCAGAAAGCTTTACTCTTATAAGTGGATTTAAAGGACCCAAGGATATTCTTTTCAAAGATGACATGAAAGAATGGGAAAAGAATATGAATATGATCATAACTGTTGACTCTGCTGAAGAAGGTTATGAAGGAAATACAGGACTTGTAACTAAGTACATTCCTGAATTAGAAATAAAAGATATTGATAATGTTCAAGTTATAGTTGTTGGTCCTCCAATGATGATGAAGTTTACAGTTTTAGAATTCTTAAAAAGAGGAATTAAAGAAGAAAATATTTGGATATCTCAAGAAAGAAAAATGTGTTGTGGATTAGGTAAATGCGGACACTGTAAGATAGATGACACATACATATGCTTAGATGGACCAGTATTCAACTACACTAAGGGTAAACTTTTAATAGATTAGGAGGAAAAGGACTATGTCTTTAGATATAAATACTAAAAAACTTAAGAAGAACGCTTTTAGGGTAACTAAAAGAAGAGGATATACAGCATCAAGAATAAGAGTTCCGGGTGGACACTTAGATGCTAAGTTATTACTTAACATTCAAGAAATAGCTGATACTTATGGAGATGGTACAGTTCATATCACTACTAGACAAGGTTTTGAAATACCAGGAATAGATATGAAAGATATACCAGAAGTAAATAAAAAGCTTCAACCTATTATAGAAGCTTTAGAAATAAATCAAGAAAATCCAGGAGATGGATACAATGCAGCAGGAACAAGAAACGTTTCAGCATGTATAGGAAATAATGTTTGTCCATTTGCTAATTACAATACAACAAATTTTGCTAAGAAAATAGAAAAAGCAATATTCCCAAATGATTTACACTTCAAAATAGCTTTAACTGGATGTCCAAATGATTGTATTAAGGCTAGAATGCATGACTTTGGTATTATAGGTATGACAGAGCCACAATATGAAAGAAATAGATGTGTATCTTGTGGAGCATGTGTTAGAGCTTGTAAAAAGAAAGCTACAGGAGCTTTAAGTTTTGAAAACTTCAAAGTAGTTAGAGATGGAAGCAAATGTATTGGTTGTGGAGAATGTGTTATGAATTGCCCAACAAATGCATGGACAAGAAGTAAAGAAAAATACTACAGATTAGCTATAATGGGTAGAACAGGAAAGAAAAATCCAAGATTAGCAGAAGATTTTATCCTTTGGGTAGATGAGGATAGCATCATAAAAATAATCTTAAATACTTATAAATATGTTACAGAATATATTGCTAAAGATGCTCCAGGTGGAAAAGAGCACATTGGATACATAATAGACAGAACTGGATTTATGGAATTCAAGAAGTGGGCTTTAGAAGGAGTAACTTTATCTGAAAAAGCATTAATGAAAAACAATGTTTATTGGAGCGGAATACATTATACAAACGGATTTTAATAAAGGTCTAGACTTTTATTAAAATGAGTATTGATTTTAGATAGACCATAAGATCTAGCTTAATTTCGCAAAGTATTGCTATGATCTGCTTCAGAATAATAGCTAAAGCTTTTAAACTCGCTAAGACTCAAACAAAAAAGCTTCTTAACGTTATTATTCTTCTGCATATGATTCAATACTAAATGCTTATTAAGATGGTCTTAAGGTTCTATGTAAAAGTAAGCATTAGTTTAATCAGCGTCTAATAAAAAGCACTCTATTTATAGAGTGCTTTTATTTATATAAGTTATTAATTATAATAAATATGTATTTTTCATATAACTAATACAATTATTTCATTGGGCATATATAATTTTTATGATATTATAAAATAGAGTGTTTTAATAAAATTTTAACATATGATATAAAAACTTAGGAGGCAGTTCATGATAGGAGTTATAGGGGTTAAAAGGAATGTAGATATAGCAATAAGAGAAAAATTAGCCTTATATCCTAAAAAACATAAGAAATACGTAGGAGAATTATTAAATTCATTTAAAGAAGTTGTAATATTAAATACTTGTAATAGAACAGAGATTTATTTTAATTGCACTGAAGAGATTTCAGAGGATGAAATTTTTGATAAAATTTTTAATGTGTTCAATTGGAATGATGATTTGAAAAAATATATGTTTTTATCAAAGGAAAAGAGAGCAGTAACCCATCTTATGGAGGTTATTTGTGGCTTTCATTCAAGAATTTTAGGTGAAGATCAAATTCTAGGACAAATTAAAGATGCTTATAAAACAGCTATTTCAGATAATAGTATTTCATCAGAATTACAAAAGATGTTTGAAATAGCTATTGCTTGTGGTAAAAAGTTTAAAACAGAGTGTAAAATGTTTGAAGTTCCAGTTTCATCAGTATCAATATCAATAAATAGTGCCCTATTAAAAGGATGCAGAAAATTTATGGTATTAGGATATGGAGAAATTGGGAAGTTGGCAATTAAGCACCTTTTAAGTCATAAAGTAGAGTGTATTTATTTAATAGTAAGGGATAAGAGTAAGGCAAGTGATTTAGAAGGTGAAATTGTAGAAGTTTTAGATTTTAATGAAAAAAATCATGTTATAAATGAGGTTGATTGTATAGTTTCTTGTACAGCAGCACCTCATACAGTAGTGAGAAATGAAGATATAAAAACTGAAGGTGACATAATACATATATATGATTTAGCTGTTCCAAGAGATGTCGATAAGGAATTATCAGAAAAAGAGAGAGTAATCCTTAAGGATATAGATGAAATAAGTAAGATTGATGATAAGAATAAAAAAATAAGAAAAGAAAGAATGGAAGAGTATAAACATATAGTTGAAGAGAGCATAGAGGAATTTTTAAACTGGCTTAAAATAAGAGAAGTTTCAAGTAAAATAAGAAACATAAAAATAAGAGAAAATGAAATTTGTAGTGAAAGAATAAAGACTTTTTCTAATAAGGGAAATGGAGAAAATACTAAATTAGCAGAAAGAATGATAAAAAGTACAGCTGATGCTTATGTTAATAGGGCAATAGAACTTTTAAAAAGTGAAGCCTTAAAGGGAAGTGATAGTTCTTGTGCAGAAATAATAGAGAAGATATTTTTAACTTAGTACCAATAAACATTATAAGTAGTAAATTTCATGTTAAGGTCATAGGTGGAGGAAAAGCAGCCACCATAAAGGTTAAAGGATTATTAGAAAAAGGTTGTTATGTACATATTTTATCTAAGGAGTTTTCAAAGGAAATCTTAGATATTGAAAATAAAAATTTAAAACTTGAAAAGGGAAACTATTATAAAGAGTTTATAAAAGATGCTCATCTTATAATAATAGCTGTGGATGAAAGTTCTCTAGTACATAAAATAAGCAAGGATTGTGAGAAAGAATATAAACTATATTTAAATGCAGCCAATTATAAAGAGGGTATGGTAGCTATTCCTTACAGTAGATGTTATGAAAATCTAGGCTTTAGTATAAGTAGTAAATTAGGATCGCCTAGAATAACTAGGGCTATAGGAGAAGAAGTATCAAATATTATTAAGGAAAATGACATATACTCAATTAAGGTAGCTAAAATTAGAGAAAAAGCTAAAAAAGAAGAGTTAAAGGATAATATAATAGAGGTTATTTCAAGTAAAGAGTTTAAAAATGCACTTTTAGAAAAAAGAGAATATGAATACTTAAAAAATCTTTTAGGAGAAGAATTAGCTAATTCATTAACTTTAGGATTAAAGTAAATATAAAATGATACTGTATGAAAGTATGGTTATAAAACTTATAAACATATTCCGAGAATTACTAGATTTCGCTAAGAATTTATAATTATTATTCCGAATATATTACTAAAGCTTCGAAACTTGCTTCGCTTCGAACAGTCTCAGCTTCTTAACGTAATATATTCTCCATAATAATTAAAATTCTAGAGCTTATCTAGATATTCTCTTCATAATGTTTGTAAGTTTTATCAAAATTATTTCAATACATGACTTTAGCTTTATTAAGTTAAGAAATTGTTTTAAATGCTTTAAAAAAAGCAACTAAATTTATTATAAAAATAATCAAAATGCGAGGTTTGGATTAATGGAATTAATAATAGCGACTAGAAAAAGTAAGTTAGCGCAAGTGCAAACTGAAAAAGTTATGGAACTTTTAAAGGAAAAAGAAAATGTAGATAGTAAGAAGCTTTTAGTTATGACAGAAGGTGATAGAAGACTAGATGTTTCATTAAATAAAATAGGTGGAAAGGGTCTATTTGTAAAGGAGATAGAACTAGCTCTTTTAAATAAAGAAGCTCATGGAGCAGTTCATAGTATGAAAGATGTTCCTTTTGAACTTCCTAGCGAATTTGAGCTTGTTGCAATGCCTGAAAGAGAAGATATAAGAGATGCCTTTGTATCTTTAAATGGATCCACTTTATCTAATTTAAGAAAAGGAGCTAGAATCGGAACTAGCAGTATAAGACGTGCAGAGCAGTTAAAGTTATTTAGAGATGATTTAGAGATTGTTCCAATTAGAGGAAATGTTCAAACTAGAATAAAAAAAATAACTGAAGAAAATTTAGATGGAATAATTTTAGCGGCAGCAGGATTAAAAAGACTTGGTATGGAAGAGGTAATAAGTGATTATTTTGATCCAAAGGTATTTTTACCTGCTATTGGTCAAGGAGCTTTAGGAATAGAGTGCTTAAAAGGTGGAGAATTTAATGACTATTTTAAAGCTTTAGATAGCAAAGAGGTTAGAACTACTGTTGAGGCTGAAAGAAGCTTTATGAAGGTATTAAACGGAGGATGTCATAGTCTTATAGGTGCTTATTCAGAAGTTAAAGATAATGACTTATATATGATAGGTACATTTACTGTAAATAATAGAATAGTTAAAAAAGATATATTAGGAAATAAAGAAGATAATATATTATTAGGAAAAAAACTTGCAGAAAAAATATTAGAAGAGGTATAGGAGGAACTATGAGTAAAAAAGCATATATAATAGGGGCAGGTCCTGGAGATGAAGAGTTATTAACACTTAAAGCAATAAATGCATTACAAAAATGCACAGCTGTCTTATATGATAGATTAGTTGGGAACAATATACTTAATTATTTAAATGATGACTGTGAGATTTACTATTGTGGAAAAGAGCCAGGATGCCATTATAAAACACAGGAAGAGATAAATGAAAGTATAGTTGAGCTTGCTAAAAAAGGTCATGTTGTTGGTAGAGTAAAAGGTGGAGATCCATATGTTTTTGGAAGAGGTGGAGAAGAAGTATTAGCCTTAGTAGAAGAAAACATACCTTTTGAAGTTATTCCAGGGGTTACTTCACCTATTTCTGTTTTAAATTATGCAGGGATACCAATAACACATAGAGGATTAGCACAGAGTTTTCATATTGTAACAGGAATGTCAGCAAGAACTTTAAATGTAAATTGGGAAGCTTTATCAAAAGAAAATGGAACCTTAGTATTTATGATGGGACTTTCAAATTTAGAGACAATTGTTGAGAAACTTTTAGAAAATGGTAAAGATATAGAAACTCCTTGTGGAGTAGTAATGAGAGGAACAACTTCAAAACAAAGAAAGGTTATTGGAACATTAGAAAATATATGTAAAAAAGTTAGAGAAGCTAAGTTAGAGTCACCTTGTATAATAGTTGTTGGGGATGTTGTTTCATTAAATGAAAAACTTTCATGGTATGAAAAATTACCTCTATTTGGAGCTAATATTTGTTTAACAAGATCTAAGGAACAATCTAAAGAGATTAAGTGGAAATTAAAAGAGTTAGGTGCAGAAGTAACAGAAATAAACTCTATAAAAATAAAAAAAACTGCAGAAAATTTAGATGAATATATTAATACTTTAGAAAAATATGATCATATAGTATTTACTTCAGTAAATGCTGTTAATGTATTCTTTGATTATTTAGTAAAAAATAGAGTTGATATAAGAAAAATAAAAGCAGATTTTGCTGTACTAGGAAAAGCAACTAAAAAAGCTTTAATATCTAGAGGTATTGTGCCAAGCATAATGGCTCATTCATTTACAGCGGAAGGTTTATTTGAAGTTTTAAAAGATAATATTAAAGAAGGAGAAGAAGTATTAATTCCATGTTCTTCTTTAAGTAGAGAATATTTGTTTGATAATTTAGCTTCTTTAGGAGCAAAATGTCATAGAGTTAATATTTATGATACTGTATGCGGAGATGTTAAAAATCCAAGAGCTTTCAAGGAAGTTGATATGGTATTATACACAAGTCCTTCAACGGTTAAAAACATGATTGATATGATTGGACTTGAAGCTCTTAAAGAGAAAGTAAGCATAGCTATAGGACCTATAACCTTAAAAGCTTTAAATGAAAGTGGAATTGAAGGAAAAATGTGCAAAACACATTGTGGGGATGGATTTTTAAGTGAAATTGAAGGTATATGGCAAGAGGTTAAAAAATAAATTTGTGGTAAAATTAATTTTATAGGTAAATTACAAATAAATTAGGAGGAAAGATTATGATAAAGAGAGGAAGAAGACTTAGAATAAATAAGGAAATTAGAGATCTTGTTAGAGAAAATATTTTAACAGCAAATGACTTTATATTTCCTATATTTGTAGCTGAAGGAAATAACATAAAAAAGGAGATAAGTTCTCTACCAGGAAACTATCATGTATCTTTAGATAGATTAAATGAAATAGTTGATGAAGTGGTAGCTTTAAATATAAAAGGTGTAATTATATTTGGTCTTCCAGAACATAAGGATGCTTGTGGATCAGAGGCTTATTCTGATAATGGAATTGTTCAAAAGGCTATTAGAAAATTAAGAGAAGATTATGAGAACTTATTAGTAATAACTGATGTTTGTATGTGTGAATATACTAGTCATGGTCATTGTGGAATAATAGAAGGAAAAGATGTAGATAATGACAAAACTTTAAGTTTCTTAGATAAAATAGCAGTTTCACACGCTAAGGCTGGTGCTCATATGGTAGCTCCTTCAGATATGATGGATGGAAGAATATTATCTATGAGAAATGCTTTAGATGAAGCTGGATTTGTTAATGTTGGAATAATGAGTTATTCTGCAAAATATTGCTCAGCTTTCTATGGACCTTTCAGAGAAGCTGCTAATTCAGCACCACAATTTGGAGATAGAAAAACTTATCAAATGGATCCTGCAAACTCAAGAGAAGCCATAAAAGAAGTAGAGCAAGACATAGAAGAGGGTGCAGATATAGTTATGGTTAAGCCTGCTTTATCATATTTAGATATTGTTAAGGAAGTAAGAAATAAAGTAGATGTACCAGTTTGTGTTTATAATGTAAGTGGTGAATTTGCTATGGTTAAGGCAGCCGCTAAACTTGGACTTATAAATGAAAAACAAGTAGCTTTAGAAATGCTTTTATCAATGAAAAGAGCAGGGGCAGATATGATAATAACTTATTATGCTATAGAAGCTGCTAAATGGTTACAAGAATAGTTTAAGTCTATAATATAATCAAAAAATAGATTTGCTAAACAATCTTATATTTAGGAGAATGAATATGGACAGAAATAAAGAAATATTTGAAGAATCAAAAAAATATATGCCAGGTGGGGTTAATAGTCCTGTAAGATCTTTTGGAAGTGTTGGAATAAATCCTCCAGTAATAAAAAGTGGTAAAGGAGCTATGATAAAGGACGAGAATGGAAATGAATATATTGACTTTGTTTTAGCTTGGGGACCAATGATATTAGGTCATTGTGATGAAGATGTAGTAGAAGCAATAAAGAAAACTTCAGAGGAAAGTATAGCCTTTGGTGCTTCAACAAAATTAGAATTAGACTTAGCTAAGCTTTTATGTGAAACATTAGACAATGTTGACATGATAAGAATGGTAAACTCAGGTACAGAGGCTACTATGAGTGCTGTAAAGTTAGCAAGAGGATACACAAAGAAAGATAAAATAATTAAGTTTGCAGGATGCTATCATGGACACTTTGATGGATTCTTAATAGAAGCTGGATCAGGAGTATTAACAGAAGGAATTCCAGGATGCTTAGGTGTTCCAGAGGAAAGTATAAAGAATACTTTAATAGGAATATACAATGATGAAAAGCAAGTTGAAGAATTATTTGAAAAGTATGGAAATGATATTGCTGGAATAATAATAGAGCCAGTTGCTGGAAATATGGGTGTTGTTAAATGTGATCCTAAGTTTATGAGAAAACTTAGAGAATTATGTGACAAATATGGAGCACTTCTTATATTTGATGAAGTTATGTGTGGATTTAGAGTAGCATATAAAGGAGCACAAACTTTATTTGATGTTAAGCCAGATTTAGTTACTTATGCTAAAATAATGGGTGGTGGACTACCTTGTGGAGCATATGGTGGAAGAAGAGAGATAATGGAAAACTTATCACCACTAGGTGGAGTTTATCAAGCTGGAACAATGTCAGGAAATCCAATAGTAATGAGTGCAGGACTTGCAACAGTTAAAAAACTTTATGAAAATCCATCATACTATGATCATATTGAAAAAATAGGATCAAAACTTGAAAAGGGAGTTCTTGAAATAGCAAAGAAAAAAGGTTTAGGTCTTGTTGTTAATAGACAAGGTGGAATGATGACTTTATTCTTTACTGATTTAAAAGAAGTTAAGTGTTATGATGATGTAAAAACTTGTGATGGAGAAAGATTTAAGAGATACTTCTTACATATGTTAAACAAAGGATTTAATATACCACCATCACAATTTGAAGCAATGTTCTTAAGTGTAAAACATACAGAAGAACATATAGATAAATTCTTAGAAGCTTTTGAAAGTTTTGAAGGATAATAAAATTTAAAAAGTTTTAAATCAATGCTGATTTTTAGGTATATATTTAAGAAAAGACTTAATTTAATAGGAAGCTTTATTACAAATTTAATATACTTATATGTTTTTGTATTAGAAATTTTCTTCTTAATTAAGATATTTATATACCTATAAATCAGCTTTAATTTTATAATTAGAAATTTTAATTAGGTGGGGTATTTATGAGAGAAAGAGTTAGATTAAAAAAAGACAAAGAATGTGATGTTTTTGTAATGGGAGCTGGAATTGCAGGAATTATGGCAGCAATTGAAGCCTCTAATAATGGTCAAAAGGTAATAATCTCTAGTAGTTCAAATATCTTTTCAGGGTCAAGCTTTTATCCTGGTACATGGGGCTTAGGTTTAATAGGACCAGAGGATAGAAATGATGAAGAGGATTTAGCTAAGACAATTAAAGAAGTTGGGTGCAATGTTGTAGATGAGGAATTAGTAGAAACCTTTGTTAAAAATATTAATCCAAGTATAGATTTATTAAAAGAAATGGGTGTTAAGCTTAAAGAAGCTAATAATTCAGGAGAAAAAGAATTTATTCCATGTTTTGATCATAAAAATAGAAATTGGAATGGTATTTTATTTGAAAGTGCAAAAAAAGTTTTAGACCATAAGTTAAAGAGTAATAAAGTTTTGGAATATCCTTTTTCAGAGGTAATTGAAATAGTAAAGGAAGACAATAAGATTATAGGTGTAATACTTATTAACAGTTTAAATAAGCTTGAGTTTATAAAATGTAAAGCACTTGTAATTGCCTCAGGAGGTATAGGTGGTTTATTTAAATATAGGTTAAATACTACAGATATAACAGGTATGGGACAAGCTTTAGCATTAAAGGTTGGGTGTAATTTAATAAATATAGAGTTTATGCAAATGATGCCGGGATATATAAAGCCCTGTCCAAAAACTATATTTAATGAGAAAACCTTTAAATATATAGAAGCTAAGAATGAAGAGGGAGAAGATGTATTTAAAGGTATAGAAAACCTAAGAGAAAAGCTTGAAAAAAGATCAACTTATGGGCCTTTTACTTCAAGATTAGACTCTAAGGATATTGACTATGCTATATTTAAAGAGTTTATGAAAAATAAAAATGGAGTTACTGTTAGATATAAAGATAGTTTAAAGAATAATATGCCAGAGTTTATTGAAGTTTATTTTAAATGGTTAAAGGAAAATAAACATCTTACCCCAGATGATGAAATAAATATTGGAATATTCTTTCATGCAGCCAATGGAGGAATTAGCATAAATAAAAAAGCAGAAACAAAGGTAGATGGATTATTTGCAGCTGGAGAATGTACAGGTGGTATGCATGGTGCAGACAGAATAGGGGGATTATCTACAGCAAATGGTCTTGTTTTTGGTAAAATAGCTGGAAAAAGTGCTAGTAGATATGCTTCTAGTAAAGGTTTAAGTGAAAAAGAAGAAGTAGAATTTGAAGTTTATGAAATAGAAGGAGCAGGAGATCTTATTTTAGAAGTTCAAGAAATTATGTTTAAAAATGCAATGATAGAAAAAAGTGAAGTAGGTGTTAAAAATTCACTTTTAAAATTAGAGGAAATATCTAAGGGGTTTGTATATAAGAAAGAAGTAAATATGGAGAATTTAAGAAATTCATATAGACTAGAAAACAATATATTGTTATGCAAGGCTATATTAAAAGCAATTGACCTTAGAAAAGAAAGTAGAGGTTCTCATTATAGATATGATTATCCAAAGGCAAATAAAAACATGGATAAGATGATAATGGTGGAGTTAGGTGATGATATTAAAGCTTATTTTAAAGAAAATTAGAATTACTATAAATAATAAAATTCTAATAGATTATTAAGATAGCCTTTTATATCTAGAAATCAATATTATTTTAAAATAGTGGTTAATTAATATAATTTAAAGTTTTTTAATTTATTATTAATAAAAAATACAGTGTATTATCATACACTGTATTTTTCTACATTAAAGGAGATACTAATCTTATTATGGATTCTCCAATTCGTGATATAATAGATCGCTTTTCAAAACTTTCAAGGGTTACTTTAGTACACACCTTTAGGTCTTTAAAGAATTGTTCTTCCATAGATTTTGAAATAGCTTCATTATATATAAATATATTGCTTTCAAAGTTTAAAGAAAAGCTTCTTATATCCATGTTAGCTGTTCCTACACTACATATAGAAGAGTCTGCCACTATGGTTTTAGCGTGAAGAAAGCCCTTTTCATATAAGTAGATCTTTGCACCAGCATTTAATAAGGATTCAAAATAAGAGTTTGCTATCCATCCCATAAATTTATGATCAGGATTACCAGGTAGCATTATTTTTACATCAACTCCAGATAAGGCAGCAAGTCTTAAAGCTTCAAGCATAGGTTCATCAAGGACAAAATAAGGAGTTTGTATGAAAAGATTTTTCTTAGCTGAATTTATAATTTTAAAATATCCATTTTTTATTTGTTGTTCAGTATGGTCAGGACCAGAAGAAACTATTTGGGCTCCAATAATTTTCTTTGGCAAATCAGTTGAATGAGGATTTATAAAATATTTTTTTAAATCTATGTCTAAATCTGATTCATTAGCATAACTCCAATCTAAAAGGAATCTTCCTTCTAGATCATTAATAGCAAGGCCTTTTATTTTAGTATGAGTATCACGCCAATAACCAATATTTTTATCCTTTCCAAGATACTCATCACCTATATTAAAGCCACCTAAAAAAGCTACTTTTCTATCTATAATAAGTATTTTTCTATGATTTCTATAGTTAATTCTTAAGTTTATATATTTGCAAAAGCCAGGAAAAAATATTTTAAAATCTCCACCAGCTGCCTTTAATTTATCTATATCTTTTTTGTGTATAGAGTTACCAATAGAATCTACTAGTAATTTTACTTCAACACCTTCTTTAGCTTTCTTAGTTAAGGCTTGTAAGATTTTTTTGCCTATTTCGTCGCTTTTAAAAATATAAAATTCCATATGAATAAATTTTTCGGCTTTATTTATTTCATCAATCATTTCTTCAAAAAGACTATTAGCATCAAAATATAAATCTATATCATTACGTTGAGTGTAGGTTGAGTTGTCATTATTAAAGTTCATCATTATTAAGTCTTTATATTTTAAAGAAATATTATCTAATTTGTAGTGAGACTTAAATGAATTTAAATATTTTTGTTTTGTCTTGTCATCTAGAATTTTTCTTTTAAAGTTTTTTTCACGGGTAATATTTTGACCAAATAAAATGTAGATTATAAATCCTAATATGGGTAGAAAGGTTAATATTAAAATCCAAGCCCAAGTAGTTTGGGGATTTCTTCTTTCAATGAAGATTATGGAAATGATAAATACAATATTTATTAAAAATATCATATTTATAAATAAATGCATAATAATTCCTCCTTTGTATTTAGAAAGGTTTATCAGTCTAAATTTTTTTAATATATATTAGACTGATAAACTAAAAATGTTACCTTATATATATTTGTTCTAAAAGTTCAATTATGTTGACTTTACAATTTTCAGGGGGAGAGGCTAATAGCTTTATTCCCTTATAGCTTATTCTAAGTTTACATTTGCTATTTTTAAGCTCACTAGCAAACTCTAATATGGAACTCTTATCTAAATCCATATTAAAGGAACTTAATATAGTAAGATAAAGATACTCTGTGTAAAGATGTTTATGACTTACATAATTTTCATAAGAATCTATGCCTTCACATAGGAATTTAACATAATCGTCTATATGATTAAATATTTCAGAAAGTTTATCCCTATAAATAAATTTTATAGAGTCAATTTCTAAGAATGCCTTATTTAAAGAGGATAAAATATCTTCTTTTATTATTGATACCTCTTCAGCTGAGAAAGTTAAATAAAGATTTAAATAGGAATCTCTATTAGAAAAAATAGTCTCTAAGTATCTTATAAAGGAATAAAAATCTTCTCTATTGTTACCAGGTTCTATTTGAAATAATATTTTAAAGAACAAGTTCCAATGAAAATCATAATTCATAGCATGGGCTAGTTTATTTCCAATTGAATTAGAAAATTCTGAGTCAAAACATAAGGGCTCAGCACCTATAGATAATTTGTTTTTAAAAGATATGGAATCCTTAAAAACTTCGTTTAATCTTACAGAAGTATTTACAAAAGTATTATAATATTCTTGAGAAGTATTACAATTATTTTTAGTAAATATGTAATCTATTATTATGTCACAGGCATTTCTAAAATCAACAGATATACCTAAATCATGTTTTACTTTAGAAGAGTATATATCATATATCATTTTAGAAAGTAAAATTTCAATACCTTCCTTCTTTAATCCAACCCCATTAGAATTATCCATGTGAGAATTAACATGGTTAAATATAGTTAGAAGTTGATTATCGATTAAACATAAATTGTTTTTAATAGAATTAAGTATATTCTTATAAAATTTATCCCCTAAAATCATATTATAGTTTTTATATATTATCTTATGTTCAATTTCACCCCAAAAATTATTTACCATAGATTTTATTTGAAGTTCAAAATTAAACTTTTCTTCTTCATTTAGAATAAATCCATCTATTCTATATAATTCAAAACCATTTTTTTGTTTTAAGGGTTGATGTTCTCTAAGGTCTAAAAATATATTTGGATTTTGTGATGAGTAAGAAAATCCATCTTTATTAGTGCAATTAAATATTGTTCTTATAAATTTAAATATATGTTCCTCATCTTCTATAAATCTACATTCTATTCTGACACCTATTAAATCAGATAGGTTTCTAAATAAATCCGTAGGGGAATCATATTTTATGTAATAATTATGTCTTATTATTTTCTCTTTTAAACTAGAAGCTGATTTTACTCTAGTTGATATATTAAAAAATCCTTCACAAGAGTTCTCTAGTAGGGAGTAGAAAAAATCATCAAGCAGATTTGCACTATAGGCTAAATCTTTTTTCATCTCCTTAAGTAATTCTAAAGTACCTTTTGTAAATTCAAAAACTTTTAATTCCAAATTTAAAACACCGTCCTTGTTAGTTTATAAATAAAGTCAGTATATTTTAATAATACCAACATATAGTAAGTATAACAATAGAGGAATTTTAAATAATAATATATATAAGTGCTTTTATAAAAATGAATAATTTGTTAATAAAATCTCCTTAGAATTAAATATTAATTATATAAATGATTTATTAATAATAAATTATAAGAAAAAAACAGTAGTAATTAATAAATTCTGAAAGTGAAAAATAGACTTTGACTTTCTTTGACTTTTATAGTATTATAATTACATGAGATACAAAAAAGAGAATATTGAGGTGATAAAATGAATGCAGATAAAATGACATTAAGAGTACAACAAAGCTTAAATGATGCTTATGAAATAGCAGTTAAATATAATAATCAACAATTAGATATAATTCACTTATTTTCAGCATTAGTAAATCAAAAAGATGGTTTAATTCCTAATATATTTGAAAAAATGGGTGTTAATATAGATTCATTAAAAAGAGACATTCATGTTCAAATAGATAGAATGCCTAAGGTTTTAGGAGAAGCGGCACAATCATCAGGGGTTACTGCTACAAGAAGAATAAATGAAGTATTAATAAAGGCAGAAGAAATTTCAAAACAATTTGAAGATTCATATATAAGTGTTGAGCATGTAATGCTTGCAATGATAGATATAGATAAAAATGGAGCTGTAGGAGAAATCTTAAGAAAAAATAACATAACTAAAGATGGATTCCTAAAGGTTTTAAATGAAGTTAGAGGAAGTCAAAGAGTAGATTCACAAGATCCAGAAGGAACTTATGAAGCTTTAGATAAATACGGTACTAATTTAATAGAACTTGTAAAACAACATAAATTAGATCCTGTTATAGGAAGAGATGAAGAAATAAGAAGAGCTGTTAGAATTCTTTCAAGAAAAACTAAGAACAATCCAATACTAATAGGAGAACCTGGAGTTGGTAAAACTGCTATAGTTGAAGGATTAGCAGAAAGAATTGTAAGAGGAGATGTACCAGAAGGATTAAAGGATAAGGTAATTATCTCATTAGATATGGGTGCATTAATAGCTGGTGCTAAATATAGAGGAGAATTTGAAGAAAGATTAAAAGCTGTTTTAAAAGAAGTTCAAAGTTCAGAAGGAAAAATACTTTTATTCATAGATGAAATTCATACAATTGTAGGCGCTGGTAAAACAGATGGTGCAATGGATGCAGGAAACTTAATTAAACCAATGCTTGCAAGAGGAGAACTTCACTGCATAGGAGCTACAACTTTTGACGAATATAGACAATATATAGAAAAGGATAAAGCTCTAGAGAGAAGATTCCAACCTGTAATAGTTGAAGAACCAACAGTTGAAGAAACTGTATCTATTTTAAGAGGATTAAAAGAAAGATTTGAAATTCACCATGGAATTAGAATCCATGACTCAGCAATAGTAGCTGCTGCAAAACTTTCTCATAGATATATTCAAGATAGATATTTACCAGATAAGGCTATAGATTTAATAGATGAAGCTGGTGCTATGATAAGAAGTGAAATAGATTCTCTTCCAACTGAATTAGATATTATAAGAAGAAAGATTTTAATGCTTGAAACTGAAAAGGAAGCTTTATCAAAAGAAAATGATGATGCATCTAAGGAAAGATTAGTTGCCTTAGAAAAAGAGCTTGCAGAGCTTCAAGATAAAAATGATGAGATGACAATTAAATATGAAAAAGAAAAATCTCATATTTCAGCAGTTAGGGACTTAAAGGCTGAATTAGATGAAGCAAGAGGACTAGCTGAAAAATATGAAAGAGAATATGATTTAAATAAAGTTGCAGAACTTAAATATGGAAAAATTCCAGAACTTGAACGTAAAATAAAAGAACAAGAAGCAAGTATGGAAAAAGACAATGAAAATGCTTTATTAAAAGAAGAGGTTACTGAAAATGAAATTTCAGAAATAATCTCAAAATGGACTGGAATTCCTGTTACAAAACTAGTTGAAAGTGAAAGAGAAAAACTTTTAAGACTAGAAGAAGAATTAAGAGAAAGAGTAATAGGTCAAGATGAGGCTACAACTGCAGTTGCTAATGCTGTAATAAGAGCAAGAGCAGGTCTTAAAGATGAAAGAAAACCAATAGGATCATTTATATTCTTAGGACCTACTGGAGTTGGTAAAACAGAGCTTGCAAAAACTTTAGCTAGAAATTTATTTGATAGTGAAGACAATATAGTAAGAATAGATATGTCTGAATATATGGAAAAACATGCAGTATCTAGATTAATAGGACCTCCTCCAGGATATGTAGGATATGAAGAAGGGGGACAATTAACAGAGGCTGTTAGAAGAAACCCATATTCAGTAATATTATTTGATGAAATAGAAAAAGCACATGATGATGTATTTAACTTATTCCTTCAAATATTAGATGATGGTAGATTAACAGATAATAAAGGTAAAACTGTTGATTTCAAAAACACTATAATAATTATGACTTCTAATATAGGTAGTGGATACTTATTAGAAAATAAATCTGGTGAAGGTATAGAAGATGATATTAGAGAAAATGTTATGAATGAAATGAAGTTAAGATTCAAACCAGAATTCTTAAACAGAGTAGATGATATCATAATGTTTAGACCTTTAAGCAGTGAAGGAATTAAGAAAATAATAGATATCTTCTTAAGAGATGTTGAAAATAGATTAAGAGAAAGAAATATAACTCTTGAAGTTACTGATAGAGCTAAGGAAATATTAGCTGAAGAAGGATATGATCCAGTATATGGAGCTAGACCATTAAAGAGATATATAAGTAATGTCTTAGAAACTGAAATAGCTAAGAAGATAATTGCAGGAGAAATTTATGATGGATCTGTTGCTTTAATAGATGGAGTAGATGGAAAAATTATAGTTTCTAGAAAATAAAATATAATAAATTTATAAGGACCATAGGTTTAATTAAATCTATGGTCCTTATTTTTATGAAATTTTAAATATATTTTTAATAAAATGATAACAAAAAACAAATTAATAATGAAAACATTTTAAATTTATAAAATTTTAATAAAAAACTGTAGAAAATTGAAAATTTTATGGTTATAATAATTTTAAAATACGAAAATAGTAAAGATGAAATTTATAACTTGAAAAGGAGAGATAAAAGTGGAACTGATAGGAATAGTAATAGTAATAATAGGATTTGCACTTAAATTTGATACTATAGCAGTTGTATTAGTAGCAGGACTATCAACTGGATTAGTAGCACATATGAGTTTGTATGAAATATTAGAAAAATTAGGATCAACCTTTGTAAGCCAAAGACACATGACATTATTTATATTAACTTTACCTGTAATAGGTATGTGTGAAAGATTTGGTTTAAAAGAGAGAGCTATAACCTTAATAAAGAATATGAAAAATATGTCAACTGGAAAGCTTTTAAGTTGCTATTTATTTATTAGAGAAGTTGGGGCTGCAGTTTCACTAAGATTAAGTGGACAAGCACAATTTATAAGACCACTTATAAACCCAATGGCTCAAGGAGCAGCTGTCAGTAAATATGGAGAATTAGATGATAAAAATGAAGATTTAATAAAGGGAACAGCAGCTGCAATGGACAACTATGGAAACTTCTTTGGACAAAATGTATTCTTAGCAAGTTCAGGAGTTCTTTTAATAGCAGGAACCTTAGAAGAACTAGGATATGGAGTTAATGCTTTAGATATAGCAAAAGCTTCAGTTCCAATAGCTATAATAGCTTTAATATTAGGAGTATTACAAAATAGATTATTAGATAAAAGGTTAAGTAGAAACCTATCAAAGAACAAAGAAGAGATAAAATAGGGGTGATAATTAATGAATATGCAGATGATTTCTAATGTATTGCTTGAAATCTTTTATATAATAGTAGGACTTTTAATGTTAAATACTGCAATTGATACATTAAAAGACCAGGAACATAAAACTAGAATAGGAACGGCAATCTTTTGGACTATATTGTCAATCATATTTATAGCAGGAGGAGCTATTCCACCTGTAGTAGTAGGGGCATTGCTTTTAGTTATAGGAGTATTAACTGCAAGCAAACAAGTAAATATAGGAAACCTAAAAATGCCTAATGTAGATTTTGCAGAAATGCAAGCTAAAAAGTTAAAGAATAAGATTTTTTTACCTTCAATTGTAATAGCAGTTGGATCTTTAGTTATTGCACAATTTACAAGTTTATCAGGAACTGTTGCCATAGGTATAGCTTCTGTGGCAGCTGTAATAACAACTTTCTTAGTATTAAAAGCTAAACCAAAGCATTTAGTAGAGGATAGTAACAGAATGGTTCAATCAGTTGGATCTACAAGTATATTACCTCAACTTTTAGCAGCCTTAGGAACAGTGTTTACTGCAGCGGGAGTAGGAGATGTTATATCATCAGGTATATCTAATTTTATTCCTGAAGGAAACATATTAGCAGGTGTAATAGCTTACTGTGTAGGAATGGCAGTATTCACTATGATAATGGGAAATGCCTTTGCAGCCTTCTCAGTTATAACTGTGGGAATAGGATTACCATTTGTATTTGCTCAAGGAGCTAATGTAGCCATAGCAGGAGCTTTAGCTCTAACTGCAGGGTATTGTGGAACATTATTAACCCCAATGGCAGCAAACTTTAACGTTATGCCAGCGGCCTTATTAGAGACAAAAGATAAGAATGTGGTTATGAAATGTCAAAGTTTATTTGCTATAATTTTATTAGTTATACATATAGCTTTAATGTATTTCTTAGCATTTTAATTAACTAGGTATTAGAAAGTAAGGAGTGTATGAGAATGAAAGTATTAATTACAGGATTTGATCCCTTTGGAGGAGAAAGTATAAACCCAGCTTTAGAAGCTGTTAAAATGATACCAGAAAATATAGAAGGAGCTCAGGTTATTAAATTAGAAATACCTACAGTTTTTAGAAAGTCTCTTGAAAAAATAGAAGAAAAAATAGAGGAAATTAATCCAGATGTAGTTATTTCTATAGGACAAGCTGGAGGAAGATTTGGTATAACTCCAGAAAGAGTAGCTATAAATATGGATGATGCGAGAATAGAGGATAATGAAGGAAATCAACCAATAGATATTTCTATATATGAAGATGGAGAAAGTGCATACTTTAGTAATTTACCTATAAAAGCAATGGTTAAGGAAATGGTTGATAATGGAATACCTGCATCAGTTTCTAACACAGCTGGAACTTTTGTTTGTAACCATGTTATGTATGGAGTTTTATACTTAGTAAATAAAAAGTATAAAAATATAAGAGCTGGATTTATACATGTACCTTATATTCCAGCACAAGTTGTAAATAAACCTAATACACCTTCTATGTCTATTAATGATATAGCAAAAGGATTAGAACTTAGTATAAAGGCTATAGTTTTAAATGATAATGATATTAAAACTGTAGGAGGAGCTGTTTGTTAATGTTAGAACCTAAGGTTAAAAGAAAAATCTTTGTTTATGGAAGTTTGAGAACAGGATTTTTCAATTATGAAAAATACTTAAAAGGGAAAGTTATAAAAAGTGAATTAGGAAGGGTAAAGGGAACTTTATATCATATGCCTAAAAAAGGATATCCTGCTTTAATTGAAGGGGATGGATTTGTATATGGAGAAGTTATGACTATTCTTGATTACGAAAATGTTATAAATGCTATGGATCTTATGGAAGGATACTTAGGAGTTAATAACAAAAATAATGAATATAATAGAATTGAGATGGATGTTGAAATCTTAGGAAAGAAATCTTCTGAAAAATGTTATGTTTATTATTATGGAATGAATGATAAAGATGACTTTGAAAATAACAGTATATTAATACAGGATGGAAATTGGAGAAACTTTATGCTTAAAAAAGTTTCTTAAAGTAAAAAATAAGAGGTAAGAAAATTCTTACCTCTTATTTTTGTTATTATTTCATTGATTGTTCGTATTTTTCTACCATTCTTTTAACCATTTCTCCACCAACGCTTCCGCATTGTCTTGAGCTAAGGTCTCCGTTATAATCTGAGAATGGTACTCCCATTTCATTTGCTACCTCATTTTTGAATTTTGATAAACCGTTTTTTGCTTCTGGAACTAAATGTTGTGACATTTTGAATTCCTCCTTTAAGTTTAATAAGATTTTTTTGAAAGGTTAAGTTTTTCTTTTCCTTTCAATATTATGATGTGCAGAATTGGATTTAATAATCTATAAACTTATATCCAATATAGGATTAAAAATCACATTATGGTATAAAATTACAAGTAGAATTGATTTATCTTATGAAAGTAAAATTAAACATATCTTTGAAAAAAGCTCAAACAGAATTATTATCTGTTTGAGCTTTTTAATTTATACATTAAATTTTAAATCTTTATGTGATAAGAATCCATATGAAGAATCAGCTTCTTTAACAGCCTTTATAATAGCTTTCTCCATAACTTGAGCAGCTAAAAGACCAACTACATTTATATCTGCCTTAACTTTATTTGATGAAAGAGTAAATATTGTATCACCATCAAACATAGTGTGAGCAGGGCGAATGGTTCTTCCAAAACCATTTTGAGCCATAGATGCAATTTTATTAGCTTGAGCTTTATTAAAATCACCATTAGTCACTATGCACCCAATAGTAGTATTTCCTTTAAAAACATTTTTAGGATTAGAATAATTAGCTAATAAGCTTTCTTCTATGTTTATAAAGGAATTCCTATCTTGGCTTAATCCACCAGCTATTATTTTATTGTTATTATTAGGATCAACAATATCACCTAGGCTATTAACTCCTACAATAGCTCCTACCTTTAAATCTCCAACTTGCACTGCATAGCTTCCAAAACCACCTTTCATAGCAAGTTTTTGATTTAAGGCTTTACCTACTGTGGCACCTGTTCCACAACCTATATTACCGTTTTTTGAGTCAAGATAGGTTTCAGAATTTTTACAGGCTTCTAAACCCATTTCCTTATTAGGTCTTATTTTAGGATTACCACAGGCTAAGTCAAATAAAACAGCACCACATACTATAGGAACTTTAGCCACTCCTACGTCAAATCCAACATTTTTATTTTCTAGATATTCCATAACCCCTGAGCAGGAATCAAGTCCAAAGGCAGATCCACCAGATAATACTACAGCATGAACTTTATCAACCATTTCCATAGGATTTAATAAATCAGTTTCTCTAGTTCCAGGAGCTCCACCGCGAACATCAACTCCTCCAGAAGCACCTTCTTCACATAGTAATACTGTACATCCTGTAGCACCTTCAAAGTCTTGAGCGTGGCCTAGTTTAAAACCATCTATATCTGTAATCTTTATTTCAAACATTATAATATACACCTCCATTAAATTGTTTTATATGATTTAGATTTTATATTTTAAGAATAATACTCTATTTTATATAATTAATAATTTACAGAATTTAAAATTAATATAAAGTTTAAAAAATTTAAACCTTTACTAATAACTTAATAAAGTTTTAGCGTATAACTTTAAGTAAGCTATACGCTAAAATATATTTATAATCTTAAATTATCTTAAAATTTTTCTAACTCCTAATATAACAGGAATTGATATTAAGGATGATATAAATGCCTCAGGAATTCCATTTGTAACTCCTATTCCTGCTAAAGTTAATTTTGCAGCATGTTCAGATATTCCTAGGGCAGAAGCATATCTCTCTAAATAAAAAACATATGTTAAGCCAAGTACACCTATGGTATTTGTTAAGGTTCCAATTACGGAAGCTGTACCTATAGATAGGGCTTCTTCTTTATTTTTATGTTTAAATTTAAACATGATAATCATACTTGCTAAAAAGAATAAAACACCGATTATAGCTGATATAGTTAAAGAATCTGTTAAAGCTTCAGAACTTACAAATAGAAGAACTCCAAGAATAAGAGAACTTATAATTGATGTAGCTTTTAAATTCTTTTTAGATCCTTTAATCATAGATGCATATACATAGTAACTTACCACACCTATAAGAATTCTAGGAACTAAAGCTATAATAGGATTCCAGAACATAAAGCTAGTTGGCATTGGTGCCGTAAAAGCTTGATACATAGAAAATAATCCAAAAACTAGTCCTATTAATCCTCCTACAATAGGACCTTCAATAATAGCTCCTATTATAACAGGAATATGCATAATAGTAGCCTTAACAGGTGGAATATTTATAAATCCTAATCCTGTTAATCCTAGAAATATTGATATACCAGATAGCATACCAATAACTACTAGTTTTCTTGTTTTTTGTCTAGTTTGATAGACTGCATTCATTGACTCTCCTCCGTTCTTATTCCCAGTGGGATATAATTCGGTTGTTAAATTTTTAACCGTATAAAATAGTTCAGCTTCTAATATAGAATACCGACAGTGATATTTTAACATTAACTTTTTAAGTAATTCAATATAAAAAGGAAATTTTGTGCAAATTTATAAATGCCATAAAAGGTAGAATGGCTTACTTACAGGGATTAAAAGCATAAAGTAGTAATTTTCTGACAATTAATAAAAGAATGAATTTAAATTATTGGTGGTAAAATATAATTAAGTTAAATTAAAAATAAATTTTAATTATTGGAAGTTAGGAGTTTATATATGAAGGATAAAGAATTATTTGAAATTTTAGAAAAGCATATTTTAGAAGATAAGAATCCATCAGAATTTTTAAATTCTTTAAAGGAAAAGAAACTTTTAGAAGGCTCCTTTTTGGAAATATTAAGGGATTTAGAAGAGGTTAAGCAGGAGAAAAAACACCACCCAGAAGGAAATGTATGGATTCATACAATGCAAGTTTTAGATGAAGCAGCTAGTTTAAGAAATTTTGCTAATAATAAAAGAGAATTCATGTGGGCAGCTTTACTTCACGACATTGGAAAGAGAGATACTACTAAAATGAGAAAGGGGAGATGGACTGCTTACGATCATGATAGGGAAGGTGCAAAACTTTCAAAAGAAATATTAGAAGAGGTTACAGATGAAGGGGAGTTTATAAGTGAAGTAAGTAATTTAATTAGATATCATATGTCTTATCTTTATATAGATAAAAATTTACCTTTTGTAAAACCAGAAGATATGGTTAAAAGTTCAGATCTTCATGATATAGCTTTATTGACTTATTGTGATAGAATTGGAAGAGGGAAAAAGACTTTAGAAGATAAGAGTAAAATCTTAGATTCAATAAATGATTTTATAGTTAAAATTAATGAGAAAACTAATAAGAATTATGAGAAATTATATGTTTTGGGAAAATAAGTAATTGATTTTTATAATAATTACTTATATAATGTCTATTATAAATTAAAATTCAATATGTTCGGATGAAGGTAATGGGAGAGTGATATTTTAAATATCCACCGAAGAGGGAAATCTTTCAGGTATTAGGACCGTTACTGGACGAGCCTCTGGAGAGACTCTTTTAAAAAAGAGCACCGAAGGAGCAAGGTCAAATTTTTTGACTGAAACTCTCAGGTAAAAGGACAGAGGATAAGGTTAGTTACTTAAATTTTTTAAGTATCCTTATTCTCCTCCGCAAATTTAAATTTAAGGAGGATTTTTTTTATGGAAAACTTATTAAATCAAATCGACAATTTAGTATGGGGAGTGCCACTTCTTGTGCTGCTTGTAGGAACAGGAATATACCTGACTATAAGACTAAAACTATTACAAATCTTAAAATTACCATTAGCTTTAAAGTATGTATTTAAAAAAGATGAGGAATCTTCTTGTGAGGATGCAGAAGGGGATGTTTCAAGTTTTGGAGCCTTATGTACAGCCCTTTCAGCTACTATAGGTACTGGAAACATAGTTGGTGTTGCCACTGCTATAAAGGCAGGTGGACCAGGGGCCTTATTCTGGATGTGGGTAGCTGCTTTCTTTGGAATGGCAACTAAATATGCAGAAGGTGTACTTGCTATAAAGTATAGGGTTGTAGATGAAAATGGCCAAATGGCAGGTGGACCAATGTACTATATAAAAAATGGACTTGGTTTAAATTGGCTAGCTAATATTTTTGCTTTCTTTGGAATTGGTGTAGCCTTATTAGGAATAGGAACTTTTGGACAAGTTAAGTCCATAACTGATGCAGCAAGTATTACATTTAATGTTCCTACAATTGTTACAGCAGGAATAGTAACTCTATTAGTTGCTTTAGTAATTTTAGGTGGAATAAAAAGAATATCTAGTGTGTCAGAAAAGGTAGTTCCTTTAATGGCAGGACTTTATATATTAGGAGTTTTAATAGTTATAGCTTTTAATTTAGATAGGGTTCCACATGCTGTATCAATAATTATTGAAAGTGCCTTTAATCCTAAGGCTGCTTTAGGAGGAGCTGTAGGAGTTAGCATAATAACTGTAATGAAAAGTGGAATAGCTAGAGGTGTTTTCTCTAATGAAGCTGGTCTTGGAAGTGCTCCAATAGCAGCTGCGGCAGCTAAGACTAAGTCTCCAGTTAAGCAAGGACTTATTTCAATGACAGGTACATTCTTTGATACAATTCTTATTTGTACAATGACAGGTATAGTAATAATTATTACTGGTGCTTATAGTGGAAGTTTAGAAGGAGCAGCACTTACAACACAGGCCTTTGAAATAGGACTTCCTATAAGTAATATAGGAACATATATAGTTAATATAGGACTTATGTTCTTTGCATTTACTACAATATTAGGATGGAACTATTATGGAGAAAGATGCATTGAGTATTTATTTGGAATAAAAGCTATAAAACCATATAGAATTTTATATATAATTTTAGTTGCTATAGGATCATTCTTACCATTAACATTAATATTCATAATTGCAGATATTGTTAATGGATTAATGGCAATTCCAAACCTTGTAGGTATTATTGGATTAAGAAAAGTAGTTATAGAAGAAACAGAAGAATTCTTTAAAGAAAAAGCTTTAAGTGAAGAGAGTACAGAATTAGAAGGAACTGTTTTAAATTAATATAAATAAAAAATCCATGAGTAAATATTACTCATGGATTTTTTTATCTTCCTTCATTAGGAAGTTTACTTCTAACTATATTTTCAACTTTTTCAGGAAGCTCTGTAATTTCTTCCTTTGTAAGTTTATCAGTATAAACTGGTGGATGAATATAAAGATTTACTTTACCAGGTTTTATGAAATAATGATTTCCTTCCATTATTTTATATGTTCCATCAATTGTAAGAGGAACTATAGGAACCTTTGGTTTAGTAGCTAATTTAAAACTACCAGCTTTAAATTCTCCCATTTTACTACATTGACTTCTTGTTCCTTCAGGGAAAACAACCATTGAATATCCATCTTTTAATTGTTTAATTCCTTGTATAATACCGGCCATAGCTTTTTTAGGGTGTTCCCTATCAATAAATATAGCCTTTGAAAGTATTATCCAATCTTTTAATATAGGCATTTTTTCAAGTTCTTTTTTTGCTATGAATCCCTTTGGTCTATCAATAGAGTACATGATTACAGGAATATCCATATTACTTTGATGGTTACAAACAAAAAGAACAGGTCCATTAGGAATATTCTCTAAACCTTCAACATTAACTTCTATTCCAGCATCCTTAAGAAAAGTATGAGCTATTCTTCTACTGCATTGATATATGTATTCATCTCTTTCCTCAAGCTTACCTTCCTCTTCCATTTTATTTATTTTTTTTATATCAGATAAGGATTTTATTAATGTCCAGGCATATCCTTTTCCATACCAATATATAGATCTAAACATATATTTCGCCCCTTTAATATTACTAGTACTAAGTAATATTATAACAGTTTTTAAAAAATATCAAATATGGAATTTATTTTGTGGAGAGCAATAATAAAAAAGTGTGGATATTTACTATTTCTTTCTTATAGAATATAATTTACAAAAATAGAGTTGTTTTATTTGAGATAAATTAAATAGAAAGTAAAGCAATATAACTTATTTTAGAATATAAATTACTTTGATTGGAGAATACATTAAGATGAAAAATTTAGATTTGAAAAATGGAGTAATAATAGCAGATGGAGCTATGGGAACTAGAATAATGAAATTAGGAGTAAATTTAAAAGAGACTCCATCAGAACTTTTAAATATTAAAAAGCCTGAATTAATAGAAAAAATTCATAGAGAGTATATAGAATCTGGAGCTAACTTAATACTTTCAAACACATTTATGTGTAATATTATAAATGCAAAAAGGAATAATTATAATTTAGAGGAAGTTATAGAGGCAGGAATTCATATTGCTAAAAAAGCATGTGGAGATCATGGCTTAGTTGCCTTAGACATAGGTCCACTTTCATATTATATAGAAGAAAATGATTCTTCTTTTAAAGAAATTGTTTATGAAAATACTGAAAGAATAATTAATGTTTCAAAAGATAAATTTGATTTAGTTATTTTTGAAACCTTAGGAAGTTTAAAGGAAGGTGAATTTGCAGTTAAAAAAGCAAAAACTTTAACAGATAAAAAGGTTATATGTTCCTTTACTTTAGCTTATAAAAAGGATATTCCTAATTTCATAAAAAATATTGTTTCAACTTTAGAGCCTTTAGGAGTAGATGCTTTAGGAATAAACTGTACAGAGTACGAAGAAATACTAATGGCCTTAGATATACTTAAGGAAAATACAAATCTTCCTATAATGATAAAGGCTAATTTAGGAATACCAAAAAAAGTAGGGGAAGAGCTTATATATGATAAGACTTTAGAAGAATTTAAAAATTTATCTAAAAGAGCCATTGAAAAGGGAGTTAATATAATAGGAGGATGCTGTGGAACAACTCCAGAATATATAAGAGCTATTTGTAATTTGAAATAGAGTATAGAAGATATAATAAGGGGATATAATTATGGGTGAAAATAAGAGAGAAAAAGTTTTTTTAGAGTTTCCTATTATTGAGACTGAAAGATTTATACTTAAAGAAATAGAAGAAAAGCATAAGAATCATTTCATTAGTTTATTTTCAGATGAGGATATAATGAAATATTCAGGTACAGAAGTTTATGATCCTGAAAAACAAGTTGAATTTTATTTTAAAAAGGTTAAGTTAATGTACAAGGAGAAAAAGGGAATAAGGTGGGCTATAATAAATAAAGAAAGTAAAGAATTTATTGGAGATATAGGTCTTTATAATATAGATTTTTATTCTAATAATACTGAGATTGGTTACACTATAGAAAAGAATTTTTGGGGAAAGGGAGTTGCTTCAGAGTGTATTAAAGCTATAGAAAACTTTGCATTTGAAATTTTAGATATGAATAGAATTATAGACATGATTGATAGTAATAATATTTCATAAATTAAACTATCAGAGAAGCTAGGATTTCATAAGGATGGAATTTTAAGAGAGCATTATTATAATAAGAGCAAAGATAAATACATTAATATATGGGTATATTCACTAATAAAAAGTGATATTAAAGTTATATAAAAATTAAATAATCTATAAAAAGTCCACTAAACATATAAGATTGAAAATTGAAGGAATGCTTTGTAAACGTATATAATCTAGGTATAGGTTAATGAACTTTAGATAAGGAGAGGTTAGGTATGAAAAAAGTACATGTAGTTTCCCACAGTCATTGGGATAGAGAATGGTATATACCATTTCAAAAACATAGAGTTAAATTAGTAGATTTTATGGATTCATTAATAGATACCTTAGAGAATAATGAGCATTTTAAATATTTCCATTTAGATGGACAAACTATAGCTCTAGATGATTATTTAGAAATAAAGCCATATATGTTTCATAGATTAAAGAAACTTATAGAAGAGGGAAGACTTCATGTAGGACCATGGTATGTTCTTCAAGATGAATATTTAATAAGTGCAGAAGCAAATGTAAGAAATATGCTTTTAGGAATGAGATTTGCAAGAAGATTTGGAAACCCAGTAAAAATAGGTTATTTCCCAGATTCTTTTGGGAATATATCTCAAGCACCTCAAATACTAAGAGGATTTGGAATAGATAATGCAGTATTCGGTAGAGGAATAACTCCAATAGCTTTTGATAACCAAAAGGTTGAAGAAGCAGGAGAAAATGAATATCACTCAGAGGTATTATGGAAATCACCAGATGGATCAGAAGTTTTAGGAATACTTATGGCTAACTGGTATAGCAATGGTAATGAAATTCCAGCAGGTAAAAAAGAAGCTATTGAATTTTTAAATGATAGGGTTAATAAAGCAGATATGTATGCTACAACAAATCAGATATTATTAATGAATGGATGTGATCATCAGCCAGTTCAAACAAATGTTGGTGACATAATAGATAATGTAAAAGAAGATGTTGATTTTGAATTAGTTCATAGTAATTTAGTTGATTATATAGAAGATGTTAAGAAAGAAGTTAAAGATTTAAAAGAAGTTACAGGAGAATTAAATGGTCAATATACAGATGGCTGGTGGACTCTATGTAACACAGCTTCATCAAGACTTTACTTAAAGCAAATGAATAATAAGTCTCAAGTTCTTTTAGAAAGATATGTTGAACCTTTAGGAGTTATGGCTTCACTAGAAGGAAAGAAATATGAAAGTGATTTCATACTTCAATCATGGAAATATTTAATTCAAAACCATCCTCATGATTCAATTTGTGGATGTAGTATTGATGAAGTTCATCAAGATATGGTAACAAGATTTAAATCTAGTATGCAAATATCAGAAGAAATGATAGATAGAAGTACTGAGCATATGTTAAATCTAGTAAATGGAACTACTACTGATAGAGAAAGCATTGTTGTATTTAATACATTAGGATGGGATAGAAGTGAAGTAGTAGAGGCTACAGTTGATGTAAATAAAGAATCAGGCATAGAAAACTTCAAGGTTGTTACAGAAAATGGAGAGAAAGTTCCATCAGTAGTTGAAGCCTTAGGCGAAACATTTAAATATACTCTTCCAAATAATAGATTTAGACAACCTGAGTATGTAAATAGATTTAAGGTTAAATTCTTAGCTAATAATATAAAAGCTTTAGGATTAAAATCATTTAAAATAGTTCCATGTGAAAAGGTAGAAGAAAAAGAAGTTTCTCAAGATTTAACTTTTGAAAATAAATTCTTCTCATTAAAGTTCAATGAAAATGGTACATTTGATTTAATTCATAAAGGAACAAATAAAGAGTATAAGAATTTAAATGTCTTTGAAGATTGTGGAGATATAGGAGATGAATACATCTTTAGAGCTCCAGAGAAAGATTTAGTAGTAAATACTTTAGGAAATAAAGCTTCTATTAATGTATTAAAAGATAATGAAGTAGAAAAAGTAATAGAGGTTAAAAATACTTTAGAAGTACCAGTAAAAGCTATTAAGAAAGAAAGTAGAAGAGTAGAAGAAACAACTGAAATTAAGTTAGTTTCTACTATAATCTTAAGTGAAGTTTCTAAGAGAGTTGATATTAAAGTTGAAATAGAAAATACTGCAAAGGATCATAGAGTAAGATCCTTATTCCCAACTGGAATAGAAGCAAGCACTCATTTTGCAGAGGGGCATTTTGATGTTATAGAAAGAGAAACAACTCCATGGGAAGGATGGCAAAATCCATCTAACTGTCAAAAACAAACAAATTTTGTTGATGTAAATGACGGAAAAGTTGGACTTATGGTTGCTAACATGGGATTACCTGAATATGAGGTGTTAAGAGATGGTGAAAATACTATAGCTTTAACAATATTAAGATCTGTTGGAGAGTTAGGAGATTGGGGAGTATTTAAAACGCCAGAGGCTCAATGTTTAGGAAAGAATGTTGCTGAATACTCAATAATAGCTCATGAAGGAGATTATACTGGAGAAAGAGCTTACGAAGAAGCATATAACTTAAATACTCCAATGTTAGCACTTCAAGGAGATTTCAAAGCAGAGGATTCTTTAGTTTCAATTAAAGGAGAAAATGTAGTTTTATCAGCCTTTAAGAAAGCTGAAGAGGGTGATTCTATAATAGTAAGAATATTTAACATTTCTGATAAGGAAGAAAACTTCCAAATAAAAGTTAATAGAGATGTTAAAGAAATAAATGAAGTTAACTTAAATGAAGAACTTATAGAAAAACTAGAAGTAAAAGAAACTGCTATTAATGGAATTATTTCAAAGAAACAAATAAAAACTTTTGAAATAGTGCTTTAATAAGGAATTAATAAAGAGGATATATCTTTTGATATATCCTCTTTATTAATTTCATGTGTCTTTTATTAGAGAACAGTTGTATTTTAAAATGTAGGGTGATATACTTTAGGTGTGTATATGATTAAAGATTAAAACCTTGATTTTATCATATATAGAATATTTAAAAATTATATCTAATTATATAAAGTAAATAGAATAAAAATATTTTAATTAATATTTTTATTTTAGTGTTAAAGTATTTTTAAATTTAATTTATAAATGATGTTTTTTATTGAAAATATTAATTATAGGTGGTATTTTAATAAGTAGCGAATAAAAGAGGGCTATTATTTTACTTGGATTTTGGATATTTTATAGATGTAAAGAGGTGAATAGTTCCAATGGAAGGAAACTTATTAGTTATAGATAAAAGAGTGTTACCAGAAGTTTTTGAAAAGGTAATAAACGCTAAAAGACTTTTAAAAGAAGGAAAAGTTAAGGAGATAACAGAAGCTGCAAAGCAAGCTGGTATTAGTAGAAGTGTTTATTATAAGTATAAAGACTATATATTTGAATTTGCAGAAACCCTTCAAGGTAGAAAAGTTATATTTAATATGGTTGTTACTCATGAAAAGGGAGTTTTATCATCTGTTTTAAATATATTATCAGATGTTGGGGGAAATATACTTACAATAGATCAAGGGCTACCTATACATGGATTAGCTCATGTAAGTTTCACAATAGACATATCAACAATGAAGTGTGATATAAAGGAAATGTTAAATGAAATAGAATTAGTTCATGGTGTTGAAAAGGTAGAATTTGTTGCCATGGAATAGAAAAATTCCTAACTTAGAATAATCTAAGTTGGGAATTTTTTTTGAAATTTATGTATTTGGTAGAAAATGTTTTTGATAAGGATAATTATTATGGTTTAATAATTAATATGATATAAGAAATGTGTATATATAATTATGTATATAGAAATTATATAAGTATAAGGAGGGTGAAGATGGAAGTTTATTTTGATAATAGTGCTACTACTAAGCCTTTAAAGGAAGTTAGAGATGAAGTTTATTATGCTATGGATGAATTCTGGGGTAATCCATCATCTTTACATAAATTAGGGGTAAAGATGCAAAGAAAGATTGAAGAGCTTCAAGAGAGGATTGCAAAAAAAATAAATGCTTCTAAGGAAGAAATAATTTTTACTTCAGGAGGAAGTGAAAGCAATAATATGATTATTAAAGGATTAGTTGGAGAAAATAATCATATTATAACTACAACCTTTGAACATTCTAGTGTTTTAAATACTTATAGGGAATTAGAAAAGCAAGGTGTAAGTGTAACATATTTAAAGGTTAATAATAAAGGTTTTATAGATTTAAAAGAATTAGAAGAGGCAATAAATAAAAATACGGTTTTAGTATCTATAATGCAGATTAACAATGAAGTGGGAAGCGTACAAAAGATTAAGGAAATAGGAAGATTAATTAAAGAAAAAAGTAAAAGAGCAAAATTTCATGTAGATGGAGTACAGGGTTTTGGAAAATTTGAAATTGATGTTAAGGCATGTAATATAGATTTTTATTCTGTTTCAGCTCATAAGTTTCATGGCCCAAAGGGAGTTGGATTCATGTATATGAGAAAGGGATTAAATTTAAAATCCTTAATAACTGGTGGAGAACAACAAAGAGGACTAAGGGCAGGAACGGAAAATACTCCTTCGTATATGGGCATGGTAAAGGCTATGGATATTGCCTATGATTCTTTAGAAGATTCTTATAATCATGTAAAAAATCTTAAGGAGTATTTTATAGAAAAACTTTCTAAAATAGAAAATGTAGTAATAAATAGCCCTAGTAGTGAAGAATATAGTCCTTACATATTAAATGTTTCTTTTTTAGGAACTAGATCAGAGGTTTTACTTCACATCTTAGAGGAGGATAACATATTTGTTTCAACAGGGTCAGCCTGTTCTTCAAAAACTGCTGTAGCCAAGGGAAGTTATGTATTAAATGCTATGGGATTAGAACCAAAGTGCATTCAAGGGGCTATAAGATTTAGCTTTTCTAAATATAACACTTTAGAAGAAGTTGATTACACCATAGCTTCACTAGAAAAAGCTTTAAAATTTTTAAGGAGAATAAAAATATGAATAATTTAATTTTAGTAAAATATGCCTCAGAAATATTTTTAAAGGGGCTTAATAAAAATAAGTTTGAGAGAAAATTAAAAGAAAATATAAGAAAAAAGTTAAAAGATATAGATCATGAATTTATAACAGATCAAAATAGATGGTTTATAAAATCAGAAGACTTAGATGGAGTTATTGAAAGGGTAAAAAAGGTTTTTGGAGTTAAAGAACTTTGCTTAGTTACTCAGGTTGAAGGGGACTTTGATTCAATAAAAGAAGAGGGATTAAAGAAAATTAAAGAAAGCAAAGCTAAGAGTTTCAAAGTAGAAACAAACAGAGCTAATAAAAAATTCCCGATGAATTCTATGGAAGTTTCAAGAGAGGTGGGGGGATATATCCTTTCAGAACTTGGGGATGAAATAGAAGTTAATATACATAATCCAGAGTGTAAGCTTTATGTAGAAATAAGAGGAAATGCTTATGTGTTTACTGATAAAGATAAAATAAAAGCTGTAGGAGGCTTACCATATGGAATGAACGGAAGTACTATGGTTATGTTATCAGGAGGAATTGACTCACCAGTAGCAGCTTATTTAATGGCTAGAAGAGGAGTTGAAACTCATTGTGTATATTATCATTCTCATCCATACACTTCAGAAAGAGCTAAGGATAAGGTTAAGGAATTAGCAAAAATAGTAGGAAGATACACAGAAAAAATAACTCTTTATGTGGTTCCTTTTACAGAAATACAAATGGATATAATAGAGAAGTGTAGAGAAGATGAATTAACAATAATAATGAGAAGATTCATGATGAGAGTGGCTTGTGAACTTTCTGAAAGAAAAAAAATACAGTCAATAACTACTGGAGAAAGTATAGGGCAAGTGGCATCTCAGACTATGGAAGGACTTATGGTAAGTAATGATGTTTCAGATAGACCAGTATTTAGACCTCTAATAGCTATGGATAAAGAGGATATAATGGATATAGCAAGAGATATAGATACTTATGAGACATCAATACTTCCATATGAAGATTGTTGTACAATATTTGTACCAAAACATCCAAAGACTAAGCCTAGAGTTAAGGATATGATAATAGCAGAAAGAAAGCTTGATATAGAAGCTTTAGTAAATAAGGCTATTGATGAAATGGAAACTTTCATATTTGAATAATTAGTTTTATATAAGCTTATTTATTGTATTTTAAAGAAACTAAATATAAAATAAAAGGGAATGTTTCAAAATAAGTTTTATTACTAAATTTTGATACAAACCCTTTTGTTTTTTTAGGAGGAGTTATTATGGATAGAAATATTGAAAAAAGTATAGGAAAAATATTTAGACATTTTAAAGGTGATCTTTACTTAGTAGAGGGAGTAGTTACTCATTCAGAAAGTGGAGAGAAGATGGTATTATATAGAGCTTTATATGGAGAGTGTGGCCAATTTGTAAGACCTTATGATATGTTTTTAGAAGAAGTTCCAAAGGAAAAAGAAAATCCTACAGGACAGAAATATAGATTTCAAGAATTTGAAGTTAAAAGCTTAAATAGAAAATAATAGTATTTATTAATAGGATCTTTAAATTCTATTTTAAATTAATAAAATTTTAAAATTAAAATAACGTAATAGCTCAGAAAGTATTTTAAAATCCTTCTGAGCTATCTTAATGAATAAGAGGTTACAGCAGATTAGCCATAACGAAAAATGAGTTTAGAGAAATTTAAAACCCTAAAATAATAACGCGTACATTTTAGAATATGGTTTTAAAGTAACTCTCTAAAGTAGAGAAATATTATATAGGAACAGCTGTATAGATTAAATAACCCTACAGTTAGTATTATTGTCAAATATATTAAGTTATATACAAATTTAAAAATTATTTTTCATTACCAAAGGCTTTAGGTTTAATATAATAATCAATAACAGGTACAAGTAAATTCATAAGAAGAATTGAATATGACACCCCTTCAGGATAACCACCAAATATTCTTATTAAAGTAGTTATAAGTCCACAGCCAAAGGCAAATATAATTTGTCCTTTCTTTGTTAGTGGAGAAGTTACATAATCAGTTGCCATGAAAAAGGCTCCTAAAAATAATCCACCTGTAAAGATTTCATAAATTCCATTTCCACTTAAAAAGCCATTTCTACCTATAACAGTAGTTAATATTAAAACTGTACCAATATAAACAAGGGGAATATGCCATGTTATTACTTTTCTATAAAGCAAGTATAAAGCACCAATTAGTATAGCTAGAGAAGAAACCTCTCCTATGCATCCTGCAATGTTTCCAAGAAAAGCATTGCTTAAAGGAGGAAGATTTCCTTGTCCATTTTTTAGTAAAGCTAATGGGGTAGCTGTAGTAACTCCATCTAATGTAAATATACTAATGCTTTCAGGCCAAGCTGCTAGTAGAAAAGCCCTAGCTGCTAAGGCTGGATTCATAAAATTACATCCTATACCACCAAAAATTTGCTTTACTAATACTATGGCAACAATTGAGCCAATACATGCCACCCAGAGAGGGGTATTAATAGGGAGATTTAAAGCAAGTAAAACTCCTGTAACAATAGCACTTAAATCCTTTATGGTGATTTCTTTTTTTGCTATTTTTTGAAAGGCGTATTCAGAAATTACAGCTGAGATTGCACAGGTTGCAATTATAAAAATTGCTCTTAATCCAAATACTAATACACCAACTAAAGAGGTTGGAATGAGAGCTATTAAAACATCTCTCATTATGCTCTGTGTTGATAATTTATCTTTTATGTGAGGAGATGAATCAACTAAAAGATTCTCGTCATTTATGTGGTTTAATATTAAGGATTCCATAGATTCTTGTTTTGTATCAACCATTTTTTTCACCCCTTTAATTTTTAGATTTATTTCTAAGAGATTTCTTAGCATTTCTAATATTATTTACTATAGAAATTTTTGCAGGACAGGAAAATGTACAGCAACCACATTCTAAACAATCCATTCCACCAAGGAATTCAAATTCATCTAATTTATCTTTTAAAGCAAGTTCATTTAATTTTTGAGGAATTAAATTCATTGGACATGAATTTAAACATTTTCCACATCTTATGCAATGACTATTAGGAAAATCATCAACTTTAGATAAGCATAAAATTCCAGAGGTACCTTTTGTAATAGGGAGATCTAAAGAATTTATAGAAGTTCCCATCATTGGCCCACCTAATATGATTTTATTTGGTTTATTTACAAATCCACCACAAAATTCAATTATATCCTTTACTGGTGTTCCAATTTTAACCCTTAAATTTTTAGGAAATCTTATGGAATCTCCAGTTACTGTTATAATTCTTTCTGTTAAAGGTAACCCATTTATTAAACTAGCATATAATTGATATATAGTAGATACATTAAAAACAATACATCCTATATCTAAAGGAAGCTTTCCAGAGGGAACTTGAAGTTTAGTTAAAGTATAAATTAAGTGTTTTTCAGAGCCTTGAGGATATTTACTTTTTAATGGCATTACCTTAATTTTATTATCTTCTCCTAAAATTCTTTTAAATTTATCTATGGCGTTTAATTTATTGTCTTCTATACCTATGTAGATTAATGCCTTAGGGAAAAGTTCTAAAAGGATTCTTAAGCCACCAATTATTTCTTCCGTATATTCTAGCATAACCCTATGATCACAGGTTAAATAGGGTTCACATTCAGCTGCATTTATAATTATATATTTAATTTCTTTATCCTCTTTAACATTAAGCTTTACATGGCAAGGAAAGGTAGCACCACCAAGGCCAACTATGCCATAGTCCTTTACTAACTTAACCACATCCTTTAGAGAAAGTTCACTAGAATACTTAAGATTTTCCCTTGGAGATTTTTCATATTTAGAATCATTTTCTATGATTATTGCCTGTGTAGTAGATCCATTTATAGATTGAATCTCTCTAATATCTTTTATAGTTCCAGATACACTAGAGTGAACAGGAGCAGAAATAAAGGCTGAAGAATCAGCTATTTTTTCATTTACTAAAACTTTTTGACCAACCTCTACTATAGGCTCACAGGGTGCTCCTATATGTTGAGAAAGTGGGAAAATCAACTCTTTTTTAGGTTTAAAAATCTCTATGCTTTTATCCTTAGTAAGTTCTTTATTATAAGGTAAATGAAGTCCTTTTTTAAAGGTAAAAAGACTCATGGATACACACCCTTTCATATAATCTTCATATTTTAATACTATGTATAAAATTTTTAAGAAATTACATATTTTTAATTAATAAGATTTTATATTAAGAAAATAAAATTATGTAAAACTATTGCTATAAGAAGAGTGTAAGGTTTACAATGAGATTTTTTGAAAAAATAATTTGAAATTGAAGTTTAATTAAATTTGAATCTGTAAAAACATAAGGGTATAATAAATATGTTAATAAAATGTTAAGTGTAAGGAGGGGAAATCTTTGAGTAATGAGAGTACGAAAAAAGTACTGTCACATAGAAAGGATTTAAGATTTAAATTAGTTCTAGAAGGTGCTGCCATAGGACTTTTATGTTCTTTAGTTTTAGTGCTAAATAGAATTATTGTTAATTACTTATTTCCACTTTTTAAAAAGCTTTATGCATGGGCAGCATTAAGTATAACTAATATGATTATAGTTTTAGTTATATTAGCTATTTTAGGAGCACTTGTTGGATTTATGGTTAGAAGAGAACCTATGATTTCAGGAAGTGGTATTCCTCAAGTTGAAGGAGAATTAATTGGTAAACTTAAAATGAATTGGCTAAAGATTTTAATTTATAAGTTCTTAGGAGGAGTAATTTCCTTAGGAGCTGGATTGTCTTTAGGTAGAGAAGGTCCATCAGTACAAATGGGAGCCGCTGTAGGAGAAGGATTTAGTAATGGTTTAAAAAGAATAAATATAGAGAAAAAATATTTAATAACCTCAGGTGCTTCAGCTGGTTTAGCAGCAGCATTTAATGCACCTTTATCAGGGGTAATATTTGCCCTAGAAGAGGTACATAAGAGTTTCTCACCTTTAGTTTTAGTTTCTGCAATGGCAGCATCCTTAGTATCTGATTTTGTTTCAAAACAATTTTTAGGAATGAATCCTAGTTTAGGAATAGAAAATGTTCCTGTATTACCTTTAAAGTATTACTGGGTATTAATAATATTAGGAGTAATTTTAGGTATAGGTGGTGCAATATTCTCAAAGGGAATTTTAAAAGTACAAAGTTTATATGGAAAGTTTAAAAATGTTCCTGTAGAAGTTAAGGTAATGATTCCTTTCTTATTAACAGGTATATTAGGTATTTTCGCACCAATAATACTAGGTGGTGGACATGAACTTATAATGGATTTAGCAACTAAGAGCTTTCCAATAAAGCTTCTTTTAGCTGTGCTTTTAGTTAAATTTTTATTAACTATTATAAGTTTTGGTGCAGGTACACCAGGTGGTATATTCTTCCCACTATTACTTTTAGGTGCAGTAGTAGGAAATATAGTTGGAATAGTAAGTTGTAATGCATTTGGAGTTCCAAATCAATATATAATAGATTTTATAATATTAGCTATGGCAGGTAACTTTGCTTCAATAGTAAAGGCACCTATTACAGGTATAATACTTATTACAGAGATGACTGGTTCTTTTGAACATATGCTAGCTTTATCTGTAGTTGTAATAATTTCCTATGTAACATCTGACTTACTAAAAAGTGAACCAATATATGAATCTTTATTAGAAAGATGGATAGAAAAGGTTGGTTCAGAAGTAGAAGAACCTTCTAATAATAAAACTCTACTAGAGGTTGGAGTAGAACTTGGTAGTGAAGCAGAAGGAAAAGAAATAAAGGATGTTAATTGGCCAGAAACAGCTCTTTTAGTTGCAATAAAAAGAGGAAATAACGAAATAATTCCTAAGGGATCTATTGAAATACAAAGTGGAGATTATTTAGTGGTTATGGTAGATGAGAGCAGAGCAAGCTCTGTCTTAGAAGAAATTCAATTCTTAACCTCTGCTAAAGAAGAAATTTAATTATACATATGAAAATATAATAATAAACTTTATAAAGATTTTATTATATAAGAATTAAAAAAAGACACGAGGAGAATTTGTAAAAATAAATTTTCTTAGTGTCTTTTTTATATTTAGTTAGGAATATTATCTTGATTTTTTCTTTTTCTTAATTGAATAACCAAAAGAACCTAGTGGTTTAGAATTAAGACCAAAATATTCTCCATGACTATATGCTAATAAATTAGCCTTATTAAAATGAATCTTTCCTTTTTCATCTATAAGACTTTCATCAACTTTTACATTAAGAACCTCAAATAAAAACATGTCGTGTGTACCTAAAGGTGTTATGGATTTAAGCTTACATTCTAAAGCTACAGGTGCTTTTTCAATAGAAGGAGTACTTACAGCTATTCCTTTATCAAGGGCATATCCAAAGTGTTTAATTTTATCAACTTTTCTTCCAGATTTAACACCGCAAAAATCAACAAATTTAACCATATCTCTACATGGTAAGTTTATAACACATTCCTTGCTTTCTTTTATATATTCATGGGATAATCTTTCCGGTCTTATTCCCATGGCGATCATTGGAGGTTTAGTGCAAACTGTGCTAACCCAACCAACAGTAAAAGCATTTACTTTATCTTCTTTATTTTTAGAAGTAACAAGAACTACTGGAGTAGGATTTAACATTACACTTCCCTTAAAATTAACTTTTTTCATATGTATCTCCTTTAATTTATATTAAATTCTTTATTAGACATAATTTAAGACTTTAAAATTATAACATGAAAAATTTATATGTAAAACTAGTGAATAATATTTTTTAGTATTTAGAGAAATACTATTTATTATTTAAATACTAGAAAGGATTTTTATTATGAAAAAGAGATTTATATTTTTATTAGGAATTTTTCTTTTAGTAAATTTAGTTAGTACTACTTTACTGGGAGAGAAAGTTTTAGGAAAAGAAAAAGAAGAGGTTACTATATGTATTGATGCAGGGCATCAAGAAAAAGGAGATAAGAAGCTTGAACCTATAGCACCTTGGTCTAATGAAAAAAAGCCTAGAGTATCTTCAGGGACAGCGGGAGTTGGTACAAAAAATAAGGAGTATGAAATAAACTTAGAAGTAGCTATGATCTTAAAAGAGCTTTTAAATAGAGAGGGCTATAAAGTAGTTATGACAAGGGAGAAAAACCAGGTTACCTTAAGCAATAGAGAAAGGGCAGAAATAGGAAATACATCAAAGGCAGATATTTCAATAAAACTTCACTGTGATGGGTCAAATAATTCAGGAAAAAGAGGAGCCTCAATTTTAATTCCTTCCTCTGAAACAAAGGAGTTAAAAGGTATATATGAAGAAAGTAAGAAATATGGAGAAATTTTAAGTGAAACTTTAAAAGAGGGTGGAGTAAAAGTTAACGGCGTTTTTGAAAGAAAAGATATGACTGGATTTAACTGGTCACAAAGACCTGTAATAATTTTAGAGATGGGATTTATGAGCAATTGGGAAGATGACGCTTTATTAGGAGATAAGTTATATCAACAGAAAATAGCTGATTTAATAGTTAAGTCCTTAGAAAAATATAGAGTAGAACTATAGTTAAAAATGATATGTATTAAAACTTTAATACATATCATTTTTATATTTAAATCAATAATAAACATCTACTAGATGAAAGCGTATATTGTCATTGCTCCAACCTAAATCAAAAGGAACAAGAAGTCTATCTGTGTTGTGACAAGTTACTAGGGGATAACCTTTACTATCTAATCCTGTAACTGTTGAAATGTGAGTTATTCGTCCATTTTTTTCATAAGCTACAAAATCACCAGGTCTTAAGTTATAGGCCGCTTTATATATTTCGGAATATTTACCCTTAGCAATATAGGAAGCACGTCCACTATTAACCATGTAATTTTTAAATGCTTGAGCATTTACCCAAGCCTTAGAACCTTCACCATCAGAATAGTTCCATGTTGAATTTTTCTTAAATCCACCACCTTCAAAAAGAATTTGAGAGGCGAAGTTTGCACAGTCTCCTCCTTGAGGGTTAAAGTCTGTGTATTTTTTATTATAGTTAAAACCAAGTTCATCATCTGCAGCTGCTCCACAATAGGTATGTGCATAATCTATAGCTTTCTGTGTTCTTTCATCAGGTGAATAAGATGGACTAGAACTATTTAAAATATAGGATTTAATTTCATCAGATTTTATATTATTTAAATCTAGAGAATCAGCAAAAGGATCAGTGTACCATTCCTTAGTGATAATATACCTATCTCCCTCATCTTTTAAATTTAAATAGTGATAAGTACCTAATCTAAAGGTATTAGTTTTAAGAGGATCATTAAGATAATAATATGTAAATTCACTTGAAACAACACATATTATTCCGTATAAGTCCTTTTCTCTTTCTCTAGCCTTTCTTATTTCAGTTTTTGATTTTATTTCATTAAATACAACTCCTTGTTTTTGAGACCAGTTGTTTAAATACTTAACTTTTTTACTTTCACTTTCATAGGCCCAAAGACTAGGCTTTTTTTCTAAATCATAAAATTTCTTTAATTCCTCTAAATCATTGTTTAATATGGCTATATTTCTATTTTTAAATAAGTCTTGAAGTACTTCTTCAAATTTTCCCTTTAATTCATCATCTTCTTTTTTGTCAGGTTCTTTTAATAAATTTATGGCTTCTGAAAATGCTGAAGTTTTCTTTTTGTTTAAGGATACATATATGGATAAGGTTAATAATACTATTAGGGATAAAGAAGTCACTAATAATATTTTTGGTTTTCTTTTCATTAAGCTCCTCCTATTTTTAATACATAATTCAATAATGTATATGATGAATAACTAAAAAAAATAATAAATAAAAGTAAATATTAACTTAATAAGAGATATATGCTTTTAAATTTTTAAAAATGTTGATAAAATTAATATGTAATAAGAGAGTAAAGGAGAATTACATAAGATGAAATTAGTAAAAGGAAAAATTCCATTTATAAGAAGTATTTTTGGATGTTTTATTTTCCCACTTGTAATCGGATACTTTTATACATACCTTAATCCGGAATGGTTTACAACAAATCAATGGGTTGGTGTGGCAGCTGGAGCTTTGCTTATAGCTAGAGGAATATTTGAAAAAGTTATGGCTAATAATCAAAGAAATGCAAAGGTTAGTTTTTTAGGTGGTGGAGCAATAATTTTATATGTTATTGCTAGATATTTTGGAATACTATAAAAATTATATACATAATTTTTAGTTTAATATTTTAAAAAGAAATATTAGTAAATTTAATAAAATTAATTAACCATAAGGAATAATCTTAAGCTAAAAGAGAAATGATATAGATTTAGTTATATCATTTCTTTTTTATTTAGAAATTAACATTCTCTTAAACAAAATATAGGAAGAAATTTAAATAAATTAAAAGCTATTTGGAAATAAATAAACTAGGATAATCTTTATTTTTAGAATATATTATTTAAAAAACTAAATTTATCTAAAGGGATAAATTTTAATCTATAACAGCAAACTTTTTAATATAGGGTAATTATGGTACAATTATTAAAATAAACATATTAACAAAATACCTTTCCATAGGAGTGTGAAAAATGAATTTTAAAGAGAATAATATTTATAGTGGATTTAAACTTTTAAACATAGAAAATTTAAATGAAATAGGTGGAGTAGGTTTAAGGTTTGAGCATGAAAAAACTAAGGCTAAACTTATAAAAATCCTAAGTGAAGATGACAATAAGTGCTTTGCAATAGGATTTAGAACACCACCTGAAAATAGTACAGGAGTTCCTCATATTTTAGAGCATTCAGTTTTATGTGGTTCTAGAAAATTTAATACTAAGGAACCCTTTGTAGAGCTTTTAAAAGGGTCTTTAAATACATTCTTAAATGCTATGACATATCCAGATAAAACAATATATCCAGTAGCATCAAGAAATGAAAAAGACTTTATGAATCTTATGGATGTTTACTTAGATGCTGTATTATATCCAAATATATATAAGCATAAGGAAATATTCATGCAAGAGGGATGGCATTATTATATAGAAAATAAGGAAGATGAATTAAAGTATAATGGTGTTGTTTATAATGAGATGAAAGGGGCATACTCATCTCCAGATTCTATACTTTATAGAAAGATTCCTCAAACAATATACCCAGATACTTGTTATGCCTTATCTTCAGGAGGAGATCCTGATGAAATACCAAATTTAACTTATGAAGAGTTTGTGGAATTTCATAAGAAATATTATCATCCATCGAACTCATATATTTTCTTATATGGTAATGGAGATACTGAAAAAGAATTAGAATTTATAAATGAAGAGTATTTAAAGAATTTTGAATATAAAGAGATAGATTCAGAAATAAAAGAACAAAAATCCTTTGAAAGTATGAAAGAAGAAAGTTTTACTTATGGAATAGCTGAAAGTGAAGATTTAAATCATAAAAGTTATTATAGTTTAAACTTTGTAATTGGAGATGCCACAGACGGAGAAAAAGGCTTAGCTTTTGATGTTTTAGCATATCTTCTAACAAGAAGCACAGCAGCACCATTAAAGAAAGCATTAATAGATGCAGGTATAGGGAAAGCTGTATCAGGAGACTTTGATAACTCAACTAAACAATCAGCCTTTACTGTTTTAGTTAAGAATGCAGAGCTAAACAAAGAAGAAGAATTTAAAAAAGTAGTAATGGATACTTTAAAGGATTTAGTTGAAAATGGAATAGATAAAGAACTTATAGAAGCTTCCATAAATAGAGTTGAATTTGAATTAAGAGAAGGAGATTATGGTTCTTATCCTAATGGATTAATTTATTATTTAAAAGTTATGGATAGTTGGCTTTATGATGGGGATCCATATGTTCATTTAGAATATGAAAAAAATCTTGAAAAAATAAAATCTGCTTTAACAAGCAATTACTTTGAAGATTTAATAGAAAAATATATGATAAATAATACTCACTCTTCACTTGTTTCTCTTCATCCTGAAAAAGGAATAAATGAGAAAAAGTCAGCTGAATTAAAGAAAAAGTTAGAAGAGATTAAAAATAGTTTTGATGAAAAGACTTTAAATGAAATAATTGATAATTGTAAAAAGTTAAAAGAAAGACAAAGTACACCTGATAAAAAAGAAGATTTAGAAAGTATTCCTATGTTATCTTTAGAGGATATAGATAAAGAAGCAACTAAAATTCCTACAGAAGAGAAAGAGATAGATGGAATTACAACATTACACCATGATTTCCATACTAATAAAATAGACTATGTTAATTTCTTCTTTAATACAAATAGTGTTCCTGAAGATTTAATACCTTATGTTGGATTACTATGCGATATATTAGGTAAGTGTGGAACAGAAAATTATGATTATTCTAAGTTATCAAATGCCATAAATATAAGTACAGGTGGAATAAGTTTTGGAGCTATAACTTTTGCTAATCTAAAGAAAAATAATGAGTTTAGACCATATTTAGAAATTTCATATAAAGCATTAAGCAGCAAGACTAATAAAGCTATAGAATTAGTTGATGAGATTGTAAATCACACTGACTTAGATGATATGGACAGAATTATGCAAATAATTAGAGAAAAGAGAGCTAGATTAGAAGGTGCTATATTCGATAGTGGTCATAGAATAGCTATGAAAAAAGTTTTATCATACTCTACAAATAGAGGAGCTTATGATGAAAAAATAAGTGGATTAGATTATTATGATTTTCTAGTAAATATAGAGAAGGAAGATAAAAAATCAAAGATATCAGATAGCTTAAAAAAGGTGAGAGACTTAATCTTTAATAAGGGAAATATGCTTATAAGTTATTCAGGAAAAGAAGAGGAATATGAAAACTTTAAGGAAAAAGTAAAATATTTAATAAGCAAAACAAATAATAATGATTTTGAAAAAGAAGAATATAATTTTGAGTTAGGAAAGAAAAATGAAGGGCTTTTAACTCAAGGAAATGTACAATATGTAGCTAAGGGTGGAAATTATAAAACTCATGGATATAAGTATTCTGGTGCACTATCTTTATTAGAAAGTATTCTAGGATTTGACTACTTATGGAATGCCGTAAGGGTTAAAGGTGGAGCTTATGGAGTGTTCTCTAACTTTAGAAGAGATGGCGGAGCATATATAGTTTCATATAGAGATCCTAATATAAAAAGCACTTTAGAAGCTTATGATAATATACCTAAGTATTTAAATGATTTTGAAGCTGACGAAAGAGAAATGACTAAATACATCATAGGTACAATAAGAAAATATGATCAACCTATAAGCAATGGAATAAAAGGTGATATAGCAGTTTCATACTACTTAAGTAACTTTACTTATGAAGATCTTCAAAAGGAAAGAGAAGAAATCATAAATGCAGATGTAGAAAAAATTAAGAGTTTTGCACCTATGATTAAAGATTTAATGAAGGAAGACTACATCTGTGTACTAGGCAATGAAGAAAAGATAAAAGAAAATAAAGACCTATTTAATAATATTAAAAGTGTAATTAAATAGATTTTAAATTTGATTTTAAAATTCTTTTATTAAAAAGTAAGTTTATTTTTAGAGATTTAATTGTAAATATGAATTTTAATCTATAAATACAACTTAAAAAATAATTTTAGACCTTATTGTATTTGAAATATTTTATTTCTACAGTAAGGTCTTTTTATTTTGAATTACATTTAAATAAATTAAAATAATAAAATAAAATGTGATATAATATTGTTTATTGTTACATAGAAAGGGAGAAAGACATAAATGGATTTTGTTGCAATAGACTTTGAAACTGCTAATGAGAAAAGAAATAGTGCGTGTTCTATTGGATTGACTGTTGTTAAGGATAATAAAATTGTTGAAGAAAAATATTTTTTAATAAAGCCTTGTGAAATGAGATTTCAGCCCATGAATATATGGATACATGGAATTAGACCAGAGGATGTTGAAAATGAGAGAACTTTTAATGAAATATGGGAAGAAATAAAGGATTACATAGATGGAAATTTAGTAATAGCTCATAATGCAGCTTTTGATATTAGCGTTCTTAGAAAAACTTTAGATTTTTATGATATACCTTATCCAGACTTTGAATATGCCTGTACAGTAGTTATGGCAAAGAATTATTATAAATCATTACCAAATCATAAATTAGGAACTGTAAGTGAAGCTTTAGGATTTGAATTTTCTCATCACCATGCAGGGGAAGATGCAAGGGCTTGTGCTAACATATTACTTAATATATGCAAAGATTTAGATATAGAATCAGTTGAAGAGCTTTCAGATAAGCTTGCCATAAGAATAGGTGCTGTTTATGAAAATGGATATAAGTCTTCTGGAAGAAAGGGAGAATGCAAATATTCAAGTAATTTAAGACTTAAAGAAAAGAAGAAAGAGGGAGAAATATCTTTAAAATGTAAAAATGTAGTTTTTACAGGGCCTTTAAGTTCTATGTCTAGAGGAGAAGCCATAGGAAATGTAATAAGGTGTGGTGGTTTTGTCTCAAGTTCTGTAAGTAAAAAGACAAATTACTTAATTACAGGAATTAGAGATTTAAATAAATTAAAAGAAAATGAAAAGAGTATTAAATTAAAAAAAGCAGAAAATTTAATAAAAGAAAATTTCGATATTAAGATAATAAATGAAGAGGAATTTTTATCTATAATAGAATAAATAAACTTTAATTTTAGATCTAAATATTAATAAATAGCTCATTTAGGGGCTATTTTTACTATTGTTAACAATAAGTTATTTACAATAATATTTATTATGCTAAAATAAGTTAGTAAAATTAATTAATTTATGTAATACTAGAATTAGTTAGCAAATTTTAATTAGGAAATTAGAGGTGATTAAATGGATAAATTATTTACTATAAGTGGAGTAGATTTTTTGGCAGGGGATTTTCAAGATGATATAAGTGAATTTCAAGATATAATACCTATATTACAAGATTTTCAAGAAGAATTAAAATTAGAGAAAATAGAGTGTACAGATGAGAATGATTGCTGTTTTAAAACTAAAGAAAATTATATATGTGAATTAGTTGGGGCTTTAACTGAAGATGATGAATTTTATTCATTAAAAGAGTTAAGAAGTGATTATAATAGATTTAAAGATGAAATGCTATATCCTTTTGGAATACAAGTTTATAAATGTACAGAATGTAATAAATGGATTATAAATTTACTAGAGGAGTAAGTTTTAACATATGGATAAATTGAGAGAGAGTATTACAGGGGTAGGTCATAACATTTATAGCTTTTATAAAAGAGTAAAGGATAAAATTATAAAAGAAAAGGATCCTAAGGTAATAATAATTTGTGTTATTGCTTTAGCCTTAATTATAGTATTTCTATATGGTAATGTTAGTAGTAAAAAGAGAGATGTAATTGAACAATTATCTAATTCCTTAAGCAAAGGAAATGAAAGAGCTTTAATGAACTTAATAGAAGATGGAAATAAAAATTCTGGAATAACAAAAGAGGAGTTAATACCATATATTGATTTTTTTAAAGCGGATAAAAGTAGAATTAATAAGTTAGTTTCTTCTTTAGAAAATGGGGATGAGATATACTCTACAAAATTGGAGTCTAAAAAAAGTTTTTGGGGAGAAAAATGGTATGTTGTAATACAAAAAAAGAAACTTATTGTGGCATCTAATTTCCCGGAAGCTAGTGTGTATTTAAATGGTAATTTTATAGGTACAACTAATACTAGTAGAACTTTAGAAATACCTAACTTAATACCAGGAGTCTATGATCTTAAGATTGAAAAGAAAGCATATAATTCTAATTTAGTAGAAGAAAAAAATATTGTTTTCATGGATAATAATAAGATAGACATACCTTTAAATGGAACCTTAGTCACAGTTAAGAGTAGTTTTGATGATAGTAATGTATATATAAATGGAGAGGACTCGGGTATAAAGGTAAAAGATTTTAAGGATGTTGGTCCTTTCCCAAAGGATGGTTCAACTTACTTAACTATAAAATGCAACACTCCTTGGGGAGAGATAGATAGCCAAAAGTTTTATATAGAAGATCATCCAGAAATAAATATAGAATTAGATTTAAAAGATACAATCATAAAAGAAGATGTTGAAAAAGTTGTAAAGGAATTTTATAGTAGCGTATTTCAGGCTTTAAATTCAGAGGATAAAAATGATATAAGAAATGCTAAGGATGAAGTTAAGGATAATATATATAATACATTAAGTCAAAAATATTTTCTTTTAAAGAATGACTATGATATAAGCGATCTTAAAATTAAGATGGAAAATAGTTCAATAGAACGAAATCATGGTGTTTATGAAGCTAGTATTGTAGTTAATGTTTCTTATAAGATAAAAAAGAAAATATTAGGAATAGATGTTAAAAGTGAATCAATGGAAAAAAACTTTTTCACAAATATGAAGTATGAAAATGGAAAATGGATAGTTTATAATGTACAAGACTTTTCATTACCAGGATTAGAAGAAGAGTAATTAATAAATAAAAAGGAGCTTTATCAAAAGTTATTTTGATAAAGCTCTTTTATTTTATAAAGTTATAGCAGCATCAAGAGCAACTTCCATCATCTTTGTGAAGGTAGTTTGACGCTCCTCACTAGTAGTTTCCTCAGCAGTAATTAAATGATCACTTATAGTAAGTATTGTTAAGGCATTAACACCATACTTAGCTGCTAAGGTATATAAAGCTGCAGTTTCCATTTCAACAGCTAAAGTACCAAATTTAGCCCATTGTTTCCATGCTTCAGGATTATCATTATAGAAGCTATCAGCTGTGAATACGCTACCAACCTTAGGAGAATATCCTTTTTCAACGGCAGTATCGTAAGCGGCCTTTAAAAGTTTAAATGATGCTGTTGGAGCAAAATCTAAACCGTTAAATCTAACTTTATTTATTGCAGAATCAGTATGAGATGACATTGCTAAAACTAAATCTCTAACTTTTATATCTTCTTGCATACCGCCAGCAGTACCTACTCTTATTAAATTTTTAACTCCATAATCTCTTATAAGTTCATTAACGTAAATAGAAATTGAAGGAACCCCCATACCAGTACCTTGAACTGATATTTTTTTTCCTTTATATGTTCCTGTATATCCTAACATTCCTCTAACTTCATTGTAACAAACTGGATTTTCTAAAAAAGTTTCAGCTATAAATTTAGCTCTTAAAGGATCTCCTGGTAATAAAATTGTTTCGGCTATTTGACCTTCTTTTGCACCTATATGAATACTCATAATGTACCTCCTCATAATGTAAATGTTTTATAAATAAATTTTATCATAAATAATGAAAAAATGCTAAAAATTATAAAAAATTAAAATTTTAATTTAAGTAGTTAAAGCTTATTTAGTATGTTATATTAATAGGTAATAATACAAAATAATAATTTATTAAATTTGTATTTATAAAAATAATGAGGTGATAATTTTGTTAAATATAGATAGAAATGAAATTAAGGATACTCCAGAGTATGAAAGCTTTGGTGAAAATGAATTTCCACTGAAATACTTAAGTGAAGAAGAGTTAGAAGAGTTAGGCTTTAAAAAAAGTTGCTGTGGAAGTAGAGGAGGATGTCCTAAAAAAGCAAATGGAACCTGTGGAGGATGTTCTTCAAAGGGAGGATGCCAAGGAGGGTGTTCTAAAAATGGATGTGGATGTTCAAATGGATCTGGTTGTTGTAAGAATAAATAAAAAAAATACATACTCATATGAGTATGTATTTTTTTATATTATTTTCTTTTTTTAGCAACTTCTATATTAACAGTTCTTTTGTTAAGTTTTTTACCCATTGATTTTTTCATTATATTATTTACTGCATCAGCATCAACGTTAGCAAAGCAGAAGTTTTCTTTTATGTCTATATCTCCAACTTGCTTAGGGCTTATTCTAGCAGTCTCTTTTAAGAAGTTAACAAGAGATTTAGGAGTTATACCATCTCTTCTTCCAACAGACATAAATAATCTAGTTTCGTCCATTACAGGAGCTTCTATAGAATTTGAAGTGTAATCAAAAGAAGATTCTTTATCAAATACTATTTTTAAAAGAGCAGCTGCAACATCTACTAAGCTATAATCTTCATCTAATTGAGTAGCTATTGGAATAAACTTTTGGAAATCTTCTGAAGCTTCTTCTATAGTAGATTTTACATTATTTATTATGTTATTATGTTTATTTTGGAATATTTCATCAACTGTAGGTACAGCTTTTCTTATTATTTTACTCTTAGTATGCTTTTGTATTTGTTTAAGCATCATATATTCTTTTGGAGTAACTAAAGAATAAGCAACTCCCTCTCTGTTAGCTCTACCTGTTCTTCCGATTCTATGTACATAACTTTCATTGTCTTGTGGTAGATCGTAGTTTATAACGTGAGTTACGCTTTCAACGTCTATTCCTCTAGCTGCAACATCAGTAGCAACTAAGAAGTCTAAGCTTCCTTCTTTGAATTTTCTTAAAGTTTGAAGTCTATGGTTTTGGCTCATATCTCCGTGCATACCTTCAACCATATATCCTCTAGCTTGCATTTTTTCTACAACTTCGTCAACACCTTTTTTTGTTTTGCAGAAAATTATTGCAGCATTTGGTTCATCAAAATCTAAAACTCTACAAAGTGTTTCAAATCTATCTCTATGTTTTATTTCAAAATAAAATTGTTCTATTTTTGAAACTGTTAAAGAACTTTTCTTTATTGCGATGTGCTTAGTATCTTCTTTCATGTAATTTCTAGCTAATTTCTTTATTTGCGGAGGCATAGTAGCAGAGAATAAAAGTGTTTGTCTATCAGTTTTTAATGATTTAACAATTTCTTCTAAATCATCAATGAATCCCATGTTTAACATTTCGTCAGCTTCATCTAACACTAGGAATCCTATATCGTTAAGAGGTAAACTCTTTCTTCTTATTAAATCTAATACTCTACCAGGTGTTCCAACAACTATATCAACACCATTTTTTAAAGCTCTAATTTGTCTATCTATTGGTTGACCACCGTATATTGGTAAAACAGAAAGTTTTTCATGTTTTCCAAGTCTTACAAGTTCTTCATTAACTTGTATAGCAAGCTCTCTAGTTGGTGCTAAAATAAGTGCTTTTGGAGATTTCTTCTTTCCTGAAAAATCAGCATTATTTATTATAGCGCATCCAAAAGCAGCTGTTTTACCAGTACCAGTTTGAGCTTGACCGATTATATCGTGTCCTTCTAGGGCTACAGGAATACTTTCAGCTTGTATTTGAGATGGCTCTTCAAATCCCATATCTTTTATAGCTTTAAGTAAGCTTTCCTTAAGACCTAAGTCATCAAATTTTATATTGTTCATTCTTTATCCTCTTTCTTCTTGTATATTTTTAGTTTTTAAAATTTATTTTATTTTTAAAATTCTCACAATCAAACAAAGCTTATCATAACATAGTATCTCCATATAAGCAAATGATATTATTTAAAATAAAAATTAAAAAAGTTTATTTAAATGTTTACTATAAGTTATAATAATAAGGATTAAAAAGGAAGGAGAGAAATTAATTTGGAAGTTGGAATTTCTTCAGCATGTTTTTATCCAGATTTTGAATTGGAAAAATCATTTAAAATAATGAAAGAATTGGATTTTAATACAGGAGAATTATTTTTAAATACTTATTATGAGTATAGTGATGATTTTGTAAAGAAATTAATTGAGGAAAAAGAGAAAAATAACTTTAATATAAAATCAGTACATTTTTTTTCATCTATGTATGAACCTTATTTATTTGATCAATATGAGAGAAGAAGAAAAGATTCTTTAGAGGTTTTTAAGAATATATGCAAAGCTACTAATAAATTAGGAGCTTTTTCATATACCTTTCATGGTATGAGAAAACAAGAGTTTAATACTATTAATAAGAAGGAAATTTTAGATATATATAATGAATTAGCTTATATAGCAAGAGAAAATAATATATATTTATCTCAAGAAAATGTTTCCTGGTGTATGTCTTCAGATATAGAATTTTTAAAGTATTTAAAAAATAACATAAAATATGATATTAAATTTACCTGTGATATAAAACAAGCATATAAAAGTAATGAAAATCCTCTCCATTATATTGATATCATGGGGAAGGATTTAGTTAATTTTCATATAAACGATAGAGATGAAAAAAGTATTTGTTTACTTCCAGGTAAGGGGAGAGTAAATTATAAACCTATCATTGAAAAACTAAAAACTTTAGATTATAAAGGACCATTAATAATAGAAGTTTATAGGGATAATTTTAAAACTTACGAAGAATTAAAAGATGTTAAAGATTTTATAGAAAAAAAACTACTAGTATGATAAAATGTATAAATGTAAGAATAAAATAAAAGAAATATTTGATAAAAAAAGAAATTATATGTTATAATTGCCTAGGTTAATTCATAAAACATGAATTTAAAAGGCTATTTACAGGAGGAATATACAATGGAAGCTAAAATGAACAAAATAGACACAAATGTTGTAGAATTAGAAATTAAAGTTGATGCTAAGGACTTTAACGAGGCGTTAAAAAAGTCTTATAATAAAAACTCAAAGAAGTTTAACATACCAGGATTCAGAAAAGGAAAAGTTCCAATGAACATGGTTAAAAAATTCTACGGAGTTGAAGTTTTATTTGATGATGCAATAAACGCTTGTATAGATAAAACTTACGGAGTTGCTTTAGAAGAAAACAACGTAAGACCAGTTGATTATCCACAAATCGAAGTAGTAGAAGTTGGAGAAGGAAAAGACTTAGTTTACAAAGCTAAAGTTACTACTTACCCAGAAGTTACTTTAGGAGATTACAAAGGATTAGAAGTTGAAGAAGTATCTTACGAAGTAAAAGAAGAAGACATAGAAAAACAATTAGCTGATATGCAAGCAAGAAATGCTAGAGTTGAAACTAAAGAAGAAGGAACAGTTGAAAATGGAAACATAGCTGTTATAGACTTCAAAGGATTCATAGATGACGTAGCATTCGAAGGTGGAGAAGGAAAAGATTATCCATTAGAAATAGGTTCAGGAAGCTTCATAGATAACTTTGAAGAGCAATTAGTTGGATTAAAAGTTGGAGAAAGCAAAGATGTTAACGTAACATTCCCAGAAGCTTATGGAAAAGAAGACTTAAACGGAAAACCAGCTAAATTCGAAGTAACTGTAAAAGAAATAAAAGTTAAAGAATTACCAGCTTTAGATGATGAGTTTGCTAAAGAAGTTTCAGAATTTGATACTTTAGAAGAATTAAAAGCTGACTTAAAAGAAAAAGCTGTAAAAGCTAACGAATTAAGAGCTAAAAGAGAAATGGAAGAAAAAGTTATAAACGCTGTAGTTGATAACGCAAAAGTAGAAATTCCAGAAGCTATGATAAACAGAGAAGTTGAAAACATGGTAAGAGACTTAGAAATGAGATTAGGACAACAAGGACTAAGCTTAGAGCAATACTATGAGTTCACTGGAAGCACTGAAGATAAGATGAAATCTTACATGAAAGAAAATGCTGAAAGAAAAGTAAAAACTGATTTAGTTATGAGTGCTGTAACTGAAGCAGAAGCTATAGAAGCTACTGAAGAAGAATTAAAAGCAAAAGCAGAAGAAGTTGCTAAAATGTACTCAAACGGAGCAGAAACTGAGAAAATGGTTGATCTATTATTAAATGCTCAAAGAGCTGCTTTAGAGTTAGATGTTAAGAGAGAAAAAACTTTAAAAATGTTATTTGAATCTTTAAAATAATAAATAAATAAACTTTCAGATAATTGCCAGGAAGTATTTCTTGGCAATTATTTTAAAATTAAAAGTTTGTTTAGAAAAAGACTAATTAACAAATGTCTATTTTTTTTATATAATAATTATGATAATGTATGTTTTTATGATATATATGGCAATATTATAATTAGAGTTTTTTTTAAAAGGAGGGAATTTAATGAGCAATTTAGTACCTATGGTAGTTGAACAAACAAGCAAAGGCGAAAGAAGTTACGATATATTCTCAAGATTATTAAAAGATAGAATAATAATGTTAAGTGGAGAGGTTAATGATGTAACGGCTAACCTTGTTGTTGCGCAATTATTATTCTTAGAAAGTGAAGATCCAGATAAAGATATACATCTTTACATAAATTCCCCAGGAGGTTCTATAACTTCTGGAATGGCAATTTATGATACTATGCAATATATAAAGCCTGACGTATCTACAATCTGTATCGGTATGGCTGCTTCTATGGGAGCATTCTTATTATCTTCAGGAGCAAAAGGAAAGAGATTTGCATTACCAAATGCTGAAATAATGATACACCAACCTTTAGGTGGATTCCAAGGGCAAGCAACTGATATAGATATTCATGCTAAGAGAATATTAAAGATAAAAGATAAATTAAACCAAATCTTAAGTGAAAATACAAATCAACCTCTTGAAAAGATAAAAGTAGATGTTGAAAGAGATTATTTCATGGAAGCATCAGAAGCAGTAGAATACGGATTAATAGATAAAGTTATAGAAAGAAAATAATCTACAACTTAAATCTTATTGAAAGTTGAGGTGGATAAGATGGGAAAATTTGAAGACAAAAAGCAATTAAGATGTTCTTTTTGTGGTAAAAATCAGGAACAGGTTAAGAGATTAATCGCAGGTCCTGGTGTATATATATGTGATGAATGTATAGAGCTTTGTTCAGAAATAATAGAAGATGAATTTGAAGGAAATACAGAATCATCACCATTAGAAGCTAGTAATCTTCCAAAGCCACAAGAAATCAAAGACTATTTAGATCAATATGTTGTTGGTCAAGATAGAGCTAAGAAATCTTTAGCAGTAGCTGTTTATAATCATTACAAGAGAATAAATGCTAATAAGGCAGAAGATGATGTTGAACTACAAAAAAGTAACATACTTTTATTAGGACCTACAGGTTCAGGTAAGACATTACTTGCACAAACTCTTGCTAAAATGTTAAATGTTCCATTTGCTATAGCAGATGCTACAACATTAACAGAGGCAGGATATGTTGGTGAAGATGTTGAAAATATACTTTTAAAACTAATTCAAAATGCAGATTATGATGTTGAAAGAGCTGAAAAAGGTATAATATATATAGATGAGATAGATAAGATTGCTAGAAAATCAGAAAATCCATCTATTACAAGAGATGTTTCTGGAGAGGGTGTTCAACAAGCTTTATTAAAAATATTAGAGGGAACAACAGCTTCAGTTCCACCACAAGGTGGAAGAAAGCATCCACATCAAGAGTTTATACAAATTAACACTTCAAATATTTTATTTATTTGTGGTGGAGCTTTTGATGGAATAGATAAAATAATAGAAAAAAGAGGAACTAAGAGTTCTATAGGTTTTGGCGCTGAGGTTAAAGGAAAAAGCGAAAAGAACGTTGGAGAACTTTTAAAGGATATAATGCCTGGAGATTTATTAAAATTCGGTTTAATACCAGAGTTTGTTGGTAGATTACCAGTTTTAGTAACTTTAGAAGCTTTAGATAACGAGGCTTTAGTAAGTATTTTAACTAAGCCAAAGAATGCTCTAGTAAAACAATACAAAAAGTTATTTGAGCTTGATAATGTAAAACTAGATTTTACAGAGGAAGCTTTAAAAGCTATTGCAGATGAAGCTATAAATAGAAAAACTGGTGCTAGAGGATTAAGAGCTATAGTAGAAGAAACTATGATGGATATAATGTTTGATATACCATCAGAAGAGAATATTGTAAAAGCTACTATAACTGAAGAAACAATCAAAGATAGAAAAGATCCAGAGCTTGAAAAGCTTCCAGAAGGAGAAGTTAGACCAACTTTAAAAACTGAGAAGAAAAATAAAGCTAGAAAAGATATAGAAACTGCTTAATAGAAAAAGATGCATACTATTTATGCATCTTTTTTATTTTTTATGGAGTTTTTGGAATATCATCACAAAAATAGGTAAATACTAACCGTATAGAACGGGAGGTATTAGAGATGAATACTTATACATTTATAATGTTTCTACAATTACTTATATCAATTTTATTCTATATATATATGAGCAAGTCCTTTGCGAGTAAGAAGAAAGATAATAGTGTTTTAGAAAAAGAAAATGAAAAAGAAATGGAAAAATTAAATAAATTAAGAATGATAAAACTGACAGAACCTTTAACTGAAAAAAGTAGACCAAGTAATTTAGAAGAAATAATAGGACAGGAAAAGGGAATAAAAGCTCTTAAAGCAGCACTTTGTGGGCCAAATCCACAGCATGTAATAATATATGGTCCGCCAGGGGTAGGAAAAACTGCAGCTGCTAGAATAATTTTAGAAGAGGCTAAGAAAATGGCAGCATCTCCTTTTAATAAGGACTCTAAATTTGTTGAAATAGATGCCACAACTTTAAGATTTGATGAGAGGGGGATAGCAGATCCACTAATAGGTTCCGTTCATGATCCAATATATCAAGGAGCAGGTTCCTTAGGGATTGCAGGGGTTCCTCAACCTAAGCCAGGAGCTGTAACAAAGGCTCATGGAGGAATACTTTTTATAGATGAAATAGGAGAACTCCATCCTATTGAATTAAATAAGCTTCTTAAAGTTTTAGAGGATAGAAAAGTTTTTTTAGATTCAGCCTATTATAGTTCAGAAGATCCCAATACTCCTAGATATATAAAAGAAATATTTGATAATGGATTACCAGCAGATTTTAGATTAATTGGTGCAACTACAAGAAGTCCAGAGGAAATAGTGCCAGCTATAAGGTCAAGGTGCGTAGAAATATTTTTTAGAGGACTAACTGTTGAAGAGATTAGAAAAATTGCTTTAAATGCTACAAATAAGGTTGGCTATAGAATAAGTGATGAGGGATTAGACATAGTATCTAGATATTGTACTAATGGAAGAGAAGTTATAAACTTAGTGCAATTATGTTCTGGTCTTGCAATAAATGAAAATAGAGATTACATAAAAGAGAGTGATATTTATTGGGTTATTGAAAATGGTCAATATAATCCTAGAATGGAAAGAATGATAAATGATAAACCTGAAATTGGGTATGTAAATGGCTTAGCTGTGTATGGAGCTAACAATGGAGCTTTAATGGAAATAGAAGCTACTGCAAAGCTATCAAGTAATAGTATAGGTAGTATAAAAATTACTGGAATAGTTGATGATGAGGAACTAGGCGGTGGAGAGAAGAAAATAAAGAGAAAAAGCACAGCATATTGTTCTGTACAGAATGTATTGACAGTATTAGATAATATATTTAATTTAAATTCAAAGGCATATGATATACATGTTAACTTTCCAGGCGGAATACCAGTAGACGGTCCATCTGCTGGAATAAGTATAGCTACAGCCATATATAGTGCCATAAAAGGAGTGCCTGTAAATAATAGAGTGGCTATGACTGGTGAGATATCAATAAAGGGAAAGGTAAAACCAATAGGGGGAGTAAATGCAAAGATATTAGCAGCAAAGAGAGCGGGAGTAGAATTGGTAATTGTTCCAAAGGAAAATTTAAGTAGTATAACTAGGGATATTGATGGAATAAAGATAGTTGGTGTTAAGAAAATTGAAGAGGTATTAGATCTTGCACTTTATGAAGAAGAATGTATAGAAAAAGAGAGCTTAATAATTAAAGATAATAGGGCATTTTTTGGTGCTGGTGCCTTAAATGCAGAATCTATAAAGAAAGCTAACACTTAAAGTGTTAGTTTTCTTTTATGGAATTAAATAAGCTTGAAAAAAACTTGTAATATGTGTATACTTGTTAAAGACTATATATTTATATAATATGTAGTTATTAATTTTTTTGGAGGGGATATTTATGAAAGAAGATAAATTAATTCTTCCTTTAATTCCTCTAAGAGGTCTAACTGTATTTCCTAATATGGTTATATACTTTGACGTTGGTAGGGAAAAGTCAATAGAAGCTGTTGAAAAGGCTATGGCAGGAGATCAAAAAATATTTTTAGCAGCTCAAAAAGATATAGAGATTGACAATCCGAGTGAAGATGACATCTTTAATATAGGTACAATCTGTGAAATAAAGCAAATTGTAAAAATGCCAAAAAACACTATAAGAGTTTTAGTAGAAGGTATTGAAAGAGCAAAGATGGATGAATTCTTTGATAAAGAGGAATTACTTGAAGCATCAATAGAGAAAATAGATATTGATAATGAAATTGACCATGAACTTGAAGCTTTATCAAGAAAGTTAAAGGATGATTTTTTTGAGTTTTTAGATATTACAGCAAGTAGTGGAATAAATGGTGTTGATTTATTTGATAATCTAGAAGAAGAAAAAGATTTAAATAAGGTCACAGATTTAATTTCTTCATATGCTCTTATAAAACAAGAGGACAAGCAGGATATTCTTCAAACTTTAGATTTAAAGAAAAGAATAGAAAAATTAATATTTTATGTGAAAGAAGAAATTGAAGTAGCTAAAATAGAAAAAAGAATTGGAACTAAAGTTAAGAAGAAATTAGATAAAGGCCAAAGAGAATATTATTTAAGAGAGCAAATGAAGGTAATCCAAGAGGAACTTGGAGAAGATGATGATAATAAGAAAGCTATAATTGAGTTTGAAAAAGTTATAAATGAGAAAAAATTACCTAATCAGGTTAAGGAAAAAGCTCAATATGAAATTTCAAAGCTTAAGGCATCATCTCCATATTCTCAAGATGGAGGAGTTACAAGAACTTACTTAGAAAATTTATTAGACATGCCTTGGGGAGAATTTACTGAGGATACTTTAAATATAAAAGATGCGAGAAAAGTATTAGATAAAGATCATTATGGATTAAAGGACGTAAAGGATAGAATTCTTGAATATTTAGCTGTAAAGCAAATAAGTAATTCATTAAGAGGCCCTATTCTTTGCCTAGTTGGACCTCCAGGGGTAGGTAAAACTTCTATAGCTAAAAGTGTTGCAACTTCACTAAATAGAAAGTTTGTAAGAATGTCTTTAGGTGGAGTTAGAGATGAAGCTGATATAAGAGGACATAGAAGAACTTACGTTGGAGCAATTCCAGGAAGAATAGTTACTGGATTAAAGGAAGCTAAAAGTATGAATCCAGTATTTTTACTAGATGAAATTGATAAGTTAGGAATGGATTTCAAAGGAAATCCAGCTGATGCCTTACTAGAGGTTTTTGATAATGAGCAAAATAAAACTTTTAGAGACCATTATCTAGAGGTGGATGTTGATTTATCAGAGGTTATGTTTATAACAACAGCAAACTCTTTAGATGGAATTCCAAGACCTCTTTTAGATAGAATGGAATTAATAGAGGTATCAGGATATACTTATGAAGAAAAATTCAGAATAGCTAAGAAATATTTAGTACCAAAGGTATTAAAAGAACATGGTGTTGATAATAAAATAATAACTATATCTGATTCTGCTTTAAAACTTATTATAGATAGTTATACAAGAGAGTCTGGAGTAAGAAATCTTCAAAGACAAATAGCTAATGTTATAAGAAAAGGAATAAAGGATATAATAGAAAAAGATAAGAAAAATTTAAATATATCTACTAAGTTAGTTGAAAAATACTTAGGGCCAAAAATCTTTAGCTATGAAGAAATTGATAAGGAAGATAAGGTTGGAGTAGTTACAGGAATGGCTTGGACTGCTTATGGTGGAGATACTTTACCAGTAGAAGTAATGGTTATGGATGGTAAGGGCAGATTAGAGCTTACTGGACAACTTGGAGATGTAATGAAAGAATCTGCAAAAGCTGCTTACTCTTATGTGAGAGCTCATATGAAGGAATTAGGAATAAAGGATGAGTTTTATTCTAAGAAAGATATTCATATACATGCTCCAGAGGGTGCAGTACCAAAGGATGGTCCTTCTGCAGGGGTTACTATGACTACTGCCTTAGTATCAGCATTAACTGGTAAAAAAGTTAAACACAATGTTGCTATGACTGGAGAAATAACTTTAACTGGAAAAGTTTTAGCTATTGGTGGTTTAAAAGAAAAATGCTTAGCAGCAAGAAGAGTAGGAATTGATACGGTTATAGTTCCTAAGGAAAATGAAAAAGACGTAATTAAACTTCCTAAAATAGTTAAGGATAGTTTAAATATAATACTTGCAGATAAAATTGATGATGTATTAGAAAATGCATTGGTTGGAGTTGAAAAATAATGAAAATAAAAAGTTCGGAATTTATAATATCAGCGGTTAAGAGAGAACAGTATCCTGATGATAACCTACCAGAAATAGCTTTTGTTGGTAGATCAAATGTTGGTAAATCTTCTATAATTAATTCATTAACTAATAGAAGAGGCTTAGCAAAGGTAAGTCAAACTCCAGGAAAAACTAGATTAATAAATTTCTTCTTATTAAATAAAGATTTTTATTTAGTAGATTTACCTGGTTATGGATATGCAAAAGTATCTAAAAAAGAGAAGGCATCTTGGGGTGCTACAATAGAAAGATATTTATTAAATAGAGGACCTTTAAAGAAGGTTGTTTTATTAGTAGATTGTAGACATAAGCCTACTGCTGATGATGTTCAAATGTATGAATGGATAAAGCATTATGGATATGAAGTTGTAGTTATTGCAACAAAGAGTGATAAGATATCTAATAATCAAATAGGAAAAAGCGAAAAGCTTATAAAAGAAACTCTAGGATTACCTAAAGATCACAAACTTAAGTTCTTCTCTTCATTAAATAAAAAAGGAAAAGATGAACTTGTAGATTACCTTTTTGATGATTTAGTTGAAGAAGTTTAATTTCATAAATTAAATATAAAATTAACTTTTTAGATGTTTCTAGAATATAGTATTAAAGAAGCTGTGAAGATTTTATCTTCGCAGCTTCTTTTTTTGAAGTATATGCCCTTTTATCAATATTTATTACAAAAAGTAGAAAATATTCCATAAATATGTGTCAAAAATTTGTGAAGAGAATACTATATAGTATAAAGAAAATATATGGAGGTAACATTTATGGACTTAAATGAAATCTTAGAAGGAATGTCAAATGACAATTGTGGTAACTCAGGATGCTGTAATACTTCAGGATGTGGAAATTCTTTTGATAATTGTGGACAATCTGTAGGAGGAGTTAATAATTTTAACGGATTTGAAAATAACTCTTGTGGTGGATTTGGAAACAATTGTGGTGGCTTTGGAAATAACTGCGGAGGATTCGGAAATAACTGTGGTTTTGGCTTCGGTGGCGGAATATGGACATTAATTTGGTTATTCTTATTATGTGGTGGCGGATTCGGCGGAAATGGCGGATTCGGTGGAAATAGTAACAGATGCTGTTGCTGCTGTGAAGATGAATGCTGCTGTGGAGGCGGAAATGGTGGATTTGGATGTAACGCTATAATATGGATAATTATTTTAGCAACTTTATGTGGTGGCTTCGGAAATAATGGCGGAAACAATAACTGCAATGGATTATTAGGTAATTGTGGATGTTAACAAAGGCTTAGAAAATAGAAAAGGAGTAAAGAGAAATGAGTAGAAAGAAAAAATGTTGCTGTAATAGTCATGAAAACTATAGTAGACATGGCGGATGTACAGGAATGGATGCTTGTACAGTACTACCAACTCTTTTAGTTTTACAATGTTCAGGTTTATTATGTAACGATAGAGCATATATCTTAATTTTATTATCATTACTATGCGGTGGATTTAATGCTTGTGGATGCAACAATAATAGATGTTGCTAATAGAAAAAGGAGTGAATTTTTATGAGTAGAAAGAAATGCTGCAAATGTAGATGCAGATGTAAATGCGAATGCAAATGCAAAGGCAAAAAACATGATTGCTGCAGTCAACAAAGTAGAAATACTGGTTGTTCAGGATTTAATGCTTGCACAACATTACCAACATTGCTAATACTTTGTCAATCAGGTTTATTATGCAATGATAGAGCATATATCTTATTCTTATTATTCTGGCTATGTGGTGGTGTAAACGCAAATAGCTGCGGCTATGAATGTTGTTAGAATAATTTTTGGAGGGTTTTTTAACCCTCCTAAAAAAATAAAAAATTATAGTACATATACATAAATTTATTAAGGAGGATAGGAGATGTCAAAGCGTAGACGCAAAAATAAAGTTAGTGAAAATTCAAATCAAGGAAATTTTATGGGGGGATTAAATCCTCAGATGTTAGATATGTTAGGACTTGGAGATGTTGATGTAAACAAAGTATCAGAAGTTCTATCTTCTATGGGCAGTGATGGATTCGATATGAATTCTATAAATTCTATTTTAAATAACAAGGATGGAGGAAAGAATAATTCTTCTAAGAATAAAAGTAGTAAGAAAGGAAATATGAATAATAATAATCCTTTATCAGCTATTATGGGAGATGGAAACCCTATGGGGGATTTAAGCTCACTTATGGGATTACTAGGTGGCGGAGCACAAGGAATGAATCCAATGGGTAATATGGGGAACTTAGGAGCTATTGCTAATATGATGGGTGGAAATATGGGAGGTGGAAATTTAGGAGCACCAAATAATGTAAGTGGTGATACAAGTATGGATCCAATAGTTACTATGATACTTTCCCTTAGAAATTTTGTTGATCCTCAAAGAGCTAGATTTTTAGATAAGGTTTTAAAGATGTATAAGGAAGGAAAAATAACTTATTAGATTTATATACTTAATTTAAAAAAGAGATTTATCAAAACTTGTATATGAAATTTATAAATATATTATGAGAAATTCTTAACTTTGATCAAATTTTATTTATAATTTTTATTTATAAGTTATTTTGATAAATCTCTTTTTATTATTTATTAATATTTAAATTTATGGAACTTATTAAAAATGTATCATTAATTTTTTCTAATTGAATTATGAATTTAACTTGTGATTTATTATTAGGGTTTTCTTTTGGGATTTTATTAAAGTTTAAGGTCCAAGAGCAATTAGTGGCTTCTCCAGTATTATTCCAAGCTATATCCATAAAGAAAGCCTCTTGAAAGTCATAATAATAAGACTCTTTTTCTAATCTCCATATTTGAGATAGATCTTCTTTAGAAATATAAGTTGCAAATATATTTGGAAGTTCAGATATTTCATAATTTAAAGATATTATGTCTATAAAAGAAATTATAGAATATAGTCCAGTAGGTTCAACTGTATCATAGGATATATTTTTAAATTTTTTATTTAAAAGCATATATTTTTGAATATTTTCTTTACTATCACCTAAGGAAAAAGAAAGTATTTTAGGGGTTTTCCCATTATTTGAATCTACAATTCCTAATATATTGTTTGTAGAGTAAAATATATCTTCAAAGCCATTTCCAGTCCACTTAAATAAATGCTGTATAGAGCTATCTTCTTCAGAAGATTGAACAATTATCTCTTTAATATTATTTCTGTCTAAATCTAATAAGTTTAAAGTTATAGGACGATTAGGCGAAAAGTTACCTAGAGAATTAATTGTTTTATTTGGAGTTAATTCATAACTTTTTTCATTAATAGTTGCATTTATTATATAATTATTTTCACTTCCTAATTCTATATATAAACAATCTTCTTTCCCATCACCATTTAAATCTGACTTTATAGTTTCTTTAATAGTATTTTCATTAATAACAGATTTAGTAGAATTATCTTTAAAGGTAAATATTAAAGTAAAGGAAATTAAAATAATAGTAATAAAACTAAGATGTTTTATTAAATTATTTTTGTTTTTTAAAGTCATAAAATCACCTCAAATAGATTATATGCATATAATCTATTTTTTATTATTATTGTAATTTTTTTTTGCACTTTGAACAAAATATACTAAGGGTGGTGATTAATATGCTTTATAAAACTCATCTTGAAATAGGAGAAAATACATTTAATACTATTGAAGGAAGAGGAAGAAATTTAATTGATAAAAAAAGTTTTTTAAAAGGAAATGTTCTTCCAGATATTTCACCTAAATATAGGTTGAAAAAACATGGCAGAAAACAGTTTGAAGAGATTATTGATGAAAAGGTAAAAGAGCTAAGTAGGTTAAGTAGTGATGAAATAATAAATCATTTAGGAAAAGAAAAATTTAGTATAGAGTTAGGAGTAATATGTCATTTTCTATGTGACTTTTTTTCTTTGCCTCATGATGAGGAATGGGGTTTTAAGGAGAGTGTAACCTTAAAGCATGTGTTATATGAGAAAAAGTTACATAAGGTTTTTAGTAAAGATATAATAATAAAAGATAGTTATAAAATACTAGGAAACTCAGATTATGATGTCTTTTTTAAAAATGCTTTAAAGAAATATAGAGATGTATATGGACATAGAAATGATCTATTTTTTGCAATGTATTTAAATAATTCAGTTGTTAGATATGTTTTAGAATCCATAGAAGAAAATGATAAAATAAATCTTTCAAAAGAAAAACACATTGCTTTTTAATAATTGAAGCAAATATTACATATTATTATAAAAAGGATAAATGGGAGGAACTTAATATGATAATATTTGCAAAGAGGATTAATATAAAGGGAGTTATATATAATTTAATGAATTATAATGAGTATAATAAGAGAAAATATAGCTCTTTTTATAGATAAAAGGGAGTAAAACTTATATTGTTTTTAGAATTATAGATATGGGATAGTATAGAGTACATAAATCCTATATCTTTTTTTATAATCTTATTAATAAGGTGTAAACTTGAAAAAAGTATAACTTAGTATATACTTAAAAGTATAGATATATACTTTAAGGTGTATTTAAAGTTTTTATAAGGAGACAGGAAAATGAGAATAAATAGAAATGATTTATGCTGGTGTAACAGTGGTAAGAAATATAAAAAATGTCATATGGAATTTGATGAGAGAATAGAAAATTTAGCTAGAGAAGGATTTGAAGTTCCTACTAGAGATATAATAAAAAATGAAGAACAAATAGAAGGTATAAGAAAAAGTGCAGAAATAAACAATGCTGTTTTAGATTTAGTTGCAGAGAAAATAAAAGCAGGTATGAGTACTGAAGATATAAATAAAATAGTACACGATTATACTGTAAGTAGAGGAGCTATTCCAGCCCCACTTAACTATGGTGGATTCCCTAAAAGTGTTTGTACTTCTATAAATGATGAGGTTTGTCATGGAATTCCTGATGAAAATATAATTCTTAAAGAAGGAGATATAATAAACGTTGATGTATCTACTATATATAATGGATATTATTCAGATGCCTCAAGAATGTTTATTATTGGAGAAGCTAGTGAAAATGCAAAAAGATTAGTTAAAGTAGCTAAAGAATGCTTAGAAAAAGGTATTGAAGCAGTTAAACCTTGGGGATTCTTAGGAGATATAGGGGCAGCAATTCAAGAGCATGCAGAAAAGAATGGATATTCAGTGGTAAGAGATTTTGGAGGTCATGGAGTAGGATTAAAATTTCATGAGGATCCATTTGTATATCATTATGGAGATGCTGGAGAGGGTATGGTATTAGTACCAGGTATGATATTTACAATAGAGCCTATGATAAATGAAGGAAAATACGATGTCTTTGTAGATGCAGAAAATGATTGGACTGCCTTAACTATGGATGGATCACTTTCAGCTCAATGGGAGCACACAATACTAGTTACAGAGGATGGAATTGAAATAATAGCTAAATAATAAAAAATTAAAGCCTTCTAATTAATTTTAGAAGGCTTTAAAAATACATGCTTATTGGTGCTATTAGTACAGCTGGTGATTTAACTTTAGGTTCTGGACATTTAGGAATTGGTATATTAAGATTTTTCAATAAATCTAAATAAGGCTCAATTGACTTTAATAAATCAATATAATAATTTTCCTGTGTAAGCTTTCTTAATAAATTTATACAATCATTATTATTTGTACAAACTTTAATAACTTTTCCTAAAACATTGCAATTACAATTACATTTATCAAATACATAACAATCTCCATTTAAAAAGTATTTTGAATTGGTATTAAGTATTGCAGTATAGCCAGAACAATTCATAATTATATCTTCAGTTGAATTTAAAGAGAGTTTATCTTTAATTGTTTTTAGTAAATTTAATATTATAGAAAAGTTTAAATTGCCTAAGTTTTTATCTTTTAAAAGGGAGTCTAATATGTCTAAGGGAAAGCATTCTATTAAGCTTATTATTGAATCTAAGTAAGAAGAGAGTGAAGTTTCTGTTATGCATCCCTTTGTTCTTATAAAATCTCCTTCAGAAATATGAGAATCAACTAAATGAGAATTTTCAAGATCCTTAATAACTTTTGATGTAGTCATCCTCTTAAGCATAGTATTGTGTATTTCAAAAGAAGTATAAATTCTTTTTATTTCTTCTTCAGTTCTTCCAAATAGTCTATTTTCTATGCTTCTATCATTTCCATAACAATTTGTTTCATTAAAGTCATTTGATCTATTACTAGTTTTAAAACCCTTATTATACATTCGACTTTTTCCATCACTACAAAAGGTTTTATTATTTTCATCTAAGTGAATTCTTCCAGATAAGGTGTTGTCACAAATTCTTTTAGAAGTACGTATATCTATATATCCATTTAGATATACAGAAGATAGACTTTTTATTAAATATTCATCTATGTATATAAAAAGATTTAAAAGATCATTCATTATTATTCTCCTAAACTAACTTGATCATATTATAATTTATATTATGAATATTACTTTGCTATGAATATTAAATATAAAAATAAAATAAACTTAAAAATTTTAAAAGTATTTTTAGAATGAAAATTTACAAGAATTTATATGGAAAAATATGTATTGACAGAAATGAACAGTTAATATATAATAAAAATGTTCAAGCCGAAGTGGCGGAATTGGCAGACGCAGCGGACTCAAAATCCGCCGGGCTAATACTCGTACGGGTTCGAGTCCCGTCTTCGGCACCAAACACCTGAATATTATCAGGTGTTTTTTTTATTAATAAGATAAATATAATCTTTAGTATTAAAGGATTGGTATGAAAAGCTTATAATACAAAATAGAAGTTTTAAAAAGTAAAATTAAAAAATATTTAATAAAGTTAAGTGGAAACTGAGAATATATATGTAAAATTATAGTATTATATAATAAAAGGGTCTTAGGAGGATATATGCTTATTGCTATTTTATTATTATTACTAAGTATTTTTAACATATTCATAGGAAAAAAAGTAAAGGATAAAAATCTAGCTCATCTTTTATCAGGTTTTGATAAGGAAAAAGATGATTTGGAGTATGTAAGTAGTGTCTTAGGAAATACCTTTAAGTGGATTGGAAATTTAGGGGTTATAATTACAGCTATTTATTTGATTCTAATTAATAGTATTTCAGTAGGATTATACTTAATTTGTTACGTAGGAGTTATAATACTATTTACAGTTAATCTTACCTTTAAAACAGATAGACACAGAAGAAGCAAATTAAAAGCAGCAAAATAAATTAAAAGTACTAAAAGTTAAAATCTTTTAGTACTTTTTTAAATTACTTTAAACTTTGCTAAATTTTAATCAAAATATATGATTTTAATTTATAATATTGAATATGGAATAAAGTTTATAATATAATAAACTTTGTATTAATTCCCAATAGAAAACTTCAATTTATTATTTTACAGTTTAAATTTTTGAAATATTACGTTTATATAATGTTAATTTGGTAATAATTTAAAAGATTAGTCTGTTTAATAAATAATTGGAGGTATGTTTAGGTGAAACTTAAAAGTTACATATTAACAGGAGTTATTATTACATTAACAATAACTAGTTTTTTTATAGGAAGAAGCTATGAGTCTTACAAATTGAAAGCTTTAGAGGTGAGTAATGTAAGTTCTAATGAAGAGATAGATAATGAGAATAAAGAATCAAATAAAGAAGAGCTTAGTGAAGAGCAGCTTCGTATTAAAAAAATAATTTTAAATGATAAGGATGGATTGTTTAAGGTTGTAAATAAGGAAAACTCAATAGATAAAAGTTATAAGCCAGAAGAATTAATTATTCCAAAGGTTAATTTTGTAGGTTTAGAAAATGAACCTAGAAACAGAGTTAGCAATGTATTAAAGAAAGATTTAGAAAATCTTTTTAGTGATGCAAAAAAAGCTGGGTTAGACTTATACCTTTCTTGTGCTTATAGGTCTTATGAAGAGCAGGAATATTTATATGGCAGAGCTTTAGAAAAAGAGAAGAGTGATTCAAGCAATCTTGTGGCTTTACCAGGAACAAGTGAGCATCAATTAGGATTAGCTGTAGACCTTACTACTAGATCTATAGGGTTTCAATTAGAAGAGTCTTTTGAGGATACAAAAGAAGGACAGTGGCTTTTAGAAAACTCTCATAAATATGGTTTCATTCTAAGATATTTAAAAGGAAAGGAAGATATAACTGGGTATAGTTATGAACCTTGGCACTATAGATATGTTGGAGATTTAGAAGTAAGCAAATATTGTTATGATAATAATCTTACATTAGAGGAATTATATGATGAATTGGATATAACAAAATAATATATAAATATAAGATTTTAAAGGAGATATTATTTTGTTTATAAAAATATAATCAAATATGGTCTAATAGGATATAATATAATCACAAGATGAAGTGATTATATGAGAAAATATTATAAACCTAAAGAATTTGCAGAATTATTAAATGTATCAGTTATTGAGCTGAAAAGGTGGGATAATGACAGAAAATTAAAAGTATTTAGAACTCCTACAAATAGAAGATGCTATACTTATGAACAGTATCTTGAGATACAGGAATACATAAAGAAACAAATAGTAGAAAAATAGTTATTTATACACGAGTTTCAACTTCTAACCAGAAAAATGATTTAAAAAATCAAGTTGAATTTCTTAGACAATATGCTAATACTAAAGGAATAATAGTAGATGAAGTTATAGAGGATTATGGAAGTGGACTAAAGTATAATCGTAAAAATAGAATAGACTTATTGATAGTTGTATGACAAATGAGATAAGTACAATTATTATAACTGATAAAGATAGATTTATGAGTTTTGGATATGATTGGTTTGAAATTTTTTCAGATAAATTCAATGTAGAGATTATAGTTGTAAATAATGAAAGTCTTTCTTTCACCACAAGAAGAATTATTCCAAGATATAATATCAATACTTCATATTTTTAGTTGTCGCATATATGGATTAAGAAAATATAAGAAAAAAATTAGAGGGGATGAAGAAGTTGAAAAGAGCATACAAGATAGAAATTAATCCTACTGATGATCAAAAATCTAAAATACACCAAACTATTGGTGTATCAAGATTTATATATAATTTCTACATTGCTCATAATAAAGAGATTTACGAGAAAGAAGGAAAGTTTGTTAGTGGTATGGACTTTTCAAAGTGGTTAAATAACGAATATATCCCAAATAATCAAGATAAAAAATGGATTAAAGAAGTATCTTCTAAAGCTACTAAACAAGCTATTATGAATGGAGATAAAGCATTTAAAGATTTCTTTAAAAAAGCTAAGGGTTTTCCAAGATTTAAGAAAAAGAAAAATCAAGATGTAAAAGCTTATTTTCCTAAGAATAATAAGACAGATTGGACTTTAGAAAGACATAGAGTCAAAATACCAACTTTAGGATGGGTAAGATTAAAAGAGTTTGGATATATTCCTAAAAATTCAGTAGTTAAAAGTGGTACAGTAAGTCAAAAAGCTGATAGATATTATGTATCTATATTGGTTGAAGAAACATATATAAAAATATCTAATCCCAATAATGAAGGTTTAGGAATTGACCTAGGTATTAAGGAATTTGCAATATGTTCAAATGGTAATAAATTTAAAAATATAAATAAAACTTCAACGGTTAAGAAAATCGAAAAGAAGTTAAAAAGAGAGCAAAGAAAACTTTCAAGGAAATATGAAAGTTTAAAAATAAGAAATAAAAATATAAAAGAAGGGAGAGCTACTCGTCAAAATATTCAAAAACAAGTAGTCAAAGTACAAAGACTTCATCAGAGATTAGCTAATATACGAACTGATTATATAAATAAAACAGTATTTTCAATAGTTAAGCAAAAACCAAGCTATATAACAATTGAAGATTTAGCAGTATCCAATATGATGAAGAATAAGCATTTATCTAAAGCTATTTCAAGTCAGAAGTTTTTTGAATTTAAAACTAAACTAATGTCTAAATGCAAACAAAATAATATAGAACTTAGAATAGTTGATAGATTTTATCCATCATCAAAGACTTGTAGTAATTGTGGAAAGATTAAGAAGGATTTAAAACTATCAGATAGAATTTATAAATGCGATTGCGGATTTACTATTGATAGAGATTTAAACGCAAGTATTAATCTTAAAAATGCAAAAGAATATAAGATAGCTTAAAATCAAAAGCACTTATATATGTACGGAGGGCTAACTTCGGAATTTAAGCCTTTGGAGAGCCATACAAAATCGTAGTAGCTTAGGCAAGGCGAGGCTTTATGAAGAAGGAATGATCTCGATATGGATACATTTGACCATATTTTGAGTAGCAGATAGGCTATGTATGTGATTAACTTTATAAGAGGGTTTTTAATGGCTTTAGCAGATAGTGTTCCAGGGGTTTCTGGTGGTACTATAGCATTTATAATGGGATTTTATAATAAGTTTATAAGTTCATTAAATGCTTTAACATCTACAAAAAAAACTGATGTAAGCAAAAAAGATGCTATAATATTCTTATTAAAATTAGGAATAGGTTGGATAACTGGTATGGTTTTATCAATATTATTTATAGCATCAATATTTGATAAAGAAATATATAAAATCAGTTCTTTATTTACTGGATTTATAATATTTTCTATACCAATAATAATTAGTGAAGACAAAGAATCATTAAAGAAAAACTATGGATACATAATATATGCTATTTTAGGAATAGCTATTGTTGCTGCAATAACATATTTTAACCCAGCTACAGGAAGTGCAAAAGGAACAAGTTTAGTATTAAATGAGTTTTCATTACCACTTGCACTATATGTTTTCTTTGCTGGAATGATTGCTATATCAGCAATGGTTTTACCAGGGATATCAGGATCAACATTACTTTTAATATTTGGTCTTTATGCACCTGTTGTAAATGGAGTGAAAGAAGTTTTAACATTTAATTTTAGTTATTTACCTATGCTTATAGTTTTTGGACTAGGGGTAGTTGTAGGAATAATAACTACAATAAGATTAATAAAATTCTTACTTTCAAATTATAGGTCTCAAATGATTTATTTTATAATAGGATTAATGATTGGATCTATATATGCAGTTTTTATGGGACCAACTACATTAGAGATTCCAAAGGCTGCTATGAATTTAAGTAGCTTTAATTTCCTATTCTTTATTATAGGAGGAGCTTTAATTTTAGGATTGCAACAGTTAAAAGGATACCTTGAGAAGAAAGAAAAAGTTTCTAATATATAAAAAATATATAGTAGCTGTCATTACGTAGAAGTAATGACAGCTTTTTCTTTAATATTGTAGATTTTTAGAATATAATAAGAGAAATAGAGGATTGTAGTCATTTCTTAATTAAAAATTAACCTTAAAGCCTTTGTTATACTAAATTTTTTATAGTATATTATTAATAAGCTAAAAATTTATTTATACGGAGGGATAAGCAATGTTTTTAAAAGAGTTAAATAAAGAACAAGGATTAGCATTTATAAATTTAGTAACTGAATTTGCTTTAGCTGATGAGAATATAAAAAAAGAAGAAGAAGATTTAATTCGTATATATCTTAAGGAATTAGATTTAGAAGAAGAGAAATTAGGAAATCTTTCATATGAAGAATCAGTAGAAACTATAAAAAATTCATCAGAAAAGGTTAAAAATATTGTTTATTTTGAACTTGTCAGAATAGGACTTGTTGATGAGGATTGTGATATAGAAGAAGTTGATTTCTTAGAAAAAATAAGCAAAGATTTAAATATATCAAGAGCTAAAAAAATACAAGTAGCTAATTGTTTCTATAACTTCTCAGAAAAAGATGGAGAAGAAAAATTAGAGGAAATGGCAAAAGATATAATAGGATAATAAAAAAAATAGAATCGGCTGTATCAAAATATAAGAATAAAAATTATTTTGGTATAAGCCTTTTTTATTTAATTATATGGAAAAATATGTATAATGGGGTTATAATTGAATTATAAAGTTATTAATAGGGGGAGAATATATGGGAAGTAAAGTTTTTGAGAGAAAAAATAGAGTTTATGATTTAAAATATAGTGATGATATAAGTAAAATTTGTAAACCTTATAAAATAGCTTCAAATATAGCTTGGATTGTAGTTGTAATTGCATTAGTAGAGCCTAGAGTTTTATTACCTACTTTTTTATTAAGCTTATTAATGTTTTTAAGTAAGAAAATGAAAGTATCATGGAGGGTAAGTACTTTTTTAGAAAAGGTGAGAAATGGAAGAGTCGATGAAGGAAAAAAGATTTTAAGTAAATTACAAGGGGATATAGAGGATCCTATTTATAAAGAACTTAAAGAGTTATTAAAAATATAAAAATTATCATTGACATAGAGGATAAAAGAATTAAAATAATTTAATAGGAACAGGAGATGATAATTAAAATGAATAATAAATACATGGTGGTAATTTCTTTAGATGCAGTATCTTCAAAAGATATTGAAATAATGAAGGAGTTACCTAATATATCTAAGCTAATGAAAGAAGGGTCACTTATAAAAAATGTAGAAACAATATATCCTTCTTTGACATATCCAGCTCATGTATCCATTATTACTGGGAAATATCCAGTTAATCATGGAATAACAAATAATATAGTATTAAATTTTAAGGATGAAAATCCAAATTGGAACTGGTACGGAAATAAAATAAAGGGAGAAACTCTTTTTGGACTAGCTAAGAAAAATGGTCTTACAACGGCTTCAGTGGTTTGGCCAGTTACAGGAAAAATGAAAATAGATTATAATATGCCAGAAATATTTGAGACAAAACCTTGGCATAATCAAATAATCATGTCTGCTTTAGCTGGAAGTAAAGTTTATCAATTTAGTATGAATAAAAAGTTTGGGTCTCTTAGAAAAGGTACAAAGGAGCCTTATTTAGATAACTTTGTTACAGCATGTGCTAAAGAGACAATAAAAAAATATAAGCCTAATTTAACTATGGTTCATCTAATAGATGTAGATTCTCATAGACATGATTATGGATATGAAAGTTTAGAAGCCTTAGAAGCTTTAAAAAGACATGACATTAGAGTAGGAGAGATAATACAGTGTTTAAAAGAGTCAGGAATATATGAAAACACGACATTGATTTTACTAGGAGATCATAGTGCAATAGACACTAATAAGGTAATAAGGCTTAATAGTGCCTTTAGGGAAGAAGGATTAATAGAATTAAAGGATGGAAAGCTTAAAAGCTTTAAAGCAATAGCTAGGGAATGTGGAGGCTCATGTTATATTTATTTAGATAATAAAAATAAAGAAGATGAGAAGAAATGTTTAGAAGTTTTAGAAAAGCTTAAGGAAGAAGGAGCTTTAGAATACATATTAAATAAGGAAGAGGCCATAAAAGCTGGAGCTAATGATCAATGTGATTTTATGGTAGAAGCTACTAGAGGATATTATTTTTCAAATGAATATGAAGGAAAAGTTATTGAGGAAACTAAAGATATAAAAAATAAACATACTTACAAAGCAGTTCATGGATATTCACCTAGAAAAAAAGATTATGGAACATTCTTTTTAGCTTTTGGAAGAGGAATAAAATCAGGTGTTGTTTTAGAGGAAGGTAAGCTTATAAATCATGGACCAACCTTAGGAAGAATATTAGGTTTTAATTTTCAAAATGCAGATGGAATAGTTGAAGAGAGGATATTGAATATATAATAATTTTCTATGATTTTGAATAAAATAATTAATTGAATAAAATTGTTGAAATTGTCGCAAAATTATGATATTTTAAAATAGTAGAAAAAATATTGCCAAAAATTATTTCATAATGTAGATATGTAATTAATTAAAAGAACGCTTAAAATAGCGTTTTTTTGCTTTTAATAATAATTCTAGAAAAAAGCTCTATAATAAAAGTTGATTCTGAGCATACTAAATATATAATTTAAGTTTTATAAAAAGATAATAGTTATCTTTTTATAGATATAGCTAAGATGTATTTAGTTTTTAATATATTGATAAAATAAAAATTAGTTAAAATATAGATTAATGTTAATATTTTAAATAGGTAAATTAAGAATAATTTGTTAAAATAATTAACAAAAGTGATATAATTATCTTTAGTAAAATTTATTTTATATATGGAGGACTAAAGATGAAAATACTAAAATGGCTTTTAATATTTATTCCTATAAGTATTATAGGTGAATTTATGCATTTTTCTCCAACTCTTATGTTTATATTATCTGCTTTGGCAATAGTTCCTTTAGCAGGTCTTATGGGAGAGGCAACAGAGGAAATATCATTTTATACTGGGCCAAAATTAGGTGGTTTTTTAAATGCTACTTTTGGGAATGCTACAGAACTTATAATTTCATTTTTTGCATTAAAAGATGGTTTGTTTGATGTAGTTAAAGCTTCTATTGCAGGTTCAGTAATAGGGAATATATTATTAGTGCTAGGTGCTAGTATGTTAGCAGGAGGATTAAAATATAAAACACAAAGTTTCAATAAAAAAGTGATGGAAACTAGTTCAAGTATGTTGTTATTTGCTGTTATTGGATTAACAATTCCTGCTATATTTATGCATACAATAAAGCCAGAATTTTTAAACACAAAATATGAAAGTTTAAGTGTAATAGTTGCTGTAGTAATGTTTGCTATATACATATTAAGTTTAATATTCTCATTTTTCACTCATAAGGATATATATGCAGTGGAACAAGATGAGGAAGATGGAGAAGCTAAATGGTCATTGAAAAAGGCCATAACAGTGCTTGTTGTAGCTACAGTAATAATTGCCATAGAGAGTGAATTTTTAGTTGGGGCAGTAGAACCAATGACAGAGACTCTTGGGTTAAGTAAGCTTTTTGTAGGTATAATATTAATTCCTATAATAGGTAATGCTGCAGAACACAGCACAGCAATAATAATGGCAATGAAAAATAAAATGGATGTTTCAGTGGAAATAGCTATAGGATCAAGTCTTCAAGTTATTTTATTTGTGGCTCCAGTATTAATATTTTTAAGTCTTATATTTAAGCCTATGAGTATAATATTTAATGCTTTTGAATTAGTAGCTTTAATAGTTTCAGTACTTATAGCTAATAGAATTGTTAATGATGGAGAATCAAATTGGCTTGAAGGGGTACAACTTTTAGCTGTTTACATAATAATAGCAGCTATGTTTATGATCGTTTAAATTAAAAGATTAATTAAATAAAACAGGTGAATTTTAAAAAGTACTTATAATATAAGATATAATTTCAAAAATTAAGAGGTTGCATATATAATTAATAATAAAAATTATGTATATGCAACCTATTAATTTTTTAAATTATAAAAATAAATTTTTAAGATTTTCTATAAGAAGTTTATTATCTTCAGGTTTTAAGACACAAACCCTAAAGAAATATTCATTTAAACCTTCAAAAGAAGAACAGTTTCTTATTATCAATCCTTTTTCTAAAAGTTTATTATAAAGTTCAGTAGCAGTGAATTTTTTAGATCTAATTTTACAAAGTATAAAGTTACTGTAACTTTCATATACCTTTAAGTCCTTTATTGAACTTAATTCTCTAAATAAATAATCTCTTTCTTCTTTTAACTTAGAGGTATTTGAAAGAATATACTCTTTATCCTTAAACATAATTTCTCCCATTGTTGTAGCAAAGATATTTATATTCCACAAATCAAGTTTTTCAACCATTGACTTTTTAATTTCTTTATTAGAAATAAGTCCATAACCTAATCTTATACCTGGAGTTGAGAAAAATTTAGAAGTTCCTCTAATTACAAATAGATTATTAAATATATCTACTAGTGGAGTAGAGGAGTAAATTTCAGGCTCTGTAAACTCAACATAAGTTTCATCAACCATGAATATTGATGAAGTATTTTTTAGTAATAAAGAAATTTCATCCTTTGAAAAGGCGAATCCAGTAGGATTATTAGGATTACAAATTATAACTAAATCAAACTTTGAAGAGTTTATGCTATCTATTAATTTGTTAACATCTATTTTAAAGTTATCTTCTTCTTTGGAAAAAAACTTAGTTATTTCACAATTTATCTTTTCAAGTTCACTTTCATATTCTGAATAAGATGGAGAAAGTAATAAAGCTTTTTTAGGGTTTATAACACTTATAAAAGAGGATATTAATTCTGTAGCTCCGCTACCAACTATAATATTTTCTTTTTTGCAATGACAATATTGAGAGATTGACTCCTTTAAATCTTTATATTTAGGATCTGGGTATATAGAAACCATATCAATATTATTTAAAATTGCATCTTTAGCTTTTTTAGATGCTCCAAAGGGATTTATATTTGAACTAAAATCTTTAATATCTTTTTTATTTATACCTAATTCATTTGATAAATCAAATAAATTAGCACCATGATTAATACTCATAAGTACCTCCTAAGTTTATATAACTTTTTATCTCTTATCTATAGTATAATTCTTTAATTAAAAAATAAAAAGGTCTAGATTTTAATGAAATCTAGACCTTACTTTATTTTAAGATGCGTATTTGCTTGTTACGCTTTTAGAACTTATAGCTTTAATAAGTCTATTAACAGGTAAAATACCTAAAAGTACTACACATATTAAGCCATCAGCACCTATTAAAGAACCATTTACTAAAAATGAATATAGAATTGGAGACATTCCTTCAGGAGCAAAGGATCCGAAGAAAACAACTCCTGAAATAAAGTGAGCCAAAAATTTTAAAAATATTGCTACTACAGCTCCTGAAATTCTATGATTTTTAAAGAATCCTGCTACCCCTAATGCCATATATGGTATAGGATAATCAAATAATACTTGTACAGGATGAAGGATATATGGATCTATAAATAAGGAAATTATACCAAATAAAAATCCAGTAAGCATTCCAACTAATGGACCATAAGCATAAGCAATAAGTATTATAGGAATCATACTGCCTAAAGTTATTCCTCCACCTTGAGGAAATTTATATATCTTTAGCATGTTTAATACAGCAGTAAGTGCTAAAGCAATTCCTATTGTTGTAAGCATTTTTGCATCAAATTTGATGTCTTTAGCCTTTATAAGTAAAACTAATATTATTAGGACTCCTATTAAAGTGAGAATTGTTAGTGGATTAGTTACAATCTCCTTAAAATTTCCTCCTAAATTAATTGATGAAAAACTTTGAATAAAATCATTTATTATTTGTGAAAATGACATCATAGTTTTTACCCCCTCCTTAAACTTTAAGTGTGCTTAGAGAGTCTAAAGAATGTAAATAAAAAACCGAATCTAAATATAGATCCGGTTTAAATACAGCCCTAAACGCTTCCCTACGCTGGAATTAACCAGATCAGGTGTTGAGGGTTAATGATAAAATAATCATCTCTCAGCCTAAAGGCACCCCTAGCACATGAAATAATTCTAAGTATATTTTATATGCAAATGACAATTAGGTCAAGTAATATTAATTATTAAATAAAAATTTTTATCAAAACTTACAATGTTTAAATTTAACCTATACCACCATATATTATTCCAAGAATTATTACTAGTATAGTAACTAAGATAAAAATGTATTTCCCTAAAGGAATAAACCATTTTCCAAGTTTTTTATGAGCTCCCTTATTTACTTCTATTAATACATTTTCGCCACCAATAATATAGTAGAATACAACAGCTACCAATAAAGCACAAAGTGGAGAAATTATTATTGTAATAAGATTTGAGAAGTTATCAAAGATTCCCATATTTAATGATAAAGGTATTCCACATAAAAAACAAAGGACTGATATTATAATTGAAGTTTTTATTCTATTTGACTTAAAGTGAGCCATGAAAGCTTCAACAGGCCCCTCTAACATATTTACAGAGGATGAAATAGCAGCAAATATTACACTAAGAAAAAATAATGTACTTAGTAAGGCACCAAAATTCATACCTTGAAATATTTTTGGTAAAGTTATAAATAATAAAGATGGCCCAGATGAAGGATTTAATCCATATGCAAAAACTGCTGGCATAATCATAAAAGATGCTAAAAGGGCAGCTAAAGTATCAAATATGGCAGTTTGTATTGCAGATGATGGAATATCAAATTTATCATTTATATAACTACCATAAACAACCATACCGCATCCATTAAGGGAAACTGTGAAAAATGCTTGGCCAAGAGCCATTACCCAAGTATCTATTTTAAATAAGTTTTCCCATCTTGGAACTAATAGATATTTGACTCCTTCAAAAGATCCTGGTAAAGTTAGAGATCTTATGATTAAAATTATAAAAATTAAAAGAAGTAGTGGCATCACTATTTTGTTTAATTTTTCTATACCACGGTCTATTCCTAAAGAAACTATTATTAAAGTTAATATTATTGCTAGGGCAAACCAAAAGATTGTATTAGGTGTGCCAGCAAAATTACTAAAGTAAGTAGTGGTGTCAATAGTATTAATAGATCCAGTTAAACTTAAGAAAAAGTATTTAAGAATCCAACCTATTACTATAGAGTAGAATATAAAAACTCCTGTTAATCCTATAGGAGGGAGCATACCAAAGAATTTTCCTCCCTTTAATGATTTACTTTTAAAAGATTCAACTATACCAGTATATGAACCTGCTTTAAACTTTCTACCAAAGGAAAATTCAGTTATAAGACCTGTAGTTCCAAGTATAAAAACAAATAAAAAGTAGGGTATTAAGAAAGCAGCACCTCCATATTGACCAAGTCTGTAGGAAAATAACCATATGTTACCAAGGCCTAAAGCAGCGCCAACACAGGATATTACAAATCCAAACTTTCCAGTAAAATTTTCTCGTTCTTTCATTTAAAATACCTCCTAGATTTTTATATAAATATAAAAAAATAGGTCATATAGTTAAACTATACGACCTATAGGGTATTAAAACTCTTTATTAAGGCCATATAGTATTACCTATGTGACCTATCTTTATAACGAAAATTAAGCCATCATAGATACAATCCAAAATTTCTTTGGAGTTTGTATCTATGACTGCATATATTCAATCATAAATACAAACTATCTATAATAGCAATAATAAGAATTATTAAGTTTTGCTTTTATTAAGTTTGTACTATTTATCATAAAAAATTCTCCTAAAAACAAATTTACATTGATTATATACCTAAAAATATTAAAATGCAAGGTTTAAATTGCTAAATATTATCAATAATGTTTAAATTAAGGTTATTGGCAAGAGTATAGGCATAATCCATAGTGTTATCCCAAAGATCACAAGGAGTGTGACAATCAGAGTTAATTAAGGTCTTAACTCCTGCTAAGGAAACCTTATTCCAAAACTTTTCATAGGGATAAGGGAATCTTTCTCCATCAGAATATTTTTTCTTTCCTCTTCTAATACCGTTTGCATTAAATTCTAATATGAAATCATATTTTTTTGCTGTATCAATAATTAAATTACAGGCTTTATCACAATTTTCATCCCAAGGAAAATCATTTATAAAGATTAAATCAGGGTGAGCTACAAAGTCAAAGTATCCACTTTTTATACCAAGACAAATACTTTTTGCATATTCTATATACTCTTTAGTACTTTTTAAGGAATATGTATTTTTCAATTCGCCATTTTCAGTTAAAAATAAGTGTTGACCTAGAGCTAAGTAATCAAATTTCAGCTCATTTTTTAGGTAATTATAATAAAAATCATCTGAAGGCAAATATTCTATTTCCAAACCAATTTTAATCTGAATAAAATTTTTAAATTTTATTTTAAGTTTTTCTAAAGTAGACTTATATTCCTCAAGTTCGTTAAAGTTCATTCTAAGATTAAATCTATTATCTGGATAAGGACCATGATCACTAAATCCTAAAATATCTAAGTTGTTTTTTATAGCTGCATCAATATAATCCTTATCCTCTCCCTTAGCATGTTTACATCTTTTAGTATGGGTATGAAAATTAATTTTTTTTAACATAAATTCCACTTCCTCTCCTCAAATAGAGTATATCAAAAAAGCAAATAAAAGATAAATATTAATAAATTTTAAACAGAAAAATGTTAACAGAAAATTCTTTGACTTTTTCTTTTGAATAAAATAAAATTATTCCACGATAAGTAATGAACCATATTTAAAGCAGATAGTTTACAAAGGAAACTTTATCTAATTAAAGTTATTTTATTATTAATATTTAAAGGAGATATGAACATGGGGTAAAATTTTGATTTGATTTTTTGAATAAAACATTATTTTAAATTAATTTATTAGAAGAGGTAAAAAGAGGAATGAAAATAAGATTAATAGAAGAACATGAATTAAACAAGGTTAAAAGTATTTATGATAATGTTGTAAAAGAAATGAATTTAAGAGGACTTTATAATTGGAACGAAAGTTATCCCAATACTGAAATAATTTTTAAGGATATCTCTAATAAACATCTTTATGGAATAGAAGCTTCTGGAGAAATAGTAGCTGTTGCAACTATTAATGATTATGCTTATGATGTTTATAATGATATTGCATGGCAAGTTGATGGACCATTTTTGTCATTTCATAGAATAGCTGTTTCACCATCTCACAGGGGAAAAGGATATGGAAGAAAAATGATAGATTTTGTAGAAGAAATGGCAAAGGAAAAAAAGTGCAATTCCATAAGAATTAGTGCTTATCATAAAAATGAAAATGCAGTTAATTTATATAAAAACTTAGGATATGTACATGTAGGAGAAATGATGTCTATGAGAGATATAGTAGAACCTTTCTTATGTCTTGAAAAATCAATAATGTGATTATGATATGAACCAATTTATAGTTTTAAATAGACTATGAATTGGTTTTTTTATTGTTAAATTTGCATTAAGGTTATGTAAAGTGAGAATAATGAGTTTTTTTTATGAATAAACATATAATGAATGCTATGAAAAAAATAGGGTAAAAGATTAAAAAATGTAGTTATTACTCTATATATGTTGAAAAGAGGGGAGGGAAAATTAGCATTTAAAAATTTGTTTCAAGGGGGATTCATATGAAAAAGGATTATAAGATTTTAATAACTAAAGCATTATCCTTAAGCATGGTAGGAAGTTTATTTACATCTTATCCTACTTTTGCTAAGGAATTTAAAGCACAAGAGGGAGACTTAATAATATCTGAATATTTACATGGACCATCTAATTCAAAGGCTATTGAAATATTTAATGGAACAGGGGAAGGAATAAATCTTTCTAATTATGATTTGGCTGTATATTCAAATGGAAAATATGAGGGGAGTCCAGTTTCTCAAAGTTTAGAAGATAAGATTATAGAAAGTGGAGAGACTTATGTAATTTACAATAACCAAGGAAAAGATGAAAAATTTACTGAGGTTATAAATGATTTAGAAAATAAATTAGGGGTAGGAAGCCAAACAGTAGGTTTCAATGGTGATGATGTTATATTACTTAGAAAAAATACTGGAAATGGATACGAAATAATAGACTCCTTTGGAGCTAAGACAGAAAAAGATAAAAAGTTTTATGATAGTAAATTCATAAGTGCTAGAAGAAAATCTGAAATAAAAGATGGTGAAAATAACATAGATAAAACACCATTTGATGTTTCTATTCAATGGGATGTAGATACAGAAAATTTATATGATGATTTAGGAAAGCATGATATTTCATGGAGTGAAGGAGAAAATCCTTCAGGAAAAGTTCTTAAGGTAAAGGAAGCAAGAAATAAAAACTTAGGAGAGGAAGTTACTACAAGAGGTGTTGTAACTTTTAATGATAGAAATAAAACTCTTCATATACAGGATGAAACAGGAGCTATTGCAATTTCAAACTTTAAATCAGGAGTGGATTTTGGAGCAATAACTAAGGGGAATAAGATTGAAATAAGTGGCACATTAGATAATTTTAATGGATTACTTCAAGTACAAGCTACTGATATAAAAGTCTTAGGAGATTTAGGAATGCCTGATCCTAAGTTAGTTACTATTAAGGAATTAAAAGAGTCAAATTTTGATTCTCATTATATTGAGTTGAAAAATACAGTAGTTGATTTAGAAGCTAAAACATTAACACAAGGAGAGGATGTTTTAGATATTTACTTTATACCTTCAGGTTTAGAGGTTAAAACAGGAGATTTAGTAGATGTAAAAGGCGTTATTGGAAGATTCAATGATAAAGTTCAACTTTATGGTTCTTCAGCAGAGTTTACAAAAATAGTTGAAGATAATGAAAGTCCTGTAATAACTCATAAAAAAATTGAAAAGGCCAATATAAACGAAGATTTAAACATTGAAGCTAAAGTAAGTGATAATAATAAATTAGAAGAGGTATCTATTAGCTTTAAGGGAAAAGAGGATACTGAATTTAAAAAAGTAGTATTAAAAGAGGAAGATGGAATATTTAAAACTTTAATACCTAAGGAAGATTTAAAAGCTTCTGGAATGGAATATTATATTAAAGCTAGTGATGGTAAAAATATTTCAAGAGTACCAGAAAGTGGAGTATATGCTTTTCAGGTAGTAGACGAAGACTTAAGTGGACCAGAGGTTAAGAATGTTTTACCTAAGGAAAACTCAAGTGTAGGAGAAAACAGAAAACCTATTATAAGTGGAGAATTTATAGATAATTCTGGAGTAAATGTAGAAAGTGTAAAAATTAAATTAGATAATGAAGACATAACTAAAGTAGCTGAAATAACAGAAACTGGTTTTTCATATGAGATTAAGGAAGACTTAGAGGATGGAGAACATAGAGTGGAAGTTAGTGTAAGTGATTCTTTAGGAAATAATAGGGTGAAAGAATGGAAGTTTAGAGTAGGAAAGATAAATCATTATTATGGACAACTACATTCACATACTAATATTTCAGATGGAACTGGAAGCTTAGAGGATGCTTATAAATGGGCAAGAGATGAAGGTAAGGCTGATTATTTTGCCGTAACAGACCATTCAAACTGGTTTGATAATGATACTGAAGCTAATATAAATGATGGATCAATGAGTAAAGCTTGGACTAATGCTCAAAATATATCTGATAAATATAATGATGATGGTAACTTTGTTGCTATGTATGGTTATGAAATGACTTGGTCAGGATCTACTGGAGGCTGGGGACATATAAATACATTTAATACTCCAGGATTTGAAACAAGAAAAAATAGTGATATGAATTTAAAAAATTATTATAATACTATTTCTCAATTACCAGAGTCAGTTTCTCAATTAAATCATCCAGGAAAAACTTTTGGCGATTTTGCAGACTTTGGTTTTTATAGTGAAGGGGCAGACAAGGTAGTTAATTTAATAGAGGTTGGAAATGGAGAAGGACCTGTAAGAGGTAGTGGATATTTCCCAAGCTATGAATATTATACAAGAGCTTTAGATAAGGGATGGCATGTTGCTCCTACTAATAACCAAGATAATCATAAGGGAAAATGGCTTACAGCAAATGATGCTAGAACAATAATATTATCAGAAGAAAATTCAAGGGATGCTTTATATAAAGCTATGAACAAAAAGCAAGTGTATTCTTCAGAGGATAAGAATACGACTATTGATTATACTGTTAATAATCAAATAATGGGAAGCAATTTAGGTGAAGTAGAAGACTTAGATTTTAATATAGAAATAAATGATGAGGATAAAGAGGATACTATAAAGAAAGTTTCAATAATAGCTAATGGTGGAGTAGAGGTCATTTCAAAGGAATTTAATAGCAATAAAGTTTCTTGGAATTTTAAGCTTAAACCTGAATATAGCTACTATTATGTGAAAGTAGTACAAGGAGATCAAGATATTGCAGTTACAGCTCCAGTATGGATTGGGGAAAATGTAAATGTAGGATTAAATGAATTAAAAACTGATAAAGATATGCTTTTAGTAGGTGACGAGGCTAAATTCTCAATAGAAGTTTATAATAATAGTTCTGAAAGATTAAACAATATAAAGGTTGAATTCTTCAATGGAGAAATTTCAGATGAGAAGAAAATTGGAGAAGAAATTATAGAAAGCTTAGAAGGAAATAGCTTAAAGGAAAGTTCTATAACATGGCAACCTGAAAGAGCAGGAGAATTTACTATTTATGCAAAAGCTACAATTTCAATAAATGGAACAGACAAGACATTTACTAAGAGTTCTAAGATAGAAGTTGTAAATGAAGGTGATGTTTATAAGGTAATGATAGATGGGGCTCATGATAATCAATATGTAACAGGAAACTATGCAGGAAAAATAGATGCTTTTGAAAAGTTATTAACAGAAAATGATTGTATTCCTATAATAAACAAAGAAGAAATAACAGAGAAATCTTTAGAAAATGTTGACCTATTAGTTATAACTGACCCTCAAGGAATTGATGAGCCTAAGTATGAAGTTTACAAAAGTAATTTTACAGATTCAGAAATTGACGCAATAGGAAAATACATGGATAAGGGTGGAAATATAATCATTACATCAAGGGCAGATTATAAAGATGGAGTTGGAGAGTATAGTAATGGTGCTCAATTAAATCCTATTTTAGAGAAAATAAATTCAGAATTAAGAGTAAATGATGACCAAGTTGCAGATTATGAAGTTAATGAAGGACAACAATTTAGACTTATGTTAAATAAGTATTCTTCTCCTAACTTTAATCTTGTTGAAGGATTAGGTGAAGAGGATAAATTTAGCTTCTATAGTGGATCATCAGTAGTATTAAAGGATGGAGCTAAGGGGGAAAAGGTTGACTTCTTAGTAAGTGGTCATGAATCTACAGGAACAGATGATTCAGATAATCAAGGGGATAATGTTCCATTAGAAAAAGGACAAGTTAATGTTTTAGCAGTAGAAGAATTATCTAATGGAGGAAAGGTAGCCGTAGCTGGAAGTACTTTCTTCTCAAACTTTGAAATAGATGGAACTAATGCTGAAAGTAAAAGTAATAGTAAGGTAACAAAAAATATAATAAATTGGATGTTGCCTGAAAAAGAATTAGAAAAGCTTACTATTAAAGAATTTAGAGAAGATAAAAATAATGATGGAGAACCAGATAGATTAGGAGAAGAGTATGTTTTAGAGGGAATAGTAACAGCTCAGTCAGAGGCTGTAGAACCTAAAAATGCTTTCTTTGAAGTTATATACATTCAAGATGAAACTGGTGGAATAAATGTTTTTGGTGTTTCTAATACTCCTGTAAAAGTTGGACAAAAAGTAAGAGTTAAGGGAAGAGTAGAGGCATACCAAGGTGAATTTGAAATACAAATAAGTGATGAAAGTGCAGATTTAGAGATAATTGATGAAAATATAAATGAAGTGAGTCCTAAAGAAATGAGCACTGGGGATAGTATGCTTCATGAAAATGAAGGATGGTTAACAAAGGTAACAGGCAAAGTTGTTAACATGGATGATAGCAATCTTTACTTAGATGATGGTTCAGGAGTTTCAAGAATATATGTTGAAGGATATATATGGGATGGAATAAATGAAAATATGAAAGGTAAATGGGATCCAAGAATAAAAGTTGGTGATACTGTTTCAGCAATAGGACTTAGCTCAGAAGACCCAGAGGGCAATAGATTAAGGGTAAGAAATACTGGAGAAATTGTTCTTCAGGAAGAAGAAAATCTTGGAGTTATAAACACTGAAATTACAAGTGATAAAAATGAAATAAAAGAAAATGAAAAAATAAGCTTATTAGCTAAAGTAGAAAATAGCAATAAGGAAGCTTTAGAAAATGTAACTTTAAAAATCTTTGCTAACAATGGTGAAAATGAAGTTTTACTAAAAGAAGAAAAAATAGATTCTTTAGGTGTTAATGAATCTAAGGAATTAACTTTTGAACATGCTTTTGAATCAGAGGGTAGATATAGTATAGGAATAAGGCTTTTTGATTCTGAAGGAAATGAAATAAAAAGTAAGAATAAAGAGTTTTCACTAGTTGTTTTAAAAGAAATTAATGGTGGAGATTCTGATAATAATGGGGATGCCAATAATGGTGGAGATTCAAATAATGGATTAGGAAATGATTCAGGTGAAGAAAATAAACCAGGCATAGATAAACCTAATACAGAGAAACCAGAAGAATTACCTAACACTGGTAATAGAATGAATGCTAACATGCTTATGGGCTTTGGAGCTTTATACTTAGCTTTAGGATTTTATATGGTTTCTAAAAGAAAAAAAGTAAGATAAATAATTTATTAAGTTTTTAGGGCTGGCCTTCTTTAGGTCAGCCTCAATAATAAGTAAGTTAGGGTAGTAGGAGAAATATTATGAAAAATAGTAAAAAGAGTATTATTTTTATTATAAGTACAGTTTTAATATCTTTTTTAATTATAGGATTTTCAAGATTTATATTTGATAATGGATTTATGAAGGATAGACTAAATAAAAATGTGCAATATTATGAAGGAAAAGTAAAGAGAATAACTAAAGAGATGTTAGAAGGAGATAAATACATAGAGGGTATAGAGCTAGGATATCAAAATATAGTCATAGAAATTTTAGAGGGACCAGAAAAGGGTAAGGAATATGAAATCGTAAATAATATTAGCAGAATATACAATATGCCAGTTGAGGAAGATACTAAAGTAATTCTAGGTTTCTTTTATGAGAAGGATGAAATAAAAGATATAGCTGTTTATAGTTATAAAAGAAGTAACATAATATTTTTGCTAGTACTATTATTTGTAATAGTTATAATTGGAGTAGGTGGAGTAAAGGGAATAAAATCATTAGTTTCACTGTTTTTTACTTGTGTTTGTATAATATTTTTAATGATTCCACTAATGTTAAGAGGGGTAAATCCAATATTAGCAGCAATTTTTTCAGCGCTTATAAGTACTATTGTTACATTGGTTTTAGTTTCTGGAATAAATAAAAAAACTTTTACTGCTATTTTAGGAACCTTAAGTGGAATAATTATATCAGGGGTAATAGCAATAAGTTTTGGAAAACTTGCAAATTTATCAGGTATTAGTATGGAAGAAGCTGAAAGTATGATGTATATAGCTGAAAATACCTCCTTAAATATTCATGGAATAATGTTTGCAGCTATATTAATAGCATCTTTAGGAGCAGTTATGGATGTTGCTATGTCTATTTCCTCATCAATTTTTGAAATAAATGATATTAATGATACTTTAAATAAAATGGGATTATTTAAAAGTGGAATGAATATAGGAAAGGATATAATAGGAACAATGGCTAATACATTAATATTAGCTTTTGCTGGAGGGTCCTTAAATACAATAATAATGTTATATGCTTCTAATATGAGTAAAAATCAAATATTAAATTTAGATGTGCTTTGTATAGAAGTTATACAAGGCCTTGCAGGCAGTATAGGAATTATACTTACAGTGCCAATAACAGCTTTTATAGCAAGTTATTTTTGTAAGTTGAATTTAAAAAAAGTGTAAAAGGTCTTTTAAATCAGGGATATAATATGATAGTATAAAAATCTAGACATTATTAATTGAGAATATTTAAGACTAAATGAGGAGGACAAGAATGAGCAAACAAAAGAAAGAGTTTCTTATGATTGGAATTGGATTAATAGGGTTATCACTAGTTTTACATTACGTGCATTATCTTATATTTCAAGATTTACATCATACACTAATATTTCTTTTTGCAGATATAGCCTTTATACCTATGGAAGTATTCTTTACTACTTTAGTAATTGATAAATTACTTGAAAAGAGGGAGAAAGAGCATTTAAGGGATAAGCTAAGTATGCTTATAGGAGTATTTTTTAGTGAATTAGGAACAGATATTTTAAATACATTTGTTTATGCAGATGATAATACAGAAATAATTGCTAAAGAGGCCTTAGTAACTAAGGAATGGAACAAAAATGAATTTAAGAATTTAGAAAAATTAGTAGATGAATATGAGTATGATATAGATATTAAAAAGGTGGACTTAATAGCTTTAGAAAAGAAATTAAATGCTCAAAAGGATTTAGTTATAAACTTAATAACTAATCCCATGTTAATAGAGCATGAAGAGTTTTCAGACATGCTTATGTCAATATTACATCTAAGAGAAGAACTAAGTAGTAGATGTTCTCATGAATTAGAAGAGTATGAAATAAAACATTTAGCAAAAGATATAAATGTTGCTTATAAGTATTTAACCTTTGAATGGATTCAGTACATGAAACAATTAAAAGCTAATTATCCACAATTATTCTTAAAAGCCTTAATTACAAATCCTTTTGATAAAAGATCATTAAAGGAAAAAGAATGTAGTTATTTATAAAAAAAGAAGTATGATATATCCTCTTAAGGTCATATCATACTTCTTTTTTAGTTATTCATTATTTGATATGTAGTTTTTTACATTTTTTAAAACTTCATCTTCACCAACATACATTATTATATCATCAGCCATTATTTTGAAATAAGGTCCTGGAGAAAGGAACATTTCTCCTTTTCTTTTAACTCCTATTATAGTTGCCTTTGTATTTTGCCAAAAGTCTAGATCTCCAATGCTTTTTCCAACAGCAAAGCTTTCACTTTCAACAATGCTTTCAAAGGGTATAACAGTCCCTACATTCCTAAGTTGCGTAGCAAATTCAATTATATTTTCTATGTTTTTTTCAAGTTGCTTGTCTAATTCGTTCTTAGCTTTTAATATTTTATAAGTATCATTACTTAGGGTTGTAAAGTCAGATTGAGCTTTAAACTTGCTTAAAAAGTCCTTGGCATTTTCTTTACTATTTATGATTATTCCACTTTTTTCATTAACAGATACTACGTTCATATCCTTAAGTAAGGCCACTGAGCGTCTTATAGTTTCTGGTGAAACTTTATATATGCTAACTAGGGTTGTACGACCTGTAATTTTACTTCCTTCTTTAAAATCATTATTTAAAACTCTATTAGCTATATCAATAGCTATTTTTATGTAGTTTGGCGTTTTTGTACGTTTAGCCATTATAATATCACGCTCCATAGGATTAATATATTGCACTAAATTGATTTTATCACTTAGATAATGGCTTTGTAAATTATAAAGGATGTTTTTAGTAAAAAATAAGAGTAGAAAATAAAATTTAATCAACATATATATTAAAAATTATTCATATATATTTAATGTATTGAATAAATATGGTACTTAGAATAGTGTGAAAATTTGGGGGTGGAATTTTGTTAAAGAATAGAGAGAGGATGAAAAGGTTAATAGCTTGTGGAATAGCAGCAAGTATAGTTTCAGTTAATGGATTATCTGTTCTTGCTTCTGAGTTAAATAAGTCAGATAAAGTTAATTTAGCTTTAAACAAAAAAACTGTTGCCTCTTCAAGAGAAGTTAATGACAAATGGGGTGCAGAATTAATAACTGATGGTATTAAGGATAAGCCAAGTGATCCAAATGCTAAGCCAGGAAATTCTAGGTGGGCTAGTTCAAGAAGTGTACCACAATGGATATACATTGATTTTGAAGAAGCAACAACCTTTGATCAAGTTGATATACTTTGGGATGGTGCATATTCAAGAAATTATAAATTAGAGGTTTCTAATGATGGGGAAACTTGGGAAGAAGTTTACGCAACTAGTGAGGGGAAAGGAAATCAAGAGTCTATAAATCTTGGAGAAGATATAACTGCTAATTATTTAAGAGTTAGTTGTGAAGATACAACTCATGAATGGGGAAATGTATCAATATATGAAGTTGAGGTTTATGATAACGAAAATGAGGAAAATGTAACTCCTCCAGAAACAGAGATAGGAGTTAATATTGCTTTAAATAAAACTGCTACGGCATCAGCATCAGAAACTAATACACTTACTCCAGATAAAGTTGTAGATGGAGATACATCTTCAAGAAATTCAAGATGGTCAAGTGGAGGATTTTCTAATGGTGCTAAACAGTGGATAACTATTGACCTAGAAAAGGAAAGCACTTTTGACAAGGTTAGATTATTCTGGGAAGCTGCCAACGCTAAGGTCTATGAAATTCAAACTTCTAATGATAATGAAAATTGGAAAACAGTTCATAGAAACGAAGCTGGAAAAGGTGGCACTGAGGTTATAGAATTAAGTGAAAAAGAAAATGCAAGGTATGTAAGAGTTTATTGTGAAAAAAATAATCCATCAGTATGGAATGCAGTATCTTTATATGAAGTAGAGATATATAATGGAGAGATTCCTTCATCTGGTGATTTAGATGAAGTTTTAAACTCATTAGAAGTTCCTACTATAAATAAGGGGGACTCTAAACTTCAAATGCCAGAGGTTCCAAAAGGGTTTGAGATAAAATTTATTGGGGCAGATTATAATCAAATAATAAATGATGATATGACCATAAATGAACCTTTAGTAGATACAAAGGTAGTTGTGGATTTTGAAATAAAAAAAGGCAGTCTAAAAAGAGAAACTACTGGTATTGAAATAACTGTACCTGGTAAATATTCTGGTTCTTTAGGAAGTAATACTAAGCCAGAAGTAGTTCCAAGTTTAAGAGAATGGGTTGGAAAAGATGGAAACTTTACTATAAGAGATTCTTCAAGAATAGTTATTGATCCTACCTATGAAAATGAACTAAGCAAAACTGCAAGTGAATTTAAATCTGATTATGAGGAGATAGTTGGTAAACCAATTGAAATAGTTTACTCAAGTTCACCTGTAGAAGGAGATTTTTATTTTACTTTAAATTGTGAAGATACGAGTATTGGAGAAGAAGGATATTATATGTATGTAGATGAGTACGTGAAAGTTGAAGCTACTCACAATACAGGAGCTTTCTACTCAACTAGATCAATACTTCAAATATTAAAGCAAAATGGAGAAACTATTCAAAAAGGAATAGTTAGAGACTTCCCAAGATATGAAAATAGAGGATTTATGCTTGATGTTGGAAGAAAATTCTTTACAATGGATTATTTAGAGCAGTTTATGGAAGCTATGTCTTGGTACAAATTAAATAACTTCCAAGTTCATTTAAGTGATAACTATATTTGGACTAATAATGAGAATTGGGAAACTGCTTATGCTGCTTTTAGATTAGAATCTGAAACATATCCAGGTTTAACAGCAACAGATGGAAGTTATACTAAAGAAGAATTTAGAGAATTTATAGAAAAGTCTGGGGATCATGGAGTAGAAATTATTCCAGAAATAGATGTTCCTGCTCACTCCTTAGCATTTACTCGCTATGATCAATCTTTAGCCTTAGGTACAGGAGGAGATGCAACTTATTTAGATGTAGGTAATCCAAAGGTTTATGATTTTGTAGATGGATTATTTGATGAATATTTAGGAGGAGAAAATCCAGTCTTTGGAGATCAAGATTTCCATATTGGAACAGATGAGTATAAGGGAGCACCTGAGAAAAAAGAAGAATTTAGAGCATTTACAGATAGATATCTTAAAAGAGTAAGAGATGATTATGGTAGAAATCCAAGACTATGGGGAAGTTTAGATGTTTTCCCAGGACAAACTCCTGTAACTAGCGATGGAGTCCTTATGAATATATGGTATAGGGGATATGCTGATGCTAGAAATATGATAAATCAAGGATATGATATTTTAAATACACAGGATGCAGATCTTTATATAGTTCCAGAAGCAGGTTACTATAATAACTATCTTAACACAAGATTTTTATATAATGAGTGGGAACCAAGAAGATTTGCTTCAGATTACAAACTTCCAGCAGGACATCCTCAATTAAAGGGAGGAATGTTTGCTGTATGGAATGATATGATAGATGAAAAAGCCAATGGAATATCTGAAAGAGATATTTATGATAGATCATTCCAGGCAGCTCAAGTTTTATCAGAAAAAATGTGGGCGGCACCTGATAGTGAAACAAGCTTTGAAGAGTTTAAAGAAAGAGTAGACAAAGTAAGTGATGTTCCAGATTCTAACTTAACTTATGATGTGGAATCTAAAACTGAAACTGTAATTGATTATGACTTTGAAGACGAGGCTACAGAAAATATTAAAGATAGTTCTGGAAATGAATATAATGCTACAGGAGTAAATGTAGAATCTGTAGAAGGTAAAGAAGGAAAAGGAATTAAATTAAGTGGAGGAGAAAGTTATATTGATACTCCAATTGATAACAAAGGTTTAGACTATACAGTTTCTATGTGGGTGAAGAAAGATGCAAATGGAGATTATAGTGAGCAAATATTATCAGAATCTAACACAGGGGTATTAAAGGCTTGTCAAAAAGAAACTGGTAATGTTGGTTTCTCAAGAGAAGGATATGACTATTCATTTAATTATAAATTACCAGAAGATGAATGGGTTGAGTTAACCTTCATTGGAGAATTAAATAAAACAAGTCTTTATGTAAATGGAGAATTTATAGAAACTATAAATAAGAGTAATGGTGGTAAGGTAGGAACATTTATTTTACCTTTAGATAAAATAGGAAGTTCAACTAATTCCTTTAAGGGTAGCATAGATGAAATTACTATTAAGGATGGTGCTCATAAAATTGTAGATCCTACAGTTATACCTCAAGAGCAAATGAGTGCAACTGCTAGCAGTGAGCATCCTAATATAGGATCAGAGGGAATAGCTGATTTTGCTATAGATGGAGATGAAAGTACTATATGGCATACTAAATGGAGTCCTGTAGAAGCATTACCTCAACACATTACTTTAGACTTAGGTGGAAGTTATAATATAAATAAATTTACTTATATGCCAAGACAAGATGCCTTAAATGGTAGTATAAGTAGATATGAATTCCAAGTTAGTACTGATGGAGAAAACTTTACAAAGGTTTTAGAGGGAGATTGGACTGCTGACCATAGTACTAAGGTATTAAAATTTGATCCAGTAGAAGCTACTCATGTAAGATTAGTGGCTAAAGCTGGTCATGGTGGATTTGCCTCAGCTGCTGAATTAAATGTTCATCAAGTTTTAGAGGTTCCAGAGGAAAATGTGGGTCAAAGTTTCTTAACTTTACCTGAAAGTGTTAAAGTAAATGAGAATTTTGATGTTTTCTTAGGTGCTAATGAAATAAAAGAAGATTTATCAGCTTATGCAGCAGAATTTACTTTAAAATATAATCAAGAAGTATTTGATTTAGTTGAAGTTACAAATGGAATAGATGGAGTTTTAGTAAATTATAAAGAATTAGAACCAGGCGTAGTAAAAATATTAGCTGCTAGTTTAGGAAATCCTATAGAAAATGCTGCAAACTTAGTAAAGGCAACACTTACTCCTAAGAGTGAATCAGAAAGAGAAATTTTTGAAGTAATTTCAGCAAACTTAGGTGATGGAGAAAATGGAAAGGTTTATGAATTAGGATTAACAAGTGGAGAGGTAGCAGTAGGCAAAGGTAGTGCAGAGATAATTGTTAACCCAGTAGAAAACTTTGTGGCTTCAGAGGTTAGTAGAAAATATGTAAATGTAACTTGGGAAGCTCCGAAGACAACTGAAGGTTTAGAAGGATATATTTTATATAAAGATGGTAAAAAGGTTGGAGAAGTTGGTGCTGATGAGACAACTTATAAATTCAAAGGCTTAAATAGACACACAATTTACAACTTTAAAATAGCTGCTAAGTATTCAAATGGAGAAATTTCTAGTAAGAAGTCAATAACTTTAAGAACAAGCAGAAATTAGAGAAATAAAAAAATAAGAAAAAGACCAGAATCTTTGATTTTGGTCTTTTTTTATAATAAATATTATTTTGCTATATAATATAATTAGTTATAGAAAGAGAGGATTGATTAACATGTTAAATGTAACCTTGTTAGGAACAGGGGGAGGCATGCCTATGCCAAATAGATTTTTATCATCAGTTGTTATGAATTTCAAGGGGAGAAAAATTCTTTTAGACTGTGGAGAGGGCACGCAGGTTTCTATGAGGGTAAATGGAACTGGATTTAAAAGTATAGATATTATTTGTATAAGTCATCTTCATGGAGATCATATATATGGATTACCAGGATTACTTTCTACAATTGGGAATAGTGGAAGAACAGAGGATATATATATAATAGGACCTAAGGGAATAAAAGAGGTTATAGATGGATTTTTAATAACCCTCCCACATCTTCCATATAAACTTAACATACTAGAAGATGCAAGTAATTTAGAATTCATGGTTAAAAAAGAAAAAATGGAATTAGTTGAATTGAATGAAAAAATAAGTTCAGATTTAAGTATAAAAACTCTAGAATTAGACCATTCTTTTCCTTGTTTAGGATACTCTTTTAATATAAGGAGAGGAAGAAAATTTAATGTGGAGAAAGCTTTAATGAATAAAGTTCCAAAGGAAGTGTGGTCTAAACTTCAAAGAAATGATGAAGTTAGTTTAAATGGAGTTAAATATTATAGTTATATGGTCTTAGGGGGTGAAAGAAAGGGAATAAAACTAAGTTACACAACAGATACAAGACCTACAGAGGATATACCAGGTTTTATAAAGGAAAGTGATTTATACATATGTGAAGGGACTTATGGAAGTGAAGAGGATATGCATAAGGCTATAAAAAATAAACATATGACTTTTAAGGAGGCAGCTAATTTAGCTAAAAGGGGTCAGGTAAAGGAATTATTATTAACTCATTTTAGTCCATCTATTAATGATCCAAAGGAATTTATAAATAATGCAAGAGAGGTATTTGAAAATTCCCATGCTGGAAGTGATGGAGAAGAAAGAGTTTTAAATTTTAAAGAATAATTAAAATAAAATAAGATGTTTAAAAATTCCAATAAATGTTATAATTGATATGTAATCTTATAACTAAGAAAGGGATTGATAATATGAAGGGGTTAATAGTTTTTGGAGAAAAAGGTTCAGGAAAAGATACTGTGGCTAAGCTTATAAATGAATATTCAGAAAAAAGTGTTAGTTTCTTTAATATAGGAGACTTAGTTAGGGATATGTCATGTATATTTTTAGCAACAGATAAGTGGGAAAATAAAAAAAGAGAATTTTATGTAGATACGGCTATAAAACTTAAGGAAATAGATGAGGACTTTTTAAGTTATTATGTATTAGGAAAAATACTAGATAAATTTAAAAAGAAATCTATGAAGGATATAGATAATGAGCAACTTATAATAGTAACTGGTGGAAGAACATATGAGGATTTTGAATTCTGGAAAAAGAGCGGTTTCAAAACATTGGGGGTTAAATGTGATGAGAAAGTAAGAATAGAAAGATTAAAGAGTAGAGATGGTTATGAACAAAATTCACAAGATGACCTTGAAAAGAATACAAGAAAAATAATTGATTTATGTGATTTTACAGTGGATAATAGCGGATCTTTTAAGGATTTAACAAAGGAAGTAACAGATTTTGTAGTTAAAAATGGATTATAAAATTCTACTAAGATAAATAAAAATAAGGTGTTTTAATAAATTTATAAAATTAATATTTGGGAATAATATTAAAAGAATAGGTAGGTTAATTCTTACTTATTCTTTTTTTATTTACAATAATATAATATAATGTTAATATATGGTTTGTTGGGAGGAATATATAAAAAAGAAATTTGTAATAGGAATTTTAATTGTAATAGTTTTATTTTTAATTTTCGGATTTAAAGATATTAAAGACGGCTTTGAAGATGGATTTAATGCGGCGATAAAAACAGAGCATTTAAATTAGCATTATATGTGTAAAAGTATTATAAGTGTAAGTATTCTGAATTAAAAGCATAGTTTTTAACTGTGCTTTTAATTTAGAATTATTATGCTTATATATTTTAAGTGCTTTATTTTATAATTATATAGAAGATAATAGTATATTAATATAATAGCTAATTATTTTTAAAATTACTTTTTAGAAGGAACAAATGAAAAAAATCTCTTTAATATTTATAGCTTTAAGCTTTGTTCTTTTATTTCTATTTTGTGGAAATAATGAAGTGCCTAGATACTCTTCTACAGGAGATAGAGATACTATTGAATCCTTTGGTGTAGATGGACAGTTTGCCATCTGAAAATTTCAATAAAAAATTAGATTTGTATGATACTAAAAATCAGGACGCTATTGATATTATATCAAATTATAAAGAAATAGAACCGTATGTTTATACTATAGGCGAAAAAGGTTATACTAAATTAAACTATGCCAATGGGAATCTTATACAATCAAATGATTTAAACAAATTTTCAAATAATGATAAAGCTATATTTGAAGATTTAAACAAATAAAAAGAAATGCTTTTATAATAAATTTATTATGAAAGCATTTCTTTTTATATGTGTAGAAAAGGAATGACATAAATGACCACCTGGAAGTAAATAAATAGAATAAATCTAGATAATAATGTAGCTTAATTAATTTAGCTTTGGTTAGATGAGTTTGTGTTTTAGCTTCTAAATTATTTATATATGATCTTTATAATCTTACTAGATTTAAGAGTTTATAATTAGTGTATTTTACCATTAATCTAGAATTTGGGTTCAATAAGATTTGATATTATATACTGAAAATATGGACACAAAATATCTTAATTTATATTAACTTTATCTGAGTTAATATAAAGTTAAGCTTAGTTTTTAAAGAATTTTATTGTATAATTATAAATGATTTAAGTTTAAGAGGTGAAAATTATGGCAAAAGATAAGAAGCTTAAGACAAATGCTATGAGAATATTAGATTCTAAAAAGGTTTCATATGAAATGTTAAGTTATGAAAGTGAAGATGGAAAGATAGATGGGATTTCTGTAGCTCATAAAATTGGAGTAGATGAGAAAAATGTATTTAAAACATTAGTAGCTCAAGGAACAAGCAAAGAGCTTTATGTTTTTGTTATACCAGTTGCAGAAGAATTAAATTTAAAATCATAGCTATTTTCTTATCTGTATATGTTAGATATGAATGTATATTATCTTCATCACCTTGAACTATATAGCCTTTAGTCTTTAAGTATAAATATACAGAGGGAGAGCTTTTAACATATATAGGTTTTCTTAATGTGGTAGCTAAAGTTCCCCCAAGAAAATTATGATTATATTTTTCTTTTATATATTTAATAATATTAGAGTTTTTTTCTTTCTCATATTTCATATTAAAAACATCTAAAATCATATCTTGTTTATTCCATTCAAGTCCACCATTTAAACCACTTTTAAATCCAGTAGGAGGGGAGCCACCAGTCCATTTACCTTTTTTTGCTATAGATAATAAATTATCTTTTACTCTTTGTTGAATATTAGTTCTTTCCATTTCAGCAAAACTAGCTAATAGTGTCAACATAATTTTTCCCATTTGAGTGTTTGGGTCAAAACCTTCACTTATAGAAATAAGTTCAACATTATTTTCTTTAAATAGTTCTAATATTTTTAAGAAGTCTAGGGTATTTCTAGCAATTCTATCTACTTTGTAACAAACAACTATATCAATTTCATTTAGTTGAGCCATTCTAAGCATTTTTTGAAAGGCAGGTCTATTAGTATTTCCACCTGAAAAACCTTCATCTTCAAAAACTTTAAATTTAGCATTAGGAAATTTATTATTTATGTAATCTTTACACATATTAATCTGAGTTTCTATGGATACTGATCCTTCAACTAGAACAGATTTTCTTGAATAAATAGCAACTTTTTTAATAGTAAGACCTCCATTAAACTGAACAAGAATTATAAATAATTTCATCTTCTATAATCATTAATTTAGATATTCTAAATTTATCTTCTTTTAGGTAGATTGATAATAACTTATATTTTATAATTTCTTCTGTAACATTAAAATGGAGTGAGAGTCCATATATAGTATTTATATTTTGGAGTATAGCTCCAATTATTTCATTATCAGATATTAAAAAATTAGAAGCCCATATTCTAGCTCTTTTTTCCTGTTTACTTCTATTAAGTTTATCAGAGTAAGTTATACATTCAGAAGTTAAATTTCCTGAGGAAGTAAAGTGATGACCAAGTTCTTCAGCTAATACAGATATATATTTTCTAGTATCAGTGAGTAAATTTTTATGTATTCCAATTATAGGATTCATTTCTGATACTTTAAAATAGATAACTTCAATATTAGATGATTTAAAATAAACTTCTTCTAATGCTATGTTCTCATATTCAATTAAACTATAAATATCACTTAAACTTTTCATTAGTTTCACCATCCATTTTATCTATTTATAGGATAATTATAACATTTATATGCGGAAAAGTCGAACGTATGTTCTTATGAGGATAAAAAAAAGCGATTAGTTTTACTAATCGCTTTAACTTTGTGAGTTTTCTATTGCATTAAAGATTGTTAATTTTAATAAATTAATATGATTTGAATTTTTTAAACCTGAAAATCTTAATGTATCCATTAAATATTTAGTATTATAATTCAAAAATAATTTACCTATACTATTATTTAAAAATGCAGTAGTTAAATCATCTATACCATTAAAATCAACAATTATTAAATCCTTAGTTTTTTCATTATTTTTAACAATATTGCATAATTTTTCATAAAGTTTATCTCCAATTTCGGAAGATACTGCAGAAGAAGTATTTAATTCCTCTAAAACCTTTAATTCCATAACCAATCCTCCTTGAGATTAATTTCATCTCTCATATTAAATATTATATTTCTTATTGACAATATGTGCAACTTTATTGAGTTTTCAAGTATAGTTTTTTCAGTTTTAGATAAATTATTAGATTTATTTATGTTTTTTAATAAGATTTTATAGTGTTGAATATATAATAGAAAGTTACTAGAAACTGATAAATAATATATATAATCTTTTAAATTAAGAATAGCACCTATAAAATCTATTAGCAAGGCTTGTGTTTCTTCAATAAAAACTGAAATATTATCACAAATTTTAGATTCACACATCAATGGAGATGAAATTATAAATTTTTTATATAAAATTTTATCATAAACATAAGTTATATCATGAGAATTTCTATGATTATATTTAGTAAAAACACAAAAGTTTTTACATAGTAAGTTATATAATTGTGGATTGTTGGAAAAATATTTATTGTCATAACAAATTGTAGAATTAAAAACTATACCATCAAATCCAGTTTCTTTTACTAGTTGAGCTAATAATTGTGGTAATACATATTCCTCGCAGAATGTAAACTTTCTTTTAGCAGCATAAGTTTTAAAACTACAACAGCAAGCTAATAAATACTGAAAAAAATATTTTCTTATACCATCTTGATTAAAATCGTCATCTATTATCATTTGATCTATTGATTCATTTAATGGGTTTTCATTATTTACTTTAATAAATTTTAAAAGATTAAAAGAATTATCAAATAATTTTAAAACGTTTGATTTTTTTGATGCATTATTTATTCTGAATGAAGAAATCTTTATATTATCACAATTTCTTAATTCAGATATTACACAAAGAGGACTACTTGCTAAGTATAGGAGAGGTTGTCCAACTAGTGAATAGCGTTGATTACCTATTAAATATCTTTTATTAAATGGAATATGAAACATATCCCAATGAGAAAGAATGCTTTCACATTGACGTCCTCTAAACAAAACTTTTTCATCAATAATATATTTTAAAGATAAAATTTTATGATTTTTTAACAAGTTTTTAAATAAATTTAATGCTTTAGTAGGTTTGGAATCAATCCAAAATAAATAAATTTTTTCTAATGTATCAAAGAAATTATTTATTTCTATTGGAGGTATGTTTTTTAATAATTCCAATAAAGCATAATTTTCTTTTGAATTATGTATTTCACACAAGTCAGATTTGATATTTTCCTTAAATTCATGTAAGAATTGTAATTTATATCTATTTAATGCATGTTCAAATCTATCTGTTCGTAATTGGATTGTTTCCCGTATATTGTGTTGGTTATAGCTATCTAAATAACAAAGTAGACACATTCTTAATCCTCCTTAAACATATCATAAATACTAAATATCGTATTTAAATTTAAATTTTCTTTTTTATATATTTTTTCAATTGGAATACTTAAACTTATTGAAGTTCCTGGAAATGGAGAAGAGAATTCAGCATAATAATCATCAGAATTATTTTTTATCTCACAATAGCCTTTTCCAGAAGATATATATAAATTACCATGAGATTTTTTTATAAAATCATAAATCATGAATAGACCTAAGCCACCAGGAGTAGTTAAATCTCTAGTTGTATTTGAACGTATTAAAGACCATTTTATATATTCATAATCAAATTCATAGTTTATTTTACGTTTTGATAATATTACATCTTTAAAAGTATCTCCTATATTGCAAATTGAAAAATTAATATAATTAGTTTTTTCATCATAATATCCACTTATGAAAATATCCTGAGAATATGTCGAGTTTATTGAAATTCCACTATGCATTCTAACATTTTCAAATAGTTCAGATAAATGCGAGATAATAGTATCAACTAAATCTTTATCAGAAATATTTAATAACTCATCACTTAAAAATTGTTTGAATTTTAAATAATCTTTTAAATTAAATGTTTTATATAAAAGTAATTTTGTATATATTAAATGTGGATCAAGCTGAGATTGTTTTAAAAAACCACAACTATTAAGAGTATAGTAATTAAGTTTATTAAGTTTATTGAAAACAATGTAATTGTTTCTTAACTTTAATTTAGTTAATACTAATCCAAGTGGTGCCATTAATAATGGATCTATGAACTTAGTATTTTCAGATAATAAAGAAATTTTACTGTTAGATTTATCTTTGAAAGTAGAATAGAGAATATTTACAAATTCATAGACACCTTTATTTGGAATAATCTTATTTGGGATTGTATATGTATATTCGTTCAATAAAAATCTCCTTTTAAATTCTATTTTTTATATTTATGTTTAACATATTCAATAAAGTCTTTAATTTCCTTTTTAGCTTCTTCAGGAAGCTCACCATCGATATCATTATCATTATGTAAAGCTAAAGTTAAACTATTATCATTAATAATATCTTCAGCTGATTCTTTAATACTTGATTTGCCTAAAAGGTAGTCTATAGAAACATTATAATAATCAGATAGTTTATTTAAAGTTTCAACATCAGGAATTCTTTTTCCTTGTTCATAGAAACCATAGGCACTTGTAGATATTTTTAAGTATTCAGCTACATCTTTTTGTAATGCACCTTTTTCATTTCTTAAACTTTTTAATCTATTATTTAACATAAAAACCACCTTTCATTATCAATATAATTATACAACTTAAAGTTGTATAATTCACCTAAAACAACAAAATGTTCAAAAAAACTTGGCAAACAACTATTTGTTGTATTAGCATAAGAGAATAAACAACGATAAGTTGTTTAGAGGTGGACTTATGAAAAATAAAATATTATTTTTAAGACTTAAAAAGGTCTTACTCAGAAAGAAATAGCTTGTATTTTAGGTATTACAACTAGTTATTTAGGTATTATAGGAAAGGGAGTAAGAAAACCTTCTTTAGACTTAGCATATAAAATTTCAAATTTATTTGAAACAACAATAGAGGATATTTTTTTGCAAACTAAAACAACAAATTGTTTTACCAATATATTATCTCAAGAAAGGGGAATAAAATTCTTTTTAAAATTAGAAATGAAACTTATAGCAGAAAAATATTTAGAGAGAGAAAAGAGATAATAAATAGATATATATAATTTAAAATACTAGAACTTCCATCAAATGTAGGTTCTTTTAATTTTGTAATAGATAAAAATATTACTTTTAAATTTAATTATATGTGAGGCGGTGATATGAATTATGTAGAAATAATAAGAGACTTAATCATTCTGACCCTTCAATAACTTTACACTATATAGGGATTGAGAAGAAAAATATAAACCATTTAAAGAACACAATATGTACTATGGGGTATTATTTGCAAGTTGTTGAGGTTAATATTGCAATAATATATAATTTAATATTGGGGTGATTAAATGGAGAAAAAAACTATTATAAAAAATATAACAATAGCGTTAATATTAATGTTAACATTTATATATTTTGTATTGTTTAGCATTTGGGAGATATGGGGTAATTATTTTAAAGTTAATGAATGGATTATATTTTGTGCAACTGTAGTAACTACATTAATAGGAGTGTATGCAACAATAATTGCTGTTTTAATTTCAATTGAGTATTCTAAAAATCAGAAAAAGGATGAGCAAAGAGAAAAATTAAGAAGAATTAATATTATAGTTTATACAGAGATATTAGAATATATTATCTCAGTAAAAAAAAGTTTTTATGAATATGTTTGGGGAAGAGAATGTAATTTTGAAAGTGAAAGTGTAAATGAAAACTTTAAAATTATAATTCCAGATATAAAGCCAGAAATAAAAGATTTAATATATGAATTAATGATTTATGATACAAATAAAAATATAGGAACTATAAAGAATATATATGATTATTATATTAAAAATAAAAAGATGATTGAAACAAATTATAATATTGAAGAAATCATATATTTTTTAGTAGAAAATATATTAGGAGATGAGTGTAAAGATATTTTATTTTGCACTATAAACAAACCTATTCCAATATATACAAGAGAAGAACTTTTAGGAGATTATTGGGATTTTATAGATGATGATATTGATGTAGAAACTATAGAATCAGATAAAGAATTTTTACCATTAGATACAAAACAGATGGAGAGTATATTTAAATTCCTTAAAAAATATAGAAAAAATAAAAATTTAATTAAAGAAAATAAAGATATTGAAGAAGCACTAAAATATCTATTAGGAGAGATTAAAAATTAAAAAGGTTTGTAATTATAGTGGATGCAATAAACTTATTAACTTAAATGAAACATATTGTAGTAAGTATTCATTTAATAAAAATAATGATATACCTAAGAATTATAAGTTAAGAAGAAAAGACAAAGATGAACAAGCTTTTCATAATTCTAAAGAATGTCATAAGGTTATTTTTAAAGATTTAGGATTATGCAAAGTTTGTTTAAGTAAGAATAAGAGTTACTTATGTTGTACATCACATAATAAAGTTAAAGGAAAGCAGGAAGCTTGGATTAAGGATAAGCTTCCTGTTTTCTTTATTTAATTCATGTCATCAGGAAATACATGCTAAGTATAGAAATGGTATGGTCACTAAAAGGGAAATTTAGGAAAGGGTATTTAAGCTAATTCCTAAAGTCTAGTGGATGTATAAAGTGTAGAAAGATTATATAATCTTAGTCTTTTTTATTTTAGGATTATATATTTTAAGTGTTTTATTGTATAATTATAAATGATTTAAGTTTAAGAGGTGAAAATTATGGCAAAAGATAAGAAGCTTAAGACAAATGCTATGAGAATATTAGATTCTAAAAAGGTTTCATATGAAATGTTGAGTTATGAAAGTGAAGATGGAAAGATAGATGGAATTTCAGTAGCTCATAAAATTGGAGTAGATGAGAAAAATGTATTTAAAACATTAGTGGCTCAAGGAACAAGCAAAGAGTTATATGTTTTTGTTATACCAGTAGCAGAAGAATTAGATTTAAAGAATGCTGCTAAGATAGCAGGCGAAAAGAAAGTTGAAATGATAGCAGTTAAGGATATAATGAAATATACTGGATATATTCGTGGTGGATGTTCCCCTATAGGAATGAAAAAGAACTATAAAACATTTATACATGAGAGTGCAGAAGATTTAGATTTTATAATATTTAGTGAAGGAAAGATAGGACATCAAATAAAAATGAATCCAAAAGATTTATTAAGTGTTGTAGAAGGGGAATTTGCATTTTTAATAAAATAGTAAAAACTAATTAGAATATAGTTTAAAAGAACTTTTAAGAAATTAAAAGTTTAGAATTTTAAAATAAATTTTAATTATTAAATGAAAGAGAAGCCACAAAGTTTTATGTGGCTTCTTTTTACTTTTTAAAGCATAGTTTTAGCAAATTTCATTAAAGAAGGAGCAGCTGCTAAAAGACTTTTGTTTGATTTTGAATTCATTTTTTTCATTGCACAGGTTACACCTATAATGCCTGCTGCAGCTCCTATGCAGGATGCAATAAGAACTTTTTTATTTACTTGAATTTCTTTGTTTAATAGACAAGATCTTATTTTGCAATTCTCATCATTAGAGTTAGCACAATCCTTTAAATCTTCCATAGAATCAAAGAATGAATAATCCTCTAAGTCATCTTCCTTAGAGTTATTCATTGAATAGTTATCTCTATAATGAGATGGGGGAACAAAGCGTTTAGATTTTTTTCTTAAGGCTTTGTATTCTTTATCCATATTTATACCAATTGCTTTATACATAAAATCACCTCAAATTTATTATTTACAAAATTAATTTATATAATCACAAATTAAAATCTTTTTATAATTTCCTTAATGATAAAAACTTAAAGATTAAAATAATATATTAAGTAACTTTAATATGATTGGTGAATAAAATGTATTATATGGGATATATTCCAAATTTATTTAGAAGGCGTGAATTTGTATGAATAAAAATGATTTAAATAAAGTTGAAGAAGGATATTATGGGAATAAGGAAGATTATTATGATAAGCAAGGGCATTGTTACACTAGTTTTTTTATAAGTGATATTATTATAGATAACAATAAGAAAGGTAGCGTTACAATAAATAATAATTTTGATATTTCTAAAGAAAAAAAAGATTTTTTGAAAGAAGAACTTTTAAAATATTTTAAACTTGAAAAAAATGAAAGTTTAGATGATGAAGAGTTAGATAAACTTATAAGATTTTTTGTAGAAAATTTAGGAGCACAATTTTATATACAAGGGGTTATAGATTCTTATAAATATATTGTTGAAAAATCTGATGATTTGTTGAGTGTAGAAAGATGATAGAACATAGAAGTTGTCCAGTTTAAATAGGGGCAACTTCTTTTTTTGTTATTTTTGATATTTTTTTGTAACTATTTTGTTGATAAATTCTACTAAAGAATATATTATAGAAGGTGAAGAATTATTTTAGGCAGGGCTTAATATGACTACTAGGGAGGATTGTGTATGAATAGGAATAAGATAGCAGCTTTGATTTTTGCTGTATCAACGGTATGTGTTGTTTCAGCACACAGTGAAAATGCTTATGCAACAGAACATAAAAATTCTAATCAATTAGAAGAGAATAATCAAACTAGATCGGTAAAAAAAGGACAAGTTATAAATGTAAGTACAAATTTAAGAATTAGAAAGAGTCCAAATACAAGCAGTGATGTTATTGGATATTTAACTAATGGTGAAATTTTTAATATAGATGGAAAAGAAGGTTCATGGTATAAAATAAATGCTAATGGTAAAGTTGGCTATATTCATGGAGATTATGTTAAAGAAGTAAGTGGAAATTCTAATAGTAGCAGCAATAATAGTGGAAGTAATTCAAATTTAGATACTTCATTAGCTGGGAAAAAGGGTACTGTTGTAAACGTAAGTACTTCTTTAAGAGTTAGACAATCACCAAGCACAAGTAGCTCAGTTGTAGGTAGCCTAAGAGGTGGTCAGACATTTGAGATAAAGGGTAAAAGTGGAAGTTGGTATTATATAAATGCAAATGGACTTACAGGATATATTCATGGAGATTATGTACAAGTAGGTGAAAATAGTTCAAATAATGGTGGGCAATCATCAGGAAATAATGGACAATCATCAGAAAATAACTCAGGAATGGATACTTCATTAGCAGGAAAAACTGGTAAGGTTGTAAATGTAAGTACTTCTTTAAGAATTAGACAATCACCAAGTACAAGTAGCTCAGTTGTTGGATCATTAAGTGCAGGACAAACTTTTAAGATAAATGGTAAAAATGGAGCTTGGTATAATATTGATGCACAAGGAACAAAAGGACATGTTCATGGAGATTATGTACAAGTATTAAGTGGAAACGAAAGTTCTAATAGTGGAAGTAATAATAACCAAAGTGGAAGCCAAAATAACAATTTAGATGAATCTTATAATGGAAAAGCTGGAAAGGTTGTAAATGTAACAACTAATTTAAGACTTAGAAGTCAACCTAGTACTAGTAGTTCTGTTTTAGCATATTTATTACCTAATGAAAGATTTACTTTACAGGGAAAGACTTCTTCAGGATGGTTTAAAGTAAATTATAATGGAAAAATTGGTTATTTACATGAAGATTATGTTAAAATAGTATCTTCAAATGAAGGTTCAAATGGAGGCGTAAATGAAAATTTAGGTTCAAGCCAAAATGGAAGCACAGGTGGCGGACAAGTTAACCAAAGTAAATATGAACAAGTTTTAAGTATTATGAAATCTCAAATTGGTTCTCCATATATTTATGGAGGAGCTGGAGAAACACTAACTTCAAGCTTATTAAGTAGCTTAAGAAGAACTTTCCCAGATCATGCTGCAAGAGGATTTTATGATATACCATCAAACTATTTAAATGGAAATTACAGAGCTTTTGATTGCTCTGGATTAATGCAATGGAGTTTTAGACAAGCTGGAATTAGTTTAGGAAGAACAACTTGGGATCAAATAAACAATGGATATGAAGTTTCTCCAAGTAATGCTAAGCCAGGAGACTTATTATTCTTTAGTAATTTAGGCCATGTAGGTATGTATATAGGAAATGGTCAATGGATAGAGGCTCCTAACAAAGGTAAATTTGTTTCTATTACATCTGTTCCATGGAGTAAAATAGGAAGAGCAAGAAGAGTTCTTTAAGATTAACATAATAAATTTATTATAAAGCAAGTTATATTTAGTAAACTATTACTAAATATAACTTGTTTTTTTATTTATTCAATATACAAATTTTGTAAAATATTATATAATTAAAATGTAAAATAATGGGAGGTGGTTTGGTGAAAAAATTATTATTATTTATTAGTAGTTATGAAGGGGAAAAGAGTAATTCCTATTATATAGCAAATTATATAGAAAAAAAGTTATTAGGTAAGGTAGAATGTACTAAAATATTATTAAGTGATAATGAGTTAGATGGAATAAAAGATAAAATTAGAAATTGTGATAATGTGATTTTTATTACTTCATTAAGAAAAGATGAGTTTAATAGAATATCAAAAATGTTTTTAGAGGCCATTAGAGAGGAAAATAAGAATAAGGAGCATAATAAAGAAATAAAGTTTTCAGCTATTTTAAATGGTGATATTGAAGTTTTAAGTGGAGTAGAAAAAATAGAAAAATTATTAGAAAACTGCATGGAGATATGTAACAAGAAATATATTGTTTGGCAGAAGGGCATAGGAGTATTAGCTAAATTAAATCTATGGGAAAGTGGTTTAGAAAATAATGATTTAGAATATGATCAATTAGAAATAGAATTAGAAATGTTTTGTCAAGATATAGTAAATGAAAAGAGATACCACCATAATAGCTTTGCTATACCTAAAAAGGGAAGTGGATTTTTTAAATTTATAAATAATAAAATAAAGCAATTTACTTAGGTTTATAACTAGGATATAATCATTAAATAAAAAATATATAATTTATGGAGATTAATTATATTTTTTATGATTTTGAGACTATTAAGTTATTATATAGATTAAGTTATTTAAATAAAAAGGGGATTAGAGAACATTATATAGCTTTGTTAAAAAAAACAAAACTATATAATGTATTTTTCTTTAAATAAATTTTTCTTCAGAGAAAATTACTTGTATTTTTATAATTATTTTTATAAATTAAGGCTATTATCTAAAGTCCTTTTTTATTAGAATCAGGGGAAATACCTTTATCTTTTAAAATTTCATAAATTGTTTTAGATGTTGTATCTTCCATTGAATAGCCTAAGTCTATTAAAATTTCACTAAGTTTTTCCTCAGAAGAAGTTTCTATTTCTATGTATGGAAATGGACAAAATGATGGGTCATTAATATCTATTTCTATTAATGAATCTTTATATTTATAGCTTTCTCTATATTTCTTTATAGTTTCAAATAATTCTAATCCTAAAGATTTAAAGATATTTTTACCCATAGCTCCATCTTCTATGATTGTTTCATTTTCTTCCATTACTTTAAACTTATCTTGGCTAAGCATTTTTTTTGTAGTCATAAAATAAACTGTTTTATTGTTTATAAGATCTTCAACAGTTCTTATTCTTGCATAACCTTTTTTATCTAATAATTTTCTATCTGGAAAATCAAAAATATCGTTTGTTTGATTTTCACGCTTTACATTTTCTGCCCCAAGTTTATTTAATGTTTCTCTTATCTTTTCAAAATCTATATCTATAATACGTGTTTCAAGTTCTTTCATAATTAAACTACCTCCAAATTCTTTATAATACTATTATAAACAAATTGTTAAAGGGAGAAAAGAATAGTATGGTGATTTTTCCTTTATACTTTGATAAAATATAAGATGTGTCAAATTTAAGAAAAGTGGGAGGATAAAGATGGAATACGTAAATGATATAAATATAATAGAAGCTGTTATACATATATTAGACAGTAACAGTGATGAACCTATATTAAATGAGTATAAATTAGAGTTAACAGATGAAATTTATAAGTTTATATATAAGCATGTAGAAAAGGGGTTAAAAAGTGAAGATTTAAAGTATGCTGTTTTTAATCCAGAAAGACATATAGTTAAGGAAGTTTCTCAAGATTTTTTAAATGGAGTTAATAATGATATAGTGGAAGTTTCTAAGGAACTAGCAAGACAGATGTTTTATATTATGAAGGCAAATATAAATATTCCAAGTTGTGATTTACTTACAGTATCAATATCCACAGATCAAGGACCTATGCTAGGAATTTTAAAAATGGATTACATAAAGAACTTTACTCATAAGGTTGATTTTGTCCATGATAAAATAGGAATAGGAATAGTAGAACAGGCAGCAGGACTTCCAGCATCAGGACAAAAAGTTCAAAAGTGTGCATTTATAAAACCTATAAGAGAAGATCAAAAGGTTAATCTTATGGTAATAGATAAGAAAAAGAAATCTTCAGAAGATGATTATTTATCTTTAAATTACTTTGTAGATAATTATTTAGGATGCACAGTTTTTCAAAATGAAAGAGATATGACAAAAACTTTTGTAAAGGCAACAGAAGAGTGGACTAGAAATAATATTATTGAAGATGCAGAAAAAGCTGAAGGTATAAGAAGTAAAATAAAGAATAAGCTTAAAGAAGAGGAAATTATAAATATAGAAGAATTATCCCGTGAGTTATTTAATGAAGAAGAGCCTATACTAAAGAATGATTTTACAACCTTTGTAAGAGGTCATGGCTTAGAGAATGATGTTGAAGTTGATAAACTTTGGATCGAAAAAAAGATGAAGAGAACTAGACTTAAAATAGATAAGGAAATAGACTTATATATTGATGATGAAGCTTATCATGATGACTCTAAATTTGAAATTGTGAGAAATGGTGATGGAAGCATAAATATGGTTATAAAAAATATTAAAAATTATATAGAGAAATAAAAAAAGAGATTAGAAAATCTAATCTCTCTTTTATTATTTAAAACTATTAAGCTCTGTTTACTGAACCGAATAATTCCATTTTTTCTTTAACTGTAGCTTTTATAGCTTCGAATCCAGGATTTAATAATTTTCTTGGGTCAAATCCTTTTCCTTCTAAGTCTTTTCCAGCTTCTATATATTTACGAGTAGCTTCAGCAAATGATAATTGACACTCAGTATTAACATTTATTTTTGATACTCCTAATGATATAGCTTCTGCGATCATATCTGAAGGGATTCCAGTACCACCGTGTAATACTAAAGGCATATCTCCAGTAGCAGCTTTAATGTTAGCTAAAGCTTCGAAGTTTAATCCAGCCCAGTTTGCAGGGTATTTTCCGTGAATGTTTCCGATACCAGCAGCTAACATAGTAACTCCTAATTCAGCGATTTGTTTACATTCAGCAGGATCAGCGATTTCACCAGCTCCAACAACACCGTCTTCTTCTCCACCGATTGATCCAACTTCAGCTTCAACTGATACGTTTTTAGCAGCAGCTAAGTTGATTATTTCTTTAGTTTTAACTATGTTTTCTTCGATTGAGTAGTGTGATCCATCGAACATTACTGATGAGAATCCAGCATCCATAGCATCTATAGCTCCTTGGTAGCTACCGTGATCTAAGTGTAATGCTACAGGAACAGTTATTTTTAATTCCTCTAACATTCCGTTAACCATTCCAACTATTGTTTTGAATCCACACATGTATTTAGCAGCACCTTCTGATACTCCTAATATAACTGGTGAGTTATTTTCTTGAGCAGTTAATAATATAGCTTTTGTCCATTCTAAGTTGTTTATGTTGAATTGACCAACAGCGTATTTTCCTTCTCTTGCTTTATTTAACATTTCTTTTGCGTTAACTAATGCCATTTTGTTTACCACCTTTCAAAATCTTTCATTAACTTTTATTAGATTTATATATAGGGACAAAAAAAGTCCATGCGGGACTTGCCCCTTTCAATAACATTATAAACTAAAATCATTATAAATTCCACAATAAAATATATTTTTTAGGTTGGAATTTAAAATATTACCTATATTAACCTTCTGAATATCCTTTATATGCTTTGTATAGCTCTTGATTATATGTACTGAGGATAAACTGTTGGAAACATCTTCAGCCTTTATATATTGAGTTAGACTAAGAATTTCCTTACTTAAATTATCTAATTGTTCATGATTTATGTAAAGAGATAAAGAAACATAATTTTCTTCTAAGAGATTACTTAACTTTAAAGACTCTTCATAAGATTCCTTCCAATCCTCTTTACTTAAGGAACTTTCTATTTTATTACTATAATCATTTACCTTGTCACATACATTTATTAGTTTATTATTAAAAAATAGAACAGAAGCAAGGAGGGAAAAAAATATTAATGATGAAATTAGGGTATTTTTCATAGTATTATGTCCTCCTTATCTTTCTGATTTTTTCTTTGAATAAATAATTTCTCATTAGAATCCATCATAACTAGGAATAATTTATCTCTAGGTGGATAATTAAGGGACTTTAATTTTTCATCTAACCATTTTTCATCCTTGTTCATTCCTTGAAGAGCTTTTTTATTTAAACGCCCATCTTCAAATAAAACAATTGGAATTTTTGATTCGCTTTCTTTTATTTTTAAGTCTTTTCTCTTAACATTATCACAAGCACTTTTAGGAATTATTGATATGGTTCCATTAGTTTCTATAATGGCATATTGAATATCGCTTATATCTAGATAACCAGCGCTTCGTAATTCTTCTAATATATCGTTCATTGTTAGCCTTTGTTTTTTCATCATTTCTAGGTTGATCTCTCCATCACTTATTATTATGGAAGGAGTACCATCTAGGATTTTTTCAAATAAACGGCTATGTTGTTGGATTTCAGATATTAATATTTTTACAAATAAAAGTGTAATTATAGGTACTATTCCTAAAAGGAGAGGAAGACGAGTATCTTGCATTGGTAAGGATGCTAAATCAGATAGCATTAAGGTTATTACAAGCTCGTAAGGTTGCAATTCCCCAATTTGACGTTTACCCATAAGTCTAATACTTATAATTACAATGAAATAAAGTATTGCTGTTCTTATAAAAGTTATTAGCATAAAAAATACCTCCTCTAATAAAATAGGGTAACAAATTTAAAGGGGATTTATACAAAAATAGATAATTTTTTTGAAGTTTTAAGTGTATAATAACAATAAGGCGGCTTATAAGTAGAGAGGAATGGTGTTTATGAAAAGCTTTAGGGTTAATGTAAATGGGGAAAGTTTACTCTTTAATGAGGGAGAAAAATATTCAGCAATTTTAAAAAAGGACTATATAAATGAAAAAATACCTATTACTTTGGTTAAGCAGAGGAATAAGTATTATGAGTTTACTGATTTAATAAATAATGATGGGGATATAGAACTTATAAATATAAGTGATCCACATGGAAAAATAGCTTATAGTAGAACTTTGCAGTTTGTATTTATAAAAGCAACTTTAGACTTGTTTAAAGATGCTAGAATAAATATAGAGCATTCTATAAGCAAGGGAACTTTTGGGGAAATTCACAAAGAAAAGGCCTTAGATAAAGAGGATATACTAAAAATAAAGAAAAAAATGCAAGATATAATAGATAAAAATATTATAATAGAAAAAATAAAGATGCCTAAGAAAGAGGCTATTGATATATTTAAATCTTATAAGATGCAGGATAAGGTTGATTTATTACATTGGGTTCAAGAAGAGTATGTAAACTTATATAAATTAGAAGATAGGTATGATTATTTTTATGGAGATATGGCATACTCTACAGGAGTTTTAAAATATTTTGATTTATTATATTATAATCCAGGTTTTATACTTATGGTACCAAGCCATAAGGAGCCAACAGTTGTACCTGTCTTTAAGGAGCAAAAAAAGTTATTTAATGTATTTAGAGAAAATGAAACATGGCTAAATATATTAGGAACTCCAGATGTAGGTTCTTTAGATTATAAGTTAGAGGGAGAAGAATCTAAAGACATAATAAGAGTTTCTGAGGCTTTACATGAGAAAAAAATAGCACAAATAGCAGATATGATAAGTGAAAGAAAAGAAGTTAAAATTGTTTTAGTAGCAGGGCCTTCATCTTCAGGTAAAACAACATTTTCAAAAAGACTTTCTATACAGCTTAGAGTTAATGGCTATATACCAATAGCTATATCCTTAGATGATTATTTTATAAATAGAATTCATACTCCTTTAGATGAAGAGGGAAAACCTGATTTTGAATCTATAAATGCTTTAGATCTAGAATTATTTAATAAGAATCTTTATGATATTTTAGAAGGGGAAGAAGTAGAAATACCTTCTTATAATTTTAAAATAGGAGAAAGAGAATGGCTAGGCAACAAGATTAAACTTCCTGATAATGGAGTGCTTGTTATAGAGGGAATACATGGACTAAATCCAAAACTGACAGAAAAAATTCCTTCAAAGAATAAGTTTAAGGTTTATATTTCTGCTTTAACACAATTAAATTTAGATAATCACAATAGAATTCCAACTACAGATGTCAGAAAAATAAGACGTATAGTTAGGGATTCTTTATCAAGAGGATATGGAGCAGAGCAAACTTTAGAAATGTGGAGTTCTATAAAAAGAGGAGAGGAAAAGAACATATTTGTTTATCAGGAAGAAGCAGATGTTATGTTTAACTCCACTTTAGTTTATGAATTAGCAGCGTTAAAGGAATATGCCTTAAGAGAATTAGAAAAAGTAGATAAAAATAGCAGTGTTTACTATGAAGCTAAAAGAATAATAAATACATTAAAGTTTTTTGTGGAAGTTAAGCCAGAGAGAGTACCTGAAAATTCGATTTTAAGAGAATTTATAGGTGGAAGTTGCTTCTATAAGTATTAATTAAATTAAAATTAAAAATATAGTAAGGAATTTATTATCTGTAATACTTAAAATATATTAGAAATTAAGTAGGGATTAATACAATTTATAAAGATTAGTTTGAAGATATTTTAATAATAAAGTATATTAAAATAAATGAGATGTATCAAAATAAAGTGTAAGCTTTATTAATGATACATCTCTATTTTATTTATCTATTAAGTGAATTTGTAAAGCTCTTGAAACCTTCTAAGCCTTCTTCATTTAATTTAAACACACCACAGTGCTCTAAAACAGATACGAATTTGTTTGATAATTCTTTATTTACAAAGTCATTTAAATCTGTTGATGATTTTAAATAATCAAATTTCTTCTTTAATTCAAGGGCCCATGGTCTATGATATTCTTCAATATTATCTAAAGAAATTTCATCCCTTAAGTATTCCTTTATTTTTTCAAGCTCTTTTAAAAGTCTTCCAGGTAAAACAGCAAGTCCCATAACTTCTATTAGGCCTATGTTTTCCTTTTTAATATGATGAACTTCTTCATGAGGATGGAATATTCCAAGAGGATGCTCTTTAGAAGTTCTGTTATTTCTAAGAGATAAATCAACTACGAATTTTCCATCTTCTTTTCTTACCATAGGAGTTATTGTATTATGCATTTCACTATTAGAATAAGCTAATATATCTAAAGTTTCATCTGAATAATCTCTCCATTTTTTTAGTATTAAATCAGAAGCTAATACTAGAGAATCTATATTTTCTCCTCTTAATCTTATAGTAGAAATTGGCCATTTAATAGCTTCACATTCTATATCTTCAAAGCCCTCTATAGAGAAATCAAATAGTTTCTTAGCATCATTCATAGGGAATCTATGATTTCCTCCTTGATAATGTTCATGGGAAAGAATAGAACCTCCAACTATAGGTAAATCAGCATTTGAACCAGCAAAGTAATGAGGGAATTTATCCACAAAACTCAATAAATTTTTAAATGTTGAAATATCTATTTTCATTGGAACATGATCCTCTGAAAGTATTATGCAGTGTTCATTATAATAAAGATAAGGGGAGTATTGAAGCATCCAAGTTCTATCATTAAGATCTAATCTTATCATTCTGTGATTAGCTCTATCAGGGTGAGTTACTGTTCCCTCATATCCTTCATTTTCTATACATAATAAACATTTTGGATAATTACTTTTAACAGAATTTCTTGCTAAAGCTATTTCTTTAGGGTCTTTTTCAGGTTTTGATAAGTTTATTGTAATATCCATAGTACCATATTTAGATGGTGCCTTAAAATTTATATTTTTAGCTATTCTATCAGTTCTTATATAATTTGAACTTTTACTTAAAGAATAGAAATAATCTGTACTTTCCTTAGGTGAAATAGCATATCTTTTATAAAATTCCTTGTTTATTAAAGATGGTGTAGGTAAAAATATATTCATTATATCACTAGAAAATATGTCTTTTGAATATAAAGCATTTTCTATGATTTTCTTTTCTATAGCTATATTTATTAGTTCATTTAATGTTTCATGAAAAGAAAGCGTAAGCTTCTCTTCACATGGAGTATAACTATTTTCATTAAATAGACTAAGAAGTCTATTTCTAGTATATACAGTGTCCATGTCTTCTATAAGATTATTATTTATTGATATCTCTATTAATCTATCTATTAAAGCATTTAAATTATACATGAAAAATCCCCCTTAATTAAATTGAAGAGGGCATGTATCAAAATAGGTTTTTATAAAACTTACAAAGAGTATGTGTTTGTAAGTTTTATTATTATATTTTGATACAGCCCAAAGGTTTTATTTTAAAGTTCAGTAGGACCATTACCTATAGAAGCAACATAGAATGACGCTTCATATCCTATAGCATCCTTGTAAGCCTGTCCAACATTTTTAATAAATTCATCAACATGAGCATTATTAACTATTGCTATGGCACATCCACCAAAGCCAGCCCCAGTCATACGAGCACCTAAAACTCCAGGTTGTTTCCAAGCATTTTCAGCTAAAGTATCTAATTCTTTACCAGTAACTTCATAATCATCTCTAAGAGAAATATGAGACTGATTCATAAGTTGTCCAAATAATTCAAGATTATTTTCTTTTAAAGCTTTTACAGCATCTTTTACTCTTTCATTTTCAGAAATAGCATGTACACATCTACGTAATTTATTAGAATCTTCTATTTTATCTTTATATGTTTCAAATTCTAAGGAAGTTAGTTCGCAAAGAGAAGAAATATTAGTATATTTCTTTAAAGTGTCTAAAGAATCATCACATTCTTTTCTTCTTTCATTATATTTAGAATCTGCAAGTTCACGTCTTTTATTAGTGTTCATTATAATTATTGAATTATCTCCTAAGTTTAAAGGAACATATTCATAATATAAGCTATTACAATCAAGTAAAATTGCCTTATCCTTTTCTCCTAGAGAAATAGCAAATTGATCCATTATACCGCTATTAACACCTATATAAGTATTTTCTACCTCTTTACCTATTAGTGCAGCATCTACCTTTGAAATATTAAGAGAAAAGAAAGTATCTAAAATTTTTACTATTAACATTTCTAAAGATGCTGAAGAGGAAAGACCAGCTCCGTTTGGAAGATTTCCATTGATAACTAAGTCAATACCCTTATCTATTTTATATCCTTTTTCTATAAGTACTTTTAGTACTCCTTTAAGATAGTTTGTCCAATTATCCTCTTTTTTATAAGATAAATCATCTAAAGAAAACTCTATTACTCCAAGAGATTCAAAGTTAAGAGAGTAAGCTCTACAAATTCTATCATCTCTTAAGCTTGCTGCTGCAAAAGTTCCAAGAGTTATTGGGCAAGGAAATACGAATCCCCCATTGTAGTCAATATGTTCACCTATAAGATTTATTCTTCCTGGTGAGAAAAATAATGAAGTAGGTTCTTTACCAAAATTATTAATAAAAGTTGATTTAAGTGTATTTAATTCCATGATATACCTCCGAATAGAAAATCTGTAACTTAATTATACGATTACAAAAAATAAAAATCAATTGTTTTACTAAAAATTTTACTAATTTTTTGTTAAGTTATTTTTAAATATAGAATTTTTGATAAAATTCTTAAAACTAGCATGTTTAATAGAGTAAAGATTATTGAAAAACTTATATTAAGTTGTTAAAATCAAACTATAGATATGAGAGGGAGAGTGAATAATTTGGTTATAGAAAGTAAAATTAATGATGAAATAAGTAAAATAGTATTAAAAAATAATAAAGTATCTGTGGAAATATTAAACTTAGGTGCTATTGTAGAAAAAATAAATGTAGAGGATAGATATGGAAATAAAGAAAATATAGTTCTTGCATATAAGGACGAGAAAAGCTATATTGAAAATCCTTCAAGTTTAGGTGCTATAGTAGGAAGAGTAGCAGGTAGAATAGGAAAGGGTTCCTTTAAATTAAATGGTATTAATTATGAATTAGATAAAAATAATAATGGAAACTGCCTTCATGGAGGGTATAAAGGTTTTAGTAAAAAAATTTGGGACTATTCATATAATGAGGATGAAGAAAAATCTACAGCAACATTTACTTGCTTTAGCAAGGATGGAGAAGGAGGATTCCCAGGTAATTTAAAGGTCAAGGTTACTTATTCTCTTGAAGGAGACAAGCTTTCCATAGAATATAGAGCTTATTCAGATAAAGATACAGTAGTAAACTTAACTAATCATTCATATTTTAATTTATCAGGAAACAATAAAAGAAATGTATTAGAACAAAAACTTTATATAGATTCAGATAAAATATGTGAATTAGATAAAAACTTAATTCCAACAGGAGAGTTTTTAAGTGTAGAAAAAACACCTTTTGACTTTAGGGAGTTAAAAAAAATAGGTGAGGATATAAATAAAAACCACTTGCAATTAGAAATTGGATCAGGATATGATCATCCATGGGTTTTAAATAAGAAGGGTGATTTTGATGCAATCTTAGTAGATGAAGAATCAGGAAGAATTATGAAGGTTAAGACAGATCAAAAGGCAGTAGTATGTTATTCAATGAATTTTCCAGATGAATTGCCTTTAGAAAATGGCAAAGTAGCCAAAAAGCATGATGGAATATGTTTTGAAACACAAAACTTACCAGTAGGATATGATGATTGCTTCTTAGATGGAATAATACTTAAAAAGGATGAAGAGTATTATCAAAAAACAACTTTTGAATTTGAGTATATGTAAAAAAATGGAGTGTATCAAAAAACTTTTTATAAAACTTACAAACAGTATGAAGAGAATATCTAGATGAGCTTTAGAATTTAAAGTATTACGGAGAAGATATTACGTTAAGAAGCTGAAACTGTTCGAAGCGAAGCAAGTTTTGAAGCTTTAGTAATATCTTCGGAGTAATACTTATAAATTCTTAGCGAAATCTAGTAATTCTCAGAATATGTTTGTAAGTTTTAATTTGTTATGTTTTGATACATCTCCATTTTTATTAGTTCTTTTTCATGTATTTTCTCATATCAAGAGCTACAGCTAGAACTATAATTAAACCTTTTATAACGAATTGTAAATAAGGGCTAACACCTATAAAAGCTAGACCATAGTTTATAACTTGGAATATTAAAACACCAGTTACTATTCCAGGAACAGTACCAACACCACCAGCAGTGGAAACTCCACCAACAACACAGGAAGCTATGGCATCTAGTTCATACATTTCACCAGTACTAGCAGTAGCACTACCAACACGACCAGCTTCTAGGGTACCTGCAAAACCATAAAGAACTCCAGCTAACATATAAACTAATAAAAGTGTTCTAACAACATTTACACCTGAAACCACAGCAGCTTCTCTGTTACCACCTATGGCATAAAGGTTTTTACCAAATTTAGTTTTATTCCATAAAGTCCAAATTACAGCTATTACAATAATTGCATATATAACTAAATAAGGTATTTTTATATTTCCATATATAGGAATGGAACCAAGTGTAAAATTACTAAAGGATTGGCTAAGACCACCTATTGGCATAGCTCCATATGGAGGTCTATCAAAGTATATTGAGTTAAGTCCATATATTCCTGTCATCATTCCTAGAGTAGCTATAAATGGAGGAACATTAAATTTAGAAACAACTAATCCATTTACAAGACCAACTATTCCACAAACAGCCATTGCTATTAAAATTGGAATGAATATAGGTAATTCAGGTAAATTAGGATACATTTTATATGCATAATCTCCAGCTTGAAGTAAAGAAGCTGATACTACGGCAGCAAGTCCAACTGTTCTACCAGCAGAAAGGTCAGTACCTTCAGTTAAAAGTATTCCTCCAACTCCAAGAGCTATTATTATACGAGAAGAGGATTGGCTTAATATATTAATAAAGTTTTTTAGTGATAAAAAATCTGGTGAAATAATACAAATTCCTATTAATAAGGCCACTAAAACTATATAAATAGCATTATTCATTAACCATTGGCTATTTAAATTAAACTTTTTCTTTGATTTGGTTTGCATTGTTAACTCCTCCTGTTACTGATAGATATTTTGCAGATAGATGCATAATTTCCTCTTGGGTAGTCTCATTAGCATTAACTATGCCAGAAACCCTACCATTACTCATGACTAGTATTCTGTCACATACACCTAAAAGTTCAGGCATTTCAGAAGAAACCATAATTATTCCTTTGTCTTCTTTAGCAAGTTCATTTATAAGTTGGTATATTTCGAATTTAGCACCAACATCTATACCTCTAGTAGGCTCATCTAGAAGTAGTATTTCAGGTTTTCTAAGAAGCCATTTTCCAATTACTATCTTTTGTTGATTACCACCAGAAAGGCTACCGATTAGAGTTTTTTGACTTGGAGTTTTTACTTTCATTGAATCTATAACCCATTGAGTATCTTTAGAGATTCTTCCATTTGCTAAAAGACCTGTTGATGTTTTATAACTATCTATATTAGCTATTATAGAATTAAAATCTATAGGTAATTTTCCAAAGATTCCAGTTTGTCTTCTTTCTTCAGTAACAAGGGCAAAACCATTTTGCATAGCCTTAAAAGGCTTACTGTTATCAACTTTTTTGCCATGTAAAATAATATCTCCAGAGCCCTTTTCTCTAAGGCCAAATAAGGTTTCTAAGGTCTCAGTTCTTTTAGCACCAACAAGACCTGCAATTCCTAAAATTTCTCCCTTTCTAAGTTTAAAGGAAACATTCTTTAATTCATTTTTTGCATCACTAAGATTATTTACTTCTAAAATAGTTTCTTTAGGAATATGATCCTTTTTAGGGAATCTATCAGTAAGTTCACGTCCAACCATAAGTTTTATTATTAAATCCATAGTAAGATCTGAAGCTTTTTCAGTAGCAATCCATTTACCATCTCTCATTATGGTAACTTCATCAGAGATCTCTAAGATTTCTTCCATCTTATGAGAGATATAGATTATACTTATTCCTTGCCTTCTAAGTTTATTTATTATTTTAAATAGGTGACTTACTTCTTTTTCTGTTAAAGAGGAAGTAGGCTCGTCCATTACTATTATTTTAGAGTTATACGAAACAGCCTTTGCTATTTCAACCATTTGCATTTGAGAAACAGATAGGGTAGAAACCTTATCACGAGGATTAACATTAATATCTAGATCCTTAAAGATTTTTTCTGTTTCATCATACATTTTCTTTTCATCTATAAAAAGTCCTTTTTTAGGATATCTACCAAGCCAAAGATTATCCATAACATTTCTTTCTCTAACTTGATTTAGTTCTTGGTGAACCATAGATACTCCATTATCTAAGGCGTGTTTTGAATTTTTAAATTGTACCTTTTGGCCAGAAATAAAAATTTCTCCTGAATTAGGGTGATATATACCAAATAGACATTTCATTAAGGTTGATTTACCAGCACCATTTTCTCCCATTAATGCATGTACAGAACCTTTTTTTACTTTTAAGCTTACATTATCTAAGGCTTTAACCCCTGGGAATTCTTTAGAGATATTTCGCATTTCTAACAGGTTTGAAGAGTCTTTCATCTTTTTTTACCTCCTGTTTTATTAAGGGCATATATCAAAATTAATTTTGATATAGCCCCTTTATTTTTTATAAATTATTTATATGAATCCTCAGCAACGTTTATATTGTCCTTAGTTATTCCTACATATGGAACACGGATTGATTTTTTATCATCAAGTTTCCAATTAGTTCCTTCAGTTATCTCTTTTCCATTTACTAAATTCATACAAGAATCCACTAGAGCTTGAGCTTGGTTCTTAGCATCGTTTAATACTGTACCAGCCATTTTACCAGCTTTGATTTTATCTAAAGCTTCAGGAATAGCATCAACACCATATATTGGAACAAACTTTTCAGGAGTTCCATCTAAATATCCTGCTTTTTCAAGAGAAGAAATAGCACCTAAAGCCATTCCATCATTATTACAGATTACCATTTCTATATTGTCACCATTTTTAGCAATCCAAGCATCCATTTTTTCAGTAGCTTTAGTTGAGTCCCACATAGCTGTATCCATTGCTAATTCTTCAGTTTCTATACCAGCCTTGTTTATTGTTTCAATAGAATATTTTGTACGAGCTTCTGCATCAGGGTGACCAGGTTCTCCTTTAAGCATTACATATTGTATTTTTCCATCACCATTTTTGTCCCAAGCAGGATTAGCTTTCCAACCTTCTGCCATTACTTCTCCTTGAATTATTCCTGATTCTTCAGAAGTTGTACCAACATACCAAACCTTGTCGTAGCTTTGCATAACAGCTTCGTCTGGTTCCTTATTAAAGAATACTACTGGTAAGTTGTCTGCCTTAGCTTTATCTACTACAGTAGGAGCAGATTTAGGGTCAACTAAGTTTATTGCAAGAATATCAACACCCTTAGCTATCATAGTGTCTACTTGTTCTATTTGCTTAGATTGATTATTTTGAGAGTCATTCATTAATAACTCGGCTTTTCCATTACAAAGTTTTTCTATATTTCTACGTTGGTATGACATGAAGTTATCTTCAAAACTATAAATTGTAGCTCCTATCTTAGGTGAATCGTTTTCTTTTGGTGTATCACCAGATGATCCAGTAGAGCCTGAACCTCCACCACAACCAACTAAAGTACCCATAGTTAAAGCTGAAATTAAAATTAGTGCTAAACCTTTCTTTTTCATAATAAGTCCTCCCTATTTTACCTTAAAACTTTATTGTAATTTTAAGTAAATTATAACATAAAATGGAAATAAAACAAGGGAAATTTGTTAAAAAATAATAAAGAAAGTATTATTTTATATTTGTTTAGTTAAATTTTATATATTATACAAAGAAAAGGTTAGAAAATTTTAGTAAAAAAATATATAATATAAAATAAGAAAAGTAAGGAGTGATTATGTGGCTACTATTAAAGATATTGCAAAGGGTGCTGGAGTTTCAATAGCTACTGTATCTAGAGTTTTAAATTTAGATGAAACGCTTAACGTATCTGAAGAAACAAGAAAAAAAGTAATGGAAATAGCTGAAGAATTAAATTATGTACCAGTAAAAGAAAGAAAAAATAAAATAAAAAATTACACCATAGGAATAGTTTATTGGTACACAGAAATACAGGAATTAAACGATCCATATTTTCTTTCAATAAGAATGGCTGTTGAGAAAAAGTGTAATGAAGAAAAAATTAAATTTAAACCAATAGATTTTCAAAAGATAATCAATGAAGGAACAAGAGAATATAGGGATTTAGATGGAATATTAGCTATTGGAATATTTGAAGAAGAAGAGATAAGCTTAATGGAAAAGCTATCTAAGAACATAATTTTTGTAGATTCTTCTCCAGAAGAGTGGAAATACGATTCAGTGGTAGTAGATTTTAAGTATGGAGTAAATATTTGTTTAGATTATTTAACATCCTTAGGCCATAAAGATATTGGATATTTAGGTGGTGAATCAATTCCTCATAATGGAAATGAGTCCATAAGAAAGGTAAATTACAGAGAGAAAACCTTTAAAGAATATATGGAGAAAATGGGTAACTATAAAGAAAAGTGGGTTCTAAAGGGAAGATTTTTACCAGAGCATGGTTATGAACTTATGAAGAAGGTATTAAAAGAGAAGGATCTTCCTACAGCATTTTTTATAGCTAGTGATCCTATGGCCATAGGAGCCTACAAAGCAATATTTGAAGAAGGATTAAGAATACCAGAGGATATAAGTATATTAGGTTTTGATGATATATGTACTGCTAAATTTTTGACACCTTCCTTGACAACAATAAAAGTTTTTACAGATCATATGGGAAGTATTGCCGTTGAGACACTTTTAGAGAGAATGAGAACAGGAAGAGAAATAGCTAAGAAAATAGTTTTACCTGTAAAACTAATAGAAAGAGAAAGTTGCAAAAGACTTTAAAGATAAATTTAATTTTATTTACTAAAAGAGACTACATGAAATTTTTTATGTAGTCTCTTTTAGTTATGGTAAAAATAATTTTAAAATATAAATTAAGATTTAAAATAGAGCTTAATATTAAAATAAAGCCTTTATTTTTTCTAAGTTTTTTATACAGGCATTATATCCATAGTTATAAGCCTCTTCTAATTTAGTTACATCTTTTTCAAAACTTTCAATAGCTTCATCTTCATTTGGTCTTATTATAATCGCCTTCCCAGCTCTTTCTAATTCTTCGCAAAATTTTACTGTTTCATTATATTTTATATGTCTTGATAAAAATGTATCTTTTAAGTTAGGGTATTTACGTCCCACTATTTTAGATGCTAACTTATTACTTTTTCCTAAGGTTTTTCTATAACTTTTAGGTCTAGTAAGAACTATTAAGTGTTTTTCATTTCCATCTGCTATAGCTTTTTTTATTGGAATAGGATCTAATAGTCCACCATCATAATATTCATTTCCATTTATTTTTATTGCTGGGAAAAGTATAGGAATAGCGCAAGTTGCTCTTAAAGCCATATATTTTTCATCTTTAACTTTTCCATCTAAGTATTCTGTTTTTCCTGTGTTAGCATTTGTAACACCTACTAAAACTCTTCCCTTATAATTTGAAAGTGCATTAAAATCATAAGGGAAGAGTTTATTTGCTAATTCATCAAATACAAAATCTAAACCAAAGATGCTTCTACACTTAAAGAAGTTAGAAAGACTTAAATATCTCTTATCATTTCTATATTTTTTTAATATTTCAATATTTCTTCCTTTTTGATTAGAAAAATATGAAAAACCATTAGTTATTCCTGCTGAAACTCCAATACAGTAAGGAAATATTATATTATTATCAAGAAGAGCATCCATAACTCCTGCACTAAAAATAGGACGAAAAGTTCCTCCTTCTAAAACTAAGCTAACCATAAAATATCCTCCTAAGCTTCATCATATATTTAAGATTATAATCCTTAAATTAAAAAATTTCAAAAAAGGTATGTTGAAAAAGAAGGGTGACTATGATATCATTTGGATTAGAAAATAGCATAAAAAATAGCTAGGGGTGCCAGTAGTGTCTGGCTGAGATTAGAAATGAAATTTCTTGACCCTTTAACCTGATCTGGTTAATACCAGCGTAGGGAAGCCCAAGAGACACATATATTTAAATTGATTTTAAAGCATATATAGCCTTAGGGCTGTATATGCTTTTTCTTTTTTAGAAGGAGTGAAAAATATGAGTAAATTATTTAATGCATTAACAATTGCAGGGTCAGATAGTTCGGGGGGAGCAGGAATACAGGCTGATATAAAAACTTTTTCTGCTAATGGAGTTTACGGAATGAGTATAATAACTGCCATAACAGCTCAGAATACTCAAGGAGTTTTTGGAATAATGGATGTTACTCCTGAAATAATAGAAAAACAAATAGATGTTATTTTTAATGATATAGAAGTAGGAGCCATAAAAATAGGCATGGTATCTAAAATTGAATCAATAGAAGCCATAAGTAATGCTTTAGGAAGAGTAGAAAAATTGCCTCAAATAGTATTAGATCCTGTTATGATTTCAAAAAGTGGATTTAAGCTTTTATCAGATGATGCAAAAAATACTTTAATAGAAAAGTTAATACCTATATCTACTTTGATAACTCCAAATTTACCAGAGGCAGAAGAATTATTAGGTAGAGAAATACTTACAATAGAAGATATGAAAAAAGCAGCCTGTGATCTTAAAAAATTAGGAGCAAAAAATGTTTTAATTAAGGGTGGACATTTAGAAGGAGAGGCCATAGATATTTTATATGATGGTGAAAACTTTACTCTTTTTAATGAAGAGAGAATAAATACAAAGCATACTCATGGAACAGGATGTACCTTATCATCAGCTATTACAGCTAATTTATCAAAGGGAATGAATATAGTTGATTCTGTGAGAGGTGGAAAAGAATATATTACAGGTGCTATAAAAAATGGCTTTGAACTTGGAAAGGGTGTTGGACCAACACATCATTTCTATAAATTTTACTAGGAGGAATAAAAATGGAAGTTTTAAAAAGAGAAAATCCTTTAATACATATGATAACTAATTATGTTACAGTTAATGATTTAGCACAAGTAACCATTAATTATGGAGGCTTACCTCTTATGGCTACCCATCATGATGAATTAAAAGATATAACAAAAATGGCTAATGGATTATTAGTTAATATAGGAACTTTAGAGCCTTACCAAATGGAGTCATCAATGATTTCTATGAAAATAGCAAAGGAAAAAGGAATTCCCTCTGTTTTAGATCCAGTAGGTGTACAAGCATCAAAACTTAGAAAAGATTTTGCTAAAAAATTAATACTAGAGGGAGAGCCTTCACTTATAAAGGGTAATTTAGCTGAAATAAAAACCCTTATAGGTGAAACTTCAAATTCAATTGGGATAGATTCCTTTGATGATTCTTTAAGTGAAAATACAAAAAATAAGATAAAGGAATATGCAAGAGAAAGAAATCTTATAGTAGTTGTTTCTGGAGTGGTTGATTTTATAACTAATGGAGAAGAAAGTGCAAGTGTTAAAAATGGAACTTATAAAATGAGTAAAATTACAGGTACTGGATGTATGTTAGGAGCTTTATTAACACTAGCTTTAAGTTTTTATGACCATAAAGATTTAAGATTTAAAGAAGTGGTTAAAGCAGTATCTACATGGGGAATATGTGGAGAATTAGCTGAGGAAAGATTAAGAGAAAAAGAAGGGTTAATGACATTTAAGCATAATCTTTTAGATGAACTTTCAATTATTAATGATGAAACAATAAAGGAAAGGGAGAAGGTTATTTATGATTAATAAAGATTACAAAAAATTATATTTAGTAACAGACTATAGAATTCCCTTTAATGAGCTTTTAGAAAAAACAAAGGAAGCTTTAATTGGAGGGGTATCCATTGTTCAATATAGAGCAAAGAATAAAAAAACTAAAGAAATGTGTAAGGAAGCTAAGGAGTTAAAAAAGCTTTGTGATGAGTTTGGAGCATTATTCTTAGTAAATGATAGAATAGATGTAGCCTTAGCAGTAAAAGCTAATGGAGTTCATATAGGACAAGATGATATGGAAGTTTTCATAGCAAGAGAAATAATGCCAAAGGATGCAGTTATAGGTGTTACTGTTCATAATAAAGAGGAAGCTTTAAAAGCTATAAAAGAGGGAGCAGATAACTTAGGTGTTGGAGCTTTATTTTCAACTAATAGTAAAGATGATGCAACATTAATGACCTTAGAAACCTTAAGAGAGATAAAATCTGTTTCTAATATTCCACTTTATGGAATTGGAGGTATAACTCCTTATAACTTAAATAAGGATATTTTAGAAAATCTAGATGGGGTAGCTGTCATATCTGCTTTGTTAAATAGTGATAATATAAGAGAAAAAAGTAAGGAATTTTTAAATATTCTTAGTAAATAAAAATTTTTGAATATTAAACTTAAAATATGAAATAATCAAAAAGAGGTTCTTAAGTTATAGAATCTCTTTTTTATTTAGAGTTTATTTTATAGTATAATATTTATAATTTAAGGACTATTTTAACTAAACCTTAATTTTAAATAGGTATAAATTTTATTTTACATATGCTTAGTTTAGATGTGGTCTTAATTTTATATAAGTTAGATAAGTAGTGATTTTAGGAGAAGGATATGAGAAGAGAGTTTGAGGTATTAAATAATATTTTTGGATATAGGGACTTTAGAAAAGGGCAACAGGAGGTAATAGATAAGATTTTAAATGGAAAGGATGTATTTTGTATATTACCTACTGGAGGAGGAAAATCTTTATGTTATGAAATACCTGCTTATATTTTTAAAGGAACAACACTTGTTATTTCTCCCTTAATATCTCTTATGAAGGATCAAGTTGATAACTTAAATTCCTTAGGAATTAATGCTGCTTATATAAGTGGAGGAAATGACTTTGAAGAGGTTAAAAATATAATTAGGAAATTCATAAAAGGAGAATTTAAGCTTCTTTATGTATCACCTGAGAGATTAGAAAATAGATATTTTTTAGATAATATAGAAAAAGCTAATATTGCACAAATTGTAGTTGATGAAGCTCACTGCGTATCAATGTGGGGCCATGACTTTAGAAAAAGTTATAGCAAGATAAAACCATTTATTTGTAATTTAAAGAAAAGACCAATTATTACAGCCTTTACAGCTACGGCTACAGAGATAGTTATGAAGGATTCCATTGAACTTTTAGGTCTTTATAATCCCTTTATTTATAAGGGTAGCTTTAGTAGAGATAATTTGGAGATAAATGTATTAAAAGAAGTTGATAAATTAGAAATTATAAGTGAAATTATAAGTGAACATGAGGAAGAGTCAGGAATAATTTATTGCTCAACTAAAAATGAAGTTGAAGAACTTTATAAACATATGCTTTATAGAGGGAAAAGTGTAGGGAAATATCATGGATCCTTAAAAGATAAGGAAAAAAATTATTACCAAGAAGAATTTTTAAATGATAATTTTAAGGTTATGATTGCTACAAATGCTTTTGGTATGGGAATTGATAAGCCTGATGTTAAGTTTATAATACATTCAACATTTCCAAAAAGTATAGAAAATTATTATCAAGAAATAGGCCGTGGAGGAAGAGATGGAAGCTTAGCTAAGTGTTATCTTCTTTATTCAGAGCAAGATATAAGAGTCATGGATTATTTAATAAGTTCAACTACAGAACTATCTAGAAGAACTATAGAGCTTAAAAAACTAGAAAAAATAATAGAGTTTTGTAATTATGATAAGTGTCTTAGAAAATATATTTTAGATTATTTTGGAGAGGAAAATTCCATAAAGTATTGCAACAATTGTACTAACTGCTTAAAAAATAGTGATTTAATAGATATGACATTAGAGGCACAAAAAATATTATCATGTATATATAGAACAAAGGAAGCCTTTGGAGAAAGTGTTTTAATAGATATTTTAAGGGGGATTCATGGGCCAAAGATTGAAAAATATAAGCTATACGAGCTTTCAACCTTTGGAATAATGAAAGAATATACAAGTAAGTATATAAAGGACATAATAAAGGAGCTTTTATCTATTAAGGCTTTAGAGAGAAAAGAAGGAACATATTCTATGCTAAAGTTAAATAGAAAATCTATAGGAATATTAAAGGGAGAAGAAAAGGTACTTTTAGAGGTTAATAATAATGAAGAAAGCATGTGCATGGATTTAGAACTTTTCAAGAAACTTCGTATTTTAAGAAAAGATATATCAAGAAGAGAAGGAGTAAAACCATACATAGTTTTTACAGATTCAATGATTATGGAGATAATAAATAAAAATCCTAAAAGTAAAGAGGATTTAAAAAATATTAGGGGCTTTGGAGAGCAGAAAATAACAAAGTATGGCCCTTTTATTCTTACAACCTTAAGAGATTATGAAAAGTATGGAAAAAGAAATTAGTTTTACTAATTTCTTTTTTGTTTTATAAGGATATTTTGTCATAGAACATAATAGATAAGGAATATATTTAGGGTAAAGGAGGGATTACAATGGATTTTAAAGAGTTTATAAAAAGTGATAGGGAAAAACATAATAAGCAGAAGTTTAAGGGAACATTTCTTGATTATTTAGAAATTGTAAAAAATAATCCTGATGTTGCAAAACTTTCTCATAAAAGGATTTATGATCTTATTATGGATAAGGGCTTTGAAATATTAAGACCTGAGGAAAATGCAAAAATTAAAAAGATATATGGGAATGAAAAAATAAAGAGATATAACTTTTTTAAAGAAGACTTTTATGGAATTGATACAGTTGTTATGAAATTAATGAATTATTTTCATTCAGCTTCAATGAGGGGAGAAGAAGCAAGACAAGTATTATACTTAGTAGGACCTGTGGGAGCAGGTAAATCCTCTTTAGTAGAATCAATTAAAAGAGTTTTAGAAACAGCACCGCCAGTATATGTTTTAGAGGGATGTCCTATGCATGAAGAGCCACTGCATTTAATACCTAAACATTTAAGAAAAGAATTTGAGGATATGTTAGGTGTTGAGATTGAAGGAGATTTATGTCCAGTTTGTAAGTATAGATTATTAAATGAATTTGGTGGAGAATATGAAAAGTTTCCAGTTTCAACAAAGAATTTTTCAATTCGTTCTAGAAAAGGAATTGGAGTTGTACCTCCAGTAGATCCTAATAATCAAGATACCTCAATTTTAACAGGATCTATTGATATTTCTAAAATGGACATGTATCCAGAGGATGATCCAAGAATATTTTCATTAAATGGTGCATTTAATGTTGGTAATAGAGGGTTAGTTGAATTTATTGAAGTATTTAAAAATGATGTGGAATATTTACACACCATAATAACTGCAACTCAAGAAAAATCTATTCCTTCACCAGGTAAGGGATCAATGATTTATTTTGATGGACTTATAATAGCTCATTCTAATGAAGCTGAGTGGAATAAATTTAAATCAGATCATACTAATGAAGCAATCTTAGATAGAATAGTAAAAATTGAAGTTCCATATTGTTTAGAGCTTAGTGAAGAAATTAAAATTTATGAAAAAATATTAAAGAAATCTAATTTTGATGCTCATATAGCTCCTCATACTATGGAAATTGCTTCAATGTTTGCTATATTAACAAGATTACTTCCTTCTATGAAAGTTGATCCAATTACTAAACTTAAACTTTATAATGGAGAGGAAATTGTTGAAAAGGGAACAACTAAGAGAATTGATGTTTTAGAGTTAAAAGAAGAAGCTGGAACCATGGAAGGCATGAAGGGAATTTCAACAAGATTTATTATAAAGGCAATAGATAATGCTCTATCAAATGCAGAGCATAAGTGTATAAATCCATTAAGCGTTATGGAAAGTATAATAAAATCTGTTAAGGATATGGATATATCTCAAGAGGATAAGAAGAAATATTTAGGATATATTCAAGATACCATAAGAAAAGAATATAATAAGATTCTTGAAAAAGAAATTACAAAGGCATTTATTCACTCTTTTAAGGAGCAAGCAGAAAGTTTATTTAATAATTATATAGATAATGCAGAGGCTTATGTAAATAAAACAAAACTTAAGGATTCTTCAACTAGTGAAGAGTTAGAGCCAGATGAAGAATTTATGAGAAGCATAGAGGAACAAATAGGAATATCAGAATCTTCTTCCAAGGGATTTAGGGCAGATGTAACATCATATATGTTCTATATAGTTAGAAGTGGCGGAAAAATGGACTATAGATCTTATGAACCACTAAAAGAAGCTATTGAAAAGAAACTAACAGCTTCAGTTAAGGATTTATCAAGAATAATAACTAAATCTAGAGTAAGAGATAAAGATCAAGATAGAAAGTATAATTCAATGGTAAATCAAATGGAGAAAAATGGTTATTGTCCACATTGCTGCGATGTAATATTAAAATATGCAGCTAATAACCTATGGAAGGATTAAAATATGGCCATATTTAGAGATCAAGCAGAAAACCATGTAGAACATGATAGATCTATAGAGGATAGAAGACGTCACAGGCAGTTAGTAGAAAAATCTATTAAAGAAAATTTAGGAGATATACTTTCAGAGGAGAGCATAATTGGAGAAACTAAAAATAAAAAATATAAAATTCCTATTAGAGGAATAAAGGAATATCAATTTATTTATGGTGCAAATAATAAAGGGGTCACAACAGGTACTGGAGAAGAAAGACGAGGGGATAGAATTTCTAGTGATAAGAGAAAAGCTATTTCTAATAATAAAGCAGGAAATCAGGAGGGAAAGGATATATATGAAACTGAGATAACCTTAGAGGAACTTATGGATTATATAGTTGAGGATCTTGATTTACCTAACTTAGATAGGAAGAAGTACTCTGAAATAATAGTTGAAAGTGCAGCTAAAAAAAGAGGATATCAAAAATATGGTGTAAGGCCAAGGCTTGCAAAGAAAAAAACTGTTATGTGTAAAATAGCTAGAAAACAAGGAAAAAAAAGAGCATTGCGTGAAATAGGAGAAGAAGCGGAAATAGGAAGATTTCCTTTTAGAGAAGATGACTTAAGATATTATAAAGTGAAAAAACATCCTAAAAAAGAAAGCAATGCTGTAATGATTTTTATAATGGACGTTTCAGGTTCTATGGATAACACTAAAAAATATTTAGCTAGATCATTTTTCTTTGTTTTATCTAGGTTTATAAGGAGAAAATATAATAATGTAGCCTTTGAATTCATATCTCATACTACTACAGCTAAGAATGTTAATGAATATGAGTTTTTCCACAAAGGGGAATCTGGAGGAACGTATATATCTTCGGGAATAAATGCTGCCATAGATTTAATAAAAGAAAAGTATAACCCAGGCGTTTGGAATATATATCCTTTCTATGCTTCAGACGGCGATAACTGGAGTGAGGATAATGAAAAGGCTATGGAAGCTGTAAATGAAATTTCAGATTTAAGTAATATGTTTGGATATATAGAGCTTTTACCATCCACTTATTCCACTACAATGTTCTACAGATTTAAAAAAGAAATAAGTAAGAAAAATTTTGTCTCTGTAACTGTAAAGGAAAAGAAGGATCTGTGGAATGCTATAAAATATATGCTATCTGAAGAACTACAGGAAAAGAATAAGGAATGAGAGTTTTAAGATAAGGGGCTTTAAATATGGATTATAATTTAAAAGATTTAGAAGGATGGAACAATAAGATAGAAGAAATAGCAAAGAGTGAAGGACTAGATTATTATCCTCAGGAATATGAAATTATAGGCTATAATGAAATGCTAAGTTATGAAGCATATGTAGGAATGCCTTCTAAATATCCACATTGGAGTTATGGTAAGGCTTATGAAAAGAATAAAACCTTATATTCATTAAATATGACAGGATTACCATATGAGATGGTTATAAATTCTAATCCTTGCCTAGCTTATTTAATGAAGGATAACACTTTATTGCTTCAAATATTAACTATGGCTCATGTATATGGTCATAATGATTTCTTTAAAAATAATAGATTGTTTAAAGAAGGAACAGATGCAAATAATGCTTTAGAAATGTTTAAGCTAGATGCAGATACTATAAGAGGATATATAAATGATCCAAGTATAGGTTATAGCCAAGTTGAAAGAATATTAGATTCTGCTCATTCCATAAGATATCAAGTGCCAAGGGTTATAGGTGAAAAGAGGGAGTCGCAAGATGAGCAGAGAAAAAGAGTATTAGAGATATTTAATAAGAAAAAAGAAAATAGAGGTATTTTAGACTCTATGGAAGAAATACTTCCTCCTGATATAAGTAAAATTCCACTTAATCCAGATGATGATATTATTCAGTTTATAATAGACTATAGTAATTTAGAAGAGTGGGAAAAAAATATTCTAAAAATAGTTAGAAGAGAAAGCTTATACTTTTTACCACAAATAGAGACTAAGATAATGAATGAAGGCTGGGCAAGTTATTGGCATTATAATATTTTGAAAAAGTTAAATTTACCACAGGGACTTCATTTAGAGTTTTTAAAAAGACATAATGATGTTGTGGCTCCTGTTTCTTATGGACTTAACCCTTATTATATAGGTTTTAGAATTTTTCAGGATATAGAAAAAAGGTATGGCAGAGAAAAGATCTTTGAAGTAAGAGCATTAGAAAGAGATAATTCCTTTATAAGAAAATATTTAACTAGGGAGCTTTGTGAGGAGCTTAATTTATTCCAGTATGTTAAAAAGGGATTTGATTATGTTGTAGAGGAAGTTTCTGATGATTTAGGATGGAAGAGTATTAGGAATCTTATTGCAGATGAATGCGGTGTAAGCTCTATTCCACATATTAGAGTTAGAGAGCTAAATAAAAAAGATATGACTTTAAATTTAGAGCATGTTTTTGATGGAAGAGAATTAGAAGCTAATTATGCAAAGAAAACCTTAAAGTATATAAATATTTTATGGGGAAGAAAGGTAAATTTAAGTAGTAAGGGTAAAGATGGGTCAGATATATTATTTATGTGTGATGAATAGGAAAAAACTTTCATATTATAGAATATAAATAATATAAAATATGGAGTTAATATGAAAAGTTTAAAAGGATCTCAAACTGAAAAAAATCTTTACAAAACCTTTGCAGGAGAATGTCGTGCTCGAACAAAATATAATTTATTTGCTGAAGAGGCAAGAGAGGAAGAACAACATTGGATAGCAGATATCTTTGATGAAACTGCTAAGAATGAATATGCTCATGCTAGAGAAGTTTTTAGAAGATTTTTAGGTAATGTAGGAGATATAGCAGATAACCTTATGGTAGCAGCTATGGGGGAAAGTGATGAATTTAAAGAAATATATAAAGAGTTTGAAGAAACAGCACGTAGTGAAGGCTATGAGGAAATAGCAGACTTTTTTAAGGAACTTAGAGAGGTAGAGGAATCTCATAATGAAAGATATATGGACTTTTATGATAAGATTAAATCAAAAAGTTTATATTCATCAAAAGAACCTGTGAAATGGGTATGTACAAATTGTGGATATATCCATGAAGGAAAGGAAGCTCCAATGAATTGTCCTCTATGTAGATTCCCTCAAGGATACTTTAGACTTTTAAATGAATGTTAGTATTAAAGAGGAGAATTTTAAATGGGACAAATCGAGATTTTTAGAAAACATTTTAAAGAAGTTAATAATTTAAGTGTTGTTTTAAGTAGTTATGCTAATACCTATAGACTTTTAGTTGGAGCTGCTGGAGAATTAAATAATATATCCAAAGTTAGAAAGAGAGATTTAGATGATGCCTTAGATAGAGTTGATGAAATGGGAAAGATAATAGATTCTATTTTAGAGGTCATTAAGGATAATGAAGAAGCTTATATTAAGTATATAAAACTTAAATCTAAATTTATAATGGAAAAGGCTTCAAAGGATATAATACAAACTGAAGTAGAGCAGGACTTACTTTTTGAAAACTCTAATAGAGAGGAAGAAGAATAAATAATAAAAAATCCTATTAAAGAAAATTCTTTAATAGGATTTTTTGTTAAAATTTCTTTAATTGTAAATTACTAACCATTAAGTAAGAGAATACAACTAAAATTACTACTGGGAATAAAATATTTAAAGTAAACTTTATTGATAATAAAATAAATAAAGCAACAACAGCTCCAGCAATAGTTATAGGTACTCCTCTAAATACACCGTCAAATTCAGTTGCATTGTATCTAGCTAATCTGAAAGCTCCACAAATAGGGAAGCAAAGTAATAATGCATAACCTATAATTCCCATAGGACCTAAAGATTCAAAATTATAAAATACAAAAGTTAATACTGATGGTGCCACACCAAATGATACTAAATCCGCTAAAGAATCTAGTTCCTTACCAAGATCACTAGAAACATTTAAATAACGAGCAACTCTTCCGTCATATCTATCAACTAATCCAGCAAGAAGTATAAATATTGCTGCTAATAAATACTCTGATTTAAATGTTGCTAATAATGATAATATACCAAAAGATAGGTTTATAAAAGTAAATATATTTGGTATACTACTTTTTCTCATATAATCACTCCTAATAAAAATATTAACAATAATAAAATTATATTAATGTAAATCCCAAAATTAAATATATCTTAGAACAAAATAACTTTGGACTAATTGTGAATAAAAAGTTAAAACATAGATATTATTGCATAATTTTTAGTATAAGTCAAAATGTAATTACTTATACAGCATTATCGACAATAGGATTAACAAATGATATAATTTTATAATATTGTAGGGTTTGTATAATATATTAAAAATGATACCATTAATTGAAAGAAATATCAATTTAATTTATTTATAGTAAGTAATTAAAAGTGGAGGGTAAGACATTGAAGAAAGTAAGATTTATATATAACCCATATTCGGGAGAGAATGCTATTTTAAAGGAACTTGATAAAATAATCACTATGCATCAAGATAAGGGATATACTATAGTTCCCTATAGAATTCAAAGGGGAGTAGATGTAATAAATGCTCTAGATATAGTAGATTCTACTTATGAATACATACTGATTGCAGGTGGAGATGGAACTATAGACACTGTTGTAAATGCTATGAAAAAAAGAGGAATAGAAATTCCAATAGGAATTATTCCAGTGGGAACAGCAAATGACTTTGCAAAACATTTAGGTATGCCTCAAGATGCAGGTGCATGTGTTGAGCAAATATTAGATTCTTATGCAGTTGGAGTAGACCTAGGTAAGGTAAATGATAATTACTTTGTAAATGTATTATCTACAGGATTATTTACTGATGTATCTCAAAAAACAGATACAAATTTAAAAAATACAATAGGTAAATTAGCATATTATTTAAAAGGTTTAGAAGAATTGCCTAACTTTAGAAAACTAGATGTTAAAATAACTGCTAATGGCAAGGTATTTAATGAGCCTATATATTTAATGCTTGTGTTTAATGGTCAAACAGCAGGAAACTTTAAATTAGCAACTAAGGCTAAGGTTCAGGATGGACTTTTAGATATAGTTATATTTAAGGCTTGTCATATTCCAGAATTAATACCTATGTTTATAAAGGTATTAAAGGGAGAACACTTAGAAGATTCTAGAATTGAGTATATAAGAACAGATGAGCTTCTTATAGAGTCTGATGAGGAAATAGTTACAGATATAGATGGAGAGAGAGGGCCAGATTTCCCATTAAGAGTTCAATGTATTAAAGATGGAATACAAGTTTTAGGAATAAATAAGTAATATAAATAATAACTTATAGTAATGAGATTTAATATGTAAACAAGATAGGTGAGAAATAAATTAGGAGGAATTATGAATCAAACATTTATTTATTACACAGTATTGTTTCTTATAATTTTCATTACTATAAGTAATTTAGTAGAAAATTATAGGTATTCACCTAAAAAAATAAAAAATATAATAGGTATAGCTTTTTTGTTGCAAATTATAAGAATCGTATCCTTAATAGCACTAGCTTTAGTAAGTGATCAAAGGTATATAAGTTTATTTAAATATGTAGGTTTTTTAGATATAATATATATTCCTTTAATGGCATTAATAGCCTTTTATATTTTACTTAGAAGTGATAAGATAAATTTTCAGTTTTTTAAATTTGCACCAATAGTATTAACAGGATTTTATATTGGAGTCATAGCTATTTTTAAACCTTTTTTTAAGATGTCTTGGGAATATGGTTACGTAATTACAACGGAAAAACAAATTTTACTTAAATCCATATATATTCTTTTTTTAGTAGCTATATTAAGCTTTTTGATACTTTTTAAAAAGGAAAACCATTCTGATAAAAAAGGTATAGTATTTTTAGGGGTGACCTTAGCTTTTATAATAATAGAAAACTCCTTAGAATTATTAGGAGTTAAATTTTTAAATGGTGCTATAATTAGTGAGCTAATATTATGTATTTTAGGTTTTTATATAGTTTTAACTTTTAAGAAAAATAGAATTTCTATAAGGGACTGTATCAAGAGTTAATAATAAAACTTATAAACAGATTCTGAGAATTACTAGATTCTAAGTGAAAGTCAAAGTCTAGTAATTCTCTTTATACTGTTTATAAGTTTTACTTAAGTAATTTTGATATATTCCCTTATTTTTTAGGTAATAATAGACTTAAAATAAACTTTTAAAAGTTAAGTGGATTATTAGATCCAAAATTCTTTTGAAGGTATATCCTCTAATATTTTCCCAGAATCTAATTTTATAATTCTTGAAGAGACCTCTTTTGCAAATTCCATATCATGGGTTATTATTAATACTCCAATATTTTCCTTAGCTAAGGATTTTATAATATTTGAAACATCCTTAGTTAAAGATGGGTCTAAGGCTGAGGTAGGTTCATCAAAACATATATATTTAGGGTTTAACATTAAAGCTCTAGAAATGGCAACTCTTTGTTTTTGCCCACCTGATAGTTCACAAGGGTAAGATTTAGCTTTATCTTCTAAAGAAAGTTTAGAAAGAATTTGTAATGCTTTTTTAGTAGCCTCTTCTAGAGAAAGGTTTAGAGTGTGCATTGGAGCTAAAATTAAGTTTTCTAAAATATTCATATGAGGAAAAAGGTTAAATGTTTGAAATACTAGTCCTATTTTTTTGTGAATTTCCTTTTGTGCTTTGGAATCTTTATATATTCCCTTTTCGCAAATTTTTAAAGAATCTAAGGTTATATCTCCAAAGTCACAGGTTTCAAGTCCATTTAAAATTCTAAGTATTGTTGTTTTACCAGCTCCAGAGGGGCCTAGTAAGGTTAATATTTCTCCTTCCTTAAGAGTAAAGGAGATGTTTTCTAATATTTTATTACCCTTAAAGGATTTCTCTAAGTTTTTTATTTCTATCATTTTTAATCCTCCTAATTATAATATGAATATTTTTTCTCTAACCTATTAAATATTTTAGTTAGAATTCCTATTAACAGTAGATATATTATGCCTATTAAAAACAAGGGAAGGAGAGAAGCATCTCTGTTACTTGCAATTTTACCAGCTCTTAAAAGTTCACCTATGCCAACTACATAAACTAAGGATGTATCTTTAACTAAGGTAATAACTTCATTAGCAATTGAAGGCAAAGTCTTTTTAAATGATTGAGGAAGAATTATCTTTTTAAAGGTAAACCATTTTGAAAGACCTAGGATTTTACTTGCTTCAAATTGTCCTTTATCAATATCTTTTATACCAGATCTAAATATTTCGCCAAAATAAGCTGCGTAATTTAAGGTGAATGCTATTATGGCGGATGGGAATCTATCTATGCTAACTCCTATTATTGGTAGTCCAAAAAATATAAATATTAGTTGTAATAATAAGGGGGTTCCACGCATAACTAAAACATATAAAGATGATATAAAGTTTACTATTTTAATATTTGATAATCTAAGTATTGTAACTATTATTCCTAAAGGAATAGATAAAAGTAGTGTTAATATAAAAACACCTAATGTATTTTTTAAGCCTTCTATTATTGAGGGCATTAAAGTAATAATATAATTCAAAGTTAATACCTCCTTATTTCTCTAAATCTTTTCCAAACCATTTATTAGATATTTTAGCTATAGTTCCATCTTCTTTCATATCTTCTAAAGTTTTATTTAAAGGATCTATTAAATTAGAATTTTTTCTAAGTCCTATGCTATAACTTTCTTCCCCTAAGTCTTCAGTAAGAACATGAAATTTACTAGGGTCATTTTTAAAAATATAATACTGAGCAAGAATTTCATCACAAACAACTGCGTCACTTCTTCCAGCTTCTAAATCCATAAAGCAATCATTAAAGCTATCAAAAAGTACAGGCTCTCCATTTTTAAAGGATTTAGTTAGTTCTGGATTTTCAAATAAGGTATCAAGAGAGCTAGAACCATCTTGAGTAGTTACAGTTTTCCCTTTTAGATCATTTAAGGTATTTATATTAGAATTAGAAAGGGTAACTATAACTTGTCTATTTTTTAAGTATGAATTTGTAAATGCAACTTTTTTTTCTCTTTCATGTGTCATGGTGTATCCATTCCAAATCAAATCTATATTTCCATTAGTAAGTTCAGTTTCTTTCATTGACCAATCTATTGGTTGAAAAATAACTTTTAAATTCATACGCTTAAAAGCTTCTTTTGCTATATCAACATCAAAACCAACTATGTCCCCTTTTTCATTTTTAAAACCCATAGGAACGAAAGTATCATCTATTCCTATAATTACTGTGTTATTATCTTTTTTAGATTCTATTTTCTTTGAGGAACAACCAAAAATAAGAATAGATAAAATTACTATGTTAATTAATAAAAATAATAACTTTTTCATATCTTTCTCCTTTCGATTTATTACACTAATACTTTATCATGATGAAGTGATAAAGTCAAATGAGAAATGAAATAATTTTATTTAAATATTGACAAAACGTTGCATTTTAGAGTTTATATAATATAATAAATTAGAGAGTTATGTAATTTTTTATTTATAGGTGGTGAAACTAAATGGAAGATAGCCCTCGAGAAGATAGGTGCAATTTTAAATTAAATATTATAAGAAAAGAGGGAAGTTATTTTCTAGATTAGATTAAACTTATAATATACTTCTCCTTTTCTTAAAAATGAAATTTAATTTTAAAATTTTTTTAAAATTAAAAAGGAGGAGAGCTGGATGAACAAATTAACAATGTTTTTATACAGTAACATAATCAATAAGAAAATATATGATGAATTCAATGAAGTCCTAGGAGTTTTAAAGGATGTTTATGTAACTACAGAGGATGGTTATCCAAGAATTATAGGATATAAAGTAAAGAGAGATGGAGTCATATTTGATTATGAGTTTAAAAATATAGATTTTTACCAAAAAGATAATGGGAAATTTAAAATACAAATAAGGGGTAGTAGAGAGATATTACCTAGAAATTATAGCTATCTTTTATCTCAAAATTTATTAGATAGAAAAATAGTAGATATAAATGGGAAAAAAGTAGTTAAGGTTGATGATTTAAGAATAGTAAAAATAGCAGGTGAGTTTAGGGTAATAGCTGTTGAAACTGGGAAGATAGTAAAGTTTAGACGTAATGGATTAGAGGGACTAGGAAAATTATTAGCTAAAGTTTTTAAAGAAAAGTTTCAAGAAAAAGTTATTATGTGGGAAGATGTTGAGTCTTTAGAAATGATTAATGATAACTTAAAGTTAGCTATTCCATATAAAAAGCTTCAAAAATTACATCCAGCTGACTTAGCAGATATACTTGAAGAACTTGATGCCATAAACAGAAAAAAAGTCTTCGATAGCTTAGATGAAGATTTAGCTGCAGATACCTTAGAAGAAATAGAACCAGAAGTACAAAGCAGTATAATAAAGGGACTTTCCCATTCTAAAACTGCAGAGCTTTTTGAAAATATTCCAAATGACGAAATAGCAGACATTATAGATGAACTAGATGAGGAAGAAAGAGAAAAAGTATTAATTGCCTTAGAAAATGAAGACGCAGAAGAAGTTAAAGAGCTTATGGGATATTCAGATGAATCTGTAGGTAGTATAATGAACAAGGATTTTATATCTTTTAATTTAGATCTTACTGTAAAAGAGACTATAGAACTTTTAAGAGAATTAGATGCAGATGAAGAAGTTATGTACTATGTTTATATAACTGATGAAGAAGATAGATTAAATGGAGTTGTAACTTTAAGAGATTTAATAATGAATGAAGAAAATAAGAGACTTAAGGAAATTATGCACACATCTTCCATAAGTGTTAATATAGATAGTACTATAGAGGATGCCATAGAAAAATCAACAAAGTATGATTTAATATCTATTCCTGTTGTGGACTATGAAGAAAAATTAGTTGGTATGGTTCTTATTCACGATATAGTTGATGAATTAATTCCTAACAACTTAAAAAGAAAATTTAAGAAAAAGTACACAGATTAGTTGACAAATTTTAATAAAAGAATATAATAAAGTATATAATTCATATCAAAATAGTCGGATAAATGTTGTGATAAAGTAAAGTATTATAAGGATAGGTCACAGAGAGAAAGTGGTGCTGGAAATCTTTCACCAAAGCTTTATAAGAAGTGCGCTTTTGAACAGGAATTTCGAAAAGTTATAAGTAGAAATTTTCGAGTATCACCCGTTAACGTGATAGAGTATTTATAGTACTTGATTAAGTGAGGTCTTTACCTAATTAGAGTGGAACCACGGAGTAAAAAGCTTCGTCTCTAAATAGTGTAAGGCCTTTTTATTATATTTTTAAGGAGGAAATTTATATGGTTTTTAACAGTCTTTTAAGTTTAATAGGAAACACACCAATATTAAAAGCAAATAATTTATTTGAAGGGAATAATGTATTTGTTAAGCTTGAAAAATTTAATCCAGGAGGAAGTATAAAAGATAGAGCAGCTTTAGGAATGATAGAAGAAGCTGAAAAAAATGGATTATTAAAAGAAAATGGAGTTATAGTAGAACCAACTAGTGGAAACACAGGAATTGCCATAGCTATGATTGGTAAAATTAAAGGATATAAAGTTATTATAACTATGCCAGAGACAATGAGTAAAGAAAGAAGAGATATGATCAAAGCTTATGGTGCAGAGATAATTTTAACTGAAGGAAGCAAAGGAATGAAGGGAGCTATTGAAGAAGCAGAGAGGTTAGCTAGTACAAAGGGATATTTCATGCCTCAACAGTTTTTAAATGAAGCTAATGCTAAAAAACATTATGAAACTACTGCAGAGGAAATAATAAGAGATATTCCAGATTTAGATGTATTTATTGCAGGGGTAGGAACTGGAGGAACTATTACAGGAGTAGGAAGAAAATTAAAGGAATATAATCCTAATATAAAAATAATTGCTGTAGAACCTAGTGATTCAGCTGTATTATCAGGAGAAAATTCTGGTCCTCATAAAATTCAAGGAATAGGTGCTGGATTCGTACCAAAAATATATGATTCATCAGTAGTTGATGAAATAATAAAAGTTAAAAATGAAGATGCATACACTATGGCAAAAAACTTTGCTGATAAAGAAGGAGTTCTAGTAGGTATATCTTCTGGAGCTGCATTAAAAGGGGCAAAGGATATTTTAGAAAATATAGCAAAAGATAAAAAAGTGTTAGTTATAGCACCTGATGGAGGAGAAAAATATTTTTCAACAGGGCTATATGAGTAATTTGTAGGAGTGAAAATTTTGTTCAAAAATTTAAAATATGATATAGAAAATGTTATGAAAAATGATCCAGCGGCTAGAACAAAACTAGAGGTTTTATTGCTTTACCAAAGCATACATGTTTTGATATTTTATAGAATAGCACATGGACTATATAAGATAAAATTATTTTTTCTAGCACGATTAATTTCTCAGTTAGGAAGATTTTTTACAGGTATAGAAATTCATCCAGGGGCAAAAATAGGAAAAGGGCTTTTTATAGATCATGGAATGGGTGTTGTAATAGGAGAAACTGCAGAAATAGGAGATAATGTAACTATATATCATGGAGTTACTCTTGGAGGAACTGGAAAGGACAAGGGTAAGAGACATCCAACTATAGGAAATAATGTTATTATTGGATGTGGGGCTAAAATTTTAGGGCCTATAAGTATAGGCGATGGAGCAAAAATAGGAGCAAACTCTGTAGTATTAAAGAATGTTCCAAAGGGAAAAACCGCTGTTGGAATTCCAGCAGTTATTAAAAATTAATTTATAAATATGCCAATTTTTATTATTTGGTTTATAATAAGACTATATATAAATTTTATTAGTTAGAGAAAAATTAAAACCATATGTTTTACATTTACTAACTAAAAATTTAATATAGTCTTTTTTAGTTTGAGGTGATAATTTTTGAAGGAAAAGATTTTAGAGTTTTGTAAATCTTTAGGATTAGATACTGTGGGATTTGTAAAGTGTAGAAGATTTTCAGAACTTGAAGAGGTGTACAATATAAGAAAAGATAAAGGGTTTGAAAATGAGTTTGAGGAACAGGATATAGAGAAAAGAGTAAATCCTAATGTGTACATGGAAGACGGGAAGACCATAATAACAATTGCTTTTCCTTATTTATATGATGAAGACTATGTTGATAATGGATTTTCAGTTTATACTAGAGGAATGGACTATCATTATGTTGTCTCTAATTTCCTTAAGAAGATAAGCGAATATATAGAGTCTTTAGGGGGACGGGCAATTTCTTTAGTTGATAGTAATTCATTACCTGAAAGATATATTGCATATTTAGGTAATATAGGATTCATAGGTAAAAACAATATGCTAATCACTAAAAAGTATGGTTCCTATGTGTTTTTAGGAGAAATAATTACGGATTTAGAAATTCAGTGTGAAGAAGAAAGAACTTTAGAGGAATTAAGAACTCATAAGGAATGTGGTACCTGTGAGATATGCTATAAAAATTGCCCAACTAAGGTTTTAAATAGAAGTAAGATGAAAAATACTAATTCATGTATGTCTTATATAACTCAGAAAAAAGATATAGAAGATAAATATTTAAAACTTATGAAGGGAAGAATATTTGGATGTGATAGCTGTCAAAAAGAGTGTCCATATAATAAAGAAATAACTTATACAAATATAGAAGATTTTAAACCTCTTACTTTTATGCAAAAGGATTCTTTTGAAGATTTTCATAGAATAAGCAAAAAAGAATTTAATGAAACTTTTAAAAAGACTTCTTGTGGATGGAGAGGTAAAAATACAATTTTAAGGAATATAATGATTAAAAAGGTCTTAATTAATAAGGAAGATATATCAAACTATGAATTAAATTCTGAAAGTCTTAAAAATTTTAGAAATAGACTTTTAAATTTTTATGATGTATAATAATATATTGTTAAAATTTGATACAGGAGGTAAAGTTATGTTTACTCGTATAGGAGCTAATATATTAGTTAGATTACCGGATAGTATTTTTAAACCAATAGCAGGAAAGTTAATCGGTGGATGTTTAAATAAATATGCTGACCTTAATGTTTATGGACTTGATAAAATAAAGAAGGAAGAGGGTCCATTTATATTTATAGGAAATCATTTAAGTAATGCAGATGGATTAGTTTTAGATAAGGTTTTACAAAAAGAATATGATCCATATTTTATTGCTGGAGTAAAGCTAAATGATGAGGCTTTAACTAATATAGGTACAAGATTAGTTAAAAATATAAAAATAAAGCCAAATTCAGCAGACAGAGAATCCCTAAGCAAAATTGTTAAGGCTGTTAAGGGTGGAGAAAATATAGTTATTTTCCCAGAAGGAACAAGAAGTAGAAATGCAAAAATGATAGAAGCTAAAAAGGGAATTATACTTATAGCAAGATTAACAAAGGCCAAAATAGTACCTTTTGGAATGACTGGAACTGAAAAGCTTATGCCAATAAATGATGAAAATATGGGAGCAGAAAAGTTTCATCATTCAAAGGTTAACATAAAGTTTGGAACTCCTATTGACCTTCCAAAAAAAGAAAAAGATGAAGGAAAGCATGAGTATGAAGAAAGGGCTTTAAATTACCTTATGAAAAATATAGCCAATCTTTTACCAGAAGATTATAGAGGGGTATATAAGGATTAGGGGGATATACTATGAAAAAGAGAACTAAAGAGGTATTAGAAATATTAAAAGAAGAGTATCCAGATGCTAAATGTGAGCTAAATTATGAAACTCCCTTTCAACTTTTAGTTGCTACTATTTTATCAGCACAGACTACGGATAAAAAGGTTAATGAGGTAACTAAAGGGCTTTTTAAAGACTATCCAGATGTAGAATCTTTTTTAACTATAAGTCAAGAGGAACTAGAGGATAGAATAAAGCAAATAGGACTTTATAGAAATAAAGCTAAAAATTTAATTATGATGGTTCATCAATTAAAAGAAAATTTTGGTGGAGAAGTTCCTAAAACTATGGAAGGAATAACTTCTTTAGCTGGGGCTGGAAGAAAAACTGCCAATGTGGTTTTATCAAATGCCTTTGGAGTTCCATCTATTGCAGTAGATACTCACGTATTTAGAGTTTCAAATAGAATTGGCTTAGCACATTCAGATAATGTACTTGAAACTGAAAAACAACTTCAAAAAGAATTACCTAAAAAAGAATGGTCCTTAACCCATCATCTTTTAATTTTTCACGGGAGAAGATGTTGTATAGCTAGAAAGCCTAAATGTGATATATGTAAGATAAATAAATACTGTGATTATTTTAAAAATAATAGATAAAAAGCTACACAAAATAGTGTAGCTTTTTTTATTTGCTAGCTTCTTTTTTATTATATAAAAATATAGAAAAAGATGCTAATAAAATTAAGGCATATCCTATTAGGGATATTTTATCTGGTATATCTCCAAATAATACAAAGCCTATTAAGGCTGTGAAAATAACTTGAGTATAGTCATAAATTGAAATATCTCTTGCTGGAGCATATTTATAGGCAGCTGTTAATGCAAATTGAGCACAAGAAGCGGCAACCCCTGCAAGAATTAAAAATACAAATTGTTCTAAGCTAAAGGTTTCAAATTGAAATAACATAATAGGAAAAGTAGTTACTATTGAGAAGAAAGAAAAGAAGAAAACAATAGTAGCTCCCTTTTCTTTACCACCTAAGTATCTAACAAAGGTATAAGCACCTCCAGCAAAGGCTGCTGAACAAAGTCCAATTATAGCAGGAATAAAGTTACTTGCTAAATTCCCAGAAGGTCTAACTATAAATAAAACTCCAGAGAATGCAGCTAAAAGACATATTATATGAATTGGTTTTAATTTTTCTTTTAGGAATAAATAAGAAAATATAATAACGAAAAACGGACTTAATTTATTAAGAATAGTAGCATCTGATAATATTAATCTATCAATTGCATAGTAATTAGCCCAAATTCCTAAGGTTCCTAAAGCAGAACGTCCTATAAGAGAAAGTCTATTTTCCTTCTGTCCAAAAAGTAAGGCATTATCTTTTTTCACTAAATAAAATGCCACAAAACAACTAACTAAGTTTCTAAAGAAACTTTTTTCTATTGATGGTAAATCACCGGATAATTTTACAAATGTACTCATAAGAGCAAAACTAAGTGCTGATATGGTTATTAAAATTATACCTTTTGTTTTATTATTCATTTAATCCTCCTATTAAATTGTTAAAATTTTTATAATAACATTTTAGATGTTAAAAATAAATAGGTCAATATTAATAATATATAGTAATTTTATGAAGAAATGAATAAATTTTTGAAAAAAGAGGTATTTTTACTTATTTTAAATATTTATTTAATATATAATAGAAGTACTATGCTAAATAAGAATGGGGAAAATTTAGATATGTTAATTGGACTTTTTAACAATTTAGGTATTAAAGAGAAAACATTAAAAAGAATAGCAATAGTCACAGTAATATTACTTAGTTTATTTTTTATAAAAGGGTTAAATTTAATTTGTGCCTTAAATAGAGATTTGTTTAAGGATGTAAGTGTAGTTTATGCTGCTGAAGAAATTATAGTAATGACTCAAATAATTCTTTGTATTATGATATTATCTATATGCTTTATATATTATAGAGGACTTAAACGAAAAGAGTTCTTTGGTATATCCCTTGTTTATGTAAGTATTATTACTGAAATGATTTTTATAGTCTTAACAGGAAAAATAGTTGAAAATCAGGTTTATGACTTAAATTTATTTAGTTTTTTATTTAGAGGGATATTACTACTTTTAGCTGTTTTATGCCTTAAAAATTTTGATGCTTTTATAAGGAAACATAAAAAATTAACCTTAGTACTTGTAATATTGGTAACGATTATATTACAAATATTAAATGTCAATTATAACATAGGAATATATACATATAATTTTATATATAATTTAACTTTAGTTTTAATAGTTTTAACATATATATCTTGTATAATATTTTGTTTAGTTAGAATTTTTCAATTTAGAGAAATAACTTATTTAGTAATAATGATAAGTGCTTCACTTATGTTATTAAAATTAGTTTATGGCCTTTCTTTAAGTATAACTAATAATAATCTTATAAAAATAAACATTGTATTTTTTAATTTTATATCATTTATGAGCTTTGTATTTGGTATGTTTTTTGATTTACTTCAAGTTATAAAAAATAAAAATTTTATGCAAGAAGAACTAAGTGCATTTTTTAACCTAATAGAATTTGATTGTAATAGTGAAGTTGTAGTACTTAGTAACAATTTAAAGGTTCTTTATGCAAATGAAAAATGTAGAAGTAAGAGAATATCACCTGAAAATAGAGAAAATAAAACTTATATTGATTTAGAAAAACAAATTAAAGGATTTTTATATGATAAAAATATAATTTGTATAGAAAGTGTGCTTAGAAATTCTAAGGAATGGAAAGGTATAATAAAGTTAAATGGAGAGGATGAAGTTGTAAAAATAAATCTTCAGAGAATAAAAAAAGAAAAAAATCTTTATTATGTACTTAGAATTAATGATATAACAGAAGAATACAAAATGGAGAAAAATTTAAAATTAGAGGAGCAAAGGCTTAGAGGAGTTACTGAAAATATAAAAGATTTAATATTTACAATTGATGTTGAAGGAAAAATAAGCTATGTAAATAAAGCAGTAATAGATGTTTTAGGATATAGTGAAGAAGAATTAATAGGAAAAAATTATTATGATTTATTATTAGTTGAATCTAATTTAAATATAATAGACAGCAAATATTTTAATGAAGATAAGATTTTAACAATAGATAAGGTAAGATCTAAAAAAGGGTTGGTTCAATTAGAATCCATTTCTAGTAGAATTAAGGATAATAAAAATAATACCTTAGGATGGGTAAGAGTTGCTAGAAATATAGAGGATGTAAGAGAAATAGAAATATTAAAGAATAAATTTGAAGAAATAAAGCAATATGACAAGGTTAGAAGTGAGTTTTTTGCAAATTTATCTCATGAGCTTAGAACTCCTATTAACATAATATATTCATGCATACAGCTTTTAAACACTAGTAAAAAGAATAAGGCAAACTTTGCTAATTTATATGATAAGTATGAAAAAACTTTAAAACAAAATTGTTTTAGGATGTTAAGGCTTGTAAATAATCTTATAGATATAACAAAAATAGACTCTGGTTTTATTAAGATGGACTTTATTAATTATGACATAATAAAGCTTACAGAAGATATAACTATGTCTGTAATTCCTTATGTAGAATCTAAGAATATAGATATAATCTTTGATACTAATTGTGAGGAATTAGAGATAAGATGTGACCCAGATAAAATTGAGAGAATAATTTTAAATTTATTATCTAATGCCATAAAATTTACAGAGCCAGGTGGAAAAATAGAAGTTAGTATTTTTGCAGATGAAACTTGGGTAGATATAAGGGTTAAGGATACAGGTATAGGAATTCCATCACACATGAAAGAATTTATTTTTGAAAGATTTATACAAAATGATAAATCCTTAAATAGAAATAAAGAAGGAAGTGGAATAGGATTATCCTTGGTTAAATCCTTAGTGGAATTACATGAAGGAAAAGTTTTCTTAAGAGAAAGTAATGAATCAGGTAGTGAATTTTCAATATTACTACCTAATGTGAAATTGGAGAATGATGTTTGCGAAAATGGAAGCTTAGATTATAAAACAGTGGTTGAAAAAATATCAATAGAGTTTGCTGATATTTATGAAATATATTAGGAGATTTAATAAGTTTAAATGATTTCATAAACTTTCTATTTTAAAAAGATAATGATATAATATTAAGGGCTTGTTTAAAAAAGACAAGTCCTTAATTATTTCTATTTGGAGGTAAAAATATGAAAGTTGGAGTAATAATGGGAGGCATTTCTTCAGAAAGAGAGATATCAATACAAAGTGGCAATTCTGTAGTTCATGCCTTAGATAAAGATAAATATGAAGCTATTCCTATAGTTTTAAATGAAAAAGAAGATTTAATAGAGAAGGTTAAAGGAATTGATTTTGCTCTTTTAGCTTTACATGGAAAATTTGGTGAAGATGGAACTGTTCAATCTGTTCTTAAAACTTTAGGAATACCATTTTCAGGATGTGGTCCATTAAGTAGTGCTATATGTATGGATAAGGACATGACAAAGAGAATTTTAGCCTTTGGAAATGTTAGAACAGCAAGATGGGTAATGGTTTCATCAGTAGATGAAATAGACTATGAAAAAATAGAAAATTTAGGTTATCCAGTATTTATAAAACCTAATAATGGGGGATCATCAGTTGCTACAACTTTAGTTGAATCTAAAGAAGCAGTTAAGGATGCTGTGTTAGAAGCCTTAAAATATGATACAGAAGTAATGATTGAAGAATACATTAAAGGTGATGAGATAACTTGTCCTATAATTGATGGAAAAATGTTACCTGTTTTAGCTATAAAACCAAAGGGAAAATTCTTTGATATAGCTTCAAAGTATGAAGATGGAGGAGCAGATGAATTTATAGTTAAATTAAATGAAGATCTTCATAAAGAAGTAGAAAAAATGGCTTTAGAAACTTACAAGTTATTAAAGTGTGATGTATATGCTAGGGTAGACATGCTAGTAAAGGATAATATTCCATATGTATTAGAAGTAAATACATTACCTGGTATGACAAAGAATAGTTTATTCCCTAAAAGTGCAGCAGGAATAAATATGAGTTTTGAAGAACTTTTAGATACAATAATAGAAAAATCTTTAAAGGTTAATAGAGAATAATTTTATTTAGTAACAACTTTCCCTGTAATATTATATTTTATATAGTAAGAACTACTTTGCAGGGAGAGTATTAATGCAAGATAAAAATCCATTAAGTACATTTGGTCCAGATTTAAATGAATTTAGCAGAGATGTTAATTTCTTAACACTAGCTAAAAATTCAGATTTTATTTATTTAAGAGCTTCAGGCTCTGGAACAGGTAAACTAAGAATTGATAATAAGTTTTTAGAGTTTGCAAAAGAGTGCAGAAGATTAGGAATTCCATGTGGTGCATATCATTTTGCTAAACCTTCTAAGGATTTAGATAGTGCTGTTATTCAAGCAGATCAATTTATTGATGTTTTGCAACAGGGTTTTGGAGATGGGGACTATGGAGATCTATTTCCAGTATTAGATGTGGAAACTCCTACAGATAAATCCTTAACTACTACAGAGCTTGTAAATTGGATTGATAGATTTAGAGATAGATTTGAAGAAAAAACTAGAAGAAGATTAATGTTATATACAGGATTATTCTTCATAGGTCTCTATGATGATTTTAAAGTTCCAGGAAAGGGATACCCTTTAAGTGATATGCCTTTATGGATTGCTATGTACACTAGAATTCCTTCTAATCCAAGGATTCCACCAAATGTTGGAGGATGGAAGAGATGGACTATGTGGCAATTTACTGATGAAGGAAAATTAGATGGAGTTGGAAGTCCGGTAGATTTAAACTGGGGGCCAAATAGCATAGATAGTTTAATGCCACCTTCTGCAGTTACTGGACTAAACGCATATATATCTGGTAATAAAATATTTGTTAATTGGACAGCTAATAAAGAGGATGATTTAAATGGATATAATGTTTTTGTAAATGATAATTATGCAGGAACATTACCAAGAAAAGCAACTAAAATTGTAATTGATAAAAGTAGATTTTATCTTCCAAAAGGAAAGCCAATAAGAATATCAATAGAAGCTTTTGATATTACTGGAGATTTTTCGAAAGAAAGAACTGAATATGTTTTAGATAATAATGGTGAATTCCTAGGATAGATTGGTTTTTATGTTAAATAGAGTTAAATTTTTTTAGCTCTATTTAATTTTTCTCCAAAAGCTATAAAAATTTTGTTATAATAAGAAATGTTATTATATTGTAATAATTTTTAGTAATATTTAGATTATAGTTTTTTTAGAAGGTTTTAGAGAGGAGAGTAATTGTGAAAGAAGAAAAGAAGAAATCAAGCACAGGCTTACTTAAAAGCAAAAAGAAAATAATAATATCAATAGTTATTGTATTAGCAATTATAATAGGTTCTATTGTTGCATATATAGTTAGTATTCAGAAAAAAGTTGAAGAGTGGAATGATAAGATATATCCTAACGTATATGTTGAAAATGTAAATTTATCAGGAATGACAAAGGAAAAGGCCATTGAGGTTTTAGAGAAGGATGTAAAAGAACCTGTAGAACATAAAACTATAAAAGTTCAGGCGGCAGATAAAAGTATTGAAATAAAATATTCTGATTTATCACCAGAATATAATATAGATGAAACTGTTAATGAAGCTATGAATTATGGAAAAGATTTAAATCTTTTTGAGAAAAATAACCTTATAAATGGAAAAGATAAAAAGGAATTAAATTTAGATTTTAAATATGATGAATCTAAGTTAACAGATTATGAGAAAAAACTTACTGAAATGGTAAATCAAAATGCTAAAAATGCTACCATAAGTATAAATGGTAGTAATATAAGTGTAATAGAAGGCGAAGATGGAAGAGCCATAGAAGAAGATAAAATGGTTTCTTTAGTAAAAGAAGCTATAAATGCAAATCCAGAGGATAATTCAGTTGTGGAAGTACCTGTAGAGGTTACAAAACCAAAAATAACTAAGGAAATGCTTTCAAAAATAGACGGCGTTATAGGAAGTTTTACAACAAGTTATACAAGCTCAGATGCTAATAGAAGTGCTAATGTTGAAATTGCAGCTAAAACGGTTAATGGAACTATTTTAATGCCAGGAGATACATTTAGTTATAATAATACTTTAGGGGAAAGAACCACAGCTAAGGGATATAGAGATGGAGCGGCTTACGTAGGAAATAAAGTAGTAATGGTTACTGGTGGAGGAATCTGTCAAGTTTCTACAACATTATACAGAGCTGTTTTAAGAGCTGGAATAATGCCAACAGAGAGACATAATCATAGTATGACAACTACTTATTCAGGCCCAAGTGAAGATGCTACAGTTTCATGGGGATCTTTAGACTATCAATTTAAAAACCCTTATGATTTCCCAATATATATACAAGGATATACAAGTAATAAACATGTAACATTTAATATATATGGAAATGTACAAGGTATGGATGGAAAAACTTATGAATTACAAACTGTAGTAAATGAAACTCTAAAACCATCAGTTAAAACAGTTGATGATCCTAATTTGCCAGAGGGACAAAAAGTTGTTGAGCAAAGACCAGTTACAGGATATAAGTCATCAGGATATTTAGTAACTTATCAAAATGGAAAAGAAATAGATAAGAAATTAATAGGACATGATGTATATAAACAAAAGGATGAAATTATAAAGGTTGGAACAAAAAAAGCTGAGCAACCAAAGCAAGAAGCACCAAAACAAGAACAGCCAGCTACTGCAAAGCCAGAGGAGCCAAAACAAGAGGCAACTCAGCCATCAACATCACAACCTGCTACAAATCAAGCACCTGATGCAACACCTCAAACACCTAATGCAGGGCAAACACCACCAGCGCAGTAAAATGCAGGAATAAATTAAAAGATAAAATAAATAATTTTTAGTTTTAAAGTGAATTAAAAATTTATTTTAAAACTTAAGCCATAAAATAAATTTAATATGCTAAAAGGGGGAGAGGTTAATAAATTAACTCTCTCCTTTTATTTTGGGAGGAGAATTTATGAAGTATAAAATGATATGTATAGATATGGATGGTACATTATTAAATTCAAAGAAAGTTGTAAGTGAAGAAAATAGAATTGCATTAAAAAAAGCTTATGAAAAAGGAGTACACATAATAATATGCACAGGAAGAAATCCTAAAAATGCAATATATTTTTCAGAATTTTTAGGAGTAAACTGTGCTGTAATAGCTAATAATGGAGCTTGGGTAATTGATGAAGATAAGGAAGTTATAATATCAAAGGATGTTTTAGATGAAAATCAATGTATGGATATTATGAGCATATGTAAAGAGTATAAAGGGGTTCCTAGTTTTCATTCAAGGGATAGTGTGTATTGGCCATCAAGATTTAGAAAATATTTATGTGATATTATTTTGAATAAAAAAATACCTGAAAAATATAGAGTTAAGAATATTTATGTGAAAGAAAAAGAAGAGTGGAGAAAGGTCTTTAAAAGCAATAACATAGGTAAGTGTATAATAATAGAATTAAATACTAAAAAGCTAAAGAAAATAAGAGAAAATTTAATTAAAAAAGGTAATTATGAAATTACTCAATCAGGAAGATATGCCTTAGAAGTAAATAATAAAGGGGTATCAAAGGGAAGGGCTGTAAAGGCTTTAGCAGAGGAATATAAGATAAAAAGAGAAGAGATTATATGTATAGGTGATAATGAAAATGACTTATCTATGATTACTTATGCAGGCTTAGGTGTTGCTATGGGAAATGCCATAGATTCTTTAAAGGAAAAAGCAGATTATATAACTGAAAGTAATGATAAAAATGGGGTAGCAAAGGTAATATATGAATTTGTATTAAAGAATGATTAACTTGCATTTTATTTCATTAGATAATATCATATACTTGTGACTTAACTTAAAAATTTATAATTTTTTACATTTATTTGGAGGGACAAAGGTGAATCTTAATATAGTATTATATCAACCAGAAATACCACAAAACACTGGTAATATAGCAAGAACATGTGTTTTAACAAATTCAAAGCTTCATATAATAAAACCTATGGGCTTTGTTATAGATGATAAACATTTAAAAAGAGCTGGATTAGATTATTGGAGTCAATTAGATCTTGAAATTCATGAAAGTTATGAAGATTTTATGAAAAAGTATGGAGATAAGAAAATTTACTTATCAACAACTCATGCTGAGGATCATTATGATGAAGTAAAGTATGAAGAGGGAGCTTTTATAATGTTTGGAAGAGAGTCAGCTGGAGTTCCAGAGGACGTTCATAATGCTCACCATGGAATAAAAGTACCAATGATAAATACAACTACTAGGAGTTTGAATTTATCAAACACAGTAGCTATTATAGCTTATGAAGCTTTAAGACAAATTGGATTTCCAAACATGAAATAAGGGGGAAATATATTTTGGATAAAATAAAGATCATAACAGATAGTACCTGTGACTTATCTAAGGAGATTATAGAAAAGTATGACATAGACGTAATGCCTATGTTAATAAACTTTGGAGAAGAGAGCTATTTAGATGGAGTTGAAATAAAAGTAGACTCTATGATGGAGAGAATTGAAAGAGAAGATACTCTTCCAACTACAGCTCAAATAGTTCCAACTAGATTTATAGAGAAATATAAGGGTTACTTAGAAGAGGGATACAAAGTTATATCTATACATATATCATCTAATATGAGTGGTACTTATCAATCAGCATGTTTAGCTAAAGCTGAGTTAGAAAGTGATGATATAGTTGTAATAGATTCAAGAAATGTAACAGTTGGACTTGGATTAATTGTATTAAAAGCAGCTAGATTAATAGAATCAGGAATAACTTTAGAGGATTTAGAAAAAGAAATTTTAGAATACAGGAATCATATTAAAAGTACTATAGCCTTTGAAAGTTTGGACAACTTAGTAAGAGGGGGAAGACTTTCAAAAGGGAAAGCTTTATTTGTTAATGCCTTAGGCATAAAACTTATGCTTAATGTACTAGATGGGGAAATGAATGTTCAAGGAAAAATAAGAGGAACTAAAAAGATGGTAAAGGCTATGATTGAACAATTTGATTCAATCCCTAAAAAAGAAGGAGAGCCTATTATATTAGTTGAACTTGAAAATGAGGACATTTACTTACCTATAAAGGAATATTTAGAAAATAATAATATTGAATATTTAAAACTTCCTCTAGGATGTTCAGTAGCAATTCATTCTGGTCCTAAAGTTTGTGCATTATTTTATGTAGAAGAATATTAAAAGAAACTCCTAAGGGAGTTTCTTTTTTTTACATAAATTTTCTTACTTAAAGAAATAATAATTTTGACTAAAAAAATAGGAGGACTAAAAATGAAATTAAAAAAAACGTTTAAAGTTTTGGCTTTGCTTTTAGGAGTAACTTCAATAATTGCTGGGTGTGGTGCAAACAATTCATCAGCTTTAAAAAAAGTAGATGTTATAGAAAAACAAGTTTATAATTTTGCTTTAGTAAAAGATGACTTTTCTAATGAGGAAAATTATTTTACTGACTTAGCTGTAGATGGATTAGAGAGAATAAAAAAAGAATATGGTGCTAGAATAGAAGTTTTTGATACTAATTCATCAGAGGATTATGAGAAGAGACTTAGAGAAGCAGCTCAAAATAATGACTTAACTTTTGCTTCAGCCTTTAAATTTCTAGAGAGTTTAAATAATGTGGCTAAAGATTATCCAGATAAAAACTTTGCTATAGTAGATACTGTATCAGACCTTCCAAATGTAAAATCTATAGATTTTAAGGATGAAGAAGGTGCATTTCTAATGGGAATAATAGCTGGTAATACTACTAAAACAAACAAGGTAGGTTTTATAGGTGCAATAAAGGAAGAATTAATAGAAACATTTTTATCAGGATTTATGGCTGGACTAAAGGTTTCAAATGAGGAAGCCTATAAAAATATAAGAAAAGGAAATTTAGTTCAGTACATAGGAAACTTTAATGATCAAAAGAAAGCAAATGATATAGCTAAAAAAATGTATGATGAAGGGGCAGATATAATATTTGAATCAGCAGGAGAAGCTGGAAAAGGACTTTTTAAAGCTGCTAAGGAAAAAGGAAAGTATGCTATTGGAGCTGATATTGATTGGGCAGAAAGATTTCCAGAGTATGCTGATGTTATATTATCATCAATGATAAAGAATCTAGATGATGCAGTATATACTACAGCAAAAGAAGTTATAAATAGTGATTTTAAAGCTGGCCCAAAGAATAAAATGGAAATAGGGCTTAAGGATAATGGAATTGAGATAGCTAAGACAACAAGCAATTTAGTTTCTAAAGAAGTTTTAGATAAAGTAGAACAATATAGAACTTCTATTATACAGGGAGAATTTAATGTGCCAAAGACCTTAGATGAGGTTGAAAATTTTAATATTAAGTAAAAGCAATATAAATATGAAGGTTGACAAAAGGTATATAAGTGTGTAATTATAAAGTGAAAATAAAATAAGAGCATTAGGTGCTTAGTAACTTAATAGGGAAAGTTAAAAACTGCAGCCCCCGCTACTGTTGATAAGGACGAGAACAAAAAGCCACTGTGATAAATAGTCATGGAAAGGATTGTTTTAGGATGATTTATTAGCCAGGAGACCTGCCTAGTATGCTATTCTTATTGTTTCGGAGGGAAGCATTATATAAGTTTAAAAGTATGTAAATTATTTTAACTGGTGGGGATAGTTATCCGTACCAGTTTTTTATTTTGAAAAAATATTTACAGAAAGAATGAGTATAAGCTTTTCTAAAGATTAATTAGAAATAGAGATTTCTAATTAAAAATTTTAACTCTATTTAATTAAGGATCAATTATTCTAAGGTTATACAAAGATATTATGTTTTAGTATAATTATGAAAAATTGAAATTATAATTTATGTTTTGTTGGGTATGAAATTTTATTTAATATTAAAAGTATAACTTACTAGTTAATAGATGCCTTATAATGTAGAGAGAAGGAAAATAATATTAATTAGGAGGGTAAAATAATTATGAATTTTACTAAGGAAAAAAAGAGATTAGATGTTAAGAGTTTGTGTTTTTCAGCTATACTTATAGCAATAAGTGTTATATTAGCTAACTTCCCTATATTCTCTAGTATAGCATTAGATTCAATGCCAGCTTTTGTTGGGGGAATAATAATATCACCTGTAGTTGGAGGAATAATAGGACTTTTAGCTCATTTATTTGTAGCTTTAAGAACAGGATTTCCTTTAAGTTTACCAGTACATATTTTAGTAGCATTAGAAATGTTTGTTGTTGTATACATAACATCAATAATATTTAACAGAGGAAAAGTAATTTTAGCAGGAATTGTTGGTACTCTTTTAAATGGAATAGGATTTACTTTTATAACAGGAGTATTTATGTATTTTGTTTTAGGAGGAATGAATCCTGTAGACTTTTTAAAACTTTTAGGATTACCACTTACTTTAGCAAGCTTAGTTAATATAGTTATAGCATTTATAGTAAGTAAGGGATTAAAAAATGCAAATATACAAGTTTAGAGACTTAACTGTATTAGAAAATGAAAAAAATAAACTAGTAATAGCTTGCGATAGTTGTGGTGGAATTGGTGAAAATGAAGGAGACTTTGTAAAAGCCGAAAATGAGATTGTATCATATTTCTCAGCTAGAGTATGTCTTTTTGAGCTTTTAGCTTTTAGGGCAAAACCATTAGTAATAGTTAATAACTTGGGTATGTCTATGAATAATGGAGGAGAAAAAATAATACAAGGAATCAATAGAGCCATAAAAGAGTATAATGCTGAGGACTTTTTCTATGAAAAATCCAATTTATCAGAGTGTGTAACAGGAAGCACAGAGGATAACTTTAAAACTATTCAAACCTTTTTGGGATTAACTATAATAGGAGAAAAAGAAGAAAACTTAAAGGTTAATTTTGAAAAGGGAGATTCCATTTGTTTATTAGGAATACCTAAAGTTGGACAAGAAGTTTTAGAGGATATAAATAATAATATTGGAGAAATCGTTACTTTTAAAGACTTTAAGATTTTAATGGATAATAAGGATGTTAAAGATATATTACCTATTGGATCAAAGGGGATTATTCATGAAATAAGTGAATTAGAAAAGAGTAATAAAATAAGGATAAACTTATCCTATGAAGGTGATTATTTAAGAAAATCAGCAGGACCTGCTACAGCTTTATTATTTATTTTAAGAAATAATTCTTTAGAAGATATAAAGAGAAAAATAAAAACTCCTATAATAAAAATAGGAAATATTATTTAAATTAAATATAAAAATAGTAAGGGCATTTATCAAAGCTTAATAAAACTTAAAAAATATTCTTAAAATCATTAGATTTTCCTAAGAAGTTTTGTAAGTTTTATTAAAAATTATTTTGGTATATGCCTTTCTTTTATAATTAGCTAAAATTTTAAATTATTGAAAAATAATTTTATTTGATGGATAATTATATAAGAAAGGTTAAAAGATAAAAGTAATAGGTTAGAATTAGATAATTTTAGGTGATATATATATGTTAATGGATTTTAATTTGAATTTAACCCAAGAGCAAAAGCTTATTATGACCCAGCAAATGCAACTTTCAATAAAACTTTTGCAAATGTCAACATATGATTTAAGAGAATATATTGAAAAAGAATTTTCAGAAAATCCTGTATTAGAAGCTCAGTATGAGGATATTAAAGAGGTATCAAAAGAGCAAGATAGATTAGAATATAAAGAGTTAGTAAAATATTTAGAGTCAGATAACTATGGTTCTCAAAGTTATGGTGAATATGATGAGGAAGGAATATCACCTTTTACTTTCATAAGTAAGCCAGAATCTTTAACAGATTATTTAGAAGGTCAAATATTAGAACTACCCATAGACGAATATATGAGAAGTGTATGTAGTTATATGGTCGAGTGTTTAGATCAAAAGGGATATTTAGATATAAAAAAAGAAGAATTAATGAATGAGCTAGAGTGTTCTGAAGAGACTTTTAATAGGGCTTTAATAGTTATTCAAAACTTAGAACCTGCTGGTATAGGGGCAAGAGATTTAAAGGAATGCTTAGAAATTCAGTTAGAAAGAAAAGGTGAAAATGACCCTATAGTTAAAGAGATTATAGATAATCATTTAGACGATTTAGCAGATAATAGATATCAAGTTATTGCAAAGGATTTAGACATTACTCCTAAAAAAGCACAAGATTATGGAGATTTAATAAAAACTTTAGAACCAAAACCATCAAGAGGCTTTTACACTGGTGATGAGGTGGGATTTATAATTCCTGATGCGGAAATAAGAAAGATAGATGGAGAATTCCTTATATTAATGAAGGATGGAGTTTTACCTATGCTTTCAGTTAACCCTTTATATAAAGATATATTAAAAGATAGTACTAATGATAAAGAGGCTACAGAGTATGTAAAGGAAAAAATAGATAAAGCTATGTTTTTAATTAAAAGTATAGAACAAAGAAAAAGCACTCTACACAAAGTTCTCCAAAAAATACTTGAAAAGCAAAAGGATTATTTTGAGAAGGGTGAAAAATATTTAAAACCTATGACTTTAAAAGAAATAGCTGAGAAGCTAGAAATGCATGAATCAACTATTTCAAGAGCCATAAGAGATAAGTATATTTTAACTTCCATGGGAACAATAAAGATAAAGGATCTTTTTGTAAACTCAATAAGTAATAAGGAAAAGAGTCATGGAGAAGAAGATGTTACAGTTATAAATATAAAAAAGGCTTTAGAAGAAGTAATTAAGGAAGAGGATAAAAGGAAGCCCTTATCAGATCAAGCCATAAGCGAAATTTTAAAAGAAAAAGGAATGGCTATTTCAAGAAGAACTGTGGCAAAATACAGAGAAGAGTTAGGCATAAAGTCATCTAGCAAGAGAAAAAGATTTTAAAATAGAAAAGAATTTCTATCTTGTGGTAAATGAGGTTATAAAGTGCTTATTTTCAGTGAAAATATAGAGAGACTGGGTAATATCTCTATATTTTTTTATATTTTTTAAAAAAATAAGAAAAAATTTTCTAAAAACCCTTTAATTTTTTCTTAATATGTTTTATAATAAACGTGCGGGACATTTGAGAAGCGAGTGGGACTTAGAGTGTCCAAAGGAGTTGTTAGATTTGCTAGAGATTTTAAAATTGCAAAAGATAATAGTTCCTGAAATGGTAGAACTATTAGTTAAAAGATACAATATAATCAGAACAATTTATTATAATCAGCCAATAGGTAGAAGAGCTTTGGCAAACAATTTAAATTTAGGTGAAAGAATTGTAAGAACAGAAATAGGTTTTTTAAAATCTCAAAACCTTATACAAATAAACACTCCAGGTATGTCTGTAACCCAAGAAGGAGAGTTCATGTTAGAATCTTTAAAGGGATTTATACATGAAATAAAAGGGCTATCTAATCTTGAGAAGCAATTATGTGATATGCTTCATGTAAGAAATGTAATTGTTGTTCCAGGAGATTGCAGTGAGGATGAAAACACTATAAAAGAGCTTGGAAAAGCCGCTGCAAATTATTCTAAGAATATCATTAAAGATGGCTATACTATTGCTGTTACTGGTGGAAGTACTGTAAAAGAAGTTATAGACGAATTACCAGAAATGGCAAACCTAAAAAATGTGTTAGTGGTGCCTGCAAGAGGTGGTATGGGTAAGAAGGTTGAGACGCAGTCAAATACATTAGCTGCAAATTTAGCTAAAAAGTTAAATGGAACCTATAAAATGCTTCATGTTCCTGATAATATAAGCAAAGAAGTAATGGATGCTTTAATGAAGCAGGAAGATATGAAGGAACTTATACAAAATATTAAAAATGCAGATATGCTAATATATGGTATAGGTCAGGCTAAAAAGATGGCTAACAAAAGAGGAGTGCCTAAGGATCAAATAATAAAGTTATTAGATTTAGGTGCTATAGGAGAAGCTTTTGGATGCTACTTTAATGATAAGTCAGAAGTTGTTTATGTAATGCCAACTTTAGGGGTTACAATAAATGATCTTAGAAAAATAAAAAATCACATAGCTGTAGCTGGTGGTAAGAATAAAGCAGAAGCTATTTTAACTACTGTTTATGGCAATGAAAATGCCGTTCTTATTACTGATGAAGGAGCAGCTAATGAAATTTTAAATTTTTTAAATAGAGATGAATAAAAAAATATGAAATCTCTAAAAATAACTTTGTTTAAAATATTTTTAAATATTTTATATATAAAAAACAACATCTTTTAGGAGGTATTTATAATGGTAAAAGTAGCTATTAACGGATTTGGAAGAATAGGAAGATTAGCGTTAAGATTAATGATCGACAACCCTGAGTTTGAGGTTGTAGCAATCAACGACTTAACTGATGCTAAGACTTTAGCACACTTATTCAAATACGATTCAGCACAAGGAAGATTCAATGGTGAAATAGAAGTTAAAGAAGGAGCTTTCGTAGTTAACGGAAAAGAAATCAAAGTAACTGCTAAAAGCAACCCTGCTGAATTACCATGGGGAGAATTAGGAGTAGACGTAGTATTAGAGTGTACTGGATTCTTCGCATCAAAAGAGAAAGCTTCAGCTCACTTAACTGCTGGTGCTAAAAAAGTTGTTATCTCAGCTCCTGCTGGAAACGACCTACCAACAGTTGTTTACAACGTAAACCACGACATATTAGATGGAAGCGAAGATGTTATCTCAGGTGCTTCATGTACTACAAACTGCTTAGCTCCAATGGCTAAAGCTTTAAATGATAACTTCGGATTAAACAAAGGTTTCATGACTACAATCCACGCTTACACTAATGACCAAAACACTTTAGATGCTCCACACAAAAAAGGAGACTTAAGAAGAGCTAGAGCTGCTGCTGCTAACATAGTTCCAAACTCAACTGGAGCTGCTAAAGCTATCGGTTTAGTTATCCCAGAATTAGCTGGTAAATTAGACGGAAACGCTCAAAGAGTACCTGTAATAACTGGTTCATTAACTGAGTTAGTTTGTACTTTAGATAAAAAAGTAACAGTAGAAGAAGTAAACGCTGCTATGAAAGCTGCTTCAAACGAATCATTCGGATACACTGAAGATCCAATAGTATCATCAGACGTTATCGGAATAAGCTTCGGATCATTATTCGATGCTACTCAAACTAAAATAATGGAAGTTGACGGACAACAATTAGTTAAAGTTGCTTCATGGTATGACAACGAAGCTTCATACACTAACCAATTAATCAGAACTTTAAAATGCTTAGTTTCTAAGTAATTTTTAAAATTAAATATTTAGACTGATTATATAAAAGGGTCTGGTTTTATAGTTAAAGCTATGAGGCCAGACTACTTTAACATATAAATGATTTTTGTTTATATTAAAGGTAATTATAAAATATTATTTAAGAGGTGAATATAATGAACTTCAATAAAAAGACTATAGAAGACGTTCAAGTAAAAGGTAAAAAAGTATTAGTAAGATGCGACTTTAACGTTCCATTAAAAGATGGTGTTATAACTGATGAAAACAGATTAAACGGAGCTATGCCAACTATAAAATACTTAGTTGATAACGGCGCTAAAGTAATCCTTTGCTCACATATGGGTAAACCAAAAGGAGAAGCTAAACCAGAATTCTCATTAGCACCTGTAGCTAAAAGATTAAGTGAAATGCTTGGTAAAGAAGTAGTATTTGCTGCTGACGACAACGTTGTTGGAGAAAATGCTAAAAAAGCTGTAGCTGAAATGAAAGATGGAGACGTAGTTTTACTTCAAAATACAAGATACAGAAAAGAAGAAACTAAAAATGGTGAAGAGTTATCAAAAGAATTAGCTAGCTTAGCTGAAATGTTTGTTAACGATGCATTCGGTACTGCTCACAGAGCTCACTGCTCAACAGTTGGAGTAACTGAATACTTAAAACCAGCAGTATGTGGATACTTAATTCAAAAAGAGCTTAAGTTCTTAGGAGATGCTGTAGAAACTCCAGAAAGACCATTCGTTGCTATCTTAGGTGGAGCTAAAGTTTCAGACAAGATAAACGTTATAAACAACCTTTTAGAAAAAGTTGATACTTTAATAATAGGTGGAGGAATGGCTTACACATTCTTAAAAGCTCAAGGATATACTGTAGGAAGTTCATTAGTAGAAGAAGATAAAGTTGAATACGCTAAAGAAATGTTAGCTAAAGCTGAGGAAAAAGGTGTTAAATTATTATTACCTGTAGATCACAGAGTAGCTAAAGAATTCAAAGATGTTGAAGCTGTAGTTACAGAAGATCAAAACATTGCTGAAGGATTCATGGGATTAGATATCGGACCAAAAACTGAAGCTATCTACGCTGAAGCTATAAAAGATGCTAAAACAGTTATCTGGAACGGACCAATGGGAGTATTCGAATTCGAAAACTTCAACAAAGGAACAATAGCTGTTGCTAAAGCTATGGCTGAAGCAGATGCTACTACTATAATCGGTGGTGGAGATTCAGCTGCTGCTGTAAATATCTTAGGATTCGGTGACAAAATGTCTCACATCTCAACTGGTGGTGGAGCTTCATTAGAATTCTTAGAAGGAAAAGTATTACCAGGAATAGCTGCTTTAAACGATAAATAATATTATAAACCTTAAAGTAGATATTTAGATTGAAGTATAAAGATTGTTGTTTTATAAAAAAATAAGACTAAGTTCAATGAAATTTATTTTTCATTGAATCTTAGCCTTATTATGCTAAAAGTTAAGAAAATCTTAGGCTTATTATTTAATATTTTCAAAGCTTTTAGAGAAATAATATATAGTAGGGGATTGAGCCTTATATATATTATTTAATATTTAAAATATTAATAGAGGTGAATATAGATGAGAACTCCAATAATCGCAGGAAACTGGAAAATGCACTATACAATAGACGAGGCTGTTAAATTAGTTGAAGAATTAAAGCCATTAGTTAAAGATGCTAAATGTGAAGTTGTTGTTTGCCCAACTTTTGTTTGCTTAGACGCAGTTAAAAAAGCTGTTGAAGGAACAAACATAAAAGTAGGTGCTCAAAACATGCACTTTGAAGAAAAAGGAGCATTCACTGGAGAAATCGCTCCAAGAATGTTAGAAGCTATGAACATAGATTACGTTATAATTGGACATAGTGAAAGAAGAGAATACTTCAACGAAACAGATGAAACTTGCAACAAAAAAGTTAAAGCTGCTTTCGCACACAACTTAACTCCAATCCTTTGCTGTGGAGAAACTTTAGAGCAAAGAGAAAACGGAACTACTAACGACGTTATAAAAGCTCAAATCACTGCTGATTTAGAAGGATTAACTAAAGAGCAAGCTGAGAAAGTTGTTATAGCTTACGAACCAATCTGGGCTATCGGAACTGGAAAAACTGCTACTTCAGACCAAGCTAATGAAACAATAGCTGCTATAAGAGCTATGGTTGCTGAAATGTTCGGACAAGAAGTTGCTGATAAAGTAAGAATCCAATACGGTGGATCAGTTAAGCCTAACACAATAGCAGAGCAAATGGCTAAATCAGACATCGATGGTGCTTTAGTTGGTGGAGCTAGCTTAGTTGCAGCTGACTTTGCTCAAATCGTAAACTACTAATAAATATTAGTAATTAAATAGTAGCAATAGGCAAGTAATACCAATTGTCTATTGCTATTGTTTTTTAATTAGGTACACATTATAATAAATGTATAAATAGAAATTTAGTTTTTGGAGGGTTATTATGAGTAAAAAACCTGTAATGTTAATGATATTAGACGGATTTGGAATTTCTCCAAACAAAGAAGGTAATGCAGTAGCTGCTGCTAATAAACCAAATTATGATAGATTATTTGCAAAATATCCACACACTGAATTACAAGCTTCAGGATTAGAAGTTGGTCTTCCAGAAGGACAAATGGGTAACTCAGAGGTTGGTCATTTAAATATAGGTGCTGGTAGAATAATATACCAAGAGTTAACTAGAATAACTAAAGAAATAAAAGAAGGAACTTTCTTCACAAACAAAGCTTTAGTTAAGGCTATGGATGAAGCTAAAGAAAATAATACTTCATTACACTTAATGGGATTATTATCAAACGGAGGGGTTCACTCTCACATAGATCACTTAAAAGGTCTTTTAGAGTTAGCTAAGAAAAAAGGACTTCAAAAAGTTTACGTTCATGCTTTCATGGATGGTAGAGACGTTGCTCCATCATCAGGTAAAGAATTCATAGTTGAATTAGAAAATGCTATGAAGGAAATTGGTGTTGGTGAAATAGCTACTATAAGTGGTAGATATTACGCAATGGATAGAGATAACAGATGGGAAAGAGTAGAATTAGCTTATAACGCTATGGTTTTAGGAGAAGGTGAAAAAGCTTCTTCAGCTGTTGAAGCTATAGAAAAATCTTACCATGATAACAAAACTGACGAGTTCGTTTTACCTACAGTAATTGAAGAAGATGGACACCCAGTTGCTAGAATTAAAGATGGAGACTCAGTAATATTCTTTAACTTTAGACCAGATAGAGCTAGAGAAATAACTAGAGCTATAGTTGATCCAGAATTCAAAGGATTTGAAAGAAAGCAATTACACGTAAACTTTGTTTGTATGACTCAATATGACAAAACTTTAGAGTGTGTAGATGTTGCTTATAGACCAGAAAGTTACACAAATACTTTAGGAGAATATGTTGCATCTAAAGGATTAAACCAATTAAGAATTGCTGAAACTGAAAAATATGCTCACGTAACATTCTTCTTTAACGGTGGAGTAGAACAACCAAACACTAATGAAGATAGAGCATTAATAGCTTCACCAAAGGTTGCTACATACGATCTTAAACCAGAAATGAGTGCTTATGAAGTAACTGATGAATTAATAAATAGATTAGATCAAGACAAATATGACATGATAATATTAAACTTCGCTAACCCAGATATGGTTGGACACACTGGAGTACAAGAAGCAGCTGTTAAAGCTATAGAAGCAGTTGATGAGTGCTTAGGAAAAGTAGCTGATAAGGTATTAGAAAAAGAAGGTACTTTATTCATAACTGCTGACCATGGTAATGCAGAAGTAATGATAGATTACTCAACTGGTAAACCAATGACTGCTCATACTTCAGATCCAGTTCCATTCTTATGGGTATCAAAAGATGCTGAAGGAAAATCATTAAAAGATGGTGGAAAATTAGCTGATATAGCTCCAACTATGTTAACTGTTATGGGATTAGAAGTTCCATCAGAAATGACTGGAACATGTCTTTTAAACAAATAATATAAGTTAGTTATATATTTTAAATAGTATTCTTCTTCATGAAGGATACTATTTTTTTATAATAAAATAAGTTTTTAGCTTGTGATTTTATTACTCATATAGGGCTTTATTTTTTTATTAAGTAAGCTCTATAGATAAAGGTTTAATTACTATTTATTTTTATTAATATTCAATATGATTTAAGCTTAAGGCTTTTATCTTTTAAGATTAATATTTATTTTATTAACACTTAAATTTGATTATTAATATTGATGATAAAATAATTTTAATATAAGAAAAGTCAATATGTTAAAAAATATATCTTTATTTTATATTAATAGTAATTTAAATCATTTAATTTGTCTTATTTTTAAAGATTAAAATTAAATAATGGAAGTTTGAAATATTTTCAAAAAACATTTAACAAATAAGGAGTAAAGAGTTATAATATATATAAACAAAACATTAACAAAATGTTAACTATGTTTATAACTCAAAAATTTAAAAGTTTCTTACTTCTATTTGAAGCAACTAACTTTTTAATTTATTTGAGCTAATCAAATAACTTAAAAGGAGTTGAATTTAAATGAAACAGGAAGGAACAACAAAAAAATCATTGACACTTTTTGGATTTTTCGCAATGACAGCCTCCATGGTTATGGCTGTATATGAATATCCTACTTTTGCAACATCTAAATTGCACTTAGTATTTTATCTACTTTTAGGAGGTTTCTTATGGTTTATTCCAGTTGCTTTATGCGCTGCTGAAATGGCAACTGTAGATGGATGGGAAAAAGGTGGAGTTTTCACTTGGACTGGAAAGAACTTAGGTAAAAAATATGGTTTTGCAAACTTATTTTTTGAATTCTTTGAAATAACAGTTGGATTTGTAACCATGATTTATTTCATCCTTGGGGCTTTATCATATGTATTTGACTGGCCAGCACTAAATAGTAACCCAATGATAAAATTTATAGGTGTATTAGTAATCTTTTGGATTTTAGCATTATCTCAATTTGGAGGAACAAAATACACTGCTAAAATAGCTAAAATAGGTTTTATAGTAGGAATACTTTTACCAGCAGCTATTTTAATAATCTTAGCTCTTGTATATATAATTCAAGGAAATTCTATATATATATCAAGTAAAGATACTTTTGTTCCAGACTTTACAAAGGTAAATACCTTAGTTGTATTTGTATCCTTTATATTATCTTACATGGGTGTAGAAGCATCAGCTACTCATGCAAATGAAATGGATAATCCAAAGAAAGAATATCCATTAGCAATGCTTTTATTAGTTATAGTAGCAATTGTTGTTAGTACTTTAGGAGGTCTTGCAATAGCAGCAGTTATTCCTCAAGATCAAATAAATTTAAGTGCTGGGGTAGTTCAAACCTTTGCTGTTTTATTAGGTCACTTTACAGCTAACAATACAATTTTAGTTAAGATAATAGCTTTATTACTTGCCTTTGGTGTAATTGCAGAAGTAAGTTCATGGGTTGTAGGACCAACAAGAGGAATGATTATAGCAGCTGAAGAAGGCGCTATTCCAAAATCATGGGCTAAAACAAATGAACATGATGTACCAGTTTACTTAGTTATAGCACAAGGTATAATTGTTAGTATATGGGATGCTGTTTTAACCTTTGGAGCAGGTGGAAGTAATCTTTCATTTTTAGCAGCAATGTCATTAACAGTTGTAATTTATTTAAGTGGATATATTCTATTCTTTGCAGGATATATAAAAGCTATATTAGGAGAAGGATTAAATGGAGCTTATCAAATTCCTGGTGGAAAACCAGTTAAGATTATAGTAGCCATAATTGGACTTGCAACTTCTATATTTGCATTCTTTATATCTTTTGTTCCACCTACATCAATTGCAGGAAATGCAGTTCAATCACATGAGTACATGTGGATGCTTATTATAAGCTATGTAATATCATTAATATTACCATTTGCTATTTATGATTTATGTCAAAAATACATGCATTCTCATGAAGGAAATATCCATCATGCAGTAGCAGGTCATAAACACTAATTTAAAGAAGGCTGTCCTAAAGAGTTGATAACTCAGCTTGTTTAGGAGAGCCTTTTTTATTTAGTTATAACTTAAGTTTATATAAATTATTTCTGCAAAATAATATTAAAGTAAAATTTTAAAATTAATTTATAAATTCCTTTATAAGTGTAAATAATAAAACTAGAATTTAAATTACTTAATTACAGAGGACAAGGAGAATAAAAAATGAGCAAGAAAAAAACTTTAAATGGAATACAACAAAGTATGAAACAGCACAATGCTGAATCTTCAAATTCAAAAACTGGATTTAATGAGAGAAGTAATACAGCTAAAGAACCAGGAATAGCAAATACAAAAGGACTTTAAAATTAGAAAAATGAGCTTTTAAATAGCTCATTTTTCTTTTAAGGAATTTAAATTATTAAATAGTATTTGAATTTAAAAAACAAAATTTTATAAAAATTTTTTTGGGAGTATTAATTATTAATATTATAGTTAATTCATAATAAAACACTATTGTATTAAGTATAATGAACATTTGCTTATTAAATTATAAATTTTATAGGTATTTAAGGATTATTTTTCTAAAAAGATGAAAAGTGATAATCATTTTCAATAAATGTGATTTAAATCATATTTTTAATATAAAAAATAGATTAAAATTAAAGCATAAAATTTATTAGAAAAGTAAAGAATAAAAAATAATTGAGTATTAACTTGAATTTTCTTAAGGAGGAATTTAAAGATGAAACAATATATTGAAATAATTGACGTGGTAGCAAGACAAATTTTAGATTCAAGATGCTTCCCAACAGTAGAGGTTGAAGTTTATTTAGAAGATGGAACAGTTGGAAGAGCAGCAGTACCTTCAGGAGCTTCAACAGGGATATATGAAGCTGTTGAATTAAGAGATGGAGATAAAGATAAATACCTAGGAAAAGGTGTTGAAAAGGCAGTAGCAAATGTTAATGATACAATTGCAGAAGAAATAATAGGATTAAATGTATTAGATCAAGCTTACATAGATAAAACTCTTATAGAGTTAGATGGAACTAAAAATAAAGGTAAATTAGGAGCTAACGCAATCTTAGGAGTTTCTTTAGCAGTAGCTCAAGCAGCAGCTAACTATTTAGGAATGCCTTTATACCAATACATTGGAGGAGTAAATGCTAAAGTTTTACCAGTTCCAATGATGAACATAATAAACGGAGGAAGTCATGCTGATAACTCAGTAGATATCCAAGAGTTTATGATTATGCCAGTAGGATTTGATTGCTTTGAAAGAGCTGTAAGAGCTTGTGCAGAAGTTTATCATGCATTAAAGAAAACTTTAAATTCAAAAGGATACTCAACTGGTGTTGGTGATGAGGGTGGATTTGCTCCAAACTTAAAATCAAATGCAGAAGCAATAGAAGTTATCTTAGAAGCTATTGAAAAAGCAGGTTATGAGCCAGGAAAAGAATTCTTCATAGCAATAGATGCAGCTTCATCTGAGTACTACAAAGATGGAAAATATGTTTTAGAGCATGAAGGAAAAACTTTAACAGCTGCTGAAATGGTTGACTTCTTTGAAGATTGGGTTAACAAATATCCAATAATCTCAATAGAAGATGGTATGGCCGAAGAAGACTGGGAAGGTTGGAAGCTAATGACTGAAAGACTTGGTAAAAAAGTTCAATTAGTTGGTGATGACCTATTCGTTACAAATACAGAAAGATTAAAAACTGGTATAGAAAAAGGAATTGCTAACTCAATTCTAATAAAACTTAACCAAATAGGAACATTAACAGAAACATTAAATGCTATAGAAATGGCTAATAGAGCAGGATATACAGCTGTTGTTTCTCATAGATCAGGAGAAACTGAAGATACAACTATAGCAGACTTAGTTGTTGCAGTTAATGCAGGTCAAATAAAAACTGGTGCTCCGGCTAGAAGTGAAAGAGTAGCTAAATACAACCAATTAATCAGAATAAATGAAGAATTAGGTGAAGTAGCTGAATACAGAGGAAGAAATGCATTTTTCAACCTTTCAAAATAATTATATTAAAAGATAAAAAATAAAATTTTATAAATAAAAAACCTCTAAGCTTTCTTAGGGGTTTTTTGCTTTCGTATATTTATAAGTTAGTTTTATATTAGAAATTAGTCCTACATTAGAAATTACTTCTATATTAAAATTTAGTTTTATAGTATTTTTTTATATTGAAAAAATAGAAATTTTTATTTGAATAAATAAAGCTAAATAATATGGAATATGAGAAAAAAATAATTAGGTTATTTTAAGTCTTATAACTTTAGTGGAACATAAATATTTTTTAGGTTGTCATGACTTTAAAAGTTTAAGATTTATTAAAGCTATATTAATTATAAATAGCAACTTATATATTGATTATTCTTAAATAATATACTCGTAAATGATAACAAATAAAATAGTAAAAAAGAAAAAGTAAAAATAACAAAAGGTGGGTATAAAAAATAAATAGCTTTAATAAATAAAAAGAAAATTGAATTTTTTATTTTAAATAGAGGCTATAACAAAAGGGAAGTAACATTTAGTAATTGTATATTATATAATAATAAAAAACGATAAAATAATTTTAACTATTGAAAATAATACATTAATAAAGTAATATAGGAAAAAAGAAAATATTAAATAATCCTTTGAAGAGGAGTAAGTAGTTAAGCTTAGTTTCAATAAAGAGAGTCAATGGTGGTGGAAATTTGGCAAGAAAGAGTTTAGTGAATGGACCTTGGAGGAATAAAATGAAATCTCTTTAAGAGAAAGTAGTGGAATGGTGTGCTGCACCTTATAGCAGATAGAGTATGTTAGTACTTGAAAATGAGAGATATTAGTAAGTATTTTAAGTTTAAAACCCTAGCTAGGTCTATTTAGTTATAATTAAAATACAATACTAATATAAATTAGGTGGTATCGCGGATTCAACTTCGTCCTATTTTTAGGGCGGAGTTTTTTTATTTGTTACAAATAAAACTAGAAATTATTTGGCTAAGGAGTAACACCATATATTTAGCTGAATGGTAAAGTTTATATTTTTAGCTAAAAAGAAAAAGCTTACATTTAGCTAAAGAGTAAAATCTTATAGAACTAAGAATATACAGGTAAGTTTAAAAATAGTTTTGATTTTTAAATGTTCTTTAGATAAGTAAACATAGTTTCATATAAATAGAAAGCTTTAAAAATTAATAAAGGTTTTTATTGTTTTTATGATACAGAATTTTTAAAAGAGGGAGCAATATACTTCTTAATTAGTAAACCTACTTAGCATTTTTATTACTAAACTTTTGGTACACTCACTTAAAATCTATAAACAGTAGTAAACCTACTTATTATTTTTAGGATGTATTGATTATTTTATGAATCAAGGAGCTTTAAAAAGTAATAAATCTATTTATTATTTTATTACTATAATCTAATAAATATTATGTTTTAGTCTTAGTTAGGGATTTAATTAGGGATTATGACCTTATTAAGAATGATAATTGAGTTTAAATTTGATAGGGGGAGTTAAATATGAAATGAAGTTTAAAAAATCAATATGAAAATAATATAGAAAATTTAAAGTTAAAAACTCCCTTGAGGAGGAAATGGATTATTAGGAGGATTTTAAAATGAATGTAAGAAATAATACAAAACTTATAACAATAAATGCTTTATTATTAGCCATAGGAGTAATATTACATCAAATAACACCAATATTAGGCTTGCCAATGCAATCAGACTTTGCTCTTACTATGTTATTTATAATAATTATATTAAATGATAACTTTAAGATAACTATGGTTTCAGGAACTTTAATGGGGATATTTACAGCTATGACAACTAAGTTTCCAGGTGGACAATTACCTAACGTAGTAGATAAGATTTTTACTGCACTTATAGTATTTTTATTTATAGCTTTAATAAAAAAATCTAATATATTAGGAAGATTATCAGTAGAAAAGAGAAATAATATATTAATTGCAATTGTTTTACCTTTAGGAACTTTAGTAAGTGGAATTTTGTTTTTAGGAACTGCTAAAATAATTGTAGGACTTCCAGCAAGTTTTTCAATACTATTTTTAACTGTTGTAGTGCCTTCAATTGCTTTAAATACAGTTATAGGACTAGTATTATATAGAATTGTAGAAAAGTCTCTAAGAAGAGCCTCTTATAGTATAAGAGGATAGAAATTTAGATAAATTATATAATAATAGGAAGATGGGGAAAATATATATAAGAAAAGTAGTCAAACTATATAATATGCATTGTTTTATAAAAGTGTGATAGTCAAGGATATAAATATTGTAAATTTTTCATTGGTGTGATATGATAATTGCATGGAATTATGCAACTATACAAAGCTTAGGAGGTTTTCTTATGAACACAATTTTAGTAGTGGTCCAAACTATTTTAGCTATAGTAATTTTGGTTTCAATAATGATGCAACCAAGTAAAGCAGATGCCTTAAGTGGATTAATCCAAGGAAGTCAAGATAGCTTCTTCTCAAGAAATAAAGGTAGAACAAGAGAAGCTAGACTTATAAAAGTTACTATCTTTGCATCTGTATTATTTGCTATAAATACATTAGCTATAAATTTAGTTAAATAGTTATTTTTTGGCCACCCATATAATTAGGGTGGCTTTTAAATTATATTGGATTGATTAAAAATTCATATTTAACATTTTACAAGAATGGTTTTAGATTAATATTGGATTGAATTTCCTTAATCAAAGAGAGGATTTAAACATATCATATTAGTAGGATGATAAATCAATGTTTCCTGGCAGTATCTTAGATAATTAGGTGAGTTAATCCATTAGAATTTAAGAGAAACAGGCTTTGAGCTAAAATATAAAAGTTGCATTTAAATCTATATATAGAACGGAGGAAAAAGCATGAAAATAAAAGATATAATTTTAGGTCTTATGAAAGAAGAAGCATACAGACCAATGACAATGTTAGAATTATCAAAGATATTTAACATAAATAAAGCTGAATATAAACAATTTAAAAAAGTTTTTAAGGCATTAGAGGCAGAGGGCTTAATAGCTAGAGATGAGGAAGATAGATTTGGCTTAATAGATAAAGTAAGTTTAATACCTGGAAAAATCCAAATACATCAAAAAGGCTTTGGTTTCTTAATACCAGATGAAGAAGGTGTAACAGATGTATTTATACCTAAGAATGCTTTAAATGGCGCTATGAACGGAGATAGAGTATTAGGTAAGGTTGTAAAGGAAAGCCAAGAAGGCAAAAGACGTGAAGGTGAAATAGTAAGAATAACTGAGAGAGTTAACACAAAGGTAATAGGAATATATGAAGATAATAAGAGTTTTGGATTTGTACTTCCACAGGATCAAAGAATTCAAAATGATATATTCATATCTAAGAAGGATAGAAATGGAGCTAAAAAAGGCAATGTAGTTGTTGTTGAAATAACTAAGTGGCCAGATGGTAGAAGAAAGAATCCAGAAGGAGTAGTAGTAGAAATACTAGGAAACAGAGGAGATTTAGGTTTAGATATTATAACTGTAATTAAGAAATATGCTCTTCCAGAAGAATTCCCTCCACAAGTTTTAGCCTTTGCAGAAGAAATTTTAGAGGAAATCCCAGAGTCAGAAATTAAGAGAAGAACAGACTTAAGAGATTTAAAAATGGTTACTATAGATGGTGAAGATGCTAAGGACTTAGATGACGCTGTATCTATAGAAAGACTTCCAAATGGAAACTATAAATTAGGAGTTCACATTGCAGATGTAACTCACTATGTAAAAGAAAATAATCCTTTAGATAAAGAGGCCTTTAAAAGAGCTACTTCTGTTTATTTAGTTGATAGAGTTATTCCTATGCTTCCTAAAAAGTTATCAAATGGAATATGTTCATTAAATCCACAGGTAGACAGACTTGCCTTAACTTGCTTTATGGAAATAGATAATAAAGGAAATGTGGTTAACCATTCAATACATGAAAGTGTAATTAAAACTAATGAGAGAATGACATACACTGATGTAACTAAGATTTTAAGAGATAATGATAAAGAGTTAATTGAAAGATATAAAGATTTAGTAGATGACTTTAAGGCTATGGAAGAGTTATGCAAAATCTTAAATAATAGAAGAATGGGAAGAGGAGCTATTGACTTTGAATTTGCAGAGAGCAAAATAATCTTAGATGAAAAAGGAAAGCCAATAGATATAAAACCATATGAAAGAGCTATAGCAAACAGAATCATAGAAGAATTTATGCTAGTATGTAATGAAACTATAGCAGAATATATGAATAAGGCTGAAATACCTTTTGTATATAGAATACATGAGGAGCCAGATAATGAAAAACTTCAAAGATTTAAAAACTTTGCATATAGCTTAGGATATTCATTTAACTTTGGAGAACTTATTGAACCTAGAGATTTACAAAAGGTTGTTGAAGAAGTTAAGGGCAAAAATGAAGAGATGGTAATAAACACATTACTTTTAAGAAGTATGATGCAAGCTAGATATTCTCCAGACTGTGCAGGTCACTTTGGATTAGCAGCTGAATACTACTGTCACTTTACTTCACCAATTAGAAGATATCCAGACTTACAAATTCATAGAATAATAAAAGAATATATAAATAAGAAGATTGATCCTAAGAGAGCTAAGAGACTTTTAAGCATTGTTGATTCTGCCTCTAAGCAATCTTCAGAAATGGAAAGAATAGCTCAAGAAGCTGAAAGAGAAACAAATGATCTTAAGAAAGCTGAATATATGAAAGATAGAATTGGAGAAATATTTGATGGTATTATTTCTTCAGTTACTGGATTTGGAGCCTTTGTTGAACTTCCAAATACTGTGGAAGGTCTTGTCCATGTAACAAGCTTTAGAGATGATTATTACATCTATGATGAAGAAAACCTTCAATTAATAGGTGAAAGAACTAAGAAGGTTTATAAACTTGGAGAAAAGGTTAAGGTTCTTTGCTCAAGAGTAGAAATGGATACTAGAGAAGTTTATTTTGAAATAGTTGAGGATAAGTACACTATTGAGGAAAAGGAAGCTGAAACTGAAGAGAGAGAGAATTTACTTGATGAAGTAAAAAAAGAGCTTGAAGCAGAGGGAAAGGTTGAAATAATAGAACCAAGAGAAGAAACTGCTGAGGAAGAGCTTTAATAATAGGAAGATAAAAAACTTATAGATAGATTTCGAGAATTACTACATTTCATTAAGAATTTATAGTAGTCACTTCAAGTAAGTTACTAAAACCTGAAAACTTGCTGCGCTTCGGACATTCAGGTTTATTAACGTAACTTACTTTACGTGACTACTTAAATTCTAAAATTCATGTAGATATTCTCTACATTCTATCTATAAGTTTTATTAATATCTATATAATTTCTTAAGGTCTAAAACTTATATAGATATTTTCTATATTATATTTATAAGGTTTATTAATTTCTTCATATGTTTAAAGGCTTTTAGGAGATAAACTTGTATAATAGGATAAAATCTAAAATTAGACTATTTATTAGCTTATTAAATATTAGAATAATTCACATAGAAAATTAGTATGTTTAATAGTTATTTAGTTAAAGAGTAAGGTGATTTGAAACTTTTTATATGGAAAAGTATAGAGGGATATGATAACGTGATTTGAAGATTTTATGGTTTTATGGGGCGGATATAGGGGCTTATTAGCTTAAGGTTAATAAGTACAGTTTTGTGAATTTACATTTAAATAGTAAATATGTTAAAATAATAAGCAAAGAAAAGAAATAAGAGGCGTTTTGCTTTGGGTAAGTAAAATTGCTTTTAATATAACCATAGTAGGTGAGAAGTATGGCAAAGAGAAAAGACAATAAGACATTAGCAGAGAATAGGAAAGCTAGACATGATTACTTTGTTGATGAGGCTATGGAAGCAGGTATAGCTTTAGTTGGAACAGAGGTTAAGTCTATTAGAAACGGAAGAGTTAACTTAAAGGATTGTTATGCAGATATAAATAATGGAGAGATATTTATAAATAATATGCATATAAGTCCTTATGAGCAAGGAAACATTTTTAATGTTGATCCTTTAAGAAAAAGAAAATTACTTCTTCATAAAAGTGAAATTCAAAGATTAATAGGAATAGTTCAACAACAAGGGGTTGCTTTAATACCACTTTCTTTATATTTAAAGAATGGAAGAGTTAAGGTTAACTTAGGTGTTTGTAGAGGTAAGAAAAACTACGACAAGAGAGATACAATGCTTGAAAAGGCTCATAAGAGAGAGATGGATAGACAACTTAAGGAAAGAAATAGATATTAGTTTCTTTTCTAGAAGGTACTTAGAAGAAAAAGTTATTATTTTAATTTTAAAACTTTATCTTTTAAGTACCTTTTTTATATTTAAGTCAAGTAACTTTTGTTTATTATTAATTTATAAAGTTTTAGATTAAATTAGGTTATTATATGTTTTTATTAACTTATGTAAAGGAGAAATTTTATAAGGGGGAAGGAGGTTAAAGTTTAGAGAGGTAGTAATTTAGGAAAATACAAGTTAAAAGGAGGCAGTATTTATAAATTAAAAATAGTTAGTGCCTTAGGAAAAACTTGAAAATTAAAAATATACAAGACTTTAAGTAAGAATAAATTTTAAAATACTGGGTTAGGAAGTTAGCATATAATATAAAAATAGTTACAATTAATGTAATTAATATAAATAGGCATTTTAAAATTATAATATAAAAATTAATATAGGGGTGTTTTAATGAGAGTTTTAAAAGGGGTAATTTTAGCTATGATTCCAGTAGTCTTGTTTGTGGGATGTGGAGAGCTTTCTAAAAAGGATGTTGTAAAGGTGAGTTTTGAGCCGCTTTCAGAAAAAGAGGAGCAGATTTTAAGTTTAACTGACAATAGAGTTTTTTTCTATAATGTGAAAAATATTTCTAAAGGTAAGGGGTATAAGATTGATTTAAATTATGAGGTTTATAAAGAGGGGAAAGAAGTTAAAAATGAGCCTATTTTAACAAGTGTAAGTGAAACCTATGAAAAGGGGAAAGAGAATATAACCTTAGGGATAAACTTTAAAGAGGATAATAGTATAAATTGTCTTTTAGGAGGAGAGGGAGTTTATAGTCATCATAATTACAAGGCTGAGGAAAATATAAAGGACTATTTAAGTGCTAATTTTGCTGGAGATTATGATTTAGAGCTTGAAAAAGGAAAGAGAGTTTGTCTTTATTATGCAACTTCAGGAAATGGAATTAGTAGTAATGTTATAGGAATGGACATGGATTCAGAGGAAATAAAAGAAGCTATTAATAAAAGTAAGGACTGTATTTTCTTAAGTATAAGTGTAGAGGATTATAGTGAGTAGTTTATAAATTTATTTTAGAGATTAAAATAAATCTAAAAGAGTAAATGTTCCTTATAAAAGTTAGTAGTTTATAAATAGAATTTAGAGCCTTAATAAAGTTAGGATAGAAACTAAGTATTATTAAGGCTCATATTTTAAACTTCTTATATAATATTTTTCTATAGAAATTTAAAAGGAAGTATAATTAAAAATTAATAGTTAAAAAATTAATCAGTATAAATTTATATTAACTCTTAAAATTTTAAAATTAATAGGTGTAATTTTTAAGATTTAAGAGTTTTTTAGAGTGATTCTAAATCTATGAAAAAATTAATTAGAATAATTTTTAGCTTTTCACTTTAAAAGTTAGTTTTGTATATTATGAATCTCTAATAACTCACTAAACTTTGAGAAAAACTTTAAGTTTGTAAGCATTTCATCCTTAAGGGCCATTTCTTTTAAGGAATCACAATAGTTAAAGGCTCTTTCTAAATAATAAAAGGCATTATCAAAATCTTTCTTTAAGGAGTAAGCTCTTGCTTTATAGTAAAAGGCCATAAAGTTATAGGGTGATATGGCAAGTGCCTTGTTTAAATTGTTTAAGGCTTTATCATAGTGACCTAAGCAAAGAAGTACATTTGCATATTCACAATAAGAAGCATCATTTTCTTGGTCTATTTCTAAGGATTTCTCATACATTTTAGAACTATTTTTTAAGTCATTTAAAAGAAAGTAACATTCTCCTAATCTTTTATAGGCAGAGGCATTATTTTTTTCAATTGAAACAAAATCTTGAAGATATTTAGTAGCAAGAAGATAATCACCCTTTTCAAAAGCGCAATATGCCTTTCCAGATAAGGCATTTTTAAAATAAGGATTAAATTCTAATGCTTTATCAAAACACTCCTCAGCTTTAGAGTATTCCCCTATTTCAATATAAGAGAAGCCTTTATTGTTTAAAGCAAAGGTATCTATAGGATTTAAGTTTAAGGCTCTTTCTGAAAAATCTATGGCTCTATGATAAAGTTTTAGATTGTAATATACAAATGAAATATTATTGTATAGCTCATAATTAGGTTCTTTAAGCTTTTTTATTGCCTCTATGGAAAGTTCATAGGCTGCATCAAAATCTTTTTGTTTTGATAGTACTAAAATTTTATTATTGTAGAAAAATAGAGGATCTAATTTTGCTGAATACTTGTCTAAAAGATAAAGAGCATGTTTAAATTTCCCTAGAGAGACATATTTCCTTATTTGTTTTTCTGGCAGAAAATTATCTGACTCGATTAAATATAAAATTATAATTATGGATAAAATACATATAAGTATTATTATTAATGATTGAAATGAAGTCATATTTATCTCTCCTAAATATTCTTCTACTATTATTATATAAAGAATTACTAAAAAGGATTACATGAATAATAAGAATACTGTATAATAAAATTAGATAGCAATAGGTTTTCCTATTATGATATAATATAGGAAGTTAATACTATAAATTAATAGTAAGAAAGGATGTAACCAAATGGAACTATTAAAAGATAAGATAAAAAAAGAAGGTAGAGTTACAGAAGATAATATTTTAATGGTTGATTCTTTTTTAAATCACCAAATGGATGTAGAATTTTTTAACGAAGTAGGAAAAGAATTTAAAGATAGATTTAAAAATGATCAAATAGACAAAATCCTTACAATAGAATCAACAGGAATAGGATTAGGAATAATAACTGCTCAATACTTTGATAATGTACCAGTTGTTTTTGGTAAGAAAATAGAAAGATTACCAAGAAACAAGAGAGAAGAGGTATTTAACTCAGAGGTTTATTCATTCACTAAAAAAACAATATACAATGTTGTTGTTGATAAGAAATTCATAAAACCAGGAGAAAAAATCCTTATAGTTGATGATTTCTTAGCAAATGCATGTGCAGTTTTTGGATTAATAGATGTTGTTAAACAAGCTGGAGCTGAAGTTGTTGGAGTAGGAATAGTTATAGAAAAAGGATTCCAAAGCGGAAGAGCTCACTTAGAAGACAAAGGAATAAGAGTTGAATCTCTAGTTACTATAGATAAGATAGAAGATGGAGAAGTTTACTTTAAATAATTTTTTTAAGATTATTTTTATTAGCTAAATAGGGCTAAAAAGTAACACCTTAAGCCTAAAGAGAGCAAAAGATAAGAAATTTTAATTTAGGTAAAATTAACCATTGATATTTTAAGTAGAATTAGGTATTATATAAATTGTCTGTTTTAGAATGTTAAAAGTTAATTAATTAGTCAAGGAATTTATCTCTTACAAACAAAAATATATGTCCCTTGACTAAATTAATTAATTAATATATAATGAGAACATAAGTTTGATTAAAACTTTTGAATTTAAAAATTGAATATGGAATTTTTAGCGTTTAGACCATATTATTATCTCATACATGGGGGCGTTTTGGCTTCGACGGGGGTAAGATGGGTTTGATAAGCGAGTCGAGGGAAGCATGGTGCCTCGATAATAAAGTATGCATTAAAGATAAACGCAGAAGATAATTTTGCATTAGCAGCTTAATTTAGCGCTGCTCATCCTTCCTCAATTGCCCACGGTTGAGAGTAAGGGTGTCATTTAAAAGTGGGGAACCGAGCCTAGCAAAGCTTTGAGCTAGGAACGGAATTTATGAAGCTTACCAAGGAGAAAGTTTGTCTGTGGACGTTCTCTGAGGGAATTTTAAAACACAAGACTACACTCGTAGAAAGTCTTACTGGTCTGCTTTCGGACACGGGTTCGACACCCGTCGCCTCCACCATATAAAAACCCACGAAAATTATTTTGTTTAATTTTCGTGGGTTATTTTAATGTCATAAATTCATTATAAAATTTAAGGTTAGCATTTAAAAGTTCAGTTATATACCACCGTTTAACTTTCTATCATATAATTACTCTTAACTTATAGCATATCTATATTAAGGAATGTAATATAAAAAAGATGTTAAAAAGATATTAAAACAAGATAATGTAAAAAATAATCATATAGGATTTTATTAATGAGGCAATTATTTATAAAAGACACGTTAAAGTTTTATTTAATGTGTCTTTTTATTTGTTTAAAATTCTGTAGGAATTAGATTGTAAGTAGAATTAAAAGGTATAACTTAAAATAATAAAGAAATTGTCAAAGACTTTATATTATATTCATATGAGGTGAGATATTAATAAAATAAATGGAATATTAAAGAAAATAAAGGGAAATTATTGTATAATATAAAAAGACTACTAAAAAATATTTTTATAATATAAATAAAGAAAGGAATGTATAAGATGTTGGAAATCAGGATTGAAAAAGCATTTAATGGTGAATGTATTTGGTTACATTTTGGAGAAGAAAAAAAAACTAATATTATAATTGATTCTGGACCAGCAATGTTTGTTAATGGCTTTAGAGAAGTAATTGAAACTATAAAAAATCGAAATGAGAAGGTAGATTTACTAATATTTACTCATATAGATAATGATCATATATTAGGTTTTAATAATTATATAAAAAATAATGATTGTAGTATTATAAAAAAAATATGGTTGAATGGGAATGGAATTAGCGTATATAAAAAAAATCAATTACTTTCACCTAAAAATGTAGGAACATTGGTTGATGAAATAAAAAAGAAAAAAATATTCTTAGAAACTCTTGTGTATGAAGGATATGAAGAGGAAATTAACGAAGCTAAATTAAAAGTTATTTCGCCACAAAAAGAAGCGTTAATTAATGTGGCTGAATTGGTTGATAAATATAACCTGAATGGGAGTATAGAATACGTTAAAAGTTTAGATAGTTTATATCTAGAAGATAGTTATGATGAGGAAAATACAAGTACTAATAAAGCTTCAATTGCTTTTATATTTGAATATAATAATAAAAAAATAGCGTTTTTAGGAGATGCAGTTGCTACTGATATAATTAATGGATTTGATAAATATTATAAGAATTCTAAAGTAGATATTGTTAAGATTGCACATCATGGTAGTAAAAGAAATACTAATTGTGAATTAATAAAGAAATTAGGTGCACATAATTTTATTATTAGCAAGAAGAGTATTGTTCATAAGGAAACAATAGCGAGAATTGTTAATTGTTGTGAAAAATCGACGATATATTGCAATTATAATTGGTGGGATTCAGTAGGTTATTTTAATAAAAATGATAAGTTAAATTATATTGATAATAATAAATTGACTATACTAGAAAAGAATTTAATAGAGATTGTTGATGGGGAGGATATATAGGTGATAGATGATAAACTATTATATCTTTCAGTTAGAATAGAAGAAGATGTTGGAGAAGAAAGAAACGAAATATTAGGAAGTGGAGTATGGTGGCAACCTGAAAAAGATTCAGAATATATGTATGTATTTACTGCAGCACATGTTGTGAATAAAAAGAAAAATATAGTTGTTAGATATCTTGATAAAGATGAAGAAGAGAAAACTGTTAATATTGATGAAAATAATATAGCGTGCCACAAAGAGGCTAAATTTGGGGAGAAGATTTTACCATATAAAGATGTTGCGATTTTAAGATGTAAAAATATAAATATAAATATTCATTATCCATATAGAATTAATGGGATAGATAATTTGAGTGGTAATAGAAATCTAATTTTTAGAGGGTATCCGAACTCGTTACATCAAATAAGTTCATTTTGTTCATCTAATAAGCTAGCTTATGCTGTACTAGAGACTCCTGAAAAAATTAATAATAGATTTACATATAGATTAGATACTTCTTTAGGAATTAAACCTTTTGAGGCTAATGATCAGATAATCGGATTTTCTGGATCGGGAATATTTTTAAATGATAATTCTGAATTGCTACTTTTAGGGATACATAGCAATAGTTTAGGGGATGATGTAACTTTAAATACTTGTAGTGGAATGGATGCAAAATTATTAATTGAAATATGTAAGGATAATAATTGGGACATTCCAGATGAAGCTGGTAATATAAACGGAGAGTTATTTGATGCAGTTTATAATTTTCAAGAAGAAATTGAAAATGATTGTTTAGAAGACGTTATGAAAGAAATAATTAATTCTAATTATGAAGAATTAATTAAAAGTGATTTTTGTGGAATATCAAAAGAATGTGAAAAAAAGGATTGTCATTATGAATGTCAAACATTTAGAAATAATTTATTAATTATATTATGTATATTAAAGTATATAAATAAAGTTGAAGAATTTTCAAAACTAAAATTGACTGAACAAGAAAAATTAATTCCCATAAAATATATATGTTGTGATGGTGATAGTAGTATGAGTAGAGTTACTTTATCTAATTTTATTGAATCTTTAAAAACAGATTATTTAAAAAGGAATAAAGTTGATGATTTTAGTTTAATATTGTGGGGGACTAGAAAAGGAATAAAAGGTAAGGAAAAATGTTGTACGGCTAAACAATTTAAAAAAATTGTAAGGGATATCAAAGAGCCAACTGCTTCAAAAAACCAATTTGATATAAAAAAAGGATTTATTCAAACACAACAGCTATCAGTTATACCTATAATAGAATTAATTGAAAATATTGATGAAGATACATTAGAAGATATGATTAATATTATCAAAACCACTATACAGAATTAAAATAGGAGAAAGATAATTATGAATGTTATAAGTAAGTATATTGAATTAATAAAAGAAAATATAGAATGCAATAATTTAAGAGTATATCATTTTGAAGAAAAAATTAAATGCAATAATAAAGGAGAATATACAGTTAATATAATAAGTTGTGAATTTAGTAGTGAAAAAGACTTAGGTGATAATTGGAAAATGATAGTTGATAATGTTGCTTTATATGTACAAAGTAATTTAGAAAAATACATAGAGCTATATAATGTATATGTAATATTTTTTATGAATAATATTGATGAGCAGTTAGTATCTAGAATAGAACAAGATAAGTATTCATCAAGAAAAATAGTAATTAAAAGTGATATGCCAGAAAATACAGAAGAAATAGAATCCATTATAAGTAATAGATTATTTTATTTTAATATAGAAAAAGCTGATAGTTTTTTTTCTATAGCAGATATATTATCAAAAAATGAAAGGAAACTTTATGAGTGTTTAAAAAACAAAGAAAGTATAAAAGAAGAGGATATTGATGAAATCGTAGAAATATTAAATTCAAATGAAACAGGTGGTGAATTAATTGACTAAAATAGAGCAAATAAAGTTAACTAATTTTCGTGCATTTGAAGACAAGTTTAATACTGTGGATTTTAATAATAAGGATGGAATGCCAGCAGATTTTATATGTATTTATGGACAAAATGGGATGGGAAAGACATCTTTCTTTGATGGTGTAGAATGGTTTTCTACGGGGAAGTTATATAGGTTTGAAGAAAATGATATAAATAAAGAAATAAAAAAATATAAAGGATATATTCTTTCAAATAGAAAAATAGAAAATAATAATGTTAAGTCATATGTTGAAGTTAAATATTCGAATAAATCTATAAGTAAAAGAACTGTAAGAAGAGCAAAGAAAGATATAGAAGAAAAGGGATATAGAGATTATAATAGGGGGAAGTTGAGTGGTAATAATATAAATAAGATTTATATAGATGAGAAGCAAATATTAGCACATGATAAAATAGATAGTTTTGTTTTTGCAAAGACTCCTAGTCAGAAATATGAAGATTGGGGTAATTTTTGGGATAGTGATAAAAGTCAACGAATGTTTTTTGCTAAGATATATAGTATTAAAAAGTTAATTACAAAAAGAATAGAAACAATTGAAAAGTTAATTAATGAAGCTAGTTGTGAGTTAGAAAAGTTATTATTAAGTGATGAAAAAATAGAGGAAATAAATAATAAAATTGAAGATTTTAATAAAATAGAACAAGTGAGTGAAATTAAATTAAGTAAATTGATGAAAAGTAGAAATAAAATACTTAATATTCTTGATTCGAAAGAAATAATTCAATATAAAAATACCTTTAACAAAGTCATTGATAAAGAAGATTTAATTAAAGAAAAAGTATTATATCTTATAAAATTTTATAACAAGTATTACACTGATAAAAGGAATAATATAGAATATAAAATGAAAAAAATTAAAGTTGAAGTTGATGAGTATGAAGATTTGGATAAAGCAGGTATTTTATGGTTTGAAGAATATAAAGAATGGAAGAAAACAGAATCTAATATTGAACTTAACAATAATCAAATTAAAATTAAACAACAAACCTTTAAATTAAAGAATAATAAATTAACTGAAGTTAATGAAGTAATTAAAATCTTAATAGATAAGATTAAGAACATAGAAGATGAAGAAGAAAATATTCTCTATAAAACTAGGGTGATTGAAGAAAAAATAAAAGAGTTATCAAATAAGCAATCTAAATATAGAGAAAATTTATATTATTTAGAGAAAATTAAAACTTTAAAACAAAAGAATCAAGACATAATGAGCAATTTAGAAGAGGCAAAAATAAAAGATGAAAATAATGATTTTGATATATATATAATGTCAATATCTGAATATGATGAAAAATTTTTGGATTTAAGAAAAAGATATATTATGGAATATAAAAAAATAACAGAACAAATTAATGAAAAGTCTCAAGAAGTAATTAAAAATAAAAAAATATATGATTTATTCAAGAAAAACTTTGATGAATTAGAAAAAATACTTATAGAGGTTAAAGGATATATTGATAAAGAAAAGTTAAGTGCATGTCCAGTATGTCATACTCCATTTGATGATGTCGGAATATTATTAGGGAAAATTAATTTAAATGAACAAAGCAAGCATTGTAAAAGATTATATGATAAATATAAATTAAGTTTGGAAGCAGAGCAGGCAGAGTTGAAAAAGAAAAAAATACTTATAATAAATTGGAATGAAGAGTGTGAAGATTATAAAATTAGTCTTGGAAAACAAAATTCTGATTATGCAAGTGAATTTGCTCAAATTACACATGAAAGTAAAAAAATTAAAAAAGAAATTGAACATGAAGAGCAAAATATTAAGATTTTTAAAGAAGAATTAAATGAAATAGATAAATATGAAGGAGTAATTTCTGAAACTTTAATAAAAGAATGGTTAAATATAATAAAAGATAAATATAAAAACGAATTAGGTATTAAAATAAAAGAAATGAATGAAATATCAAAAGCGGTGAGGAAATTAGAAAAAGATATTGAGAATTTTAAAAATATTATAGATGAATTAGAAAGTAGAAGTGATAATTTTTATAAAAACGAATATAATAAAGTTTTGCTTAATAAAGTAAATCAAATTAATAATAAAAAAAATAATAAAATAATGGAATGGAGTTATTTCAAATCATACTATGAGTTATTAAAAAAACAAATAATAAAATTTGAAAAAGAAAATACAATAATTAGTGATTATCTTATAGGATATGAAAAATATGAAAATGATAGCCAGTGTGGGCAAGAAAATTTTACTTACATAGAATCTACTTATAGTGATTATATGCTACAAATATTTAATAATAATTATATTAAATTCAATGAATTAAAAAATTATATTATTAATAAAGATAAAATAATAAAAGATATAAAAGTAAAAGTTGATATATTAGATTATTTAAACAATGAATTATGTAATTCTGACTATAATATTAAGTATAATGAATTAAATGAATTAATAAAAATGAAAAAAATAAAATTAAAAAAATATGAACTAAGCAAAAATAAAATTGATAAGATATTTATTAATCTTAAAAAGTATATAGAAGAAAATATAGAAAATGTATTAGGTAGTAAATCAATGAATCAAATATATTCAATAATAGAACCTAATAAGGAATTTAGTAGATTAAAGATTGAAGTGGGATTTTCTAATAAAGGAAAAAACCAGGAAGAAGATATACCAGAATTATATTTAAAGACCTACGGAGAAAATAATCAAACAATTTTACCAGAATATTTTTTTAGCACTGCGCAATTAAATACAGTTGCATTAAGTATATTTTTAGGACAAGCATTATCTATGGATTTAAAAGTAAAAACAATTTTTATAGATGATCCAGTAGGACATTTTGATGATATTAATGTTTTAGCTTTTGTGGATCTACTAAGGAATATAATTGTGGATGGAAAATGGCAAATTGTAATTTCTACTCATGATGAATCATTTTTTAATTTATTAAAGAATAAAATATCGGATGATTATTATAATTCAAAATTTATAACATTTAGTTCAATAGGTAAATTATCTTATAGGTAAAAATATATAATAATGTAGGTTGGAATTTAAAAAGGGTATTTTCCAACTACCAAATTAGCAATTCTAGAATAAAACAAAGGCAGTCACTTATTTTAATTGATTACCTTTGTTTTTTATTAATTCTTAACTAATATTATTTAACTTTTACTAAATACTTTATGACAGTAGATTCCTATCTTTTGTGATATATATCCTAATACGTTTCCACAAAGTAGTGCTGGTATTACAGCTTGCCAATTTCCGTTTAATCCAAAGGTTGAGAAGCAGCCACAGAATGCTCCAGAGATAAATTCGAATTTTTTAAGCTTGGCTTGTATTACCATCATAAAAGAGAAAAAGGCTGTTAAAAAATAAGACCAATATTCATTTGGGAAAATAGATGATCCTTTTATAATAAGCAGGGCGTAAATAATTCCTGTTGCATTTGAGCAAAGGGATCTAAAAAGTCCTTTAGCCATTCCACCTGAGGAATAATAACTAGTCCAACCAACAAAGCCAGTCCAACTTACCATTCCAAATACTGCTGCCATCCATGCCCAAACTCCAGATAGTACACCAACACTGATAGCCACATATACAAGTACGTCCATAGAAAAATATCCTCCTCATTAGTATCTTATAAACTTAATCTTAATGTTTTGTATCGTACCTTAATATTTTATCCAAAAGTAAACCTTTAATCAACTTATTAATGTGTTAAAATATAAATAGTTTACAATAGATATTTTCTAAAGTAGAAATAGGTTTTAGCTTAAGGGGATTCCAAAGAGGAGACATAAATTTTGATTTAAGATGTTTCTACAGGGGAAATAGATTTTCCCTTAAGATATTTTGAAAAGAGGAAATAGAATTTGCCTTAGAGGATTTAAGCGAATTTTGCTTTAGAGGATTTAGAAAGAGAATTAGTTTTAAAGAGATTAAGAGATAAATAAAAAAGTTAAAGGTAAATTAAAAATAACCTATATATATTTGAAAAAATAATTTTATTTATAGGAGTAGTATTTTAATATTATCTGTAAAGGAGAGCTTATGGAAAATACATGGGAGAAAAAGTGGGTAGAGGACATTGAGTATTTAAAAGAAGAGCTTAAGAAAAGGCATAATAATCTATTTGCTTATACAGCGGAAGAAAGTTTCAATGAAAAGATAGAGAATTTAAAAAGCATGGTTAATGACTTAGATTATGAGGAGATGAAGGTTGAAATATCAAGGGTTGTGGCTTCTTTAAAGGATGCTCATACTTCACTTATATTTCCTGCTAAAAGGTTTATTCCTTTAAAGTTTTATTATTTTAATGAGGGAGTATATATTATAAATACCTGCAAAGGGTATGAAAAGCTCTTATTTAAGAAGGTTTTAGCCCTTGGTGATATGAAGATAGAAGAGGTTTTAGAGGAACTTTCTAATATTATTTCCTTTGAGAATGAGTATTTCTTTAAGGCTCAAAGCATGAAATATATGCAAATAGCAGAGGTTTTATATGGACTTTTAATAATTGATAATATGGATAAAATAAAAATAACCTTAGATGAGGGAGAATATGAGGTTTCAACCTGTTCCTTTGAGGATTTAGTTTATACAAATGAAAGACTTCCTATGTATGCTAAAAATGATTCTGAGAATCTTTGGTTTGAAGTTTTGGAGAGTGGAGAGTTATACATAAAATATAATAGTTGTAGGGAACAGGGAGAGGAAAGCATAGGGAAAAAGATTGAAAATATACTATGCCTAATTGAGAAGAAAAATATAGAAAAGGTAACTGTAGATTTAAGAAATAACTTAGGGGGAGATTCAACACTTTTTACTCCCTTAATAGATTATTTAAAGTATAATAAAAAGATAAATAAAAAGGAAAATTTAAAAGTTATAATAGGAAGAGAAACTTTTTCTTCAGCCCTTTTAAATGCTTATACCTTTAAAAATAGTACTAATGCAAAAATAATAGGGGAACCTAGTGGAGGAAAGCCTAATTGTTATGGGGAAATCCTAAGGCTTACTCTTCCAAATAGTAAGCTTGTAATTACTTATTCTACAAGATTTTATAAACTTATAGAAGATGATTTAGTTATGGCCCTTTATCCAGAGGAGATTCTTTTAGAGTCTATAGAAGATTATATAAATGTATAATTTATCAATAAGACAACTAAAGGGGAGGAAAATAGTTAGAAGAAAAAATTTTTAACATATGTAACTATGCCAGAATGCATATTAAGCTAAAGTCACAAATAGTTTAGTATTATATAAATACACAATTTCTTAAAGAAGCAGACTGTAATATTATTTAAAGTATAATTTTTTATAACCACATGAATATGTTATATAAATATATTCATGTGGTTTTTTTATGGAAATTTGATTCTTATAAATTAAGATGATATAATTACCTAGGTAATTATTGCCTAGGTAATTAAATGAAAGGAGGAATAAAATTGAATTTATATGGGCATAAAGTGAATCAACTAGCTAGAAATTTTACTAAGAAATTAAATGAGAAGATTGCTCCTCTTGGGCTATATTCATCACAGTGGGGTATTATATTATATTTACATGAAAAAAAGCAGTGTACTCAAATTGAACTAAGCCAATATCTTGGAGTAGAGGCTCCAACAATTACTAGAACCCTAAGTAGAATGGAGAAAATGGGCTTAGTTATTAGAACTGAGGGAAAGGATAAGCGTGAAAGAATTATAAATTTAACAGAAAAGTCTTATGAAATGTTTCCTAAATGGTTTGAAGAAGCTAAGAATATAGAGGTAGAGGCTATAAGTAATATTAATAAAGAAGAATTAGAGATTTTTAATAGTGTTTTAGAGAAAATGATGAACAATTTAGATTAAGAAACTTAAGTTTAATGGAAAATTTAAATTAAAAAAGGAGTGTACATGGATAAAACTATAATAAAGCAATTATTTAAGATTAATAAAACTCCTTTTCCTTGGCAAAAAGCAATAAATGCTGGGATCTGTGCAGGATTTCCAGTGCTTATAGGAGTTTTAATAGGAAAAATTCCTTTAGGATTATTAGGTGGAATAGGAAGTTTTTCATATTTATATGTTATAAATGAGCCTTATGCTCAGCGTGGTAAAAAAATATTTTTTGCAGCCCTTGGTATTAGCTTGTCAGTTGCCTTAGGAACTTTATTAGCTCCCTATCCCATTCTTATTATATTAACGGTAGGTTTAATTGGAGGAGTTGCAATTTTTATATTTGGTGTTTTAAAAATACCAGGACCTTCTTCAATGTTCTTTGTATTAAGTTTTTTAGTGTCAACAGGAATGCCTGTTAATCAGTCAGAAGCATTTATAAGATTTTTTGTTGTTCTTATGGGAGGGCTTTTTGCATGGTTAATGAGCATGAAGGGATATTTTTTAAATCCACATGGTCCTGAAATAAAAGTTATTAAAAGACTTTATTTAACCTTAGCAGATTTTAGTGAAGATATTGGAAATGAAGATATTAATGATATAAGAAACAAAACTGTTATTGCTTTAAGGGAAGCAGAGGAAATTCTTTTAACTGGATATATTCCATGGAAGAATTCATTCTTATTTAATAGATTATACCTTTTAAATGAAGAGGGTAATAAATTGTTTTTAGAAATGCTTGAGTTGCATGTTAATAAAAACAAGAAGTTGCCAAAAGAACTTAGTAATATGATAAGAAAATTAGCTATGGCAATTGACTTTAAGGATGGAGACAAGCTTAAGATAGATTCTTATGAAAACTTAGATATGGATTATAATAAGTTTTTACAAATAATTTATGATACTGAAGCTATTATTAACTTACCATTAACATATATTGGAAAAAGCATTAAAATTTCAAAGACGTCATTAATGAGTAAGGTTAAAAGAGCGTGTAATAAAGATTCAATAGTATTTATTAATGCTATTAGATATGGGGTTGTTCTTTCTATATCAGCTATAATAGCCTTTAGTTTTCCTTTTTCAAGACCCTACTGGATACCTTTATCCTGTGCTGCTGTCATGTCAGGTTCAACTATTATATCAACCTTTCATAAATCTATTCAGAGATCCTTTGGTACAATTATTGGAGTAATAATAGCTACTATTATTTTAAAAACAAATCCAAATGGTTTTATAATAGTTATAATTAATATGATTTTAACAGCTTTAACAGAGCTTTTTATTGTAAAAAATTATGCCATAGCAGTAATGTTTATTACGCCAAATGCTTTACTTATAGCAGAGACTTCAACACAAATACATAATATTACTTATTTTGCAATAGCACGTATTACTGATATAATGGTAGGTTCTTTAATAGGTTTAATAGGTATTTATATTTTTGGACGACGCTCAGCTTCTAGTAGATTAAAGGATTTAATAGTAAAGTTAATACATAGTCAAAAGAATTTATTAGTTCTTCTATCAACCAATGATAAAGAAATTAACAATAAAAAGATAAAAGATATGAAAGAAAAAATGGGTGTAGACTTAATGAATCTTAAGGTGGCATATAACACTGCCTTAGGGGAAGTTCCTCGTAATGAGGAAATGCTTGAAATGCTATGGCCTGTATTCTTTTCCTTAGAGCATATTAGTTATTTACTTTCTAAGTATTGTGAGACTAAGAAATATTTAAATTTATCTGATGAGGAATTAGCCCAATTATTACTTGTATTAGAGAAAATAGCAATATCTATTGAGCAGGGAATAGATATAAAACCTAAAAAGGTTCCTAATATAAAAGAAATATCTCAAATTTGCGAAGAATTTAATTCTATACAAAGGGTATTTTATATTAAATCTCATAAATAATAGAGTTTATTTATTATGTTCAACCTTAACTTTTAAATTAAAATTTAAGGTTGAACATTTTTTAATAAAATTTTAAAAATGCATAAAAATGCGTATTTGGATGTTCGAAACGTATTCATATGGTTAAAATTAAAATAAGTTTTATTTCTTCTTTCAATTTTAATATTATTAAGCCTTTACATATATTTAAAAGAAATTTATAATTGAAATGTTTATAAATGTGTCGAAAAGATGTACGAATTAATATTTTTTTAAAAAATAAAACTGAATAAGGATTTTTTTGAGAAATATTAAAAACAATCTACTAAAAGTGTATTTATTGTACCATATGCACAAGATAATAATATTAAACTTATGGTATGTAACAAGGAGGAAAAAATGAAATATATTATTGGAGTTGTAGGATTAATTGTTATTTTAGCACTTGCGTGGATTGGAAGTAGTGATAAGAAGAATATAAAATATAAACCTATATTTTTAATGCTTATTTTACAATTCGTATTAGGATTTATACTGCTAAATACTCAAGTAGGAAATTATTTAGTTGGAAGTATAGCAAATGGTTTTGATGTGCTTCTTGCATGTGCAGGAGATGGAGTAAACTTTGTATTTGGTGGACTAGTTAATAATGATCAATTTTCGTTCTTTATTAGTGTTCTTTTACCAATAATCTTTATTTCTGCCTTAATTGGTATTTTACAATACTTAAAAATACTTCCTTTTGTAATTAAATACATAGGCTTAGTTTTAAGTAAAATTAATGGCATGGGTAAATTAGAGTCTTACAATGCTGTAGCATCAGCTATACTTGGACAATCAGAAGTATTTATTTCTGTGAAAAAAGAACTTGCTTTATTACCTAAACATAGATTATATACTCTTTGTGCATCAGCAATGTCAACAGTATCAATGTCTATAGTTGGTTCTTACATGGTTTTATTACAACCTAGATATGTTGTAACAGCAATTGTTCTTAATTTATTTGGTGGATTCATTATAGCATCAGTTATAAATCCATATTCTGTATCAGCAGAAGAGGATATTTTAGTAGTTGAGGATGAAAAGAAACAAACTTTCTTTGAAGTACTTGGTGAATATATCTTAGATGGATTTAAGGTAGCAGTTATAGTAGCAGCTATGTTAGTTGGATTTGTAGCAATCATTGCTGTAATAAACATGATTTTTAGATCAATCTTTGGAATGAGCTTCCAAGAGATACTAGGATATGTATTCTCACCTTTTGCATTCTTAATGGGTGTACCTTTAAATGAGTCAATACAAGCTGCCAGCGTAATGGCAACAAAGCTAGTATCTAATGAGTTTGTTGCAATGAATTTATTATCAAGTGGAACTTTAAATTTATCAGCAAGATCAATTGGTATTGTTTCAGTATTTTTAATTTCTTTTGCAAACTTCTCATCAATTGGAATTATTTCAGGAGCAGTAAAGGGGCTTAACCAAGAACAAGGAAATGTAGTTGCACGTTTCGGACTTAAACTACTATATGGTGCAACATTAGTAAGTATGTTAACAGCAACTATTGTTGGATTAATTATATAAATAAATTAAGTTTGTTTAGTTTATATAGTAAAATGTAATGAGAAATGAAAACAGCAATAATATTTAAAATATTATTGCTGTTTTTTATGTAGAAATATTTTTAAAAGTTTAAATTATTCTTTTTTTCTTGCTTTAATTTTAAAAGTACTATATTGAGATGGGATATAGTATTTGTTAAATAATATAGGAGGGGAATAATCATTAGCATATAATGTTTCTAAGACTAAATCGCATTGATTTCCTCCAACAAGCTTATATTTTGGATTTAAGGAGTTACCAGCAGAGGAATGCTTTATTTCTAATATAGAACTTTCTGATATTTCATAGGATTTATGTTCAAGAAAGTCTAGTAGCTCACTTTCATTATTTAAATCTATTTTAAGTTCTTTTATGGTTTCAACAGATATAAAGGTAAAAGCGTAGGCTAAAACTTTATTTTTGCTTTTATAATAACGTTCACAAGCAACTACTGCTGTGGAATCCTTTTCTAAAACCTGTTTAGTATAATCACTATCAAGTTCTAAGCGGAATACAAATTCAATATCTTGAATTTTTTCAGTATGACACTTGTATATAGGATTTCCTATTAACTCTAAGAAATCTCTTTTAGCACATTTTTCTGGAGATATTATAAAATTCCCTTTACCTCTTATATTTTTTACTAAACCGTCATCTTGTAGTAAAGCAAGTGCTTGACGCAAAGTCATTCGGCTAACCCCAAAGCTTTTTGCAAGTTCAGGCTCAGAGGGTAATTTTGAATTTAAAGGGTATTCCCCATTAATAATCATTTTATATAACTTATCATATACAGATGTATAGAGCAATTTTTTTGAAGTTTTAGTATCTTTTGTAGTGAGTTTCATCTTAACACCTTACTTATTTATAAAATTTATATTATATACAACCTTTAACAGAAATAGTATATCATAAATTTCTATTTATTTGAATTAATAGAGAATTATTTTTAAGTAGAGATGATAAAAATATACAAGTTAAAATAAGGTAAATTATATATATTATAGGATAAAACATAAAAATAAGGGATAAAATAAAGCTTTATAAAGGGTATTGAAATTGAAATAAAGATATGATAGTATTAACTTGTCTAAAAAATAAGCAAAACTTAGACAAGTTTACTTACTGCTAAACAAGTTGATTTTAGTATGTTCTGTAAACGATTATTGAGGGAGGATGAAGTAAAAAGAGTAGACAAGTTTATAATGATTATTAGTAAGCTATTATTTAAGAAGCACAAATGAAAAAGAAAAGAGAGGATTTAAAATGGACATTTCACTTAATACTTTAGAAAATGTTGAAGAAGTAAAAATAAAAAAAGCGGTACCTGCTGTATTAGCTTTAATGATTTTTGCTTTAGTTATTGACAACTCATTTAAAATTATTTCACCAGATTTGGCTAAAGCTTTTAACATATCAGCCACTGCTGTTAGTTGGCAAGTAACTTTAGCTGGATTAGTTATTGGTATTGGAGCTGTTGTATATGCTTCTTTATCTGATTCAATAAGTGTTAGAACCTTATTGGTACTAGGAATTATATTAATATGTGTTGGTTCACTATTAGGATTTATTTTTCAGAAATCATTTTTAATTATTGTTATTTCAAGAATAATTCAGTCAGCTGGATTAGGAAGTGCAGAAACATTATATGTAATATTTATAGCAAAGTATTTTAAAGAGAGTGAACATAAAAAATACTTAGGATTTAGTACAAGTAGTTATGCTATTTCACAGGTAATTGGTACAATTACTGGAGGATATATCTCAACATATTTAAGTTGGCAAGTACTATTTTTAATTCCATTATTAACTTTAGTAATATTACCTTTTATATTAAAATATATTCCTAAGGAAAAGAATAAAGCTGGTAATGTGGATTATATAGGATTTATATTAGTTGCAACAGTTGCAGCAACATTAATGATCTTTGTTTCAGGATTCCAATGGGGAGTTTTAATAGGATTTATAGTTGCACTTGCATTATTCCTTATATACATAAGTAAAAATGAAAATGCTTTTATAAGCATTAAGTTTTTCACAAATAGAAATTTTATATCAGTATTACTTGTAGCCTTTGTTATATACAGTGTACAACTTGCATTTATATTTATGTTCCCATTCTTAGTTGAATCTATATACAATTATAGATTAGACCAAATTTCATTACTTTTAGTTCCTTCATATGTTTTAGCTGCTACTGTAGGAGCTTTATCAGGAAAGGTTTCTAAGAAAATAGGAAGTAAGCAATGTATTCAAATGGCTATAGTAGGTATAATAGTGAGTCTTATTATAGGAGCTTTATTTGTAAAAACATCAGTTTTAGTATTTATTTTTGTAATGATACTATTCTCAAGTTCTTTTGCTTTAATGTATGCACCTATGATTGATACATTAACAAGAACAATACCTAAGGAAAAAACAGGAACTGCTATTGGTTTCTATAATTTCTGTTTAAATATAGCTACTTCAATAGGAATAACATATGTAGCAATATTTATGGAAACTAAGTATTTAGGAAAGAACTTTACTGGACTTTTCAGTGACTTAGTAGCTATACAATATAGTAATGTTTTACTAGTATTAGCAGTTATATCTTTAGTAGCACTTGTATTATACTGGACTTTAATCGGAAGAAGAGAGAAAAAGGACATATAAATAAAACTTTAAAATTTTATAAAGAATAGTTTTAAAAAACTAAGTGTTAAAGAGCCTATAGGGTGGTCCATTTAAAAGACTATCTTATAGGTTTTTTGTTTATAAAATTTTAGTGGATTATAAATCTATTAAGTTTTTGGATAAATTATTAAAAAAAATGCTTATTTATATTAAATTTATTATAAAGACTATAAAATTAAAAGAAATTATGATATTATAACTTTAAAAAAAATGGGCAAAATTAGAGAAATCTAATGACGCAAAGCTATAGGGACTAAGGTTTATAACTATGTCAGCCAGTTGCCAAAGAGTGCATTAAGCTTTTTGTTTTATATTAATTATGGAGGAGGGTGTAGGTTAAAAATTTAAAATTTATTTTGTACAAGCTTATATTAAATTGTAAGTAGAAATGCACTTCTGAGGGGAAAGTCAATCAGGAGGAGAGAAAAAATGAATAAGAGAAAAATAGCAGCTATAATTTTAGCTACGATGATTACAAATCTTTCTGCTACAACAATTGATGTTTTAGCACAGGAATTAAACACTAAAAACAATTCTAAGGTAGAAGTTAGTCATGATGATGAATCACATCAAGCAAGGGTAAGTAAGTTTGATTTATATAATAGTGATAAATTAGACGCTTATAATCAAGAATTTCAAGTCAGCAGATCAAATATAAAATCCATAAATAATAATGGTGGAAAGTATAATAGTTCTACTATTGATAAAGCCATAGATGGCAATCTAGAAACTCATTGGGAAACAGGAAAACCTAATGATGCAAATTTCACAAACGAAGTAGTAGTTACATTTAATGAAATAACTAATATAGATAGAATTGTATATTCTGCAAGAAGAGACTCTGCAAGGGGAAAAGGCTTTGCAAAAGAATTTGAAATATATGCTTCTCTTAAAGATGAGGGAGATGATTTTAATTTAGTAAGCAGTGGAGAATATACAGAATCAACTAGAGATTTAGTTGAAATAAAGTTTAATCCAACTGACTTTAAAAGATTAAAGTTTAAGTTTAAAAAGGCTGACCAGAACTGGGCTTCAGCAGCAGAATTTATGTTTTATAAAGAAGATAAATTAAATGAAAAGTTTAATGGATTATTTACAGATTCTAGTATGAATAAAGTATCTGAGGAATTTAATACATTAGAGAAATTAAATGCCTTTGAGAATGAATTAAAAGATCATCCAATTTATGATTTATACAAGGAAGGACTAAATAATGCTAGAGCTATTTTAACAGAAACTTCTGAGAATCCTACTAAGGCAACTTTAGGACAAATAACATATAATCTTAATGATGATTATAATAATCAATATAGAATGCCTTATAAAAATATAAAAGCAATAAAAAATAATGGAAGACATTATGCTGCTCAAAATATTGAAAAGGCTATTGATAATGATGTAAATACTTATTGGGAAACAGGAACATTAAATAGTTCTTCTTTTAACAATGAAGTTGAGGTTGAGTTTAATGATTTAGTAACTTTAGATAGAATAGTTTATGGTTCTAGACAAAGTGACTTAAAGGGCTTTGCTGAAGAGGTTTATATATATGCTTCTAGAACAAGTAAAGGGGATACATATAAGTTAGTTGCTACAGGGGCTCATGAAGCTACTAAGGGATTAGTTGAAGCTAAATTTGAGCCTACAGAATTTAAAAGAGTTAAGTTTAAATTTAAGAAATCTAAACAAAATTCTGCAACTTTAAATGAATTAATGTTTTATAAACCAGATGAAGTTTATTCTTCAATACCTAAGCTTTTCACAGATGGTACTATGAGTGAACTTAGTGAAGAGTTTAATAGTTTAGAAAAAATAAATGCCTTTAAAGAAAAAGCTAAAAATCATCCATTATATAATGACTTTAACGAAACTATAGAATTAGCCGAATCATTAATTTCTAATCCAAGAAAAGAGGATGTACTTGAATTAGAAATGAGAGGAGATTCTATAAGTGAAGCTAAAAAGAGAAAGGTATGGAATTTCCAAGACTGGCAAATAACAGGACTATCTGCTAGAGCTGGAGATAAAATAACTGTATATGTGGATGTAGCAGAAGGTGATCCTACTCCAACATTATTATACAAACAATCTTTAACTCAACATGGTGGAGCAACAAGCTTCCAATTAAAGCCTGGTAAAAATGAAATAACTATACCAGAAATAAATTATGAATCTAATGGAATACCTAAGGATGTTATTCAAGGGGGAGATTTATTCTTCACTAATTACAAAAGTGATAGTCAAAAGAGAGCACCAAAGGTAAGAATAGAAGGTGCAAGCAAATATCCTGTATTTATTCTAGGAAAATCAGATGAAAATGAAGTAATGAAAGAGTTAGAAGCCTATGTTGAAAAAATTAAAGCAGAACCTAAGACTACTCCAAATATTTTTGCAGTAAGTTCTAACAAGTCATTAGAATTTGTACAAGCTACCTATGCTTTAGATTGGTATAAGAAAAACAACAAAACTCCAAAGTACACAGCGGAGCAATGGGATCAATATATAGCTGATGCTATGGGATTCTGGGGATTTGATAACTCAAAAGATGTTAATTCAGATTTTAATTTTAGAATAATGCCTATGGTTAAGAACCTTAGTGGTGGAGCATTCATGAATGCTGGAAATGGTGTTATAGGTATAAGACCTGGAAATCAGGATGCAATACTTGCAGCTAATAAAGGATGGGGTGTTGCTCATGAACTTGGACATAACTTTGATACAGGCGGAAGAACCATAGTAGAAGTAACAAATAATATGATGCCATTATTCTTTGAGTCTAAATATAAAACTAAAACAAGAATAACTGACCAAAACATATGGGAAAATAATACCTACCCTAAAGTTGGCTTAGATGATTATTCTAATAATGAGTTATATAATAAGGCTGACAGTACTCATTTAGCTCAGTTAGCGCCATTATGGCAATTATATTTATATGATAATACTTTCTATGGAAAGTTTGAAAGACAGTTTAGAGAAAGAGATTTTGGAAATAAAAATAGAGAAGATATATATAAATCTTGGGTTGTGGCAGCATCAGATGCTATGGAGTTAGATTTAACTGAGTTCTTTGCAAGACATGGTATTCGTGTTGATGATAAGGTTAAAGAGGATTTAGCTAAGTATCCAAAGCCTGATAAAAAGATCTATTACTTAAATGATTTAGCAATGAATTATAAAGGTGATGGATTCACAGAGAATGCAAAGGTATCTGTAAGCACAAGTGGTTCAAATGGTAATATAAAACTTTCATTCTCAGTAGATGATGAAAATAAAGATAATATACTTGGATATGAAATACGCAGATATGGAAAGTATGTAGGATTTACTTCTAATGATAGCTTTGTTGATACTAAATCTAATTTAGATGAGGATGGTGTATATGTAGTAACACCATATGATAGAAAGTTAAATACCTTAAATCCAATAGAGGTAAATGCATTGCAACCAACTTTATCTGTAAACCCAGTGATTACACTAGCTTTAGGTGAGGAGTTTAATGAAGAAGAATATATTGTAGCTAAGGACATAAAAGGTAATTCTCTAAGTGAATCTGTAAAAGTTAAATCAAGTAATGTAAATACTTCTAAAGTTGGAGAATATGAAGTTTTATATAGCTTAGAAGATTCTAAAGGCAATGAATACACTAAAACTTCTAAGGTTAATGTTGTAAGTAGAAAAGAGTATATGAGTGATTTAACTCCTAAACAATCTTCAAATGGATGGGGAACTGTTAGAAAAGATAAGAGCATAAGTGGAGGAGTAATAGGTCTTACAAGAGATGGAGACTTTGTTGACTATAATAAGGGATTAGGTCTTCATTCAAATGCAGAGTATGTATATGATTTAGAAGGAAAAGATTATGACTACTTTGAATCTTATGTAGGTGTTGATAAAGCAATGTCATCTAGACCAGCCTCTTCAGTTATTTTTAAAGTTTTAGTTGATGGAGAAGAAAAGTTTAATAGTGGAGTAATGAGAAGTACAACACCTCAAAAATATGTTAAGGTGGATGTAAAAAACGCTAAGGAGCTAAAATTAATAGTAAATGATGCTGGAGATGGAGATAGTTCAGATCATGCAAGCTTTGGAGATGCTAAATTAGCTACTTTATCTTCAAAACCAATAATTAAAGGTGAAAATTTAGCTTATAGTATGGATGAAAAAGTAGATTTAATGGAAGGAATAACTGCAACAGATATTGAAGATGGAAATATAACTTCTAAAATACAAATAAAATCTTCAGACTTTGTTGAAGGAAAGTCAGGAATATTTACAGTTGTGTACTCAGTAACAGATAGTGATGGATTAACCTCTGAATGTTCAAGAACTATAGCAGTTACAGATAAAGAAACTCAATTATCTGATTTAAATTGGAAATCTGCAACTATAGGCTCAGGTTCTGTAAGAAAAGATAGAGCAGTAAGTGGAAATCAAATAAGATTATTAAATGAAGATAATTCTGTTGAAACCTTTGCTAAAGGAATAGGAACTCACTCATATTCAGAAATAGTTTATAATTCAGAAGGGTATGATATCTTTGACACTTGGGTAGGTATTGATAGACATGTTGCAGACAAAAAAGTTTCTAGTGTTAAGTTTAAAGTATATGTTGATGGAGAATTAAAGGCTGAAACAGATGTAATGAGAATTGATACTCCAAAGAAACGTTTAGTTGTAGATGTAAGAAACTCTAAAGAGATTAAATTAGTAGTAGATGTAGCTGATAATGGAAACACTTGGGATCATGCAGACTGGGCAGATGCTAAGTTTAGAAATTTAGCAGAGTATGATACAACAGAGTTAAATAAGGCACTAGAAGAGGCTAAAAAATTAGACTTAAATAATTACACAGAAGAAAGTTCAGAAGCTTTAAAAAATGCAATATCAAAGGGAGAAGAAGCCTTACTTTCTAAGGATAAAGAGACAATAAATTCTGCCCTTGAAGAGTTAAATAAGGCAATGGATTCTTTAGTAAAAGTAGATTTAAATGCTGTTATTAATATACCAGATAAATATTTGCTTAAGTCAATTCAAAATCAATTAAATAAAACTGGAGATATAACTTTAGGGGACATGTACAGTTTAACTACATTAACATTAAGCGGAGTTGTTGATTTATCAGGCTTAGAAAATGCTAAAAATTTAGAAACTTTAAATATGGATTATAATGAAGTTAAAGACTTAAGACCTTTATCAAAATTAAAGAAGCTTAATACATTAAATGCACAAGAGCAATTTATTGCAGCAGGAGAGTTAAAGCCTTCTAATGGTAAAGTTATAGGTGACTCAAAAGTATATAATAGAGAAGGAAAAAATGTAGCTAAAACTATTAGAGTTGTTGATAAAAATGGAAATACAATTCTAGAACAAGATGCTAAAGATGAATTCACAATAAACACTAAGGATTTATCATCAGGATTATATGGTGTTCATGTATTATTTGAAGATGAAGGTTTTAGTGGAGTAATGTTCTATTTATTTAACGTATAATAAATGGAAAAATATAAAGTTATTTTGCTTATAAATTAATTTTATAATATAAAAGAACTAACTTTTTAAAATAATTTTAAGAAAAGATATGTTTAGAGTAGAGTCTATAGAGAGGGATTCTACTCTATATTTTTTTGTTTATGATACAATTCTAAGCTTAATATAAATTAAGAAGGAGTTTTTAATTTTATTTATAATTTTTAAATATTAAACTAAAAATAATAGGGTATCTAATAATAAATGTAATTTTTATAGGAGGTGATAAAAATGGGTAATAAAAATAGAAATAGTAAAAAGAAAATGGCATCTTTAGGTCTTAGAAAAGATGAAAATGGAGATTATAAGTATATTGACCCTAATGATACAACTTCAGAATTTGTTCCAGTAAGGAATCATGGAAGAAAGTCTTCTCATAATTAAATATATATTTATTAAAGAGTTTTTTATCATAAACCACACACCTGTACTTAAATTGGTGTGTGGTTATTTTATATTTAATGCTTTTTAAAGGAAATATTATTATATCTTCATTAAAATAATTTTTAATATTTTAAGTTATTTGTAATATATTGACATAAAAACATAAATATAGTAATATGTTGTGGAAATAAATTATATCAAATATAAAAAGGGAAATAAGGGGGAAAAACAATGCGGAAAAAAGGTAACAAACTTATTGAATTTGTTAGTAAGATCATGGCTTTTGTTATGGCAGTGACTTTATTATCAAGCTTACCTGTACAAAATGTATTAGCTAATGAGAGCAAAGAAACAAAGGGAGAAGAGTATGAAATCTATCCAATTCCTCAAAGTATAAAATATGATAATGGCACAGTAACTTTAGGGGCTGATGCTAATGTTGTATTTGAAGAAGGAATTGATGAGGCAACAAAAAACAGACTATTAGAGGTTTTATCAATTAAGGGAATTAATTATGAAGAGAGCAATGAAATAAAAGAAGATAAGACAAACTTTCTAATAGGAATAAATAACTCAGAAGGAGTTGTAGACAAGTACTTTACAGATAATAATTTAGCAAATGATTCTCATTTTGAAAATCATGATGCCCATGTAGTATCAGTTAAGGGAAATGTAATAGCTGTATTAGGTAAAAATACTGATTCAGCATTTTATGGTATCACATCTTTAAAAGCAATATTTAATCAATTAGAAGGAAATGAATTAAAGGAATTATTAATTGAGGACTATTCAGATGGTCAATGGCGTGGTTTTATTGAAGGATATTATGGAATTCCTTGGAGCAATGAAAATCGTAAGGACTTAATGAAATTTGGTGGGGATTTTAAGATGAATTCATACATCTTTGCACCAAAGGATGATCAGTATCACAGTCTTAAGTGGAGAGAGCCATATCCTGCTGAGAAGTTAGCTGAAATAAAGGAAATGGTTGATGTTGGAATAGCAACAAAGAATAAATTTATATGGACAATACACCCATTCTTAAAAGATGGTATGAACTTTGGATCAGAAGAAAGTTATAAAGCTGATTTAGAAAAGATAATAGCTAAGTTTGAACAATTATATAGTGTGGGAGTACGTCAATTTGGTGTGCTTGCAGATGATGCTGAGGGAGAAGCTAATAATCAAGTAAAACTTATGGAAGACTTAGAAAAATGGCGTTTACAAAAAGGTGATGTATACGAATTTATATTTGTTCCTAAGGTTTATACAAAGGAATCAGCTGGTGGAGATGTTAATAATGAATACTTAAAAACTATTGGTACAATGCCAGAAACTATTGATATCATGTGGACTGGTGATGTAATACTTGGTTATGTAACTCAAGAGACATTTGAATTCTTTGAAGAAGCTGTAGGACGTCAAGCCTTTATGTGGTTAAACTGGCCAGTAAATGATATTAACAATAAACGTTTACTAATGGGTAAGGGTGAGATGTTAGATCCAACAGTTACAAACTTTAAGGGAATTGTAACAAATCCAATGCAAGAAGCTCAAGCTTCAAAGGTAGCTTTATTTGCTATAGCTGATTATGGATGGAATAGAGCAGATTTTGATATGGACAAGAGTTGGAAAGATTCTTTCAAATATATAGAGCCAGATGCAAGTGAAGAATTATATACCTTTGCAAAACACATGAGTGATCCAGCTCCAAACTGGCATGGATTATCTTTAGAAGAATCTGAAGAGTTAAGACCAGTAATTGAAGAGTTTACAAGAAGATTATGGGAAAAAGAATCTGTTTTAGATTACAGTAAGGTTATTTTAGATGAATATCAAGAGATTTTAGATGCAACTAATAATTTTGCAACTAAATCTAAGAATGAATTATTAAAGAGTGAAATTAAAGGATGGGTTGATTCTTTAAGAGATTTAGCAGAATCAACTATAGCATATATAAATTCAGCAGTAGCTTTTGAAAAAGGTAACTATGAGGAAGCTATGAAATACTATGTTCTAGGAGAAGAAGAGTACACTGATTCAAGATCTCATAGAACTCCTGTAATAAATGGACAATCTAGACCAGAACCAGGTATAAGACACTTAATACCATTTATTAAGGATTTATCTAAAATCATAGGAGATAATATTGACCAAGTTATAAATCCAGATACTACTAAGTTAACACTTCGTCCTTATACAAATATGTCACCTCTTTATTGGGGACATGTTCAAAATATAGCTGATGGAGATAATACTAGATATTCATGCATGTGGATTCGTAATTCAGCTAAAGAAGGAGACTATGTTGCTGTAGAATTAAATGAGGTAACTAAGGTTAATAGCATTACTTTTGAGCAAGGACAAGATGAAGGAGATGCATTTAACTATGGTAAATTCCAATATTCTATGGATGGTGAAAATTGGACTGATGTAGATGGTGTAGATTATGGACCAAAAATGCATAAGATTGTAGTTGAAGATTTAGATTTAACAGCTAAATATTTAAGATTTATCCCTACAAAAGAAATTTTAAATAACTGGATTGCTGTTAGAGAATTCTCTGTTAATAAAAAAGATGAAAATAATATGAAAGTTAATGCATATACAAATGTAGAAGCTTTAGCTAAGAATGAAGTAAGTATTTCAGAGGAAAAAGCTACACTTTCAGATTTAAATGATGTTACTTTATCAAAGGGAGAATATGTTGGAATTAAGTTAAATAAGCTTAGAGAAGTAACTAACATAGTTTCAGATTTCACAAATAATGATAATTTAACATTAGAAACATCAATTAATGGAGTTGAGTGGGTAGAAGCAAAAACTTTATCAGAAACTATAAATGCTCGCTATGTTCGTATTATAAACAATACGGATAAGGATGTAACTTTTAATTTAAATAAATTAGAAGCTGAATACTCTAATAATGATGTGAATTTTGATATTAGACCAACAGCAGAAGCAAAGTTTGAGCCTAAGAACTTAATTGATGGAAAATTAAATACAGCATTTAAACCACTAGAAAGTGCACCTAAATCTGGCCAATTAACTTATAGAATTTCTGACAAAACAGATATTAAGAAGTTTACAATAGTACAAAATCCAAATACAATTTCTAATGCGATTGTATCTATAAGAAATGAAAATGGATGGAAAGAGATAGGAAGTTTAGGAAAGAGCTTTAATGAGTTTAATACAGAAGATTTTGAAAATGTCTTTGAAATAAAGGTAGAGTGGGATGGATTTGCACCTACTATTTATGAAATAGGACTTTCAACAATTAAAGAAGAGGTTCAAGTAGATAAGTCTAAATTAGAAGAAGCTATTAAGGAAGTAGAAAAGCTTAAAGAGGAAGATTATACAAAGGACTCTTGGAGTAACTTAATAGAAAAGTTAAATTTAGCTAAAGAGGTATTATCTAAGGAAGATGCTACTCAAGATGAGGTAGATAATGCTATAAAAGCTTTAAATGAAGCCCTTAATGGATTAGTTAAAAAAGAAGAGACTGAAGGACCAGTAGATCCAGACAAACCAGAAGGACCAATTGCTCCAGAAAAGCCAGTTGATCCTGAGAATCCAGAGAAACCTGAAAATCCTGAAGGTACAGATAAACCAGAAACTCCAGATAAACCAGAGGGTAATTTACCAAACACTGGAGGAGCTTCATCATCAATATTCTTACAATTAGGAGTAGTAATGATGGCTTCAGGAGCTTTTGTATTAAAAAGAAAGAAAAGATAATTTGCTTAAAAGTTAAAAGTCTTAGAAAATAGTTATATGAGAAGCTGCATAGATTTATAGGTCTATGCAGCTTTTTAGTTTAATTTTATTTATATAAATATTTTTATAGGTTTTTATATAAGGTTTATGATGAAATGTTAAATTTCAAAAAAATCAATATTATTTAATAATAAATGTAAAAAATTTGTATATGTGAAAGAATTATCATGGATTTTTTTAAGTTAAAATGGTATTATTATAAGCATGATAAAAATATTTTAATAGTAAAATACACCATGAAAATATAAAAAAAATCTAATTTTTATAGGTAGATTTAAGCAAAGTATTAATTCATTGAAACAATGAAATACTTAATTATAAGCATTTCTTCTTTATGTATTTAGAAAGTTCTAAAAACATTTTAAAAGTATAGTGATAATAAATTACTATATAAAGGTTAACTTAATTGACAGCTTTTTGTTTAGCCTGTCTTTTAAGATGAGTTTAAATATAATATGCGCAATAATTAGTTTAAATAGCATTATAACTTTTGTTTTATGTGGATATAGTATAATATTTGTGCATTTTATAGAAAATATAACAATAGAACATATCAATAGATACTTTTATCCCTTGATATGAATAAAGGAAAGGAGAGATTAGGTGTATGAAAAAGAAATTACCTAAGGAAGCTTATGGTGGTGTAAGCGGTAAAGATTATGTTCCTTATTTTACTGGTAAGTCAAAAAATGGAGTTAATCTTCCTGTACTAATAATAGGTATAGTATTAGCTATTGTTTTTGCTGCTTCTACTGCTTATTCAGGTATGAAGTCAGGATTAACTGTTGCTGCTGGTATACCTGGAGCTATTATAGGGTCAGTTTTTGTAGGAATATTTGCACGTAGTAAAGGTATTCTTGGAAAAAACATAACTCAAGGTATGGCAAGTGGAGGAGAATCTATAGCAAGTGGTATGATATTTGTATTACCAGCAATTATACTAATAGGAAGTGATTTTACTTTCTTAGAGGGTGTAGCTGCAGGTGTAGGAGGAGTTCTATTTGGTATAGGATGTCTATCACTAGTTTATAACTATCTAATAGTTGAGGAACATGGAAAACTTATGTATCCTGAGTCAATGGCAATATCTGAAACTCTTGTTGCTTCTGAAGGAAGTGAAGACTCAATTAAATTTATGGGTATTGGATTTGTTATAAGTGGTATCATAAATGTTTTAACAGGATCATTTTTAAACTTAATAAACAATACTGTTACATATTTAGGAAGCAAATTTTATAAGTGGAAGTTTTCTACTGAAGTAAACCCACTTTTACTTGGTATTGGATTTATAGTTGGATTAGAAGTATCCCTTACTATGTTTGCAGGATCTATACTTGCTAACTTTGGTATAGCTCCATTAATAGGATATTTCAGTGATATGGCAGAGAAGAGCATGCATTCATGGAATGACGCTTCAATGTTAATTCACCAAATGGACGTAAATGCAATATCAGGAAGTTACGTTAAGTACATAGGAGCAGGAATGATGCTTTGTGGAGGTATTATAGGTGCTATAAAACTTATACCAACTATAATAGTTTCAATAAAAGAAACATTAAAAGCAAGTCCTGTTAACGAAGAAAATGCTGAGAAAAATAGCGGATCTATAATAATACTTTTAGTAGGAGCTGTATTAGCTTTTGTTATAGGATTCTTCATTTCTAATAGCATTGCAATGGCTATAACAGGAGCAGTTGTTTCAATAATCCTATCATTACTATTCGTAATAGTTGCAGGACGTTTAACTGGTACAATAGGAACATCAAACCTTCCTGTATCAGGTATGACAATAGCTTCATTAGTAATATTAACACTAGTATTCGTTATAATGGGATGGACTGGAAAAGCTGATAACAAAGCATTACTTTTATTTGCTACATTTATGGTTGTTTCAATCTCTGTAGCAGGTGGATATAGCCAATCTCAAAAGGTAACATATATAATTGGTGGAAGCAAAAAAGAAATGCAAAACTCTTTCATGATTGCAAGTATAGTTGGTGTTGTTGTTGTTACTGGAACAATATTAGTACTTTCTAGCCAATTATCAATAACAGGAGCAGATGCACCTTTTGCGTTACCACAAGCTAACTTAATGTCAACATTAACTTCAGGTATAATGGAAGGAAACTTACCTTGGCCTATGATAATTGTTGGAGTAGTTATGGCTTTATTCTTATACTTAGTAGACTTACCAATAATGACTGTTGCAATAGGATTCTATTTACCTATATCAACAACTTCTATAATTTTAGTAGGTGCATTAATACGTGTATTTATTGAAAAAATGAGCAAGAGTGATCATGAAAAAGAAGTTAAGGTTTCAAATGGAATAAGTTTATCTTCTGGTCTTGTTGCTGGAGGATCTATTGTGGGATTAATAGGAATAGTTCTACAAGTAACAGGAATAATAACACCTGGAACACCAACTGGTTTTGTAGCTAGCAATGGAATGGCAATAATAGTGCTTATTCTTTTAGTTTTAGCAACTACATTGCCTATTATGAAATCTAAGGTGAATTATAATGGATAATGATGAACTTTTAAATATGCGATTTAAAATCTGTGATAATCTTCAGTATGAAGTTGATGAAGAGGGAATAGTTACTATTTTAGAAAAACAAGATCATAAGATTCAAAGGTTTTTTAGAAAATTGAAATTTAAGATTCCAATGTATAAAAGAACTTCTTTAGATGAATATGGTAGTGAAGTGTTTTTACAAATCAATGGAACTAATACCGTTAAGGAAATTGGTGAAGCTTTAGAGGCTAGGTTTGGTGAAAAAGTACATCCTCTTTATGAAAGACTATTAGTTTTTCTAAATCACATATATTTAAATTGCAAGTATATTGAAAAAGTAGAATAGATTTTATCTTGTAACCTACAAAAGTCTTTTTATAGATTTTTGTAGGTTATTTTAATTTTAGGATATATTTTAAGTGAGTTGTAATTTTGAAAATATTTAACTTAAGGAGCGTTTAAACCTTTCTTAAATAAGGAAAGATATTTTAAGTTTATAACAAACCATCCCTATAATCATATTTATTGTTTTTAAGTTATGGAAGAAATATTTAATATTTTTAAAACTATGCACAGAAAATATTGACTAAGAATAAGTAGATGCTATAATAAACAAGACTTGATAATAATTATTAATAACAAATGAAATGATTATTCATCATAAGAAATATAGGACATTAGGAATAGGGACATTATTATGAAAAATCAATATGAACTAAAGAATGAAAAAATAGGGAGATTACTTTTAAAATATTCACTACCAGCTATACTATCTATGATGGTAACTTCCTTATATAACACTGTAGATAGAGCTTTTATAGGATCTATTAAGGATATAGGAGCCCTTGCCATATCTGGCTTAGGAGTAACTATGCCCTTGTTTACAATATTAGGTGCTTTCTGCGTTGCCATATCTGTAGGTGGAAGCACTAATATATCAATAAAGCTAGGGGAAGAAAAGAGGGAAGAAGCTGAAAGAATATTAGGAAATACTTTTATATTATCCATAGTTGTTGCTTTAATCATTATGATCTTTGGATTCTCATTTTTAGAAAAAATACTATATTTTTTTGGTGCAAGTAAGGAAACTATTATATATGCAAAGGATTATATGAGGGTAATACTTATAGGGGCATGGTTTAACTTTCCTGGATTTGCTCTTAATAATGCAATAAGAGCTGAGGGAAATCCAAAGTTAGCTGGTAAAATCATGATAATAAGTTGTGTTTTAAACATAATTTTAGACCCAATATTTATATTCTTATTTCATATGGGAATTAAGGGAGCTGCCTTAGGAACTATAATTTGTCAATTCATAGTTTTTCTTTGGACAATGTATTATTTTACCTTAGGAAAGTCAAACTTAAAGTTAAGGATTAAAGGAAAGATATTAAATAAGAATATTTTAAGGGCAATAATCTTAATTGCTTTAACTCCGTTTTTTATGGAGCTTGCAGCAGGATTTATACATTTAATAACAAATAGAGTGCTTAAGGATTATGGTGGAGATTTAGCTATAGGTGCAATGACTTCAATAACATCTATATATCTTTTGTTTTTGATGCCAGTCTTTGGACTGAGCCAAGGAATGCAAACCATAGTTGCATATAATTATGGAGCGAAGGAGTATAAACGTGCTAAAAAAACTCTATTAATGACTATAATAATTGCAACTTTAATTTTAACTCTAGGCCTTGTACTTATTAGAATTTATCCAAGGGAGTTTATTAATATATTTACAAAGGATAAGGAGTTAATAAATATAGCACTTAATGGGTTAAAAATATATACAATTGCCCTACCCACCTTAGGGGTTTCAATCTTAGGGGCAGTATATTTTCAGTCTATAGGAAATGTTAAAAAGTCAATTTTTTTAAGTTTATTAAGACAAGTTATACTATTTATACCTATTGTATTTATAATACCTAGAGTATATGGACTAAATGGAGTGTGGATTTCACAACCCTTAGATGATATTTTAGCTACCCTGATAATACTTATATTTTTAATAAAAGAATTTTACATAAGAGATAAGAGTTATGCAATTTCCATAGAAGAAAGTGAATAGCTAATTAAAGAAATTTACATAAAAATACTTTAATTACTAAGTGGATAAGAAGAAAAAAGCCTGTTATAATATTTTCTAGAATCTTTAAAAAAAGGAGAAACAAATGAAGTATTATTTAGCACCAATGGAAGGGATTACTGGATTTATATATAGAAATTCTTATGAAAAGTTTTTTGGCGGAATTGATAAATACTTTGCCCCTTTTGTTGTTCCAAATAGTAGTAAAAGTCTTAAAACTAAGGAATTAAGAGATGTTTTGCCAGAGAATAATAAAGGAATAAACTTAGTTCCACAAATACTTACCAATGATTCAGAAGGGTTTATTTTAACAGCTAAAAAGCTTAAGGATTTAGGATATAATGAAATAAATTTAAACTTAGGATGTCCCTCTGGAACAGTTGTTGGTAAGAAAAGAGGGTCAGGTTTTTTAGTTCACAAGGAAGAACTTGATAAGTTTTTAGAAGAAATATTTAAAATAGATGACATAAAAATTTCAATAAAAACTAGATTAGGAATGGATAAGCCTGAGGAATTTTATGAACTTATAAAAATTTATAATAAGTATCCTATGGAGGAGCTTATTATTCATCCTAGAACAAGACAAGATTTTTATGGAAATAAACCTAATTTAGAGGTTTTTAAAGATGCAATTTCTTTAAGTAAGAATCCAGTTTGTTATAATGGAGATATTTTTACCTTAGAGGATCATAATAAATTGGTTGAAGAATTCAAAGAAGTGGATAAAATAATGTTAGGAAGAGGGGTCTTAGCTAACCCAGCCTTAATGAATGAAATTTTAAACAATGAGTTTATGGACAAAAAGGTATTAAAAGAGTTTCATGATGAAATATTTAGTAAGTACAGAGAAGTATTTAATGAAGATAGAAATGCAATGTTTAGAATGAAGGAGCTATGGGGATATATGATATATATGTTCTCAAATAATAAAAAATATGCTAAGAAAATAAAGAAAGCTCAGAAAGTAGTTGATTATAACCAAGCTGTTACAAGTCTATTTTTAGAACAGGATATACTTAAGGGAGCTGGATTATTTAGTAGTGAAGAGTAAATATAAGATATGTTTCTTTATATTTAATATATTTATTTTAAAATCTATCAGACTTTAGTTTTATTGTCTGGTAGATTTTTTATTATAGGAATAAGAATAGTATAGTAAAAAATAGTAAATTAGAAAGTGTGCTATAATTACATTTATTAGAGTAATTAGACTTTTAACTAATATAATGAAAATATGGAGAGAAATTATATGAATGAAGAAAAGATTATTAAGAAACTTTCAGGTTATGATGATTTTAAGTGTATAGCTGATAGCTGTAAATTCACTTGTTGTGAAGGATGGGATATTGATATAGATAAGGATACATATGAAAAATGGAAAAATAATAAAGAACATTCTAAATACCTTTTAAATAATGTAAAAGTGAGAGAAGTTAATGGGGAAAAATTATACTTTATAAACAAAGATACCTTTGAAGCGTGTTCTTTTTTAGATTGTAAGGGACTGTGTAATATAGTTAAGTGTAAAGGGGAAGAGTATTTATCTAAAACTTGTAGTACATTTCCAAGAATAAGTAATGAGTTTGAATATAGAAAAGAGCTTTCTTTATCATGTTCATGTCCAGAAGTTATGGAAATATTAGATAATATAGATAGTGAGATTATAATAAATCAATTGGAAAAAATAAATAAAGAAGATATACCATTAGAGCTTAAATTGAGGGATACTTTAATAAATATAATGTATGAAGAGGGATTTTCCTTAGAAGAAAAATTACTTTTAGGTTTTGAGATGTTGTTAAATATATTAGAAAATGAAAGTTATACTAGTGAAGATATTTTCTTAGATGAACTAGAAAAGTATAGTAACATAGAGTACATAAAAGAAGTGATTTATCTATATAATGAAATAAAAATAAATAAAGGTGAATCATTAGAGGAAGTAAACTCTCTGTTTTTAGATATTATAGAAAATTATAAGAGTATTTCTAATCTAAAGTGTGTACTAGAAAGAGTATCTGATTTTGCTGAAAATACTAATATAAATCTTTTAAGTGAAAAGTGGGAGAAATATAAAGAATCATTTAAAGAATTTGAAGATTTACTTAAAAAATGTATTATATCTAAGATATTTAGTAATTGTACAAGTGATGATATGGAAGATATGATAATTTCTTTCCAATTAATTATATTAGAATATTTATTAACAAGATATTCTGTATTTTTAAATTATTGTATTAATGATGAAAAAATACAAAGGGAAGAGATAAAGAATAATATTATTACTTTTTCAAGAGTTATTGAAAATAATAAAGATGCTGTTATAGAGTTCTTAAATGATGGCTTTGAGGAGATAATTTTAGAAATAGGTTATCTATGTTTTATAAGTTTGGTCTAAATTGTATTTTAAACTAAGAAGAGATTTAAAACTATGTATAAGTTTACATATATAAGTTAACAATAACTTAAAATTTTTTATTTAAATACCATATTTAAGACAATAATCATATTGAAAAATATATATGATTATTGTCTTTTTGTGTTTATATATGGATTTTATTTATTATTATAGGGATTTTCTATGGTTGTATAATATTCGTGATTTTTATTGGAATATGAATAAATTTTTAATTTGATTAATTTAAAGGTATTAAAATAATATAATTTACGAATATTATTTTATATTATATTGACAATATACGCAATAAAAAGTAGAATAAAATTAAATTATGTAGAAATTAAAAACAGTGAGTAAAGATACAGCACTTAGAGACGGAGGAAAAACATGAGGAAAATAAGCCAGTATTTATTATTTATACCCTGCATAGTATTAGTAGCATATTTTATGATAGTTCCATTAGTAGATGTAATAATTCCTACTTTCACTAATACAAATGGTGGTATGTTTAGTGCCTATAAAGAATTTTTCACAGATTCTTATATGATGTCAATATTTTGGAGAACCATTAAGATATCTTTAGTATCATCTATAATTTGCATGTTTATAGGTGTGCCAGTTTCTTATTACATATCAAGAGTTTCTAAAAAGGTGAGAGGTTTTCTTATAGCCTTAACAGTCTTTCCCATATTAACAAATTCAGTTGTTCGTTCATTTGCTTGGATGAGTATCTTAGGAAAAAATGGAATAATCAATAGTTTATTAATGAAGTTTAATTTAATACAAGAGCCATTATCACTACTATATACAGAAGGAGCTATTATAATAGGTACAATTTATATTTTCTTACCACTTATGATTATCTCCCTAGTAGGAGTTATGGAAAATATAGATAATGACTTATTAGAAGCAGCAGAAAGTTTAGGAGCTAATAGATTAAAAGCATTCTTTAAAGTTGTATTTCCACTTAGCTTACCAGGATTAATAGTTGGAACAGTTTTGGTATTTACAGGTTCCTTAACAGCTTACACAACACCTCAATTATTAGGAGGAAATAAAAATACGGTTTTAGCAACTTTAATATACCAAAAAACTATGACATTAGGTGATTGGCAAGGGGCCGCAGTTGTAGCAACAATAATGATTGTAGTCACTTTAATAGTAATAAAGGGGATTAACTTCCTAGCATCAAGATTAGATAAGAGAGGGGTTTCTTAAAGTGAAGAAGAGCAAAGTATTAACAACCTTCGTTGTTTTGGTTTATATATTTCTATTTGCACCGCTAGTAATTATTGCCATGACTAGTATAGGAACAGAAAATTATATAGCATTTCCTCCAAAAGGATTTAGTTTGCAATGGTTTATTACAGTATTTAAATCTGAGTCATTTATAAAAAGTATGGGGACAAGCTTCTTAATATCTACAGTATCTACATTATCAGCTTTGGTTATAGGAATGCCGGCGGCTTATGGATTAAGTAGATATAACTTCAAAGGAAAAGATATTCTTAAGAGTTTCTTCTTTTCGCCTTTAATAGTTCCTGGAATAGTAGTGGGATTCTCATTGTTTCAGTTTTTATTGGTAAAGATGAACTTATCAGTATATGCTAGTTTGTTTATTGGACATACTTTAATAATAATTCCTTACATCATAAGAGTTGTAGGATCAAGTTTAGAGGGGTTTGATTATTCCATAGAGGAAGCAGCTATGAGCTTAGGATGTAAAAAATCACAAACTTTCTTTAAAGTAGTTTTACCAAATATAACATCAGGGGTAATGGCAGCATTTATGTTGGCTTTTATAAATTCATTTAATAATGTTCCAGTATCTATATTTCTAACTGGACCAGGAGTAAGCACATTACCTACAACTATGATGAACTATGTTGAATATAATTATGATCCAACAGTATCAGCTTTATCAGTAATCTTAATGATATTAACTATTGGAATTATGTACATATTAGAAAAAACATTAGGATTAAATAATTTTGCAGGATAGAATTTAAGTTAAAAATTTATTTGGAGGATGAAAACATGGATTTAATAAACCTACAGAATATAAATGTTTCTTATGATAAGAAAAATAATATATTGGAAAATCTAAATTTAAAAGTTAAAAAAGGAGAATTAGTTTCTCTTTTAGGACCAAGTGGGTGTGGAAAGACAACAACATTAAGGGTTGTAGCTGGATTTATAGAACCAACAGCAGGAAAGTTTTTATTAGGAGATGAAGACTATACAAATATACCTGTTCATAATAGAAACTTTGGATTAGTCTTTCAAAGCTATGCATTGTTTCCTCACTTAACAGTAGAAGAAAATGTAGCCTTTGGATTAAAGATGAAAAAGATGAGCAAAGAAGAAATAAGAAAAAAGGTTGATGATATATTAAAAGTTGTTGATATGAGTCATTTAGCAAAGAGGTATCCAAAGGAATTATCTGGAGGACAAAGACAAAGGGTTGCCATAGCAAGAGCCTTAGTAATAGAGCCAAGTCTTTTATTACTAGATGAACCTTTAAGCAACTTAGATGCTAAATTAAGATTAAAAATGAGAGTTGAAATAAGAAAACTTCAACAAAAGCTTGGAATAACAACATTATTCGTAACTCATGACCAAGAAGAATGTTTTTCAATTTCAGATAAAGTAGCAGTTTTAAATAAAGGGGTAATAGAACAATTTGATACTCCAGAAAATATTTATTCAAATCCAGCAACAGAGTTTGTTGCAAGATTTGTAGGTTTTGAAAACTTTATAGATTTAATAAAGGTATCAGAAGATACATACAAAAATGAGAGTGGAATTAACTTAAAAGTTAACAAGGTTAAGGATAAGAACGAAGTAAAAGCAACTATAAGACCAGATGATATAAAGATTGTAAAAGAGGATTTAGAAAACACTGTAGATGGAGTTATAGAGGTTAGAACTTTCTTAGGAAAGGCATACCAATATGATATTAAAACAAAACTTGGGAATCTAATTGTAAATAGTGAAAATGACGGCATATATGAAAAGGGACAAAATATAAAACTTCAATTACCAGTGGATAAAATAGTAATTTTATAAAACTTAAATATAAAAAATATGTTTATAAAGGAGAATCTTATGAAAAAGAAAATTTTAGCAACCTTATTAACAGGATTAGTACTAGGGACATCTTTAGTTGGATGTGGAAAAACAGAAGGAGCAGAGGCAGGAAAAAAATTAGTAGTTTCAACTTGGGGATTAAATGAAGATGTATTAAAGGAGACAGTATTTGAACCATTTGCTAAAGAACATGGTGTGGAAATAGTTTTAGATATAGGTAATAACTCAGAAAGATTAACTAAGATAAAAAATAATCCTAACTCACAAATAGATATAACTTATTTAGCAGAATCTTTTGCAGAGCAAGGAGTAGAAGCAGGTATATTCGATAAATTAGATTATTCAAAGATTCCTAATGCAAGTGAGATGAATGAAAAGGCTAAATCTACAGTAGAGGCAGGATATGGACCAGCATATACATTAAATAGTATAGGAATAGTTGTAGATCCTTCAGCAGGAATTGAAATAAATTCTTGGGAAGATTTATGGAAACCAGAACTTAAAAATAAAATAGCTATACCAGATATTACAACAACTAATGGTCCAGCAATGGTAGAAATAGCAGCAGAAAAGGCAGGAGTAGATGTTAAAACTGATAATGGAGAAGCTGCATTTAAAGAATTAGAAGCTTTAAAACCAAATGTTGTTAAAACTTATAGTAAATCTTCAGATTTAGCTAATATGTTCTCAAATGGTGAAATAGTAGCTGCTGTAGCATCAGACTTTGCTTTTGGAACAATTTCAAAAGCTAAACCAGAGGTTATAAATGTAATACCTGAGTCAGGAACTTACTTAAACTTTAATACAATAAATATAAATAAGAATTCTAAAAATAAAGATTTAGCTTATGAATTTATTAACTATGCATTAAGCAAAGAAGTTCAGGAGAAAACTGCTAAAGCTTTAAATGAATCACCAGTTAATAAAGAAGTTAAATTAAGTGAAGAAGAAACTAAAAACTTAACATATGGACCAGTGGTTGATAATGCTAAGGTAATTGACTTTAAGTTTGTTAATTCAGTAATGGATCAATGGGTTAATAACTGGAACAGAATAATGAACTAGTTTGCAGGTAGTGAAATGCAAGTAGAATTAATTATTAAAAATTTAAAGGTATATAATAGTTATTTTAAAAAATTCATAAAAAGTGATGTCTTAATAAATAAGGGGAAATTTCTTCATATAGGGAAAGGATATGAAGATAGATTATGGTCTGAAAATGTAATAGATGGGGAAGGCAAATATATAATTCCTGGATTAATAGATATACACATGCATATAGAGAGTTCTATGACTATTCCAAGGGAATTTTCTAAGGCGGCAATAAAACATGGGGTCACTACAGTAGTAGCTGATCCTCATGAAATTGCTAATGTTTTTGGGATAAGAGGTATAGAAGAATTTATTAAATTTAAGGGGAATCTAGATATATTTTATGGCATACCTAGCTCAGTACCTTCAACTTCAAGTTCACTAGAGACAACAGGGGAGAAAATAACTCACAATGAGGTAAAAAGATTATTAGAGTATGATAATATTATTTGTCTTGGAGAAGTAATGAACTTTAAAGACTTAATAGAAGATGATGATTCTAATATAAATAAAATAATAAATATAAGTAAAGAAAAAAATATACCTTTAGAAGGGCATTGTCCTAAAATACAAGGAGTAGATTTATCACTTTATATTTATAGAGGGGTTAATGGGGATCATACTCAGCAGTCAGTTGGATCCCTTCAAGAAAAAATTCAAAATGGTATGTTTATAGAGATGCAACATAAATCAATGACATTAGAGAATATAAAATTTTTGATTGAAAATAATTTATATGAGCATTTTGCATTAGTAACAGATGATGTAATGGCAGATAAATTAGTTAAGGGGCATCTTGATGAGATTTTAAAGGAAGCCGTAAAGCTTGGAATGTCTATAGAGAATGCAATATATGCATCTACATATACACCAGCTAGAAGAATGAATCTTTTAGATAGAGGAACAATTGCACCTGGAAAGCTAGCAGATTTTATATTGTTAGATAGTATAGAAGATTTTAATATATATGAAGTTTATAAAAATGGGGAAATGGTTTTTAATAGAGATAAGGGGTTAAAAGAAGAGTTTTTTGAAGATAAAAGCAAATTAGATTATAGATTTTATAATAGTATAGAATTAAATAATATTACTAAAGAAAGTTTAGAGGTTAAAGTACCAAATAAGTATAAAAATAAAGTAAATTGTAGAACTATGAAAGTCTTAAAGAATACTACTTTTACAGAAGAGGGAGAAGTAACTTTAAATGTTTATAATAATATTTTACAATGGGAAAAGAGTAGCTGTGCATTAATTGCTGTTTTTGAGAGATATGGTAAAAATAATAATATATCTTTTGGATTAGTAGAAGGAGAAATTATAAAAGAGGGAGCAATAGCAACTACTTGGGCTCATGATCATCATAACCTTATGGTAATGGGAAGAAATATTAGTGATATGACTATAGCGGCTAATGAGGTTATAAATTCTAGGGGAGGATATGTAGTCTCAAAAAATAATGAAGTAATTGCTAAATTAGAGTTACCAATAGGTGGAATAATCAGTGATGAACCTATTGAAATCATAGGAGAAAAGCTAGGGGAAGTTAGGAGTGCCATGAGAGATTTAGGATATAATCATATGAATGAAATTATGTCATTTAGCACTTTATCTTTACCTGTTAGTCCTGCATTAAAGATAACAGATAAAGGGTTAATAGATGTTAAAAAAGGTAGTATTGTTTCTTTATTCAAATAAAGTCTATATTAAGTGATTATTGATTTTTATTTAGTTAGCTTTAACTTAATTACGCAAAGTAATATAAAAGGAAAGTAAGGGGATGTATCTTAGTAGATATAGCCTCTTATTTTTAGCTATATTTTAGGTGGATTTTGGAGGGGATAATATGAGTAAAATAGTAACTTTAATAAAAAATGTTACAGTTATTACTATGAATGAACATAAAGAAATTATAGAAAATGGTTTAGTTGTTTTTGAAAAAAATAAAATAGTATATGTTGGAACTGATGTAAGGACAGAAGAAAAATTAAAAAGAAGTGGATATAAAGTTGAGGTAATAGATGGTGAAGAGGGAATATTAATGCCAGGTATGATAAATTGTCATACTCATGGGTCTATGGTTCCTTTTAGAAGTTTAGCTGACGATTGTAAGGATAGATTAAAGAGATATTTATTTCCTTTAGAACAAAGATTAGTTGATAAAGAATTGACTTATATAGGAGCAAAGTATGCTATAGCAGAAATGTTATTAGGTGGAGTAACTACCTTTTGTGATATGTATTATTTTGAAGATGAGGTAGCGAAAGCTGCTAAAGAATTAAATATGAGAGGAGTGCTTTGTGAGACAATAGTAGATTTTCCTTCGCCAGATTCAGAAAAGGCTTTTGGAGGGATAGATTATTCCATAAAATTTATAGAAAAATGGAAAAATGATGATTTGATAACTCCAGGAATAGCTCCTCATGCACCTTATACAAATACAGAGGAATCATTAAAGGAAGCATATAAAATTAGTAAAAAATATGATGTTCCTATAACTATGCATTTAGCAGAAATGGACTATGAGTTAGAGGAATATAAAAATAAATATAATCTTACTCCAGTTTCTTATTTAGATAAGCTTGGGGTTTTAGACTCTAATTTTATAGCGGCCCATGCAGTTTTAGTTAATGAAGAAGATATAGAAATTTTAAAGAAGAATAATGTTAATATATCTCATAATATAGGGGCAAATTCTAAAGGCGCTAAAGGAATAGCACCAATATTAAAGATGAGAGAAAAAGGAATAAATATTGGACTTGGAACAGATGGTCCTATGAGTGGAAATACTTTAGATATATTAAGCCAGATGTCACAAGTGGGAAAAATTCATAAATTATTTAATAAAGATAGAACTTTACTACCATCAATAGATTTAATAGAAATGGGAACCATAGGTGGAGCTAAAGTTTTAGGAATTGATAAAGAAGTTGGATCTATAGAGGTTGGTAAAAAAGCTGATTTAACTTTAATAGAAACAAAATCAGTAAATATGCAACCTATATATGATTATTATGCAACAATAGTATATTCTGCTAATCCTAGTAATGTAGAATTAGTAGTTGTTGATGGTAAGATTGTTGTTAAGGATAAAAAATTAGTAAGTGCTAGCTTTTCTGAAGTAAGAAAAGATTTACTAGGTTTAACAGAGAAAATAAAGAAAATTTCTAAAGAACTTTAGGGTTTTATATAAGAATAAAGCTTAATTAAACTTAATAGAATAAAAACACATTGAGAAATTCAATGTGTTTTTTAGTTATAATTTTTATTATTTACTACTAAATAAATAATTTATAATGATAAATTATTTTGTAATAGTTAAAAAGTTTTTATGACTTTACCATGAATTTACTTAATGGTATTATTATACATATAAGTTAAAATAAGTAAAATAGCTTATATGTATATTTAATAAGGGGGGAAATTAATATGCAATCATTTAACAAAAGGGGGACAGCTTTAGGAGCAGCAATTGCATTTGCTTTAACCTTAGCACCTACTTTAGTAATGGCTGAAACAAGACAAATTCCTGAATCTGAAACAGTAAATGTTGGATTCATAAAAGATGGAGAGAGATCAACAATATTCAATCAAAACTGGAAGTTTTTTAAGGGAGATCCTTCTGGTGCTGAAGGGGTAGACTTTGATGATTCTTCATGGAGAGGACTAAACTTACCTCATGATTGGAGTATTGAAGGAGATTTTACTGTTGAAGGGGAAGCTGAAAGTGGATTCTTATTAGGAGGAACTGGATGGTATCGTAAAGCCTTTGTAATTCCTGAAAAGTATAATGGTAAGGATTTTACATTAAACTTTGATGGCGTATATATGAATGCTGAAGTATATGTAAATGGTAAAAAGGTTGGTGAGCATAATTATGGATACACTTCTTTTGCCTTTGATATTACTGAAGCTTTAATATGTGATGGACAAACTGAAAATATAATTGCTGTTAAGGTATCTAATCCAGTACCAACTAGTAGATGGTATTCTGGAAGTGGAATTTATCGTGATGTAACTTTAAGTGTAACAGACTCTATTCATGTTGCCCATGCAGGAACAACAGTTACTACTCCAAAACTTGAAGAGCAAAAAGATGGAGATGTAGATGTAACTATTGAGACTATAGTTGAAAACGAGTCCAAAGACAATTCTATGGTTACTGTAAAAAGTACAGTAGTAAATTCTAAGGGAGAAGAAGTTAGCGAGGCAGTAATAAATGAACAAAGTATAGGAGCTAATGAAAGTTATACTTTCAATCAAACTGCTATTGTAAATAATCCAGATTTATGGTCAGTTGATAATCCAAATGTGTATAAGGTAAAAAGTGAAGTATTAGTAGATGGAAAAGTTATAGATACTTATTTTACTGATTTTGGTTTTAGATATTATAATTTTGACAAAGATACTGGATTCTCTTTAAATGGAGAAAATATGAAATTAAAAGGTGTTTGTATGCACCATGACCAAGGAGCTTTAGGAGCAGCATCTTATTATCGTGCAGTAGAACGTCAAATGGAGAAAATGAAGGAAATGGGAGTAAATGCAATCCGTGTTTCTCATAACCCTGCTAGTGAAATGTTATTAGAAATTTGTAATCGTTTAGGTTTATTAGTTATTAATGAAGCATTTGATACATGGACAAATCCAAAGAACGGAAATGTAAATGACTTTTCTAAGTATTTTAATGAAGTAATAGGAGAAGATAATGAAATTTTAAATGGTTCTCCAGAAATGACATGGGGAGAGTTTGAAGCTAGATCTATGGTTAAAAACTCTAAGAATAACCCATCTATAATAATGTGGTCAATAGGTAATGAGGTATTAGAAGGAATTAGTGGAAGTGCATCTAATTATACTAACGTAGCTCAAAATATAATTGATTGGATTAAGGATGAGGATGAAACAAGACATGTTACTATAGGAGATAATAGAACTAAAAATGGAGACAGAACAGCAGAGGCTATTTCAGAGGTGGTTGATGACAATGGTGGATTAGTTGGATTTAACTATGCAAATGAAGCACAGGTTGCACAGCAAAGAGCAAAGCATCCAGATTGGACATTATATGCTTCTGAAACTAGTAGTGCAATACACACTAGAGGATATTATAAAACAAAGGGAATAGATTATAGTAATCATCGTATTTCAGAGTATGATAATAATCAAACAAGAGTTGGTTGGGGACATTCAGCTAGTGATGCTTGGAAGTTTGTAATCAAAAATGATTATAATGCTGGAGAATTTGTTTGGACAGGATTTGACTATATAGGAGAGCCTACTCCTTGGAATGGTACTGGTACAGGTACAGTTGGTGGAGGAAATGGAGCAGCTCCAAAATCAAGTTACTTTGGTATAGTTGATACTGCAGGATTTGAAAAAGATATTTATTATTTATATCAAAGTCAATGGAATGATGATGTAAATACATTACATGTACTTCCAACATGGAACAGAGAAGATATAGTTATAGAAAATGGAAATGTTGAAGTAAACGTATTTACTGATGCTCACAAAGTTGAATTATATCTAAATGATGAAAAGATTGGGGAGCAAACTTCAACTGAGCATACAACTGATGCAGGATATAAATACTATACTTTTGGAAATGATTCATTATATCCAGTCTTTAATGTTCCTTATGAAGAGGGTACATTAACTGCTAAGGCATATGACAAAGAAGGAAATGAAATCACAAATACAGAGGGAAGAAATACAGTAAAAACAACTGGAGAGGCTTCTACTGTAAGATTAAGTGCAGATAGAGATACTATTGATTCAGATGGATATGATTTATCTTATATTACTGTAGATATTGTTGATGAAAATGGCAATATAGTTCAAAATGCAGAGAATAGATTAAATTTTGAGTTAGAAGGGAATGGAAAGATTGTAGGTGTTGACAATGGAGATCAAACTGATACAGATTCTTATAAACCTACAAGCGATACAGAAGCTTCTAGAAAAGCATTAAGTGGTAAGGCCTTAGTAATAGTTCAATCAACTAAGGATGCTGGAAATATAAGATTAAATGTTTCAGGTGAGGGATTACAATCTCAATCTATAGAAATTAATACTGTAAATAATGCTGGAGAAGATAAGTTCTTAGAATCTTATGAAATAGTTAAAGATTACTATGTTAATTTAAATGAAAAGCCAGAGTTACCAAGTACAGTAGAAGGAAGATATAGTGATGGAACAACTGAGACTTTTAATATTTCATGGAATGATTATGATGAATCACAATTAAATACTCCTCAAGTATTTAAGGTAAATGGTAAATTAGAAGGAACAGATGTGGCTGTAAATGTAAATGTCCATGTAATTGGTGATGTGGTTTCAATGGAAAATTACTCAACATTTACTTATGCTGGACAAACTCCTACACTTCCTAAGACTGTTAAAGGATATTTAGCAGATGGAAATGAAAGTGAAGAGTTTAAAGTGGATTGGAATTTAGAGGGTGTAGATTTCTCTAAGCCTAATACAACAGTTGAAGTTTTAGGAGAAGTATCCTTATTAGGTAAGACATATACTGTTACTTCAACAGTACGTGTAGTTGAGGCTTTAAAAGCTGCTGCTAACTTAGCTATAAATAATTCTTCTAACAAAGATGTTCCTGCTTTAAGTCAAAGTTGCGTTTCTACAGCTGATAACTTAAATTCTATTAATAATGGAATAACTAATAATGGTACAGATACAAGAGAACGTTGGACAAACTGGAATGAAAGAGATTTAACTGTAAATGGTGAACCTAAAGGGGCATATGTTCAATTAGATTGGGAAAATAAATATAATATCGATAGATTAGATTTATGGTTATTTACTGATAATATTTATGGAAGAATTCCTAAGAAAGTAGAAATAAGTTATAAAAATGAAGCTGGTGAATATGAGGTAGTTACTCATTCAAATACAACAGAGGTATCATACCTTGCTGGAGAAACAACTTATTTCTTAGATAAAGTAATAAATACTGATAGTATTCGTGTTTATATGCAACAACCTGAAGTAGGTAAGTGTATTGGATTATCAGAGGTTGCAGTATATGAGTATGTACCACAAGTAAGTGCTAATGAAGGTAATAAATTATCTGAAATAAAATTAGATGGAGAAGCCTTAGAAGGATTTAATCCTGATACTAATGAATACACAGTTAATTTAAAAGAATTACCTAAAACTGTAGAAGCTTCAGGGGAAGAAAATATGGCTGTAACTATATTACCAGTTCATAATAATAAATCAATAATCATTGCTCGTTCAGAATCTGGAGATAAAAACATCTATACCGTAAATTATGTATTAGAAGAATCTGAAGGGTCAGCAGATATTAATGAGGATGGTTCTATAAATGTAGGAGATTTATCAATAGTATCTAAATATCAAGGAGAGGTTATATCAGGAAATGCTTTAAGTGAAAAATCTGATATAAACAAAGATGGAGTAGTAGATAAAGCTGATATCCAAATAGTTATGGATAAGATCTTAGGAGAATAATCTTTTAAATAAAAAATAAGTTGTATAAAAGGGGCGTGTATCAAAGTATAATAATAAAACTTACTTTGATACACGTCTATTTTTATTGATTGCTAAAGGGTGAAAACTTCTAAGTAGATTAACTACAAGGTTTCCATAGTTAATGAAATAAACTCTCTTGCAAAGTTATTTATGCCTTTTTTCATTCTATTTGTTTCTGAGATAGTTAAATCTCTATCTTCCTTAGAAGCTGCTACTGCAGAGCCATAGGCATTTTCTCCTTTATTAGGTCTTTTTAGAGAGTTAATTAAATTTTCTATAGAATTTTTTAAGTTTGGAGCCTTTTCCATAAGATATTTAGCTTTGTTTATATCTCTTATACCTTCTTTTAATTTTTCTAATCTAGGAGTAGAGTAAAAGGTTTTACCTATACTATCCTTTTCTGCTGGGTATATAAGAAAAGGGTCTCCAGGTTCCCAATATTTATAAGAAACATTTTCTAAAGGGTTTTCAACCCAACCATCCCATGACCAACGTAAAAAGCCATTGGTGTTTTGATATAGGGAGTACCACATAGTAAAAGCACCTTCTATAGGATCACTTATGGTAAAACTACTTGGATAATCTCCAGTACAGGTGTATATTGTAGTTAATAATCCAAGTTCTTGTCTATGATTAGACATATTTTTCATATCATTAGAATTATGATTTATATGGGATAATCCAATTGATATATCATCTATTCTATCTAAGAAGGAGTAGTCATTTCCACTTTCATAATCCATAGCAGAAGAAATTTTAAAATGCTCATAAGAGTTATTTGTTATGCTTTCAATTAAATCAACACAAGCTTTTAAATCATCCATACTTCTTTCATCCATTGAAATATAAGTTATGTTAAACCAACCCTTTTCTTCAAGATGAGACATAAATGAAGTTAAAAATTGTGTCCAAATGTTTATCCAAAGATCACCACCAGGGTTTGGATTTATGGCTTCTTCTTTATTAGTAGCCTCATTAAAGTACTGAATTCTATTATTCCAAGGGACAATACTGTAACACTTTATTTGGCCAAAGCCCTTTTCAGGATCTAGAATTCCTAAGTCTATATTAAGTTGAATCCACTTATCAAAGTGAGAGTAGTCAAATTCAAAGGTGCCATAGGAGTTTTTTCTCCACTTAATCATTGAAGGGTCACTATCATAAGATTGATGATTCCAAGCTTCATGAACTATAGTAGCTATAACACCACGTCCTCCCATATTTCTATACTCTTTAAGATTATCTCTTAAATATTTAAAATGCTTTTCTGTAAATAAATCTTCTTTGGATATTTTATAATACCTTGCTATGGTGTAAGGATGTTGCCAAAACTCAATTTGAGTATTTGTTTCCCTTGGAAGAGGTTGTACTAAGTTTAAAACTTCAAAGGAATAATCAAAAGTATAGGCTTTTTCTAATTCATCAGCAGTGACTTCAATAGAACCATTATAAATTCCAGGTTTTGCATTCCTAGGAATTTTTATATTAATCCAAGCAGAGGCTATTTTATTTTCTTCTATATTTAGTGAACCAGAATTATGAATAATATCTGGGAAAGGTTCAAGAGGAGCAGAAGGATTACTACGTCCTATGTTAGCTAAGGTTTCTTTAAGCCAAGAAATCTTAATATTATTTGAAGAGATTAAATCCCTATTTTCATTTATAAAGTCACTTGAAGAAAGGGTAACATTATTAACAGGAGAGGAGTTTGTCCACATAACAATTTTAGAATTAAGTTCATCTCCTATCCAAGCTACCTCAGTCAAAGTATTTAAGTTTAATTTTTTTATTTCATCATAATCCTTTTGAAGATAATGAAAGTCAGTAGAGCCAATAGAAGCACCAAGAATAGTATCTTTTTTCATAAAATAAACCTTCCTTATTTTTCTAAAAATTAGTAATAAATACATTATAAGATAGAAGTTTTAAAAATAGAACATTTAAAAAAAGTCTATTGTTAAAAGATTAGGTAAAGAAGAAAAAAAGTGGACAAATAAAATTATCCACTTTAAGCTAAGTCTATTATAATATTTCTAATACTTCTACAGTATAGTTTCCACCAGGAGCTTCAACTTCTACTATATCTCCAACCTTTTTACCCATTAGGGCCTTTCCTAAATCTGATTCTATGCTTATACACATGTTTTCTAAATCTAAATCCATAGTTGTAACTAAAGTAACAACATCCTCATCATCATCTTCAACAAATTTTATTCTAGCTTTGCTGTTAAGACCTAGTATAGATTTATCATTACTTTCTTCATCAACTATTATTGCTGTTGAAATCATAGTTAAAAGGTATTGTATTCTATTATCATTTTCTCTATAGTTTCTACAAGCCTCTTTATATTCAGCGTTTTCTGATCTATCACCATGGGCTGCTGCCTCAAGTTTCTCTTTCGCAATCTTTGCTCTAACAACAGACATTCTATAGTCTAACTCTTCTCTTAACTTTCTAACGTTTTCCTCTGTCAAATAATTGTTCATAATAAGATCTCCCTTAACTCTTAATTCTTTATTTTATCATTATACAACATTTACATAAATTTTAAAGGTGTTAATTAGGAAATAGGAGAGTATTTATAGACTTTTACATTTATCTAAAGGAGAAAATATAGCTTTTTATGCTTTAGTGACGGAGTTGTGACGGACTTGTGACGGGTTTTGAGCCAGAGTTTTCTTAGTGATACCAAGGGTTTTGACGGAAGTGACGGACTTTTTTTACTCCTATATAATAGGGAAAATAAAAAAATAGTATAAAAAAAACACATTTATTAAATACCCTATATATAGTGAGTGAAAAATAGCTAAAGTCTGGCAAAGCCTGGCTAAAGCTAGTCATATCAATGCTTTAGAGTGTGACGGACTTTTTGAAAGTCCGTCATAAACTTGTGAAAGTCATTCAAAAAAACATTGAAAGTTCAATTTAGAGGTGAATAAGAGAGTTTAATACTATTATTTGATGGGTATAATTAACAATTTTGTTATACATTAAGGGGAAAATAGATATAAAATATGAGTAAAAGTTAGAAAAGAGAATAAAAGAAAAGGAAGAATATGATATGAAAAAGGGAATTGGGGTAACTATTTCAATTTTAAGTTTAGGAGTTTTTTTAGCTTTATCATTTTTTATTATTGCTAAGAAGGAAATGAAGGATTATAAAAACATAGGGATTGATCTTACTTATGATGAAAGGATTAAAGAACCTGTTGAAGAACTCTTAGTTAAGTTTGTTGATTTTGATTATTCTAAGGAAGAGGTTAATTGTGAAGAGATAATTTCTAATAAGGAAGTTGCAGAGACATATAATTTAACTTTTAATTCTACACTTAAGTATAATTTAGAAAGTGAATTGAAGATGTCAAAGGTTTCTATAAGAAGTATTGTAAAAGAGCCTGATAATGAATATAGGGTAAAATTTCATAGAGAATTTGAGATAAAGTTTGACAAAAATAGTGATACCATATCAGGTGGAATGGATGATTATACAGCCTATATAGTTGAAAAGAATGGGGAATTTTATATAGATAAAATTCTTAATGATGTTGATTTTAACCAGTTTAAAAATAGTAAGAGTAAAATAGCTAAACTATTTAAATCAGAGGAGGAGCTTTTTAATGAAGCAATGAAATCTGAAATAGAAGCTAGAAGGAATTATGAGGAATACAAGAAGAGATATAAAAATTAAAATGCCAGATGATTATATTTAATTTTTTAAATTATTTATATTTTTTTGAATTTAATTTAAACTTTATTGACTTAAAATTATAAATATGCAAATATATATGAGAATTTATATTTTTAAGGGGGAAATAAAATGAAAAGTTTATTAAAGGAGAAAATTTCTATTTTTAAAGTTCCTATTATTTTATTTATAGGATGTTTATTAATTATATCTCTTAATAAAAGTATTTATAAAGAGAATAAAGAAGACTTTAAAGAAAAATACATAAAGACTGAAAACGATTGTAATGCTTTAGAGTTAGAAAATAACAAGGCAAAGGAAAGAAAAGATTCTTATATGGAACTTAAAAATAAGTATGATGAGTTAAGCAAGGAATACTCTGATTATGAAGAAAATACTTCAAAGGCTTTAGATAAAAAGATAGATGAGCTAAAAAGAGAGATGGGAGAATAACTTAGTATGAAAAATGATTTAAAGAAATTATTTAAGAAGCTACCAGGAGTAAATGGAAAATACAAGAAAGTTATGACTGTATACTATGGATCTCTTATTTTATTCAGTATAGTTACTTTTTTTATTAAAGAAGATGGGAGCAATTTTTTATTAAGGGAATTTTTTATACTTTTAGTTTTACCATCCATAGCAATTGGTTTTAAAAATATGAAAAGATTTAGTAGAAATGAAAAGTTAAATTATATAGTTTATCCAGGGATATTTATAATTCTTATAAATTTTATTATTAATAGTGGTTTAAATAATAATAAAAATTTTCAAAGTGATGCTTTAAAAGAATTGGGAATAAATGAAAGTGAATATAAAGAAACAATAGAGAGATATAAAAATTTAAAGGTTGAATTAAATAATAATACTATTAATGAAGATCAGTATAAGTTAGAAGAAAATAATTATAAAAAGCTTGAAAGTTCTTATGAAAACTTAAAAGCTGAAACAGCTAAAAAAGAAGAAGTTTATAATGAGCTTTTAAAGAAGAAAGCTGAAAAAGAGGAACAAGAAAAAATAGTCAAAGCTGAAGCAGAGAGAAAAGCTAAAGAAGAGGCAGAAAAGGCAAGGTTAAAGAGAGAAGAAGCAAAAAGAGAGTCTTCAAATAGTAGTAATTCAAGTAGTAAAAATAATCAATCAAATAATAAAAATAATGGAACATTTAAACCAAATGGGGGTACGGCTAGTCATGACCATAGAACAGGCTATGATAGTCCAAGTAGTGATCCTAATAAGCCACAAGCAACCTCAGACTATGGGTATGTAGCTAGTGGAAACAGCTATGTTCACAAAACTCCAGATTGTAAATTTATAAGAGGAAAGGCAACAAGTAGAGTAAGTGTAAGTGCTAGTGGAAAGCATACTTGTAATTGTTGGCGTTATTAAAATTATATTTTATATAAAAACAAAATAAATGTTATATTATGTGAAATATAAAAAGGTGGAATTTTAATTTCTTGCACTTAACATTTTAATATTATAAAATATTATAGGGAAAAAATGCATAAATAAAAAATAAATAGAAAATAGTGCAAAAAAATGAAGGTGAATTATTAAGAATTAATTAAAGTAAAGAAATTAGGTGAAATAATGATAAATTATGTGTGTGAAAAATGTAATTTAGAGTGTAGCACAAGTACTTGTCCGATTTGTAATGAAAGAACAATAGGAAAGTCAAAAATATTTTGGTGCAAAAATTGTAATATTCCAACATATGATGAAATTTGTACATGTTGTGGAGGTAAAGGAAAATATATTTCTACAGATATAAGACCTGTATTTCCTGAAGAAAGACTTCTTTTGGAAGTTTTAATAGGAGAGCCATTTAAGTTTTCAAAGTGTTCTGTATGGAATGGACAAGGAAATAGATATATAGTAGATGGTAAAAAAATAAATTTAACAGTTAAGGATTTAATGGTTAAATCTCCTAAAAAAGTTATACAAGAATTGCAAGAAAATGAAAAAGATAATAAAGTTACATATAAAAATTTTAATAAATATATAGATAGATTTATTGAAGTAAATAAAGATAGATACAATAACATTGTTACAGAAGCTACAGATTATATAATAGATCAAAAAGCTGGATATAATGATGATGAGATGTTTGTATCCTTTTCTGGTGGAAAAGATTCTACTGTTGTTAGCGATCTTGTTATAAAAGCATTAGGTAAACCAGAAATAATTCATGTTTTTGGAGATACTACATTGGAATTTCCAATGACAATGGTTTATGCAAATAGGTTTAAAAAAAATAATATAAGAACACCATTATTATCAGCAAAAAATAAAGAGAAAAACTTTTATGATCTTTGTGATGTTATAGGTCCTCCAAGTAGAGTTATGAGATGGTGCTGTATTATATTTAAAACAGGTGCAATTACTAAAAAAATAAGCACTATATTTAAAGATAAAACAAAAGTATTAACTTTTTATGGAATAAGAAGAAGTGAGTCTGTAAGTAGAAGTAAATATGATAGAACTTCAGATAGTCCTAAAATAACAAAGCAAAAGGTTGCTTCGCCAATAATAGATTGGTATGACTTTGATATATGGTTATATTTATTAACTACAAAGATAGATTTTAATGATGCTTATAGATTAGGATATTCTAGGGTTGGTTGTTGGTGTTGTCCAAATAACAGCACATGGTCTCAATATTTAGCAAGCATATATATGCCAGAAGAACATGAAAAATGGAGGAATCAACTTATAAGATTTGCTAAAAGTGTTGGTAAACCAGATCCAGAAGAATATATAGATGGTGGAAATTGGAAAGCTAGACAAGGAGGAAATGGTGTTAAATATAGTGAAAAAACATTTGTCAAATTTAAACCTTGTGCAGATGAAGCAGAAGCTATAAATTATGAATTAAAAAAAGAAATAACAGAAGAATTATATGAATTCTTTAAACCATTTGGATGGGTAAATAAAGATATGGGTAATAATAGATTGGGAGAAGTTTATATAGTAGATAAAAACAATAATCCTATTCTTAGATTGCAAGGCAGAATCGGAAGTAAGAATCTTAAAATTTCAATAATAAAGTTACCATTTAAATGTAGAAGCTTAAAAGAAGCAAAGAGTAAAGTAGATTGTCAAATAACGAAATATCAAATGTGTTTAGGTTGTTTAGCATGTGAAAGTGTGTGTAAACATGATGCAGTAAAAGTAAAAAAAGCTGCTCATGAAAATGAAATAGTATTTAAAACAGGTGAATCATATAAAATATATGATGACAAATGTAAAAGGTGTGGGGAATGTGTATCACACTTTGATGGTGGATGTTATATGAGAAAAGTGCTTATTACAAAAAGAGGTGAATAAGATTATGCCAAATATAAAAGGCAAAAAAAAGATAAGGATAAAAGGACATGGGAGTTTTTATTTAAGAGAGGGCTGGATAACTAAAGGGCTAAAAGAAATAAAGATAAATCCATATGTATTTTCAGATAAGAATGCAGCAGATATTTTAGGGGTAGGAAGCAATATGGTTTCTGCAATAAAATATTGGATTACTACATTAGGGCTTGTAGAAAGCAAAGTAGGAGAAAATAGAAAAACAAAATATATATTAAGTAATTTAGGAAAAATAATATATGAAAAAGATTTATATATAGAAGAAAGATTTACATTATGGATATTACATTACATGTTAGTTAAAAATCAAAATTCAGCAACTACTTGGAACTTAGTTTTTAACAACTTTGATGTTAAAGAATTTTCAAAAGATGAATTGTTTAATTTCCTAAATTTAGAATATACAAGACTAGTAGGTGAAGGGGAGTTTTCAGTAAAGTCACTTAATGATGACTGTACATGTTTATTAAAAACATATTATTCAGATAATGAAAATCTTAATCCAGAGGAAAATCTAATATGTCCTTTTTCTGAACTAAATATATTAGAAAGAAAGAAAAACAGATTTGATAAGTATGTATATACAAAACTAAAGATAAATAAATCTAAATTAAATCCATTAGTAATTTTATATGTATTAAATGACAGAAGTAAAAAAGGAAGTACAACTATAGATAGACTGATAGAAGAAGAAAATAATATAGGGAAAGTGTTTAACTTAGATAGAAATGAAGTGAATGAATATTTAGATATACTAGAAAAGCAAGGTTATATAGAAATAAATAGAACAGCTGGATTAAATACTGTTTATGTTAAAACTAATAAGAATATCCTTAATCAATATTACGATAAAGAGTAGGAGGAATTTTTTATGGAATACAGAGATATAATTAGCTTAAATAAAAGTTTTCAATACTCTATAAATTTACAGTATGATATAGATAATTTAGATAAAGTTAAGGGATATATACCTACAAAACAGAGTATTAGAATTTTAAAAGAATATTTAACAAGTATTATGTTAGATTCAACAGATAAGACAACTGTTCTTATAGGTCCATATGGAAAAGGAAAAAGTCACTTAGCTCTTGTTTTAATGGCTTTAATATCATCAGAAAATAAAACTATAATAAATGACTTAGTAAAGAAGATTAGAGTTATAGATGAAGAAACAGCAGATTTAATAAAAGCTTTAACAAAAAATAAAACTAGATTTTTACCATTAATAATAAATAGTAATAGTCAAGATTTACAACAATCATTCTTAATGTCATTAAAACAAGCTATTGAAAAATATGGATTAGAAGAAATTGAATTAAATACATATTTTACATCAGTAATAGATTTAATAAACTTATGGAAAAAATCTTATAAAGATACATTAAATATATTAGAAAAAGAATTAAGTAAATTTAATATTACAGTAGATCAATTTATAAAAGAATTAGAAAGTTATAGTAGTAGTGCATATCAAATTTTTGTAAATATATATCCTATTATAAGCTCAGGGGTAGAATATAATCCTATGTTGAACACAGATGTAGTTAAAATAATAGAAGAGTTTAACTATAAAATATGTGAGCAATATGGATATAAAGGAATATTTATGGTTTTTGATGAGTTTAGTAAATTTATAGAAGCAAGTACAGATAGAAATAATGCTAAAGATATGAAAGTGCTACAAGATATAGCTGAATTATGTAATAGAACAAAGGAAAATCAAATTCATTTAGCATGTATTACTCACAAATCTATAAATGAATATATAAGCAAAATACCATCTAATAAAATAGATATGTGGAGAGCTATAGAAGGTAGATTTAAAGAAATTTATTTTACAACTTCATCAAAGCAAAACTATGAATTAATAGGAAACACAATAATATCAGATAAAGAGAAAATAAAATCTATAATTAATAAAAATAATGAGTTATTAGAGGTGTATGAAAGAGGATTTTATATGTTTAAGGATTTATATAACTTCGAATCATATAAAAACAATATAGCTATAAATGCATTTCCATTAAATCCAATCACGGTGTTTGTTTTACCAAGTATAAGTGAGAAAGTAGCACAAAATGAAAGAACATTATTTACTTTTCTTTCAAAAAGAGGCTCAAATACACTATCAGATTTTTTATCAAAAAATGAAGTGGGAAATTTATTAGAGATAGATGTTTTATATAATTACTTTGAAGAACTTTTTAAAAAAGAAATATTTAATGAAAAAATAAGAGAAGTATGGATGAAATGTGATGCTGCATTAAAGAAATCAGAGAGCTTAGATGAGGAAAAAATAATAAAAGGTTTAGCTATTATAAAAATTATAGATGCAGAAGAAGTTTTATCGTCAACAAAAGTTACTCTAAAAAGTGCCTTTTTAAACTTAGATGTAGATTTTACAGTAAATAATTTAGTAACTAAAGGTATTTTAATTAAAAGAAAAAGTAATAATACATTAGATTTTATGCCAGGCATTAAAATTGACATAAATCAGAAAATAAATGATGTAATAAATACAAGGTTTAGAAATATAAATTTAGCGGAAGAACTAGAAAAAATAGAAACTTTAGGATATATAACAGCTAAAAAATATAATGATGAATATTCAATGACAAGATTTTTTAGACATAAATTTATAACTTTAGATGAATTATTAACATATAGTGATATAAACGAACTAATAAGTCAAGAGAATTCAGATGGAATTATATTAAATGTTATAGAAAAGAATTGTGAAAATTTACAAAATTTCATAGGTAATATAAGTAAATATAATTATGCTACAAATTTAATATTAAATGTTCCAAAGAAGCCAATAGGTTTTGAGAATGATGTGTTAGAGTTACTAAGTGTAAGATATTTAAAAGAAGATGAAGAATTATTAAAGGAAAATGAAATATTAAGTGAATATTTAGATATTTTAGAAGAGGATTTATTAGATATAATAAAAAATAATATAGCAAAAGTATTTGATATTGAGATAGGAGAATCAGATATTTATTGGCAAGGAGATATATTAAATGTAAATAGTATTGGTGATCTTAATAGAAAAATATCAAAAATATGTGAAAATATATATAATTGTACACCAAAAATAAATAATGAAATGATAAATAAAAGAAAAATCTCATCTATAATTTTAAAAGCTAGAAATAAAATTATAGATGGAATATTATCAGGAAACTTAGATTTTACAGGAAATGGTCCTGAGGTAACTATAGCAAGGGCAACTCTAACTAATAAGGGATTATTTACAGATTCTGAAGTAGATAAAGATATAGATTTAGTATTGCAAGTTTTGAAAAAAGAACTGATTGATTCAGAAGGGAAGAAAAAGTCATTTAAAGATATATATGAAATATTAGAGGGTACATCTCATGGATTTGGTATGAGAAAAGGTATAATACCAATATATTTGACTGTTGTATTATCAGGGTTTAAAGACGAAATTATTTTATATACAGGAGAAAGAACCTTAAAAGAAGTTCCTTTAAATTCAAATACTATAAACAATATAAATGAGAATCCAAATATGTATTTTATAGAAATTGATAAAGGAACTAAAGAAAAAGATGAGTACTTTTTAGGATTAGAAAAGCTATTTGAGGCATCAAATATTATAAAAACAAATAAGTATGAAAGAGTAGTTTATGCAATGCAAGATTGGATTAAATCTTTAGATAAATTTACTAGAATACATGAACTAAAGTTTAATTCAGATGAAAAAATAGATAGAGATATAGTTAAACTTAGAAAAGAATTATTAAAGTATGATATAAATATAAGAAGTTTTATATTTGTGGACTTACCTAATATATGTGGAACAGAAGATTTATATGAGGCTCTAAAAAGATTAAATGAAATAAAATATTATTTAGATAATAGGTGTATAAAAGTTAAATATGAATTATCTAATATAACTAAAAATAAATTAACTTTAGACTATAATGGAAGTTTAAGTCAATCGATTAAATTATGGATTAATAGCTTGCAACAGTATAAGAAGGATTATTTATATGATGTTGTAACAAATAAATTGATAGAGTATGGAAAAGAGCTTAGTACTAATAATGAGGAAATAATAATTGATCAGCTATCAGTAATATTAACAGGATTAACTATAGGTGATTGGAATGATACTACAATAAAATCATATTTAGAAACTTTAGATACTTGTTTAGAAAAAATAAAGGATTTAGAAGAAGTAAAAGAGGAAGAAAATTCAGATGTTATAACATTAGTTTCAAATGCCAATGGTACAAAGCATGAAAAAATATTTAAGAAAACAGATATAAGTGTTTTGGGAAATACTCTTATAAATCAATTAGAAGAGACAATTGAAGAATATGGATCATCTATAACCGATGATGAAAAAAGGACAATCTTAATTGGTTTATTAGAGAAGTTTATTTAGTAAATTAGTAGGGCAATATAAAATATTGCCCTAAAACAAAAAGAGGTGTAGATGTTGGAAAGAACTATTTATTTAGATAATGCGGCAACCACATTTCCAAAACCAGAGTGCGTTTATGATGCAGTAAATAAATGTATTAGAGAATTTGGTGTTAATGCTGGCAGAGGATCATATAGTTTAGCTAAAAAAGCAACTAATGTAATAGATGAATTTAGAAAAAGTATCATAAATTTAGTTAATTTGAATAATTCTAGTAAAGTAATAATACAACCATCGGCAACAATTGCCATAAATCAAATATTAAATGGATTGAATTGGAATGAAATTACAAATATTTATGTAAGTCCTTTTGAACATAATGCAATAATGAGGACATTAGAGAAGATTAAAGATGAAATATCAATAAATATAGAAATGATACCATTTGATAATATAACATTAGAATTAAAAGAAGATGAATTTAAGAGAATGATTGTTAAGAATAAAGCAGATGTAATATTACTTTCACAAATTAGTAATACAACAGGTTTAATATTGCCTATAGAAGAAATAATAAGTATAGCAAAAACAGAAAATACCTTAGTAATTGTAGATGCTTCTCAAGCTTTAGGATTAATTAATATTGATATGAAAAATATTGATATAGATTTTTTAGTTTTTGCAGGGCATAAAACTATGTATGGTCCATTTGGAATAGGTGGATATATATATAATTCAGACTATGAATTAAAGATGTTTTCAACTGGAGGAACCGGTTCAAATTCAACAGACTTACATATGCCAAAAGAATTACCATATAGATATGAACCAGGAAGTTACAATATTGAAGCAATTTTTGGCACATATAATGGAATAAAATGGATTGAAAGTAATAATATAAAAGAAAAGGAATTTGAATTAACTAAGTATTGTGTTGAAAAATTAAAAAAATTAAAGAATATTGAATTATATATACCTAAAGATAATAAAAAGCACATTGGGATAATAAGCTTTAATTTATTAGGATACAAGGCTGAAGAAGTTGCAAGTATATTAGATGAGGATTTTAATATATGTGTTAGAGCAGGACATCACTGTGCACCTAGAGTTGGTGCATTTTTAGGGGATAATGCTAAGTATGGAATGGTTAGAGTAAGTTTAGGTTATTTTAATACAGAAGAAGATATTGATAAATTATCAGAAGCATTAGAAGAATTACTTTAGACTATGGGGGATGAATTAATGACACGTAAATTTGTAGATTATTTAAATTCAATGAATAATGTAGATGGTAATTCAACTGGGGCATTGGCAGAATCACAAGTTATTAATAAATTTTATAAAAAGATACATGTTGATAGAAAGTTAGGATATTTTATACAAGAATCTATAAAAAATAATGAACATAAAGTTTTTTTTATAACTGGACATGCTGGTGATGGAAAAACAAGTATATTAGCACAGATATTAAAAGAATTAGATTTAATAAAAGATCAGGGGTTAAAGGAATATGATTTTTTAGAGAATAGTAATTACAAGGTTTTTTATGTGAAAGATATGAGTGAACTTGAAGAAAGTACTCAAGAAAAATTAATAAATGAAGCTTTGGAAATGCCAGATAAAGAAGCAACAGCAATTGTTATAAGTAATACGGGACCACTAATAAAAACCTTAAAGAAGATAAATTCTGATTTAGAATCTGATGTAATAACTCAATTAGATAAAAATGAGTATAAAGAATTAGAGGTTCAAGATAAAAAATTTTCAATAATAAATCTTGCGAGAATTGATAATATTGATTTTGTTGATGAAATTTTAGAGAAAATTATAGATGAAACGTTATGGTGTGAATGTGAAAATTGCGGAAAAGAGAAAGTTTGTCATATAAATTTCAATAAAAAATTAATTGAAAATCATAAAAATAGAATAAGTGAATTTATAAAAAGCTACTACAGATGGTTATATGAAAGTGACCAAAGATTAACTATAAGACAAATGATAGCACATATTACTTTTATGATTACAGCTAATAAATCTTGTGATTATATTAACAAGGATATATTCAATGAAGATTACTATAAATATATATATAATTTAGCAAATAATTTATTTGGATATCATGGTATAGAAGAAGATGAAAATAGCAACCAGATAGAAGCTATAAGAAAACTTAAAAGTTTAAATTTAGATAAAATATCTCTTGATGAAGATTATAATCTATTTGTAAAAAATGATTACAAAATGATGCCAGAAGAAGTTGCTAATGTAATTAAGGATAGATGGTCTAAATATGAGAGAGATTGCAACGAGAATAATGGAATAGATAAAATTTTTGATAGAGAAAAAGCGATTAAGATAAGAAGGTGTATAAGGAGATTCTTTTTGGTATTTGGTTTAGAAGAATGTGATGACTTAATGAATCAAGTTTTTGGAGAAACATTTACTTTATATAAAAATTGTATAACTGGAAAAGAAGAAAAAAATGATTTAAGAAAGTTAAAAGATATAGTTTTTAATTCCTTAAGAAAACTAAAATTTGATGGTGGAGATGATAATGATAAAAAACTATACTTAACTCTAAAAAGGCATGATGAAACATACCAAAGTGTTATGCTAGTAATTGGAGAGGTAGATAAAAAGCAATTAGAGATTGTATCAAAAAGTGTAAAAAATGAATTTGATGACATTGAGTATAAAAATGAAATCTATTTAAAAAAAAGAAATAGTGACAGTGAATACTTGTTAAATTATCAATTAATAGAATATTTCAATTCGATTTTAAATGGAGCTATAGAAACAAAAGCATCACCTATGATAACATGCGGTATTGCTAAATTAGATTCTTGGCTTATTAAAAATTTTAAAGATAATGAACAAAATAATAAGTTAGAAATATTAATTAAAACAGCAACTGGTATAAAAATAACAGAGTTAGAAATAGCAGGTTTAGAAATTGAAGTTGAATAGGAGTAAAGTTATGGGTAATTTTCCTAAATTTAAAGATATAGGTAATAATAGTAAGGATTCAATTGTTCAAAGTGATATTTTTGGACATAGATTTAAAAGTGATCAGAATGTTGATGAATATTTACTAGAATTTTTACAAGTTGTTATATCTGAAAAAAAATTATATGTAGAAGGAGAAGGGGAGAAAATTACTAAAGCGTTTTTCCCATTAGTAGATAAGGAAAAGCTTGAGAAAATAGAGTTTTTTCCAGAGTCTAAAATAGATTTAAAGAGATTTGTTTTTTATATGAATAGTAAGGATGAATCAAGAAGTAAGATAGATGATGATGCTTACTATGAAATGATTAATTTTATAAAAGATAAAATTGATATTTCTTGTGATTATAGTAAAAAAGATGTGGTGAAATTTATAGAAAAATTATTATTAGGCTTTAGTGGAGTAACAAAAAATAGATCTTGGTATGCACAAAGTTTTTTGCCTATTTGCAATAGTATGATTTTACCTGAAACTATGATTGGAAAAAAAGAGAGAAGAGATCTAGATAAAGCCTTTGAAATAGGTCGAATTGACTTTGAATACGGGAAGGTAGACACTGAGTGTCAAACTAATAGATATAATTTTATGGCTAGAGGTGGAGAGGTTTATTATCTTCATGTTTTAAGAGGATTAATTAAAAATCCAAAGTATAGAGAAGAATTAACAAATTTATTAGAAAAACAATTAAATGAATATAAACAAATAGAAACCTTAAGTGATACTATTCATAAAATTTGGGTTGAGGGTATAAAAGAAAAGTATGAAGGTATTATTTTAGAGAAAAAAATAACTAAAAAGTTAGGATTTATACCAATTGAATTTGGAAAAAGAGAGGATTATACTGTTGCAGAAATAACTAATTTTTTAAAAAGTGATATGCATCCTTTTGAAAAAATTGAAATTCTATCTAAAGGAATCGTTTTTCAGCTAATAAATCTTATGCATAGTGAAGCTAGATATTATATTGGAAAAAAGACAAGACAAGCTTGGGTAGTAGACATGACATATAACTTTAGTAAAAATAAGGAGTTAAAAAAGATAGCATCTAATTCTTATGATACCCTTGAAGATGATATGACAAATGCAATATCAAATAGGATTTATGAAACAGAAAAATATGATATAGATGATAAAGATAGTAAATTTAAATATGCTATAGATGATAGTTATAAGTTATGTAGAAAATTAGCTAAAGATATAGGGGTTTTAGTACCTTTAAAGGGAAGTGGTATGAGATTTACTCTACAGGAGAATATACTAAAATTCTTAGTGGTCTCAATAATAAAACCAGGTGGAAAATTAACTTTAACAACATTTATAGAAAAACTATATGAACATTTTGGAATTATAATAGGTAGAAACGAATATAAAAAGGCTATGGAAGATCTTATTGTAGAACCAATTAGTGATTTTTCTTGCCTTGATGAAAATGAAAAAGCATTATCTGAAATGTTAAAGCGTTGTAATTTTTTAAGAGATTTATCAGATGCTACATCAATAGTTGAAAATCCATATTTAAATTAAAAGTAGGTGGGTTAATGAAATATTTTATAAATAGTATAGAAGATGAAATTGAAAAGCAAGAACAGAAAAAGCAAATTAATTTAATAAAGTTAGAGGGGATAGAAAGTCCTATTATATATAAAGAAATATGTAAGTATTTCAAAAATAGCAATTTAGATTTTGAAGCAAAATTATCAAGAGAAAAATTTGAAGAATTCAAAAAAGAATACAATAATAATGATGAGTTAGAAATTTTAGAAAGTATTAAATTTTTAGAGAATAATAATTTTGTTGATTTTGATGGAGCAATGACTAAATGGAGAAATGGAATTGCTACAGATAATAAAAATGCCACAACAAAATTAGTTTTATTAATGGGAACAGAACTTGTTCAAGATAAGGGAGGATTAGCAGATTTTTATACTATAAATCCTCAAACAATAATAAAAAGCTTAAAAAAAGATAAATATTACGCTTATTTTAAAGAAGTTATAGAAAATTCAGGCGTTAATATAAAAGATAGTAATGAGGTAAAAAAAGCAATAAATAGAATATTTGATGAGATATTTTCAATTTTTCCAATAGATTTAATAAAAGTAAGCAACATTGCTGAAAATTTAGAGGGTGAAACTTTTAAAATTGTAGATGAGATTATTGAATTTATATTTGATTTAATACCTAAGTATTGGGATTTACCTTGTATGAATAATATAAGACCATCCTTTAATAAATTAAAAGGAAAATCAGCTAAGGCAGCAGATGTAATAAAGAAAGCTTATAATTTTGTAAATAGAAAAGAGTATAAAACCTCTTATCCTAATAAGGGCAAAATAAATAAAATCAAATCAAAATTAGAGGAATTTAAGAAAAATAATTCTATAGAGGATGATTTGAAATTTCCTGTAGACACAGAAGTTTTTGATGATTTTGAAGAGTTTTCTAATGTATTAATAGACTTTATAAAGGGAATAAATTTTGAAGAAAATAGAAAAAAATTAATGCAAATAGATTTTGCCATTGTAAATGAAATTTTAAAATTAAAGGTTAAAGAAGAAGGATCTTCTAAAGGGAAAAAAGAGAAAGTAAATAAAATTTCAGGTAACCCTATTGAAATATATTCAGAAATTATATTAGATAGTTTAAATGAATATAAAAAAGAAAACAATAACTTCCCAAATGAAATTATATTTAATATAGAGAGCATAACATTAGGAAATTGTATTGATAATGATGAACTTTTAGAGGAATATAAATCCATATCAGCATATCTAGGAGGAATACTAGATTTTATAAATAAAGAAAATTTTGAGTTTGGCGACGAAAATTTAGAAATAAAATATTTAGATGACAAGGATCCTTTTTCAAATAGGAGATTAGAGATTAAAGATGAAAATGATGCTGTGATAGAAGGTATAGAATCTATAGACATAAGCAGGTCTAAAAATATAAATGTTGCCTCAAAAATAAATATTAAAGTATTAGTATGTAAAAAAGAAGAAGCAGGAAATGGAGAGTATTTAACAACTAATTTATATGAAAATGAATGGCAATGGGTATTTAATCCAATAAATTCATGGAAAACACAGTTTTTACTATGTAAAAACATAATTAATAATGAACTATGTTCAGTGGATAACATACCTTTAGGGTGGTATTGTGAAAATTTAAATGAGCTTATAGGTTTTGAAAACGAAGATGAATTTTTAAATAAATTATTAGAAAGTAAGATAAAAATAATTACCTCTGAAATTGAAGAGAAAGTTAAATTTATATCAAGTGTTGATAATCAGGTAACAACTTTAAAATATTTATTCAAAGAAATGAGCGAAGATATATTTAAGAATGGATTCTTTTATGAAATTAAAAATGAAGATTCAAAAATATATAAATTTATCTTCAAATATTATAACTTAATAAAGTTTGTTAATTTAAATTTTAAATCTTTTAAGACTATTGAAAAAGAGAAAATATTTATTTTATTAAACTTATTTAATATAGGAAAATCAAATAAAGATGGAATTGAAGACAAAGAATATGATAATGTCATTATGCCACCAATACATCCTATAATGTTAGAAAAATTAGTAGATCAACAAATATTCATTAGAAAAAGTATAAAGGATATATTACTTTCAAGTATTGATAAAAAAGTAGATAGCAGTAAATTAAAAAATAAAATTATAAAAATGATACAATTATCAGAAATAACAACGGGAGCAGATGCTTTATTTGGAAATAAAAATTTACTTACTTCAGAAAAAGTTATAGCTAATTATGCTATATATGAGGATTTAGATTATAAATCAGAAGAAATATTAAATGGATATAATAGTCTTATAATAGAAGATGACGAAATTAATATTAGTGATATTTTAAAATCATCTCCAAAATCATTAATAATATCAGAAAATATTATAGATTATATAAAAATTTTTCCAACAAGAGCAGATGGCATAAAAATAACAATGTTAAATCCAGAAAGTCTACAATATATAGTTTCAGGAATAAATGAAGTTGTTAAGAATTTTTCTGATGAAGGTATAAATATAAAGTTAACAATAATAAGAGATAAAAATGAAAAAAATGGTGTAGATTATCTTAAATATTGGTTGGATAATAAATTATCTGAAAAGGATAATATAAATATTAAAACATTTGTTATAAATAAAGATTTTGAAAGTAAACATATAGTTGAAAGTTTAGATGATACTCTTAAACAACAAGATATAATATTTGTTGGTAATATTTTGAAAACAAAAAGTGTTGAATTAAGAGAGGTTTTTGAGGGAGATTACGAAGAAAATAATGATGCCTCAAAATATCCTATGGTATTTCCTCCATTGCCACTATCTAAAAGTGCTAATAAAAGAGCTATAAACATAACACAGTCTCAATTTGATTTAGAATATGAGCATACTCAATTATTAAATAGGATAAAAAATCCTAGTAGTAAAGAATGTGAATTTAAGGTTGTAAAGGAAATAGCCATAGATGAAAGAAAAAATGAATTGCTTCAAAATATCCACAATAGTGCTAAATGGGTAGTATGTATGGATGAAAGTATAGATAAGGAAATATTATCTAATAAAAATAAAGGACATATTGTTGGATTTACTACTGGAAAAGGAAATTATGGAGAACTAAATGTTACAGTTTCTGCTAGAAATGATATTTTAGAAGATATTAAGATTAAACTTAAAAATAGATTAAGAAAGCATTTTAGAAGTTGGAGTAATGACGAAAATACATTAGATTTAGTAGCTGATTTTTGCATAAAAACTGCTGAAGAATTAGATGGGGGAAAGATATTAAAAGCCTTAAATAGTAGTGATTTTGCAATTCATAGTTTTCTTTCTTATATAATAACCCTTCAATATTTAAATATACCATCTTGTGATGATGAGTATGTAGTAAGGATTCTTTTGAATTTAGATTCTCATATGCATTGGTTTGAGGAATTGGTAATAAATGAAAATGATGAGGATAAAATAAGACCCGATTTATTATTGTTAGAAATTAAAAAAGATGACTTTTGTGATGAATATGGTAATCTTAAAATAAATGCAACGGTTATTGAATGTAAAATGGGGAATGAAGACAATGTAAAGAAGAACAAGGCAATAACTCAAGTTAAGAAAGGTATTTTATCTTTAAGCAAAATTTGGGATAAATCTATAGAAACAAGCAAGAGATATTGGAGTAATCAGTTATATAGAGCTCTTATATTTTCAAAGATAAATATAGATGAAGATGATGAAAAATATGAAAGAGTTATAAATAAAATAGAAGGTGTCTTAAATGGAAGATATAAAATAAATTGGAGCGGTAAAGTTTTTGCTTATTGGATAAATTCAAGGGAAATAACATGTATAGACAATTGTGTTTATGATATAGATGATGTAGAACATATAACTTCAGATATAAGGATAATAGAATGTGGTCAACTATATATTAAAAAGATGTTATTACCAGAAGAGAAGAGAGAAGAAAATCAAGTGTTTGAAGAGGAAGTAATAGAAGATTTAGATGATATGGATTCTTTATTTGAAAAATTAGAAGCCGATAATATAGATAAAGAAAAAGGTTATATAGAAGAAGTAGAAGTTAGAAATCAATTAGATAACAAGGAAAAGGAAATTTATAAAGAAAATAATAATGAATTAAATAATGAGAATGTAGAGATTTTAAGTGGAAAGAATGGTGATTATAAAGAGCTAAAGGATATTAGGGTCTTAGTTGGAAAAGAGGAAAGAACTAATAAAAATATTTATTGGGAATATGGAAATAAGGATTTAAATAACAGACATTTATTTATAAGTGGTAGATCTGGTACTGGTAAAACTTATTGTATTCAATGTTTACTCTATGAATTAACTAAGCAAGGGGTTCCTGCGATAATCTTTGATTACACTGATGGTTTTAGAGAAGATAAATTAGATCCTATATTTAGAGAGTTTTTAGGGGAAAGATTAAAGCAAAAAATAGTTATGTTTGAAAAGTTTGATATAAATCCATTTAAAAGACAAAAAATATCTATAAGTGGATTTACTAAGGATGAAGAAGACATAGATATAGCTAGAAGAATAGCTGAAACATTTAAATCAGTATATTCTTTAGGAGATCAACAATTTAGTAATCTTTATACAGCTACAAGAAATGGATTAGAGAAGTTTGGTGATAAAATGGACTTTTCAATATTAGCACAAGAACTTGAAGAATTAGGAACTAAGGAAGCTAAAACTACATTAAGTAAAATACAAGTATTTTTAGATACAAAAGCTTTTGATAACAACAGTGAGTTTTCATGGGAAAAACTTATAAAATCAGATGGAGATGTATTTATAGTTCAATTAACAGGATATACTAGAGATGTACAAACCTTATTAACAACATTAATTTTATGGGATATATGGAATTATGCAAGAAGGTTTGGAAGTGAAGACAATCCTTTTGTAGTTGTATTAGATGAAGCTCAAAACTTAGATCATAGTGAGACTTCTCCTAGTGGATATATATTAACTGAAGGTAGAAAATTTGGTGTTTCAGGATGGTATGCTACTCAGTTTTTAAAAGGTCAGATGGACATTGATGAAATTGGAAGATTACAACAAGCAGCTCAGAAAATATATTTTGCACCACCAGAGACAGAAATAAAAGATATTGCTAGGATTATAGATAGCGATACAAAAGAAGCTAAAATATGGGAAGAAAAATTGAAGTTTTTAGGGAAAGGCGAATGCGTAATATCTGGTCAAATGAAACAACCTAATGGTGAAAGACTAATTAGATATTCACCAAAGATAATAAAAGTAAGCAGTTTGGAGGAAAGAAAAAATGGCAATTTATGATAAAAATTTAAGGTTTCATGAATCTTTTGCACCGGATTTAAAGTATATATCTAAAATATTAGAATTAGCTCAGGAGTATTATGAAGGAGAAATTTTAGAAATAAGCAAAATAACAGGAATACCTTCAGGAGTATCAAGTGGAAAAGTAAAGCCAAGTATTATATATGCATCTTATATGGGACTAATAGATTACGAAGTTGAAAATTGTATTTATAAGTTAAGTAGTACTGATTTAGGAAAAATTATTTTTGCAGAAGATCCTTTTCTTATAGAAAAAGTAACAAAAAGTATTATGAATTATAACTTAACAGATAAAAATTTAGGTGCACCTCAATGGTGCTACCTATTTAAAGTGTATTCTGGTAATAGATCTATATCAAAATCAGACTTAAAGAGAGATATGGAAATCTATTTTAATAAAAATAATATTGAAATGGGACCTATTATAGGTACTTATAAAAATGATTTTTCAGATTTAAAATTAATAGATGAAAATTCAGATAATATATCATTTAATAAGTGTTCAGTATTAATTGAAAATGTATATGTATATGGATATACTTTATTAAAAACATGGGAAGAACTATATCCAGATAGAAAAGAGATAACAGTATTAGAGGTTTTAAATGATATGAAATGGGGAATTTCATATGGTTTTGACTATGATAAAATATTAGAAGCCCTAGAGTTATTAGAGCAGTATAACATTATAAAATTAAATAAGCAATTAAGTCCCTTAACAATTATAAAATTAGAAAACTCAGATGATATAAAATTTGATTTATATTCTATGTTAATTTAGGGGTGAAAATTATGAAAATAAAAGATATTTTAAAGTTTAATAGAGATGCTTTTTTTGATGGTGCTGTTCAAATAGACTGGTATTATGATGAAGCAAAGAGAAAAGATGTATCTAAAAGTTATGTTTTTCACGGAAAAGATTATCATGGAGTTGAAAGAAAAAATTTAATTGATACTGCAAGTTATGTCAAAAGAATAGTAGAAAAACTATATAAGGATAAAGAAAGTAATAGATTCCTTTTAACAATAGCAGGGTATGGAACTGGAAAATCTCATTTAGGTGTGACCTTAGCAACGCTTTTAGGAGAAGAAAATAATGAAAGAGAAATAGTTTTAAATAAAATAAAAGATGTAGATAATAGTTCTTATGATTATATATCTAAAACTTTAAGAGGAAAAAATTTATTACTTACACTTAATGGTATGAATGATTTTAATTTAAACTATCAAATGCTAAAAGTGGCTAAATTAGCTTTAAAAGAGCAGGGAGTTAATGATTCATTTTTAGAAGATATGACTAAAGCCTATGAAGTTGCAGAACATTTTGTAGAAAAAAATTATGAAAAGTTTGAAGATAGGTTTAAATATTATTCTAAAAATAATACAAAATATAATCTTAGTAAGAATTTAAAAAAGGAATTATTAGAAAATTTAAAAGGAGATATAAAGGCATTTAATATAATTAATGAAGTTTATAAAGAAATTACTAGTAATTACATTAAATGGGATGAAGGTGTATCAGCAGGTGAAATAATAAATAAGCTTAATAAATATCTTTGTGTGGAAAATAATTTTTTTGAAAATATCATAATATTATTTGATGAATTTGGTAGATTTATAGAATATGCTGGTGCGGTAGGAACTTTAGCTGGTGAATCAGGATTACAACAGATGTTTGAGGCTATTCAAAATTCTAATAAGAATGTTATGTTTATTGGATTAATTCAATCAGATTTAAATGCATATTTAACTAGAGTAGAAAACTCAAATAATATAATAAGATATGTAGGAAGATATGAAACTAGTGAAAAATTATACATATCATCTAATTTAGAAACTATTTTAGCTAATCTTATAAATAAAAAAGATGAAAAACAATATGAGCTTATAATAGGTAGTAGAATAGACGGAGTTTTATCTAAATATTATAATAATATATTTAATTCAATAAATAGATGGTTACCTAATAGTAATATAGTTTGGAAAAATGAAAGTTTATTTAATAAAATAATAGCTAAAGGAACTTATCCACTAAATCCCTTAACAGTATGGCTATTATGTAACTCTTCAGATTGGATGCAGCAAAGATCAACCTTAACCTTTGCAGAAGAAATTTTTGAAAAATATAGCAATGAGGAACTGTTTGGAGATAAACTAGTTCAAATATATCCAACAGAGCTTATAGAATCAAAATTTTTTAATGAGCTTTTAGGAGCAGAAGAAAAAGGAATTCAAAATAGTCAGCATTGTATAATGTATAAAAATATAATAACTCAATATGAAGAGAAATTATCTAAAAAACAATTAGATGTTCTTAGAGGTATTTTAATAAGTAATATAGGAAAATTTAAGTTTTTTGATAAAGCTGATAATTTAAGTGGAATAGAATATATAACAGGAATAAGAAAAGATGTTGATAAAACATTAAAGGAACTAGAAGATGAGTTTGGAATTATATCATATGATTCTAAGATTAATAGATACGAATTTATATCAACTGGAAGTAGTATAAATGATTATAAAAAAACATTTTTTAAATATAAAGTAGTAACTAGAGACGATTCAATTAAAATAGAAGATCCTTCCGTAAGAGCAGATCTTTCTTTAGATGAAAATTTTTTAGTTGAATTTTCACAGTTAAAAGGAATAAAAACTCAAGAGTGGAATTATGAAAAATTCTTTATAGATATAAACGAATTAACAGAAGGTTATATTAAATCTTTAATTTCAAGAGTTAAAGTAGCTATAGATGGAGAAAAGTCAAGAGGGATTTATCTATGGGTTTATTGTGATTCTAAGAGTTATAATATTGATAAAGTTAAAGAAATATTAAATAATAGTGAAGCTTTTGATCTAGGTATAATTGTTTCAATTTTAAATGATGCTAAAGATGAACTAAAAGATAATATAAATAAATTAAATATATTAAATAAATTTAATAAGGAAGAGAAAGATAAGTATAATAATTTATACAAAAAGGATGTAGCTGAAACTAAGATAAAGATTGTAAGAACATTTACTGAATTAGCAAGTAAAAGGGCATATATAACTAAAGAAGGACTAGTTACAGTTAACTATAGATCAACTAGATATTGCAATAAAGTTTTCTCAGATATATATACTAAAGCAATTCCATTTATGTTTGATGGATTTGATAAGAAGACAAGTGTCAAAGCAAAGAACTATTATAAACAAGTTATAGATATACTAATTACTGAAAGATATAAAAATAGACAAGCTATGTCATCAGTAACTCAGGATGTTAAAAATAGATTTGATGCTGTATTAAGAGAGGACTTCTCATTTGGATGGGGTGTATTTGATAAAAATTATTTAAGTATAGCTCCTAAAAATAATATAGTTTTTGAAATTACTAAGGAAATTATAGATAATATAGAAAAAAATAATTCAATAAAAGGATTTTCATTATTAAATAAATATATGCAAGCTCCTTATGGATTAAATTTATATCAAATTAATTTAATTATGGTATATATATTAGTTGAAAATAAAAATATAAGACTAAATTATGTAGGAAAAAATTTAAAAAGAACTGATTTAGCTAAAATATTAAAAGATAAGTTAAATTTAGAACTTATTTTTAAATGTGAGTTTTTAATGAATGAGATGGATACTAAAGAAAAATTAGATAAATTGGTTAAAGACATAGAAAAAAATAAGTATCCAGAACTTTGTAGTGAGTTATATAAAAAGTTAAAAGCTATAAATGAAGCAGAAGACATACCAGTAGAAATGGAAGATTTATATTATAATGCAGAAAAAAGATTAGAAGATGGTATGAAAATTAATACTAAGATAAATGAAGAGTTATATGAAATCGAGTTATCAATATCAAATTTAAAAAAACAATTTGATTTAATAAAATCATTTAAAGTTATTAGTGATTTACAAAGAATTTTAGCTAAAGAATTAGGCAATAGATATGAATATAGTGACAATATAAAAAATGAAATAAAGAAAAGAGATATAGAAATAAGAGAAGTAATTAGATCTAGAGCACCTAGATTTATAGAAAAATTAGATTTTAACATAACTGAAATTAGTATATATAAGGAACGCTATTTAGGAACAGCGGTAAGAATATTAAAGAAATTAAAAGAAGATGAATTAGCAAATAATTTGTCAGATAAAATAAATAAAGTTATAGAGAGAATAGAAAGAGAAGAGGCATTTAGGGGATTATTTAATACTATAAATGAATTAAGACTATCAGTTAATACAAAAATAAACATGAAATTTACTGAAATAAGAGATCTAAAGAATCAGTTAAGTTCATTAAAGTATGAATTAGAAAAAGAAGATATGCCAAATTCAATAAAGAATACTGCTTTAAATGATATAGATAGTATTTATAAAATATTAATAGAAAGAGAAGAAAAGCAATTAATTCTTATAGAAGATATAAAAATATTAAGCGAAGAAATAGATTGTAACTCTAAATTAGATAAATTATTAAATGATATAAATAAAGTATTAGACTTAGAAATTATTTGTGATGATATAGAAGAGATTAAAAAATTAAAATGTGAAATTGAAGAATATAAATTTTATATTAGAGAAATTAAAGGTAAAGAAGTTACTTGGAATAACTTTGATGTTTTAAAGAAAAAATTATTAGAAAGATATAAATCAAGTAAATTACTGCCTTTAATAGAAAAAAATATTGAAGATATACTTAATAATTTAAAAGAAAATGAAGAGAAATGGAAAAAAGAAAATATTTATATTGATTTTTCTAATATGTCACTAGATCAATGTATTAATTGGCAAAATAAAATGGAAAATATTCCCTCTTATATTTCGAATAATACATTAGAAATTATAAAAATAAAAAAAGAAGAAGCTTCAACTAAAATAGCAGAGCAGAGAGTTGATGGTGTTATTGCTATGTTTAATAGATTAACAAATGATGAAAAAAGAATATTTTTAAGTAAAATAAATAACTAAAGTAAATAACACTAGATTAAATTTAGTCTAGTGTTATTATTTTTAGGAGGTATAATTTGAAAAAAATAAAATCATGGCAATATGACGAAGAAGATTTAAGTTTTGTAATTAAAAATTTAGATAAATCTTCTTTTAAAAGGGGAAGTCATATACCTATAGAGATAAGAAAATTTTTTGAGTGTGAAGATGTAATTTATGGACAAAAAAAGTCTATAACTCTTATTTATAATGCTGAGAATTTCAAAGCGGAAATAGAAAGAGAAAAAAACAACAAAATAAGAATTGTATGGGATAAGTTAATACCTAAAATGAAGGAAGTTTTTAAAAATGAAATAAATGACTTTGAAGATTCTAAAGAGCTTAGTGTAAGAGTGCCTAGATTGAAATTTACAAAGGAAACAGCCATAAAATATGATGTGGAAATGAAAACTAAATATAGTCATGATGTTCTTTGTGAATTAGAAAGGCTAGATATAGACATTGAAAACAAAACCATAGAAGAAATAAATGAAGTGGGAGAAGTCATAGAGAGAGTTGTTAAGGCTAGAAAAAACCAAAACAAGTTTAGAGAAGCACTATTTAAAAGAGAGAGTAAGTGTAAAATTTGTGGACTAGCTCATAAGGAGCTTTTAATAGCAAGCCATATAAAACCTTGGAGCAAAAGTACACCAGAGGAAAAGCTAAATCCCTTTAATGGATTCTTACTATGTCCAAATCATGATTCCTTATTTGATAAGCATTTAATAAGCTTTAGGGATAATGGAGAAATCATAATATCTAAAAGCCTCTCAGAAAAAGAGCAGGAACTACTAAACATAAATAAGGATATTGTGATTAACATTGAAGAGGAAAATAAGAAGTTTTTAAAGGAGCATAGAGATATCTTTTATGAAATAGAGAAGGCTTATGATTTAGAGAAAGAATTATCGATAAGCAATAAGGAAATATATAAGGTTGAATTAGAAGTTTAAATACATATGGCATAAAAGTTGGCATGGAGTAGTTTTTGGCTTTTAAAGAGAAAATAGGTCCATAATTTAAATAGAATTTTTAAATTATGGGCCTTTAAAAATATATTTTATAGCCTTTATTTAGGGTATTTATAAGCAAGAAAAGCTATAAATTACCCTGAAAATTAATTATATAAGTACCAATTTCTTTTAAGCTATAAATTTTTTAGCACACCAACCTGTGTTTCCATTATATCTAACCTTAACCCAATCTCCACTTTCTTCTAAGATTTCAACCTTATGACCATTACCCATTACAGTTAATCTAGATGAAGTAGAGGAGTCTTTAGATGAGTGTAGCCACAATCCTCCATTAGCCTTTATGTGGCCTTCTCTTAGGGAAGCTTCACTGGTATTTGATTTAACTATTTTACTTACTTCCACAGTATTACCTTGTGATGTTACTGGAGTAGTTAGGAATTCACTTGAACACCAACCTATATTTCCATTGTGGTCAACTTTAAACCAAGAACCACTTTCTTCTAAAACTCTTACCTTTGATCCTTTGTTCATTATGCTTATTCTAGAAGAAGCATAGGAATCTTTAGAGGAGTGTAACCATAAACCTCCATTAGCTTTTATGTAAGCTGTTTTTACTGTACTAGTAACTGGTTTACTTACTTCAACTGTTTTGTTTTCATAAACTGGTTTATTTTCTTCTACATGCTTACTTTGTGAGCTTTGAGAGATAACAGTTGGGTTACTTAAGAATTGGCTTGAGCACCAACCCATAGTTCCATTATAGTTAACCTTATACCAAGATCCGCTTTCATCTAAAATATCAACCTTTTCTCCATTACTCATTATGGTAATTCTAGAAGATGCATAGGAATCCTTAGTAGAGTGTAGCCATAAACCACCATTTGCCTTTACAGAGGCTCTTTTAATATTTGTTAAGGTAGGTTTACTTGTTTCAGTTTCCTTTTTAGGCTTATTTTCTTCCACAGTTTTCTTAGGTGCAGTAGGTTTACTTTCTTCTACAGCCTTACTAGGAGAGGTATTTTTAACTTCCTCTATTTTATTAGATTCAGATTGTTTTTCATAAGTAGTAGGTTCACTTAAGTATTTACTTGCACAGAAGCCAGTTTTACCATTATAGTTAACCTTAAACCAATCGCCATTTTCCTCTAAGATTGTAACTTTTTCACCTTTATCCATAATTGCTAATCTAGAAGAGATATAGGAATCCTTAGAAGAGTGTAACCATAGTCCACCATTAGCTTTTACAGAAGCAGTTTTAACAATTGTTAAAGCAGGTTTGCTTGTTTCAGCTTCTTTCTTAGGTTTATTTTCTTCCATAGTTTTTTTAGGTTCTGTAGATTTATTTTCTTCTACTTTTTTATTAGTTGAACTATGAGAAGAAACTGGATTAGTTACATATTTACTTGAACACCAACCAGTATTTCCATTATAGTCAACCTTAAACCAAGAGTTATCTTCCTCTAAAACATTAACCTTAGCTCTATTACTCATTAGGGTTACTCTAGAAGAGTATGAAGTATCCTTACTAGAATGTAGCCATAAACCACCATTAGCCTTTATAAAGGCAGTTTTTGTAACTGTTTCAGAAGGCTTACTTGATTCTTCTTTTTTAGTTTCTTCAACTGGCTTACTAGATTCAGCGGGCTTAGCTTGTTCAGTTTTATTTGATTCCACTTTATTAGTAGCTTTATCCTTAGATTCATCTACCTTTTTATCTTCAGTAGATTTATCTCCCTTGTTCACCTTTTCATCTTTGTCTTTAAGAGAACTTTCTATCTTTTTATTATCTTCTTTAGAATCAGATTTTTTATCTGAAGTATTAGTTTTAACTACGCCAAGAGGAGTAACAGAATCAGATGACTTAGATGGAGCTTCCTTTTCTTCTAAGAAGTCAGTATATCTATGACTTATGTAAGCTTTTTGGCCATTATAAAGAACTTCATACCATCCATTTGATGCTCTACCAGTTACAGTTAATTTATCTCCTCCATTAGCTAGTCCTACAGGCTTAATTCCTTCAGTAGTAGGGAAGGGTTTTTCATTAATATAAACATCTTGCTTAGCTGTTACAGTACCCTTTAAGGCTTCAACTGTATATTTATGATCCTTTGAGCTAACAGGTTTTGATGTTACAATATTTGTTTTTACAATGTCAGAATTACTTTTTGAAGAATTTCCTTTATATTTATAGTATCTTGTAGCTCTATACTGTCTATTCCATCCATTTTCTTTAGTAGGAGCTTGTCCATTTAAATTACGATGAGCATAGGCATCTCCATAGGTATAGGCTTCATTTCCCATTACATAGGCAATACCATTTGCTTTATCCTTCCATCCCATGAAACACATTGTGTGATATTCACCTGCAAAGATAATATCTCCCTTTTGGATGTTTGAAAAATCTCTATGCATTTCCCAGTTATTATTTTCAAGCCAATTCCAAAGGTTAGAAGTGTATCCAATATGACTTGGAACAGGTACTCCTATTGCTCTTAAACAAGCACCTTGGAAGAAAACACAAGTGTTGCTAGGGTCTCCATTATGAAGACGAATAGCTTCATTCATTGCATTAGATTGATTACTTCTAACACTTTCATATTCATATAATCTTCTATTAACATCTGAAGCAAAGTCACTTGAGTTATTAGATAAATTTTCAGAAGAATTCTTTGAATCTTTTTCAACAGGTAATTTTACTTCTTTTATAACAGGTTTTTGATTTTTTACCTCTTCTTTAATTTCTTCAGAACTTTTCTTTGTGTCTTTATCCTCTTTAACTTTAGGCTCAGTTTTTACCTGAGCTTTATTTTCTTCCTTTGAGTTACCTTTATCTTGCTTTTTTTCTTCAACTTTAGGCTCGGTTTTTTTATCAGATTTTAAATTATCTTTATCCTTTGATTGTTTTTCATCTTTTATAGGGGGATTAGTTTCTTTTTTACTTTTTACTACAGCAACATTAGAATTAGACAAGTCAATATTAATCTTATCATTTGGTTGTTGTTGCTGCTGAACTATTGCTACAGCCATAAAATCATCTCCTATTTTCTTAAGTTTAAAATAGTGTATATAATACTTAAATTTTCCATGTAATTATACCATAATTAGAAATGTTAATAAATAATGGAATAATTGTAAAAGTAATTTTAATTTAAATTTAGGAGTAGGATTTTATTTATGGGTTTTATACTTTATTTTAAATGAAATACTCGTAAATGATAATTAAAATGAAAAGAAAAGCAATAAAATTCTTAAGATAATACGTAAAATTAGAAAAATAATAAGTGGATTTAAGAAATATTAGAAATAAGAAAGGAAAAATTATTTAAAATAGAGGAGCATGTATCAAAATAATTTTTAATACATGCCCCTACATGCAATATTTAAGGGTATAAGGAGTTAAAACTATTATATAAATAATAATATTAATTTAAATTTTAGAGGTTACGTAATTATTTCTTAAATGAAAAGAAATGGTTACAAAAATAAAAAGTAAGTTGGTCATTTTATAATTTTTTTGATTAAATTCTATTGTAAACGTTTTGTTAAATGTTGAAAAAAGAAGAATGGGGAAGTAATTTATACAATATATATATAATGAGGACTTATTAGTTACTTTAAGGGGGAAAATAAAAATGCTTAAAAACAAAAAACTAATGGCTTTAATATTAGGAGGAATAATTGGAACATCTTCTATCTTAGCTGGATGTGGTTCAGGGGGAAATGCTTCGTCTAGTGGGGGTGAAGGAGAAGAGCCAGTAAATTTAGTTTGGTATGTAATAGGTAAACCACAAACAGATGGAGAAGTAGTAGAGGAAGAAGTAAATAAATATATAAAGGATAAAATAAATGCTACTGTAGACATAAAACATATTGACTTTGGTGATTATAGTCAAAAAATGAACGTAATAGCTAATTCAGGGGAAGAATACGATTTAGCATTTACATGTTCATGGGCATTCCCATACTTAGACAATGCGAGAAAGGGAGCTTTCTTAGAGTTAAATGATCTTATAGATAGTCATGGAAAAGACTTAAAGAATGTTATTGATGAAAGACTATGGAAGGGTGCAGAGGTTGATGGAAATGTATATGCAGTTCCAAACCAAAAGGAAATAGCAGGAGCACCTATGTGGGTATTTGATAAGGAACTTGTTGAAAAATATAATATTCCATATGAAGATATTCATACAGTTGATGATTTAGAACCATGGCTTGCACTTATAAAAGAGAAGGAACCAGATTTTGTGCCATTCTACACTCAAGGAGATGGAATTCCACTAGAAGGATTAGAGGATATAACATCAGGACTAGGTATTTTCTATGATGATGAAAGCTTAACAGTTAAAAATATGTATGAAACAGAGGAGCTAAAACATCTTTTCACTAAATTAAGAGAATTCTATGAAAAAGGATATATAAATCAAGACGCAGCAGTTAGTAATATGAAAAATGAAGTTAAGAGATTTGTGTGGAAGGCTGATGGACAACCATATGCAGAAAATGGATGGGGTCAAGCTTTAGGTAGAGAGGTTGTAACTTCATCAATAGTTTCTCCATATGTTACAAATGCTTCAACTACAGGAGCTATGACTGCTATATCATCAACTTCTAAGCACCCAGAAAAGGCTATGGAGCTTATAAACTTAGTAAATACTGATTCTACATTAAGAAACCTATTAATGTTTGGAATAGAGGGAACTCACTATGAAAAGGTTAGTGATAACCAAATAAAGAGAGATCCAAATGGTCCATACAGTGTTACAAGCTGGGCCTATGGAAACTTATTTGACACTTATGTTTTAGATAGTGACCCAGTAGATAAGTGGGATGCTTTTGAAGAATTTAACCAAAAGGCTAAAACTTCAACTATATTAGGATTCAAATTTGATACAGAAAAAGTTGTAACTCAAATGTCAGCTGTAAGTAATACATTTAAAGAGTTTATAAAACCTTTATACACAGGTTCTGTAGAGACTGAAGAGACTTTAGAAAAGTTAAATAAGAAGTTATATGATTCAGGATTAGAAGATATAAAAGTTGAGTTACAAAGACAATTAGATGAATGGAAAAAAGAAAATAAATAGAATTTAGGAATAAAATTAAATAATAATAAATAAAATGTAAAGGGATTGTAGTCAAATATAATAATAAAACTTACAAACATATTCCGAGAATTACTAGATTTCGCTAAGAATTTATAATCATTACTACGAAGATATTACTAAAGCTTCGAAACTTGCTTCGCTTCGAACAGTCTCAGCTTTTTAACGTAATATCTTCTCCGTAATAATTTAAATTCTAAAGCTCATCTAGATATTCTCTTCATAATGTTTGTAAGTTTTATAAAAGATTATTTGATACATACCCTTTGTTTTTTTGTTAAGAATATATTATTTTGGGAGGAATTATTAGTATGGCAAGATTTACTTTACCAAGGGACATATATCATGGAAAAGATTCTTTAGAGGTGTTAAAGAGTTTAGAAGGTAAAAAGGCTTTTATAGTTATTGGTGGCGGATCAATGAAAAGATTTGGCTTTTTAGATAAGGTTTTAAGTTATTTAAAGGAAGCTAATATGGAAACAAAGGTTTTTGAAGGAGTAGAACCAGATCCATCAGTAGAAACTGTTATGAAGGGTGCAAAGGAAATGGAAGAATTTAATCCAGACTGGATAGTTTCCATAGGAGGAGGTTCACCTATTGATGCAGCAAAGGCTATGTGGATTTTCTACGAGTATCCTGATTTCACTTTTGAAAAGGCTATTGTTCCTTTTGGATTACCTAAGCTTAGAAGAAAAGCAAAGTTTGTAGCTATTCCATCAACTTCTGGAACTGCTACAGAGGTAACTGCCTTTTCAGTAATAACTGATTATAAGGCTAAGATTAAATATCCTTTAGCAGACTTTGAAATAACTCCAGATATAGCTATTGTTGATCCTAGCTTAGCAGAAACTATGCCAGAGAAGTTAGTAGCTCACACAGGAATGGATGCCTTAACTCATGCTATTGAGGCTTATACTGCAAGTTTAAGATCAAACTTTACAGATCCTTTAGCTTTAAAGGCAATTGAAATGGTTAATATGCACTTAGTAAATTCATATAAGGGAGATATGGAAGCTAGGGGAGAAATGCATGAAGCTCAATGTTTAGCAGGAATGGCCTTCTCTAATGCCCTTTTAGGAATAGTACATTCTATGGCTCATAAGGTAGGTGCCGTATTCCATATACCACATGGATGTGCTAATGCTATCTTCTTGGCATATGTAATTAAATATAATAGAAAAGCTTGTGAAGATAGATATGCTAACATTGCAAGACATATTGGATTAAAGGGAGAAAGTGAAAGAGAATTAACAGATGCCCTAATAGATTTAATAAATAAGTTTAATAAGGAATTAAATATACCTTCATCAATGAAAGAGTATGGAATAGATGAGAATGAATTTAAAGCTAACCTTAAATTTATAGCTCATAATGCTGTTTTAGATCCATGCACAGGATCAAATCCAAGGGAGATTGATGATGAAACTATGGAAAAATTATATACTTGTGCATATTACGGCAGTGACGTGGATTTTTAAAGAATAAATTTTTTCTAGTTAAAATAAGGTAAAGATAAGAGGATTGTGTTAAAACTCAAAGATAAAAGTTATAAATTTTATGAGTTCTTTGATACAATCCTATTTTTTAGGTGGGAGAATAAAATATTTTTTGGGAGAGGTTTAGTTAGATGTTTAAAATTTTAGAAAAAAGATATTTAAATGACTCTGTTTATTTAATGAAGATAGAAGCACCTAGAGTAGCTAATAAGGCTAAGTCAGGGCAATTTATAATACTTAGAACAGATGAAGAGGGGGAAAGAATTCCTTTAACCATAGCTGATTATAATAAGGAAGATAAAAGTGTAACCATTGTTGTTCAAGGCCTTGGGGCTAGTACCTTAGAACTTGGAAAATATAATGAAGGTGACTATATACATGATTTTCTTGGCCCTTTAGGAAGAGAAAGTGACTTTATATATGAAGATTTAGAGGAATTAAAAAAGGAAAGAATATTATTTGTAGCTGGTGGAGTTGGAGCTGCACCTGTATATCCTCAAGTAAAGTGGCTATATAACCATGGAATTTTAGCAGATGTTATAGTTGGAGCTAGAAATAAGGATTTATTAATCTTTGAAAAGGAACTTAGGGAGGTTTCTAAAAATCTATATATAGCTACTGATGATGGAAGTTATGGATTTAAGGGAAGAGTAACTGACCTTTTAGAAAATCTAGTTAAGAATAAGGGCATAAATTATAATAGAGCAATTGTAATTGGACCCATGATAATGATGAAGTTTATGTGTATTCTTACAAAGGAATTGAATATTCCTACCACTGTAAGTTTAAATCCCATAATGGTTGATGGAACTGGAATGTGTGGTGCTTGTAGGGTTACAGTAGGAGGAGAAGTTAAGTTCGCTTGTGTTGATGGACCAGAATTTAATGGGCATTTAGTAGATTTTGATGAATCTATTAGAAGACAAGCTATCTACAAAACAGAAGAGGGAAGAGCTTTCTTAAAACTTAAAGAGGGAAATACCCATAGTCATGGTGGATGTGGATGTAGAGGTGATTTGAAAAATGAGTAATTTAAAAAAGAAAAGAGTTAAATCTAGGGAGCAAGATCCAATAGAAAG